>CBDFHV010000086.1:0-313498 GCA_965247705.1 Rhodospirillales bacterium | reverse complement strand
AGGACGAAGTCGGCCAGATCGGTGATGCGTGTGCGGCGGTTGAAGCGGTAGCTCCATTCCCGGGCATAGCGCGGCAGGTGCTTGGCGCCGACACCGTGATAGGTGCCGTTGAGCCAGGTCTTCACGTTGGAAAACAGGACATGGACGACCGGCATCAAGCGCTCGGCATTCTTGCCTTCGCCTTGCACGACGGGGTGGTGGCGATAGGTGTCGCGGAGTCCGGCGTACCCCTTGAAGGCGTCGCTGGCGAGGCGGCTTCCGGGCCTGACCGAGGCGCGCACGAAGCCGCCCAGCTCGCGGGCGGTGGCCGCCGGGAGGATGGCGAGCCGCGCCCGGCCGGCGACGAAGCCGCTTCCCTTGATGCCCTTGCCCGGGCCGACCGGCCGCTTCTCGACGGCCATCACCAACAGGCTCTTGTTCGGGTTGGAAAGGCCCCGGCCCCGGCTCTCCGGCTTGCCGCGCCCGCCATAATAACTCTCGTCGACCTCGACCAAGCCCTCGAGGCGGAAATTCCGAGCGCTCCGTCAGGGCATGACGCAGCTTATGAGCCATCAGCCACGCTGTCTCGTAGCACAGATCCAACTCGCGGGACAGCAAAAGGGCCGAGACCCCACGCTTGTCGCGCGCCATCCACCACGCCGCCAGGAACCATTTGCGGAGCGGGCGTGCGGGTGCGGTGGAAGATCGTCCCCGCCGTCACCGATTCCTGATGACCGCAACGGGCGCATTCGAAGATCCTGGGCCGCGCCGTCATTCGGTAGCTCCGCCGTTCGCCGCAGCGGGCACAGACATAGCCCTGCGGCCAGCGCAGCCGGGCCAGCGCCTCGATGCAGGCCGCTTCCGATCCGTGCCGTTCTTGAAACGCCAACATCCTGCCCATCGCACCGCCCTCCAAAAGCCGAGACAATGCGATCAGCCTACATCCTCTACGTGAACATAACAAGAACATTTAGGCCGATCCTGTTTTAACCGGATAGGGACGCTATCTAGTGTAGCGATTCCAACGCTTGTTTCCCTCGGTTGACCTTATCGATGATGGAACTGGCGGAAGCCGTCCAGGCGAAAGGCTTGGGGTCGGCGTTGTGCTGGTCGAGGTAGTCGTTGATGGCCATTTGCAATTCGACGATGGAGTGAAACACGCCGCGACGGATGCGCTTTCGGGTGATCTCGGCAAAGAAGCGTTCGACCAAGTTGAGCCACGACGCCGAGGTCGGCGTGAAATGCAGGTGGAACCGGGGATGGCGTTTCAGCCAGCGCTTGACCTCCGGCGTCTTGTGGGCGGCGTAGTTGTCGACGATCAGGTGGAGAGCCAGGTGCTTCGACGTCGCGCGGTTGATCTTGTTCAAGAAGCGGATGAACTCCTGATGGCGATGCTTCTGCATGCATTGGCCGATGACCGTGCCGTCGAGCACGTCGAGCGCCGCGAACAGGGTGGTGGTGCCGTGGCGCTTATAGTCGTGGGTCATGGTGCCGGCCCGGCCCTTCTTCATCGGCAGGCCCGGCTGGGTGCGGTCGAGTGCCTGGATCTGGGACTTCTCGTCCACCGACAGGACGATGGCGTGCTCCGGCGGGTTGACATACAGCCCGACCACGTCCTCGACTTTCTCGGCAAACCGCGGATCATTGGACAGCTTGAAAGTCGCCACCAGATGCGGTTTCAGCTCATGTGCCTTCCAGATCGCCTGAACGCTCGACGGCGCGATGCCCACCGCCTTGGCCATCGTTCGCAGGCTCCAGTGGGTCGCGTCCGGCGGCGTTTCCGTCTTGGTCTTCTCGATCACCCGCACGACCACATCCGCCGCAAGCGGTGCCTTGCCCGGCGGGCGCGTCTTATCGCGGCACAAACCGTCCACGCCGGCCTCCACATAGCGCGTCCGCCAGCGTCGGATGGTCGGTTTGCTCACGCCCAAGCGGCGCTGGATCTCATCGGTGCCAACGCCGTCGCCGGCCAGCCGTACAATCCGAGCCCGTCGGACATGCTTCTGCGGCGTGTTGCCATTGGCGATCAACGCCTCCAGCCTGTCCTGATCCCCAGGCGCCAGCTGGATCCTCACTTTCTTCCCCATGAACCCAGAATCGCATCACACCTGCCCGATGGGAATCATTTGTTTCGAGCGGAACACTAGAGCTCCGCCGCCGGCCGCCAGGCGTCGACGATGTGGTGGGGCGGCCGCCACGGGGCGAACAGCACCGCATCGAAGCGGAGGTCGAGGGTCCCGTAGCGGGGGTGGCGCTGGAGGAACGCCAGGGCCGCGCGGGCAATCCGGCGGCGCTGGTGCTCGCCGATGGACTCGGCCGCCGCCGCCAGGGTGCCCCGGGCCTTGACCTCGACGATGGCCAGGACGCGGCCCCGCCGGGCGACGATGTCCAACTCGCCCACCGGCGTCCGCACGCCCCGCGCGACGATGCGGTATCCCTTCATCCGCAGCCAGGTGGCGCACAGGGCTTCCGCCAGGCGTCCCCGGCGTTCCGCCCGCACCCGCTCCGGTCGTGGGCCGGTCACGGCCGGCGGTTTCGGGCGATGGCGCGGGCATAGACGTCCCGGCGCTTGAGCCCGGTGGCGGCGGCAACCCGGTCGGCGGCGTCGCGCACCGAACCCTCCCGCAAGGCCATGTCCAGCAGCCGGTCCACCGCGTCCTCGGTCGGCGCCGCCGGTGGCCCGGGCGGCCCGACAACCACCGTGACCTCGCCTTTGGGCGGACCCGCCTCGGCGTAGTGGCGCGCCAGTTCCGACAGGAGGCCGCGTCGGGTCTCCTCGAACTTCTTGGTCAATTCCCGGGCCACCGCCGCCGGACGGTCGCCGAGGACGGCCGCCATGTCAGTCAGGGACGCCGCCAGCCGGCGGGGGGATTCCAGGGCGACGATGGTGGCGGGGACGGTCGCCACCTCGGCCAGCATGCGCCGCCGGGCGGCGGACCGGGTTGGCGGGAAGCCGATGTACAGAAACCGGTCCGTGGGCAGGCCGGCGACGACCAGGGCGGCCAGCACCGCCGACGGGCCGGGGATCGCGGTAACCGGGACACCGGCTTGGTGGCAGGCGGCGACCAGGCGGAACCCCGGGTCGGAGACCAGGGGCGTGCCGGCATCGCTGACCAGCGCCACGCTTTCGCCCCTTTTCATTCGTTCCATGAGGTACGGGCGGACCCGCCCGGCGTTGTGTTCGTGGTAGGCCACCAGGGTCGCCGAAATTCCGTGGCGGACCAGGAAGGGACCGCTCACCCGGGTATCCTCGCAGGCCACCACATGGACTCCGGCGAGGACGCGAAGGGCCCGCAGGGTGATGTCGTCGGCATGGCCGATGGGAGTTGCGACGACATGGAGGCCGGGATCGGGGGGCGCGTCGGGCGGTTTACTCGCCCGCCCCTCGCCGATAGGCTCCCGACCCGGTCGGGAATGGCGATCGCGAGGGCGGACCGAGGTGGCGGATGAACGATGATCTGACGATCTGGCCAGGACCTTCACCGCGCGACGCGCGGCTCCTTCGGTTGCGGCGGCGTGCCGCGGCCGCAATGGCCGTGGCGGCGCTGCTTCTGTTCGGCTGCCAGTCTTCTCCAGGCGGCCGGCCGGCGCAACCCGTCGCGGCGCCGCCCCCGCCGCCGGTCCTCGCCGCCCCACCCCCGGCGTCGCCCGTCGTGGCGGCGGCACCGGCTCCGGGGGCGCAAGAATCCCAGGTGGCCTTGGGGCCGGGCGGCGCGGCGGACGGCTCGCAAGTCGCGGCCATGCCCCAAGTCGACCAACGCTTCGATCATCGGGTGGCGCTGCTGCTGCCCCTCACCGGATCCGCCGCGGGGGTCGGACAAGGCATGCTCAACGCGGCCCAATTGGCCTTGTTCGACTTCGCCGACGACCGCTTCGAGATGCTCATCTACGATACCGCCGGCACCCCGGATGGCGCCCATGGGGCCGGACGCCAGGCGGTGATCGACGGCTCCGCCTTGATCCTGGGGCCGTTGCTGGCGTCCTCCGTCGACGCGGTGGCGCCGACGGCGCGGGCCGCAGGCCTCAACATGCTGGCCTTCTCCAACGACCGGCTGGTGGCCCGGGAGGGGGTGTTCGTCCTCGGTTTTCTGCCCGGTTCCCAGGTGGAGCGGGTGGTCGCGTTCGCGGCCCGTCGGGGCCTCAGCCGGTTCGCGGCGTTGGCGCCCGACGACGAGTACGGGGTGACGGTGGTGGAGCACTTGCGCGACGCGGCGTTCGCCGCCGACAGCCAGGTGACCCACGTGGAATTCTACGATCCCCAAGCGGTCGACTTCACCGATCCGGTAAAGCGGATCGCCAACTATGCGCCCCGCCGGGCCCGCCTGGCCCAGCAGAAGGCCGAGCTCGAGGCGCGGGGCGACGAGGTCGCGCGACGGGCGCTGCAACGGATCGAGGGGCTGGTAACTGCGGCCGGCGGCCTGCCTTACGACGCCCTGCTGATCGCCGACGGGGGAAAGCGACTGCAAGCCATCGCCGCCCTGTTGCCCTACTACGACGTGGACCCGGCCTCTGTGCGCATGCTGGGGACCGGCCAGTGGGACGAGCCCGGACAGGGGGCCGAGCCGGCCCTGGTGGGGGGCTGGTTCGCCGCTCCGCCCCACGAGGCGCGGGCCGACTTCACAAGCCGCTACAGCGAAACCTACGGCGCATCGCCGCCACGCCTGTCGACCCTGGCCTATGACGCGGTGGCCTTGGCGGCCGTGCTCGCCCAGTCCGAGGGCGGGCCCGATTTCACGGTCGAGGCCCTCACCGATCCCGGCGGATTCGCCGGCCGCGACGGTATATTCCGCCTGCGCAACGATGGTCTCAACGAACGGGGACTGGCAGTCATCGAAGTGGGGCTTCGGGACATAACGGTCGTCGATCCGGCACCCAGCGCATTCAATGCGCCGTGAGGCCCGTTTCTGGCGGACCGTCCGAATCCAGCAGGTAGGCCACCACGGCATTCAACCGCAGGCGCCCTTCCGGCGTTACCCGGGCGCCGAGCGCGTCGCGCTCCAGGTAGCCGGCCTCACCCAGGCGAAATAATCTGTCCGGTTCGAAGGCTGCCTCCAGGTCCATTCCCGTGGCCTGGCGAAACAAGTCGGCGCGCAAGCCCTCGTGCAACCGGAGTCCCATCATCGCCACCTCGTCCCGGCGCGCCATCGGGCTCAGGGTCTCGCGGGTAATGGCGCCGTGGCCCCGGGTTTCGACGGCCTTCAGCCAGGCCTCGGGGTTCGGCAGGTTGCGCACCGCCTCGGTAAGCTCCCCCGGTGTCAGCCGCCCGTGGGCCCCTGGCCCGACACCCAGGTAATCGCCGCCCCGCCAGTAGGTGAGGTTGTGCCGGCAGGCTTCGCCCGGGCGCGCGTGGTTGGACACCTCGTATGCGGGCAGCCCGGCGCCGGCCAGCACCTCCTGGGTGACGGCGTAGAGGTCCAAGGCGATCTCGTCTTCGGCGGCGGGGACTCCTTGGCGGTAAAACGCCGTCCCCTTCTCGATGGTCAGCTGATAGGCGGAAAGGTGACCGTCGGCCATGGAGAGCGCCTCGTTGAGTTCCCGCCTCCATGCCGCCGCCGTCTGCCCGGGGCGGGCGTAGATCAGGTCGATGGATCGACGGCGGAAGTGACGGGCCGCCACCGCCACCGCCCGCCGGGCCGTATCGGCGTCGTGAACCCGCCCCAGGAACCGAAGGGCGTCGTCGTCCAGGGACTGGACACCGATGGAGACCCGGTTAACCCCCGCCGCGGCGAAGGCGGAGAAGCGGGCCGCTTCCACCGACGAGGGGTTGGCCTCCAGGGTCACTTCCAGGTCCCCATCGACGGGCCACAAGTCAACCACGGCCCGTAGCAGCGCCGCCACCGTGTCCGGTTCCATCAGGGACGGCGTGCCGCCGCCGAAGAATACGCTGCTCACTGGCCGCGTCGGCGCGTCCCGGGCCCCATGATGGAGCTCCCGCAGCAGCGCCTTGCGCCAGCGCGCGTGATCCACGCCCCCCGCCACGTGGCTGTTGAAGTCGCAATAGGGACACTTGGCCTCGCAAAAAGGCCAGTGGATGTAGATACCGAAACCGCGGCGCGGGGTGCCTTCCCGATCTGAGGACAGAGCCATGGCCTTAGGGCGCAAAGCAGGCGGTCATCAGCTTGGCGCAGGCATTTGCCCGGTGACTGATGGCGTGCTTGCGGTCCGGGTCCATCTCGCCAAAGGTGATGTCGTGGCCGTCGGGCACGAACAGGGGGTCGTAGCCGAAGCCCCCGTCGCCCCGGGGCGGCCACGTCAGGCGGCCGCGGACCGTCCCCTCGAACGCCTCCCGGTGCCCATCGGGCCAGGCAATGGCCAGGACGCAGACGAAGCGGGCGCGGCGGTCCTCGTTGTCGGCCAGCGCGGCTTGCACCTTCTCCATGGCATGGCGGAAGTCCCGATCCGGTCCGGCCCAGCGGGCGGAGTGGATGCCCGGCCGATCGCCAAGAGCGGCGACGCAAAGCCCGGAATCGTCGGCCAGGGCCGGCAGCGCGACGGCGGACGCCGCCGCCTGGGCTTTGAGGGTCGCGTTGGCGACGAAGGTCTCGCCGGTCTCCTCCGGTTCGGCCAGCTCCAGCTCGGCGGCCGATACCAGGTCGATGCCCCGGCCGTCGAGCAGGGCCGCGATCTCCGTCACCTTGCCCGGGTTGTGGCTGGCGATCACCAGCCGGTCGCCGTCGAACCGGCGGTACACCGGTTCAGTCCCCTTCGAGGGCCTGGCGCTGCAGCGCGGCCAACCTGTCGACACCCGTTTTGGCCAGGGCCATGAGAGTCAGGAACTGTTCGTGGGCAAAGGGCCGCTCCTCGGCGGTGCCCTGCACCTCGACGATGCCGCCGCGGCCGGTGAGGACGAAATTGACGTCCGCCTCCGCCGCGCTGTCTTCGGCGTAGTCCAGGTCGAGGATCGGCGTCCCCTTGTAGAGGCCGCAGGACACCCCCGCCACCTGATCGGTGAGCGCGATCGCCTCCAACAGCCCAAGGTCGACCAGCCGCCCCATGGCCTTGTGCAGGGCCACGTAGGAGCCGGTGATCGCCGCCGTCCGGGTGCCGCCGTCCGCCTGCAGGACGTCGCAGTCGACCCGGATCTGGATCTCCCCCAGGGCCTTGAGGTCGGTGACCGCCCTCAGGCTGCGGCCGATCAGCCGCTGGATTTCCTGGGTGCGGCCCGACTGTTTGCCGCGCGCCGCCTCGCGGTCGGTTCGGGTGGCGGTGGATCGTGGCAGCATGCCGTACTCCGCCGTCACCCAGCCACGTCCCGAATCCCGCATCCAGCCGGGCACCCGCTCCTCCACCGATGCGGTGCACAGCACGTGGGTGTCGCCGCACTTCACCAGGCACGAACCCTCCGCGTAGCGGTTCCAGCCGACCTCGAGGGAAACCTCCCGAAGCTGGTCGGCGGCGCGACCTGAGGGGCGGGATGCGGTCATGGGACTTCTCTCGAAAGCTGGGGGCCGGGCGCGGCGCCACGGTACCGGCGGCATCCCGCCCCGTAAAGAGCGGCCGCCCCCGCGTTGACGCTGGTCGGGTCGGTTACTACATTTCACCCCCATCGCGTCGCGGCGAACGGTCGGCAACGATGATCCACGAACTCAACGAACGGTCGCGCGAAGTTTTTCGCACCATCGTCGAATCCTATGTGGAAACCGGCGAACCCGTGGGCTCGCGTACGCTGGCCCGCCGGTTGGACATGAAAGTGTCGCCGGCGACCATTCGAAACGTCATGGCGGATTTGGAGGAAGCGGGGCTGCTGTTCGCCCCCCATACCTCCGCCGGCCGCCTGCCCACCGACGCGGGCTTGCGCCTGTTCGTCGACGGCCTGCTCGAGATCGGCAACCTGACCGAGGCGGAGCGAAACGACCTGGAAAGCCGCGTCGCCGGCACCGGGCGCAACGTGGACGAGCTCCTGGAGGAGGCGACGGTGGCCCTGTCGGGGCTGTCCAACTGCGCTGGCATGGTGCTGGCGCCAAAGACCGACAGTCCGCTGAAGCACATCGAATTCGTCAATCTAAGCCCCGGCCGCGTGTTGGTGATCCTGGTCACCGAGTCCGGCCTGGTCGAGAACCGGATATTCGAAGCGCCGCCGGGCATTCAGGCGTCTTCACTGGTCGAGGCGTCGAACTTCCTGGGGGCCCGTCTCGTCGGACGCACGATCCAGGAAGCCTACGACGAAATCATGGCCGAGTTGGAGCACCATCGCACCAACGTGGACGAACTGACCCGCAAGGTGGTGGAAGAGGGATTGGCCACCTGGTCGGGAGAGGCGAACCACGGCGGCGGCACCCTGATCCTGCGGGGTCGGGCCAACCTGCTGGAGGATGTGACGGCGGTCGCCGACCTGGAACGCATCCGGGCTCTTTTCTCGGCCCTGGAAACCAAGGAAACCATGCTCCGCATGTTGCGGCTTGCCGACACGGCTGAAGGGGTGCAGATATTCATCGGCGCCGAAAGCGAGTTGTTCGTCGCCACCGGATGCTCGGTCATCGTCGCGCCCTATCGGGACTCCCAGGAAACCATCGTCGGGGCGATCGGGGTGATCGGGCCGACCCGCATGAACTACGCGCGCATCGTGCCCATGGTGGACTACACGGCCAAGTTGCTCGGTCGCAAGCTCGGATCACGGAGTGATGCCATCACATGAGTGAAACCAACGCCAACACCCCCCGCGACGGTGGGCCCGGACCGGCGCCCGACGAGACCGCGGAGGCGGCGCCTCAGCCGGCCGAGAACGAGGCGGACGCCACGCCCGATGAGACGGCGGACGGTCAGGCGCAACCAGCGCCGGAGGGGGACGCGGACGCGGTTCCAGAGCCCACGTCCGCAAGCCCCTGGTCGGCGGAGTCGAACGGCGATGCCGAAGCCGCACCGCCGCGGGACGTGGACAGCCTGGAAGGCGAACTGGCGGAAACCCAGGACAAGCTGCTGCGCGCCCTGGCGGAAGTGGAGAACGTGCGCCGCCGTGCCGTGCGCGACAGATCGGACGCGTCTCGCTACGCCATCGCCAATTTCGCCCGCGAGATGCTGAGCGTGGCCGATAACCTTCGTCGGGCCCTCGACAGCGTCAGCGCCGAGGCGCGACAGGCCCATGAGTCGGTCAACAATCTGATGGTCGGCGTAGAGTTGACCGAATCGACCATGCTGGCCGCGTGCGAGCGGGTCGGCATCCGTCCCATCGAGGCCCTGGACAAGCCCTTCGACCACAACCTCCACGAGGCCATGTTCGAACTGGAAGACCCCGACCGCCCCGCCGGTACCGTGGTCCAGGTACTGGAACGGGGTTTCATGCTGTACGAGCGACTGCTGCGTCCCGCCAAGGTGGGGGTCTCCAAGGGCGGTCCCAGGGTTTCGGCATCCCCTGCCGCGGACGAGACGGACGAGGACGACGCCGAAAACCGGGGCTCGGCCGCCTACGAAAAGCAGGTCGATTCACAGTCCCAGGGCGGACCCTCCGGCGCCAAGGTCGACGAGAACCTCTGAACCCTGCTCCTTCCCGGCTCCTACAGCGCCTCGGCCAGGGGGTCGTGGGCGGCCAGGCGCCGCTTGGCCCGGTCCCGGTCGCGGACCGCGTAACAATAGACGCAGCCGTGGGGACAGGAGTCGTAGGCCCCGATGTCCCGCGATCGCCAGCAGCCGCAACCGTCCCGATGGGACTTGCGGGGCACCGCCAGGGGCTTCCCGGCGATCGCCCCTAGACGCTCCGCGTCGACGCACCGGGCATCGGCCGCGCCCGCCGTCAGCAGCGCCCGCTGCCCGCAGAGGGCCACGGTCATCCGCCGCTCGGCGGCCAGGGAAACCATGTCCCGCAACAAGGCTTGCTTCGCCTCGTCGGGCGGATCCTGCCAAGCGAAGCCGTGGCGCTTGGCGGCCTGGTCCAGGTTGCCCTTGGTTTTGCGGTAGATCTGGGCGAAAGACACCACCACCTCGTCCACCGACCCGGTCAGGGCGGACGCCAGACGGGCGAAGGTCGCCCGGTGCCAGGCCGCGGTGGTCAGGGAGGTGAACACCACCGGGTCGTAACGCCATACCACCGAACGGGGGCCATGGGTCGCGGCGATGCGGCGGGCCTCCGCCACCGCCATCTCGGCATCGATGGTGGCGCCGTCCAGGGCACGGGGGTATCCGGTGATCGTCAGTTGAACGACGAACGGCGTGCCCCGGTCGCGCACCGCCGCCAGGGCGTCGCCGAACGGTCCCGGATTGCGGGTCCAAAAAACGAAACCCGACACGGTTTCGGCATCCAGGAGAACCTCGTACGCGCCCCCGCCATGGGGATTGACGACCCGGCACCGCCCCGCCGCCAGCCGGTTCAGGAACCAGCGCCCATAGAAGGCGGGAATGTCCGTCCGATAGCTGGCGGAAACGATCATGCTTGGTCATTCCCCAAACCCGCGCGCGCCAGCGCCGGGCACCGGCGGACGCGGTTGCGCCCTCAAAATCACCACCCTATATAACGCCCGGGTCGCGGGACATGGTTCTACATCGCGTCGGACGGGACTCAAGGGGTCATCCGACCATCGGATTTAACGGGTAATTTCGCGGCGCCACCGGAGCCGCGGATGCACGACGCAGCGAACGGGTGAAAGCAATGAGCAAGGTTATCGGCATCGATCTGGGCACCACCAATTCGTGCGTTGCCGTGATGGAGGGCAAGGATGCCCGCGTCATCGAGAACTCGGAAGGCACCCGCACGACGCCCTCCATGGTGGCTTTCACCGAATCCGACGAAGTCCTGGTCGGCCAGCCGGCCAAGCGCCAGGGGGTGACCAATCCGGAGAATACCCTGTCCGCCATCAAGCGCCTGATCGGCCGCCGCAACGACGATCCGATGACCGAGAAGGACAAGGGGCTCGTCTCCTACAAAATCGTCAAGGCCGATAACGGCGATGCCTGGGTGGAAGCGGGAGGCAAGAAGCTGAGCCCCAGCCAGGTCAGCGCCTACATCCTGCAAAAAATGAAAGAAACGGCGGAGTCCCATGTGGGCGAGACGATCACCCAGGCGGTGATCACCGTTCCCGCTTACTTCAACGATTCTCAGCGCCAGGCCACCAAGGACGCCGGCAAGATCGCCGGGCTGGAGGTTTTGCGCATCATCAACGAGCCGACGGCCGCGGCCCTGGCCTACGGCCTGGAGAAGAAGCAGGCCGGCGTCATCGCCGTCTACGACCTGGGCGGCGGCACCTTCGACATCTCGATCCTCGAGATCGGCGACGGGGTGTTCGAGGTGAAGTCCACCAACGGCGACACCTTCCTGGGCGGCGAGGACTTCGACAAGCGAATCATCGATTACCTGGCCGATGAGTTCAAGAAAGAGAACGGTATCGACCTGCGCGGCGACAAGTTGGCCCTGCAGCGTCTCAAGGAAGGCTCGGAAAAGGCCAAGATCGAGCTGTCGAGCGCCATGCAGACAGAGGTCAACCTGCCCTTCATCACCGCCGACCAGTCGGGGCCCAAGCATCTGAACATCAAGCTGACCCGGGCCAAGCTGGAAGCCTTGGTGGACGATCTGGTGCAGAGCACCATCGGCCCCTGCAAGGCGGCGCTCAAGGACGCGGGATTGACTGCGGGCGAGATCGACGAAGTGATCCTGGTCGGCGGCATGACCCGGATGCCGAAGATAACGGCGACGGTGAAGGAATACTTCGGCCGCGAACCCCACAAGGGCGTCAACCCGGACGAGGTGGTCGCCATCGGCGCCGCCATCCAGGCCGGCGTCCTCAAGGGCGACGTCAAGGACGTGCTGTTGCTGGACGTCACCCCGCTGAGCCTGGGCATCGAAACCCTGGGCGGCGTCTTCACCCGGCTCATCGAGCGCAATACCACCATCCCCACCCGCAAGAGCCAGGTGTTCTCCACCGCCGAGGACGGCCAGACCGCGGTCACCATCCGGGTCTTCCAGGGCGAACGGGAGATGGCGTCGGACAACAAGCCCCTCGGTCAGTTCGACCTGGTCGGCATTCCGCCGTCGCCCCGCGGCTTGCCGCAGATCGAGGTGACCTTCGATATCGACGCCAACGGCATCGTCAACGTCTCGGCCAAGGACAAGGCCACCGGCAAGGAACAGCAGGTGCGCATCCAGGCCTCTGGCGGGCTGTCGGAGGCCGACATCGACCGCATGGTCAAAGAGGCGGAAGTACACGCCGACGATGACAAGGCGCGCAAGGAACTCGTCGAGGCGCACAACAACGCCGAAGGCCTGATTCACGCCACCGAGAAGAACCTGCAGGAATTCGGCGACAAGGTCGGCGCCGATGAAAAGTCGGCCATCGAAGAGGCCGTGAACGAGCTCAAGGCGGTCAAGGACGAGGACGACGTCGAGGCCATCAAGGCCAAGACCGAGGCTTTAGGCCAAGCCTCGATGAAGCTCGGCGAGGCCATGTACAAGGCCCAGCAGGAAGAAGGCGCGGACAGTGCCGAGGACGCCGCCGGTGGGGGTGAAGACGCGGCCCCATCCGAGGGCGATTCAGACGACGCCAAGGTGGTGGACGCGGACTTCGAGGAAGTCGATCCGGACAAGGACAAAAAGGCGAGCTAACGCCGTTTTGCACCGCGAGGCGACGGTCGATTATTTCGCGGCGTAAAGGGGAAGGCGCCTGATGTCGGACGACTATTACGCCACGTTGGATGTCTCGCGGGACGCCGGCGCCGACGACATAAAGAAGGCCTACCGCAAGCTCGCCCTCAAGTTCCACCCCGACCGCAACGCCGGCGACAAGTCGGCGGAGCACAAGTTCAAGGAAGTCAGCGAGGCCTACGAGGTCCTCAAGGACTCCCAGAAGCGGGCCGCCTACGACCGCTTCGGCAAGGCCGCTTTCGAGCAGGGCGGCGCGGCGGGCGGCTTCAGCGGCGGCGGCTTTGCCGACATCTTCGACGAAATGTTCGGCGACTTCTTTTCAGGCGGCCGCGGGCAGCGCGGCGGGCAGCACGGCGGCGCCGGCCGGGGCGCCGACCTGCGCTACAACATGGAAGTAAGCGTCGAGGAAGCCTTCACCGGCAAGAAGGCGACCATCACCATCCCGACCTCGGTAATCTGCGAGTCCTGTCATGGCAGCGGCGCCAAGGGCGGCAGCGCGCCGGTGGCCTGCCGGACCTGCGGCGGCGCCGGTCGGGTGCGGTCCCAGTCGGGGTTCTTCACCGTGGAGCGGACCTGCCCCACCTGCCATGGGGAAGGCCAGGTGATTTCCGAACCCTGCGCCAGCTGTGGCGGCAGCGGCCGTGTCCATCGGGAAAAGCAACTGTCGGTGAACATTCCGCCGGGGGTGGAGGACGGCACCCGAATCCGCCTCAGCGGCGAGGGCGAAGCCGGCACCCGCAGCGCGCCGCCTGGCGATCTCTATATATTCCTCGGCATACGGGCCCACCGCATCTTCCAGCGCGAAGGCGCCAACATCCACTGCCGGGTCCCCATCCCCATGACCACCGCCGCCCTCGGCGGCACCATCGAGGTGCCGACCATCGACGGCACCCGTGCCCGGATCACAATTCCGGCCGGCGCCCAGACGGGACATCAGTTCCGCATGCGCGGCAAGGGGATGACCGTGCTGCGGTCGGACTCCCGGGGCGACATGTTCGTCCAGGCGGTCGTCGAAACCCCGGTCCACTTGACCAAGCGGCAGAAGGAACTTCTGCGCGAGTTCGAGAAAGGCGGCAGCGGCGAGAAACACAGCCCCGAATCCCACGGCTTTTTCTCCAAGGTCAAGGAGCTGTGGGAGGACCTGAAAGAGTAGATCCGCCGGCGCATTCCGGTTTCCGCTCTCGATCCGCCCTCAAGGCGCGGCCACGGCCGCGGCAATGGGCGAATAGACGTCCGCCATCCCCAGGGCGGCGCCGCCTTCCGGGCGCCGCTCGACCGCCGACGGGGAGGCGAAGGGCTTCGGCAACACCGTTCGCTCGGCCCGCGTGACCGGGCCGCGCTTTTCCAGGGCGGCGACGGCCGCGGCGGGCAGATCGATGTCCACCTGGACATCCTCCCGGCCCGCGGCGTCGATGCGCGGGCGATGCAGCGCTTCCACCAGGTCGAGGCCGAAGTCCAGCAGCATGGAGGTCACGCAAAACACCGCCGGCACGATATGATTGCCCCCGGACGCCCCCACCAGGAACCGCATCTGGCCGTCCCGGGCGACCACCGTCGGGCACATGTTGCTGGTCCGCACCTTGCGCCCGCCGACCAGGGAATCGGGCTTCCCCGGCCGGGGATCGAAGTAGGAGATGCCGTTGTTCATGAGAACGCCCGTGGCCGGCAGCACCACCCGGGCACCGAACCTGTTGAGCAGCGTATAGGTCAGGGCCACCGCGTTGCCGTCCCGGTCGACGACGTTCACATGGGTCGTCGACGCGCCCGGCCGAGCTTCGCCGTCGCCGCCCCCGGCCTGCCGCTCTTGCCGGGCGATGAAGGCGCCATCGAGGGATTCGGCCCAGGCCACGTAGGCATCCGCGTCCAGGCCACCGGCCGGATCCAGCCGGTCGGCAAGGCGGGTCAGAGCGTCGGCCATGCGGGTGCCGCCGCCCTCGTCGCCGGTCAGGTACAGGGTCCAGCCGCGATAGTCCGCAACCACGGGATCGAACAGCCGGGGCGCGTAGTCCGCCAGATCGTCGGCGGCGATGACGCTGCCGCCGGTCCCCAGGTCATCGACCATGCGCTCGGCGATGGCGCCCCGGTAGAAGGCATCGGGCCCGTCGTCGGCCAGAATGCGCAGGGTCCCCGGCAGGTTCCCCAAGGGCAGGCGCGTCTCGGCCGGCGGCGGATGGCCGCCCGGCAGATAGACAGCCGCGGCCCCCGGGTCCCGGGCCAGGTCCGCCGCCCCGTGGGCGATGTTGAGCATGGCGTGCCAGTCGACCGGCAATCCCGCCTCGGCCAGGTCGATGGCGGGGGCCAGCACCCGGTCCCAGCCGATGGTCCCGAACCGGGCCAGGGACAGGGACAGCCCGGCCACCGCGCCGGGCACGTTAATGGCCCCATAGCCGCGGACGTTGCCCTGGTCGATCACCGCCGGATAGCCCATGAGGACCGGTGGCGCCGCCCCGTCGATCGGATAGGACTCCGGGTCGATGGCCTTGGGCGCGGCGCCCTGGAATTCGATACCGTGTGCCCGGTCCTCGCTGGCCGTGTAGACAAGCATCATGCCGCTGCCGCCGATGCCGCTCATCCAGGGCTCGACCGCGTTCAGGGCCATGGCGGTGGCAACGGCCGCATCGACGGCGTTGCCGCCGGCGGCCAGGATCTCCGCGCCGGCGCTGGCCGCCGCCCAGTGCTGCGCCGTCACCACCCCGGCACCCGCCGCCGCTTCCTTTTGCACCCGCCAATGATCGACCCTGCCGCTCATTCTTACATCTCCTTCTCGCCGGTGGCCCTTGGTATCGGGGGCGGCGCCGGCTAGAACCATAGTGGCGATCCCAACGTCATGCGACATCATCCTAGGGAGAGACAGATGAAGATTACCCGCCACCCGGGCGCCAACCAAAGCCGCAGTCAGATGGTCGAAGCCGGCGATTCGATCACCCTGGTCATGACCGCCGCCGACAAGTCGGCCGGCATGGGGAGCCAGACCGAGCAGACCCTCGCCGGGATCGACAAGCTCCTGCAGTCGGTGGGCAGCGACAAGTCCAAGATCATCTCGATCCTGGTCTACATCTCCGACATGAACCAGTGGAGCGAGATGGACGCCGCGTGGCAGGCCTGGGTCCGACCCGGCGAAGCCCCGAACCGTGCTTGCGTCCAGGTGGTGCTGGCACCCACCATCATGGTGGAGATGGTGGTCAACGCGGTGAAGTGACGACCATGGTTGCGGCAGCTTGCCTGCGGCGAGTCCACCATGCGTGACGACGGTCGCCTGGTGGCCCTTCGCAAGATCGCCGTCAAAATCCTGCGCAAACACGGCATTCGCGCGGAAGACGCGTCCAAATTGCGCCTGGTGCGCCTGCGCATGAAGAACGACGAGGACTACATCCTGCTCCTGGAAACCCTGTTCGCCTACCGCCAGCGGGTGGCTTTTCTCGAAAGTCGGGCGCGCGAGGGCACCTTCACCGGCCTCGAATGGGCGCGCCAGGTCACCTTTGAATGAGGCCCCCATGACCCGTGTCCCGCCCCTCGATCCCGAGGCCATGACCGAAGCCCAGCGCCAAGCCCACGACGAGATCGCGGCCGGGCCCCGGGGGGTCGTGTTCGGCCCCTTCGCGGCCCTGGTGCGTGCGCCCGAGATCGCCAACCACGTTCAGCGATTGGGGGCGCACCTGCGCTGGGGCGGCAACCTGCCGGCCAATCTGCGCGAAGTCGCGACCCTGACCGTCGCCCGCCACTGGACGGGGCAGTACGAATGGTCCGCCCACGTGCCCCTCGCCCTGGCGGCCGGCGTCTCCCAAGCGGTCATCGACGCCATCGCCGAACGCCGCCGGCCGGTCTTTACCGACGGCGAGGAGGCGCTGGTCTACGATTTCTGCGACGCGTTGCAAAACACCAAGACCATTTCCCAGGCCACCTTCGACCGCACGCACCACGCCCTGGGGGAGGCCGGTCTGTTTGAACTGGTGGCCCTGTGCGGCTATTACGGGCTGATCGCCATGGTCCTCAACACGTTCGACGTCGACCCCAAGCCGACCGACGTGCCCCCCTTGAAGCCCTAGTCTAAAGTTCGTGCCGTGACGAAACCCCATGATGCGATCGTGGTCGGCGGCGGGCACAACGGCCTGGTCGCCGCCTTCTACCTGGCCCGGGGCGGCCTGTCGGTCCTGGTACTGGAGCGGCGCCACGTGGTGGGCGGGCCCTGCGGCGCCTATGAATTTTTTCCCGGCTACCGGGGCGCCATCTCCAACTCACCGGGATCCCTCGAACCCAAAATCGTGCGCGACATGGCGCTGGAGCGCCACGGACTGACCTTCGATCGCCCCGACCCGACGGTGGTGATCCCCCTTCCCGACGGACGCGCCTTCGTTGGCTGGCGCGACCGGCAAAAGGTGGATGCCCAAATCCAGGCCCTGTCGCCCCGGGACGTGGGGGCCTATCACGGGGTGTTCGAGCATTTTACCGACGTGGCCAGCAAACTGCGCGTCAATCTGTTCGAAGCCCCCCCCAGTCTGTCGGAGCTTCTCGCCCGGCTGGAGACGCCGGAAGACGAGGCGGACTTCGCCGAGATCCTGTTCGGCAATATCCGGGATTTTCTCGACGACCGGCTGGAATCGCCGATCCTCAAGGGCCTGATCGCCGCCATGAGCATGTTCAACGGCAACTACGCGCCGTCGACGCCCGGGTCCGCCTTGGCCCTGCTGCAGCGGCCCATGTCCCTGCTGTCGACCAGCGTCGACGCCGATCACGATCCCCGCCAGCAGCCCCTCAGGGGGTCGACGGGGCTGCCCCGGGGCGGCATGGGCGCGGTGGCCGCCGCCATGCGGCGCTCCCTGGAGGCCGCCGGCGTCACCGTTCGCACGGAGGCCGGCGTGGCCGCGATTCGCATCGATGCCGAGCATCGGGTGAAAGGCGTGGCGCTGGCCGATGGCGAGGAGATCGACTCCCGCATCGTGCTGTCCAACCTCAACCCGAAAACCACGCTCCTGGACCTGGTCGAGTCGCGGCACCTGGACGACGACCTGCGGACCCGGCTGGAGCGCCTGCGCATGCGCGGCTGTGCCTCGAAACTGGTCATCGCCCTCGGCGCCGTGCCCCGCCTCGCCTGCGCCCCCGACGACCTAGTGACGGAATACGCCACCTGCCAGTTCCGCATCGCGCCCAGTGTCGAGCATCTGGAGCGGAGCTGGGATGACGCCCGCAACGGGCGGACATCGCGGGAGCCCCGGGTGATGGGGTTGATCCCCACCATGACCGATCCGACCATCGCGCCGCCGGGCAAGCAACTGCTCAGCCTCAACTGCTGGCACGCGCCCTACCACCTGGCCGAGGGCGACTGGTCGACGGAACGGGACGTCTTCCGGGACCGGATCATCGATACCATGGCCCACTACATGCCCAACCTGAAGGACATCATCGAGGATGTCCGCTTCTTCGCGCCGACGGATCTGGAGGCGGAGTTTGGTTTGTTGGAGGGTCATCAGCTCCATGGCGACATGACGCCGGGGCGCATGTTCGGGCTCAGGCCGTTGGCCGGGCTGTCCCGCTACCGGACGCCGGTGCGGGGGCTCTATCTGTGCGGCGCCGGCTGCTGGCCCGGCGGTTTCGTCTCCGGCCTTCCCGGCCACAATGGCGGCCAGCAGGCGCTCCGCGACCTGGCCATGGGCCTGGATCGCAAGGCGGTCGCGGCGGCTGTCGAGCGGGATGTGGACAACCGGCTGTGATCGGGGCGGTCGTCCAATGACGAAATATTTCATTCCGCTTTCGATGCAAACATCAAGGACCTGGACGGCGGGTTTCACACCGGCTCGCTTCCAGGGACTCTGGCGAGGGAGCGGATTGCGATGATTCAACTGGCCGATTGGCTGGACCGCATTCAGCCTTCCCCCGTGGGCGTGGTCAACCGGAAGGCCCGCGAAATGCGGGCCGCCGGGCGCGATATCGTGAACTTCAGTTTCGGGGCGCCCGATTTCGACACGCCAGAGCCGGTCCAGGACGCGGTGGTGGCGGCCATTAAGGGCGGCGATACCCGCTACACCAACGTCGACGGCACTCCGGCCCTGAAAGAGGTCATCAGAAAAAAGTTCCGCATTCAGAATGAACTTGAATACGGCCCGCAAGAAATCACCGTCGGCACCGGCGCCAAGCAGGTCATCTTCAATGCCTTCATGGTGACCCTGAACCCGGGGGACGAGGTGATCGTTCCCGCACCCTACTACGCCTCCTATCCCCAGATGGCGCGCATCCCGGGGGCCGAACCGCGGATCGTGCCGTGCCCGGCGGAACGGGGATTCAAGCTCACGCCGCAGGCCCTGGAGGCAGCGATCACGCCGCGCAGCCGGTGGCTGATCATCAATTCGCCGTCCAACCCCTCGGGCGCGGTCTACGCCGCGGCGGAACTGGCCGCCCTGGCCGAGGTGCTGCGCCGACACCCCCGTATGGCCGTCCTTTCCGACGATGTTTACGAGTACTACCTTTACGACGGGGCCGCGTTCGCCACCATGGCAGCGGTCGCGCCAGACCTGAAAGCGCGCATCCTCACCCTCAATGGTGTCTCCAAGACCTATGGCATGACGGGCTGGCGCATCGGCTATGCCGGCGGACCGGCGCCGCTGATCGGGGCCATCGCCCGCCTTCAGTCGGAAAGCATCACCAGTCCCTGTTCGGTTAGCCAGGCCGCCGCCGCCGCGGCGCTGATCGAAAACACGGACTCGATCAGGGAACGTCTTGCCACCTTCGCGGCCCGCCGCGACGTGGCCCTGGAACACCTGCGAACGGTGCCGGGCCTGACCTGCGAGGTGCCCGGGGGCAGTTTTTACGTCTATCCGGGGTTTGCCGCGCTCATGGGCCGGCGGCGTCCAGACGGCAAGACCATCGACAACGACGTGGACTTGGCCGATTATTTCCTCGAGGAAGCCGGCGTCTCCACCGTGGCCGGCAGCGCCTATGGCCTGTCCCCCCACTTGCGCGTGTCCTTTGCGGTGCCGGAAGCGGCGCTCATCGAAGGCGCCGCCCGCATGGCCAGGGCCTGCGCTAAGTTAAGTTGAGATAGGCGAGGACCCCATGGCCGACGGACCCCTTCTGGCGTTTCCCGTGGCGGAGTACCAGGACCGCATGGCCCGGGTGCGGGCCGGCATGGCGGACCGCGGCCTGGACGTATTGCTGGTCACCGGGCCGGAGAACATCTGCTACCTCAGCGGCTACCACACCACCGGCTATCACATCTTCCAGTGCCTGGTGGTGCCCCGCGAGGGTCATCCCCGCTTCGTGCTGCGCAACATCGAGATCGGCAACGTGCGCACCCATTCGTGGGTGCGCGACGCCGAACCGGTGTTCGTCGGCGACGACCCCGTGCCCTCGGTGGCGGGCGCCGCCCAGGCCCTGGGCGGTCCCGAGGGCGCCATCGGCTACGAGGATCAGGGCCTGTTTCTCACCCCCGGCGTCGTCGATTCCCTGCGCCGGGTTCTGCCCGGGGCGGATTTCCGCCCCGCCAGCGGGACGATCGAAGGGGTCCGCGCGGTAAAATCCGCCCATGAGGTGGCGATGATCGAGCGGGCGGCCCAGGCGGCCTGCGCGGGACTCGCCGCCGGCGCCGCCGCCTGCCGGCCCGGGGCGACGGAAAACGACGTCGCCGCCGCCGTCTACGGCGGGCTGATCCGGGCGGGCAGCGAATATACGGGGTCGCCGCCCTTCGTCGCCGCCGGACCCCGATCCGCCACCTCCCACGCCACCTTCGCCGGGACGCCGCTCCGCGACGGCGAGCCGGTGTGGTTGGAGATCCCCGCGTCGGTCCACCGCTACCACGCCGGCGCCGGGCGGGTGGTGAGCGTGGGCGCGCCGTCGGCGAATGTGATCCGCTACAGCCAGCTCGCCATCGATGCGGCGGAGGCGATGATGGCGGCCATGCGCCCCGGAGTCGCCGCCGCCGACGTGGACCAGGCCGGCCGCGGCCTGGTGGAGCGGGCGGAGGTGGGCGATAGCTGGAACAACCGCGCCGCCTATTCGTTGGGGGTGTCCTTTCCCCCCGGGCTGGGCGAGGGCCACGTCATGGACATCAAAGCCGACGATCCGCGCTTGCTGGAGGCCGGCATGGTCTTTCACCTGATCCCCATCCTCAAGGTGCCCGGTCTGGGCGCCATGGGCTGCACGGAGACGGTCGTGGTCACCGAAGACGGCTGCCGCAGCCTCAATACCCTGCCCCGGGAACTAATGCGCGCCTGAGGGCGGGCGCCGGGTATACCCCCATCCGCCCACTCCGAAGTCCGTACATGATGGTGTACCGGCGGTGTGTTTCCTGTCATATGCGCAGAGCCATGAATTGGCCACACTCTGCATCGATCACAGGAATCGGGGAACAAGCGGGTGATGCAGCCGAGTCCAAGACCAGTCGTACTCGTTGCCGAGGACGACCCCCTCAACCGGGAACTCTACAGAGAAATTCTCGAATCCCTCGACGCGGAAGTCATCGAGGTGGTGGACGGAATCGCGGCACTCGCCTCGGTTCGCGAGCGAAGGCCCCACGTCATCGTGATGGACGTGCGTCTGCCCGGGCTGTCCGGCCGCGAGGTGGTTGGCGTCTTGAAGCGGGATCCGGAGTTCAGCGGGATCCCGGTCGTCGCCGTGACCGGCTTGGTGACGGATGAAGATACCCAACTCAACCAAGCATGCGGCTTCGACGTAATCGTCCGCAAGCCCGTCAACATCAAGACGTTTCTCGAACTGATTGGCGGCATCCTGGACACGCGGGAACGTTGCACCGCTTGATACCATGGCGAGCGGGTTGATGGGGGCCTTTGCTCCTTGATATGATTGACGTGAAGCCGCCCGGCGCGGCCATGGATGTCAAGGAGCCGCCCACAATGTCGCAAACCACCGCACAGACCTTGGAGCAGTTCGCCGCCGATTGTCGCCGCATTCTCAAGACGGATTCGGGCCCCGCGGGCCTGGAACAGGTGCGCCAGCGGCTCGAGGAATGCCTCAAGGACGCGTCCTTCGTCGATACCTACCTGGGCCCCGTGGAGACTTCGGCCCGCAAGGTGATCTACGAGGACTCGGAACTGGGCTTTTGCGTGTTGTCCCACGTTTACGAGGGTCCCAAGGATTCCAATCCCCACGACCATGGCCCCAGCTGGGCCATCTACGGGCAGGCCAAGGGCGTCACCCACATGACCGAATGGCGCAAGGTCGCGCCGCCGGGGAACGGCGACCCGGGAAAGGTCGAGGTGGTGAAAACCTACGACATGACCCCCGGCATGGCGCGGGCCTATGGCATCGGCGATATCCACTCGCCCCGGCGCGATGGGGAAACCCGTCTCATCCGCATGGAGGGTATCAACATGGAATCGGTGGAGCGGGATCGCTACGAAGCCGTCTCTTGACGGGCGTGCCGATCAGGCGTGGCCGGCGGTGTCCGACAGCATTCGTGGATCGATGCCGATTTCGGCCATGGCACGCTCCCACTTGGTGTCCAGTTCGTCGTCGAAAACCAATGACGGCGCGGCCGGCGTCGACAACCACCCGTTGGCCTTGATCTCGGTATCGAGCTGACCGGCGCCCCAGCCGGCGTAGCCGAGGGCGAGGAGGGACCGGTCCGGCCCGCCGCCGCTGGCGATTTCGCGCAAGATGTCGACCGTCGCGGTCAGCGCGATCTCTTGGTCCACCACCAAGGTGGCGTCCTGAACATAGTCGGAAGTGTGCAGCACGAACCCGCGTCCCGATTCCACGGGACCTCCGAAGTGAACCCGGATCTGGCGCTTGAGTTCGGGCACCTCGATACTGAGCTGACCCAGCAGGTCCGGAAACGAGAGGGAATTGAGTTCCCGGTTGACCACCAGGCCCATGGCGCCTTCGGCGCTGTGGGCGCACATGTAGATGACCGTCTTGGTGAAGCGGGGATCGCGCATGCCCGGCATGGCAACCAAGAGCTGCCCGTCCAGATAGGGGCTTTGACCCAGTGTCATGGCGTCGGCTCCTCTGTCTTCAAGACATAGCTTCACGGAAGCCAAATAACAAGGCGTTGGCCGTTGCCGCGGGTGGTGCCGGGGCCTGGCTCTCGAAGGGTCAAGTGTTTGTGATTGTGGCCCATGCTTGTCTTCTTCGAACCCACCATTAGGTATAACGCGCAAGGTTACGCGGTTTATTCAATTCTAGGCGGACATCACCCATGCGGTCACGACGGTCCCGGCACGTTTTGCGGATGGGCGGCATACTGGGTATCGCCGGTGCTGTGGCCGGGTTTGCCGCGGGTCCGGCTCTGGGCGCCGCGTCGCCCTGGTCCGACACGGAATATGCCGCCGTTCGGCTGGTCAGTACCGCCGAGACCGTCGGCGACCAGGAAATCGTCACCCTGGGACTGCATTTCCGCATGGACGACGGCTGGAAGATCTATTGGCGATCGCCCGGGGACGCCGGCTTCCCGCCGACCCCCGAATGGACGGGCTCGGAGAACCTGAGCCAGGCCGAGCTCCAATGGCCAGCACCGGAGCGTTTCTCCGTCCTTGGCTTTGAAACCCTGGGCTACAAACACGAAGTGGTGTTGCCGCTGGCGGCGACCCTGTCCGAACCGGGACAGCCCCTGCGCCTGCGGGCCAACCTGACCTTCCTGGCCTGCGACGAAATTTGCATCCCCTACCAGACTCCCCTGGTCCTCGATCTGCCCTCGGGCCCGCCCCAGGCGGCGGTGGAAGCGCACTTGGTCAACCGGTTTTCCGCCCTGGTTCCCGACGACGGTTCCGCCCATGGCCTGACCGTCGGCGGACTGGCCCTGACGGGCGCCGGCGAGGAGGCGGTCATCCAGGTGGCGGCGACAAGCGCGACGCCGTTCGTCGCCCCCGATCTGTTCGTCGAAGGGCCGCCCGAGCTGGCGTTCGGCAAGCCCCGGACCGCGCTGTCCAGGGGAAACCGCCGGGCGCTGCTGACCGTTCCCGTTTCGGGGCTGGTGGATCTGGAAAGCCCGCTCATCGGGCGCACGGTCGTGGTCACCCTCATCGACGGAGAACGGTCGGCCGAACGCCCGATCGCGGTGGCGGCGTCCCTGGCCCTCGAGGAGACCGGCGGGACGGCTCCGTCGTTGCTGGCAATCCTTGCCTTCGCCGTTCTCGGCGGCTTGATCCTCAACCTGATGCCCTGCGTCCTGCCGGTGCTGTCGATCAAAATTCTCGGCGTGATCGGCCACGGGGGGGCGGATCGGGGTCTGGTGCGGGTGAGCTTCCTGGCTTCCGCCGCCGGCATCCTGACGGCCTTTCTAGCCTTGGCGGGGGTCCTCATCGCCCTTGGGGCGGCGGGGGCCTCGGTGGGCTGGGGAATTCAGTTCCAGCACCCCTGGTTCCTGGCCGCGATGGCCCTGCTGGTGACCTTCTTCGCCTGCAACCTGTGGGGATTCTTCGAGGTTTCGGTGCCCGGGTGGGCGGCCCGCTGGAGCGAGGATACGGCCCATGTGAAGGGGCTCGCGGGCCATTTCCTGGCCGGGGTCTTCGCCACCCTCCTCGCCACCCCCTGCTCGGCGCCGTTCCTCGGCACCGCCGTCGGGTTCGCCCTGTCCCAGGGATGGCCGCAGATCCTGGCCGTTTTCGCGGCCCTTGGTACCGGCCTGGCGCTACCCTATCTGCTGCTGGCGGCGGCGCCGGGGCTGGCGACCGGCCTGCCGCGCCCCGGACCGTGGATGGTCCGCGTCAAGCAGGTGCTGGGGTTCCTTCTCGCGGCGACGGCCGCCTGGCTTCTCTCCGTGCTGTGGGTCCAGTCGGGCTCGGCCGTCGCCCTGGTGACGGCGGTGGCGCTGGTAATCCTGAGTGGCCTGTTGCTGGCCCGCCATCGGGGACTGTCGAGCCGCATTGCCGGCCCGGCGCTGGCCGCCGCCGCCATCGTCGCCTTCGCGGCGCCGGCGTGGTGGCCGCAAAGCCCGTCCGAGCCCGCGACGACCCATGAGGCGGACGCGCTCTGGCAGCCTTTCGACGAGGCCGCCATCGCCGCCTTGGTGGCCGAGGGCCGGACCGTGTTCGTCGACGTGACGGCGGACTGGTGCATCACCTGCAAGGCCAACAAAGCGCTGGTCTTGCAGCGCGGCGAGGTCTTCGATCGCCTCACCGCCCCCGGCGTGATTGCCATGCAGGCGGACTGGACGCGGCCCAACGACACGATCGCCCGCTACCTGGCGGACCACGGGCGCTACGGCATTCCCTTCAACGCGGTTTACGGCCCTGGCTCGCCGCGGGGTGACGTCCTTCCCGAACTGTTGACCGGTTCGGGGGTCCTCGACGCCCTCGACCGGGCCGACCCGAATTCCGCCGTCGCCGGGCGCTGAATTCACCCACGACCCTGGAATTCCCCGCCGCCCCGCCTATGTTTGGGGATGCGGCCCCGACCGGGGCCATTTCTCAAGCCTGAATTCCGAGGGGGAGACCATGACCATCAACGTGGGTGATCGCATTCCGTCCATTTCGTTGACCGAGGCCACGGCCGACGGCCCACAGGGCATCGCCAGCGACGCGTTGTTCAAGGGCAAGAAAGTGGCCCTCTTTGGCGTGCCCGGCGCCTTTACGCCGACCTGTTCGGCCCAGCATCTGCCCAGCTACGTCAACAACGCCGATGCCCTGAAGGCCAAGGGCGTCGACGAGATCGTCTGCATGGCGGTCAACGACGCCTTCGTCATGGGCGCCTGGGGTAAGGACCAGAGTACCGGCGCCACCGTGCGGATGGTGGGCGACGGCGACGCCGCTTTCACCCAGGCGGCGGGCCTGGAGCTGGACCTTCATGGCAAGGGCCTGGGCCTGCGTTGCAAGCGGTTCTCCATGGTGGTCGACGATGGGGTGGTGAAGGCCCTCAACATCGACGAGGCGGGCTACGAGAAGACCAGCGCCGAGCACATGTTGGGCCAACTCTAAATCGGTGGCGGTGAAGAAGGCGCTCGATCCGGGGGCCTTCGACGCCGTCACCTTCGACTGCTACGGCACCCTGATTGACTGGGAGACGGGCGTGCTCTCGATCCTCCGCCCGTGGGCAACCGAGACGGGGGTCGAGGCCAAGGACGACCCTCTGCTCTCGGCCTTCGCCCATGGCCAACGGGCGGCGCAGCGACGCCGCCCGGTGTGGCCCTACCCTCGGGTGGTTGCCGACGCCTTCCGCCACGTGGGCGAGAGCTTGGGCGTAACCGTATCCGACGACTGGCGCCAGCGCCTTGCCCGTTCTATCGGCGACTGGCCGTCGTTCCCGGACACGGTGGAGGCCCTTGCCTGCTTGAAGGAACGCTATCGGCTGGGGGTGCTGTCCAACGTGGATAACGCCTCCTTCGCCCGCACTCACGGGCATTTGGGCAACATTATGGACTTGATCGTCACCGCCGAGGACGTGGGGGCCTACAAACCGGACCCGGCCCATTTCGAGCGGGCGGTTTCCCTGTTTCTTGATTGGGGCGTGCCCCGAGACCGCGTCCTGCATGCCGCCCAAAGCCGCTTCCATGACGTCGCCCCCTGCCGTGCGTTGGGCCTTTCTTGCGTCCACGTGGATCGGCGCCACGGCAAGACGGCACGGGGCCTCACCGTTCCCGCGACCAACGAAGCGGACTGGTCCGTACATGGCTTGGCCGAATTGGTGGCATTTTTGTCTGACTCAGTTGATTAGGGATCGGCCTCCGCGCCGCGGCTTCGCTTTGCCGCCGCGCTGGCCAGGGCGTCGGCGCGCTCGTTCTCCGGATGGCCGGCGTGGCCCTTGACCCAGTGCCAGGTGACCTCATGGGGTTGCAGCGCCGCGTCCAGTCGTTCCCACAGGTCGACGTTCTTGACCGGCTTTTTCGCCGCCGTCCGCCAGCCATTGGTCTTCCAGCCATGGATCCATCGGGTAATGCCGTCCCGCAGATAGGTGCTGTCGGTGTGGACGGCGACCCGCGACGGCCGCTTCAGGGCCTCCAGGGCGGCGATCGCGGCGGTCATTTCCATGCGGTTGTTGGTGGTGTCCGCCGCGCCGCCGGAAAGTTCCCGCTTCACCCCCCGCCAGCGGAGAACGGCGCCCCAGCCGCCGGGGCCAGGATTGCCGCGGCAGGACCCGTCGGTGAACACCTCGACCAGCGGTTCCACCCGCGGCGACTTACCCGAGCCCATAATCCTTCGGACCTTGCGCCGCGACGTGGAATCGCAGACGGGTCAGGTATTCGAGGGGATCCTTGCGGGTGACCATGGCGTCCCGGGGCGTGAACAGCCAGTCGTAGAGGCGGGTGAGAAGAAACCGCATGGCGCTGCCCCGGGCCAGCAGCGGCAGGGCCGCCACCTCGTCCGTCGACAGCTTGCGGACCCGCCCGTAGGCGGCCGTCATGCGCCGCGCCTTGGTGTAGTTGAAACTGCCGTCCGGTTCGAAGCACCAGGCGTTGAGGCATGTCGCCATATCGTAAACCAGGAAATCGGTGCAGGCGAAGTAGAAATCGATCACGCCGGTAAGGGCCTCGCCACGGAATAAGACGTTGTCGGGAAAGAGGTCCGCGTGGATCACGCCGCGCGGCAGGTCCTTGGGCCAAAGCTGTTCGAGAATGGTCAGCTGTTCGGTGAGTTCCCGTTTCAGGCCCGGGGCCACCGAATCCGCGCCGCCCGCCGCGGCCTCGAACAGGGGGCGCCAGCCACCCACCGACAGGTCGTTGGGCCGCTCCATGGCAAAGTCGGCGCCCGCCAGATGCATGCGGGCCAACGCCTCTCCGACCGCCTCGCAATGATGGGGGGCGATGCGCCGGGGCCACATCCCGGTCAAAATGGTGATGATGGCGGCGGGGCGTCCGCACAGATCCCTGAGGGCGACACCGTCGCGGCCGTGCACCGGGATCGGGCAGGGCAGGCCACGATCCGACAGATGCTCCATGAGGGCTAAAAAAAAGGGCAGATCTTCCCGCTTAACACGTTTTTCATAAAGGGTAAGGATAAAGGGCCCACGGTCGGTCGTAAGCAGGAAGTTGGAGTTCTCGATCCCTTCGGCGATTCCCTTGCACGACAGCACGTCGCCCACGTCGTATTGGGCTACGTAGTCGAGCAGTTCGTCGTCTGAAACTTCGGTATAAACGGCCATCGGCCCATCGCCGTGCGCGGGGTGGCCGTGTCATAGGTGACCGTCCGCTCGATGGCAACCCGCCGGGGTCGTCATGACGTGCCATCTTGCCAGCGGCCCGAGAGAAGCCAATATTGCTTTGTCGATTCGCGGTGTGGAGAATTTGCAGATGGCTGTTCGCCCGTTCGTTCGCGCAATGACAAGGCTCGCCATGGGGCTGGCCGCGTTCGTGGCCTTGACGTCCGGGCCGGCGGCGGCGGCGGTCGAGGATGGTCAGGTGGCGCGCGTGGAGCGCTACGTGCCCCCCGTCCACATCCTCGGTCGGGAAGCGGACCAAACCCTGGTGCGTCGCGTGCAGAAGGCGCTGACCGCCACCGGCCTTTATCGGGGCCCAGTGAACGGCCGCTGGAACGACGAGACCGAAGAAGCCATTCAGAAGTACCAGCGGCGCAACGATATTCGGGTGGACGGCCGGGTCAATGGGGTGGCAAGCTTCGATCGAGCGGTCACCGCGGCGACGGACATCTCGGACACCCAACTCAAGGCCCAGATTCTTTGGACGCTGGTCGCCGATCGGCGCCGGGCGGGGGATACGGCCGGCGCCGTCGCCACCCAAGACCTGGCGGAAACGGCCTCCGTGGCAATCAAGAGCGCCCTCAGCCGGGTCTGGATGTATGGCGACCTGGCGCGCGACCACCTCGACGCCGGCGAGCGGACGGAAGCGTTCGATGCCTTCAAGAGGTCCCTTCACATCGCCGAGGCGATCGAAAACGCGTGGGCAAGGGCCCGCGCACTCAGCCGGGTGGCGGACACCCTGATCGAGATCACCGGCGCCGACGGGACGGCCAGGCCTTGAGCCGCCGTGGGGGCTCCACTACAGTCCCCGCCCGTCACAAAGCAGTGGAGAATTCAAGGTCATGAGCGATCCGGTCATCGCACAACGGGAGCCCTATGCCGTCGATATGGAAGCTGGGAAGAAATACGCGTGGTGCCGTTGTGGACGCAGCGCCCGCCAGCCCTTCTGCGATGGCGCTCATACAGCGACCGATCTTCTGCCCATCGTCTTCACCGCCGAGAAGACGGAGACCGCCTATCTGTGCGGATGCAAGGGCACGGGCAACCAGCCGTTCTGCGACGGCACCCACAGTTCCCTTTAGACCCGGTCGGGAGGTCGGTCAATTCGCGCCGCCGCCCGAACGGGGGCCTTTCGGATTGTCGCGGCAATTCTTGTCACCAGCCTGGGCGGCTGCGGGTTTTACGATGCCCTCGTCGCCTCCGAACCGGCGCCGCCCTGCCCGCCGGTCCGGATCCTGAAGGAAGCGGCAACGATTACCAAGTTCCGCGACGACACGGGCATCGATCTGATTGATGTTCGTTACGAAGGCGAAATCACTGGGTTCAGCGGCGCCTGCGAGTACGATCTGCGGGACGATGGTTCCGGCAGCGTGGCGATCACGATCGCCGTTCGCCTGGCCGCCGCGCGCGGTCCCGCCGACAGGGATCGACGCGCGGATTTCCGGTACTTCGTTGCCCTGACGGATCTGGCCCGCAACGTGCTGTCGAAACAGAACTTCGATGTGGCAATCAATTTTCCGGGCAATCTGAGCCGAGTGGCGGTCACCGACACGCCCGTCGACATCACCATTCCCCTCGCCGCCGATCAGCGCGGAGCGGACTTTCAGGTCTTCCTGGGGTTCCAGATCACCGAGCGGGAAATGGAGTTCAACCGGCGGCGCCTGGATTCCGCGCGCTAAATTACCAGTGGCCTGTTTCATCCAAATTGGACCCCGGTTGACCTGCTGACCCCAACGGCTACACTTCGCTCAAAGGGAAGCACCTCGAACCCTTAATGGGAGACGTCGCCAGCCCAGACACCCGCCAACACGCCGTCGACCCCCGCAGGAGAGCCCGACCGTCGCGGACGCGTTCGGCGCCGCATCGCCGTGGGCGAACTTGAGGCGGACTCACCGATGCGGCAACTCCGGCCCCGGTTCGGCACAGCGGGCATCGGCGGCGGGAATCTTTCAGGTATCGAGACGAAAGCGGGCACGGCGCCTGATCCGTCGACAGTGCCGGCTTGCGGACGGGGCAGGTTGCCGATACACGGAGACATCGGCACTGTTGGAGAAATCATTGAGCGACACCTCGGGTAACGATCTGCGGCGGACTCCCCTGCACGACCTTCACATCGCGCACGGCGGCAAGATGGTGCCCTTCGCCGGCTATGCGATGCCCGTTCAATACGAGGGCATCATCGTCGAACACCGGCACTGCCGCGAGGCGGCGGGCCTATTCGACGTCTCCCACATGGGGCAGGCCCTTATGCGAGGCGAAAACGTGGCGGCCGACTTCGAGTCCCTGGTGCCGGGCGATATCCTTGGACTGGGCGAAGGGCGGATCCGCTACACCATGCTTACCACCGATGGGGGCGGCATCATCGACGACCTGTTGGTCACGTCCCGAGGCCCCCATCTGGCCATCGTGGTGAATGCCGCCCGCAAGGAGGTGGACTACGCCCATATCCGCGAGCGCCTGAATGGGCGCTGCACCCTGGAGCTGCTTGAGGATCGGGCGCTTCTGGCCCTCCAAGGGCCAGCCGCCAAGGATGTCATGGGGCGCCTGGCCCCGGCCTCGCGCCACATGATTTTCATGACCGCGGAACAGCTCCGCGTCGGCGATATCCCCTGCACCGTTTCCCGGTCCGGCTATACGGGAGAGGACGGCTTCGAGATCTCGGTCCCCGCCGACAAGGTGGAAAACCTCGCCCGCCATCTTCTCGACGAATCAGAAGTGAAGCTCATCGGCCTCGGCGCCCGAGACTCCCTCCGCCTGGAGGCGGGACTGTGTCTCTACGGCAGCGACATTGACGAAACGACATCGCCGGTCGAGGCCGGACTGACCTGGGCCATCGGCAAGCGCCGCCGGGCCGAGGGCGGGTTTCCCGGGGCCGATATCATTCTCCGCCATCTCGCGGAGGGAACCGAACGCCGCCGCGTCGGCTTGCGTGCCGGAGGCAAGGTGCCGGCGCGCGCCCGTACGGCGGTGACCGACGCCGACGGCGACCCGATTGGCGAGGTGACCAGCGGCGGGTTCGGTCCCACCGCCGGCGGACCGGTCGCCATGGGCTACGTGAAGAGCGAATTCGCCACGCCGGAAACGCCGGTGAACTTCATGGTGCGCGGCAAGGCCCTGCCCGGTGCGGTGGCGGCCCTGCCCTTCGTGGCGCACCGCTATGCCAAGAGTTAATTCCAAGGGGAACCGTCATGGCCACAGTCCGATACACCAAGGATCATGAGTGGGTTCGAGTCGACGGCGACGAGGCGACCGTCGGCATCACGGATTATGCCCAGGAACAGCTGGGCGACGTGGTCTTCGTGGAATTGCCGGACATGGGCGCCATCCTCGACAAGGGCGGCCAGGCAGCCGTCGTCGAATCCGTGAAGGCCGCCAGCGAGGTCTATGCGCCCGTCGGCGGCGAGGTTACCGCGGTCAACGGCGGTCTGCCGGACTCGCCGGACACGGTGAACACCGATCCTACCGGAGACGGCTGGTTCTTCAAGATCGCCATCGGGGATCGTGCCGAGCTTGAGGGATTGATGGACGAAGGCGCTTACAAAAAGTACGTGGAAACCCTTCACTGACCATGATCGACCCGCGCCCGCCGCTTCGCCGTAAGGAACCCGCCATGCCCCGTTCCGGTCCCAGCCTTGCCGATCTGGAACAGTCCCGGGATTTCGTCGGACGCCATGTGGGTCCCAGCGACTCCGACGTGGCGGCAATGCTGGCGTTCCTCGGCATGGGGTCCCTGGACGACCTCATCGACAAGGCGGTGCCGCCGGCGATTCGGTCCGACGTGCCCGAGATGCCGGCCGTGGGGACCGAAGCGGCGGTGCTCGACCACGTACGCGACCTGGCGTCCCGCAACCGGGTGCTGCGTTCTTTCATCGGCATGGGCTACCACGATTGCATTACGCCGCCGGTGATCCTGCGCAACGTTCTCGAGAGCCCCGCCTGGTACACGGCTTATACCCCCTATCAGGCGGAGATTTCCCAGGGTCGGCTGGAGGCGCTGCTGAACTTCCAGCAGATGGTGATCGATCTGACCGGCATGGAGATCGCCAACGCCTCGCTTCTCGACGAGGCCACGGCCGCGGCGGAAGCGATGACGCTGATGAAGCGGGTCGGGCGCAGCAAGAGCGACACGCTGTTCGTGGCCGCGGACTGTCACCCCCAGACCATTGCCGTCGTCCAAACCCGGGCCCGGCCCCTGGGCTTCGAGGTCCGCGTTGGCGATCCCTTCACCGAGCTGGATCCGGCGGACGCCTGTGGCGTCCTTCTTCAGTATCCGGCCACCGACGGCACGGTCGCCGACTACGAGGACCTGTGCCACCGCTGCCACGAAGCGGGCGCCCTGGTCACCGTGGCCGCCGACCCCCTCGCCCTGGTGATGCTGAAGCCGCCCGGGGAATGGGGCGCGGACGTTGTCGTCGGCAACAGCCAGCGGTTCGGCGTCCCCATGGGTTACGGCGGTCCCCACGCCGCCTTCTTCGCCACCCGGGACGCCTTCAAGCGCTCGGTGCCGGGGCGCATCATCGGGGTGTCGGTGGATGCCCAAGGGGGCCGCGCCATGCGCATGGCGTTGCAGACCCGCGAACAGCACATCCGGCGCGAGAAGGCGACCAGCAACATATGCACCGCCCAGGTGCTGCTCGCCAACATGGCCGCCTTCTATGCGGTCTATCACGGGCCGGAGGGCCTTCAGACCATTGCCGCCCGGGTCCACCGCCTGACCGCCATCGTGGCCGAGGGCCTGCGACGGTTGAACCTGGTGGTGGAGACCGATTCATTTTTCGATACCATCACCATTGCCGTGGACGACGCCGTGGCGGTTCATCGGCGGGCGCGGGACGCCGGTCTGAATTTGCGTGAGGTGGATCAGGGTCGGGTGGCCATCGCTTTCGACGAAACGTCGTCGCGCCAGGACGTCGTCACCCTGTGGCGGGCCATTACCGGGGATACGGCCCCGCCCTTCGGCGTCGAGGACCTGGATGCCGAAGTCGGCGACCGGGTGCCCGCCAAGCTACGGCGCGCGACGCCCATCCTTACCCATCCCGTGTTTCACCTGCATCGCTCCGAAACCGGCATGCTGCGGTACTTGCGCATGCTCGCCGATCGGGACATCGCCCTCGACCGGGCGATGATTCCGCTGGGCTCCTGCACCATGAAGCTCAACGCCACCACCGAGATGATCCCGGTGACCTGGCCCGAGTTCGGGCGCATGCACCCCTTCGCGCCGCCCGATCAGGCCGCGGGCTACATCGCCCTGATCACCGACCTGGAGAAGCGCCTGTCGGACATGACCGGCTTTGCCGCCGTCTCCCTGCAGCCCAATGCTGGCTCCCAGGGCGAATACGCGGGATTGCTGGCCATTCGGGCCTATCACCAGTCCCGGGGCGAGCCCGACCGCGACGTCTGCCTGATCCCGTCTTCGGCCCACGGCACCAACCCGGCCAGCGCCATCATGGCCAATTTCCGGGTGGTGGTGGTCGACTGCGACGAGGCCGGCAACATCGACCTCGCCGACCTGGAAGCGAAAGCCAAAGCCCACGGGGAAAACCTGGGCGCCCTGATGGTCACCTATCCGTCTACGCACGGAGTGTTCGAGACCGGTATCCGCGATATCTGCCGGATCGTTCACGACCGTGGCGGGCAGGTCTACATGGATGGGGCCAACCTCAACGCCCTGGTGGGCGTCTGCCGGCCGGGCGAGATCGGCGCCGACGTGGCCCACATGAACCTCCACAAGACCTTTTGCATTCCCCACGGGGGCGGCGGCCCCGGGGTCGGTCCGATCGGTGTCGCCGCGCATCTGGCGCCATTCCTGCCCAACCATCCCCTGGTGGCCGAGGCGGGGCCGGAGACCGGCATCGGCCCGGTGGCCGCGGCGCCCTGGGGTTCGGCCAGCATCCTGCCCATATCCTGGATCTATATCGCCCTCATGGGGCGCGACGGGCTGACCCGGGCGACCCAAGTGGCGATCCTCAACGCCAACTACGTGGCGCGGCGCCTGAAAGGCCACTTCGATGTGCTCTACACCGGCCCCGGCGGCCTGGTCGCCCACGAATGCATCATCGACACCCGGCCCCTGAAGGACGCGGCGGGCGTTACCGTCGACGACATTGCCAAGCGGCTGATCGATTTCGGCTTCCATGCTCCCACCATGTCCTGGCCGGTGGCCGGCACCCTGATGATCGAGCCGACGGAATCCGAGACCAAGGAGGAACTGGACCGCTTCTGCGACGCGATGATCGCCATCAAGGCGGAAGCCGCCCGGGTGGCGGCGGGGGATTGGCCCGAGGACGACAACCCCTTGCACAACGCCCCCCACACGGCCGCGGTCGTTACCGCGGACGAATGGCCCCATCCCTATTCGCGGGCCGAGGCCGCCTATCCCGTCGACAGCCTCAAGGCGGTCAAGTACTGGTCGCCCGTGGGCCGCATCGACAACGTCCATGGAGACCGGCACCTGGTCTGCACCTGCCCGCCCCTGGAGGACTACCAGGAGGCGGCGGAGTAGGGCTTTCATATCGGCGAGCCTGACGTGACTCATGGTGCGATTGGTGCCTGCCTGAGGGTCTGAGGCGGGCGGGTCTGAGACCCGCCCCTACGCACCACCCGTTCCTTCGTAGGGGCGGGTCTCAGACCCGCCCGTTCCCACTCCAGCTCCCGCGCCGGCCCGACCGATCAAGAATTCGGCGCCCGTTCCTCTTCCCAGCGAAGCGGGGGAATCCCCTTGGGGGCCAGCGACTCCAGCAGCCGCTCCACATGGGACAGGTTGCGGGCCGTGATGGAGACCATGCGGCTCGCCGCATGGCGCAGGTAGACGTCCTGGGCCTGCCGAAAGGCGACCGCGGCCGCTTCCAGGTGGTCCGTGTCCCGGGTCATGCGGCCGAGCAGAAAGAGGGTCGAGCCGAGATTGTTTTGCGCCGCCGCCCAGGGCAGGGGCGTGCGGTCGGGGCTTCGCACCTGGAGGACTCCGCGGCAGGCTTCCACGGCCTTCTCCAAGGCCTCCGGGCTTCGCGCCTGGCTGCCGATGAGCTGGATGGCCTGGGCGAAGTTGCTCATCACGTCTCCCCAGCGTGACGGTGATTCGGCGCGGGAATAGACTTGAAGCGCGGCCTGAAAGGCGGCGATGGCGTGTTTGACCAGTTCCCCATCCTCGGTGGCCGTGTCCAACTTGTAGAGAGCCTGGCCCAAGCGGTTCTGCACCCCCGCCCAGATCGCCGGCGCGCCCTCCTTGGACAGGACCTGAAGCGCCGCCCGGTAGGCCTCCACGGCCTCGTCGAGGGGCGCGGTCACGTCCGACCGCTCCGCCAAGGCGTGCACGGCAAAGCCCCGGTTGCGCTGGACCATGGCCCAATCGAACGGGGACTCCTCGCTGTTGAGCCCTTCCAGGGCCTGGCGGAAGCGGGCCGCCGCGATCTCCAGATTCTCCGACCCGCCCCGCTGGATGGCCACCGCCGACGCCAGGTTTCCCGTCAGGGCATGAACCGAGGCCCGTTCGCGGGTGGTCATGTCGGCGGGGGCGGGTTCCGGCACGGATTGGACCGCCTCCAGGGCGGCGGCACACAGTTCGCCGTGGGTCGCCGCCTTGCCTTCGCTGGCGGGTACAATCGCGCCGACGGCCAGTCCCGCCAATATGGGCTCCAAGTCCGGCGGCAGGGCGGCGGGCAAAAACAGGCGCAGCAGGTTCGCGTTGAGCGCCAGCCTGTCCTCCTCTTCGCCCACCCGGGACACGAAGCTGAGAATGAACGATCCCCCCGGGTCCGGCGCCCGACCCCACACCATCAGGTCGGCGCCGGAGCGCGCCATCACCTGACGGGCCCGGGACGCCGTGCCACTGGCAAGGGACAGGGGATCATCGGCCAGCTCCGCCGTCAGCGGCTCGTTCAGGATCCGCACCCGGGTCCGTTTCAGTCCCTTCAAGGCGCCAGCCACCCGTCGGGTCTGCTCCCCGTCGGGATCGTCGATCAGCCGCGCCACCTGGATCTCCAGCCGCTCACGGCGCGGGCCGGGCCGAATGCCGAGCAGACGGGCCAGCAACCCCGGCTGTGGTGGTGCCGCGGCCGGCCGTTCCGCCGCGCGAACCGACAGGCTCTGCGCCAGTATGTTGTTGGCCCCGCGCAAGCGATCCACCAAACCTCCAATCACCGACAGGGCGATGTCCGGATCGGACCGCAGGGTGTCGAGGAAGACATCCCGCGAGACCATCTTGACCGTCACCTGGCCGATGGCCCGCGCGGTGGCGCTGCGGGCGCTGTCGTCGAAGACGCCCATTTCGCCGAACATCTCACCCGGTTGCAGGACGGCCAAGGTCAGCGGGCCATGGGGTCCCTCTTTGATCAGCTCCACGTTGCCTTCCACGAGGACGAAGGCGAACGCGCTGGGGTCGCCCTCCTGGAAAACGATATCGCCGTCGGCAAATGAGCGCTCGGTCTGGTTCACGGTGGCCTCGATCGGAGCTTCGCGCCGGCCGGCGGCCGAACCGCCGAATCCGCCACCCCATGTTGCCCAGGCCACGGATACCCGGTCAACGGCCTCGACAACCAAGTACAGGGGGCCTGGACAGGGGGGAATCCGGCCAGTAAAACCGGACGAGTGAGTCGCCGCGGCGGGCGGTGGACGGTGAGTGCGAGGAGGGGGCATCCGAGTGCGCGTCTTGCGATGGGTCGTCGGGTCGGTCGTCGCCGGAACCATGACGTTGGTGGTGTTGTTGCCGGAAACGGCTGGCGCCGGTACCTCGGGGGCCGTCTACGACATGACGCCCTTCCTGCGCCAGCCCCATCCCTTCGCGGTTCCCTACGCGCCACCTCCGGCAGCCATTGCACCAGCGCGCGTGGTACCACTGCCTCCGGTTCGCGCCGCGCCAGTGCCCCGCGCGCCAGCGGCGGCCACCCCATACGCCGCGCCCCGGCCAGGGACCGAGGCCGCACCCATGCCAAGGTCGGCGGAGCCGCCCCGGGTCGCCACGGAGCGGCCGCCGACACCGCCGCCACCTCCCGTCAATCCAGCCCGCCCGGCGGCCGAGCCGGACTACTGGAACCTGTTCTCCGAGGTGCGGGGCGGTATCTTCGCCCATGACGTGGGCTTTTTGGGCCGCAGCAAGGAAGAGGGAATCGACGTCAACGGCGAGATCCTGTTCACATCGCCCTCGTTCGCCGAGATCCTGTGGTCGCCGCGTCCCCATCTGGGGTTCACCGTCAACACCAGTGGCGACACGTCCCAGGTTTATTGGGGCCTGACCTGGGAGTGGGACTTCTGGCAACAGGCCTTCTTCAGCTTATCCTGGGGCGGCGCCTGGCATACGGGCGAAAAGGTCACCGACGACCCGGATCGCAAGGAACTGGGCTGCCGGGTTCTGTTCCGCGAAGGACTGGACCTGGGCTGGCGCTTCTCCGGCGGCCATTCGGTGATGGCCCACTTCTCCCACATCTCCAACGCCAAGCTGTGCGACCAGAACGAGGGTCTGGGTACGGCGGGCATTCGCTACGGCTACGCGTTCTGATCCTCATACGGAATCCGCATATTGGGTTCCCCATGGGCAAGTTGGGCGAGGGGCCATGCCTCACTCCTCATTGTCGTCCCCGGGCGCCGTCCCGGGGACCCATGGGACAGGGCGGACTCCACGCCTGAGGCACGATGGGTCACCGGGACCAGCCCGGTGACGACACCTTGGGGGATGCCGCCGGCTCGCTCCCTCTCTCGACGGCTCGCTTCAAGGAAGCCCCGATCATGGCCGCCAGCCCGTGGCGGCATTCGGGAATCAATCCAACGGAATCCTATGGGTGGTCCGACCGAGGCGGATGTTGTTGAGACATTCCCGCGCCAGGCGGGCGCTGTCCCGTTCAGGCCGTTTGCCGGCTTGAGGCGGCGTTGCGGGCCGCTTCCTCCAGGGCATGGTGGATGCGCACGAAGATGTCCTCCCAGTCCCCATGGCGTTCCTGGCGAAACAGGCAAAGGGTGGGATACCAGGGCGAATCCTCCCGATCGTAGAGCCAGCGCCACTCGCTGGCGAAGGGGAGCAAGACCCACACCGGCCGTCCCAGGGCGCCGGCCAAGTGGGCAAGGGACGAATCGACCGTGATCACCAGGTCCAAGGCGGCGACCACCGAAGCGACAGCCGTCGGATCCTCGTCGGCCAGTCCCACGTCTCGAATCAACGCGTCGCACAGGGCGACTTCCGGCGATTTCGCGGCGCGGCCTGTCTGCAGGCTGAAGAAGGTCACGCCTGGGATATCCATCAAATCGATGAATTGAGCCAGCGGGCAGGCGGTGCGCGGACTGTCCTGGCGCCCCGGATCCCCGGACCAGGCAACGCCAACCCGCAATCGTCCTTCGCCGTTGGGCCCAAAGAGACTGGTGGCGGCCGGTGGCGCGGTCGGGTAGGGCACCCGGTGGGGCACCGAGTCCAGGTCGGTGGCGAAGAGCGCGGGCAGGGAAGAAAGCGGGGCGTGCACGTCGAAGGCGGGAATGTCCGCGCCCGTCGGGACGGCCGATTCCACGCCATCGACGTTGCGCAGCAGCCCCACCAGTTCGCGCGGGCACTCGACAATGACCCGCCCGCCGCGGTCCCGGACCAGGGGCAGATAGCGGGCGAACTGGATGATATCCGCATGTCCCCGCTCCTGGTGCAGCAGAATGGCGCGGCCGTTGAGATTATCCCCTTCCCAGGCGGGTTGCTGGCGGGGACGGCTCATATTGCTGCGCACGATGCCGCGCCAAGCGTATTCCTGAAACCCCTTGCGGTAGTCGCCGCCCTGCAGCAGCGTCAATGCCCGTTCCCACCGGCAATCGAAATAGTCGGAGCGGATCACCAGTGCCCGCTCGAAGCAGCCGATGGCCTCGTCCATATGGCCCAGGTCGCGCAACACCAGCCCCAGGTTGAAGATCGCCACCGGCGAGTGGGGCGCCGCGGTGACCGCCTGTTGATGGGCCGCCGCCGCCTTGTTGTAACGGCCCAGTTCCCGATAGGCGTTTCCCAGGTTCGATAGGATATCCGCGTCGTCGGGCCGCGCCATCAGGGAGCGGCGATAACTGGCCACGGCCGCCTCGAGGCAGCCGAGGGAGCGCAAGGCGACGCCAAGATTGTTGAGGGCGTCGGCGAAATCAGGGTCGAGGCGGATCGCCTGGCCGTAGGCAGCCACGGCCTGGCGTAACTCGCCCTTGCGGTGCAGTCGGGCACCCTCGGCGAAGGCGTGGGAGGCTTGGTTCGTGTCGCCGGCGCCCGCTTCTCCCTTGCCGGGGCGACGAAAGGCCATGATGTTGTCGGCCGCGGTCTCGTCCGGCACCTTCTGTTCATCCTGCTCCACGGGGTCCGGAGGCCCTGATTTGCCTTTTGCCATGCCGCTCGACGCCTCCTTCATCGCTCGCGCAACAAACGCTCGACACACTTTTCGCCGCCCGACGTGGCGCGGGCGATGGACTTGCCGTCGGTGCCCAGGGATCACTCCGAGGACCCATATTGGGGGCTCGCCCGGCGATCATCAAGACCATGGTGCGAAGGTCTTGATTCGAGACGATTCCGGCTTCGACGCGCCGACCGCCGCGGCGAAAGAATCGACTCGGGTGGCGCCGATCCTGGTTACTTGTGACAGGGGACCAGGGGGCCGCTACTCTCCGTCGCCATGACGACACTGGCAAGGAATTGGGTCAACTGGCGCCGCGTCCATGGGCTGGTTCTGCTTGTGACGGTGGCGCTGCTCGCCCCATGGGCAACCCTGGCCGGGGCCCAAGCCCCGGACGCGGTAGCGGCCGATTCGGTGTCCGTGGTGGAACTGGAGCGCCTGGCCGCGACCCTGGAGAACGAGGCCGAGCGAACCGCCTTTCTGGCCCGGCTCAGGGCCCTGATCGCCGCCCAGCGCAGCGACGGGAAGGCGGACGGGGTCGATGGCGGGCCGCCCGCCTTGGGCGCCCTTGCCCAGCGCCTGCGCGAAGAAGGCGGACCGTTCGCCGGCACGATCGAGGCCCTGAGCCGTTTTCCGGAGCTTGGGGACTGGCTGGTGCGCCAAGGGACGAACCCCGAGGCTCGAGACGCGTGGTTTCGCATTGGCGTCGAACTCGCCGGCGTGTTGCTGGCCGCGTGGCTGGCCGCGCGCATCATCGCCTGGCCCCTGGCCCGGGCCCGGGCCTCCCTCGAACGGGGGCAGCCGAGGCAACCGTGGGTGCGGGCGGGCTATGCCATCGTCCGCGCGATGCTGGAGGCCGTGCCGGTGGCCGGCTTCGCCGCCGTCGTCATGTTCGGGCCGGTCCTGATCGACGCCCTCAAGGGCAGCGGAATCGCCGCCTACCATCTGGGGTTGGCCTACGTGGCCTATCGAGGCGTGGTCATCGTGGCGCGGGCGGTGCTGGCCCCCGACGTATCGTCACTTCGAATCCCGCCCCTGGCGGGCGAGACGGCCCACTACGTGTTCCTCTGGATCAAGCGCCTGGCGGCCGTCGGTCTGTTCGGAAACGGGCTCATCCAAACGGCCGTCGGCCTGGGCCTGCCGGAGCGTGCCGCGGTCGGGCCGATTCAAGTCCTCGGCCTGGTGATCACGGCGCTTGGCGTGATCCTGGTGCTGCAGAACCGACGGCCGGTGGCGGACCGGATCCGCGGCCGGCGGCGCGACGGGGAATCCTCCGGCGGCGGCCTGTCGGTGTTGCGCGAGCGTTTGGCGGACGTCTGGCACGTGTTGACGATCGTCTATCTCGTCGGCGTCTTCGGCGTCTGGCTGCTGGGAGTTCGGGATGGCTTCCAGTTCCTGTTGGAAGCGACGTTGCAGTCTATCGGCGCGGTCTTTGTGGCCTGGATCGTCGTGCGCCTGGTGCGACGGCTCCTCGATCGGGGATTCGCCCTCGGCGACGAACTCAAGGCCCGGTTCCCGATCCTGGAATCCCGCGCCAACATGTACCTGCCCGTGTTGTTCGGGACGCTTCGGGTGGTGGTGGTCGCGGTTGCCGCCTTGGCCATCGCCAATGCCTGGGGCGTGGATGCTTTCGGCTGGTTGGAAACCTCCGCCGGCCAGAAAATTCTCAACGCCGCCTTCAGCATCGCCGCGATCCTTGTCCTGGCGGTTCTCGCCTGGGAGCTGTTGAGTTCGGCCATCGAGACCTACCTCAACCGCACCGACAACTCGGGAACGGTGATCGCCCGCAGCGCCCGAGCGCGCACCCTGCTGCCGCTGCTCCGGAACTTCGTTCTGGTGGTGCTGGTCGTCATGGTCACTTTGATCGTGCTGTCGGAGTTGGGGCTGGACATCGCGCCGCTTCTCGCCGGCGCCGGCGTGGTCGGGCTGGCCATCGGCTTCGGCTCCCAGAAACTGGTGCAGGACGTGATCACCGGCGCCTTCCTTCTGTTCGAGGACGCCATTGCCGTGGGCGACGTGGTCAGCGTGGCCGGCAAGGCGGGCCTGGTGGAAGGGCTGTCGATCCGCACCATCCGGCTCAGGGATCTGTCGGGCAGCGTCCATACGATCCCCTTCAGCGCCGTCGATACGGTGACCAACCTGACCAAGGAATTCTCCTTCGCCGTGTTCGAAGTGGGCATCGCCTACCGGGAAGACACCGACGCGGTCAGCGATGTGCTGCGCGAGATCGGCGCCGGGATGCAGGCGGACCCGGAACTCGGGCCCCTGATCCTCGAGCCGCTGGAAGTGTTGGGCGTCGACCAGTTCGCCGATTCGGCGGTCATCATCAAGGCCCGGATCAAGACCCTGCCGATCCGCCAGTGGACGGTGATGCGGGAATTCAACCGGCGCATGAAGAAGCGCTTCGACGAACTGGGGATCGAGATCCCGTTCCCCCACCGGACCCTCTACTTCGGCGTCGACAAGCAGGGCAACGCCCCGCCGGCCCGTATGGTCACCGAACCCGCCGCCGATACGAACACCATCCCCCCTTCAACCACCCCCGATTCAGGCCAGACGGAAGGGCCGTAAGGCGCAAGAGACGACCCTACAGGGCCACCCGGAAGGGCTTGACCTGGATGTCGCGCCATACGTCCCCGGTCACGTAGGGATCGGTCTTCAGCCAGGCGTCGAGTTCGTCGGCGGTGGGAAAGTCGACGATGCAGGCGGAGCCGATCATGCGGCCCCCGTCGTCCAGGATAGCGCCCCCCGTCAGCAGGGTGCCGGCTTCCTTCATGGCTCGAACGCCCTCCAGATGAGCGTCGCGCACCGCCTGCCGGCGGCCCGGGGCGTCGTCGTCGGCGCCGTCCATGGCGATGATCAGGTACTGCATGGGCAAGACTCCTTTATCGGTGCTCTTTGGAATTACTCCAGTGCCTGGCGCAGGGCCGCGGCCGCCGCCCAGGTGCACAGGGGCAGGGCGGCGGTCAACAGGCCGCCCAGGATCAGCAGGTGGGGCTGGACCGCGTAGCCGCCGATGGCCGCGTCCACCGCGCTGACGCCGAAGATCAGCACCGGAATGAAAAGGGGCAGCACCAGCAGCGACAGCAGCACGCCGCCGCGCCGCGCGCCGAGGATCAGGGCCGCGCCCACGGCGCCGATGAGGCTCAGCGCCGGCGTGCCCAGAAGCAGGGCGATGGCCAGCACGGCGAACCCATCCCCGCTCATGTTGAGGAGCACCGCCAGCAGGGGTGCCGCGACCAGCAGCGGCAAGCCCGTGGTCAGCCAATGGGCGGCCACCTTGGCCAGCACCACCGCCTCCAGGGCCACTGGCTGGAGGGCGATGAGTTCCAGGCTGCCGTCCTCGTAGTCGGCGTGGAACAGGCGCTCCAGGGACAGCATGGCGGCGAGCAGGGCGGCGACCCAGATCACCCCGGCGCTGATGCGGGCGAGGATATTGGCCTCCGGCCCGACGCCGAACGGAAACAGTACCACCGCGATGACGAAAAAGGCGGTCACCAGCAGGCTGTCCGCCCCCTGGCGCAGGGCCAGCCGCAGATCGCGGCGCACGATGACGAGGAAACGGCTCACGGGACGGGCTCGAGGGGCGGCTGGGCATGGGCCTCCAGGTCCAGCCCCGTCGCCTGGTCGAGGCCCAGGTCGGCGTGGGTGGAGGCGACCACCAGACCGCCAGCGGCGCGGTGACCCTGGACCGCATGCCGCAGGGCATCGACCGAGGCCGCGTCGAGAGCCGTCGCCGGCTCGTCCAACAGCCACAGGGGGGCCGGGGCCGCCAGCAGGCGCGCCAGGTTGACCCGCCGCCGCTGCCCCGCCGACAGGAACCGGGCGGGAAGATCGAACAGGGAGCCGAGGCCGAAGCCGTCGAGGGCGTCGCGAAGCGCCGCCTCACGCCCCCGTTGTCCGCTGCGCAGGTCGGCCCAGAAGCCCAGGTTTTCGGCCACCGTCAGCATCGGCTTGAGGGGATCGCTGTGGCCCACGTAGTGAAGCCGCTCCCGATGGGCCTCGGGCTCCTCGTCCACACCTTGACCGTCCCAAATTAGCGCGCCCTGGGCCGGCGGCAGCAGGCCGGCCATGATGCGCAGCAGGCTCGACTTGCCGCTGCCGTTGGGCCCCGTCAGCACCAGCGCGCCGCCGGCCTCGAGGCGAAAGCCGAGGCCGGTAAACACCAGCCGCTCCCCGCGCACGCAGGTGAGGTCCTCGCCTTGGAACTGACTCATTGGGTTCCGGCCCCGTCAACGCCGGGGGCAGACTAGAGCAATATCCAATCAGTTGGAACCGGTTCGGTTCCAACTGATTGGATGAAATTGCCCTAATTTCAATGTGTTAGAGCAGCATTATCCGACGATTGGATTGCCGAGGACGATTCCAACCGATCGGATGCCGCTCTTGATCAGGCTCCTACCCCAAAAAAGGCCGGGACCCGAAGGTCCCGGCCTAGGGTCCGGCTCTTGCAGCCGGATATGGGCACCGGAGAAGGGAGGGGGGGTCCCTCTCCGGAAGGGGTCAGATTTGGAGGTCTGACTAGCGCGGATTAGAGAATATGAATGTGGCGAGATTATGCCGGGTTTTGAGCCCGCCGCGACTCCACGGCCGCGCCCACCAGATAGCCCGCCGTGCACACCATGAGGCCAAAGACGTTGACGCCCAGGTCATCGGCGTACTTGCCGCTGCCCAGGTCGATGGCGGCCGGCAGCAGGGCGGCGCCGGTCATCCCCTCCAGGGTTATCAGCACGCCGAGAAGCAGGCCGGGCCAGAACGCCAGATGGAAGCTGAGGGCGCCGGCCGGGCGAATCCAGGCGAGCAGGAAAATTGGCGCCAGGCCCATCACCATGGTGCCGCTGATCGTCGTGGCGGCGATGATGGCCGGCCCCACCGCATCGCCCCCATAGAGGCTCAGCAGCGGCGCGTTGCCCAAGAGCGCGATAACCACCATCAGGCGCCGGCCGCGGGTGGCGTGGGCGTCGGAGGGTGGCGCCCGATCGTTCCGCCAGTCCCGGGCCCCCAGCTTGGCGGTGGAGGCAAAGGTCGAATCCAGGGTCGATCCGGCGCTGGTCAGCATGATGGCGTTGAACACCAGCATGAAGGGCAGGCCAAGGGCCGCCGGCACCGCGACACTGGGATTGCCACCAAGCCCCATCGCCCGGGCATGGAGGCCGACGGTGGAAAACAGCAGGATGAAGCCACCCGCCACCAGGCCGGCCAGGAAAAAGGCCCGCAGCATCAGCCCCGGGCGGGTGATGAAGGCCCGGTCGGTAAGCGCCGGGTCATGGAATCCGTAGCTCAGCGCCTGGACCAGGGCCAGGCACAGAAACGTGGTGCCGGCGGCGTGCACCGCCGGCGCCCCCGGCGCCAGGGCCCCCGCGGGCAGGCCGGGCACCACCGCCGCCAGGACGATGACCAGCAGCACCCCGGCCAGCAGCATCTGGCCGCCGTCGGTCACCAGGCTGGACCGCAATCCACCGCGCCATGTATAGTAGAGGGTGAAGGCGGTGATCGCCGCCACCGCCAGCCAGTAGGCGCCGCTACCCTCGGCGCCGAAGTAGAGCGCGCCCACCTTGGTGTTGGACCACACCTCGTTGAACAGGCGAATGGCGATGGCGGCCAGGAACAGCTTGGCGCAGAGGGGACCGTATTTGGCCACCAGGAACCCGGCCAGGGAGTCATGGCCGCCCCGGCTGCGCAGCAGGTAGATGGCGATTCCCACCACCGGAAAGCACAGGTAGTAGGCGGCGTAGCCGAGGCCGCCGATGGGTCCGAAGGCGTAGGCCAGGCCGGCGGCGTTGGCGATGGACTTGGCGAAAATCCAAGTGATGGCGGCACTGGCCACCAGCAGGACCAGGCCCGGTGCCCGGCCCTCCTCGCCGGAACCGTCGAAGAACGCCCCCGCCCCTACCTTGCGGGGGGTCAACCACCAGACGAAGGCGCCGTAGGCGACGATCACGGCCCATGGGCTGAGGGCAGCCAGGGTCACGGGGTTTGCTCCTGTCTTGGGCGGTGGGCAGCAAGCCACGACAGCCGAAAGCCGGCAATCCACATCCGCGCGAGCGCTGCTCGGGATTTCAGGAAGCGGCCTCGGCGGTGTCCGGCGACGACGGCAACAGCGGGGGGGAAGGCGGCGGCGGCACCGCATCCACCGCCAGGGCGTAGACCGTCGTCGTCGTCGCTCGGCCGCGCATGGTGACGGTGCCCTTGCGTTCGAAGGGGAAATCGGTGCCGCAAATACGGGCGGTGCTTTCCGAGACCATGATGTAGGTACCGTATTCCTTGTTCAGTTGCTCCAGCCGGGAGGCGATGTTCACCTCGTCGCCGTGGACGGTGAACAGCAGCCGTTCGTCGCTGCCGAAGGCACCGGCGACCATGGTGCCGGTATTGATGCCGCAGCGGGTCTTCCACCGCACGCCGGCGCCAAACTGCCGCTCCCGGATCACCGCCTGGATGGCGAGCGCCGTGCGCACGGCGTTGGCCGCGTGGTCCGGGTCGGGGTGCACGGTGTTGAAGGTGACCAGCAGGGCGTCGCCCTCGAACTGGGTGATGACGCCCCCGTGGTGGCGAATCACCGCGTCGAGGGCGGTGAAGTAGTCGTTGAGGCAGCGGATCAAGTCCTGAGGGCTGAGACGCTCGGAGATCGCGGAAAAGCCCTCGATATCCGTAAACATGACGGTGGCTTCCTTGACCTCCCCGTCGCCGGCGCGGATCGCTTCGTCGGCGGTGGTGATACGATTGGCGATCTCCGGCGAGACGAACCGCGACAGGTCTTGCGCCTCCGTGCCGCTCTGGATCGAGCGCACCAGAAGGCGCTGCCCGCGCACCAGGGCAATGGCCAGCACCAGGGTGACCAGCAGGATGGAGATGATTTTGTCGATCTCCGCCCCGATCAGCACCCGGTTGGAGGTCATGTAGAGGACGTAGTCGCGGGTGATCACGCTCTCCGACTGCCCCAGGATCACGTTCTGGCTGCTGTAAAGGGCGTAGCCCAACAGCACCAGCCACCCCGCCGCCGCGGTCACGCCGGCGGCGACGACGTAGCGGGGCTCGAAGCGAAGCGTGCGCAACGAGATAAAAATGAACGCGTAAAGCAGCGTCGGTGCCTTGAGATAAAACGGCGCGGGCTGATCGTACTGGATGTGGAAGCTCCAGATGAGCACCAGCAGCAGCCCCATGTCCGCGGCCACCGACAACAGCAGCAGCCAGGAAGGCAGGAAGCGCTTGTAGCCGCAGGCAAGACGGACCACCGTGAAAATCAGGTAGAGACCCAGGGCCCAAGGCACCGGGGCATGGATCGTGACCTCCGAGGTTTTGGGCGCGATGGCGTAGAGGGCGCCGAAGAAGCCCACCAGCACCAGCTGCACCCAGCCGATGAGGATTTCGCTCTGAAACTGGTGGGCCGAGATGGACTGGCGAACCCGCTCCGGCAGGCGCGAGGGTCCCTGGTCTCCGAAGGCTAGCGACAACAGCTTGTCCTTCATGGACTTTCCGTCCCCGTAACCGCCTCCAAGATGGTCATGACACCGCCGAGGCACGACTATAGGAAGGGCCGGCGACCGACGCCATCCCGGGTTTTTCACGAACCGTCACGATTGCGGTATAAATTCGGGATCTCGCCATCGGAGTAGAGTTTAAGCTCGCGCCCGCCGACGGGATTCAGCACAATGGCCGACGGGGGAGTCCTGATGGGGGGCTTAGACAGCCAAGGAGCATCACGACCACCAAGAGAAGCTTCTCTATCCTGTTGATCGGTCTCGTGTGCCTGGTGGCAATGCCGGCCATGGCACAAGACGGCCACGTCATCGAGCCGTTCGTTGGCACCTACATCGGGCACGATATCGCCAGTGACGATCCTACATTTTCGTCGCGGGACGCCGCGGTGGCCATCCGCCCGAAAGGAGACGGGTTCGTTATCGACTGGTCGACGACCACCCACCTGGCGACCGGCAAAGTGAAGCGCAAGTCCTATTCGATCCATTTCCGCCCCACCAACCGCGGCAGCATCTTCGCCTCGGCCATGCGGAAGAACAAGTTTGGCGCCCCCGTTCCCCTGGACCCGCTGAAGGGCGAACCCTACGTGTGGGCGCGCATCGTCGACAAGACCCTGACCGTCTACGCCCTGCTGGTGACCGACGAGGGCGGCTATGAAATGCAGGTATACGAGCGCACCGTCACCGCCGGAGGCCTCGACCTTCTGTTCACCCGGATCCGCGACGGCGAGCAGTACCGCACCGTCACCGCCAAGTTGAACAGGACCAAAGGTTGAGCCGTCGCGCGGGCGCCAACCGTAGGAGGCGCCGCGCCCGTTCCGGACTGCAACCATGAACCGCAAGCTGCGCCGACAGATCAGACGGCCCGGCACCACGACCCTGCCCATGGGCGAGGCCCTGGACCTGCTGGTAGAGCACTATCAGGGCGGGCGCATGGAAGAGGCGGAGCACCTGTGCCGCCGGGTGCTGGACTCCCGGCCCGACGATGCGGACGTGCTGTTCCTGGCCGCCGATGTCTATCTGCGCCGGGGGCGCGCCGCCGATTCGGTGGACCTGCTGCACCGCCTGCTGGCCCGCGATCCCGGCCATGCCGAGGCCTATTTCGCCCTTGGCAACGCGCTGATGGTGGCGGCCAAGCCGGCCCTGGCCGCGGAAGCCTACGCCAAGGCCCTGGCGCGGTCTCCCGACCGACCCGAACTCCACTTCAACCTCGGCAACGCCCGCCAGGCGGCGGGCGAATTCGACGGCGCGGCGAGGTCCTATCAGCGGGCCGTCGAGATCCGTCCGGACTACCCGGAAGCGCTCCTCAACCTGGGCAACCTGGCTCGGGCGGCGGGGATCACAGGGACGGCGATCACCCTTTACAGGCGCGCCGCGGAAGCCCAGCCGGACTATGCGGAGGCGTGGAACAACCTGGGCAACACCCTGCGCCAGGCGGGCGCCCCCGATGCCGCGGTCGAGGCCCTGGAACGGGCGCTGGCGATCCGCGACCATTTTCCGGAAGCCTGGAACAACCTGGGAAATGCCCGCTTGGCCCAGGGCGATGCCGCCGGCGCCGTTGCCGCCTACAAGCGCGCCCTGGAGGCCGGCGGCGCCCACCCGGAAATCCTCGCCAACCTGGGCCAGGCCCTGGTCGATGCCGGCGCCATGGAGGAGGCGCTGTCGTGCGCCGAGCAGGCCCTCGCCCTGAACGCCGAACACGACCCCGCGGCGGCCCTGCGCTTCCACCTGGTGCAGCACCTTTGCGCGTGGGACCGTTGGGACGAGGCCGAAGGCCACGTGGCGCGGCTGACCGCCACCGCCCTCGAGGCGGGACGAAAGCCCGCCGAGACCCCCTTCATCCACGTCTCCCGGGTGGACGACGGGGCGGCCAATCTGGCCGTGGCGCGGGCCTGGGGCCGGGAGATATCGGCGCGGGTGTCCAGTCTCGCCGAACAGGTGGCGCCGTCCGGCGCCGCCCGCGACGATGGGCGTCTGGTCGTCGGCTACCTGTCAAACGATTTCCACGACCACGCGACCGCCCACCTGATGCAGTCCGCCTTTGGGCTTCATGACCGGGGCGCCTATGTGGTCAACGCCTATTCCACCGGTCCCGACGACGGCAGCGCGTACCGCGCGCGGATCGCCCGGGACTGCGACTCCTTTGTCGACATCCGGTCCCTGGATTCCCTGTCGGCGGCGGCGCGGATCCGCGACGACGGGGTCCACATCCTGGTCGACCTGAAGGGCTGGACCCAAGGGTCGCGGCTGGAGATCTCGGCCCTGCGACCGGCGCCGATCCAGGTCAGCTATCTGGGATTCCCCGGCACCACCGGGGCCGATTTCTTCGACTACCTGATCACCGACCGGATGGTAACGCCCGATTCCCTGGCGCCCCATTTCTCGGAGTCCCTGATCCGCCTCCCGCAGTGCTATCAGGTCACCGATTATGGGCAGCCGATCGACCCGGCTCCGATTGCCCGGCGCGACGAGGGCTTGCCGAACACTGGCCCGGTGTTCTGTTCCTTCAACCGTTCCTTCAAGCTGGACCCGGTCCTGTTCGACGTCTGGATGGCGCTTCTGAAGGCGGTGCCGGACAGTACCCTGTGGCTGTTCGCCGAAGGGACGACGGTACGCGACAACCTGCGCCGCGAGGCGACCCATCGCGGCATCGACGCCGACCGCCTGGTGTTCTCCGACACGCGGCCCAAACCCCTGCACCTGGCCCGCATGACCCTGGCCGACGTGGCCCTCGACACCCGGCTCTATGGCGGCCACACCACCACCAGCGACGCCCTGTGGGCCGGCGTGCCCGTGGTCACCCTTGAGGGCCGGCATTTCGCCTCCCGGGTTTCGGCGAGCATCCTCACGGCCGCCGGAATGCCGGACCTGGTGACCGGCAGCCTGGAGGCCTACCAGGATCTTGCCGCGACCCTGGCCCGGGACCCGGCGGCCCTGGCGGCGGTCAAGGACCGCCTGAGTTCACAGCGAGAGGCCGCGCCCCTGTTCGACACGCCCCTGTTCGTGCGCGACCTGGAGCGGGCCTACAAGGCCATTTGGGCCCGCCACGCCGTCGGCCGGGCACCCACACGTCTCGACCTGGACGAGGCGGATTGATCGTTTGCCCGACGTACGGAGGCCCCATTCATGAAGAAGCCTGAGACCATGCGCGAGCTGGAAGCGCTGGGGCGGGTGCGCCTGTCCCCCAACTTCTACATGCGCAACTTCCTCCATAGCGAGATCGGCAACTTTAATGGCATCCCCAACATCCCCGACGACCCGGACCTGGCGATCGCCGCCGGGGCCAAGCTGTGCGAGGAACTGCTGGAGCCGTTGCGGGCGACTTTTGGCTGCGTCCATCTGCGCTCCGCCTACCGCTCCTCGACCCTCAACGCCCATGGATTCGAGCACAAGCTGAGCTGCGGCGCCAATGACTTCAACTTCGCCCGCCACATCTGGGACCGCCGAGACGCCGAGGGTTGCATGGGCGCCGTCGCCTGCATCGTTCTGCCCTGGTTCGCCGAGCGCTTCGAGGCCGGCGCCGACTGGCGCGCGCTGGCCTGGTGGATTCACGATCACCTGCCCTACAGCGTCATGCACTTCATGCCCCTGATGTGCGCCTTCAACATCGGCTGGCGGGAAGTGCCGCGCCGGGAAATCACCAGCGCCATCGCGCCCGAAGGGGTGCTCACCACTCCGGGCATGGACAACAATGATGGCGACCACGGAGAATGGTACGAGGGGTTTGCCGCCGTGGTTCGGTCTTGAAACGGCGGTCGCCGCATTAACCGCCGCTTAACCCGCCGCGCCCTACGGTGGCCGACCATCCAACGGGAGGCCGCCCCATGGTTGACGAAATCGGAATCCGTTTCCCCCTTCCCATCGCTCCCGGCGCCGCAGACCCCCCCCCCCCCCCCCCCCCCCGCCGCCGCCACCACCGGGCCAGCGGGCCTGGAGCCGGAGGACCGGCGCGCGGCGGCTTTCCTCGGCCCTTCCGGAGACGAGTCCAAGACCGGCGACGCGGTCGGCCTGCGCCTCGATGACGGCCTCGACCTGGCCCGGGAACTGTCCCAGGCCACCCGCCGGCTGGGCAAGGCGGTCTCCAAACTGGTGCGCCAGCTCGGCCGGCTCCAGGACGAGGCCGACCGGCTCGCCGACAAGCTGACCCGCGATCTGGACAAGGACATCGGCCAAGGCCGGTTCGAGGACCGCTCGCCGGGCAATCTGGTGTCGAAGCTGATCAAGGGCCTGCAGCAATTTCGCGAGGCCAACGAGGCGAGCGGCCCGCGGCTGTTCGACAACCTCTACGACTTCCTGAAGGCCACCGGGGCGATTGCGGATGTGGACGGGACGAAAGGCAGCTTCTCCTTCTCATCGTCACAAACCGTGTCCCTGTCCGTCGAAAGCCTGAACGTCAACGTGGACGATGACGGCGGCCTGTCGGTCAGCTACCAGAAAATCGCCTTTTCGGTCACCCGCACCGTCAGCGCTTCGGTCAGTGGCGACCTGTCAGAGTTTCTTGGGCGAAACGGCGAACCCACACCGGCGGCCGACGCGCCGACGGGGCTTTACCTGGACCCGGCCATCGAGCCGACTCGACCCTTGCTGGACGCCATCGCGGACGACGGCGAGGCGGAGGCGGAAGAGGCGGAAGACGACCGTTCGATCCTGCTCCTGCGCAGCTACCAGCGATCGCAGAGTTTTCAGGTGGCATCCATCCTGCTCGACATCGCCACCGGCGTCGGCGGCTTCGCCAACGCGTTCGCGCCCCGCGTCGAAGCGCCGGTCGCTCAGGACCCGCGGTTCAACATCCATATCTGATGCCCGAGAGTCGTTGAGGGAGACCCCCTACCCCCTCCCTCCCCCTTGGACGGGGAGGGCCGGGGTGGGGGGGACGCCGGGCCCCTCACCAGCGATTGCGCAGTTCCCGCAGCTTCAGGAACACAGTCTTCGGGTCCGGGTCGTCGGGGAAGTCCGAGAACTCGTCCCTGAGGCGCTTGATCACCGACGGGCTGTGAAGGCGGAAGAAGGTGTTCACCTCCTTCTCCAGGCCTATGGTGGAGACCATGGGATCGTTGGTGTCCTGGCCGTTGATCTTCTTCAGCAGACCGGCCGCGCGGGCGTTGTCGGGCTCCCGGTCGAGGGTGAACTCGAGGTTGTTCTCGAAGTAGTCGTGGCCGGGGTAGATCCGGGTGTCGTCGGACAACTTGGACAACTGCTTGGCGAAGGTGCCGTAAAGCGCCTCCGGATGGCCGCCGTTGTGGCAGTTGCCGACACCGGCGTTGAACAGGGTGTCGCCGCAGAAGAGCCCCGGCTGGTCGGTGCGCGACATCATGCAGACGTGGCTCATGGTGTGGCCGGGGGTATCGAGGGATTCGAGCTCCACGGTCTTGCCCACCTTAACCACGTCGCCGGCGTCTAGGCCCACGTCGATACCGGGGATCTTGTCCTTGGCGTTGCGGTGGGCGAGCAGCCGGGCGCCGGTGGCGGCGACCATGGCCTTGTTGCCGCCGATGTGATCGCCGTGCTCGTGGGTGTTGAGGATTTGGGTGACTTGCCAGCCCCGCCGTTTGGCGGCATCCAGACACTTGCGGTAGTCCAAGGGGTCGATGGCCAGGGCCTCGCCCGTTTCCGGGCAGGCGATCAGGTAGTTAAAGTTGCGATAGGCGTTGGCCGTCCAGATCTGCTCGACGAGCATGGGGCGCTCCTCCCACGTGGTTCCCAAGCGGCGAACATAGCGACTCGGCGGGCGGATTACACCTTGGGGGTATCCCTTGGCCCGAGTACCCCGTGGTTCGGGAATCCCTTATACCGGCGAGCGATTGATAGTGACACGCCCGCGCCTCTTGGATGCCCATTCGGAGCAGGGACGGGCGGGCCTGAGACCCGCCCCTACGCAAGCAATTTCAAGTGCGTAGGGGCCGGTCTCAGACCGGCCCGCCTTCGCCGCCTGTCGCGGCTCAGGGGTATTGATAGGGTCAATTCAATCGCTCCTTGGTATCAGTCGAAAACGATGCGCGGAAAGTAAAGGGACACCACCCAGTTGGGCACGTCGACGATCTCGCTGATCCGCAGATCGGCGCAGACGCTGCACAGCATGTAGGCATCGGCCGGGGTCATGCCGTGGTCGCGCCCCAATCGGTCGATCATCTGGGACACCGCGGCCCGGGCGCCCTCCATCAAGTCGGGCCCGACGCCGGTCGTCACCCAATAGCCCTTGGCGTCCAGGTGCCGCGACACCGGACCGGGGGTTTCGAAGGACGGGAAGTCGATGGCCGCGCCCTTGACCACTTCCAGCTTCAGGGCCACTTCCATCGGGCTTTCGATGGCCGTGCCGCAGACCTCGCCATCCCCCTGGGCCCCATGGGTGTCGCCGACCGAAAAGAGGGCGCCGTCCACCTCCACCGGCAGATAGAGCACGCAGCCCTCGCCGATGTCGCGAATGTCCATGTTGCCGCCCACCCGGCGCGGCGGCACCACGCTGTGACGGCCGGGCTCGGCGGGGGCGAGGCCGATGGTGCCGCACATGGGCTTCAGGGGGACGCGCCCGCCCGGCCCGAAGTCGGCCCGGCCACTGGAGCGGTCCTTCAGGGACCACATGTGAAGGGCCGGGTCGGGGAACTGGTCGGCCAGCAGCCCGAACCCCGGGATCACCGCCGTCCAGCCCCAGTCGGTCGCCGTCATGGACAGGATGGTCACCTTGAGCGCGTCCCCGGGCTTCGCCCCGTCAACGAAGACCGGGCCGGTCACCGGATTGACCCTGTCGAAATCCAGGTCGTTCAGGTCGGCTGCCGAGGACGCGGCCGAAAGCTGGCCGCCGGAGGCTTCCGCCGTCTCGAAGGACACTGTCTCTCCCGGCGCGACGGTGAGGACCGGCGGCTCGCCGTTGTCCCAGCCGAAGTGATGGCGATGGCGGTGCAGGGTATGGCCGGTGGCGGTCATGGGGTGGGTTCCTCCCTGTTGCGTCCCACGGCCAGCCTAGCATGGCCCCCGCCGGTCGGGGGAAGGCGAACAATTAGTCGTCATTTGACAAATTAATTTCCACCTGAAAGCTTGAGCACATGGGCGGCAATGGGCCGCTCACGACAGGGAGGAACGACATGTTGCGTGGATCGATGATGGTGGCGGCCGGCGGGTTAGCCGGAATTCTGGGTATCGGCGCCGCCACGGCCGGGTCGGAAAAAGTGGCCTGGCCCGAGGGATACCAAACCGTTTTTGTCCGTTACGCCACCGTTGACAAGCCGAAACGCAAGACGCCGGCGGTCCGCTTCTTCTACGTCAATCCCGAGGCCCTGGCGGGGGCCCAGGCCGGCCAGGCACTCCCCCACGGCACGGTCCTCATCATGGAAGACCACAAGGCCGAGTTGGGCGCCGACGGCAAGCCGAAGACCGATTCCCACGGCCGCCTGATCCCCACGGCGGAGCTGACCAACGTGTTCGTTCAGGAAAAGCAGCCCGGCTGGGGCGCCGAATACGGCCCCGAGAAACGCAACGGCGAATGGGAGTACGGCTGGTTCCTGGCCGACGGCTCGGTCAAGCCCGACGCCAAGTTCGACCGCTGCTTCGAGTGCCACCTGAAGGTCGCGGGCGACGACTACAACTACACCCTCGCCGCCTTCCTCCGCGACATCAAGAAGTAGGCCGCATCGCGGCCAGCGTCCGAGGCGGCGGCACCGTTGGTGGGGCGGACGGGGGATCTCGAAGGTGTCGGCTCCCTCGGCCGCTTGATCGTCGGTGATCGTCGCCTGAGTAGTCTAGGTTTAATTAACGGGACACAATACTTATATCATCAATTTCATGGACTAGCACCAGCTCCCTCCGGCTTGGGTTTGCGCCCGGGCTTGCGTTTGGTCAAGGTGCGGCCGGTGCGGCCCTCCAGGGTTTCGACGAAGTCGTCCGAGCCCAATGGCCGGCCGGTGCGTTCGTGGCGGCGCAGGGCCTGGCGGCTGTCCTCGTCCAGGCCGCCGGCGAGGAATCTTCGCCAGTCGCCGAACCGCTCCAATAGCGGCGCCACTTGCGCCAGCCCGTCGTCACGGCCCTTGAAGTGGGCCCGGGCGCTGGACCAGGGCCAGTTTCGCGGCCCCTTGGCCAGCCCGGCCCTGACCGGGTTCAGCTCCACATAGCGGGCCGCCGCCGCCAGATAGGCCTCGTCCATGGGAAAGGAGGCGAAGCGGCCCTGCCACAGATAGCCCGTCCAGCCCATCGCGGCGTTGATCCGCCGGGTGTAGCGCCGGTGCGCCTCGGCCACCGCCCGGCGCAGGCCGTCCTCGTCCGCCGGGACCAGGATCAGGTGCACGTGGTTGGGCATCAGGCAATAGGCCCAGACCGCCGTTGCCGCGTCCTCGGCAAACGTCGCCAGCAGGGCCAGATAGGCCCGGTAGTCCGCGTCCTCGAAGAACACGGGTTGGCCCCGGTTGCCCCGCTGGGTGACGAGATGGGGAATGCCGGGAACGACAATGCGCGCCATGCGAGCCATCGGCACAGCCTATCACGGGGCACTGCCGGGGTATATAGATATTGTGTCCCTCATTATAGACAGGTTGAATAATCCCTGTATGATCCGGTAGCACGGTCCGCGTCGTCGCCACGGGGTATCGCGCGCCTTCATTCGGGCTTGCGGCTTTGCCGGCGGGGCCGGGTTCGGGAAAGGGACTCGATTGGGGTTCAGACGCATCGAAGTGGGCCGGCTGATGGACGGCCGGGGGTCGGCGGGCGTGCCCCATGCCGCGGTCTTGATCGAGGACGATCGCATTCTCGAGGCCGGACCGGCGGCGAGCGTTTCGCGGCCGGAATCCGTCGAGGTGTTCGCGTTTCACACCGCCACCGGACTTCCCGGGTTCATCGATTGCCACGCTCACCTGACAATGCCGGGGGATGGGACTCCGGTCGAAGCGGTGGGGCAGGAAGACGAGCGGATCTCGACGGTCCGCGCCGCGGAGAACGCGCGGCTATGCCTGAATAACGGAATCACCACCGTCGTCGACTGCGGGGGGCCGGGGGTCAGCATGTTTGCCCTCAAGGCGACCGTTGCCCAAGGGGTCTTGACCTCACCCAGGCTCTTCATCTGTGGACGCCCACTGACCCCGATTGGTGGACATGGGTGGCCGTTCGGCGGCGAGGTGGACGGTGCCGCCGGGATGCGCCAAGCCGTGCGGCAGCTCATGAAGGAGGGAGCGGATTTCATCAAGGTCATGGCATCGGGCGGTTCGACCCGGACCACCAGCCGCTACCGGGCCCATCTCTGGGACGATGAGCTCAAGGCCGCGGTAAAGGAAGCTCACGCCTGGGGCCGTATGGTGGTCGCCCACGCGACCAGCGTTTCGGCGATCGCCACCTGCCTGGACGCGGGCGTCGACAGCCTTGCTCACGCAACGTTCTATGAACCGAGGCCCGACGAGAGCCTGTGGCCTTCCGACGGGAAACCGGGTGATGACTTCGGCCAATCCGCATTCGATCCACGCCTTGCGGGGACCATCGCGGAGCGGGGGATTTCGGTGGTCCCGACCCTGTGGACGAACCGTGTTCGCATAACGCGAATGGAGCAAGTGGCGGCGGAACGCCCCTTGAGCGAGGCGGAGACCATGGAACTCGACCGCCGACGCCGCACTTATGAGGAACGCTGTGAAGGCCTGAGAGGATTGGCCGCGGCGGGAGTCCTGCTGGGCGCGGGCACCGACGCCGGGTGGGGGCCGCCTTTCGGTACGTTCCACGAAGAGATCCAGGCCATGTCGATTGCCGGGCTCGGTCCGGCAAAAGCGATCGTCGCGGCGACGGGAGACGCCGCCCGAATCTTCGCCATCGACAAGAACGTGGGCACCCTGGAGCCCGGCAAGCTCGCCGATATGGTGCTGTTGGACGGAGACCCGACACAGGACGCATCGGCGCTGCAATCGATCGCCGCCGTGTTCCTTGGTGGAGAGCGGGTCGTTTGAGCGTTACACCAGGGAAATCGGCCGGGCTCCCGTTTGGAGAAGCGAACGGCCGGTGGCGATCAGGGGAGCGAGGTCCCCGACAACGCGGCCAAGCAGGGAAACGTAAACCGATCCGGCCAACTCGCGAAACTGGGTTGGACCGTAGGCGATCCCAATGTCGTAATGGTTCGGGTGATAGACGATATCGCCGGGATCGAGGAAGGCGACGGGATTCTCCAACGGCGCGTCGGCCAGGTTGGTACGGCGCAAGAGGCACAAGGGCCCCGAGAGCCGGGCATGGATAATCTCACCCTCCAAGGGCAATTGCTCGCCCATCGCCCGGCAGGCGGCCGGCGCCCGGTCCGTCTCCAGAACGACGGAAAATCGGCGACCGTCGATCTTCAGCTCGATCACGTCAGCCATCGCGGCGCTATGCGTCAGGGTTCCGCGGGTCGGCGCGGTGAATGGCCTCGAGGCCGAAGTCACCGGGAATGACGTCGCGGGTCGAACCCAAGTTTCGACGCGCCGCGATCATCTCGTCCAAGTCGCAATCGCCGATCAGAAGACCCTCTTCGTCGCCGAGGTGGACAACGAACCGGCCGAACGGGCTCACCACCGCCGATTGTCCGTGAAGCCGATTGGGGCCTTCCGGACCGCAGGCGTTGACCTGGACGACGAACATGCCGTTGCAGTAGGCGTTGCAGGACATGATCGGATCCCACATCCGGATGCTGTTGGGGCTGCCGGTGTTGTTGATGGAAAAAGCGATCTCAGCCCCTTGCAAGGCCATTCGCCGATAACACTCCGGAAAATGGCGATCATAGCAAATGGTCGTCCCGACCCGGCAGAACCCGAGGTCGAAGACCGGATAGCCAAGATTTCCCGGCGCGAAGTAGTACTTTTCCATGAATTCCGGCTTCGAGGGGATGTGGGATTTTCGGTAGCGGCCGATCAGTCCCTCGGGTCCGACGAAGACGGCACTGTTGTAGTAAACGTGGGAAAGCGAGTCCCGTTCGTAGAGGCCGCCCACCAGGACGATTCCCAATTCCCGCGCCAAATCCGCATAAAATCGGGTTGTCGGCCCCGGAATCTCCTCCGCCAGGTCAAAGTGGGAGTCGTTGACTTCCCAGCAGAAGTAGCCGGTGTTGCTGAGTTCGGGCAGGGCAACGATCTGCGCCCCTTCGACCGCGGCCTTGCGGGTCCAGGTTTCGATGCCCGCCAGGTTGCCTTTGATATCGCCAACCACCCGGTTGTGTTGAATGCCGGCGACGCGAACCACTCTTCCCATATTGGCAGTTCCCTTCGTGGTTGGACGCAACTACACCTCGCCATCCGATCCCCTGAACTTGGAACCGATTTCGAAGGCCGACGACAGGATGAAGACCGCGGCCAGCGCCATCAGGGTGCCCGAGATCGGTCGGGTGAAGAAAACGGTGAAGTCGCCGCGCGATAGCTCCAAGGACAGGCGCAACCCCTGCTCCATCAGGGGTCCCAGAATCAACGTCAATGCCAGGGGCGCCAGCGGAATATCCAGTTTGCGGAATGCATAACCGAGAATCCCCGCTCCCAGCATGATGGCGATATCGAACGTGCTGCCGTTCAGACTGTAGGCGCCGACGACGCAGAACCCGAGAATCAAGGAAAACAGGATCGCATAGGGAATCTTCAGGATCGATACCCACATGGGAATCAGCGGCAGGTTCAAGATCAGCAGGATGACGTTGCCGACAAACAGGCTGGCGATCACGGCCCATACGAAGTCGGCATGCTGGACGAAAAGGAACGGACCCGGCGTCAGGCCGTTCATCATCAGCGCGCCCATGAGAATCGCCATCGTCGACGACCCGGGAATTCCCAATGTGAACAGCGGAATAAGCGCCGATATCACGTAGGCGTTGTTCGCCGTTTCCGGCCCCGCGACACCCTCGATCGCTCCGCTGCCGAATCTCTCGGGCGTTCGCGAAATCTTTTTCTCGGCGACGTAGGACATGAAGGCCGGAACGACGGCGCCGACGCCCGGAATGAAGCCGAAGAACGCCCCGATGCCGGTGCCGCGGAGAACGGGCCAGGCGGACTGTCGGAGATCGCGGGCGGTCGGAACAAGGGTCCGCATCCCCGATTCGAACACCTGCTGACGACGGCTTTCGACGTTGATCAGAATTTCGCTGATGCCAAAGAGCCCCATGACCACGGGGACGAAATTCACCCCCTCGAGAAGCTCGGCGTGACCGAAGGTGAATCGGGGGGCACCGGCAACCGGATCCATGCCCACCATGGCGAGGCTCAATCCGATCACCGCGGAAATCAGGCCGCGCACCAGGGAACGACTCGCCAATCCCGTCACCAGCGAAAGCCCGAGGCACATGAGCGCGAAGAACTCCGGCGGGCCGAAGCGCAAGGCCAATCTGGCCAAGGGAAGCGCCACCAGCACCAGACCGAAGGTGGCGATCGCGCCGCCGATAAAGGACCCGATCGCGGCAACGGCCAAGGCCGCGCCGGCGCGGCCTTGCTTGGCCATCTGATAGCCGTCCAGGCAGGTGATGGCCGACGCGGCTTCGCCGGGCGTGTTGAGCAAGACGGAGGTGATGGTTCCGCCGTACATGGCGCCATAGTAGATGGCCGTCAGCATGATGATGGCCGAGATGGGGTCCAGCGCGAAGGTCACCGGAATCAACACGGCCGTACCCGCGGACGGCCCGAATCCCGGCAACACGCCGACCATCGTTCCAAGCATGCAGCCGGCAAACGCGAAACCCAGATTGGTTGGCGACAGCGCGACCGCGAAACCGGCGAAAAGGAGATCAAGGCTTTCCATTGGCCGCCTCCCCGCGCCGTTTCACGCGACCCCCTACCACAGCTGAAATACGCCGCCGGGCAGGGGAATTTTCAGCAATCGGTCAAACACGACATTGGTGCCGAAGCTGCCGGCAACCGCGACGGCAACCGTCACGAACAGGCGTTGCTTGCCGAGAGTCATCAGGAGAAAGAAGAAGAACACGAACATCGTGACGATGAAGCCGAGGCGCTCCATCCCAACAACGGTCCAAATCAACGCGACAACGATGGCCCCATCCCGCGCATAGCCTTGGGGGCTGGCGATGAAATCGTCCGCCATCGCTTCCGATGGGCGAAACCTCGCCCGAAATCCCATTACCAGGGCAAGCCCCGCCAGCAGAACCGCCAACCAGAGCGGAAAGAAGCCCGGTCCGGGTCCGAGCGACGAGTAAAAGCGTAATCCCAGGGCCTCGACCAGCATATAGCCAGCGAGTCCGAGGAGAACGAGCGATGTAATTTCGTAGGGACGCTTCACCCTTCATCGTCCCGCGAATTTGGCGGGGCGCCGATCCAGTGCAATGGGACAGGCCGCCCCGCCATCTTCACGTCATGTGGACAAGGAATCGCCGATAGGTTTCGTCCTATCGGTCAACGCCTTTGACCGCCTCTTTCCATGTCGGGATGATTCGGGCTTCCATATCATCCCAGAACGCGGCGAATTCGGCCGGTCCCAAATACCGCGCTTCCTGCTTGAGCTTGGCCAACCGATTCTGATGATCGGGGCTGTTGATCGCCTGTTCGAGAGCCTTCGCCAGGGTATCGACGACGTCCTTTGGCGTTCCAGCGGGAACCACGAAACCACGCACGGAAGCGGTCTTGAAGTTGTATCCCTGCTCCGCGGCCGTGGGGTACTGGGAGAAGAATTTGTTGCGGCGATCGTCCAACACGGCCAACAGGCGGGCGGTGCCACCATCGAGGTGGCCGACCCATGGCTTCAGGCCGCCGGCGGCCGCATCCGTGTGTCCACCAAGCAAACCCGCCACCGCCGCCGCGCCACCCTTGAAGTGCGCGATGGCATATTTGACGTCGGCTGACTTCTCGAACTGAAGCCACATCAGATGTTCCGGATTGAGAAGACCGTTGTCCGACACCTTGACCTTTTCCGGGCTTTTCTTGGCCGCGTCGACCAGGTCCTTGAGGGTCTTGAACGGACTGTCGGCCTTAACCGCGATGACCCCCGGGTCGATCATGTGCAACGCAACCGGAATGAAGCTGTCGCGTTTGAACTGGGCCTTGCGCGCCGGATCGATGTAAATGGTGATCAGGGTCGGCCACAGCCCGTAGCCAAGCGTATAGCCATCGGGTTTGCTGTTGGCGACATAGGTCATGCCCACCTGGGAGCCGGCGCCCCCCTTGTTGACCACGTTCACACGCGTCCCCAATGCCTTCTCGAGGAACGGGGCGAGCGCGCGGGCCGCGCCATCGCTGCCGCCGCCAGCCCCGTATGGCACGACGATCGAAACCGGTTTCCCCTTGTCGGGGAATGCGCTCGCCGGCAGGGCGGTAAGCAGGACAACCGCGCCAGCCGCGAAGATGCCTCCTACAGTCTTCATCTTGAGATTCATTCTACTGCCTCCTTTGCCATGTTGTGCCTCCGGTTCAATTCAGACTTTTATTATTGGATTTCCTTATCAAGGGTGTCCGCGAGGTCGTACGGACATGATCCTCTGCGCCACATGCTCTAACGAAAAACGGCCTTCCGGGCGCCCGTTCGCTGGAGTGTCTTTCCGATTTCCACCAGCGGCGCGAGATCGCCCTCGATTCGCCCCAGCCGAGTCACGTAGACGGATCCAACAGCTTCGCGCCACTGGGTCGAATTGTAGGAAATACCGATATTCTGATGGCCCGGATGATAGGTGATGTCTCCCAAGCCCATGAACGTCGTTTCGTTCTCCCGTGGGGCATCATCGAGGTTGACCCCGCCAAGCAGGATTACAGGTCCCGACCACATGGCGTGGTAAATCATCCTCTCCATCGGAAGCTGTCGAAGGAAAGCCCGCGCGGCCAACGGCGCTGCTCCCTCGTCCAAGACGACACTGAAAAAATTCCCGTCGATTTCCAGTGTCACCGCATGACTGCCCATGACAGTGCTCGCCCGATGTTTGCTCTATCAAGTGGAACGCTACCGATCTAGTGGTCCAAATCTAACAGATGGTACCCATACGACGACCGACCGAGTGCATCCGGCCAGGCGCGGGACGCGCCGCGATGCTATCGCATCGTGAGCGTCCCGCAACGCCGCCGGGGGGCTCGGTCGGCCGCCCTTTGGGTCGCGTTTCCCGCTTCCTCGGGGCGTCAGGGACCCTTGTCGATGCGACAGCATCGACGGCGCGCCCCTTCCTGCCGAGGAAGCGGGAAACGCGATCGTATGGGTACCATCTGTTAGATTTGGACCACTAGCCGACAAGCACCAGATGGCTCCCGCAATTGCCGAAGACGGTAGCACGAAGGATGTTCGCCCCACAATTCCCGTCGAGTCGCCAATTCGTCCGCGGAACCAGGCATCGTGAACAGCGAGCGGATCGACCTGGGATTGTCCATTGCGTTAGGCAACGCCACCAGCGGCTCACGTTTCGGTACCCGCCGAGGGGCCCAATATCCGTACAATCACAATGAGTTGCGCCGTTCCCTGTCGGGATCGACCAATGGAAATTCGCGAAGACTCATATGAGGGTTGACAATATGTGAGTGCGTGGTCAGCATTTTTGGTCTGGCCGATCTACTGTGGAATCGGACCGGTTTGGCGCGCGCTATGGGCATCCGGCGACGCCAGACAACGGTTGCGGTAATAACCGTTGTTGAACTGAAATCCAGGATGACAGGGAGGAGTTACAAATGAAGTCCATGTTATGTGCTGTGCGAAAAAGCCTGCTGGTGCTGGTAGCGCTACTGGTCGGGCTACCCATCGGATCCGCCATGGCGTTCGATCGTGACGCCCTTATCAAAGCCGCCAAGGCGGAAGGCAAGCTCGTCTGGTACACTGGCGCGCCGGAGAGCCTGGTCGTCAAGTCCTTGAAGGCTTTCAGCGCGAAGTATCCGTTCCTGGATGTGAGCGAGTGGACACGCAACTCGGCCGGCCGCCTTCAAGCCCAGCTCGAGTCGGAAGTGGCGGCGGGGATCCACCGGGCGGACGTGTTTCAGAGTGGGGATGTCGGTCAGTTCCTCGCCATGAACGACGAAAAGTGGTTCGCCAAGTTCTATACCCCCGAGCAGGACGTTTACGCCGACGGACTCAAGAATCCCGGGATGTGGACCGCGTGGCGGTTGACGGCTCTGTTACTGGGTTACAACCCAAAGACTCTCGGCGCCGACAAGGCACCAACGAGCTGGAATGCCCTGAGGGACCCCGCGTACAAGGGCAAAGTCGCTTTCCAGGACGGCACAACCGGCACCCAGCACGTCGAGTGGTACGTCTTGCGCAAGATCATGGGCGACGATTTCTGGGATGGCGTCGCGAAGAATAATCCCGCCGCATACTCCGGACCGCCCCAAACCATCGAAGCGGTGCTGCGGAACGAGATGTTGATCGCTGGGATGGCCTACAGCTATCACATCGCCTCCTATCAAGTGAAACAGGGAGCCCCGTTCAAGGGCGTCTATCCGGCGGAAGGCATTCCGATCGCCGTTCAGCCCATTGCCGTCATGAGAACCGCTCCCCATCCGAACGCCGCGCGCCTGTTTGTCGACTGGGCGTTGTCGCTCGAGGGGCAAAAAGTCGTGGTCGAGGGCATTGGTGACTATTCGGGGCGCCCCGACGCACCGACGCCGGCCGGGAATCCTCCCTTCTCGGAGATCAACTCGATTCCGCCCGACTCGTTTCGTGACTTCATAAACACGAAAAAAGAGTTCATCGGCGCATGGAAAAAGATCACCGGTTCCTAAGCACAGCCCAATAGCACGACACTGAGGATGACGGCACTACCTGTGCCGGGGCGGTGGCTTGCGTCCTTGAGGGGCCAAGTCTCCGCCAAAGGGGTCTTCCTCAGTGTCGTGGCCGTTGTGGTAACGCTCCTGGTCCTCTATCCGCTCGGCTGGCTCGTGGCCGGGAGTTTTCTCGGCGAGAGGGCCGTTACCGGGAGCGGCGCGGACGCTTTTCAGGGCTATGCCGCGCTTCTCGACGAGATGGAATTGGTGCGCAACAGCGCCGTCGTCGGCGTTGGCTCAACCGTGCTGGCCCTGGTGCTTGGAGTCAGTCTTGCCTGGATCACCACACGGACGAAGATTCCGTGGCGCGGCGCCCTCGACAAACTCGTTCTGGTCCCATTCTTTATCACGCCACTGCTCGGTGCGGTCGGTTGGGCGATCCTGGCTTCGCCCGGCAGAGGCGGGTTGTTAAACAACATCATCGCGTCGATTTTTGGCCTCGATGAAGGGCCGCTGAATATCTACACCCCGTGGGGCATCGTTTTCGTGACGGGCATTTATTATGTCCCTTTCACATACCTGTTTGTGGCCGGGGCGTTGCGGTCGATGGACCCGGCCCTGGAGGAAGGTTCCAAGATATTGGGCGGCGGCAATCTAAAGACCGCGCTCAAGATCACGTTTCCGCTGATCAAGCCGGCCATTGTCGGAAGCTCCCTGTTGGTGTTCGTTCTGTCGATTGGCCAATTCGGCGTTCCCGCCGTCTTGGGCATGCCCCATGGCTATCTCGTGCTGACGACTCGAATGTATCAGCATGTCGCGGGCTTCCTGCCGAACTATGGGGCCGCCGCGGCAATGGGTCTGTCGTTGTTTCTGGTGACCGTCGTTGGTGTCTACCTCCAGTTCAAGGTCTTGGGAACTCGTAGCTACGTTACCGTGACGGGACGTGGCTACCGCCCGAAGCTGGTGGACGTGGGACCCTGGAAATGGCCTCTGTTCTTGTTCGGTTTCAGCTTCGTGGCAGTTGTGGTCGTGCTTCCAATGGGCGCCATTGTCTTTTCGTCGCTTCTTAAGTTTGTCACCAGCACGCTGGATGGCGCGGTTTATACTTTGGAAAATTTTCGATATGTTCTCTTCGAACTATCGACCACCAAGGTTTCCATCCGCAACACGATCGGTCTTGCATTCGGCGGAGCGACGCTTGCCCTGGCCATTTGCAGTGCCGTCGCGTGGATCGTTCATCGCACCAAACTGCGGGGGCGTAAGCTCCTCGAATACATTGCGATGGTGCCCATCGCGATTCCGGGAATTGTCTTTTCCCTGGGGCTTCTGTGGGCATGGATCCGCGTTTCTTATATACCCATGTACGGCACGATTTGGATCGTCCTGATCGCCTACATCACCGTCTTCCTTCCCTATGGAATCAGGGCCGTGGGGACCAGTCTGGTTCAGATCGATACCAGCCTGGAGGAGTGTGCGAGTGTGTGCGGCGCGAAGTGGTCCCGTGTCTTGCGCACCGTTACGCTGCCACTCTTGAAGCCCGGCCTGTGGGCCGGCTGGACCCTGCTGTTCATCTCCATGATCAAGGAACTGTCCGCCTCCGCGCTGCTGGTGAACAGCAGAACGATGGTTCTATCGGTTCAGGTGTTCGATTTGTGGGTTGGTAGTTCGTTCACCCTTGTGGCGGCCCTGTCGCTGATTCAAACGGCAATTATCTTTGTCTTCCTTCTGATGATTCGCCGACTTGGCGGCGTACGGACCATGGAGCTCTAACCTCGTGCCCACCTTGCGGAAACCAGCCCGGACGGATCCATGCTCGCTCTAGAGATCGAGGACCTTGTCGTCACCTACGGCACCATCGCGGCGGTCGATGGCGTCAGTTTTGTGGCCCAATCCGGGGAGTTCGTCGCCTTGCTGGGGCCAAGTGGATGCGGCAAGACAACGACACTTCGGGCTATCGCCGGGTTGGAGGCCCCCGCGAGCGGTCGCATTTCAGTGCTCGGGGGCACCGTTTTCGACAACGCGAACGGGATCAACGTGCCAACCGAACGGCGCGATCTCTCCATGGTATTCCAGAGCTACGCGATCTGGCCGCACATGACCGTGTTCGAGAATGTGGTCTATGGGTTGCAGTTGCGAAACTACTCGAAGGCCGAAGCCAGGAGACGGGTTGAAGAGGCTCTGGACCTGGTTGGATTGAGCGACTTCGTGGATCGGCCGGCTCCCCTCTTGAGTGGCGGCCAGCAGCAGCGGGTTGCCTTGGCTCGCAGTTTCGTGTTCGAGCCAAAACTGCTCTTGTTCGACGAGCCCCTCTCGAACCTCGATGCGAAACTCAGAAACCAGATGCGCAACGAGTTGAAGCAGCTGCAGGAGCGCTTGGGGATCACCTCGATCTACGTGACCCATGATCAAGAGGAAGCACTCTCCATGGCCGACCGGCTCATTGTCATGAACAACGGCCACGTGGAACAAGAAGGAGACCCGCTCAACATCTATTACGAACCGGCAACGCCGTTCGTGGCGGATTTTATCGGGTCTTCGAACATTGTTCACGGAGAGCGCGTCGATGAACCCAGCGACCCCGGTTTCGTGGCCGTCCGTCTAGACAATGGTGGTATGGTAATCTGCGATGCCAAGGACGTGGCATCCAATCGATTGGCCGTGGCCATCAAGAGCGTCCATCTCAAGCTCTCACACAATGCCCCGCCAGAGGCCGTCAATGCGTGGGAGGTTCGGGTAACGCGAAGAACGTTCGCCGGGGACTTCGTGGAATACCAACTCGACTGGAACGGCCAGCCCCTGCTGTGTCGCGGTCTTCCGGACGAACTCGTAGAAGAAGGAGAGGCAATCATCTGCACGGTCGCCACCGAACATGCCGTGCTGATGCAAAGGTAGTGGCACCTTGACACCGTAACCTGGACAGCCCGGCCGGCGCGTCGCGCCATGTCATCGGGAGTCCGTCCAATGTCCAATCCGATAACCCAAGCCCATTGAGGAGGCTGACGCGATCATGTCCATAAAAACGGAAACGTTCTATACGCGATCGACGGAACTTTCGAGTGAATTGCTTCATGGGGCGATCGACATACATGTGCACGCCGGTCCCCATTTGAATTCGAGCCCCCGTCGTTCCGATCCGTTCGAAGCCGCCGAAGAAGCCCGTGACGCCGGCATGCGCGCCATCGTCTACATGGACGTGTTCTCGGAGAGCTGCGGGACGGCTTGGATGGTGCAGCGACGGGTGCCCGGCATCGAGGTATATGGCGGGATCAACCTCAACTCGAACTACGGGGGAATTAATCCGCGCGCCGTCAAGACGGCGCTCAACTACGGCGCGGGCGCGAAATTCGTCCAGTTCGGCACCCATACGACTCACTTCATGGCCTCCCGCGAGGCACGAATCGTGGATGGAAAGCCGGTCCTTCTCAAGGATCTTTATCCGAAGTTCCTGGAGGAAGAGTTCTCCCGTGCCATCCGGATTCCCCTGGACAGCGTGACCCCCGAGATTGACGAGATCCTGACACTTATCGCCAATTCTCCGGGCGTGTATCTGAACACGGGACATGTCTCGGGCGAAGAGGCCATGCGGCTTGTCGACCTCGCCGGTACCTACGGCATCAAACAGGTCGTCATCGCCGAACACGCACTGGGGGAATTGTCCGTCGAACAACAGAAAGCCGCGGCGAAAAAGGGTGCCTTTCTGGAACACTCCGTGGCCCAGTTTATCGGCGCCGGGGCGATCCCAAGGACCCACTACTATGTCGAGCCGGAATATATGTACGACGTTGTCCTCGATGTCGCGAAGCACCGGCCCAATCTTCGAGGCTTGGGCGACCAGATCCGTGAAGTCGGCCCCGAACATATCATTGTCAGCTCCGACTACGGGGTACGGGCGCTTCCGACGCCCGTGGAGGGCATGCGGATGGCGGCGGCATGCTTCCTCGACATGGACTTCCCATCGGCGGACATCCAAACCATGATGTGCACCAATCCGGCGAAGCTGCTGAACCTGGAGTAGTCAAACGTCATGGTTGTAGGACACGCGGCACTTGAGGGGCTCGTGTGCGCCACGGGGAATGGGTGACGACTCGCCTTCCGAGCGTGTTTCGAAACACGTAAATGTCGGCCTGCTCGGCCTGGGTACCATAGGCTTATCGGTCGTCCGACTGCTCCATGGGGTGTCTGAACTGGGATGTGTCGGCGCCCTGGTCCGGCGCCCCGGCGCCCGCGGCGATAGTCATGACGTTCCGATTGTCTACGCCCTGAACGATCTTCTCGATCTCGGCCCCGACGTCGTCGTGGAAGTTGCGGGGCAGGCCGCGCTCAAGGCCCATGGTCCAACAATCCTACGATCCGGAAGCGATCTGGTGGTCGTCAGCGTCGGCGCCCTCGCCGACCAGGACGTTTACAACCAGCTGCAAGCCGCCGCCGCCGCCACGGGCCGGGCCGTGGAAATCGTCGTCGGCGCCATCGGCGGGTTGGATGCCATAGCCGCCGCGGCCCTCGGCGGACTGGATAGGGTCACATATCTGGTTCGGAGACCTCCGGACCAACCGTTGCCACGGGTCATGTCCCACAACGCCGGGGAGGAAACGGAGATCTTCTCCGGTTCCGCCCGGGAAGCGGCGATGCGGTGGCCCGATAACCTCAATGCGGCGGCAACCTTGGGCTTCGCGGGTCTTGGTCTTGACCGAACGGAGGTCCGAATCGTCGTCGATCCGACCGTCGACAGGCTTCACCATGAGATCTTCGCGAGCGGCACGTTTGGCCAGCTCGGCATAAGCGTCGCCAACCCCGACAGCCCATCGCGGTTGGTGGCCATGAGTGTCGTGCGCGTACTGCGGTCCCGATCGTGGGCGCCAATCCGTATCGCCTGAGCCAACCGACTCCCGCCCACACGGCTCGATCGCGCCGATCGTGTGCGGGGTTGCCGCTTGACGTACCTGGTCAATGCTTTTTCAAAAACTCGGCCAAAACGTCAAAAACAAGCCGAATCCTACGGCTTGTGTGAAGCTCCCGATGGGTCACCAGCCAAATCGAGATCGAAACGGATTCGAGATCGGGAAGCACGCACTCGACGCCCGATGTCCGGTCGGCAATTATTTTAGCCATGATGCCGATGCCGAGCCCTTGCTTTACCATTTCCCAAGCGACGGCGCCGCTTTCCGAACTCAGTTTGAAATTGTCTTTCGTAAGCTTGAGGCCCCTCTCGCCCAGGTAGACGAGCAATCGATCCGACCGGTCAAATCCGATAAAAACAGAGTCCGACAACGCTTCAGGCGAGGTCGGGCGCCCGTTCCGGTCGAGATGGCTTGTCGAGGCATAGAGATGAGCCGGGGTTTCGCGCAGGAGCTTGGCGAAGAGGTCCGGCTGTTCGGGGCGGCCGTGCCGGATCGCGATATCTGCCTCGCGTCGGCGCAAATCGCGAACATCGTTCGACGCCACCACTTCGATCTCGATCCCCGGCGCGACCTGTCTCAGCCGTTGCAACGCATCCGGCAAGAGGTGCATCGACATGAGATCCGTCGCCGTGATGCAGACCTGCCCCTCGATGCTTTGAGACTGACCGGACGCCGTCAGAGACACTCGGCTCGCGGCGTCTCCCATCGCGCGGACATGGTCGAGGAGTTCGAGCCCCGATTGTGTGAGGGAAAGGGACCGTCCCGGCCTGTCGAACAGAGTCACGCCCAGCCGTTCCTCGAGCGCCGCAACCTGTCGACCCAGGGTGGGTTGGGTCAGCCCGAGTGCCCTGCTCGCCGCGGAAAAGGATCCCTCCTCGGCCGTCACCAGAAACGCGCGTACGTGATTCCAATCGAAAGCGACAGATTGCCAATCCATGCATATATGCATACCAAAGGAACGAAATTAGGCAATTTTTATTTCTTCAAAGCATGGGTATTGAGCCCCGCACGAAACCATGCCAACCCGGGCGGAGAACATCATGACTCGACCGAGTCGATTCTGGGACAGACACGCGAAAGGCTATGCCAAGCGGCCCGTCGCCGACGAAGCGGCCTATCGGAAGAAGCTGGAGGTGACGCAGGACCATTTGAAGCCAGATATGGAAGTTCTGGAGTTGGGGTGCGGCACCGGGACAACGGCCCTCAACCATGCGCCGTTCGTGAAGCACATTCAGGCCATCGACATTTCCGAAAGTATGATCGAGATCGCGCGGGCCAAGGCCGAGTCCGGCAACGTCGAGAATGTGAGTTTCGAACAATCGAGTATCGATGATTTGAACGCGGTAGAAGCCGCCTATGACGTCGTTATGGCCCATAGCGTCTTGCACCTGGTGGAGAACAAGGAAGCTGCAATCGCAAAGGTCCATCGGCTGCTGAAGCCGGGCGGCGTCTTCTTTTCCTCCACCGCCTGCCTTGGCGACATGATGTCCCTGTGGCGGTTCATTCTGCCCATCGGGCGGGCTCTGGGTTTGCTTCCCCTGGTAACGTTCTTCACCACGGAAGCATTGGTCGACACTCTGACGAACTGCGGATTCCGGATTTTCCATCAATGGCAGCCGGGAAAAGGCAAGGCGGTGTTTATCGCGGCGACGAAAGCGTGACCGTATTGATTCCAGGCGTGCTGCTTTGGAATGTGGCGCGTTTGTTCAAGCGGACTCTAGTGTTCCGCTCGAAACAAATGATTCCCATCGGGCAGGTGTGATGCGATTCTGGGTTCATGGGGAAGAAAGTGAGGATCCAGCTGGCGCCTGGGGATCAGGACAGGCTGGAGGCGTTGATCGCCAATGGCAACACGCCGCAGAAGCATGTCCGACGGGCTCGGATTGTACGGCTGGCCGGCGACGGCGTTGGCACCGATGAGATCCAGCGCCGCTTGGGCGTGAGCAAACCGACCATCCGACGCTGGCGGACGCGCTATGTGGAGGCCGGCGTGGACGGTTTGTGCCGCGATAAGACGCGCCCGCCGGGCAAGGCACCGCTTGCGGCGGATGTGGTCATGCGGGTGATCGAGAAGACCAAGACGGAAACGCCGCCGGACGCGACCCACTGGAGCCTGCGAACGATGGCCAAGGCGGTGGGCATCGCGCCGTCGAGCGTTCAGGCGATCTGGAAGGCACATGAGCTGAAACCGCATCTGGTGGCGACTTTCAAGCTGTCCAATGATCCGCGGTTTGCCGAGAAAGTCGAGGACGTGGTCGGGCTGTATGTCAACCCGCCGGAGCACGCCATCGTCCTGTCGGTGGACGAGAAGTCCCAGATCCAGGCACTCGACCGCACCCAGCCGGGCCTGCCGATGAAGAAGGGCCGGGCCGGCACCATGACCCACGACTATAAGCGCCACGGCACCACCACCCTGTTCGCGGCGCTCGACGTGCTCGACGGCACGGTCATCGGCCAATGCATGCAGAAGCATCGCCATCAGGAGTTCATCCGCTTCTTGAACAAGATCAACCGCGCGACGTCGAAGCACCTGGCTCTCCACCTGATCGTCGACAACTACGCCGCCCACAAGACGCCGGAGGTCAAGCGCTGGCTGAAACGCCATCCCCGGTTCCACCTGCATTTCACGCCGACCTCGGCGTCGTGGCTCAACTTGGTCGAACGCTTCTTTGCCGAGATCACCCGAAAGCGCATCCGTCGCGGCGTGTTTCACTCCATCGTCGAATTGCAAATGGCCATCAACGACTACCTCGACCAGCACAACGCCGACCCCAAGCCTTTCGCCTGGACGGCTTCCGCCAGTTCCATCATCGATAAGGTCAACCGAGGGAAACAAGCGTTGGAATCGCTACACTAGACCCCATGTCCGGATGGGATGTGGGGTCTAATCCGCGGGCGCGGCCTTCTATTGCCGCCGTCGCCCCGTTTCCACCAGGGGTACCGACAGGGTCGGGTCGGCGGCGGGGGCGTGGAGGCGTTTAAGCTCGGCGATGGCGCCGGGCAGGTAGGTGCGCACCTGCAGGGCGATCAGGGTCTCCGCGTCGTCGGCCAGGGGCATGCGATAGACGTGGCGGCGGATGTTGATGAACATCACCGCGCCGTGGAGCGCCATGGCCAGCTCGCGCTCGCCCCGCATCAGCGATCGGCGGTCGAAATCGGGCAGGCCCGCGGCCCGGCGCAGAGCGGCGATTATCGGCCCCAGGACGCTCTCGGTGAGGGGAAAGCTGAACCGGCGCGCCAGGTCGCGGCCTTCGAGGCCGGCGCGGACGAACAGCCGGATGCCGCTGGCGGACGAGCGACCCGCGTAATCCAGATAGAAGCCGACCAGGCGTTCCTCGAGGAGCCGGGATTCGTCGGCCAGGTGCCGCTCGACCAGGTCCCGCGGACGGCGAGCGGGGCGGCGCTCGAAGACCCCATCGATGAGCGCCTGCTTGGACGGAAAATAGCGGTAGAGCAATGCCTGGGTGACGCCCAGGTGCGCCGCCAGCCCCCGGGTCGACGCGCCGAAACCGTGCTCGGCGAAAAATTCGGCCGCCCCCTCCAGAATGGCCTGCTTGCGCTGTTCCGGCGGCAGGCGCCGACGGGGTGCTTGGTCGGCCGCGGGGGCCTGCCCGGCGGGGGATGCTTTGCGCGAAAGGGCGGCCATGGTAGTCCCGTCAGGTGTATCGCTCAAGCACGTCGAGGGTGGAAGCGTTGCCAAGACTGTCGAAGCTTTCCTCCAGCCAGCTGGCGGCGGCCTCCCGGCCCTTGCCGTGCAGATGGTGAAGAAAGGCCCAGTCGGCGTTCATCTTACTGGACGCGCCCAAGTCGGCGATCGCGTCTTGCGCGTCGATCATGTGAAAGTTCACCTTCTCGTAAAAATCGACCGACAGGCCGCCGCTTTCGATCAGCCGCGAGACGGTGGCGACACCTTGCATCTCGCGCACCAGGGTGGCGTTGAAATTGATCTCGTTCATGCGATTGAGGATATCGCGGGCGCCGGTGGGCACATCGGGGCGGTTCATGGGATTGATCTGGACGATCACCACGTCGTTGCTGGTGCATTCGTGGATCAGCGGATAGATGGACGGATTGGCCATGTAGCCGCCGTCCCAGTAATGCTCGCCCTCCACCTCCACCGCCTGGAAGACCAGGGGCAGGCAGGCCGAGGCCAGCAGGACGTCGACGGAGATTTCCGGCGTCCGAAACACTTTGGGCATGCAAGTGCGCACGTTGGTGGCGTTGACGAACAGCCGGATCTCGGTGTGACGGCGCATGCGCTCGAAATCGATCACCTCGGCCAGGATGTCGCGCAGGGGATTGAGGTCCAGGGGATTGAGTTGGTACGGGGAGTAGAGCCGGGTCACCAGATCGAAGAAGGCGTAGGCCGGCATGTCGTCCATGTTCCAGGAGCCGTGCCATGGGGGCGGCTTCAAGGGGCTGAACATCGCGCTGTCGCTGACTTTTTTCCAGAACCGCTCCATGGATGCGACGGCCCCCTGGCGGCCGTCCTGCAGGAAGCCATCGATGAAAACGGCGGCGTTCATGGCGCCGGCGCTGGTCCCGCTCATGCCGGATATGAACACCCGGCCATCCTGCATCAACTCGTCCAGGACGCCCCAGGTAAAGGCGCCGTGGGCACCGCCGCCCTGCAGCTCCAGGTTGATTCTCTTGCGCTCCGATCGCGGCACGCCCTTCCTGGCCATGGGCGCCATCCCGTTGTATGCGTCCGTGACGTCGATGGTACCAGAGGGTTCCGCCCGGTGATACGGTCGCCCCGCCATGACCGGCGACAGCGAATTCTTGGATGGAGGGAAATCATGAGCCATCACGGCAAAGTCTGGTGGACCGAGCTGAACACCCGGGACCCCGAGGCCGCGAAAGCCTTTTACGAACGCACCATGGGCTGGACTTTCGAGGGGGTGGCGATCAACAAAAACGGGGCCCCACTCTATTGGATCGCCAAGCGCGGGGACGAAACGGTATGTGGGATATTCACCCTGCGCTCCCCCGACTTCGACGGCGTGCCGTCCCATTGGCTGACCTATCTGGCCGTGGCTGACATCGATACAGGGCTCGCCGAGGCGGCGGCGGGCGGCGGAAAGGTGCTGCGCGACAAGATCGCCATCCCCGGCTTCGGCACTTTCGCCATCGTCGCCGACGGCACGGGAGCCGCGTTCGGCATGATCCAGCCGGACGACCGAAGCGGCCCCTAAACGAAGGCCATCACGGGAAATTATGGGACTGGACAAGGCGTACGCCCGTGTCCCATGGTCCTGGTCCGGTTTCCGTGGACTCTGCGTTCAAGGGTCGGCGGCGGCGCGGGGGCACCGTGTTTCGGCACGGGGTGCGCCGACGGCTTAGGGGAACCGGATTCGTGCAAGACATGCCCGACAGGTGGCCTCGGTGGGCACCGGCGGGCTTCAACAGGAGGATGGACGACGATGAAGTACGAAGATATCGACCCCCAGGTCTTCGAGCTTTACGACGAGTATTGCCACGGGAGCATGAATCGGCGGGACTTCTTTTCCCGCGCCGGGGCCCTAACCGTGGGCGGCGTCGGCGCGGTGGCCATGGCCCAGGCCCTGTTGCCCAAGTACGCCGAAGCCCAGACAATCTCGTTCACGGACAAGCGCATCAAGGCCACGTACGTGGACTACGATTCTCCGGGCGGCACGTCGGGAAAAATGCGCGGCTACCTGGTGACGCCAACGGGGAATGGCCCGTTTCCGGCGGTGCTCGTGATCCACGAAAATCGGGGCCTGAATCCTTATGTCGAGGACGTGGCGCGCCGCGCCGCGGTCGAGGGCTTCCTGGCCTTGGCGCCGGACGGGTTGTCGCCGATCGGCGGCTATCCGGGCAACGACGACGAGGGGAAGGCCATGCAGAGGACCCTGGACCAGGGCAAGCTGCGCCAGGACTTCGTCAACAGCGCCCGTCTTGTCAAGGGCCACGGGCAATCCACCGGCAAGCTGGGCGCCACGGGATTCTGCTGGGGCGGTAGCGCCACCAACTTCCTGGCCGTCACCCTGGGCGCCGATATGCATGCCGGCGCCCCCTTCTACGGCGGCGCGCCCAAAGCGGCGGACGTGGCCAAGATCAAGGCGGCGCTGCTGATCCACTATGCCGGGGACGACAAGCGGACCAACGGCATGTGGCCGGACTTCGAAACGGCGCTCAAGGCCAACAACGTGCGGTACGAAAAGCACACCTACGAGGGGACGCGGCACGGGTTCCACAACAACTCCACGCCCCGCTACGTGGAATCCGCCGCCAACCTGGCCTGGGAACGCACCATCGCCCACTTCAAGAAGAACCTGGCTTAGGGACACGCCGTTTCGGTGGCCGCTCGCCGTCACGGCGGCGGCCGCCGAGGCGACCGGGCTTCGGCCGAATCCCGGAATGTGATAAGCTGTCCCCGCTAGCCGCAAGGCCGTCGGGGGGCTTCATCATGTTCGACCGGGATAGGTTCATCGAAGACTGCACGCGCGCCGCCGCCGAAGGACAGAAGGCGGTGCGCGAGGTGGTGGCCGAAGCGGTCGCCGATCCCGGGGACATAATCCGCGCGCTGGGCGAGCCGGATGGTGCTGGCGTGACCCAGATCCTCCAGTCGCCGGCGCTGACGATCATCAAATTCGTGTGGGCGCCCTACATGAGCCTGATCCCGCACAATCACCACATGTACGCCGTCATCGGCGTCTATGCGGGCCGCGAGGACAACGTCTTCTGGCGCCGAACGGACCGTGCCATCGAGGCCGCGGGCGCCGAGTCCCTGGGCGCCGGCGACGTTGCCACCCTGGGCCCCAACATCATCCATTCGGTGATCAATCCCGTGGGCAAGATGACGTCGGGACTCCACGTCTACGGAGGGGATTTTTTCAACCCGCCGCAGCCGCGCAGCCAGTGGGATCACGAAACCCTGGACGAGCAGCCCTGGGACATGGAGAACACACGCCGGGTCTTTCGCGAGGCCGAGGCCCGCTTCGCCGCCACCGCCTAAATCCGGCGCACTCCATCGCCCGAAACGAGGATGGCGTGAGCTACTTCGTGAAAAAGCTGATGGGGCGTCTGGATCCGGCGTTCTTCGAGAAAAAGCTTGCCGATCAGCTTCTCCGCCATGCCTTCAAGGACGTGACGCACTTGCCCGCGTACGCCGACCGGGAGGCGGTCTGGGATCAGGTCCTCGGTGACGTTCGCGACGACAATAGCCTGACCGTCCTGGAGTTCGGCGTCCACCGGGGCGAAAGCGTGCGCCGGCTCATGGCGATGCTGCCGCGCCCGGGGGTTCGCTTTCACGGCTTCGACAGTTTCGTCGGGTTGCCCGAGGACTGGAATGAGGTGCCGGCGGCCCATTTCTCCACCGACGGCCAGATCCCCGCCACGGACGATTCCCGCGTCGTTTTCCACAAGGGCTGGTTCAACGACACCCTGCCGCCGTTCCTCGAAACCTTCGATGCCGGGCGGGGGCCGGTCTTTGTCCATTTCGACGCCGACGTCTATGGCTCGACCCTGTTCGTCCTCACCCAACTTTGGAACCGCCTGGGAAGCTATCGCTTCTGTTTCGACGAGTTCGCCGGCCACGAGGCCCGGGCGCTGTACAGTTTCACCCAGGCCTACCCCGTATCGGTGACCTTCCGGGCCCGCAATGCGGGCGGCCGGATCGCCCAGGTGAGCGGCATCATGGGACCGGCCGAGGGTTGAGCGGACGCTGGCGTCCTGGACAGCCGACGCGATCTGTGCTGTAGCAGCGATACGGATTTCCCGGCCCGAACCCCATGGATGGAGGACCCGGCCATGTCACGGATTGGCAAGGACACCCTGAAGACTCGCCGCACGCTGGATGTGGGTGGCAAACGCTACGACTACTATAGTTTCGAGGCCGCCCAAGAGGCGGGTCTGGGCGACGTTTCCCGCTTGCCCTATTCCCTCAAGGTGCTGCTGGAGAATCTGTTGCGCCACGAGGACGGCCGCTCGGTCACCGTTGACGACATCAAGGCGCTGATCGCCTGGACCGAGGAACGTCGCATCGACCGGGAAATTGCCTACCGTCCGGCCCGGGTCCTGATGCAGGATTTTACCGGCGTCCCGGCGCTGGCCGACCTGGCCGCCATGCGCGACGCCATGGCGGTCATGGGCGGCGATCCGGAACGGATCAATCCCCTGGTGCCGGTGGACCTGGTCATCGACCACTCAGTGATGGTGGACGAATTCGGCAATGCCAAGGCCTTCAAGCAGAACGTGGCCCGGGAGTTCGAGCGCAACCAGGAACGCTATGCCTTCATCCGCTGGGGCCAGGACGCCTTCGACAACTTCCGGGTGGTGCCGCCGGGCACCGGCATCTGCCACCAGGTGAACGTGGAGAACCTGGCCCAGACCGTTTGGTCCTCGGAGGCCGACGGCGCCATGCTCGCCTATCCCGACACCCTGGTCGGCACCGACAGCCACACGACCATGGTCAACGGCCTCGCCGTGCTCGGCTGGGGCGTCGGCGGTATCGAGGCTGAAGCCGCCATGCTCGGCCAGCCCTACTCCATGGTGGTGCCCGAGGTGGTGGGCATGCGCTTCACCGGATCCCTGAAGGAGGGCAACACGGCCACCGACCTGGTGCTGACCGTGACCGAGATCCTGCGCAAGCACGGGGTGGTGGGCAAGTTCGTCGAGTACTGCGGCCCGGGCCTGGATCATCTGAGCCTGGCCGACCGGGCGACCATCGCCAACATGGCCCCCGAATACGGCGCCACCTGCGGTTTTTTCCCCATCGATGCCGAGACCCTGCGCTACCTCTCCTTCACCGGGCGCTCGGACGAGCGGGTGGCCCTGGTCGAAGCCTACGCTAAGGCCCAGGGCATGTGGCGGGATTCGAATTCTCCGGAGCCCGTCTATACGGACCTGCTGGAATTGGACCTGGGATCGGTGGAACCGTCCCTGGCCGGCCCCAAGCGGCCCCAGGACCGCATTGCGCTGAGCGGCACCGCGGCATCCTTCACGTCCGGCTTCGCCCAATTGTCGGGCCGCGACGACCAGCGGGTCATCGCCGTCCCGAACGCCGATTACGATCTGGAGGACGGCGCCGTCGTCATCACCGCCATCACCAGCTGCACCAACACTTCCAACCCCAGTGTCCTCATCGGCGCCGGGCTGGTGGCGCAAAAGGCGCTGGCGAAAGGGCTTCAGGTCAAGCCGTGGGTGAAGACCTCCTTCGCGCCGGGCTCCCAGGTGGTGACCGACTACCTGGTGGCGGCGGGGCTGCAGGAGCCCCTCGACAGCCTCGGCTTCAACCTGGTGGGTTACGGCTGCACCACCTGCATCGGCAATTCGGGCCCCCTGCCGGATAACATCAACCATGCCATCGAAGAAGCGGACCTGACCGTCGCCGCGGTCCTCTCCGGCAACCGCAATTTCGAAGGCCGGGTCCATCCCCTTACCAAGGCCAACTACCTGGCCTCGCCGCCCCTGGTGGTGGCCTATGCCTTGGCCGGCAACATGAAGGTGGACCTGCTGAACGATCCCCTGGGCATGGACCAGGACGGCGAACCCGTTTTCCTCAAGGACATCTGGCCGACGAACGCGGAGATCCGCCAGCTCATCGACAAGGTGCTGACCCCGGAAATGTTCCGCCGGCGATATGCCAACGTGTTCGAGGGCGGCGAGGAGTGGAAAGCGATCGAGGTGACCGCGGGACGGACATTCGTCTGGAGTCCCGGCAGTACCTACGTCCAGCATCCCCCGTTCTTCATCGAGATGGACGGCGAGCCGGGCGATGTCGCCAACATCAAGAGCGCCCGGGTCCTGGCGCTGCTGGCCGACTCGGTGACCACCGACCACATCTCGCCGGCGGGCAGCATCCAGGAAGCAAGCCCGGCCGGCGAATACCTGATCAGCCACCAGGTGCGGGCCCGGGAGTTCAACTCCTACGGCGCGCGGCGCGGCAACCACGAAGTGATGATGCGGGGCACCTTCGCCAACATCCGCATCCGCAATCAGGTGGCGCCCGGCACCGAGGGCGGCTTGACCCGGTACATGCCCGACGGCGAAGTCATGACCATCTACGAGGCGGCCATGTGCTATCGGGAGGAAGGGGTTCCCCTGGTGGTGGTCGGCGGCAAGGAATACGGCACCGGCTCGTCCCGGGACTGGGCGGCCAAGGGCACCTGGCTTCTGGGGGTCAAGGCGGTGATCGTGGAAAGCTTCGAGCGCATCCACCGCTCCAACCTGGTGGGCATGGGGGTGATGCCGCTTCAGTTCCCCGATGGCGTCAACCGGGAGACCCTGAAGCTGGACGGCAGCGAGGTCTTCGACATCGGCGGCCTGACGGATGGGATCAAACCGCGCATGGCGGTGCCCTGCACGATCACCCGCGCCGACGGCTCCAGGGAGGATCTGGAGCTCCTGTGCCGCATCGACACGGTGGACGAGGTGGACTACTACCTGAACGGCGGCATCCTGCAGTACGTGCTGCGCGGCATGATGAAGCAGGCGGCGTAAGGGGACGTCCGCTCGACCCGTTCAGGTCGCCGGTTTGGATCCGCGAAGATGCGTCGGTCGAAGACCACCGCAGGCCGCGGCTTCGGCATTTGCCCGGCGATTGTCCAACATGCGATCATAGGTATCGTCGTCGCAGACGTCGCGGAAGCGTTCGCGGAGGGGTCCCGCCATCAGCGCGACATTCTTTCGGGCAAAATCCGCGTACCATGCGTTGCGGTCTCGCAATGACACATCGACAAGGCCGGCTTCTCGCATGATGTCTTCGGTTTGAGCCGCGGTCCGCATGATGAATTTAAACGGGGTACCTTCAACGTAGTTCGCGAAATCGGGCAATTCCCAGGCATTCTCGCTGGCCAACCAGTCACTCGCGGCATAGATGCCGCCCGGCCTCAGGACGCGGAATATCTCCCGGTAGACCGCCGCCTTATCGTCGACATGGATGAGGGAATCCTTGCTGAAGACGATGTCGAAGCGCGCCTCGTCGAAAGGCAACGGGCCAGGTTCAACCCGTTTCACGTCAACCCGTTCTTCGAGCCCCGCCGCCGCCACGTTTCTCCTGGCGCGCTCGACAAGATGCGCCTCGATGTCAATTCCGACGACCCGATGGACGTCGAATTCGCGGCCAATGAGCATGGCGGGCCCGGCAATGCCACAGCCGATGTCGAGCAGCGTCTTGCCGGATGTGTCGATACCCCGCAGGACCTCCTTCACTTCTTCCGGCCCTCCGGGAGAAAGAAAACCAACTCCCCAAATCAACTCCAAACGATCGACGTAGTCGTCCGGATAGCTGATGTCCTGCACCACGAAGACCCCCGTCAAAGCGGTTTGGAAACCGTTATGATTCCATCATAGCGCCAACGGGACGGCCCCTTCACCGCCATGTGAGTGGCTGTTGAACGGCCGAGCGGTTATCTCTGGGTTTATGGTCCAATGGATGCATGGGACGGCACTGGCCGTCGGCTTGACCGCCGTCGGCTTGTCCGGCGGCGCCGAGGCCGCCGATCGCAAGCCCCTGACGGTCATCGAGATGTTCACCTCCCAGGGCTGTTCCGCCTGCCCGCCCGCCGATGCCATGCTGTCCGAACTGTCGAAACGGGACGGCGTTCTCGCCCTCAGCTTCCACGTCGACTATTGGGACTATGTGGGCTGGCCCGATACCCTGGCCGACCCCGCCCATACCCGCCGTCAGAGGGCCTATGCGACCAATTTCGGCCGCCGCTACGTCTACACGCCCCAGGTTGTCGTCAACGGCGGCGCGGAAGGCGTCGGCTCGAACCGGGAATCGGTCATGGCGCTGGTGGAGAAGGCGTCGCCGCGCGATAGCCTGGCCGTCGATCTGGCCTGGAACGACGACAAGGCGCTGGAAGTGCGGCTGCCCGCCGCGCCTGCTGTGCCCGGTGGGGCCGAGGCCGACGTCTGGATGGTGGTGTTCGACCATCGACAGACCGTTTCGGTCAGCCGTGGCGAAAACGCCGGGCGGACGTTGGAATACGTCAACGCCGTACGGGCGCTTCATCACCTGGGCACCTGGTCCGGGGAAGCGCGGGTCTACCCGGCCGAAATTCCCGGCCTGGACTCGGACGTGGGCGACGCCTGCGCGGCAATCGTCCAGTCCCGCGCCGATGGCCGCATCATCGGCGCCGTCAGCATGCCGCTGGATCGCTCCCCGTAACCCCGCCGGCAACGTCCCTGCATGCCCCTTAGAACGACGGGCCCCGCTGACCGCCCCTTTGGCTGCGGATCTCGTCGAGGATCCACAGAATGGTTTCCTCGTCCAGGTCGCGGATGCGCTCGGCCAGCAGGTTGGCCAGTTCGGTGGCCTTCGGCGACAGGCCGGCGGTGTCCAGCACCACCCGGGGATGGGACAGGGCGGCCAGGCGTTCCAGGTCCTCCGCTTCGTCCCAGATCAGATTGAAATAGCCGCAGATCTGCATGATCAGTCCGCTCCCCGGTCGCCCCCGGTGGCCGTGCTCCAAGGCCGACAGGTACGCCGACGACACCCCCAGATCGGTGGCCATGCGCTTCTGGTGGATGCCCCGCGCCTTGCGCAATTCCCGCACCCGAATCCCGAAGGGGGTCATGGCACTCTGTCGTCGCGATCACCCTCGCGCCGCCGGCGCAGTAGGACGTAGAACGCGCCGTCGCCGCCGTCCCGGGGCTGGGCCGGCGCGATGGCGAGCACCAGGTCGCGTAACGGGGGCTGGTTGAGCCAGCGGGGGACGGCGGCGCGCAGGACACCGACCCCGTCCTCGGCCCGGTAGCCCTTGCCGGTGACCACCAGGAGGCAGCGCCGGCCGGCGCCCGCGGCCCCGGTGATGAAGCCCCTGAGGGCCGCATAGGCCGGCTCCTGTGTATAACCATGGAGATCGAGCCGTCCGTCGATGGCCATCTGGCCGCGGCGAAACCGGTTCGCGGTGCGCTTGTCCACACCGGCGGTGGACCCGGGACGAAGTTCCGGCGGTGGTTTTGGCGGTGGCAGGGCCGGACGACGGGGCGCGGGGGCCTTGGTGATCCTGGGCGGTGCCTTCGCCGGGGTCTTTTCCGAGTCCGGGGCCGGGGAAGGGTCGGCCGGCGGGCGTTCCTTCAGGGGCCGCACATCGCCTACGACACGCTCCCACAGCTTCCGGTCCGCGGGGCTGAGGGGGCCGCGACGACGGGGATCGGTCATGGCGTCCCGTCTTCGCTGGCGGCACCCACCAGCACGATGTGGAGGCGCTTGGGGCCGTGGGCGCCGAGAAGCAGGGTCTGCTCGATATCGCCGCTCCGCGACGGACCGGTGATCCAGTTGACGGCGCGGGGCAACGCGGTTCGTTCGCCGCCGCGCCAATGGCCCCACAGGGCCTCGAAGCTCCCCATAAGTTGTTCCGCATACAAAACGACCACATGTGCTTCGGGCAGGAAGTTCATTGTCGTGGGACTCTCGGGACCGGACGCCAGCACCAGCGTTCCTGTCTCCCCCACCCCGGCGATGGCGCCGGTGACGGCCACCGGGTCAGTGGGCGTCAGGGGTGCCGTGGAAACGTCCAGGGTCGGCTGCGTCGTCCAGTCGATGGCGCCGAGCGCCGGATCCGGCGCCACCACTACTCGGGCGGGAAAGTTGCGTTCGGCCAGATAGCGGGCCACCGCCTCCGGCACCCCGTCCACGGACGCAACCCGGTCCACGGTGGCGTCAACCCGTTCCGCCTCCGAGACGAACTGATCCGCCAGGGCATCGCCCGTTTGCCGCCCCCGCTCGGGAATGGGCCCCGCCGCGCGGGCGTCAAGCCGGCTTGCGACGGCCCCGGCGGCGTCCTGTTCGTTGCGGCCCACCCGGCGGCGCACAGCACCGAGAACCGCATCGCGGGACTCGCTCACCGGGCCCGCCGCCCATCGGCCCACTGGGCGAGGAAGCTGCGGCCCTCGGGGGCCGGCAGGTCGCGCACGGCGGTCCAGCCGGCGCCGCCCGGCAGCCACCCTATTCGACCCCGGCGCCGGCCCACCATCGCAAGCAGGCGCAGCGCCACGCCGCTCGCCAAGCGATAGAGGCCCGGCCGCGCGGCGGCAAGGGCCCACAAGCGCAGGGCCAGCCGCGACCGGGTGGGTTGGATTTTCCCGGCGAAGGCCCGCTCCCGCCAGTGGCGCAGCATGCGCGGCAAGGGAATGCGCATGGGGCATACCGCCTCGCATTTGCCGCATAGGGTGGAGGCCTCGGGCAGCCGGTGGGCCTGTTCGATGCCGATCAGGGCCGGTGTCAGCACCGACCCCACGGGGCCCGAATAGACCCAGCCGTAGGCATGACCGCCGATGGACTGGTAGACCGGGCAGTGGTTGAGGCAGGCGCCGCAGCGGATGCAGCGCAAGAGGTCCTGGAACTCGCTCCCCAACAGGTCCGACCGGCCATTGTCCAACAACACCACGTGGAAGGCCTCCGGCCCGCAGGTGTCATCGGCCCGCCGGGGTCCGGTGACGAAGGACGTGTAGACGGAATTCTCCTGTCCGGTGGCGGAGCGGGCCAGGACCCGCAAGATGGTCGTGGCGTCTTCCAGGGTTGGGACCACTTTTTCGATGCTGGCCACCGCGATATGTACACGGGGCAGCGTATGGGTGAGGTCCGCGTTGCCTTCGTTGGTGACCAGGACCACCGAGCCCGTTTCCGCCACCAGCATATTGGCGCCGGTAATACCAACATCGGCCTCCAGGAACCGTTGGCGGAGCACGCCACGCGCCTCTTCCAGCATGGTTCGGGGATCGTTCAGGTCCCGATCCCGCGGCAGGTGTTCGTGGCGTTGACGGAATGTATCGCTCACCTGCTCCTTGTTGAGGTGAATGGCCGGAGCGATGATGTGGCTCGGGGTCTCGTGGCGGAGTTGGATGATGTATTCGCCGAGGTCCGTTTCCACCGGCTCGATGCCATTGGCCTCCAGGTGATCGTTGATCGCGATTTCCTCGCAGATCATGGATTTGCTCTTGGTCACCGACCGGGCGCCGGCCTGGCGGCAAAGGTCGAGGATGACAGCGCGGGCCTCCTCGGCGTTGCGGCACCAGTGAACCTGGCCGCCAGCTTCCAGGACCCTGGCCTCGAAGTGCTCCAGGTAAAGGTCGAGGTGGGCGAGGGTGTGGTCCTTGATCTCGCGGGCGGCGTCGCGCAGGGCCCCGAACTCGGGCAGCCGCGCCGCCGCGCGGGACCGGTTGGCGGCGAAGTTGCCGCTGAGCTTCGACAGGGCTTCCTGCAACGGTCCGTCATCGAGGGCGAGGGCGCTGTGGGCGGCGAACTGGGTGGTGGCGGACTCCATGGCCCTCAGTCCCCGGGCTCGCCAATCGCCGGTATATCCCACTGGCCGGCCAGGACCTCGGCCACATGGCGCACCTGGATCGCCAGTCCCCGGCGTCTGAGCCGACCGGCCAGGTGAAGGAGGCAACCCAGATCGCCGCCCAGTACCATGCCGGCGCCGGTACCGGTGGCGTCGTCCGCCTTGCGATCGACGATCTTGGCGGAGATGGGCGGGTACTTGACGCAGAATGTGCCGCCGAAGCCGCAGCAGGCCTCCGATTCCCCCATCTCGGTGAGCGACAGGCCCCCGACCCGGGCCAGGAGCCGCCGGGGCTGGTCCTTGACGCCCATCTCCCGCAGGCCGGAGCACGAGTCGTGATAGGTGGCGATGGCGGCCCATTGCTGGTCGAGGCGCAGGTCCATCACATCGGCCAGAAAAGCGGTCAGTTCATGGGTACGCTCGGCCAGGTCCCGCGCCCGCTCCCCATACGCCCCATCATCGGCCAGCAAGGCGGGATAGTGATGGCGCAGCATGGCGGCACAGGACCCGGAGGGCGCGACCACGTAATCGAACCCTTCGAATACCGAAACCATCCGCCGGGCCAAGTCTCGGGCGCTGTCCCGGTCGCCGCTGTTGTAGGCCGGCTGGCCGCAACAGGTCTGGGCCGCCGGTACGCTGACCTCGGCCCCGGCGGCCTCCAGCAGATGGACGGCGGCGAAGCCGACGCTGGGCCGCATGAGGTCCACCACGCAGGTGACGAACAGAGCGACACGGGGGGCGGGAGTCTCGGTCATGGGAACACCATGGAACGGGGACCGCGCCGAGACAACCCGCCTCAGGACGCGGGCTTCTCCGCCACCGCCAGCTCTCTAGGCAACAACAGGTACACCCGGCCTTCCTCGCGCATGCGTCCCGCCCGCTCCGCCGCCTCCTTGCCGAATCCCCAGAACACGTCGCCCCGGACCACGCCCTTGATGGCGCCGCCCGTGTCCTGGGCGACGAGCAGGCGGCGCAGGGGCCGTTCGGCCTCCAGAGGATCCGTAGTATCGATCCAGACGGGCGCGCCCAAGGGGACGAATCTTCGGTCCACCGCCAGGCTGCGACCGGGGGTCAGGGGCACCCCCTGGGCGCCGACGGGGCCGTCGCCCTTCAGCAGGCGGAAGAACACGAAGGAGCGGTTGCGCCACATGACGTCCCATGCCGCCTCGGGATTGGCCCGCAACCAGGCACCGATCGACTGCATGGAGACTTCCTCGCGATCCATGACGCCGCGGGCGATCAGTTCCCGGCCGATGGCGAGGTAGGGGTGTCCGTTGGTCGCCGCGTAGCCCACTCGCACCATGTCCCCATCGGCCATGCGCACGCGGCCCGAGCCCTGAATGTGCAGGAAGAAGGCATCGACCGGATCGTCGACCCACAGGAGCTCCAGATCCTTGCCGTCCAGGGCCCCTTGCTCGATGTCGGCGCGGCTGTCGAAGGGCACAAGTTTATTGCCCCGCAGCCGGCCGGCGACCCGCTGGCCCTTGAGGCTGTCGCGGAACTGGCCCAGATCGACGGAGACGAGATCCCCCGGGCGGCCATAGAGAGGCCAGCGGTGGTCGGCATCCTGCCGCCAGTTTCCGCGCAATTCCGGCTCGAAATAGCCGGTGAACAGGCCCTGGTCCCGGCCACCGTCGGACAGGGCATAGGGGCGGAACCGGGCCTCGAAAAACTGCCTGGCCGCCTGGTCCTCATCGGCGGTGACGTCGTCCGCCGCGCGGCAGGCGCCCCGCCAGTCGGCCACCCGACCACCGATGCTCGCGGGCGCCACCAACTTCTCCGCCGGCGCCCGATCGAAGGCGGCGCAGGACCGGCGGAAGGCCGTCAAGGCCTCGCCGTGACGGTCCTCCCCCCATCCGGGGAGTTGGTCGAACGACAAGGATTGCAGTTGCGGCGCCGGCGCGCCGGGGACTTGCTGGGTTTCGGGTGAGGGCCCGCAGGCCGCGGCCACAAACGCCAGCGCCACCAAAAGCCGCCGGGCGCCCATGGCGATCGGCTCAGTCCAGGCTGCGGGTCGCCACCAGGCTCCAGTTGGGATCCCGGGAGCGAGTGTCCCGCGCGAAGGTCCAGAAATCGGCGATCTCGGTCACGGCGGTCGGATCGCCGTCGACGATGTTGCCGGCGGCGTCCTTGCTGACGCTGATCTGCTGGCTGACAAACTTCACGGTCACCTGCGCTATTCCGCCCGTCAATTCCGCCTCCACCAGATCCGTGCTTTCGATGCCGACAAGGGTGATCTCGAGGGTCTGGCCGTCCTCGTCCCGATCCTCGATGGCGCGCAGGAAATTCACCAGGACGTCATCGCTCACCAGATTGCGCAGGGTGTCCCCGTCACCGGCGGCGAACGCATTGAGGATCATCTCGAAAGCCATGCGGGCACCCTCGACGAACTCCTTCGGCACGAACCCCGGATCGACCTGGCGGATCTGGGCGATGCCCATGTCGAGTGGGGACTGTTCCTCGGCAGGGGTTTCCTCTGTAGGGGCCCAAGGGGAATCGTCGTCTGGTTCGTCGTCGCGCTGGGGAAGGGACACCACATTGTCGTCGGCGGTTTGCGGGGAGTCCTTTGTGGCAAAGGGGTCCCGGTGGCCGCCGCGATGGCCTTCGCGCCGTCCCAGCACGCTGCGCAAGCGCAGCACGAGAAACCCCGCGATCATGGCGAAGAAGACGATGTCTATGAACTGAAAGCCGTCACCCATGTCGATATGATCTATCTGCCCCGTTCGGGTGGACCGGCGAACTCGCAAGCGCTAAACACGACCTTCGGCCCGCGAACTCGAAGGCGCGCTCGCCCCCATCGGGGATGGTTCGCGACGCTGCTTCGTCTTAGATAATCCGCCGCAAGGCTCAGGGCAAGCATGGGCTTACTGATCCTTCTCGCTTTCATCGGTGTGCCACTGGTGGAAATCGCCCTTTTCATCCAGGTCGGCGGCTGGATCGGCCTTGTTCCAACCCTGGTGGTGGTCGTCGCCACGGCGGTCGCCGGCACCGCGTTGTTGCGGGCTCAGGGCCTGTCCACCCTGCGCCGCGCCCAGGCGTCCCTCGACCGGGGCGCGTTCCCCGCCGAGGCCTTGTTCGATGGTCTGTGCCTGTTGGTGGCGGGTGCGCTTCTGCTGACGCCGGGCTTCGCGACCGATGTTTCGGGATTGCTGTTGTTCATGCCGTCGGTGCGGCTGTGGCTGCGGCGGCGGTTGCTGACCCGCTTGGCGGCCAGCGGGCACATTCACGTCGCCGGCTTCGGCGCCCGGACGGATCAAGGCCCGGCGGCGGGCGAGGGCGCGGTCATCGACGGCGACTATGAAGACCTCACGTCTACCGACGACGACGGCCAGGGCGGCGGCAATCCACCGGACGCGCCGCGACCAACTCTAGGCCGCAGGTTGTGAACTCCGGACATCCGTGGTAGCCACGCCCGCACCTCAGCAGGAGACATCCCCATGAGCGAGAACGGCCAAGGGGCCGACGCCCCGCAGACCGGAAACGGCCCCGAGGGGGGCGCCGGAGGCGATAGTGTCGGTGGGGCCGAGGATGAGCGCCCGCCCCTGGTGGTCAATGCCCAGTACATCAAGGACATGTCCTTCGAGGCACCGACCACGCCCGCCGTCTTCGCCCTGATGCAGAAAAGCAAGCCGGAGATCGCCCTAAACGTGGATGTCGCGGCCCAGGCGGTGCAAGAAAACGTGCACGAGGTGGTGCTGAAGGTGAAGGCCCAATGCAAGATCGGCGAGACCGTGGCCTTCATCATGGAACTGGACTATGGCGGCATGTTCACCATCAATGTCGAAGATCAGTACGTTCAGGCCGTGTTGCTGATCGAATGTCCGCGCATGCTGTTTCCCTTCGCCCGCCATATCCTCTCCAACGCGACCCGCGACGGCGGCTTTCCGCCCCTTTTGATCGGCCCGGTGGATTTCGTCGCCATGTATCAGCAGCGGGCGCAACAGCAGCAGGCCGCCGACGCGGCGGCCCAGCCCACTACCGACGCCTGAAGGTCCGGTCGCCTACTCGTCTTTCCATACGGGAGCGGTAAGGGACTCCTCCAGGAAGCGCGCGTGGGCCGCGGCCTCCTCGTCCGTCGGCGCGTGGGGGCGGGGTTGCCGCATCGGCCGCGATGCCGGGGCGGCGGCGGAACGGGGTCCGGCCGCCAGTTCCAGGCCCGGCTGGCGCCCGCCCGTAAGCTCCAGATACACCTGTGCCAGCAGATCGGCGTCCTTGAGGGCGCCGTGGAGGGTGCGGTGGGCGTTGTCGATCTGGAAGCGCCGGCACAGGGCGTCCAGGCTGGCCTGGGCACCGGGAAAGGCGCGCCGCGCCACCTGCACCGTGTCCACGGCCCGGTCGGCGGGCAGGACCGGGCGGCCCAGGCGATCCAGCTCCGCATTGATGAAACCGAGGTCGAATTCGGCGTTGTGAATCACCAGCCTAGCATCGCCGATGAAAGCGAGGAAATCGTCGACCACATCCTCGAACACCGGATAGTCGGCCAGGAAGTCCGCCGACAGGCCGTGAATGGCGAAGACCTCCGCCGGCACATCCCGATCCGGGTTAATGTATTGCTGGTAGGTCTCGCCCGTGGGCACGGAGTTGACCAGGGCCACGCAGCCGATTTCGACGATCCGGTGGCCGGCTCGGGGATCGAGGCCGGTGGTTTCCGTATCCAGCACCACTTCGCGCATCATGCGCCCCCTTTCCGCGTTGTCGGTCGATCCCAGGCGGGACTCCAGCAGCGCCCCCGCTGCCGCCGCAACGCGATCACGATACGACGGATCGCGCGCCGGCTGAAGTCCCGCCCCAGGCCGGTGGATATAACCAAGGCGGCACGGCGGCGCTTCTCGGCGTCGGGCATTTGACGGGCGAGAATTGCCGTCATGCGCCGCCGGTCCATGCCGGGCCGAGCGAGGGCGCGGGCCGCTTGCAGGAAGGACGGCGCGCTGACCACCGCCACCGCGTCGCAGCGCCCCTCGCCGCCGGTCTCGAACAGAAGCGGGATATCCAACACCACCAGGGACTCGCCCCGGCGGGCCGCCGCCTCGAGGAATCGCCGCTGGCTGGCCCGGACGAGGGGATGGAGAACGGCTTCCAGGCGGCCGAGGGCGGCGGCATCCTCGAAGACCGCCTGGCCGAGGCGGGCACGATCGATGCGATCCCCGATCCGGGTGCGGGGAAACGCCGCGGCCACCGGGTCGACGGCGCCGCCGCCCTCTCCCAGCAGTCCGTGCACGGTCCCGTCGGCGTCGTGGACGGGCACGCCCATGGTTCGAAAGGCGGCAGCCGCGGCGCTCTTGCCCATGGCGATGGAACCGGTGAGGCCCAGGATCACCATTAGGATTCGCTTTGCAATACAAAGTCGCGCAGATCGTCATCCACCGCGGGCGCCGTCCCGAACCAGGCCTTGAATCCGGGGCGGGCCTGGTGCAGCAGCATGCCGAGCCCGTCCACGGTCCTCAGGCCCCGCGCCGCCGCCCGTGTCAGCAAGGGCGTCCGCAGCGGCGCATAAACGATATCGGTCACCACCGCCGAGTCCGGCAGGCGATCAAGGGACAGCGCGAGGGTTGGTTGACCCTCCATGCCGAGGGTCGTGGTGTTCACCAGCAGCGCCGCGTCAGCGAGAACGTCGCCCGCGTCCTCCCAGGCCACGGCACGCAATCGAGCGCCCAGTTCGGCGGCCAGGGCCTCGGCCCGTGACCCGGTCCGGTTGACCAGCCGCACTTCGGGCGCGCCGCCGTCCATGAGGGCAGCGCACACGGCGCGGGAAGCCCCGCCGGCACCCAGCACCACCGCCGGCCCCGACGCGGCCGACCAGCCGGGCACACCATGGCGCAGGTTTTCTTCGAATCCGAAGGCGTCCGTATTGTCGCCGAAGAGGTCTCCGTCCTCGGCCACCACCACCGTGTTGACGGCGCCAATGCGCCGGGCCCGGTCGCTCAACCGGTCAATAACGCCAAGCGCGGTCTCTTTGTGAGGCACGGTGAGGTTGCACCCGGAGAAGCCCAGCTTCGGCAGCATGCGGAGGGCGTCGGCGCAATCGCCGGGGCGTACCGCGAGGGGCACATAGGCGCCGTCGATCCCGTGGCGCGCCAGCCAGTAGCCGTGCAGCCGGGGCGACAGGGAATGGCTCACCGGCCATCCCATGACACCTGCCAGGCGTGCGCGGCCGCTCAAGGTCCGTGCCATGGCGCCTCAGCACTCAAGGGGGCCACGGTCGCGCAGGTAGGACAGCAGGGCGAGAAGGGGAAGGCCCAGGATGGTGAAATAATCCCCTTCGATACGCGAGAACAACTGAGCCCCCAGGCCCTCGAGCCGGTAGGCGCCGACCGACGTGGTGACCTCGTCACCCACCCGTTGGAGGTAGCGGGTCAAGAACCCATCGCTGAAGGCCCGCATGGTAAGCCGGGCTTCGGCCCGCTCCCGCCAGATGACGCCGTCCTTTTCGGTGGCCGCGCAGACGGCACTGATCAGCCGGTGGGTGCGCCCCCGGAGCCGTTTGAGGGACTCCTCGGCGTCGGCGGCATTGCGCGGTTTGTCGAACCAGACACCAGCGCAATCCAGCATCTGATCGGCGCCGATCACCAGGGCCTCGGGCCGCGAGGCGGCGACGGCCAGCGCCTTCGCCGCCGCCAGGGCATCGGCGGTATCTTCCGCCGTCCGTTCTTGACACTGGCAAGTCTTCTTGATCGCCGCCTCGTCCACCGAGGCGGGTACGATCTCGAAGACGACACCGGCGCCGCGCAGCAGGTTGGCGCGCGCCGGACTGGCGGAGGCGAGGATGATCGCGGCCACGGCCGTTAACGCTCCTGCGAGCGTCGGCGGGCCATGAGCTGGAGAATGCTCGCCGCCGTTTCCTCCACCGAGCGGCGGGTGACGTCGATGACCGGCCATCCTTGGCGGGCGAACAGGCGACGGGCACTGGTGATTTCCTTGGTCACCGCTTCGAGGTTCACGTAGTCGCTTTCGTTGGACTCGTTCATCACCCGCAACCGGTTGCGCCGCAACATGATCAGACGTCGCGGATCGGAGGTGAGGCCGACGATAAGGGGCCCGCGCGCCTGCAAAACCGTATCCGGCAGGGACACCCCCGGAACCAGGGGCACGTTGGCCGCCTTGATCCCCCGGTTTGCCAGGTAGATGCAGGTCGGTGTTTTCGAGGTGCGCGAGACCCCCACCAGGATCAAATCGGCGCCATCCAGATCCCACGTACCTTGACCGTCGTCATGGCTGAGGATGTAGTGCATGGCCTCGATGCGATCGAAGTACTGGGCATCCATTTCGTGCTGACGTCCGGGGCGGGCATGCACTTGTGCTCCCGCATAGGCGCCCAGGGCCGCCACCACCGGATCGAGAAGCGCGATACATGGCACGGACAACTCCCGGCACCCGTCTTCCAGCGCTCTGCGCAATTCGGGATTGACCAGCGTATAAAGCACGAAACCAGGGTTTTCCTTGATGCCGGCCACGACTTCGGCCACCTGGTTGCTGTTGCGCACCATGCTCCAAATATGTTCGATGGCGTTGACAGTATCGAACTGGACCAACGAGGCGCGCGCAACCGTACTGACGGTTTCGCCCGTGGAATCCGAGACCAAGTGCAGTTGAAAAGTGGTCGCGGTGGGCGCCTTGGGTATGGGGGGAGGATGAAGTGTGGACATCATCGGCCACGTGCGGGAAAGATCAATTTCATTCAGGCTGGCCGCGATTCTATCCACCGGCCATCCCCCTATGCATAGCCACTGAAGGCTATCATGGAAAGCCGGGACAACATCGATACCAAATCGATCCATTCCCACTGATCATGTTTTCCCTCACGTCCTTATGGACAAGTGAATCGGATCGTTCGGCGGAGTCACCCCCAGCCACACCGAATCTCGGCGTTCCAATTGGCAACCACCCATGACCACGGGGATCGACCGGTGGACAACAAGGTATCCCCGCCTTGCCATGACTCTCCTACCTCTTCCCTAGATTCTATAATCAAATCTAATAAAGCTTGGGTAGGGTGGGGAACGACACCCGTGTGCCAAGCCGAAAGGACATCGTTCTGAGCAAGCCCCTCATCCGCGCCTTGTCGGGAGAAACCGTCAGTCCGCCCCCCATATGGCTCATGCGCCAAGCCGGACGGTACCTCCCCGAATACCGGGACGTGCGGTCGCGGACCGAGGGTTTCCTGGATCTGGTCTATCGACCCGAACTGGCGGTGGAGGTCACCCTGCAACCGCTGCGCCGGTTTCCCCTCGATGCGGCTATCTTGTTCAGCGACATCCTGGTCATACCCCACGGGTTGGGTCAGAAGGTGTGGTTCGTCGAGGGCGAGGGGCCACGCCTCGAGCCGGTGACGTCGGTCGCGGATCTCAGCCGGCTGTCGCTCGAGCGCATGAACGGGGTGCTCGAACCCATCTACGAGACGGTGACGGGGATCGCGGCCGCATTGCCGGTGAATACCGCGCTGATCGGCTTCGCCGGCTCTCCTTGGACCGTTGCCACCTACATGGTTGAAGGACGGGGCGGCACCGATCACGCAACGGCCCGGCGCTGGGCCCATGCCGACCCGGACGGCTTCGCCCGGCTGATCGATATGCTGGTGGAAGCGACGGTCGACTATCTGGATCGTCAGGTCCGTCAGGGGGCCGAGGTGCTGCAACTGTTCGGCAGCTGGGCCGGCGCCCTCAGCGAGCAGCAGTTCCGCCGCTGGTGTATCGCGCCTACCCGCGAAATCGTCCGCCGCCTGAAAGCCCTGCATCCCCAGGTACCGATGATCGGATTTCCCCGCGGTGCCGGTCCCCTCTATGCGGACTATGCCGACGAGACCGGAGTCGACGCGGTCAGCCTAGACAGCGGCGTACCGTTGGACTGGGCCGCGCAAACATTGCACAGCTCGGTCGCCCTCCAGGGAAACCTCGACAATCAGCTTCTCGTGGTTGGCGGCGAGGCGATGGAGTTGGAGGCGCGGCGTATCCTCGACGCCTTGGCCCGGGGTCCCTTCGTGTTCAATCTGGGTCACGGAATCGTCCCCGATACGCCGCCGGAAAACGTCGCCCGCCTGGTCGACCTGGTTCACGGCTTCGCGGGACCGCCAGCCTGATGCGCGTGGCGGTGGTTTTGTTCAACCTGGGCGGGCCCGATGGTCCGGAGGCGGTGGAGCCATTCCTGTTCAACCTTTTCAACGATCCGGCGATCATCGGCCTGCCGTGGCCCCTGCGGCCGCTGATGGCTCGGATCATCTCCCGCAAGCGTGCTCCCATCGCCCGCGACATCTACGACAAACTGGGCGGCGGATCGCCGCTGCTGCCGCTGACCCGGGAGCAGGCGGCGGCCCTGGAAGAAAGTCTGGGATCGCTCGGCGAGGCGAAGGTGTTCGTCGCCATGCGCTACTGGCAGCCGCGGTGCGACGAGGTGGCCATGGCGGTGCAGGACTTCGACCCGGAAACGGTGGTTCTGCTGCCCCTCTATCCGCAGTTTTCCACCACCACCAGCGCCTCCGCCATCACCGACTGGCGGGGGGCGGCGCGGGCCGCGGGCCTAAACGCGCCGACCTACGCCTGCTGCTGTTATCCCCTGGAGGGCTCTTTCATCACCGCCCAGGCTGGGCTGGTTGGCGAGGGCATCGCGGAAGCCTCGGCCCATGGAACGCCCCGAGTCCTGTTCTCCGCCCATAGCCTGCCCAAACGGGTGATCGCCCGTGGCGATCCCTACGCCTGGCAGGTGGAATGCACCGCCGAAGCGGTGGCCGATGATTTGGGTGATCGAATCGCCGATTGGGTGGTCTGCTATCAAAGCCGCGTCGGCCCCCTGGCGTGGATCGGGCCCGGCATCGAGGACGAACTGAAGCGGGCCGGAAGGGACCGGGTTCCGGTCGTGGTCGTGCCCATCGCCTTCGTGTCCGAACATTCGGAGACCCTGGTGGAACTCGATATTGAATATCGAACGCTGGCCGGGACGTTGGGGATCCCCGCGTACGTTCGGGTTCCGGCCCTGGGCACGAACCCGGCTTTCATTGCCGCCCTGGACCACGCGGTCCGCCACACACTCGACAAACGTCAGGACGTGACGTCGATATCCGGCGAACGCTTGTGCCCGGCGTCCTTTGGCCGCTGTCCCATGGGAGTCCGCGGGTGATCGACTTGTCGGGCGCCGCCTTTCTGTGGATCAAGGCGTTCCACATCGTCTTCGTCATCGCCTGGATGGCGGGGCTGCTGTACCTGCCGCGGCTTTACGCTTACCACGCCAAGGAAGACCCCGATTCCGCGGCGTCCCAGACCTTCAAGATCATGGAACGTCGCCTGTTGCGGGTCATTATGAACCCGGCCTTGACGATCACGGTGGTCCTGGGCGGACTGCTGGCGGCCAACCTGAGCGCCGAGGCATGGGTGTCCGCATGGCTGTGGCTGAAGGCCGCGGGGGTGATCGGGCTGGTCGTCGTCCATGGGCTGCTTGCCCGCTGGCGGCGGGACTTCGCGGCCGACCGGAACAGCCGCGGCGAGCGGTTCTACCGGGCCTTCAACGAGGTTCCCACGGTCCTGATGATCGTCATTGTTATCGCCGTGGTCGTCGTTCGGTCCCTGTAAATGTCCCGCCCGGAGAAGGCGTATCCGGGCGCGGCCTGTTCGAGGGTATGCGAATAAGCGTTTGACTTAAGCGAATCTTTGATTAAGTCTTTGGTTACCGAGATCGATCCACCACCACGAGATACCATCTCCAAATAATAATAGGAACGACCAAGCGCCCGATTCGCTTGGTTCCAGCCTTGAATCCGGCCCCTCCCCCAAAGGACATCGCGCGATAAGGCGCCTTTCGGGGAACCCGTCCACTTCTCCCATTCGATCGGCAACGCCAGCATTCGCAGATGAATCTCACCGAACTGAAGACCAAGTCCCCCGCCGATCTGCTGATCTATGCGGAAGAGCTGGAGATCGATAACGCCAGCGTCCTGCGCAAGCAGGAAATGATGTTCGCCATCCTGAAGCAGTTGGCGAGCAACGAAGTTCCCATATCGGGTATCGGGGTGCTGGAAGTCCTCCAGGACGGATTCGGGTTTTTGCGATCGCCCGAGGCCAACTACCTGCCCGGGCCCGACGATATCTACGTCTCGCCGAGCCAGGTGCGCCGGTTCTCCCTGCGCACGGGCGACACGGTGGAAGGACAAATCCGCGGGCCCAAGGATGGCGAGCGGTATTTCGCCCTGCTCAAGCTCAACACCATCAATTTCCAGGAACCGCAAGCGGCCCGCCATCGGGTCAACTTCGACAATCTGACCCCGCTTTATCCCGACGACCGGCTGTTGATGGAGATCGACAACCCGGAGGAAAAGGACTTCACCCTCCGCGTCATCGACCTGATCTGTCCCATTGGCAAGGGCCAGCGTGCCCTGATCGTCGCCCAGCCGCGCACCGGCAAGACGGTCATGTTGCAGAACATCGCCCATGCGGTCGCTGCCAATCACCCCGACTGCTACCTGATCGTGCTGCTGATCGACGAACGGCCCGAGGAAGTGACCGACATGGCCCGCTCGGTGAACGGCGAGGTGGTGAGCTCCACATTCGACGAGCCGGCGACGCGCCACGTCCAGGTGGCGGAGATGGTGATCGAGAAGGCCAAGCGCCTGGTGGAGCACAAGCGGGACGTGGTGATCCTGCTCGATTCCATCACCCGGCTGGCGCGGGCCTACAACACCGTCGTGCCGTCCTCGGGCAAGGTGCTGACCGGCGGCGTCGACGCCAACGCCCTGCAAAAGCCGAAGCGCTTCTTCGGCGCGGCGCGCAATATCGAGGAAGGCGGTTCCCTGACCATCATCGCCACCGCCCTGATCGACACCGGCTCGCGCATGGACGAAGTGATTTTCGAGGAGTTCAAGGGCACCGGCAATTCGGAAATCGTGCTTGACCGCAAGGTGTCGGACAAGCGGGTGTTCCCCTCCATCGACATCCTCAAGTCCGGCACCCGCAAGGAGGAACTGCTGGTATCCAAGGGCGATCTGTCGAAGATGTGGGTGCTGCGGCGCATCCTGCTGCCCATGGGCACCGTCGACGGCATGGAATTCCTCCTCGACAAGCTGAAATCGTCGAAAAACAACGCCGACTTCTTCGACGCGATGAATACCTGAGCGGCGTCACGCCCCGTTTCGGGGAAACGCCGGGCGCAGTTTTGCCGACACGCCACAACCGATTCCCCGCCCCTACCCCCCTTATTTGTCATGCCCGTGCTTGTCACGGGTATCCATGGTACGGGGCGGACTCCGGGAGGGGCGGATGAATGGATACGCGGGTCAAGCCCGCGCATGACAGTGGGAGGGGCCGTAACCGCAAGCGGTTCCGGGCCAAGAGATATCCCGTGAAACTTCGCGGACGGAATCGGGAACAAAGATGGTGCACGGGGGTTGCCTGACGCCGCCGATACCGTTCACCCCGTGAACGCCGGGTGTTGCAGTCCCTACGGCATCAGCAGCGTGCATCCCGTGGTCTTGCGGGCTTCCAGGTCCCGGTGGGCTTGGGCGGTGTCGGCCAGGGGGTAGGTCTGGTTGATCTCGATCCTCACCTGTCCGCCCAGCACCACGTCGAACAGGTCGTTCGCCGTTTCCAGCAAGTCCGCCCGGGTCGCCGTGTAGGTCATCAGCGTCGGCCGGGTAAAGAAAATGGAACCCTGGGCGCTGAGCTCCAACGGGTTCACCGACGCCACCGGCCCCGAAGCATTGCCGAAGCTGACGAACATGCCAAGGGGCTTGAGGCTGGCCAAGGTCCCCTGGTACGTGGCCTGGCCAACGGAATCGTAGGCGACGTCCACTCCCGCGCCACCGGTGATCTCGCCCACCCGCTGGGCGAAATCTTCCCGGCTGTAGACGATCGGATGATGGCAGCCGTGGGCCTGGGCCAGAACCGCTTTCTCATCCGTGCCGACAGTGCCGATTACCGTGGCGCCGAGGTGGCTGGCCCACTGGCACAGGATTAGCCCCACCCCGCCGGCGGCGGCATGGACCAGCACCGTCTCGCCGGCCTTGACCCGATGGGTGCGGCGCAACAGGTAGCGGGCCGTCATGCCCTTGAGCATCATCGCCGCCGCCCGGTTGTCATCGATGCCGTCGGGGATCGCTACCAGGCGATGGGCGGGAATGCACCGGGCCTGGGCGTAGGCCCCCGGCGGCCCGCCCGCATAGGCAACCCGGTCGCCCACCGCCACTTCGGTCACGCCGGGGCCGACCGCTTCCACCGTGCCCGCCGCCTCGAGGCCAATGGCGTGGGGCAGGGACGGTAGGGGATAGAGCCCCGTGCGCATATAGACGTCGATGTAGTTGAGCCCCACCGCGGCGTGGCGCACCAGGGCCTCGCCCTCGCCCGGGTCGCCCGGCTCCACATCGTCCCACGACAACGCCTCCGGTCCGCCCGGCTGGTGCACGCGAATGGCTTTGGTCATGACAAAGTCTCCTGATCAATGGGCCGCCGCGCTCAGGCGAGCAGCGCCCCCTAGAGGGTCAGCAAGGCCCGTTTGGTTTTCGGCCCGGCGCCGCCGGAAAAGCCACCGAGCCGCCCCCCGGCGCCGAGCACCCGATGGCAGGGAATGACGATGGGCAGGGGGTTGCGGCCGCAGCCCGTCCCCACGGCCCGGGCCGAAGACCGCAATTCCGCCGCCAGCTCCCCGTAGCTGCGAGTGCGACCAAAGGGAATGGCGCCAAGAGCCTGCCAAACCCTTTGGTGGAAAGGAGTGCCGCGGGGGGCGAGGGGCAGGCGGAATTCGGTGAGATCGCCATTGAAATACGCCTGCAACTGATCCCGCGCCGCTTTCAGCAGCGGGGCCTCGGCCGGGTCCGGCGCCCGGCCCCATTCCACCGCCACGAGGGCGCCGCCGTCCTCGAACAGGGTCAGCTCGCCGACGGGGGTCAACAGGGACAGATTCGCCATGGCGCGGGTTCCCTCAGGCGGCCACCAGGGCTTCGGTCAAGGCATCCGGCTCGGTGATGGGCAGTCCGCAGACCTGACCGACGCAGACGTAGGCCGCGGGGCGCCCATCCACCAGACCCTTGCCACGGGCCGGGTGGCCGTCGGGGAGGGCCGCGTCGGGGGTGAGCCGAGTGATGGTGGCCCGCGGCACGGGCGCCGTCCAGGCGGCCCTCAGGAGGCTCTCCGTGGCCTCGTCGCCAGGGACGCCCACCACCACTGCCTGCACCGGGTCCATGAGCGCCTCGAACCCCATCAAGAGCACGGGCATGTTGGCCATGTGCTCCACCGATTCGCCGGCGAAAGCGCGGATCAGCGCTTCCGCCCGGTCCCCGTAGGCGGCCTCGCCGGTGAGCGCGTGAAGCTGAGCCAGGACGCCGGCCATGGTGCCGTTGCCGGACGGCACGGCGTTGTCGATCGCCGACTTGCTGCGGGCGATTACGTCGGTGGTCTCGGCGGCCGACAGGAAGTAGCCGCCGTTTTCCGTGTCCCAGTAGGATGCATCCGCCTGGACGACCCAGGCCCGGGCCCGGTCGATGTAGCCGTCGTCCCCCGTCACCTGGTAGAGGTTCAGCCCGGCCCGGGCCATGTTCGCGTAGTCGTCGATGACGGCGGGATGGCGGGCCCGGCCGGCGCGCCAGGAATGGCTGAGGCGATCGCCATCGGCCATGCGGCCGGTAACGAAGGCGAAGGCGTGGCATGCCGCCTCGATCCAGTGGGCCTCACCGAAAATGGCGCCGGCGTGGGCGATGGCGGCGATGACGAGGCCGTTCCAGTCGGCCAGCACCTTGTCGTCGCGCAGGGGCGGTATCCGTTTGTCCCGCACCGCCAACAGCTTGTCCCGGGCACCCGCCAGTCGCTTTTCCGAATCCGCATCGCCGAGGCTGAGGCCGGCGCTGCGATTGAGGATATTGGTGCCTTCCCAGTTGCCGGATTCGCTGACGCCGTAGATGCGGCGGAATTCGTCCGCCGCGGCGCCCAGGATGGCCTCGACCTCCCCCTGGGACCAGACATAGTACTTGCCTTCCTCGCCCTCGCTGTCGGCGTCGACGGCGCTGGCGAAAGCGAACGCGCCGTCCCGGTCCCCATCATCGACCCGCATATCCCGCAGCAGCCAGGCGACCGTTTCCCGGGCCCGGGCCGCGTAGAGGGGACTGCGGGTTTCCCGCCACGCTTCGGCCAGCAGCTCCAGCAGCAAGGCGTTGTCGTAGAGCATCTTTTCGAAGTGGGGCGCCAACCACACGGCATCGGTACTGTAGCGGGCGAAGCCACCGCCCAGGTGATCGTAGATGCCGCCCTGGCACAGGTTGTCGAGGGTCACCAGGACGCCCTCGCGCAACAGCTTCGAGCCGGTGCGCCGATAGGCCCGCCACAGGAACGAGAAAAAGCTGGGCTGGGGGAACTTGGGCGCCCCCATGGTGCCCCCCTGAAACGGGTCCACCATGCGGATGGCGACTTGGGCCACCTGATCGGGGCGCGATGGGTCCAGGCGTTCGCCGGTGCGCGATTGGGCCAGTTTCTTGAGGCCGTCGCGCAAGGCCGTCACGTTCTGCTCGATGGTCTCCCGGCGCTGGGCGAAGGTGTCGGAAACGGACCGCAGCACGTCGGGGAAGGCGGGTCGCCCGAACTTGCTCTGGGCCGGGAAGTAGGTGCCGCCCCAGAACGGCTCCCCATCGGGCGTCAGGAACATGGTCAGCGGCCAGCCGCCATGCTCGCCCAGCATGGACAGGGACGCCTGGTAGATGGCGTCGACGTCCGGGCGCTCTTCCCGATCCACCTTGATGTTGACGAAAAGCTCGTTCATCAGGGTGGCGATGGCGTTGTCCTCGAAACTTTCGTGGGCCATCACATGGCACCAGTGGCAGGCCGCGTAGCCGACGGATAGCAGGATCGGCCGATGGGACGTCTTGGCCTCGGCCAGGGCCTCCGGGCCCCAGGGGCGCCAGTGGACCGGATTGTCCTTGTGTTGAAGCAGGTAGGGACTGGTCTCATGGACGAGGAGATTGCCGGTCATGGGCCGGGCCTTCCGGTTGCGACGGCGATGTCGGGAGATTACCTTGGCCGTCGAGGGGAGAAGCTACAAGTCCCTGTTCGTGGAGGATACCCCATGAAGATCAGCGTCGACATCGATTGTACGCCCGAGGAAGCCCGTGCTTTCCTCGGCCTGCCCGAAGTCAAGCCCTTGCACGAGGCGATGCTGAAGGACGCCCAGGCGCGCATGGCCAAGGCCGTGGAGACCATGGACCCGGAAGCCCTCATGCGATTGTGGATGCCCCTGGGCGGCGAGGCGCTTGACAAGATGCAGCGCATGTTCTGGTCCCGCATGACCGGTGGCGGTGGCGAAAAGACGGGCTGAGCGCCGCCCTTATCCCTCATGGGACATACTTCAGTATATAGATGATGCCTCCTCAAATTACACAAGATATGGGAATTTCCATAGCACCAAAAAAAGATACCGGGATGGACACGGTGTTTGCACCGTCCACGGCTCCCGGACTGGGGGCCGTTGCCGTCATACGCCTGTCCGGTCCCGGGGCCGTCGAGGCCTACGGGCGTCTTGCCGGGCGAGCGCCCGACCAGGCGCGCCACCTGCGCCTGGAAAGTCTGCGCGATCCGACCTCCGGTGAGGTGCTGGACCGGGCCCTGGCGGTGTGGTTTCCGGCGCCCCGCAGCTTCAGTGGCGAGGATGTGGTGGAACTTCACATCCACGGGGGGCGGGCGACGGTGCGGTCCGTGATGGACGCGTTGGCGGCGTTGCCGGGGCTGCGCGTCGCCGACCCGGGCGAGTTTACGCTGCGCGCTTTCCGCAATGGCCGCATGGACCTGACGGCGGCCGAGGGTCTTGCCGATCTGGTCGCCGCCGACACGACGGCCCAGCGCCGGCAGGCCTTGGCCCAAATGGATGGTGCCCTCGAACGACTTTACGAGAGTTGGCGGAGCCGCCTGATCGACGCCATGGGGCTCCTTGAGGCGACCATCGACTTCTCCGACCAGGACATTCCGGACGGGCTTCACGACGCCGTGGCGGCAACCGTGGACGATCTGAAAATGGAAATCGCCGGACACCTGGATGACAAAGGACGGGGGGAGGCGCTCCGGGACGGGGTTCAGGTGGCCATCATCGGGCCCCCTAACGTGGGCAAGTCGAGTCTGCTCAACCTGCTGGCCGGCCGGGAAGCGGCCATCGTGGCTGAAACGGCGGGCACCACCCGGGACGTGATCGAGGTCCGCATGGATTTGGCGGGCTATGCCGTGGTGGTCGCGGACACGGCGGGGCTTCGGGAATCGGACGATTCCGTGGAGCGGGAAGGGGTTCGCCGGGCCCTGGACCGGGCGGCCCGATCGGATCTCAAGCTCCTTGTCTATGAGGCCGCCGATCCAAGCCTGGCCCATGTCCTGCGTCCGGGCGGACTGGATGAGAACAGCCTTGTGGTGATGAATAAGATCGATCTTCACGACCCTCCCGGCACGGCGAAGGGCAATCCAGCGGCTCTTCCCGTTTCCGTCAGGACCGGCGCGGGAATCGATTGCCTTCAGAAGAGACTGGGAGAGGCCGTGGCCGAACGTTGTGCGGGAGAAGGGGCTGCCCTTACCCGCGCGCGCCACCGTCGATCCATTGTTGACTGCGCGGCGGCCTTGGAGCGGTTCGCGGTGGGGGAAGCCCCGGAAACGGCGGCGGAAGAATTGAGACTCGCGGCGCGGGCCCTGGGGCGCATTACCGGGCGGGTCGACGTGGACGACGTCCTGGACCGCATCTTCGGGCGCTTTTGTATCGGCAAGTAGCGTATCGGCAAACAGAATGTCGAATTGCAATGTTTCACGTGAAACAGTGATGCTAAGGTACTCCATGGACTCAAATAGTGGGCAAGGGTAATCGATGGCGGCGGGATCTTTCGACGTGGTGGTGGTCGGCGGCGGGCACGCCGGTTGTGAGGCGGCCGCGGCCGCCTCGCGCATCGGGGCTCGGGTTGGCTTGGTGACCCACCGGCTCGATCGAATCGGCGAAATGTCCTGCAATCCGGCCATTGGGGGCCTGGCCAAGGGACAGCTCGTCCGGGAGGTGGATGCCCTGGATGGACTTATGGCGCGGGCCATCGACCGGTCGGGAATTCAGTTCCGCATCCTCAACCGCAGCAAGGGCCCCGCCGTCCGGGGCCCCCGGGCCCAGGCGGACCGCACCCTCTACCGCCAGGCAATGGGCGGGCTATTGCGTGCTCAGCCGGGCCTGAGCCTCGTCGAGGCGGGCGTGGAAGACCTGGTCCTGGATTCAACGGGACATACCGCCGGCGTGGTGCTGAACGACGGCCGCACGCTTTGCGCCGGCGCCGTGGTCCTGACCACGGGCACGTTCCTCCGCGGCATGATTCACATTGGCGAAGAGCGTACTCCCGCCGGCCGGGTGGGGGACCGCCCCGCCATTGCCCTGGCCCATACCTTGGAGAGGCTCGGGTTCAAACTCGGGCGCCTCAAAACAGGAACGCCGCCACGCCTGGACGGCCGAACGATTCAGTGGGCGGGCCTCAAAGTGCAGGAAGGCGACAATCCTCCCGTGCCATTCTCCACCATGACAGACCGCATCGAGGTTCCCCAGATCCCTTGCCATGTTACGGGCACGACCGAGGCGGGCCACGACGTCATCAGACAAAATATACACCGCTCGCCCATGTATTCGGGACGCATCGAGGGACCCGGTCCCCGCTACTGCCCGTCCATCGAGGACAAGGTGGTGCGTTTCGCCAACCGCACCCGGCACCAGATTTTTCTGGAACCGGAGGGCCTGGACGATCCCACCATCTATCCCAACGGCATCTCCACGTCGCTTCCCCGGGATGCTCAGGAAGCTTTTCTCAAGACCATTCCCGGTCTCGAGACGGCGCGCATGATTCGTCCCGGCTATGCCATCGAATACGATTATATCGATCCCCGTCAACTGGGGCCCACCCTGGAGACCGCCCGCGTGCCGGGCCTTTTCCTGGCGGGCCAGATCAACGGCACCACGGGCTATGAGGAAGCGGCGGCCCAGGGGCTGCTGGCGGGCGCCAACGCGGCCTTGCGCGCCGCCGGTTCGGCGCCGTTCCAAATCGATCGGGCGGAGGCCTACATCGGGGTACTGGTGGACGACCTGACGACCCTGGGCACCAGCGAACCCTATCGCATGTTCACGTCCCGGGCCGAGTACAGGCTCATGTTGCGGGCGGACAACGCGGATCGGCGACTGACACCACGCGGCGGCGAAGTGGGTATGATCTCCGGGACTCGGACGAAAGCCTTCGGGCACAAAATGTCGGCGATGGATCGAGCGCGCGAGCGGCTGAACGGTGAGAAAGCGTCCCCAACGCGCCTCCGGGAGGCCGGCATGGCCGTTAACCTGGACGGCGTCTCGCGCACGGCCCTCAACCTGCTCGCCCAGCCGGGCCATTCCCTTGCCACCGTAACCAGGATATGGCCCGCACTGGCCGATATTCCCCAGACCATCGCGGAGCAGATTCAGATCGACGCCACATATGCCCACTATCTGAATCGGCAGGAGGCGGACGTGCGAATATTTCGCCGCGATGAAAACCTTCTGTTGCCATCCGATCTGGACTATGACCGCTTTCCGTCCCTGTCCAATGAAATGCGAGAAAAGCTCAAGGCGGTACGGCCCCGTAGCATCGGCGCCGCTTCCCGCATTTCCGGGGTAACGCCCGCGGCCCTCGGCACCCTCTTGCCCCACGCACGGCAACCATCGAACACGACGGCGACCTGAGAGCCTCCGGGTCAACCTTGTGTTTCACGTGAAACATGTCCGCCCAATCCATTGATTCGACTCCCCTCGGGGCCGCAGGCTTCGCGGCCATGACGGGAGCCTCGGACAAGACCATGGACCGTCTGAATGCTTACGCCGTCACGCTGGTTCAGTGGCAAAAGCGGCTTAATCTTGTGGGACCCTCCACGCTGCAAGACCCGTGGCGACGCCATTTCCTCGACTCCGCCCAATTGGCGCACCTCCTCCCCCATGGCGAAGGCGTGGTGGTGGACATGGGAAGCGGCGCCGGATTTCCCGGTATGGTCCTGTCCATCATGGAAGACCGTCCCGTACGCCTGATCGACTCCAACGGCCGCAAATGCGGATTCCTGCGCCATGTGGCGGGCTTGACCCGAGCCCCGGTCATGGTGGAGACCGGGCGCCTCGAGGATCAACCCCGGGGCTGCGCCGATGTGGTCGTCGCCCGTGCGCTGGCGCCCCTCGACAAACTCCTCAACATGGCCCACCCCCTATTGGCCGAAGGGGGACGCGGCCTCTTCTTAAAAGGACAGCGAGTTGATGCGGAATTGACGGAGTCCAGGAAAAGGTGGAAGATGTCGGTGTCTCGAAGACCGAGCATCTCGGACCCGAGGGGATGCATTCTTGTCATCGAGAGACTGGAGCCTCGCCATGCCGGATGATTTCGCCGCACGGGACCCCGTCGTTCCTCAAGCCACGGCCCGGATAATCGCCGTGGCCAACCAGAAGGGCGGCGTCGGCAAGACCACCACCGCCATCAATCTCGCCACGGCCCTGGCCGCCGTGGGCAAGAAGGTCCTGATCGTTGACTTGGATCCCCAGGGTAATGCCAGCACGGGCCTGGGCATCGATCGTCGTGATCGTAAGCGAAACACCTATCACGTTCTGATTGGCGCGTGCGATGTGGCGGACGCGACGATCGCGACCGCCGTGCCAGGTCTCGCCCTGGTGCCTTCGGGTATCGACCTGTCCGGCGCCGAGATCGAACTGGTCAACCTACCCGCCCGGGAATACCGCCTCAAGGAAGCCCTCAGGACCGCCACCGTCGACTTCGATTACATTCTGATCGATTGTCCACCGGCCCTGGGCCTTCTCACCGTCAACGCCCTTTCCGCCGCCGCCGCCGTGCTGGTGCCCCTTCAGTGCGAGTTTTTCGCCCTGGAAGGAATCAGCATGCTCATGCGCACCGTTGAACGGGTGCGCCGTGCCTTCAATCCCAGCCTGGAAGTTCAGGGCATCGTGCTAACCATGTTCGACCGCCGCAACAACCTGTCGGACCTGGTCGCCAACGACGTCCGGCAGCATTTCGGCGACGTGGTGTACGACACGGTCATCCCGCGCAATGTCCGCGTTTCAGAGGCACCATCCCATGGCAAGCCTGCCATGCTGTACGATTTCCGCTGCGCCGGTTCCCAGGCCTACGTGCATCTCGCCGGAGAGGTAATCCGGCGCGAACGACGGCTGACCGCCTGATGGTTGGCGAAGGAAAACCTCCCCAGTTGGGACGCGGTCTGTCCGCATTGCTTGGGGATGAGGAAGAGCCGGCCGGTGACGCGCGGGGCAACCCCGCCTACCGAACGGTGCCCATTGAAAGCGTGTGCCCGGGCCGCTTCCAGCCCCGACGCATGATGAACGACCCGGCCATTGAGGAACTGGCCGATTCAATTCGCCAGAAAGGCATTCTGCAGCCTATCCTCGTACGGGCCGACCCCAATCAGGCGGACAGCTTCGAGATCATTGCCGGCGAACGCCGCTGGCGGGCGGCGCAGCGCGCCCAGCTCGCTGAAGTTCCGGTCCACGTGCGCGATCTTGCCAACAGCGAAGTGCTGGAAATCGCCCTGGTGGAAAACCTGCAGCGCCAAGACCTCTCACCCCTGGAAGAGGCCGAAGGTTATCTTCGGCTGATGGAGGAGTTTCAACATACCCAGCAGGCGCTGGCCCGCGCCGTGGGAAAGAGCCGCAGCCACGTGGCAAATACCTTGAGGCTTCTATCCTTGCCCGAGGAGGTCCGCGCCATGGTGGACCTGGGAGACCTGTCGGCCGGCCATGCCCGCGCCATCCTGACGGCGGAAGCGCCCCTGGCCTTGGCCCAGACCGTGGTCCGGCGGAGCCTCAACGTACGACAGACGGAAAAACTGGCCCAAAGCACGACGACCCGTCCCCGCAACCGCCCATCCGCACCCGGTAAAGACGCCCATACGATGGCCCTGGAACGGGATTTGACCACCCTGTTAGGGCTGCGGGTGGAGCTCAAATTCAATTCTGGTGGCGGCGTCCTCAGCCTGCACTATCAGTCGCTGGAGCAGCTGGACGACATCCTGCACCGGCTAAGCCATGGCACTCAAGGTGCGCCGGCGACGCCATCCATGATCGAACCGCCAACCGACGTTTCGCCCATACATTCACCTCCGAACGAAGAGTCGGATGTGACCCCACAACCCAACCACCGCCACCCGCAAGTCCTACCGGACGTGGACTGGAGGGAGGCTGAGATGCCGGCGAATATTGAGGAAGAGGCCGCGGAACCCTCACCGGAAACGGAACCTCCAGATCCGACGGACTTTTTTGGCGACGAAAAGGATGACCCCGAACGCCGGTCGGACACGTGAATCCCCGAACCGGGCGCAAGACGCCGCCCAATTCCTCCTAAGCTACATTGGCCCGATGCTTCAGGGACCCGGCGGTCGACGCAATTCCGTGAAGGGCGCGGGCGCAGAGTTCCTCGTTGGGCATGCCCGTGGACTTGCAGGAGACTTCCGCCTCCACGAGACGGTCCAACACGCGCCCTAACGCCGCCAGGTTCCAGTAGCGGAGTTGCCTACGAAAGACGTCCGCTTCCTTAAAGAACACCGGGGGACGCAAGGCCCGCATGGCCTCGGCCGGGTCCGCGCCACTTTCTATATGGCCTCGCGCCAAATGCAGGCGCCGAAAGTAAACCTGGGCGCGACGCAAAATGGAGACCGCGGCCGCGCCCTCCTGGAAGGCCAGGTCAAGCGCCTTCGCCACGGCGGCTTGATCACCCGACGCCGCGCCGTGGGCAACCGCCTCTACCGCCGCCGGCGCCCCATCGCCCACGCAGGCGGCGACATGAACGACCTCGATGGGCCCGGGATCACTTCCCATGTACAAGCAAAGTTTCTCCACTTCCGACCTGGTGAGACCCCGATCGGACCCCAAACGGGAAAGCAGATAAACCATGGCCTCCTCGCTCGCCGTCATGCCTTGCTCGCGAAGGATCTCCGCTACCACACGACGGAGCGACTTTCCGTCGTCCCCATAGCAGGGAATGGCAACGGCGCCCGTGCTTGATTCAAATGCCCCGCGGAGTCCGGAACGGGGGAAGAGATCGCTTCCTTCCACGATCACCCAGGCGCCGCCGCTTCCGCCGAGGGCATTCTTTACCGCCGCCGCCAGCCCGTCCCCGGCGCCCCGAACCCAGACGACCCGATCGCCGCCCACCAAGGATAGGGCCGCCGCCTCGTCCGCCAGCCGTGCCGGATCCGCCACCACTTCGTGGCCATCCAGAAGCGCGACCCGGAAGGGATCGTCCAAGGACCCGGCGAGATGCTTCACAAGATATTCGGCGCGCTCCCGCACCAGGCCGCGATCGGGACCGTAGACCAGGATGAAACGCTGCTTTGGGTCCGGCGCCTGGAGAAATCGATCGACGGCCGAGCCCGACAGCTTCATGACGATCGACCGGTTTTAGCTAGCGTCGGGGCTGGACAAACGGGCGGCGAGCTGCAATCGCAGTTCCTCGGCCAGTTGCCGGGCCGCCCGCTCACGGGCGTCCTGTTCGGCCGCCAACGTGGCGAAACCGGATTGAAGGATATTGTAACTGCTGACAACAGATAAATTGCCGCTCAGCACCGACTCCCCCGCGGCGCCCTGAAGCGTGAAGGATACCCGAAGCCATAGGTTGGCGCGGGTGGCAACCTCGGTCTTGCGGAACGCGATCCGCTCGACGCTTTCCGATAAGTTGACCGACAGGCGATAGCGGGGCCGTTCTGGCCTTCCCCGCGGATTGAGCAAGTCCAGGAGATGACTGTGCAGGATTTGGCCCACCCGATCGCTGATCGGCTCCACATCGACGGAAGCCAGGGCCGCCGCCGTATTCCCTTGCGTCGCCGTACCATAAATAGGCCGAAACCCGCACCCGCCGAGCAGGATGAGGCAAACCAATAGCGCGACCGCCCCGGATCCAAAACGCCGTGGCTTACAGCACCACATTGACGATCCGGTTCGGGACCACGATTACCTTGCGAATAGTTTTGCTTTCCACGGCCCTGGAGACCGCGGGCAGATCGAGGGCAGCCCGCTCCGCCAATCCCCGGTCGCTGTCCTTGGGAAGGCTCACCGTGCCGCGCAGCTTTCCATTTACCTGGACGGCGACCCGAACTTCCTCCTCTTGAAGTAGCTCGGGATCCGCCACTGGCCACGGCGTGTCGACCAGGAGGACCCCAAGACCGCCGCGATCCAAGGATTGCCACACTTCTTCCCCCAGATGGGGCATCATGGGTCCGACCAGCCGAGCGGCGATTTCCAGACCCTCCCGCATGACCCAATCGGCGCCCGTATCGTTCGAAGACAGGTCGTCCAAGGCGTTGGTCAGTTCCCGAATTCGCGCCACCGCCTTATTGAAATGAAAGCGCTCCAAGTCGCTGGTCACCGCGGCGATGGTGCGATGGATGGCGGCCCGCACCCGTGACGCGGCGTCGGACAAGTTTGCCGGCATTGGCGTGCCGGCCGGCGGCAGGGACATGTCCGGCTCCGACACCATTCGCCACAAGCGGTTGACATAGCGCCAAGCCCCCTCGATCCCGGATTCCGTCCAGTCCAGATCCCGTTCCGGAGGGCTGTCGGACAACATGAACAGGCGTGCCGTGTCGGCCCCGTAGGTTTCGATCATGGCCTCCGGATCGACCACGTTGCGCCGGGATTTGCTCATTTTTTCCGACCGGCCAATGGTCACCGGCGCGCCCGTGTCCCCATGGGTCGCCACGCCTCCGGCACCTTTCACCACGTCATCGGGAAACAGCCATTCGCCGTCCCCATCCCGGTAAGTCTCGTGGCAGACCATGCCCTGAGTGAGCAATCCGGCGAAGGGCTCATCCACCCCGATATAGCCGCAACGGCGTAGTGCCCGAGTGAAGAAGCGGGAATACAGCAGGTGCAGGATGGCGTGCTCGATGCCGCCGATGTACTGGTCCACCGGCATCCAATAGTCGACTGCGGCGCGGGTGAACGGCAGGTTTTCGGAGTCGGGGGAACAGAAGCGCGCGAAATACCAGGACGACTCGAAAAAGGTGTCGAACGTGTCCGTTTCCCGCTCCGCCTGTCCGCCGCAGTCGGGGCAGGTCGTGTGCTTCCAGGTGGGATGGTGGTGGAGCGGATTGCCCGGCCTGTCGAAGGAGACGTCTTCCGGCAGGGTGACCGGCAGTTGGTCTTCCGGCACCGGCACCACGCCGCAGGATCCGCACTTGATGACCGGGATGGGGCAACCCCAGTAGCGTTGGCGGGATACTCCCCAGTCTCGCAGGCGAAAGTTTACCATGCGCGCACCGGCGCCATCCGCCTCCAGCCGCTCGGCCATGGCGGCCTTGGCCTCTGGCACGGCCATGCCGTCGAGGAAGCGGGAATTGATCATGCGTCCATCGCCCCCGTAGGCTTCGTCGCCGATGGCGAAGGTGGCCGGGTCCCCATCCTCGGGGCAGACCACGGGGATGACGTCCAGGCCATGGGCGCGGGCGAAATCCAGGTCGCGCTGGTCGTGACCGGGGCAGCCGAAAATCGCCCCGGTGCCGTAATCCATCAGCACGAAGTTGGCGATATAGACCGGCATCTCCCAGTCCGGATCCAGGGGGTGGCGGGCTTTCAGCCCCGTGTCGTAGCCTTTCTTCTCGACCGATTCCATAGCCGCCTCGCTGGTGCCCATTCGGTTGCACTCGGCGATGAAGGCGGCGGCCTTTTCATCGCCCTCGGCGATCTCGACCGCCAGGGGGTGGTTCGCTGCGATGGCGCAGAAGGTGGCACCGAACAAGGTATCATGACGGGTGGTATAGACCCGCAAGGTGTCCTGGCGACCGACGATGGGAAAATCGATGTGCGCCCCCTCCGAACGGCCGATCCAGTTCTCCTGCATCAGGCGCACCCGGTCGGGCCACCGTTCCAGATCGCCCAGGGTTGCCAGCAGGTCCTCGGCGTACTCGGTGATCTTCAGGAACCATTGGGTGAGCTGGCGCTTTTCGACCGGCGCGCCCGAGCGCCAGCCCTTGCCGTCGATGACCTGTTCGTTGGCCAGCACCGTCTGCTCCACCGGGTCCCAATTGACCCAGGCTTCCTTGCGGAAGACCAGGCCCGCCTCCAGGAAATCCAGGAACATTTTTTGTTCGTGCTTGTAGTAGGCGGGATCGCAGGTGGCGATTTCCCGGGACCAGTCGTAGGACAATCCCATGGTCTGCAATTGCCGCCGCATGGTGGCGATGTTCTCCTTGGTCCAGGCGGCGGGATGGACGCCGGCGGCGATGGCCGCGTTCTCCGCCGGCAGGCCGAAGGCGTCCCAGCCCATGGGATGCAGCACGTTGAATCCCTGAGCCCGCTTGAAGCGGGCCACCACGTCCCCCAACGTATAATTGCGCACGTGACCCATATGGATGCGCCCCGAGGGATAGGGGAACATTTCAAGAACATAATACTTGGGGCGGGACCGGTCCTCGGCAACGGCGAAGACGTTCCGCTCATCCCAAAGGCGCTGCCACCGGGCCTCGACTTCCTTGACGTTATACCGCAACATGGAACGGTCCCAGGTCGGACAGCGGGCGACCGGCGCTCGCCGGAACCCGCGTGGGATTACTGGCTGAGGATCTGGTTGCGCAGTTGCCGGGCGCGGGTGAGGATGGCGTCCTCGATGGTGGTCGCCGTCTGCCGCGGGATGTCTGCATCGCGCCATAGGCCGGCGGGGTCCTGTACCTGCCGGAAGACCGCGACCCGCACCCCGTCGGCGCGTAGCGCGCGGCCCAGGATATAGACGTTCATCTTGAACCGTTCGCTGTCCACCTGCCCCGGGGAGTGCCAATCGGTGATGATCACCCCGCCGAAGGGGTCCGCCGAGTTGACCGGCATGAAGCCGATAGTGTCCAGCGACGCCCGCCACAGGTAGCTGTTGACGCCCAATCCGCCACCACCACCGCCCAACTCGGGCCGGTCGGCGCCGCCGACGGACAGGCCGCTTTCGCCGAACACGGATTCGCGCTTCGAAAGGTAGTCGCCAAGGCCCTCCGCATAGGTGGGGGAAGTATCGTCCGACCCGCGATAGGGATATTCGTTGACGACGGGGGCGCCGCAGCCGCTCGCGACCATGAGGATCGTCAGGATGGCCGCGCCACGCTTCATATATCGCATGTCCATGGTCCGTGCTCCGGAATGATACCTTTGCAGTTACGCATGCCCCTCTCGGATGTCAATACGCGGGCCGCTCCCGGGGTGGGTTACCGGTCCGCCCCCGCGTCCTCGGGAAGCCGTATTTCGGACCGGGGATGGGCATGGGCTTGAATGGCCTCGCGGAACCGGTCGAGGAACGCCTTGTCCCGGGCCAGTTCGCCGAAACGGTCCGCCAAGGCTTCCAGATGCCGCGCCAGTGCCGCGCCGTCCTCCTGGGATGGATCGGGAATCGCGCGCCGAAACAAGGGATCGTGCACGGCCCGCTCGAACATTGCCGAAATCATGTCGAGCCCGATTACCGGGACAACGCTGCAGGCCAAGTGAACGGTGGCTTCGGATTCCGCGATGGCGTCGTGATAGAACCCCCGCGGGATGTACAGCAGGTCGCCCGGATTGAGGACCACTTCCTGGCTCACGGGCCCCTTGTGGGCGTTGTGGTACTGCTGGTCCAGGTTCTTGAACACTGGATGGTTGATGGGGGCCTCGAAATGCCGTTGGTAGATGCGCCACCGCTTGGACCCGGCGATGTGAAGCGCATAGACATCGTGAGTGTCGAAATGGGAATCGAAGGCCTGACGGGCCTTCCAGGAACAATAGAGGTTCGACTGGACGTTGCCCCCGGGCCCGCCTTCCAGGGCCTTGGCCACGCCGCGAACGCCGGGGCACAGGGTGTCGATCTCGTTGAGCACGATGGAGGCGCCCCGCTTGACCCAGGCGCGTACCTTCTCCAGGTCCGCCAGCATGGCCTGGCCGCCGTCGCGGGTGCGTCCCGGGCGGCAGTACTCGGGCACCGGCAGAACCCGCTTGTCCATGACCATTTGCAGGGTGTGGCCGGTCCACAGGGCCGCCTGGTTTAGGAGACCGGTCAGGTCGTCCCAAGACATCACGGGCTCGAACTTGGCTGGATCACCTGGAACGTGCAGGGGCCGCCGGTCACGGGTGTCGGCGAAAAACGTCTCGGGGGTGACGGGAGACAACAGATCGGCGAACGTCTGAATCATCGGCGCGGCTCTCCGTCAAGCGTCGCCACCTTATACCGAAAGTCCGCGCCCAACATAGCCGCGGACTGGCGCCGGCCATCAATACGCCCTTCTCCTTGTCCATCGGCGGTCGAAAGGCACTCTATTCGGGCCATTTGGCAAATCCGAGGAGGGAGGCCCTATCCGGGCCCCGGGCGCAGCATGCGATCGCGCTCGGCGAACCACAGGTCCGCGTAACCGCAGTTGCGATGGGCCTCGAACCAGGGGCCGCCGCTCGTGAAATGCAGATTGGACACATCGTCGGTGGCACGGGGCGGATCGTAGTCCACCAGGTGATTCCACCGTGGCGGCAGGTCGCCGATCAGGTCCTCGCTGTCCAGCCATCGAAAGCGATGCAGTTTCAAACCCGACTCACTGTTGACATAGTCAAGTGTTAGTGTCTGGCAGCGGGCGGCGTTGAGCAGCATGACGCTCGACCAATTCCTTTTCTCATATTTCGTCTGGGGTTGGCCCAGGAACTTGGTGGATTCCCGGGGCCGGTGGTTGTGCTTGACCACCAGGGCGGCGTATCGGTCGTCCCGCAGATCCCACAGGCGGGCGATATCGTCCAGCACCAGCATGTCGCAGTCCATGAACAGCGCCCATCCTCGAAAACCGCACAGGAAAGGCACCAGGAAGCGGGAGAAGGCAAACTCGGTCGACTGCAGGGGGTGGCGCTCCCGGTTCAGGATTTCGCCCAATTGGCTCAGCATCAGGGGCTGCACCGATAGGGGACGGGATGCGCGGGCGTGAATGCTGTGGGATAGTACGTGAAAGGCCACCGCCTCCCGCGGGTCGTAGCCGATAAAGACGCGAATCGGGCCGGCATTCATGGCCCGTTCCTGTTAGACGACCGGATCGCGCCTCACAAGCCATGGCGGACAAGGGTCCCAGAAAACGGAGGATTAGCAGGCCATCGAGCCGTCATTTGTGGCAATTACATCACAGCGGGGGATTTTTGACACAGGCCATGGCGCAAATTGTTGACTTGCCGCGTTTCTCGTGGCTGTATTCGCCCAATCCCCAATGGTTGGGGTCACGTGCGTATCGAAAACCCGGTCGGCGCACGGTAGTCAGTTCGAAAGAGGGGATGACATGAAGAAGTTATTGCTTAGCACCACCGCCATCGTCGCGGCAGGGGTTATCGCGGCGCCGGCGAATGCCGCCGACCGTATCAAGCTCAGCCTCGGCGGCGGCGCCGAGCAGTTCATCGGCTTCGCCGACGCCGAAGAAGACATCGGCGTCACCGAATTCGCCCCTTTCGACGTGCAGTCGGACGCGGAAATACACGTCGTCGGCAGCACCACGCTCGACAACGGCATCAGGATCGGCGCCCGCTACGAATTCGAAGCGGACGCGGGCCGCGGGGGGGTCGACGAAGCCTGGGTCGACATCTCGGGCAGTTTCGGCGCCCTGCGCCTCGGCCAGGACGACATGGTCAACGGCCAGACCTCGATCAGCGGTCCCCGCGGCGTCGGCGGCGACTACGACAACTGGGTGCAGGAAGGCAACATCACCAAGAACGACAGCGCCTACTTCTTGCGGTCCGGTGACTCTCATCGCATCAGTTACTTCACCCCGCGGGTGGGGGGCTTGCAGGCCGCCGCGTCGTACATGCCGGAAATCGGCGACAACGGTGGTGACCCGGCCAACCGCGTCTTGGACGCCGGTCAGGCCTTCGCCTACTCGGTATCCTACAAGGGCGAACTCCAGGGCGTCGGTGTCGACCTGGTATACGGCTACTACCGTGACACCGGTCCCTCCCCCGCGAATCGCGCCCCGGCCGAAGGCCATAACATTGGCGCCCAGTTCAAGTACAGCGGCTTCACGGTCGGCGGCGGCGTCGCAATGCAGGATGAAAACGCGACCATCAACGCCAACGCCGGCGGGGTCAGGTCCGGCGTCGTCTGGGTGGGCGGCATTTCGTATGACACCGGCCCCATATCCGTCGGCTTCTGGCACCTGACGTCTGAAAACGAAGGCACCTACACCACCGCTGCCACAGCTATAGGTGACGACGAGGTGAACACCAATTTGGTGTTCTTCGACTATACGATCAGCGACGGTGTAAGGTGGCGCAGCTTCGTTTTCCACGTGAACTATGACGAAGAGTCCAACGTGGACGCCAACGAGCAGGGCGGCGGCTGGGGTGTCGTCGGCGGTCTCGCGCTCGCCTTCTAATCCCGCTGTTCATCGGTTGTTAGGAAGGGAGCGGCTTGCCGCTCCCTTCCGCTTTTCGGGTGCGCCTCGCGGGGCGCGCCCGCGTCTTATGGTTTGACCCGGCGCGTCCGTTCGCCCATAGGACCGGCCATGACCGATGCCGAATCCGTCGCTCCACCCGCGAACGGGCTTGAAGCCGCGGCGGCCGCGCTGCGGGCGGGAGACGCGGCCACCGCCGAGGGTCACTGCCGCGCCGTCCTGGAGACGACGCCCGACCGGGCCGAGGCCCACAGCCTGCTGGGTGTGGTGGAGATGGAGCGGGATCGCCACGCCGCCGCCGAGCAGCGGTTCCGCCGTGCGCTCGCCAGCGACCCGGACGAACCCCGCTACTGGGTCAATCTGGGCAGCGCGCTGGGCCGCCAGGGGCGTTTGCCGGAGGCCCGCGACGCCCTGGAGCGGGCGCTCGACCTGGACCCCGCCCATCCGAGCGCCCTGTTCAACATCGGTAACGTACTGCGCGACCTGGGTCTCGAGGCCGAGGCCGAGGCTGCCTATCGGCGTTGCATCGACGGGGCGCCGCCACCCGTGCGCCGGGACGCCCTCAACAGCCTCGGGGTCCTGCATCAGGCCGCCGGCCGCCCCGACCAATCGGTGGCCTGCTTCGAAGCGGTCCTTGCCGAGCGCCCGGACAATGCCCCGGCCCTGTGGAACCTGTGCAACGCCCTGGAGCAGTCCAATCGAGTCCCCGAGGCCGCGGCCGCGGCCGGTCGGTTGCTCGCCATCACGCCCCAGGAACCCCTCGCCCGCCTGTTGAAGGCGCGTCTCGAAAACCGCTTGGGCCAGCCGGCCGTTGCCGCCGAGCGACTTCGCCACCTCTTGGCCGACTCGCCGCGACGGCACGTGCGAACCGAGGCCCTGTTCGAGCTTGGCGCGGCCCTGGACCGACTGGGACGAGTCGACGAAGCCATGGAATCGTTCCGCAACGCCAACATCCAGTGGAGCCGCCTCAACAGCCTGGACGGGCGGCGCTATCTGGCTCGGGTTGGCCGCAACAGGCGTTGGCTGACTCCGCGTCGCTTGCAAGGATTTCGGCCATCGCCGGGCGTCGCCGGGGAACGGCCGCCGCCGCTTTTCTTCGTCGGCTTTCCCCGCTCCGGCACCACCCTGGTGGAGCGCATGCTGGCCGCCCACCCGGATGTGGCCACGACGGCCGAACGCAGTCCCCTCCGCCTGCTCAAGGCCGATCTGGTTTCCCGCCATGGCGGCCGCGACGCGCCCTATCCCCGGTTCCTGGAAACCCTCACCGCCGACGAAAAGCGGGCCTGTCGCGTCGCCTTCTGGCACCACGCGGATGCCCTGTTCGGCACCGCGGCGGACGGTCCCCGACTGGTCGACAAGCTGCCCCTCAACATCGTGGAAATCGGCCTCATCGCGGCGATATTCCCCGAGGCCCCGGTGCTGATGGCCTTGCGCGATCCCCGGGACGCCTGCCTAAGCGGCTTCATGCAGGCCTTCGCCGCCAATGAGGCCATGGCCAACTTCACCAGCCTCGCTGGCGCGGTCGCCCTCTACGATGCGGTAATGGGTCTGTGGCTGGCGGTGCGGGACGCCCTGCCCAATCCGTGGTTGGAGTACCGCTACGAGGATCTGATCGCCGACGTGCCGGCAAACACCCGGCGGATCCTCGAATTTCTTGGCCTGTCCTGGGACGCGGCGGTGCTGACGGATCGGCGCACGCCCCGGGGGGAACTCATCCGAACCCCCAGCTACCGCCAGGTCTCGGAAGGGATCAGCAACCGCGCCGTGGGCCGGTGGAAGCCCTATCGGTGGCACCTGGCACCGATCCTCCCGGTGCTGGCGCCCTATGTCGGCGCGTTCGGATACGCGCCGTGACCCGGTGGGCCCCATCGGCCTAAAATACGTCACGCCCGCCAACAGCCCCTGACCATGCCATGACCGACAGCGCCTCCCTCCGCGGAACCCTCTCTCACCTGGTGCCGGGTCCCGATCCGCTCGACACCATGCTTCGCCAGGCCGACGGTTTGCAGCGCAGCGGCCGGCTGGGCGAGGCGGAAGCCCTCTGCCGCCAGGTCTTGGAGCAGCGGCCCGGGCATCCCAGCGCCCTCCACCTGCTGGCCCACTGCGCCTTGACGGCGGGCCGTCTGTCGGCGACGGTCGAGCTGGCGGAGCAGGCCCTTGCCGCCATCGGCGATTCCGAATCGAAAGTGTCGAAGACCGCCTCCGGAATCCATGCCACCCGCGGCCTCGCCCTGGCCGGTCAAGGGCGGTCGGAGGAGGCGGAGGCAAGCCTCTGCCGGGCCACCGAGCTGGACCCCAAGTCGGCGCACGCCCATTTCAACCTGGGGATCCTCCTCGGCCAGGCGAATCGGCCCGATGACGCGCTGGCCGCCTTCGACACGGTTGTCGAGCTGATGCCCGAGAACCCCTTCGCGCACGCCAATCGGGCCGTCGCGCTGGTGGCCATCGATCGGCGGGACGAGGCACTGGAGACCCTGCGAACGGCCCGCGCGCTGGCCCCCGACCTGGCCCTGGCGACCACCAACCTGGCCACCTTGCTGCTGAACATGGGCGATGAGGAGGAAGCCCTGGTGGTGGCCGAGGACGGCGCCGAACGCAATCCCGACGACGCCCAGTCCCAGCTCGTCCTCGGCCGCATGCTGGGCATCCATGGACGCCTGCTGGACTCCCGCGACGCCGTTCAGAGGGCACTGGAGCTCGACCCCAACATGAGCGAGGCCCGGGCCGCCATGGACTCTCTCAACGAGAACCTGTCCTGAGCAGGCCCCCAATGCCGGCGAATCCCGCGGCACCGCTGAGGATGAGTCGGCGGGCGGTGGCGTTGTCGATGCCGCCCAGGGCATAGACCGGCAGCGGACTTTCCCGAACCAGTCGGGCGAAGCGCAAGGGACCTAACGCCGCCGCGCCCGGATGGCTGGCGGTGGGAAATACCGGCGACAGCAGCGCCCCGTGGGCGCCGGCCCGTGCCGCCCGGCAAAGGGCCGCCGGCCCATGGGCGGCGGCGGTGATCAGCCAGTCCGGGCGCTGCCACATGGACCAGGCCCCGGGGCCTCGCCGGGCCATCGCCTCCGGCAGGTGCAGACCATCGGCACCCACGGCCGCCGCCAGGCGCGCGTCCCCGGCGATCAGCAACCGCACCCCGCGCGCCCGGCACGGACCGATCAGCAGCGCCGCGAGAGTCGCGCGCCGGACTGGGTCCCGGTGGCGCAGAATCACCGCGGCGCCCGCCGGAAGGCGCGGCACGGCCCGTTCCGGGTCGGCAAGACGGCGGCTGTCGGTCATCAGGATCAGCGGCGGAAGCTGGGCCATTGCCGCCCCGCCCGTCCGTTTGAGCCGCCGTGCCAGCTCTGCTAGGGTCGCCATGCCTGCCCGCTTTTCGCCCGTCGTCCCAATCCGACATCCGCGTGTGCCGCCATGGTAGCTCAAACCGATCTGGACGCGGAGATCGCCGCCAACCTGGCCGTGGTGAAGGCCCATATCGCCGACGCGGCCCGGGCGGCGGGCCGGAATCCGGAGTCGGTCACCCTCGTCGCCGTGGCCAAGGCCCATCCGGCGGCGCGGGGCGGTGCCGCCCTGAAGGCCGGACACCGGTTATTCGGCGAGAACCGGATGCAGGAAGCCCAAGCCAAATGGCCGGCCCTGAAGGAGACCTTCCCCGACGCGCGGCTCCACCTGATCGGCCCCCTGCAGCGCAACAAGGTGCGCGCGGCGGTGGCTCTGTTCGACGTCATCGAGACCGTCGACCGCCCCAAGCTGGCCCACGCCATCGCCCAGGAAATGGCCCATCAGGGCCGGATGCTGGATTGCTTCGTGCAGGTGAACACGGGAGAGGAGACTCAGAAAGCGGGCGTCGCGCCCCGGGAAGCCGATGCCTTTATCCGCGATTGCCGGGAAGACCATGGCCTGCGAATCCGCGGCCTGATGTGCATCCCGCCCATCGACCAGACGCCGTCGCCTCATTTCGCCCTGCTGCGCGAGATCGCCGAACGCAACGGCCTCGCCGAGCTCAGCATGGGCATGAGCGCCGACTACGAGGTGGCGATCCGCTTAGGCGCCACCCTGGTGCGGGTGGGCACCGCCATCTTCGGGGAACGTCCGCCCTACCGTCCGGATTGAGGTCGCCCAATTAGTAGCGCGCGTCCAGTTGACGGGGCGGCGCGCCGGCCGCGGCGGTCATCTCGTGGTACTTGTCCAATCCCCGTGCCATGCCGGCGCTGAACCAGGGGCCAACCCCGGCATTGGCGTCCGACAGGGTGGTCAACAGGGCCAGACCCATGGCGCCGGGCGCGGGTGGCGCCCCCGCGTCGACGGCGCGCGCGTCTTCGGGTCGTGTCGGCAATACCCCATCCGCCGCCGCGCCGGCCCGGGGTCCCTCCACCAATCCGGCGTCCCAGCGGATCAGGGGCCGCGGCAAGGCGATGGGAATCGCCGCCACCTCGGGCCGGGTCGCCACCGGCGTATCGAACGGCATCGCCCCCGGTGCGCCGAATTGCACGGTTCGATTGTCGACGATCACGTCGGCGGTCGCGTCGGCAATCGACGCTTCCACGGCGTCGGGCGGCATGAACGAGGTGACCATGGCCGAAATCGATCGGGGTTGGGGCACGGCTTGAGGCACGGCTTGAGGCACGGCGGCGACGGCGACCGGCGCATCCTGCGGTGCCTGTTCGCCATCGAACAGAGCAAACACGTGCTGGCCCACATCGCTGCCCGTTTCATGCTCCACAACGGCATTGACGATACCCGAAAACAGCCCCACCGGCCCGCCATAGAGGGTGTCGCCCACCACGCGGGCGCCGGGATCGATGCGATCGCCGGTCCATTGCCGATAGAGGGTGGAGATCACCGGGATGTGCTGCAGCGGATTGATGACGTCGAGAAAGTCGGAAAAGGTGAAGCCGTCGGCGCCGAAGGGCTGGAAGCCGCCTTCCGTGGGATCGTCCGCGCCCCCGGCCGGCGTGGCCGCCGCCACCGCCACCGCCGTCTCCCGAGGCGGCAGCACGGCAAAGCGAGGCTCGGTCGATCATGGATTGTTTCCTTGCGGACCATCCACGTCCACCCGATGCTTCGCAAGGAGCGTGCCAATCGGAAGCCGCCGATTCCCGTGCCTCGGCACCTCTCGCCCGCGGCGCGGCCCGGCAAGGTTGCCGGGCGGGTCGAATGTGCACCCCGGGCGGTTGGAGGCGCCGGTTTTTTCGTGGCCTCCCGCGAGGCCCGTGGTATAGGGTCCCGATTCGACGGAGCCACAGCGTGAGCGGACGCCCCATGAGCAACGGCAAGCGCCTGCTGCTGATCGATGACGACGACACCTTGCGCAACATGCTGTGCGAACAGTTGAAGCTGCACGAGGAGTTCGTCACCACCGCCGCGGCCACCGGCGCCGAGGCCCTGGAAATAACCAAATCCGACTACTTCGACATCATCCTGCTCGATGTGGGCCTGCCCGATATGGACGGCCGCGAGGTATGCCGCCTAATGCGCCGCACCGGAGTGAAGGCGCCCATCATCATGCTGACCGGGGCCGATACGGACGCCGACACGATCCTCGGCCTGGACGCCGGCGCCAACGACTACGTCACCAAGCCCTTCCGCCTGGGCGTCCTCCTGGCCCGGCTGCGGGCCCATATCCGCCAGCACGAACGCAGCGACGATGCCGTCTTCACAATCGGGCCCTACAATTTCCAGCCCAGCGCCAAGATGCTGGTGGACAACGAGACCCAGAAGAAGGTCCGCCTCACCGACAAGGAAGCGGCGATCCTCAAATTCCTGTTCCGGGCCGGCGACCGGGTGGTGGGACGCGACGTGCTCCTGGACGAGGTGTGGGGCTACAACGCCGGCGTCACCACCCACACCCTGGAAACCCACGTCTATCGCCTGCGCCAGAAGATCGAACGGGACCCGTCCAATGCCCGCATCCTGGTGACCGAACCGGGCGGCTACCGGCTGGCGCCGTAAGGTCCGCGGGCCCGGGCCCGCCCATGGCATAATCCCGCCACCGCCACCGCCACCGACACCGCACGGCCGAACGATCGAACGTCGCTTGCACCGAGGTCAGCCCTGGCGCCTCAGGCGCATGGTGAACGGGTTGCGGTCAGCCGGGCTGACGCTGACGGTGTATTCGAAGACGTGCTCTGCCCGGCCCACGTACCAACGGTCGACCCGCAATGCCGGGCCGCCGGAATCCGCCGTCAAGGAATCCGCCAGGGATTCGGGGATGGCAACGGCGGCAATGCGCTGGCGGATCTCCTGGATGGTCTCTCCGTAGTGCTCTTCGATCAGGTGGCCGATGGCGCCTTCGTGACGGCCGACGAAATCGCGAATGCCGGCGTAGGCCTCGACGATGTAGATTTCGGTCCAGGCCAGGGGACGCGCCGCGGGATCGCGGGCGGGGACCCGCAGAGCCTCCAGGCGCAGCAGCCGCTGGCCCGCGGTGAAGCCGCCGGCTTCCGCCAGGCCCCGATTGGCCGTCACCATGGCCGCCTTTATCTGGATCAGGCGGGTGGACTCGGCAAACTGCGACAGGCCGTCAATGGAATCGATGGCATGTACGTACTCGCGGGCCGGAACCTCGGCGATCACCCGGGTGCCGATGCCGGCGCGGCGGCTGATCAGGCCCAGGGCCTGCACCTGTCGCACCGCGTCGCGCACCGTGTGGCGGCTCACCCGATGGCGGGCGCACAGCTCCGCCTCGGTGGGCAGCAGCGAGCCCACGGGATACCGCGCGCCGGCGATGTCGGCGATCAGCTTGTCGGCCAACCGGCTATAGCGGCTCTGGCGGCGGCCGCCCGGACCGTGTGGCGGCGGGTTGGTGCGTCCCATCGCTATTCCCCATAAATGTCCGGATAAAATAACGAGTCCCAGGCATGATGGTCAACGGCGGCGGAGGTCGTCCATTGTATTTATCCGGACAATAGGCGGGAGTTCCTTGATCGCGCGCCCCGCCGCTACAGTGTCCCCGCGAAGCGCCTGCCGTCGAGAAGCAGGTTCTGTCCGGTGATGAAGCCCGCCTGGGCGCTGCACAGATAGGCGCAGGCGTCGCCAAACTCGCGGGGCTCGCCGATACGGGCCGCGGGCACCTGGGCGGCGCGCCGGGCGTACATCTCTTCGACCGTGCAGCCGGCGGCCCGCGCCCGCGCGGTCATGTTCTCACGCACCCGGTCGGTGTCCAGGGAGCCGGGCAGCAGGTTGTTGATGGTGACGTTGTGGCGGGCGACCTGGCGCGCCAGGCCGGCGGCGAATCCGGTGAAGCCAGCGCGGGGCCCGGCGGAAAGTTCCAGGCTGCCGCCGGGCATCTTCACCACGATGGAGGTGATGTTGACGATGCGCCCGAAGCGGCGGTCGATCATGGCGTCGATGGTCGCCCGGATCAGCATCACCGGGGCGATCAGATAGGCATCCAGCAGGGCCGACCAGTCGTCGCGCCCCAGCTTGCGGATGTCGCTCTCATGGGGCGGGCCGCCCGTGTTGGTGACGACGATGTCGGGCGCCGGGCAGGCGGCCAGAGCTTGGGCCCGCCCGGCCGCCTCGGTGATGTCGGCGGCCACGCTGGTCACCCGGGCGCTGGTTTTGGCCCGGATCCGCTCGGCGGTTTCGGCCAGGGGACCGGGCCGGCGGGCGACGATGGTCACCGCGACTCCCTCCCGCGCCAGCGCCGTGGCGCTGGCCCGGCCCAGACCCCGGCTGGCGCCCGATATCAGTGCCGTCCGGCCGGCAATACCCAGATCCATCTGTTGGAGTCAGACCGCCAGATGACGCTTGAAGAAGGCCGCCAGCGCCTCGACGCCCGTGGGGCCCGAGCGGGTCGCCTGTTCGACCTCCAGCAGGTCGATGGTCCCGCCGGCCCGGCGGTAGAGGCCGACGAATCGCTCGGGCTCGTTGAGGTCCGACCCGGAGTCCGGGTCGCGGTAGTCGTGCATGGCGTCGGGGCGGCCCTGGACCCACAGGGCGGGCGGCGTCTCCACCGCCTCTCCCCGCTCCAGGGCCAACAGGGGATTGCCCTCCGCCATGGTGTCTTCGGTTTGCCAATAGACGTCGTGGCGGTCGGGAATAGACCGGCTCCAGTCCGGCGGGTTGGCGCCGTCCCGCAGACGCAGGGCATGGCGATAGCGGGACAGGGGATTGATCACCGGCCACAGCAGACCGACGCAGCGGACGGCGGCGTCGAGCGTGGCCGACCCACCCTCCACCCCGAGGGCGGCATAGCGCGCATCCCAAGGTCGCATGGCGGCCAGCATGGCCAGATGGCCGCCGCTGGACTGGCCCAGAAGGCCGACCCGGTCCGCGTCGACGTCCAGGTCGGCGGCATGGGCCTTGAGCCAGCGGATGCCATGGTTGATGTCGACGAGGGACGACGGGTAGCCGTCGTCGGCCTGGCGAAAGTCCAGGGCCGCGACGGCGAGGCCGGCCTCTGCGAGGACCGCGTCGCGCTCGGCGCACGCGGTCCGGTCCCCAGCCGACCAGGCGCCGCCGTGCAGATCCACCACCGCCGGGAAGGGTCCGGGTCCGGCGGGGCGGAAAAACCGCAGCGCGAGCGCGCGCCCGCCGTGGCGGAGATAGGTCATGTCCTCGGCACTGAAGGAAACTGTCTCGGTGGTCATGGGAAGCCCTCGCGGCTGGATGGGGCGTGCGATCCGCCAGGGTAGCGCCAATCGAGATTCGGTCAACGCGACAGCAAGTTCCGTTCAGCGCCGTGGATTGGCGTTTCCGCCGATGCTAGGATGCGAATCTGTCCTAGAAGTGCAACGGGAGGCGCCGTTATGGCCCTAGTCAACGTCGGAACGCAGGCTCCGGCGTTCGAGATGACCAACCAGGATGGAGGGAAGGTCACCTCGGACCAGTTCGCCGGCCGCTACGTTCTCTTGTGGTGGTATCCCAAGGCCGATACCCCCGGGTGAACCATCGAAGGCAACGGGTTCCGTGATCGAATCCAAGACTTCGAAAAACTGAATGCGGTCATCTGCGGGGTGAGCTTCGACACCAACGCGGAAAACAAGGCCTTTCGCGACAAGTTCGCCTTTCCCTACGATCTGCTGAGCGACGACTCGAAGGCCGCGTCCGTGGCCTTCGGCGCGGCCCAGTCCGACTCCCCCGGCCCAGCCGGGTGTCGGTACTGATCGGCCCGGACGGCAAGATCGCCAAGGCCTACGACACCGTCAAGCCGGCGGATCACCCGGACCAGGTGCTCGCCGACCTGAACAGCCTGGCCTGAGTCTTACCGGCACGTTGACAGCCCCGGAGCCGCGCCTGGTCGCGGTTCCGGGGTTTGTAATTGGATCTTCCGGAACTTCCGGACGGACAAAAAAACCGCGGTCCGGAGGCCGCGGTTTTCCCATGGGATGGGACCGAAGCCGTCAGTGGCGGAAGTGGCGCATGCCGGTGAACACCATGGCCAATCCCTGGTCGTCGGCGGCGGCGATGACGTCGTCGTCGCGGACGGACCCGCCGGGCTGAATGACCGCCGTGGCGCCGGCCTCCGCCGCCGCCAGCAGGCCGTCGGCGAAGGGAAAGAAGGCGTCGGAGGCGACCACCGAACCGACCGCGCGGCTGTGGGCCTCGCCGGCCGCCTGGGATGCTTCGGCCGCCTTCCAGGCAGCGATGCGCGACGAATCGACGCGGCTCATCTGGCCGGCGCCCACGCCCACGGCGGCACCGTCGCGGGCGTAGACGATGGCGTTGGACTTCACGTGCTTGCAGACGGTGAAGGCGAAGCGCAGGTCCGCCAACTCGGCCTCCGTCGGCGCCCGCCGGGTCACCACACGGAGGTCGGATTCGGTCAGCGCCCCGTCCCGGGTCTGCAGCAGGTAGCCCCCGGCCAGGGTTCGTAGCGTCATCCCCCCCGCGGCCGGGTCCGGTATGGCGCCGGTGACCAGCAGCCGCAGGTTCTTCTTCGCCGCCAGGATCCGGCGGGCCTCGTCGTCCACCGCCGGCGCGATGACGACCTCGACGAACAGCGTGGCGATAGCTTCGGCGGTCGCCGCGTCCAAGGGCCGGTTGGCGGCGACGATGCCGCCGAAGGCGCTGACCGGGTCGCCGGCCAGGGCCTTGGCGTAGGCCGTCGCCAGGTCGCCGGCCATGGCGACGCCGCAGGGATTGGCGTGCTTGATGATGGCGATCGCCGGCCGGTCGAACTCGGCCGCCAGCTCGAAGGCGGCGTCGGTGTCGTTGAGGTTGTTGAAGCTCAGTTCCTTGCCCTGAAGCTGGCGCGCCGTCGCCAGCCCCGGCCGGGCTTCGCCACCCGCATAGAGCGCCGCCTGCTGATGTGGGTTCTCGCCGTAGCGCAAAAGTTGGACCCGCTGGCCGGACAGGGTCAGGCGCTCGGGGAAAAAATCCCCCATCTCGCCCGCGAACCAGGCGGCGATGGCGGCGTCGTAGGCGGCGGTGCGGGCGTAGGCCTTGGCCGCGAGGCGGCGGCGCAGGTCCCCATCGGTGGCGCCGTCGCCCGCTTCCATGGCGGCGATCAGGGCTTGGTAGTCGGCCGGGTCGACCACGGTGGTGACGCCGGCGTGGTTCTTGGCGGCGGCGCGGATCAGCGCCGGCCCGCCGATGTCGATGTTCTCGATGCAGGCGTCGAAGTCGGCGCCCCGGGCCACCGTCGCCTCGAAGGGATAGAGGTTGACCACCAGCAAATCGATGGGCGCGATGTCGTGGTTGGCCATGGCCGCCTCGTGGGCCACGTCGCCGCGCACCCCCAGCAGCCCGCCGTGGATGGCCGGATGAAGGGTCTTGACCCGCCCGTCCATGATCTCCGGAAAGCCCGTGTGGTCGGACACGTCGGTGACCACGATGCCGGCCTCGCGCAGCGCCGTGGCGGTGCCGCCGGTGGATAGGATCGCCACCCCGCGATCGGCCAGGAACCGGCCCAGGTCGGCGCAGCCCGACTTGTCGGAGACCGAGATCAGGGCACGGCGAATGTGGGTTGCGGTCATGGCGGGATAGGGGGTGCGGGTCAGCCGGACGCGGCGGCCAGGGACCAGTCGGCGGGGCGGTATTCGGGCACCAGGCGGTGGATCAGGGCCATCACCTGCTGGCGGTCTTCCCGGCCGCAGGCGTCGGCCAGCTCCCTGAGGCCCGCCGCCAGGGCCTCGGCGTCGGCCGCCCGGGGTGCCGCCAGCAGGATGCCCTGGCAAGCCGTGGGCACCAGGGGCTCGCCGCCGTGGAAGGTTTCCTCCGACAGCTTCTCCCCCGGCCGGGGGCCGACGATCTCGATGGGGATTTCCGCTTCGGGCTGAAAGCCGGCCAGGCGGATTATCTGGCGGGCCAGGTGCATGATCGACACCGGCTCGCCCATATCGAGGACGTAGATTTTGCCGCTGCCCTCGGCGCTCTCGGCCCCCAGGGCCGAAGTCTGAAGGACCAGAGCCACGGCCTCGGCGACGGTCATGAAATACCGCTTCATGTCCGGGTGGGTGACGGTCAAGGGTCCGCCGGCGGCCAACTGGCGTTCGAACAGCGGCACCACCGAGCCCCGGGAGCCGAGCACGTTGCCGAAGCGCACGGTGACGAAGCGGGTCCGCCCGCCATTACCCCCGCCGACGTCCAGAATCTGGCAGTAGCTTTCCGCGATCCGCTTGGTGGCGCCCATGATACTGGTCGGATTGACCGCCTTGTCGGTGGAAATCATCACCATCACCCCGACCCCGTGCCGCACGCAGGCGTCGGCCACGTTGACCGTGCCCGCCACGTTGGTGGCCACGGCCTCGAACACGTTGGCTTCGACCAAGGGCACATGTTTCAAGGCGGCGGCGTGAAATAGCAGGTCCGGCTTGTGGGCACGAACGATTCGCTCCAGCCGGCCCCGGTCTCGCACGTCGGCCAGCAGGGCGTGGCGGGGCAGCGCCGGATGGCGCTCGGCCATTTCCATGTCGATGCTGTAGAGGTTGTGTTCCGAGGAATCGAGGAGCGCCAGTTCCACCGGCCCGTGCTCGGCGACCTGGCGCACGAGTTCGCTGCCGATGCTGCCGCCGGCGCCCGTGATGAGGACCCGGCGGCCGGCGATCAGCCCCCGCATGGCGTCCCGGTCGAGGGCCGTCTGGGGCCGGCCGAGAAGGTCTTCCACCGCCACCGGGCGAATTTCCAGCCCGTCCGCGATGCCGCTCTTGAGCGCGGTGAGCTTGGGCAGGCGCGCCAGGGTCATCCCACAAGCGTCGGCCGCGTCCAGCAACTGGCGCACGACCGCCCCGTCCAGATCGTCCTTGGTCAGGATGACCCGCTGTGGCCGGTCATGGGACGGGGACAGACCATCGACCACCGCGCCCAGCTGATCGAGGGTCCCGAGGACGGAAACCCCGTGAATCTGCCGGCCGACCCGGGCCGCCCGCTCGGTGAGGATCCCGGCGACGCGGTAGGGCGCGTTGGCGGTACGCGCCAGATGACGGATGAACAGCTCCGCCCCATCGCCCGATCCGGCCAACAGCACCGGCACCCGGTCCACCCCCTGGCCCTGGATGCGCAGATCGATGCGCCGGCCCTTGAACCATCGGTAAAGGAAGCGGGGACCGCCGAGCAACGCCAGGAGAACGAACCAGTCGATGACCAGCAGGGACCGGGGCAGGGTTTCCAGCCGGGTCCACAGGAACATGATCAGAAGAAACGTCAGGATGGCGACGGAGGTGGCCCGGGCGATGGCCAGCAGATCGTTGACCGAAGCATAGAGCCATACGCCCCGATAGAGCCCCATGAACCAAAACACCACCGCCGACACGGCGGTAAACAGGATCGTGCCCTCCAGCAGGAGGGACTGGGAATAGTAGAGAATCTGGTCGCCGAGACGGAGATAGAGGGCCAGCACGAAGGACACGGCGGCCATGAACACGTCGTGCGCATAGGCGATGTAGGCCCGGAACGGCAGACGAACCATGGGGTTTCTAAGGATTTAAGGGGTCCTCCATCGGACTCAGGATTGATCGCGGTACCATGCCGCCATCCCCTTGAGGCCCTCGGTGACGGTATGCGGCGGCGCCCAGCCGAGTTCGCGCCGAATTCTTGCGTCATCGACTCTCAACGAGTCAAGCAGCCGCGAGGCGCTGGCCCCGGCGCCGACGCAGGCGGCCAGTGCTTTGAGCAGCGTCGGCGGGACCGGGATCAGGCGGCGGGGGACCCCCAATGCCGTGCGCAGGCGCCGCACCAGTTCGGCAATGCTCAGGTCCTCGCCGTCGCGGACCAGGTAGGAACCCCGAGCCTCTGGATGGGACAGGCTCAGGCGGACCGCGTCGGCCAGATTGTCCACATGTATCAGGCTGCGTCGTCCTTTCGCGCTCCCCAGGGGCAGCGGCAGGCCCCGACGACAGAGCGACAGCAGCTTCAGCATGTTGCCGCCGACCCCGGGGCCATAGACCAGGGGAGGGCGCAGGGCGATCCACGTCATGCCGGTGCCCTCGGCGGCCGCTTCGAGAATGCGTTCGGCGTCCCGCTTGGACTTGCCGTATGGGTCTTCCGGCGCCAGCGGATCGGATTCGCCAAATGGCCGGTCGCGGGTACGCTCCCCGTGAACCTTGACCGAACTCATGAACACCAACCGCCGCACGCCATGGCCGGCAGCGGCCTGGGCGAGGCGGGCGGTTCCCAACCCGTTGACCCGCTGGTGCGCGGCGGCCAGCGCCGAAGTCTCACGACCCATGACGTGAACATGGGCCGCCAGGTGCACCACCGCCTCGACGTCCTTCAGGGCCGGACGCCAGTCCGTCTCCGGCCCCACGTCGGGCACTGCCACCGGCGGCTCATCGGATAGGTCGACGGCGGACTCGGGTCGCCGCGTCGCCACGCGGACGCGGTGTCCAGCCGACCGCAGCGCCCGGCAAACGGCCCCGCCGACGAAGCCGGTGCCCCCGGTTACCAGGACCTGCATCTGTCTCGGTCAGACCACGAGGTCATTGAAGCGCCAGCGCGCCCACCCGGTCCCCGGCGCCCGCCGCCGCCTGCTCCAGTACCCGGATCATCCGGTCGGCCTGGCGTTCACGGGTGTGGGAGGGCGCGGCGGCCCGGCTGGCGGCGGCGAGGCGGGCTCGCAGCTCGGGCTGGGTCTTGAGCCTCATCACCGCGCCGGCCAGGGCGTCCGGATCCTCGGCCGCCACCACCAGGCCGGCCCCGTCCGCTTCCACGATGCGGGCGGCCTCGCCGTGGGGCGCGGCCAGAAGAAGGGGCAGGCCCATGCCCATGGCCTCGAACATTTTCGACGGGATCACGCCGGCGAAGACGGGGCAGTCCTTCAGGTGCACCAGCGCCACGTCGCACAGGCTCCAGGCCCGGGGTACGGCCTCTTTGGGTTGGGGAGGAATGAAAATCACATTGTCGAGGCGCCGGTCGTGGGCCTCGGTCATCAGGGCCGCCCGTTCGGCGCCGGAGCCCACGAGAAGAAAACGTACGTCCTCCTGGTCGCGCAGCCCCTCGGCGGTATCGAGGACGTTGCGCAGGCCGTGGGCCATGCCATGGGTGCCGATATAGCCGACATTGAACGTGTCCTTCAGGTCCCAGGTCTCGGCCAGCGCCTGGTCTCGCGGCCGCGGCGCATAGCGGAACGTGTCGACGCCGTTGACTACTACGGCCACCTTGTCCTCGGGCACGCCCCGCGCCACCAGGTTCTCCTTGAACGACCCGGTCAGGGCGACCACGCAAGCGGCGCGGCGGTAGAGGTAGAGTTCCAGCTTCTCCATCCAGCGCAAGAACAGGTTGTGGCGAATGGCGCCGACGGCGGCGATGGACGCCGGCCACAGGTCGCCCAGTTCAAAGACGAAGGGAACCCCGCGGGACGCGCCCACGGCCCAGCCGGCCACGGCGGCGAAAAACTGCGGCGAAGTGGCGACCACCACATCGGGCCGGCGTTCGAACAGCCCGGCGGCGAACCCGGAGACCATGAAGCTGAGGAAATCCAATGTCCGCAGCAGGACTCCATTGTTGGCGCTGATGAACGTCTTCACCCGGACCACGCGGATACCCTCCATGGCCTCCACCTGGTGCCAGCGGTTGCGATAGCCGGGAAACAGCCGGCCCTGGGGAAAGTTGGGGGCGCAGGTGATGACGGTCACCTGGTGGCCCCATTGGGTCCAATAGCAGGCCCGCTCGAACACCCGGGTGGCCGCGGCGTTGGTCTCGGGCGGAAAGTTCTCGCTGAGGAACAGGATATTCATGGCCGGGCGCCGCCGCCCCTCGATCCCAATCCGCTGGCCAGAAGATGGAGCAGCAGCAGGACCGCCCCGCCGGCCACCGCCAAGGCGGCCCCTGGCCATCCCCACGCCGCCGCCGCCGCCAGGCCGCCGAGGGCGAGATCGATCGCCAGCACCGCTACCAGCACGGTGCCCACCCGGACGCCCCGGTCCACGGCCCGCTGGTAGAAGTGCCCCCTGTGGGCCTGCCACAGGACCTTGCCGGCAACAGCCCGTCGGACCATGGTCCAAGTGGCGTCGGCGATGTAGTAAAGGGGCAGGATGAGGGCGGCTACCATTTGGCCCTCGGCGGCGAGGCGCAACAGCAACCAGCCGAGGAGGAACCCCAGGGGAACGCTGCCCACGTCGCCCAGGAAGATGCGAGCCGGCGGCCGGTTCCACCACAAGAAGCCGCAGGCGGCGCCGGCCAGGGCCAATCCCCAGGCCTCCAGGGGCGCGTTCGGCCCGGCGATCCAGGCCACCATGGCCACGCCCAGGCCGACGACGCAGGCCTCCAGGCCGCTCAAGCCGTCCATGCCGTCCATGAAGTTGAACAGGTTGACGAACCAAAGCCACAGCAGGCCGGCGGCAATGACGTCGAGGCCGGCGGGCAGCATGCCGCCGAAATAGAGCGCCTCGCCGGGCGTCGCCCACAGGATTCCGGCCACGGCGATTCCTTGGGCCATCAGCCGCCACCCGGGCGCCACGTGATTCAGGTCGTCGACCCAGCTCACCGCGGCGAGGGCCAGGGCCCCCACAACCACGGGCGCCGCCAGGGCCCCGGCGCCCCGATCGTCGAAGGCGATGGCCACCGCCGCCCACGCCGTCACCACCACCCCCGTTACCGCGAGGCCGCCACCCCGGGGGGTGGGGACCTGATGGCCCGAGCGCCTGTTGGGATGGTCGAGGACGGCGTTGCGCCGCAGGACGCGCAGCACGAGGCCCGTCCCGACCGCCGATGCGATGGCCGGGGCGGCGAACAACAGCAAGGCGACGGCGGCGTTCATGCCCCGGTTATGGACTCCGTTCGGCAAGAGGGGAGAGCCGCCGCAATCGCCAGCGGAGGGTGGTGGACGCCCGTGACAGGGGCCGCTCCAGCACCACCTGGTTGGTATCCCTCATCTCGTAGAAGCGGGGGGCGTAGGCGCTTGGCTCGAGGCGCGCTCCGGTGTCCGGAGTTTCCAGCCGCCAAGTGCTTTCCGACAATTGAAGACGCGCCGCGGCGCCGTCAACGGTCACGGACACGTCTGGATGGAGATGAAATCGGACCCGCAGCCGCTGTCCCCGGGGGCGCGCCCGAACCGGCACCATGGTGTCGACGCCGGCAAGCACCGTGCCGCCCGCCTCCAGGGTCAGGCGTCGTTCGTGACGCCAGCCCAGATGCCGATAGCCGTCGTGGTGGGCGGCAACGACCTGTTTGCCCTTCTCCCGGGAAAACGTCGCGCCCACGTCCCGGGGCCGGCGGCCGAGACGAAAGGTCCCATGGACTTCGGCGCTGTCCATGTCGTCGACGGCGGCGGTGCTGTGGCAGGCGGTTCCCCGCAAGCGGTTGCGCCAGGTCGGGTCCTGGTAGGCGTAGGTGCCGCAGTTGACTACCAGGCGCTGGTCGCCCACCGACATCTCGAAGGCCAGCGCGTCCCCGTGGGCATGGGCCGGCAAGTCGTCGGGACAGCAGCGACCGGCGTCCAGGATCACGTGGGTGTCTCCCGAATCCAGCCGCCAGTAGCCCGCCGCCGGCAGGGATGCCGGTCCCGGGGCGGCCTGTGTTCCTCGATGTTCCGCGGGGGCCAGCGAAGCCCCGTCGCCCACGTCCCCGTCGTTGAACAGGGCCAGGCCCCCGTCCCCGTGGCGCACCACCGGGAGGGCCAACTCCATGCGGGAGCCCGCGTCTTTCAGCCAGTCCGGCGCTTCGTCCCCCAGCAAATCGGCCACCTCGGACAGGTCGCGGAGAACCTGCAGGTGGTAGCTGGGAGACCGCTCATAGTGAAAGCCGTCGGCGAGGACTTGACGGTCCACCGCCGTTTCCAGCAACTCCAGGGCCCTCTCCCCCGCGTCTTGCCAACCGCTTAGGCATCGCCCGGTGAAGACCAGCGCCTTCAGGTTCTTGATCAGGTGATTGCCGCCCACGTCCCACTCCAGGACCCGGGTCAGGTGCCTGGCCTGGCGGTGAAGCGCCCGGGAAAAGTGGCCGCGAAAGTCGTCCGCCGCGCCGTCGCCAAGGAACGCCCCGTGCCGTAGCCACGCCACCTGCCGCAAGGACAGGGGGTAGGGGTGCCAGGCAATGGCATCGGGGCGATGGTGGTGGGATAGCCAGTCGGCGATCAGACCGCGGGCCCGGGTGGCGGCGTCCGGCGTTGCCACTGCCGCCAGGTGATCCAGCCACTCGAAGTAGTGGAGGGTGAACCGCCGCAGCAGGGGCTGATCGGCCAGCACCCAGTCCACGGTTGGCGTCAGGGGGTGATCGTGCCCCAGCAGGGGCAGGACACCGCCCAGGATGCGGCGCCCCGTCTCCGCGTCGCCCGGCCAGAGGGGGCGGTCAAGGGCCATGGGCGCCGGAAAATCGGCGTCGGGCAATCCCCAGCGGCCATAAGCCCCGGTGCGGAACAGGGGCGCCTGCAGCCGGCGCCACAGGCGCCAGACCACCTGCCCGGGCCGCAGGTAGGCCAGGGTGCGCAGCGTGGGGCCGGGGCTCACAGGGTCCCGTGCCAGGTGACCAGCACCAGCAGCGCCCAGATTTTCAGCCCGTGGTCGCGAAATCCGCGGCGGTGCTGGTCGATCAATGTTTTCACGGGACCCCACGAGAGGCCGATCCCGTTCAGACCCGCCGGCGTCAGCCGGTCGGCGACCAGGGGCGCCAGATCGCCGCGCAGCCAGTGGGCCATGGGTGGATTGAAGCCCCGCTTGGGTCCGGTCACCAGATTTGCCGGCAGCAGGCGCCGGGCGACGGCGCGGAGCAGGGTCTTGAGGCCATGGCCGGCCCGCAACCCCGGCGACAGGCGCGATATCGCCTCGACCACCCGGTGATCGATCAAGGGCAGGCGCAGTTCCAGGCTGTGCCGCATGCTCATGGCGTCCCCGTAGGCGAGCAGGTTTCCCGGCAGGAACGACAACAGATCCGTCTGCTGCATGGCGTCCAGGGGGTGGTCCGAGGGGGCCTCGGCGTAGAGATCGGCGATCGGCCGGCCGGGCAAGGCGCCCCCCAGCAGGTCCTGGCGTTCCTCGGGCGAGAAATATTCCACCCATCGGGCATAGGCCTCGGCCGCCGGCGCCGAGGCACCCTCCAGGAACTGGCGCAGGCGCCGCCGGGAAGGCCCGCCGACCCCATCGGGGATCAGCCGCGCCACCGGCTCGATGGCGCCGCGGCGCAACCAGCCGGGAAGGCGGCGATAGCGGGCCGCCAGCAGGCCGCCCCGGTAGCGAGGATAGCCGGCGAAAACCTCGTCGCCGCCGTCGCCGACCAGGGCCACGGTCACGTGCTCCCGGGCCTTGCGTGCCAGATCGTGGATCAGCAGCGCGGTGGGGTTGCCGAACGGCTCGCCGAAGGATTGCAAGTGGTCTTCCAGCAGCCCGGCCAGCCGCGGCGAGGCGGCAAGCTCCGTATGGTCGGTGCCCAGGTGCGTCGCCACCCGCCGGGCGGCGACCCGTTCGTCGTGGGTGGGCTCGTCGAAGGTCATGGTGAATGTGCGCACCGGTGGCCCGTTGGCCCGCCGGGATTCCTCGCCCATCAGGGCGGCGACCACCGAGCTGTCGACGCCGCCCGACAGGAAACAGCCGACCGGCACGTCGGCGATCATGCGCCCGGCCACGGACTGGCGGAGGAGCGGCAGCACTTCCTCCACCGCCTCGTCGAGCGCAACCGCCCGCTCGCCCCGAACCCGTGGCGCCCACCAGCGTTCGATCGTCGTCCGCCCCCTCCGCCAGCGCAGCAGATGGCCCGGCGGCAGCTTGCGGATGCCCCGGTGGATGGTTCGGGGCGCCGGCACGTAAAGGCAGGCCAGGAACGCCGACACGGCTTCCGCGTCCACCCCCAGGTCGACACCTGGGTGGCACGCCAGCGCCCCGATCTCGGAAGCGAAGGCGAGATGGCCGCCGTCCAGGGGCGCATGGACCAGGGGCTTGATCCCCAGCCGGTCGCGGACCAGAAGGAGGCTTTGCCGGTGCCGGTCCCAGAGGGCGAAGGCGAACATGCCGACCAGCCGTTCGAGGGCGGCTTCCCCGTCGCGGACCAGCAGCGCCAGCAGGACTTCCGTATCGCCGGTGGAGCGGACCCGCACGCCCGCCGCCTCCAGATCGGCCCGCAGGTCCCGGTAGTTGTAGATCTCGCCATTATAGGCGAGGACATAGCGGCCGCAGGTGGAAACCATGGGCTGGGCGGCGGCGGGGCCCAGGTCGAGGATGGCGAGGCGGGTGTGGGCGAAGCCCATGCCACCGTCCTCATCGCGCCACAGGCCATGACCGTCGGGGCCCCTGTGGCGCAAGGCAGCGCCCATGGCCGCCAAGGCGGCTTCGTCGGGCCGGGTGGAACCGGCAATGCCGCACACGGGGAATGGCGCCCTTTCTCGGCGGTGTTCGACTTCAGGGAAAGAGGTTGTAGCGGAAGATGCACCAGACCGCCCACAGGCCGTCTTTCCAAGTGATCTTCTTGCCGTCTTCGTAGGTGCGCCCGGCGTAGGACACGCCCACCTCGTAAAAGCGCGGCCGGGGCCTGAGGCGGCCGATGCGGGCGGTGATCTCCGGCTCGACGCCGAATCGCTGCTCGCGCAAATCCAGGCGCTCGACCACGTCGCGGCGCATCACCTTGTAGCAGCACTCCATGTCCGTGAGGTTGATGTTGGTCAACATGTTGGACAGCATGGTCAGCCCCTTGTTGGCGACGCTGTGCCAGTAGTAGAGAACGCGGGTGCTTTCGCCGCCCTTGAACCGGGACCCGTAGACCACGTCGGCACGCCCGGCGACGATGGGTTCCAGCAGCCGCGGATATTCCGCGGGGTCGTACTCCAGGTCGGCGTCCTGGATCAGGACGATGTCGCCGCCGGCTTGGGCAAAGCCGGACCTGAGCGCCGCGCCCTTACCCCGGTTCGCCTCGTGGCGGACCAGCCGCAGCCGCGGCTCGCCCTCGGCCATGGCCCGTACCAGATCGGCGGAGCCGTCCCGCGACCCGTCGTCGACCACCAGAACTTCCAGCGCCAGGCCCAGGGTATCGGCTTGCAGGATGCGTTCCAGGGCGGCCTCGACCGTTGCCGCTTCGTTGTAGCAAGGCACCACCACCGACAGCTTCACGGCCGGCAGTCTCCGGGAACCAGTTCCAGCACCCGGTCGGTGCGGACGGGCAGGTCGGGGTTGGGAAGGGTCCGTGACGCGCGCCGTTGTCCGCTCACCGCATACACCGATCGGGCGCAACCCGCCTCCACCAGGGCCTGGGACAAGTAGCCGAGACCGGAGGTGTAGGGCGACACGCCCACTGGCAGGTCGTTGGTCAGCAGGTGGGTCACGCCGAGACGCCGAAGCTGGGCCAGGAAGCGACCCGCGTCTCGGCTGCCGGGCCGGTCGTCCACCAGGGCCTCGTGGGTGTGATGCATCAGGTAGGTGGGCACATCGAGGAAATAGAGGAGCTGCCGCCGGTCCACGGCCAGTCGGGTGGAAGCCGGTGACAGGTGGCTGTTGACCCAAGGGACCACGCCGTAGTCGCGCACGGTTCGATGGAGATAGGACTCGCGGCTCTCATCGGTGAACACATAGCGGGCCGGAGAGACCGTGAACAGCCCATGCCCCGCCAACTGGAGCAACAGGGTCGCGGTGGCCGCTACGGTCAGGGGCGCCAGGACGCCGCGTTCGGCCGCCCAGCGCCGCGCCGCCACGGCGAGCACCAGCACCAGGGCCGGATAAAGGGGCAGCAGATGCCGGACCCGCTGGGAAGAGCCGCTCAGGTACCAGGCCACGAAAAAGGCGACCACCATCGCCGCCACGGGGAAGAGCGGGTGGTCGGCGAGCCGGCTGCGGAACCGCCATGCCGCCCCGAGGGCGAACGGCAGCGCCAGCAGTCCCCACGCCCCCAGGCCCGTGCGCCCCGCTTCCAGGACCGGCGGTCCGCCCATGGTGGCGATGAAGGGATAGGCCGCCATCCACAGGGGATTGCGCGGAAACGGCAGTTCCACCTGGAAAAAGGTTTCCCGGAGCTGGGCATGGTGGGCGGCATCCCACAACCCGTACCCGCCGTCTCCCAACAAGGGAAACAGGATCGGAAACAGGGGATCGCCGCTGTTGAGTCCGTTCCAGAAGTACCATTGAAACCCGGCCAATAGGACGACGGTGCCGAACACGGCGCCGCGCACCAGCCAGCCCCGGCGCATCAACATCGCCACGCCGCAGACCGCCACCAACAACAGGCCGACGTACTTGGTCCCGGCGTAAAATCCGGCGGCGATGCCGGCCAGGGCCGCCAGGTCCAGCCGTTCGTCCCGCAGGGCCAACCCTGCGGCGACCACCGCCGCCAGGGCGAAGGCGGCCAGCCGCGTTTCCACCTGGCCCGAGCCGGCGCCATAGACCACCGCCGGGGCGGTCATCACCAGAAGCGTCGCCGCCAGGGACCAGGGCCTGTCCAGGTATCGCCGGGCGATGACGTAGACCAAGGCGCCCAGGCCCCACCCGCTCACCCCCGCCCACAGGGTAAGCGCCCGCTCGCCGCCCAGGGCCAGGGCCGGCAGGTAGGTCATCTGCACCAGAAGGGGCACGGCGCCGTCCACCGCCCGGGGCTCGAACACCAGGCCACCGGCGGCAAGGAACCGCTTGGGCAGGGTAAAGTGATAGGCAAGGGAATCCGCATCCGTGGGCGGCGCCAGGGCCTCGATCAGGTCCAGGGCCACGGCGACGGCCAGGGCCGCCAACAAGACCGCGGTCCAGCCGCTTGGCCGCTCCGCAAGCCCCGGCAAGCCGTCGCGGCCCAACAGGGGCAAGCCCGCGCAACCCGCCAGCAGGAGCGCCAGCAGCGTTCCCTGTCCCAACCAATCGCCGAGACCTAGGGGAAAGATCAACCAACCGAGGACGCCGAGGCCGAGGACGAAGCTCCACACCGGCCGCTCCCGGGGCGGGAGTCTGCCCAGGGTGCCGAGTGCGCGCAGTAGCATCGCCCCGAGGCCAATGCAGGCCGCGACCTGCACGACCACCACCAAGAGGGGGATCATGCCAGGCCCAGCGCATGCAGGATTGCGGGCACGAGGGGACGGAATTGGAGCAGGTAGGCGGCAAGAGCCGCGGCCACCCAGGCCCACAACGCCATGCTCAAGACGCGGCCGGTCACCGGGTGGCGGCCTCGGGCGCCACGTAGGCTGGGCGTGGCCGCGACTGTTGCCCCGTCATGGTCAGCGCCGCCAGCAGGCGAAACGGGAAGGACCAAACGACGCCGATGGCGCTAACCATGCGGCCCCGCCCCAGTTGAGCGGCGAAGGCTTCCCGATGAATCGCCGTCAGCCTATAGGCCAGGTTGCCGAGCCGCCCGCCGGGGCGCCCGACCATGGACGACGCATGGCGCCGCGCGATCACGATCCCGCAACGGAGTCTTCGGTCCGTGTGGCTCATGATGCCACCCGGCTGAACGTGATAGTGCACCAGGGGCTCGTCGAAGACGCGGAACGTGGCGCCGGGCTGGCTCAGCATGGCCAGCCACAGTTCGAAGTCATGGGCGTTGGGCAGAGTTTCGTCGAAGCCGCCGGCGGCCAGGACCGCCTCCCGCCGGGCAACGACGCTGCAGGTGTCGATAATGCCTTTTCGATACAGGGTCACCAGGGGGTCCGGCCCCTCGGCGAACCGCCGGGCGCAGGCATTGAGGGTTTGCCGACCGTCTTCGACGATCCAGCCGTCGTGGGCGACGATGGTAGCCCCCGTTTGTTCCAGAACGGCGATGCTGCGCGCCAGTTTCTCGGGCAGCCACGCGTCGTCGGCATCCAGGAAGGCCACCAGGTCCCCCCGGGCCACTTCCAGGGCACGATTGCGGGCCGCCGCGGCGCCACGCCGACCTTGCCACAGGACGTTGAGTGAAATGCCTTTCAACCGGTCCGCCATGGCGCGGGCGACTTGAAAGGTGCCGTCGCCTGAACCGTCGTCGACAACGATTACTTCGCGGGGCAACACGGTCTGGGCAGCGACGCTCAAAAGGGCGCGCGGCAGAGTCTCGGCCGCCCGGTAGGCGGGGACGATGACGCTGAGGTCGGCCGGTTCAAGCGGCATCGGCGACGGCCTGTAGGGGTTCGTCGGGCCGCACCGCCGCGCCTTCCACGTGCAGGCGTACGGTAAGCTCCAGCATCAAGAGGGCATAAAGCCGGAAAGCGTGGCCCGGTGCCTCGGTCCGCAGGCGGCCGATACCCTCGGCCGTCCACCAGCCCCGGTCCAGGCTGGCCGGGCGGCAGAGGATCTGTTGGGCCAGCGGCCCCAGGCCGGCGGACAACCAGGCCGGCACCGGGGCGGCGAAGCCCCGCTTGGGCGCGGACAGCACCGCCTCGGGCAGGAGCGGCGCCGCCATCGCCCGCTCCAGTCCCTTTTGCCGACCCCCGGGGGTGCGCACATGGGGCGGCACCGCCAGCGCCGCCGTTACCAGCCGGTGATCCAGGAACGGCACCCGGCCCTCCACGCTGGCCGCCATGGAAGAGCGGTCGAGCAGGGTCAGCAGGTCCTCGGGCAAGTAGGTGACCAGGTCCGCGTGCAGGGATGCCGATTGGGCGTCCCCGTCGAAGTCCGCGAAGCCCGCCCTTTGGGCCGGCTCCGGCAGGGGCTGGCGGTTGCCCATCAGCCGCCGAATCGGCGGCGGAAACAGGCAGCCGTGGTCGAAAAGGTAGCTCCCCGGGTCGCGGTCGAACTTCTCCGCCCGGCGCAGCTTCCAGGCGGTCATCGGGTCGAAGGCCTCGACCAGGGGCTCCGCGGCGGACCGCCGCAGCCAGCGGGGCAGCCGCAGATACCGGCGCTCGACGGGCAGGCGGAAATGGCGGCCGTAGCCGGCGAACAGCTCGTCGCCGCCGGTGCCGTTCAGGGCCACGGTCACATGGCAGGCCAGCTCCCGCTCGATGAGGACGTTGGGCAGCAGCGCCGCGTCGCTGAGGGGCTCCTCGCACATCCAGGCCAGGCCGGGAAGATGCTCGCCCACCGAAGCCACCGGCAGCTCCAGCACCCGATGCTCGGCGCCATGGCGCCGCGCCACCGCCTCGGCCAAGGGGCTCTCGTCCACGTCGGAGCCCTCGAAGCGGACGGTGAAGGTGCGGACCGGGCGGTCGCTTTGGCGGGCAGCGAGGGCCACCATCAGGCCCGAATCGATCCCCCCCGACAGCAGAGCGCCCACCGGCACGTCGCTGCGCAACTGCAAGGCGACGCTGTCTTCCAGCAGCGCGGTCAAATGGGCGGCGATGTCGGACGGGGAATCGGGCAGGAATTCCGTCGGTTGGGCATGCCAGTAGCGGCGCTGGTCCCGTGTCCCGTTGTCGTTCACGGACAGGGTGTGGGCCGGCGGCAGCTTGAACACATGCCGATAGAGGGTTGCCGGCGCCGGTACGAAGCCGTGCCCGAGGAAGGCCGATACGGACGCCTCGTCCACCCCTGGCGTTATCAGGCCGGAAGCGAACAGGGACTTGATCTCGGAGGCGAAGATCAGGCCGCCGCCGGCAAGGGGCGACCAGTAGAGGGGCTTGATGCCCAGCCGGTCGCGAACCAGCAACAGGCGATGATCCGCTTCGCTGTAGAGGGCGAGGGCGAACATGCCGTTGAGCCGGTCGATGAAGTCGTCGCCATGGGCGGCGGCCAGGGGCAGCACCACCTCCATGTCGCCCCGGCCCCGGTAGGGGTAGTCCCGGGCCTCGGGCTCCCGGCGCAGCTCCCGGTAGTTGTAGATTTCGCCGTTGCCGATCAGCACCCGGCGTCGCGCCCTGTCGATGATGGGCTGGTCCCCGGTCTCCAAATCGATGATGGCGAGCCGCCGGAAACCCAACCGGCACCGCCCGTCGGGGCTGGTGTAACGGCCTTCCCCGTCGGGACCGCGATGGTGCATGGCGTCCATCATCGCCGTCATTGCCCCATCGCCCCGTTGCGGCGGCGCGGCGTGGCGCGGCACGAAGATCCCGGCGATGCCGCACATTCAGAGGACCCTCACCTCGAGACGTCCGCGCCAGGGCAGGCGGGCTTCCACGGGCCAGGCGAGGATCGTCGCCGGCCGGCCCTCGCCATAGGCCTCCCAGTAGGTCGCGGGCGACACGGCGACGGGCCCGTCGCCCCGGACGGCGAAGGCGGCTCCGGGCGCCACAAGGCGCACGTCATCGCCGTCGGTCTGGGCACTCAGGGTGGTCACCAAGCGGCGGACAATGGTGTGGCGCCCACTGCCTTCCACAGTGTCGTCGAGGGCAAATCCATCCGCCTTGAAGTTCCACCGGCGCGCGACCGTGCCGCCGCCCGACAGGCGCCGGAATCCGTCATGGGTCAGGCGCACCCCATCGCCGTCCGATTCCAGACGCGGCGGCGGGCCGCCGATGGCGCGGCGGAAGGCATCGTCGTAGTAGGGCTTGTTGGGGGGATAGGGTTCGGCGTCGTCGAGAACCAGACCGCCGTGCACGGCGGCCGAGCGATAAAGCGCCGCCTCGCCCGTTTCTCCGTAGGCGCCCCGGCCGGGGTCGACGAACAGGGGCAGGGTCCCGTGGTGCAGCTCGAAGGCGCCGCAGTCCTGATGGCCGTGGCCGGGCATGTGGCTCCAACCCTCGGGTGCTGCGTGCCACAGGCCGGACCAGGGACCGATTTCCCGACGCAACCAGCCGTCCCGGCGCAGTGCCTCGTCGTCGGCGGGACCCGATCCATCCCGCAGGGCGAGGAAAGCCTCCCGGTGGGCGTCTTCCAACCAATCCAGCCAACCGCCGGTCCGAGGGCCCCCGGGCACGATCCCGGCCAGGAACCGGGGGGGACAATCGGGGGACACATCGCCGATGCGCGGCAGGCCGCCGGGGAGGGTCAGCCACGCCGCCACCGCCACGGCCCGTCGCGCGATCGCCTCGAATGCATCCGCATCCGGTCGGCCGGCGGCGCGGGCCGCCAACCAGGCCTCGGCGTAGGCGCGGGCGAGCAACAGGTGATAGTGGGTGGAACCCTCCCGCAGCACGCCCGAGGTGGCGAAGATGCGCCGCGCCTCCTCCTGGAGAATGCGCGACCCCGCCTCCGTCGCCCCCGGCAGCCCCAATCCCAGGCCGAGGAGGAACAGGCCGCGCCCGTTGTTGGCCAGATGGTTGGAAGTGTGGTGCTCGCCAAAGTACTCCAGCCGACGGGCGATGGCCGGGGCGTGGGCCGCCAGGCGGCTTGCCGTCTCCGCGGCCGGTTCCGGGACGCCGAACCGCCGCCAGTAGGCCAGCAGGTTGAGCGCCCGCTCGGCCGCCGTGTAGGGATGCCAGGCCCATTGATCGTCGCCGTTCCCATGGCGCTCCCACCAGGCCCGCCACAGCCGGGCCACGGCCGATGGCGTCGCCTGCTGAATCTGCAGCGGCAGCCACGCGAACCGGTGGACCGCCAGGGCCACCTCCCGGTCGTCGAAGGTTGTGTCGAACAGGGCCGCCTCGTCTCTCGGCGCCACCTCCACGGTGTGGCCGGGCAGCCGTAGGGACAGGGTCGCCCCATCGTCGGTCAGGCGTTCTTCGGGAAGACTATTGGCCGGCGCTTCGGCCGCGATAGGCAAAAGCCCGTTCAGGTAGGGCGGCAGATGGGCAGTGAACGTGGGTTGCCCAGGCCACCGGCCCAGGGACCGGCCAAACAGCCACCGCCTGAGGACTGGATCGCGGACCACCTGGCCCGCCTTGCGGGCCAAGGCGGCGATCATGGGTGCAAACGGTCCAAAGCCGGCCGCAGCCGGTCGAAATGGTCGATCACCAGGTCGGCCCCAAGATCCGCGGCCGGCACCCGGCTGTAGCCGTGGCTCATCACGATCACTGGTATACCCGCGTCGCGGGCGGCGGCGACATCGCTTTCGCTGTCGCCGATGAGAACCGCCGGCAGGCCGTTTGCCTCCATGCGGGTGAGGGTATCGGTGATGTGCCGGCCATCGGGCTTGCGGTGGGGCGTCGCGTCGGCGCCGACAACGGCGGCGAAAAGGTCGAGCAGCCCCAGGGCCTCGAGCACCGCAATCGACAGATCGTGGGGCTTGTTGGTGCACACCCCCATGGGAATACCCTCGGCGGCCAGCGCCTCCAGCGCTTTCAGGGTGCCGGGAAAGGGTCGGGCCCGGGCGCCGGGACGTTCCTGTTGCAGGGCCACGTAGTGGGCGATGAGTCGGTCGAGATCGTCATCGGCCGGCGTTTGCCCATGGTCGGCGAACGCGTCCGAAACCAGCATCCGGGCGCCGCGACCGACCAGGGTCCGGGTGCGCGCCATGGGAATTGACGGCCGCCCCTCCGCCGCCAGCACCTGGACCAGGGCATCGTGAATGTCCGGCAGGGTATCGACCAGGGTGCCGTCCAGGTCAAAGAGGACCGCCATGCCGTTATGCCGGGTCATCGTCCGCCTCGATGTTCCAGCGGGCGCGCCACGCCGGGTCGGCGGCGTAGATGCGATAGACCAACTGCATGGTCTTCAGCGCCTCGTTGGACGAGCCGTTGCTCACCGGGCGGTCCTCCCGGATCGCCTCGGCGAAGGCGGCGATCTCGTCGGCCCACGACGGGTCGTGATTGTAGCGGGTGGTTTGCTCCTTGGGGTCGCCGGTGTCGTTGCCCGCCGCCCAGGCGATGGTCAGGGTCTCCGCCCCGTAGCTCTTGGTTCCCGAGAGGAACCCGCTCAGGGTCAGCGCCCCCTTGGACAAACAAATATCCAAGTGAAAGCGGTGGCGCCATTGAGTGGCGGAAGAATGCAGCATGGCCACTTTGCCGTCGGCGGTGCGCATGAGGGCATAAGCGTTGTCTTCCACATCGTGCTTCCAGTGGCCATTGCCGACGAAGCCGTGGATGTCGGTGAACTCGCCGGCGAACAGGCGCAGCAGGTCCACCATGTGAATGCCCTGATCGAGGAGCACGCCGCCGCCGGCCAACCGCCGGTCGGTGCGCCACGACGTCTGGCCGAAGGTGATGAGCTGGGACTTGCCGTAGACGCCCCTGAGATTGATCACTGTGCCCAGCCCGCCCGACCGCATCAGCGCCAGGGCGTCGCGCACGGATTCATGATAGCGGTGGTTGAAGCCGTACATGAGCTTGGCGCCCGGATGGCGTTTCTCGCAGGCGATCACCCGGCGCACGTCGGCCACGTCTCGGCCCGGCGGCTTTTCGCAAAAAACGTGCAGGCCCCGCTCCAGCCCGGCGATGGTGGCGTCCGGGTTGACGTCGTTGGTCAGGCAGACGAAGAGGACGTCCAGGTCCTCTTCCAGCAGCCGGTCGTAGCGGGAATGGTAGGGGAGCCCGTCGTCGAACGTGCCGTCTTCGCTTAAGGAGCGGTCGCAGACCGCCACCGTGCGGAGGCCGGGGTGGGCGTCGATGAAGGTCCGACGACGCTTTCCCACCACGCCGTAGCCGGCGATGCCGACGCGCAGAGCTTCGATCATGTCGGCACGGTCATGTAACGGGCGGTGGTGGGGTCGTCGCGTAGCATGGCCTCGGCCCGCGCCCGGTCGGCGGGCGTGTCGACGCCCACGGTCTCGATCTCCGAGCGCACCAGGGCGATGGGCAGGCCGTGTTCCAGCACCCGCAGCATGTCCACCGACTCCGTGATCTCCAGCGGCGTTTGCGGGAGGCTGCTGAAACGGCCGAGGAAGGCGGTCGAAAACCCCATTATGCCGGTCTGCTGATAGACCGGCGCGGTGCCGTCCCGGGCATGGGACGGGATGGGGGAGCGGGAGAAATAGAGGGCGCGGCCCGCCGGGTCGGCCACCACTTTGACCGCGTTTGGATCGGCGAAGTCCCGCGGCCGGTAGAGTCGGGTGCCCAAGTTGACCACCGGCGGGCGGTCCATTTCGTAGGCATCGACGACATCCTGGACCATGGCCGGGGTCACCAGCACCTCGTCCCCCTGGACCATGACCACCAGGTCGTCCTCGGCCAGGTCGAGATCGAGGGCGGCCACCGCTTCCTGAGTGCGGTCGGTGGCCCGTTGGTGGCTGTCGGCGGTCATCACCACCTCGCCGCCGACGGCCGTCACCGTGTCGCGGATTTCCTTGTCGCACGTGGCCACCGCCAGCCGCTCGAAACCCGTGCACAGGCGGCAGCGATTCCAGACATGCAGGATCAGCGCCACGCCCAGCAGCGGCTCCAACGGCTTGCCGGGGTAGCGGCTGGAGGCCATGCGGGCCGGGATGAGGCAAACGGCCCGGGTCACGGCGCCAACAGGTCGCGGATGCCGGAAAGGGCATGGCGCATGGCGATCACGTCGGTGCCGAAGGCCAGCAGCCGGTAGCCCTCGTCACGGCGCGCCTTCAACTCTTCCAACAGCGGTGCCACCTGGTGGCCGCCGGCGGCCTTGCCGTGGGCGGCGCAGGCAGCCTTGACCGCTTGCAAGCAGCGGGCGAACTCTTCGGTGGTGAAGTCGCCGGGACTTCCCAGGTCCGCCGACAAGTCGTAGGGCCCGAAGAACAGCCCGTCCACCATGGGCAGGGCGGCCAGGGCATGGGCCGCCGCGACGCCCTTGCGGGATTCGATCATCGGCACGATCACCGGCCGAAAATCCCGGATGTAGTCGTCGAAGGTCTCGCCCCAGCGGTTGAACCGCTCCAGCGCCATGCCGCGGCAACCGTCGGGCGGGTAAAGGCAGTGGCGGGCGAAGGCGGCGAAGGCGTCGACGTCTTCCACCCCTGGGATCAGCAGACCCTGGGCACCGGAGTCCAGCAGCCGGCGCGCCAGATAGGGATCGGCCGAGGGCATGCGCACGAAGGGGGCCGCGCTGTGGCGCTCCATGGCGACGAAGGCTTCTTCGGCGTAGGCGACGCCGGCGCTGCCGTGCTCCATGTCGATGGCGATCCAGTGGAAGCCGATGGATGCCACGGCCTCGGCGATCTCCACCGAGCACACCGTGTGCCAGGTGCCCAGCGCCACCTCTCCGGCGGCCAGGCGCGCCTTGACCGGGTTGATCATGGAAAGCCCTCTTTGCTTACTTGCGGGGACAGGGCATGGCGCCACCATGCCCTGTCCGCCGGCGCGAAGACCTGGGCGGAATCCACGGGCGGCGGCAGCGTGAGGCGGTCGAGGGAATCGGCAAGGGTCTCCGAATCGACCGCCGGCACCATGATGCCCTCCGGCAGGATGTCGAGGGCCATGCGCCCGGCGGGTCGGAACCGCAGAGTGGGCAGGCCGGCCAAAACTGCCTCCAGCCCCACGGTGGTGGCCGCGAAGACCACGGCGGCTATCGCTTCCTGTGCCTCCAGCGGCCCAGGACTTTTCTTCACGCAGTCCGAGACTTCGAAGGGAAAGGGCGTCATCGGATGGTCGCGGACCAGGAACCGCCGCTCCGGCCCGGCGATCGCCCTGGCGGCGGCCACCATTTGAGCGGCGGTGGACTTATCGAACGGCAGGGCCAGGAACACGGGCGCCGAAGGGTCGTGGCGCGGCGCCGCCCGGCGGGGAAAGCGCAAGGCTCCGCCGATGGCCAGGCGGTCCTCCGGCACACCCCACCCGCGCAGTCGATCGCGGGTCGCTCGACCGCTGCAGGGAATCCGGTCGGGGAGGCTGTCCAGGCCGTCCGGGTTGGAGGTGGCTGCATAATTCAGCATGTGCCGTCCGACTACCGAGTGCTGATAGCCCACCGTGCGCACGCCCGAGGCCCGGGCGACGCGGACGAACGCCCGCTCCCAGGCATGGTTCTCCCACGGCCAGGCGACGACAGCGGGCCGGCGACGCGCCAGCCAGCGGCCGTGGCAGTGACGCTGCCAGGCGATGGCCGCCCCCTGCCCGGTGCCGCCTTCCCGGGCCGCAGCCCGGCGCACCAGCCAGCCATGGCGGCCTCGCCGCTGCGTCCAGGAAGGCTTCCAGCGGGCGAAGGGAAGCCTCAGCGCCGCCCAAGGAGTGCCATGGGCGTGAAGGGATTCGGTGCGCCCATCCGATGAAAGCTGCCGCGCCCGCGGGGTCGGACAGTCCACGTGCAGCAACCGGCGCACATGCCGAAGCTCACCCATCAGCCGGCCGAAGTAGCCGTCGTTGCCATCGGCGGTGCTGGCCGGGTGGCCGTAGACCAGAAGCCAGGCGCCGCCCGGTTCAGCCCCGTCCAGGGGTTTCAAGGCACGGGTGGCGGCGGCGAAGCGGAGCGCGGCGCGGGTTCTTGCGGCGTAGCCCCGCAGCCACAACCTCGCGGCCCGGGGCCACAAGGCCGGCGCCCGGCCCGCTTCAATCCCCCGCATGCCCTTCAGGTGCCGATACATCCAGGGGTCGTCGCAAACCACCAGGGTCGTATGGGACTCCGCCGCCCACTCGCGCAGCAACCGGGCCCAGGCAAGCATCTGCCCCAATTCCGAGACGTTGGCGACGCAGGCGGGCGTGTGGGCGAGGACGGCCGTAGGCGATGACGACAAGTCGCGGCCCAGGTCCCACCAGGTTTGGGCTTCCGCCTCGAAAGCCGCTTCAAGGTCGGCGCCCAGGCCGGGCCGGCGCCGCGCGAGGTCGAGGGAGGGAGGCGCGCGCTCTCCGTCGGGAATGTGCGCCCAGGTATCGAAGGCGGGCACCGTGGCGAGATCGCGGGATGCCCGCAACAGGACGCTCACGCCCGATCCGGGAGGCGTCCCATCGCCCACATGTGGGACGACAGGGCATTGTCCTGGAGAAATTTCTGGAAAGCCTGTCGGGCCTGCTCGTCCGGTCCCAGAAGAAGGTGGCGCAGGAAAGGATCCGTGACCGCGCCGTCGTCCCGCAGCTTGTTGACCACGATGTCCACGTCCAGCAGCCCGGGCGTGAAGACCCGTATCCCCTCTAGTCCCGCCCGATCCAGCAGCCGCCGGGTGCCGCCGACGCTGAGGAACGTCAGGTGGTGGGGCGGCGTGACGGCGTTGGACTTGGCGCCGAGGACCCGGATGTCGAAACCGTCTCCCGACAGGCCGCTGAAGAGGACCGTGCCGCCGGGCCGTGCGAGCGCCGCGAGGGCGCCGACGAAAGCCAACGGGTCGGTGGTGTGTTCGATCACCTCGAAACAGACCACCAGGTCCGCCGTCCCGGCCCATCCCGGTTCCAACGCCGCCGCTTCGCCGAACCCCTGGTAAGTCTCGAAGCCCTTGTCCCGGCACTGGACGGCGAGGGGCGGCCCCGGCTCCACCGCGCGCAAACCGAGATCAGGCCGCAAGCGGCCAAGCTCTTCCAGGAACATGCCAGCGCCCGCGCCCACGTCAATGACCGTTGCCAGGGCCCTGCCCGCTTCGACCATGAGGTCCACAATCCGTTGGGCGCGAGGACGGAAGACGTGCCCTCGCCGGGCCTCGGCCACGCTGGGGAAAAACACCTCCGCCCAGTAGCGGGCCGAGGGGCTGTCGGCATAGAGGGGCACCAGGTCCGCCGCCGCTGGGCACGGGTCCACGTAGAGGCTGTCGCAGGCGGCGCAGCGGACCAGGCGGAAGCCCTGCTTGTTGAATTCGGGTGAGGACTCGTCAGCGCCACAACCAGGGCAGTCCCGGCTGGGCCAATGATCGCGGCCGCTGAACAGGCGTTCCGCGTCCGCGGCGCTCAGGCGCAGGTATTCCGCGTGGACGTCGGCGGGACGGATATCGGCTTCGCGCAAGGAATCGGTCACGGCGATGACCCATGTGCCGCCGCGGACTTGAGCTTCAGGTCATCGACCCAGGTCGCCGCCGCCTCGGCTGCCAACCGGTGGCCCAGGGCCGACCAATGGCCATCATGGATGAAGTGGGTAGGGCCGAATCCGGCCTTCTTGAAGCGATCGAAGGGATCGATCACGTCAACGGCCCGTTCCGCCAAGGCGGCCACCAAGCCTTCGCGCAAGGACCGGAAGCCCGGGTCCCCCGTCCGGAGTTCCCAACGGGCAGGGGCCATCAAGACGGCGAACGGCACCCCCGCCGCCTGCTGGCGCAGGCGCAGCAACTCGTCCGCCGTCGCCCTGATCATGACGTCACGGGTCTCCGGGGCGGGGGCCAGGTGATCGGCGTGGGGCATGTTGATCAAACCCAGCCATACACCCAGGTCCACCAGGAAACCGACCCGCTTCACGGACACGGCCAGGACGTTGTAGAGCGCCGACCATTGGGTCAGCCCGCCCTTGACGTTGCCGAGCTCAATCGCGGCGGGTGCAGGCGCTTCATCTTGCGCCGGAACGGCGGCCCTGGCCCGGCAGTCATACGGCAAAATGTCGTTTTCCAGGATCAGGCCGACAATGACCGCGCGCGGACGGACGGTCTTCGGCATGCGGGCGATCAGCGCCTGATAGCCGCAGACGTTGGCCCCCGGCGAGGCCACATTGTAGGTAGCGACACCGGTGTTTGCCGCCAGTGCGGCCGTGTAGGTCTCGTCGCGCTCCACGCCCCAGCCGAAGGCCATGGAATCGCCGACGATCCACAGGCGCCCGGCCGCCGCTTCCACCGGCTCGTCATTGCGCAAGCCCGCGCCATTGATGGCGATATGGACGCGAAAGTCGCCATTGTTTTGGGCGAAATAGCCGTCGAATTCCGGCGTGCCGATGGCGACCCTACCGTATCCTGGGACGGTGATCGCAATGATGAATCGGCCGCTGAAAAACTCGTTCCAGTGGGGAAAGACGATACGCAGGCCCGCCTCGGCCACCGCCAACAGGATCGCCAGGCCGACCACGACCGCCACCAGCCGGCCACCCAGGGTGCGGCGCTCGCTCACGGTGGGGCCTTGCGCCGTCCGATGACGTCGAAGAGGGCGCCTTCGCGGGCAATGGTGCCAATCCAGCCCAACTGGGTCACCAGGCGCTGATAGCGGTTGCCGGGGGAGGTGCCCTCGGCAATTGTCTGGGCCGTCTCCCCGTCGGTGCCCAGGATCGGCGGCGAGCAGTTGAGGTATTCCACCCTTTCTTCGTCGAACCAGCCCATCACATCGTCGATGGAGTGCCAGGTTTCGTGGGGATTGCGGTACTGGTCCTCGATCCAGATGCGGGCCTTACGGGCGTCCTGGATGCGGGTGCGCACCACATAGTCGATGCGTGGCCCCAGCAGTCCGATCAGCCGCGCCCGCAGCCAGGTGGGAATGCGGGCATAGCGGTTGTAGAGGCCGACCATGACCAGGCCCCCCGGCTTCGCCTTGCGAACCACGGCGGCGAAGGCGCGGCGGGCATCGAAGGTGTGATGAAGCACCCCGTGGGCGATCACCACGTCGAAGGAGTCGTCGCGGATCGCCAGATCGAAGATGCCCATCTGCACGAAGGCGGAGCGGGTAAGCCCGTTGCGCCGCTTGTGCTCCAGGGCCAGGCCGAGGCTGGCGGTGGACATGTCCACCCCCAGGACATGGTTGTTGTTGAGCTGCAGGAAGTGGCTGAGCTGTCCGGTGCCGCAGCCGCACTCCAGGATCAGTTTGTTGTAGCCGACCGCTTTCAGAAGGGTGGCGGAGAACGGATTACCCAAACCCTTGGACACCAGTTCACCGAATTCCTCCACCCCCTCGTAGCTGGGAAAGGGATGCTCTTCGTAGAAGTCCTTGACCCGCCCGGTGACGCCAGCGCCGTCGCCCCGGGGCCGCTCCGCGAACAGGGACGGCACGCCATTGACGAGCGGATAGGTTTTTCCGCTGCGCGGATTGCGGAAAGTATGGCCGTCGGCGAGGTCGAGATCCCCGCCGTCGTCGGGCGCCTTCAGACAGGCCAGCAGGCGGTCGGGAACCAGGGCGTCGACCATGTCCGGGGCCACCGCGGCGGTCGCGGTCACTCCTGACGGTCCTTCTCCAAGAGAAACGGCCCCGCCACCAGCATGTCGATCTCCGTGCCCATGAAGCAGCGCCAGGCATCGTCGGGGGAGCAGACGATGGGCTCGTCGCGCACGTTGAAACTGGTGTTGACCAGGACCCCGCAGCCGGTCCGCGCCTTGAAGGCGTGGATCAGACCGTGAAGCCGGGGATTGGAATCGGCCGTCAGTGTCTGAATGCGGGCCGAGCCGTCGACGTGGGTCACCGCCGGGATCTCGCTGCGCGGCACCCCCAGCTTGGCCAGACCTTGGCGCGCCGCCTCTTCGTTGCTGAGCATGCGCCGGCGTTCTTCCTTCACCGGCGCCACCAGCAGCATGTAGGGGCTGTCGCCGTCGAGATCGAACCACTCGGCCACGTCCTCGCGCAGAACCACCGGCGCGAAGGGACGGAAGCTCTCCCGGTACTTGACCTTCAGGTTGATCAGCCGCCGCATGGCCGGCGAGCGAGGGTCGCCGAGGATCGACCGATTGCCCAGGGCCCGGGGGCCGAACTCCATGCGCCCCTGGAACCAGCCCACCACACGGCCCGCGGCCAGGGCCTCGGCCACCCGGGGAATCAGCAGATCGTCCTCCAACCGTTCGTAGGTGGCCGCCCAATCCCGCAATACCGCTTCGATGTCCGGCGCGTCGTAGCGCGGTCCCAGGTAGGCGCCCCGCATGCCGTCGGCGGCGCCGTTGAGCCGGCGCGGCGTGCCGCCCACCTCGTGGTCGACGGCCAGGGCCACGCCCAGTGCGCCGCCCGCGTCGCCGGCCGCCGGCTGGATCCACAGCTCCTCGAACGGGCCTTCCCGCAGCAGCCGGCCGTTGGCCACGCAGTTGAGGGCCACGCCGCCGGCCAGGCACAGTTTTTTGAGGCCGGTGCGGGCGTGGAGGGTGCGGGCGAGGCGCAGCACCACCTCCTCGGTGACTGCCTGGACCGACCGGGCCAGATCCATGTGGCGCTGCTCCAGGGGCGCCGACGGATGGCGCGGCGGACCGCCGAACAGGGCGTCGAAGCGCCCGTTGGTCATGGTCAGGCCCACTTGGTAGTTGAAGTAATCCATGTCCAGGCGGAAGGAACCGTCGTCCTTCAGGTCGATGAGAGTGTCGAGGATGGTCTGGGCGTAGGCGGGTTCCCCATAGGGCGCCAGGCCCATGACCTTGTATTCCCCCTCGTTGACCTCGAATCCCAGATGGTAGGTGAAGGCGGAATAGAGCAGGCCCAGGGAGTGGGGAAAACGCACTTCCTCGGTTAGGGTCACCCGGGCGCCGTCGCCGTGGCCGAGGGACGCGGTGGCCCATTCCCCCACCCCGTCCATGACCAAAATTGCGGCCTTCTCGAAGGGGGATGGGTAGAAGGCGCTGGCCGCATGGGAATGGTGGTGGAAGCCGAACAGGATATTGTCCTTGGCCACCGTTCCCCGGCCGAGGCCATTGAGGGCCTTGACGATCTCCGTCTGCAGCATCACTTTTTGGCGCATCCACACGGGCATGGCCTTGACGAAGGCGCGGAATCCCCTGGGCGCGAAGGCCACGTAGGTCTCCAGCAGCCGGTCGAAGGTCAGCAGGGGCTTGTCGTAGAAGGCGACCCGGTCGACCCGGTCCAGGGTGACGCCCGCCTCGTCCAGACACCAGGCGGCGGCGCGCGCGGGAAAGCCCGCGTCGTGCTTGAACCGGGAGAACCGCTCCTCCTGGGCCGCGGCGATGATTTCGCCGTCCCGCACCAGGGCGGCGGCGCTGTCGTTGTAATAGGCGGAAAGTCCGAGGACTTGCATTCGAGATGGGTGGCCCGGGAACGGCTCAGAAAATGGCGTAGATGAAGGGCGCGATGGCGGAACCCTGGGCCAGGATCAACAGCCCGCCGATGAGCACCAGGCCGAAAATCACCGGCGATAGCCAGAACTTGCGGTAGACCCGCATAAACCGCACCAGTTGTCCCAGCACCGACAGCATCAGAAGGGGTCCCGCAGGGTGGCGGTGTCGGTGCCGCGGGTCACCGGCGTCAGATAGCTGTCGGCCGTCGGCTGGTACCTTCGTTGCATGGGATCCTTGCCGATCAGTCGCAAGGCCATGCCCAGGGGGGTGACGAGGCCGAAGAACACGATGCCCAACAGCAGCCGGTTGTTGAGCTGGCCTAGCGCCATCGCGAAACGACCCCATAGACGGTTCAGCGGTAAGAGGGCCAGGGGATAGGTCAGGGCCACCGCGAAAAAGACGGCTGCGGTGGCGAGGCTCCACCAGAGCCGGGCGTCGAAGGCCAGCCAGGCAACAGCGAACACCAGCGTGAAAACCGCGGCAAAGGTCAGGCCGAAAGCGCGGTCGCTTTGCCGCTTTGTCATCGAGGTCCTTGCATCGAGGCGGTGGCTGCCGGGCTCATAGCATGGCCGAACCGTGGGTGCATCAGTTGAAGGCCCGGAATATGGGCTGCACGGGCGGACCCACCAGCAGATCCTCCCAGCCGCTGTCCAAGGCCTGGGCATAAACCGCGAAGGCCTTGCGCGCCGCCTCCACCGTGCGCGCGACGTCCACTTCCGTATGGGCGTAAGCGGGGGCGATATAGGGCATCAGGATGCCCGCCTTCACCAGCTCCTGCATAAAGAGGGTCTTCAGCCCCGCCGAAGGCTCGCCGTCCCGGCCGCGGCACACGTAGTAGGGATTGCAGGCAAAGCCAAATGCGGAGAATCTCTCCCCCAGGCCAGCCTCCGTTGCGGCGACATTTAAGCCCTCCATCAGCAGGCCGCCGATTCGCGCCATGTGGCCGGTGACGTCGTCTTCGGCGAACGCCCGGATCACCGCGCGGGCGGCGGCGAGGGAGTGGTTTTCGGCCCCGTGGGTGGTGGAGATGAGGAACACCCGGCGGCCACCATGGAACAGGCCGCCCGCCTCCATGAACTCCCCCTTGCCAAGCAGCGCCGCGATGGAGAAGCCGTTGCCCATGCCCTTGCCTAGCGTGCACAGGTCCGCCTCCACATCGAAGAGGACTTGGGCCCCCTGCCGGTGGAAGCGAAAACCGGTGACCATCTCGTCGAGGATGAAGACCGCGCCCTCCCGGTGGCAGAGGTCCCTCAACCGATGGAGGAATCTGTCCTTTGGCGGCTCCCAGGTTGCCGGCTCCAGGATCACGCAGGCGATCTGTCCGGGGTGGCGGGCGAACAGGGCCTCCACGTCGTCGAGCCGGTTATAGCGGAAGCTTGTGGTCAGCGCCTTCACCGCCTCGGGGATGCCGGCGTCGCAGACGGTGGAACCGATGAACCAGTCGTCGTAGGAGAAAAAGGGATGATCCCGGCACACCGCCACCATGTCGCGCCCGGTGTGGGCGCGGGCCAGCTTGACCGCGGCGGTGGTGACGGTGGAGCCGTTCTTGGCGAACTTCACCATCTCCATTCCGGGCACCAGGCCCACCAGGTCCTGGGCCAGGTCCGCCTCGACCGAGGACGGGCGGCCGAAGTTGGATCCCTTGCCGATCTGCTCGATGGCCGCCCGGTTGACCGCCTGGTGGCCGTAGCCCAGGCTCATGGCCCTCAGCCCCATGCACCAGTCCAGGTACTCGCGCCCGTCCGCGTCCCACACCCGGGCGCCGTCGCCTCGCTCGATGGTCGCCGGCGCGTTGGCCGGGAACTGATCGTCGCCCTTGGAGTAGGTGTGCGCGCCGCCGGGAATCAGTCCGTGGGCGCGAGTGCGGGGACGTTCGTTGGAGAACTCACGGCTGGCGGCGGCCGCGGTCATGCGACGTTCCTGGCGAGGGACCGTTCCGGACGCAGTTGCGACTCCGTTTCCCACAGTAGGGCAACGATCCGATCAAGCGCCCGATCGTCGGCATAGGGGTCGAACTGGGCCTGAAACCAGTCGAAATCGAAAACCTGGTCCCGAGGCCCGTCCATCCAAACCTCCAGCGCGGCGGCAAGGGGTTCGGGCGACTCGTGGGCCAATCCACATTCCAGGAGCTTTGCCTGGAATGCGGTGTCCTGAACCACGGGGTAATAGGAAAAGACGGGCTTGCCGCGGGTCGCGGATTCCATCTGTACGGAGCCCAGCCCGACCCCGCCGGTCATTTGTCCCATGAGCCAGCCGGCGGGACAGGGCTCGTGGCCAGAGGCGTCATAGGGCACTACCAGCAAGCGGCCTTCCGATTCCAGGCGCCGGGCGTCGTCAATGGATGGCAGAATGCTTTGAACGAGGTGAAGGGATCGGGCGCCTTTGGCCTTGATCACCAGCATCCATTGGGCGCGTGACGCGGCGGCGGCGGCGGCCGCTTCCAGGCTCGCGGCGACGACCGCCTCGATTCCGGGCACCGGACTGGGACCGAAATAGGCGAGGACGTGTCCCCCATCGACGCGCCAGTCCTCGATCAGGCGGGCCAGCGCGGGGTCCACGTTACGTCCCCCGGCGAACCACCGCCGATCGTTCTTGAAAAAGCCGACGGCCCGGCGCTCGCAATCGGCGGCCCAGGTGTCCCCATGGGCCGCCGATTCGTATGGCCCCGTACCCAGGAACAGGTGGTATCCAAGATAGCTCAGGGATGCCCCGGGATTGTCCATGATGCAGTGGGGCCAGCGGACGAGGCGTCCACCGTGACGTTCCACAAGGGCGGCCTTGACCGCGTGATCGGGGGCGTACTCCATGACGTCCAGAAAGCAGTCGAAATGCACCGTATGCAGTACGCGCTGGAAATCCAAGCTGGCCCGGGCCAGGCGCAGGGCAAACCATGCCGTCACGCCCCGGGCCGGGTCTCCCGGTGCCGCTAGGACGCTGGTCAAACACGCGGCGCCGAGCCGCACTGCCGGTCTCACCGTTTCCCGCCACCAGCGGCGCCGGTCGATGCCGCATTCCCGCGGCCGGATCAAGGGTAGATCGGGCCCTGGGTCGATGGCATAGCCCCGCTCCGCCAGGACCGCGACCCCGTCGGGCCACGCCACGCCCGCGTCCCGAGCCGCCAAGCCGATCGCATGCCAATACCCCGCATCCGCGAAGTTGGGCGCCCCCAGCCGGTACCGGCGATGGGCTCCCGGGGCCGGCGCGGTGACGGCGATGCGGAGGCTGCCGGCCAGGAGAGCCAGCGCCTGCAACAGGACCGCCAGCACGACCGTGCCACGGCCACCGGTTCGGGGCGGCGGAATGCCCAAGGCACGTGCTGCCACGCCGTCCAGGAGTAGCCCGAGGGCCGGCAGCGGCAGAGGGCCCAGGCCATGGTCCGTGGGTGGGTCCCGATGGATGGCCAGCGCGCGCAGCCGCTCCTCCAATGCCACATGCAGGGCCTTCTTCACCGCCAGGGTGCCCCGGCCGCCGTCCCCCAGGAAGCGATCCAAGGCGGCGCCCGCGACGACCACGCCAGGGGTCGCGGCGAGGGACTCTACCACCTGACGGCCTTCCCGTTCGCCCCGCGCCTCCAGGGGCGAGGTCAACATGCCGATGGGCAGGTCCGTGGCCGTCGTGGGGTTGGCCACCCGCTTGATCCATCCCGCTAGCCGGTGGCGGATGCCGCTCACCGTTGAAAATGCTCGCGCAACAGGTAGAGAAGCACGCCGTCCAAACGCCCTTCTGGCGCTTGGTAGAAGCTGTGCAGGTGTGCTTCCCGCCGGAACCCCACCTTTTCCACCGCCGCCGCGGCGCGGGCGTTGTCGCCGCGAGTCGTCACCTGGACCCGGGCCAGGTCCAGGGTATCGAAGCCATGGGCCAGGACCTGGCGGCAGGCATCCTGAAAGGCGCCGCTGCCCCAGTAGGCCCGCGACAGGCCATAGCCCAGATCGGCGACCCGGTGGGCGCGCCCGTAGGGGAACAGAAAGCCGATGGTGCCGATGGCCGTCTCCGTAGCCGCGTCGATAATCGCGAAGTAGTCCCGTTCGCCGACAGCGTTCTGGCGGGCCAGGTCCTGTAGAAATGCCTCCGCCTCGGCCAGCGTGGACATGGGCCGGGCGTCCAGATAGCGGAAGAAATCCAGGTCACGGCTGTATTCCAGGATGCCGGGGGCCAGTCGCGGTTCGGGCCGCGCCAATTTGACCGCCGCCGACGTGGTGGTCATGGCGTCGCCCCCATCTCCGCCGAGGCGGCCAGGATGTGGTGCAGGCGGTAGGGCGGCTCGGCCGTGGCCTGGAGGCGGTCGAGCAGGCGGTCGTTGCGGGCCAGGTCATCGGGCGTGTCGATGGACAACGAAATGCCTTTCAGGGGGACCGACGGCACCAGTTCCAGGCGGGGAAATCGGGACGGGTCTTTATGGATGTAGGGGGAGACGTGCTCCCGGTCGTAGGGGTCGGTGGCATCGGCGTGGGCCCGGGCCAGGACGCGGAATGGCCAGGCCTCCACCGCCGCCCCGTAGGGCAGCCGGTCGCCCCGGTCCGTGCACACACAGTCGATGTGGCCGGCCAGGCTTTCGAGGGTTCCCACGACGGCGTCCACCAGGCCCGGGTCGGGCCAGATGTCGTCGCCGGTGAGGCGCACGATGTTGGTCTCGGCCGCGGCCCCGAAGGCGGTGGCGGCATCGTGGTATCGCGCCAATACGTCCGTCGGATGGCCGCGGAACACTTGCCAGCCCTCCCCATCGGCAAAGGCCGCCAGGCCGTCGTCCTCGGCGAGGTCCGTGGTGGCGAGGATGCGCTTCTCCAGCAGCCGGCAGGCGGCCACCTGGCGGAACAGATACCAGAGGATCGGCCGGCCCTTCAGCAGCGCCATGGACTTGCCCGGAAATCGACGGGAGCCCATGCGAGCCTGAACGATCAGGAAGGCGTCCAAACGTCAACCGAGACCCGTCAAGGGCAGGATGGTGCGCAAGCACGCGATGCCGTGCTCCAGGGAATCGGTGGACGCATCGCCCCGGGCCAGGCGGTCGAGGAAGAACCGGCTGTCCGCCTCGTACATGGGTTCGACGAAGTTGAAGTCGGCCTTGCCGCGCATGGATTGGTGATCGTTTCGCCCGTCGTCCAGGGGCACGTCCCGCCACGCCCCCACATCGGCGCTGTAGAGCCGCAGCCGGGGCTCCGGCGCCGTGTGGGTCAGCACGCCCTTCTCGAACACCAGTTTCACCTGGCCGGCGTAGGGGCGCTGGATCATGTCCGTGTGCAGCATCACCTGGGGGCCGTCCGGAAAGTCGAACAGAAGCTGGACCACGTCATGGGTGTCGATGGCGAGGCTGGACTTGCGGGAATAGAGACTGGTGGCCGCCGCGGGCTCGCCGAACAGGTGACGCAGCCAGGCGTAGTCGCAGATGGAATCCAGGCCGCCGCCCATGGCCCGGTGGGACGGGTAGTAGTCCGTATAGGGCTCGTAGGGATGCCAATCGGGCAGCCATTCCCCCCGCTCGACGAGAACCGTGCGCACCGGTCCCAGCTCGCCCGACTCGATCACCCGACCCATGGCCGCCACCTCGGCCGAGAAGCGGTGGTTGTTGCTCACGTGCGTGGTCAGGCCCTTGGCCTTCACGCCACTGATGATGCGCGCCAGGTTGTCGAGCCGTTGGGAGATGGGCTGCTCGACCATGAACGGCACGCCCGCCCCGATGGCCTCGTCCATATAGGTCTCGTGGGCCGCCGGGGGTACGCAGATGAAGAGGGCGTCGGGCGCGAACCCGGCGAAGTCCTGCGGACCGGCGAGGCGGATCAAGCCGGGAAACGCGTCCGCGGCTTCGGCCACCCGGTCGTCGCGGCTATCGTGGATCGCCACCACCGCGCCCGCCACGGCGCTCGCGTGTCGGATCCGCCTTCGCCCCATGGACCCGCAGCCGACAACGATCAATCGCGGGGGCATTCGTGGCCGTTTGGAGGTTCCTCCGAGCCTGCCCTCACACCGTTTTCTCGATATGGGCGTAGCTGCAGCGGCTGCAGAGGTCGAGGTCGTAATACTCGCCGGCGGCGTGCTTGCGCCGCACCTCGGCGAACTTGGGGCCGTGCCAGATGTCGTACAGCCGTTCGTTGCGCCAACTCCCCACCACCATCTCGTCGTGGATGTCGGGGCAGCAGACGGTGACGTTGCCGTTGACCTTCAGCACCATGCGCTGGAAGGGCTGGGAGCACCACCAGCCGTCCACCTTGGGATACTTGCCCGTGTCGCGGTTCTCGTAATCGACCAGGGGGCTGTAGCCGATGGCGTCCACCAGGCGGCTCCACATAATGCGGATGCCGTCGAACTGCTCGCGCCACATCTCGTCGTCGTACATCACCATCTGCATGGTGATCCGGCACTTGGGATAGGACTTGTTGCGCAGGTTGACGAAGTCGTAGACGTTGTCGATGACCTTTCCGATTGTGGTCCCCACCCGCTGCTGGGCAAACAGGTCCGGCGAGGCGGCATCGAAGGAAATAATCACCGTATCGACGCCGGCGGCGAGCAGGGGCTCGGCCTTGGCGCCACGAAGCAGGGTGGCGTTGGTGTTGATGAGGACGTCGAGGATGCCCTTCTCCTTGGCGTGGGCCACCTGCCAGACGATGTCCTTGTGGGCCAGGGGCTCGCCGTCGTAGTTGAGCTTCACCGCCTTGGCGCCGTGGCTCGCCGACTGCTCGATGATGTCGGCATACTCCTCGCGGCTCATCAGGCGGTCTTCGAGGGCGCCCGCCAACGCCTTGATGGTGCGCGAGCACATGGGGCAGGCCAGGTTGCAGACGTCCGTGGTCTCGATGTCCACGTTCAGGGGGAAATCGGTCTCGATCTTGTTGGTCGGCACTTCTTCCCACTGGCGCCGGTAGTCGAAGTAGGCCGGATCGCGGAAATCCTTCCAGCGCTCGTTGAAGACGTACTCCTTGTAATCCGGCATCGCGTCGAAGTCGTCGACCGGCGGCGCGGCGGCGGGGCGCGATGTTGTCATGGCATGCTCCAGAAACGGGTTGGAAATAGAGCCGCGGCTCAGGACGTCCAGCGGCGGGGGTCGACGATGGCCTTGTCGGCGCGGGCAAATGTCGAGAAATCCGTGTCCCAGCGGGCCGACGACGACGCCACCACCTCGTGGAACTGGGCGGCCGACTTGACGCCGACGATGACGGCGTCCACCCCCTCGACCCCGGCCAGGTAGGCCAGGCAGGCGGCGGGGGCGCTCAAGCCCGCCTCGGTCCGCGCGGCGTGGAAGCGCTGCAAGGTGGGGATGGCGCGGACCAGGGCCGGGCCCACCCGGGTCGGCTCCATGCACAGCAGTCCCTGCATGAAAGCGGACCGGACATGGACTTCGATTCCCCGGTCCTTGAGGCGGGCCAGCCAGCCGCCACGGATCATGCGCTGGTCGAGGACGTTCAGGGGCAGTTGCACCAGGTCGATGGCGTCGAGGTCGCGGAAGGCGTCCAGGTCGTCGGGCTCGTAGACGGAGAGGCCGATCTTTTCCGCCAGCCCCGCGTCGCGCAGGCGCAGGAGCGCGGCGACGAGGGCGCGCCCGTGGGGGGCGAGGGCATCGTCCGGATGGTGGATCAGCAGGCCCTGCACCCTGTCTCGCCCCAGGGCGCGCAGGGACCGACGCAGGGTTGCCGCGACACCGACCAGGGGGTCTTCGATCTCGTCCTCGCTAACGATGCCGGCGGTCTTGGTGACCACCCGGAAGCCTTCCACTACGCCCCGTACGGAGCCCAGGATGACCTCGCAGGGGCCATAGCGGGGGGCGGTGTCGATCAGGTTCACGCCTTCCTTCCGGGCCGCCGCCAGGATCGCCGCCACCTCTTCCGGGTCCGGCGGCCCGCCGTCGTCGGCGATGCCATAGGGCTGCGCGAACTGGGCGGTGCCGATGGCCAGGGGCAGGCGCGGGGCGGGCTCGGCGACGGGGGACACGGAAGGCGGCATGGTGTCGGGGCGTGCCGCCGGACGGGGCTGGGGGTCCAGGGACGTGGCCATCACACCGTCCCGTCGCCGTGCAGGCGAAGCTGCTCCAGCACCCGCTGACGCTGGTCCCGTTCGTAGGCGTCGTGGTCCAGCATATCGGCGTAGTCTTCGTTCAGGGGCTCGATGGGCGCCGGATCGCCGCGCCAGCAGCGCCCGCAAAGGGTGCCGGTCAGCCGGTCCTCGATGTGGCGGCGGCGGATATCGACGAAGGCCGGCGCGTGCCAGGCCTCCATCAGGGGCAATTCGTTCAGATCGGCCACCGCCAGGTAGTTCTGGAAGTCCACGCAGCAGAGGGTCAGGTAGCCCTCGTAGGTCACGTGCAGCCGGTTGAAGGGCATGTGGCACAGGCCCGGGTTGCCGTGCTGGCTCTGGTCCGGCCAGGCGAGCGGGGTGCAGGGGTCGAACCACACTTCGTCCACGATGGGAGTGAACATGTCGCGGATCGAGTCCACTTCGTGCTCCATGGGCCGGGTGACGACGCAGGTGATGTAAAGGCGCAGGTGCGGCGCCCGGGTCTTGCGATACGCGGCGATGTGGCGCAGGTGGGCGACCACCTTGTCCCAGTCGTCCTTGCCGTGGATCTGGCGGTAGGTGTCGCGGGAGCCGGCGTTGATGGAGAACTTGATGCTGTCCATGCCGGCGTCGATCACCGCTTCCGCCCGCTTCGGCGTCGCCAGGGCGCCGTTGGTGGAGATGTAGACGTATTCCATGCCCGCCTGCTTGGCGGCGGCGGTGAAGTGGGCCAGCCCCTTGTGAATGAAGGGATCGCCGGTGGTGTAGAAGCCCACCTCCTTGACCCCGTTGGCGGCGGCCTCGGCGATAATCCGCTCCAGAAGGCCTTTGTCGATGCGGCCCTTTTTGCGCTCCATGTGGGGGTTGGGGCAGAAGACGCAGGCGTGATTGCAGGCGTTCGACAGCTCCACCATCATGTTGTTGGGCAGGGGCGGTCGGGCGACCAGCGTCGCGTCGCCTTCGCCCCGGTATTGGGCGTTGGTGCGTTCGCTCAAGGATTTCGGCATCGCGCCGGCCGTTGTGGTTCCGTCGTCCATGGTTTCCCCCTCAGGCGGTTTCCACCGCCAAGACCTCGGCCGCTTCGTCCCAGACGTTGCGCTTGACCCATTCGCCGTCGACGCGGGCCCACACCCTGGGGTCCCGGAAGGTATCGGCGATACGGTCGAACTCGTCCTCGGCCATGCCGGTGTAGTCGAACCAGCGGGTGAGGTCTCCCGGCTTCACATGGTCATAATGGCGCACCCGCGCAACTGCTTCCTGGCGGTTCAGAATGCCGGCCCGGATGTCCTTGGTCGCGTGGTCGGAGCAGCGGCCGTAGCCGAACTTGATGAACTTCAGATAGTCGTGGGCCCCGTTCTCGTGCATGTCGTCCAGGTTCGAGCCCCGCCTATACGTGCGGTCGAAGGGCTCGTCGGAGATTTCGAAGCCGTAGCGCTGTTGCATCAGCGGCAAATGGTGGTTGGCCTCCCAGCGCACGTAATTGGCCAGATAGACGCCGCGCAGGCCGACGTCGAACATCTCCCGGTCGCTGGGATAGCGCCAGAACACCAGATCCCTTTCGGTCAGTCCCTCGCGGCCGAGCATGTAGTTCCATTCGAAGCTCCGGCCCTCGTGCTCCAGCCGGTTGCGGTAGGTGAACTCGATGAAGTCGTTCATGGCGAACTGGCCCGACAGGTCCATTTCGCCGTGCTCGCCCCAGATGACGAGCGGGATTCGCTCCTTGACGGCGATCCGCATGGGCGTGGTGGCGATGCCCATGTGCCCGTGCCAATTCATGTCCCCCATGACGATGAAGCCCAGGCGGTTGAGCTTCTTCAGGGTCTCGACGCTGGGGTAGACGACCATGTGGTCGACGCCGAACACGTCCTTCATGCGGTGGAGGTTGCGCAGGCCCGCCGGGGTGTAGTTGTTGCCGAAGTAGGTGACCAGCAGCGGGTTCAGGCCCAGTTCGTTCTTCACCATGTGGGTCTGGTAATAGCTGTCCTTGCCGCCGCTGACCCCGATGACGCAGTCGTGGCGGCCGCCGTCCGGCGATCGCGCCGCCTCGGCGATCTCCTTCAGCGTCTCCCACCGGGCATCCCATTGGGCCTGGGTCAATTCCACCTTGGCCTCGCTGGTGCGGCAGCCGAGACACACGCCGTCGTCGAATTCCATGTAGCTGGCCGAGGCCGACGAATAAACGCAGCGCCGGCAGAAGCGGGCCGGCGGCACCGCGTCGACAATGTCGGGCGGTCCCAGTCCACGATGCGCCCGGTCCAGCCGGGCCTTGAGGCGGCTGTCCTCTCGTTCCCGGTCATAACGGGGCTCGCGGGGGAACCAGCGGCTGTTGAGGCCGATCCGGCGCATCTCCAGTCCCGCGTCGAGGCAGGCCTGCTTGGCGTGGGGATAGCTGAGCTCGAAGAAGTTGAAGATGTTGGCCGCCGCCACGGCGCTGGCGCCGCCTTCCGCGATCCCTGGCGCGAAGTGCCCATAGCGCCCCACCCCGCCGCAGGCGATCACCGGGATGGAGACGGCCTTCGTCACCGCGCCGATCAGGTCCACGTCGTAACCGCTGCCCAGGCCATCCCGGTGAATGGCGTTGAGGAAAATCTCCCCGGCGCCCCGGTCCTCGGCCTCCCGGGCCCACTCGGCCGGGTCGCGCCCGGTCGGCCGGCCGGCCCGGTCGGCGATCACCTCCAGGCGGCCGTCGTCACCGCGCAGGGCGTCGATGCTCACCACCACGCATTGGGAACCGAAGCGCCGCGCCGCATCGCCGATGAAGTCGGGGTCGTCGAGGGTCTTGGTGTTGATAACGCATTTGTCGGCCCCGGCGGCCAGGCGGTCACGCATGTGGTCGAGGCTGCGAATGCGGCCGCCGAAGGCCAACGGCATGTGGCAGACCTCGGCGATGTGGCGCAGCACGTCGAGGGTGGTCTGGCCGGCGTAGGTGATCCCATGATCGTCCCGGCGGCGGTCGTGGCCCTCTTCGGCGCCGATGTCGAGGACGATCAGTTCGTCCACGTTCCAATTGGTCAGCCGGGCCACGGTGCTGACCGGGTTGCCGATGTTCTGGTGCACCCGGAATCGTTCGCTGCGCACGATCAGGCCGTTCTTCAACAACAACACGGGGATGAGGCGGGGGGTGGCCATGACGGGTCAGGCGGCGCGCCGGGGCCGTTCGATCAAGCCGACGAAGTTTGCCAACAGGTCGAGGCCCGCGTCCTGACTTTTTTCCGGATGAAATTGAACGCCCATCACATTGCCTCGCGCCACCGCCGCGGTGACCGGTTGGCCCCCGTAGTCGATGGTGAGCGCCACGTGGTCCGGGTTTTCGCAGATCGTGTGATAGCTGTGAACGAAGTAGTAGCTGCGCGGCGCGACGGCGGCGAACGGGTGGCCGTCAGGTGACGGCGTCGCTTCGTACCAGCCGATATTGGGCACCCGGTAGCCGCTTGCCGTGGGCGCCAGGCGCGCCACCCGGCCGGGGATCAGGCCCAGGCCGGCGTGATGGCCATGCTCTTCGCTGGAGTCGGCGAGAAGCTGCATGCCGAGACAGATGCCGAGCAGCGGCACGCCGGCGTCCACTTGCTGGCGCAGGACCGCCGGCAGGCCTTGTTCGCACAACGTCTCCATGGCGCCGCCAAAAGCGCCCACCCCGGGCAGCACGATGGCGTCGGCGGCCGACAGCTCGGCCGCATCGGTGGTGACCCGCGGCTCGGCGCCAACGCGGCGAAAGGCGTTGAGTACCGAACGCAGGTTGCCGGTCCCCAGATCGATGACGGCGATCACGGGATTTTCTCCAGCATCGCCCGAAGGTCGTCCTGTTCCAGCCATTCGTCGTTGAGATCGCTGCGGTAGGTGAAGTCCTCGGGCACCCGACTGGTGCCGTTGCCGGCGTAGGATTCCCGGTTCCACCAATTGAGCGCTGGCTCGATGACGAAACGATCGCCCAGGTCCACCGTATTGCGGGCGTCTTCTTGCGGGATCATGGATTCGTGGAGCTTCTCGGCCGGGCGGATGCCGACCACCTTGTGGGGCAGGTCGGGGGCCATGGCGCGGGCCAGGTCGACCACCCGCATGCTGGGAATGCGCGGCACCATGATCTCGCCGCCGTTCATGTTGGCGAGGGTCCACAGGACCAGGCGCACGCCCTCCTCGACGGTGATCCAGAACCGGGTCATACGCTCGTCGGTGATCGGCAAGTGGTCGGCGCCGTTGGCCATCAAGCGGCGGAAGACCTCGACCACGGAGCCCCGCGAGCCCATCACGTTGCCGTAGCGCACGACCGAGAACAAAGAGCCCGCCCGGCGTCCGAAATTGTTGGCGGCGACGAAGATCTTGTCGGAAGCCAGCTTGCTGGCGCCATAGAGGTTTACCGGATTGGCCGCCTTGTCGGTGGACAGGGCCACCACCCGCTTCACCCCCAGGCGCACCGCCGCGCGAACCACGTTCTCGGCCCCCAGCACGTTGGTGTGGATGCATTCGAAGGGGTTGTACTCGGCGGTCGGGACCTGCTTCAGGGCGGCGGCGTGGATCACGAAGTCGGTGTCCCACATGGCCATCTCGAGGCGATCGGCATCGCGGACGTCGCCGATGAAGTAGCGCATGAACGGATACTGGTCGGGCGAAAACACCTGCTGCATGTCGAACTGCTTCACTTCGTCGCGGGAAAAGACGACGAAGCGCCGGGGGGTGAAGTTCTCGACCACATAACGGGTGAACGCTTGGCCGAAAGACCCGGTGCCGCCGGTCAGGAACACCGTCGCATCGTCAAGGTCCATGGGCGGCTTGAAGCCGGCGACGACGCTGCGGGTGATGAATTTATCCATGATACTTGATTTCTCTTCCTACGTTTTCCAGACGTATTACATAGAATGAAACAACCGGGTTTATTTTCTCTCGCAAAGCATAATAGTCAGTCGTCAAGAAACGTCTAAGTGTCTGTCCGGAAAGAAGTTGATTCGGAAGAATCGGTTGTGATTCTGTATTGGCCACCGATTCGCCCTGACGGAGGTGGCCGATGTGGACGGATGAGAACCGGCGTCTTTATGAGCGTCGTGGTGCGCGCTATCCGAGCGACTTGACCGACGGGGAGTGGGCGTTGATCGCCCCTTTGATCCCACCGGCGAAGCACGGCGGGCGCAAGCGGGAGGTCGATGTCCGCGAGGTGATGAACGGGGTTCTCTATGTTCTGGAGACCGGCTGCCAGTGGCGCGCCCTGCCCAAGGACCTGCCCCCCAAGTCGACGGTGCACGACTATCTGATGCTGTGGGACTGGGACGGCACGCTGGAGCGGGTTCACCATGCGCTCTATGTGATGACCCGCGATCTGGAGGGCCGCGCGGCGAGCCCGAGCGCCGGTGTCATCGACAGCCAGAGCGTGAAAGGCGCGGAAAAAGGGGGGCGCGCATCGATCGCCCGGGCTATGACGCGGCCAAGAAGGTCAAGGGCAAGAAGCGCCACCTGCTTGTCGATACCCTCGGCCTGATCCTCAATGTCGTCGTCCATGCGGCCGACGTGCAGGACCGCGACGGCGCCATTCTGGTCTTGGATCGCCACACCCGCCGGCTGTTTCCCTTCCTCGAGAAGATCTTCGCCGACGGCGCCTATGGCGGCGACAAGCTGCGCAAGGCCATGGCCGGCGCCGCATGGACGATCGAGGTCGTTAAGCGCTCAGACACCGCCAAGGGCTTCGAGCCGCTGCCCAGGCGCTGGGTCGTCGAGCGTACCATCGCCTGGATCAATCGCTGCCGTCGCCTCGCCAAGGACTATGAGAACCGCAACCGAACCGCTCTCGCCTTCATCCGCCTCGCCAGCATCAGGCTCATGCTGCGAAGACTCACCAGGTGCTGTTATCCTTCATGAACTTTCCGGACGGACTCTAAGGGGCGAGAATATATACCTCAATATTCTGTGGCTGCGGTCGCCGAGGTAGCCCCGTTTCGTATCCATATAACTGACCTCGTCCTCAAGGATGAGCTCACAGTGAAACACACCTTCCTTTCCGACCAGTGCGGCGACATAGGCCAGACGGTGGCGGCCGTCATGGTAGATGCAGACTTCCCCGCAGGTGGGCTGTACGTAATCGAAGGCCGGCAACCCGAGATTCTGGTCGGCTGATGTGGCGTCGTAGGGTCGCCGGTTGAAGTTTAAATACTCACACCGCGAGATCAACGACCGCTTCTGCCCATCTTGCTGCCAATCGAAGCGCACGTGCAGATAGGTCAGGTCCCCATGATTGTTCAGCAGCATGTTCCGCAAGTCGTCGAAGCCGATTTGTCTTGCGGCTTCGAGGCTGAGGCAAACGAAAGCGTCCTTGACTTGATGATAGTGTATCTGCCGCGTCTTGGCCGCGCTGAGCGGGTGGTGGATGCCCGACCCGGACCGGATCACGAAGTTGCCGCGATCGGAAATAAGCTCCCGGAACGTGGCCCGTTTCCCCGCGTAGATCGGTTGCGCCGTCGAGACGTTCTCCGTCTGGCAGTTCTTGGTGAGGATGATGAACGAGTGGTCTGGTTCGGAGATGTAGATCGACTCCACGATGGCGTACCAACTGTTGGATCCGGTGTATGCCAGGACAGCGTGAGATTTGAATAAATCCACAGCGGTATCACGATCAACCCTTGTCTCACTGAATAACTGTTCGGTGAAAACGCTTCTATCCGTTATGACGTCTTTCATATTTTGGCCTTTTGAAACCGGTTCGGGTCTTGAAACATTCAAGTGAAGGCTATTCTCGCCCTGTCGGCGGCGACGCTCATAGCGGTACGGGCGATTGCCGCCGGACCACTTCCAGGCCGGCGATGTGCCAGGGGCTGTCGAAGCCGCGAATGGCGTTCACGGCGACGAAGCGCCGAAGGGTGAAACTCTCGACCACATATCGGGTGAACGCCTACCCGAACGACCCGGTGCCGCAGGTGAGGAACACCGTCACATCGTCGACGTCCATGGGCGGCGCGAAGCCGGGGACGACGCTGCGGCTGTTGACGGTCATGGGTTATTCCTTGCCGCGGGGTGCGGCCATCGTCTCAGAGATTGAACAGCAGAGGCTGCAGACGCTGGCCCGGCATGGCCGCGAACAGCATGCGTGCGCCCATCGCCGCAGCCTCTCGAAACGAGGAGAAAACGTCCTCATGGTGAAGAGAGCGGACATAAAAGCGAACGACGAAGCGGTGTCCGCCCCGAACCGGGCCCGCCCAATGCAATCCATTGTCGTTGAAGATCATCATCGATCCTGCCGGCCAATGACCACTGAATGCCCCCGCGTCGGGCTCGTCCTTCGAGTGAATTTGGGCGCGAATCAGATCGACGGCCGCGACCAGTTCTTGGGGTGCGACGATGCCGGCGTCCCGAACGCGCTCCCAGGCATCGACTACGTCGTGGAAGGAGTAGATCTTGAAATCGTTCTGCTTGATCTCCCGCAACCGGACGCGCAGAAACGAGATCAGGTGGTGGGTCCCCGGCGCATATGCCGTGGCCCCCGTCGCCGCCGTCGAGTCGTCGAGATAGAGCTGAAACTTGAGAACGAAGTAATCGGAATCGTGTTTTCCGCGTTCGCCGTTGTCCACGTGCCAGTTGATGATCGGACGGGAGTCGTCGTCGGAGTAATCGAGGACGATGTGCGCCACGTACCAGCCGTGCCCGAGAATATTTTGACAGACGGCGCGAATGCCCTGGTGGTGGAAGATTTCGATCGTCCGGGGCAAACGGTAAGCAAGGCCGCGCGCAAGGCGCAGGGGGTTGACCATTTGACGGCCCCGGCGGTCGCCATTGTCGGCAAAGTAATAGTCGGCGATTTCCGCCCGAAGCCCCTCGACGCCGCCAGCATCCAGAAAGCCGTCGATTCGGGCCGTACCCTAGGCGCGCAAATCGGCTACCGTCTGATGGGAATCGAACCAAGTCATGGCAGGGGCCTTTTCAGGAGTCAGGGGCTTCGAGACAGTTTTCGAGGTTCGGAGATCGCCGGTACCCTGGTAGTCAAGTTTAGACGTTTAGACAGTGGTGTCCGGTTAAAAATTGAACAAATTCAAATGGTTAGTTATTTGTGAAGTATTGCATCTGTTTTCTCTGCCGGCAAGTGCTTGATGTAAGGGCATTTTCTCGAAGAGGGTGACCGAGAGGATCTGCAGCAAAGTGTAGAGCGGGGCATCCAAGTCGAGGCGTTTCTTGACGATGGCGACGAGGACGTAGACCGAGACGGCAATCCAGATCTGCGTCTTCACCGCGTTTTCCGACGTCCCGTAGAACTGCTTGATCCGCAGATGCTGCTTGATCCATTTGAAGAAGAGCTCCACCTGCCAGCGGCTTTTGTAGAGGGCACAGATGGTGGCGGCCGGAAGGGCGAAATTGTTGGTGATGAACACCAGTGTCTTGCCCGACTCGGGGTCCTTGAAGCGGATGCGTCGCAGAAATTGGGCGTAATCCTGACGGCTGTAGATGCCGTCGAGGGCGATGGTCTGGTCGCAGATGATGCCGGTCGCGCAATCCGTCGGCGCCGAGTAGACGCGATGAGCATCCATGTTCGACTTGGCGCGGGTGACGAAGAAGGCTCCGGCTTGGTGCAGTCCATAGAGGCGGGAAAAATCGACGTAGGCCCGATCCACGACGTAGATGGCGCCGGCTTCCGGTATGAGCATGTCGAGGGCATGAACGTCGTGCAGCTTGCCGTCCGAGATGTGGATGAAGCTCGGAATGTTGCCCCGCAGGTCGAGCAGCGTGTGCATCTTCACCGCCGCCTTGGTGGTGCGGAAGCGCGCCCACGGAAAGACCGACAGGCACAGAGCGATGGTCGTCGAGTCGAGAGCGTAGACGGTGTCGGTCAGGTCCAACCCCAGGTCTTCGTCGGCGTACAGCTTCCTCGCCCGGGCGATCAGCCGCTGGGCCAACTCGGCGTGGATGCGCCAGTCGCGCCGTTCGTTGGCATCGGCCAGCGTCGAGCGCCGGACCGGCTGGCGAAAGCCCATGTGATAGCGTTTCGATGCATGGGCCGAGAGACAGGTCTCGATGTCGCGCAAGCTTTCCCGGTAGGTCAACTGGGCGAAGGCCATGGCCCGGTATTGCTCGGCGCAGGAAAGCGTCCGCACCCCGTGATCGCCGCCGTAGTGATCGACGATCCGCGTGAATGTCGTCCATGGTAGAAAGTCCATCAGCTGGGCGAACAGGGTCTTGCCGGTGTTCATGAGCATCTCCTCGGAATAACTCCGAAAAGTGCTCCATCCATTTCAAATCGACACCACCCAAATTCGCTTCAAATGCCGCCGAAACCATGGCTTTCAGCGCCTTCAACCATCCGTTAACTGGACAGTAGTGACCTTCGATGATTCTAACACTTAAAACCAATAGCCGATTGTTAATTGATCTGTGAATTTTGTTTGTTGAATTCAAATACGTGGCGCCGTAACTCTTGTATGTATTTTGGGATCGTCTTTGCTGTATCCCGGAAGGTCGCCGCCGTCTCCCCTACAATGGTTGGTGCCGCGGCCTACGCACCACGTCGTAACCGGTCAGCCCCACCACGCTCCTCAAGGCATGGCGGGCAAGGGCGTAGGCCATTAGCGGCATGTATCTGGCGATGATGGCGACGGCCCTGTTTTTGGGCGAGGTTTTTTCCTTGGGATACAAGCCGCAGAAATCCAACGACAGGTTAATAAGCTCGAGTTCGGTCGGAGACAGATGCTGGCGCCATCGCTCGCGATCCAGAGCGCCAAGGCGTGGTGCGACGGTCTGATCCTGATACCAATCCGGTTGGCCGTGCTCCACGTTGTCAGACGAGTTGCCGTGAAAGGGTCCCCCCTCGCGATTTACGAGATCACGGTTGCGCACCTCCACCCCCAACCACTTTGAAATCTCGTCCAAGACAGCATCGGGTTCGGTACACACCTCTTCGTAGCGAAGGACTCTGAAGCGCTCGTGCTTGAACGTCGAGGCAAAACGCAATGCATCCTGAGTAATGGGAAGAGTCAGGTGGCCCAGGTCGCTCAGACCGATCCGCAGTCCCGACGAGATTTTTGCATAGGGATTGCGGACCACCTCGATCCAGTATGCATGTTCGGATTCGAGAAACACCGGCGCGAAGCGGTGGCACAGGGTCCATTTCGTTGCCATCACCGCCACGCCAAGCCTGCGGCCCATCACCTCCATGAGGTCGGCCACATCCCACAGCCTGTCAAACGTGCGGATCGCATCGACGGCGGCAAACAGTTTCGGCGCCGTAAAGCCGTAAGCCAACCGATCAGGTGGTTCGTTCGCTCTCCGATAGCCGGTCAGCAGGGGCTGGGAAACGCTGTTCACAAAGCTGGAGAGAAGGGCAGAGCGCAGGTTATGCGCGCTGCGGTGGGTCAGGCGATTGTGTCCGCAGTCGAAGCGTTCGGTGACGACTTCCTGCTTTCCGCGCTTGTTGCGCAGGGTAGCAATCAGTCTGGGCATCTCGAACATGCCGCCAACGCAGAGAATTCCTGGCTGAGAATCGAATAAGCGCTCCACCATAGTGGTGACACTTCGCTGCAAACCGTTGACGATGAGGCTTTTGGTCACGGCGCGCTCAGGCGGTTAGGGAAACGTCCGCGCCGTCGTAGGCCGCGATGCGGCGAAAGGCGGCGCTGCGGGCGAGCAGGGATTCGAAATCTCCCGATTCTGTGATGCGTCCGTCCTCCAGTACGAAGATGCGATCGCACGGACGAATGGCGCTAAGCCGGTGGGCGATGATCACCAGCGTCCGTTGACCGTGCAGTTCGCGGAGCACGCGGCTGATTTCTGATTCCGTGCCACTGTCCAGCGCCGAGGTGGCCTCGTCGAGTACGATCATGCGAGCATCTCGATAGAGGGCCCGGGCAATGCCCAGCCGCTGGCGCTGACCGCCTGAAATTCGGGCCCCACGTTCGCCGATCACCGTGTCCAAGCCCTGTGGCAAGGCCGCCACCACGTCGTCGAGCTGAGCCAGGCGGATTGCCTCGCGCATACGCCCTTCGTCAATCTCGGATTGAGGAACGCCAAAGGCGACATTGTTGCGGATGCTATCGTCGAGAAGGAAGACATCCTGGGGAATGAAGGCCAAATTCGCCTGCAGGGCCCGCATGTCCGCGCCCGAATACGGGCGGTCGTCGAACAGGATTTCCCCGTCGGTGGGCTGAAACAGCCCGAGGAGAAGGTTGGCCAACGTGGTCTTGCCCGCGCCCGTGCGTCCAACCAGAGCCACGGACGTGCCGCAGAGGATTCTGAGCGATACATTTTGCAGCACAGGCTCGGATCCCGCGGTGTAGGCGAAGGACACGTTGTCAAACACCACCTCTCGCTCGAGCAGCAAGGCCGGCGGCTCGTCGATCGCCGCTTCACCGGAGGCCGAGCTCTCGGTGGCCTGGATATCGTCCAGCACTTGGCCGATGGACGGCAGGACGAAGCGGATGCTGGCAACTTGGGCGATGATGCGGTTCAAAGACGGCATCAGCCGGATGGCGGCGACCCCGAACAGGCCGACCAAGGGGATCGCATCGCCGGCCCGGTTGCCGGAGGCGACCACCACGGCGACTGTAATCAGAATGCTGCCGGCGGCGATGGTTTCCAACATCAGGCGCGGGTATTGGGTCACGGCCTGGTAGTGCTGCATGGCCCGGGAATTGGCGTTGATAGCCTCGCCGAACAGTCCTTCGAAGTATGCCTCCTTGCGGAACACCTTCAGTTCCTTGATGCCGCCCAGGCTTTGGCCAATGGTGCGCAACAGTCTTCCGCTGGTGGCATGTACCTCCTCCCCCCAGAACGCAATGCGGCGGCGACTGACCATGTAGAATGCGCCCACCGTGGTTCCGAGCACGACCAGGGCAACCACCGTTACCAGGGGGTCGACGACAAGTAGAACCGCGATGACGAACAAAACCACCAGTCCCTCGGTCGCCAGCAACAGAAGTGGCATCAGGAATTGTCCAAAGATCTGGTTCACCGACACGATCAGGCTTCGGGTGACCTCGCTGGAATGGGTGTTCAGATGGAACGGCAGATCGCTGCGCACATAGCGGCGGAACAGGTAGCTGGAAAGGCGCCGCCGCGATTGCCAAACGAACCGCGCTTGGGCGTTGACGAGGTAAGCCGAGAAGATATTCTTCAGCACGATCACCGCCAGCAGGCCGGCGCAAAGTACGATCAGGAACATGTCGACGGAAGGCTCGCCGATGGCAACGTGCAGGGCGCCGATCGTCTCGTTCTGGTGAACCATCTCGGGACGGGTGATCATCGCGAGAAGGGGAAACACCAGCCCCACACCGGCGCTTTCCAAAGTGCCGCCTATGAGCATGAGAATTCCGAGGACCGACATTTTTCGTCTCGCGCCGTCGCCCAGCACCTGAAACGTGAGGCCGATGGTGGCGCGCAAGGAACTGCGGTTCGTCGACTCGACGGCCATAGTTGCACTTTCGCGATGCGACGCAGGATTGGAATGGTTAGGGGACCGGCGCCGTGACGCCGGGCGTTGGACTGGAGGCGATTACCCGGCCAGCTTGAGGTCGTTCGGGTCCTGGTAGAGGCGGGACGGGTGACCGTCGGGGATCTTGTGATTGCGCCGCCAGACCTGTTCGTGGGCGTCGATGCTTCGATAGTCGAACTTCAACATCAATTCGCGCAGGCCCAGCAGCTCGACGGCGTTGAAGTTGTGGCAGATGACGGCGGTGATGCTGGTGGCATCGCCCAGTTCGAGGACAAACCGTTCCAGGTCGCCACCATACTGCTCCAGGATGGACGCCCGGTAGGTGGAGAACCATTCGGAGCCCGGATAGGGCGTGGCGAAGAACGGCTTGACGACGATGCCCAGCTTCTTCCAGGCATCCATGTTGGCCCGCAGGGATTCGAAGTCCTCCGCCGGGAAGCCGATGATCTGGTTGGGGATGGGTCGGATGCCGGCCTCCAGGGTCCAGAAGAAGCTGCGCATGTTGGTCTTCGGCGTCGCCCCCTTGCCGATGGTCTTCATGACGTGGGGGGCGAAGGATTCGTAGCCGTAGACCAGGTGGGAACAGCCGGCCGAGCGCATCTCCTTGAGGATCACCGGAATACTCCGCTTCGGCATTTTCACCACTAAAGATGAGGCCGATGCCCAGTTTCAGCGCCATGCGCAGTGGAAACAGCACTTGACCGAATATGAACGGCATGAACGGATCGCCTTGGTCGATCAACGATTGACGGGTCAGGCGCCGATGAATCTTGCCGTTGGGCGTCCCGAGGATATTGTCGAGGCCCGCGTCGATCAGGCCTTGGAAGTTTTGCCACCCGATGTCGGTGTAGCGGTGTGGCGCCCATGTTACCGTCAGCGGATTCATGCCGTGGCGGTACTTCAGCATGTGAGCAACGACGGCGCTGTCCTTGCCGCCACTCGACGGCACGATGACATCATGGCTGCCGTCATCGCGCCGATGGCGATTCAGTAAGTCCTCTAGTGTTCCGATCGAGACATTTCGTTCCCATTAAATCTACGCAAACTGCGACCTTCACCCCCGGGCTCAGGAACCAAATGTTAGAATCGCAACACTAGTTCGCGTTCCCGTTCTTTCCAATCGATTTGCGTCTGCTTGTACTCCGCGTAGCGGCAGGCGAAGCAGACGCCTTCGTCGTCGAAAACGATGCGCGGGCGCTGATTGGAGATGACGCACTTCTTGCAGTAGCGGACGTCCTCCGGGAGGTCGTAGCGGGCGTTTACGTCGATACTGTCCATCGCCTCCGTTCCTTCGTGTTTCTGGGTTCGTATGGCCGTCAGCTCGAGGGTTGCGCGACGCCGACAGCCGACGTTTCGAGACCGAGGCGCCGATCCGTCGTTGACCGGGACACGGCCTCGTAGACGGTCTCCCATAGGTCCCGAGACGGGGCCCCGGGCTCCTGAAGGTAGTCGGTCACATAGCGTTCATACCGTTCGAAATCGAACGATAGGGCATCGGTCAGGTCGACCGTGTCCGGGTCGTCGAAGAACCGAAGGGGCGTGCCGAGTGCCTTGGAAAAGCCTTCGTAGACGTACTTCTCCCACACATGCCGATGATAGAGATCCTGTGTCGCCAGCAGCATGACCGGTTTCCGCATCGCGACCGCCAGTCCAATGGCCGTACTGTTGTGGCCAATTGCGAGACGGCTTTGGGCAAGGGTTTCCGCCGTCGCGCCGGTGACCACGAGCCGATCCCCAAATACGTTTGGCCTATCTCGATATTGCGCCCTGGGGTGGGCGGCAATGACGACCGACAGTCCAAGCTCTCGCTCTACACGATCGAACAGGCGCCGCAACCGGTCATGGTACCTGTCGCCGTCCAGGGGATTCGCATTGAGGACAATGAAGTCCGAATGCTTGACGAAATCCTGATCAAGAAATACGGCCTGGTTCAGGGTCTCGCCAGCGGTTCGTTGCAAGCCTTGGGTGATTTCGAAATCGTACGTGTGGGCTCTGATGGCTATCGTGGTGCTCGCAACTAGGTTGTTCGCCACGTGACTGGCGCGGCCGCAATACACGATCCAGGAAGCGGTGGGCAAGCGCAGCGGTCCCGGGCCCAGCCGTGCAACGACGGAGTTGACGAGATCCATGTCACGGAATCGGGTCACAAAATCGAGCAGTCGTTGAAACCAACCAACGTCGGAATTGCTGTACTCCTGAGCTGGGCACAAGTTCGGCGCCAAGATCAGGTAAGGCGTGTTACAGCGGGCGAGCATGCGTAGGGGCCGAACAAACGCGCGTGTCAGCCCTTGGGACTGAAGCAGGAAGAACGCCATGTCGGCATTCGTGAGAGGCTCCTGGCACGTGGCGAACGTTGCCCAAGAGCGCACGACCCGCACGTCGAGCCGGTCATGCTGTGGTGTTCCCGATCGGTCGGCCGGAATGTCAGGTTGCAGGAGTTCGCTGAGATCGAGAACGGTTACACTGTCACCTCGCTCGATCAGATAGGCCACGCCGAAGCGCCGATAGTCGCGCGCGTTCAGAGGACGCTTGATAAGGTACGCGACGTGCATGGTTCAGACGATCAACGGCGAGTAGTCGGGCAGCAAATGTGCCTCAGTAGACGCGGCCATCCGGCGGGTTATCCCTTTTTGACGTCCGCACCCCAGGTCCTGGTCCGGCCTCGTGCCGGAGGCAAGTTTCCGCTAGCCACAAGTCGAACTGGGTGTCTACGTCCACCGACCGCTCAGGCGGCATGACATAGGCCACGGTGTCCTCACCATGGATTGTACGCGACCTCAAGAAAGGGGCCGTTTGCACCACATAGACCGCGCCATTGAAAACAAATGCCTGGGGCGCCTCCTGGCGGCGCGTTACCAAGCGGTCGTCGTCGAGGATGGTATGCGTACGTCCCTGAGCGTCCAGGTGTACCATCCACTGAGGCGGCTTGGCGACAGGGGTGACGGCAACGCAGGCTGTCGCGCCCGCCTCATGACAATGGCGAATGGCGCCGTCGATATCCTCGGATCGCCGCAGCGGTGATGTAGCCTGCAGTAGGACCGCGTAGTCGTAGCACCCGCCGACGGTGACGATGGCGTGAATGAGAACATCTTCAGCCGTGGCATCGTCTGTGGCCAGATGCCGGGGCCGCACGAATGGCACGTCGCCGTTTCGGCGCCGGGCCTCCTCGACGATCTCCTTATCATCCGACGACAGGATGGTCCGGTCCACCAAGGCCGCCCCGTGAGCCGCTTCGATGGTCCAGGCCAGTAGCGGCTTGCCGGCGAGAGGCAGCAGGTTCTTCCCCGGCAGCCCCTTGGACCCGCCACGGGCGATGATCACGGCCAGGACCTGAAGTTCATCGATCACGAGGCAAGGGCGCCAGCGATGCTTCCGTTTTCACCAACGCCGGTTGGGAAGCATGGCAGGTTCGGCTTGGCACCCACGGCTGTTCGTCCTACCGCGACCCGAACAGATCGTCGAACTCGGTGCGGGCACGGTCGAAGTCGTCACGGCGGCCGATGTCAAGCCAGTATTCGCGCACGGGGAAGGCCGCCACAGTGCGGCCCTCGTCGATGAGACGCCGGAACAGGTCCGGCATGTCAAGTGGATTATCGCGCTCCACCAGGTCAAGGACTGTGGGATCGAGAACGTACATGCCGGCGTTGATGTAAAAGCGATGCTTCGGCTTCTCCTCGACGGCCGCGACCCGGGGGCCGTCGGTGACTACCACCCCGTAGGGCACCTCGACCTCATATTCCCCCACCGCCATGGTGGCGGTCGCTTCCTGTTCCTGATGGAAATCTAGCAGGCGGGCCACGTTGACCTTTGTGAGGATATCGCCATTCATGACGAAAATTGGATCCTGGGGCCGCTCGTCGATCAACCCCAGTGGCCCGGCCGTGCCCAGCGGCGTGCTTTCCTCCAAGTAACGGATCTCGGCGCCCAGTCGACTCCCGTCGCCGAGGTGCTCTTTCACGAGGTCCGCCTTATAGTTCACCGAGATCAGGAAACGGTGGAAGCCTTCCCTGAGAAATGCCTTCACGATCCACTCCAGGATCGGCGTGCCGCTGAGACTGAGGAGGGGCTTCGGCGTCTTGCGGGTCAGGGGCCGCAATCGCATGCCGCGGCCGCCGGCCATCAGCACGACCCAGTTCGGACGCTGCCCGTTCGGCGCCGCCATCAGGTCGTCCAGCACCTTCAGGTCCACCACCTGGCCGTCGCCGTCCACCACCGGCATCTGCCGCATGGACAGCGACGTCATCAGGCGGACTGTCTCGGTGTCCGGCCGACTGGCGGAGACGACCTTGGGCGCGGTGTTCATGATCGCGTCCACGGGCGCGTCCAAGGGTATGCTGCGCAGGATGCCCCGCCGGATGTCGCCATCGGTGACCGTGCCCAGAAGCTTTCGGCCGCCGTCCACCACCAGGCAGATGTGGGCATCGGAATCATCCAGCACCCGAATCGCCTCAACGATGCGGGTATCCGTGGCGACCAGGGCTTCCTGCCAGTCTTTCACGCCGCCATCTCCCGCGCCGGAACGCCGGCCACCCGCGCGCCCGGGGCGACGTTGTGGACGACCACGGCACCGGCCGCCACGATGGCACCGGCGCCGATGTCGACGCCTTGTATGACGGTACCCCCGGCACCCACGTGGCAGCCCTCGCCAACGATTACCCCACCGCACAGCACGGCACCAGGCCCCACATGGGCGTGGTCGCCGATTCGGCAATCGTGGTCCACGCGGGCGCCGGTGTTGACCAGGCTGTTGGCGCCGATGTGGCAGGCCGGCTGAATCACCGCGCCGGCCATTACCTGGGCGCCCTCATCCAGCGCCGAATCTTGCGCGATCACCGCCGCCGGATGGCGCAACGTGACGAAGTCATAGCCCGCCGCCTTTAACCGCCGAAACAGCGCGTGCCGCCCTGCCGTGTCCGCCGCGCCGCCGAGGCCGTTGGCGAGTTCCACGGCATCCGGTTCGTGCCCCCGGAGCGCCCCGTCGTCGCCGAGGAGCGGCACGCCCTGGAGTTCCGCCGGTACGTCCCCTGGCGTCCGGTCGGTGCGCCCGAGGACAGAAATCCCGGCCACAAGCAAGACATCTATCACCACCTTGGCGTGGCCGCCGCTTCCCACCACGATCACCGGCCGGCTCATGTTTCCAGCAGGGCCCCCGCCGGCCAGTCCCGGCCGGCGGACCGGCCCAGCCAGTCCCAATAGGCCATCGGCGAGATCCCCGTTCCCGGCCGCAGACTGCCCAGATTGAATACGGTGAAGGGCTCTCCGGCGGCTACCGGGGCGATGGCGGCGAGACTGCGCCGGGCCACCGCCGCGGTGTCCGCCTCCGACGGCCTGGGCGCCTTGACGCCGTCCCCCAGCGCCCGTTCGACGGTGCGAATCGCCGCCACCATGGCGGCGAAGGTGTCCGGCTCCAGGGAGGCCCGGTGATCGGGGCCGGGCAGCTGCCGATCCAGGGTCAAATGTTTCTCGATCACGGTGGCGCCCCGGGCGACCGCCGCGATCGGCACAGCGATACCCTCGCTGTGGTCGGACAAGCCCACCGGCAGGCCGAACGTATCGGCCAGGGTATCCATCGCCCGCAGGTTCACGTCCTCCGCCGGCGCCGGGTACTGACTGGTGCAGTGAAGCAGCACCACGCTGTCCGTCAACGCCGCGCGCCCCGCCGCGGAATCGAGCGCTTCCGCGAAGGTCCGCCGCGATGGCGTCGCGTCCGTGCCCGCCGTGCGCCCGAAGGCGACGACGCCCAGGGCTTGGCGAACCTCGTCCAGGCTGCTCATCCCCGTGGAGACGATGAGGCGGCGGCCGCTGCGGGCGGCGGCCAGCAACAGCGGCCCGTTGGTGATCTCGCCGGACGGGATCTTGATGGCGTCCACCCCCAGGTCGTCGACCAGAAAGCGCAGGCTCTCCAGCCCGAAGGGGCTCGACAGGAAGGCGATTCCGTGGTCCCGGCAGGACGCCTGTACGGCGCGATGGGCATCGGCGGTGAGTTCAAGGCGCTTCAGCATCTGGTACTGGGTTTCCCCGGCATCGGTCGTCGCCTTCTGGTAGGCCGCCTTGGTCGCGTCCGGGGTGACCACGTCCTCGGCCCGGAAGGTCTGGAACTTCACCGTGTCCGCGCCCGCCGCCGCCGCGGCGGCGACCAGGTCCAGGGCCAGGGACTCTTCGCCGTTGTGGTTGACTCCGGCCTCGGCGATGACGTGAACGGGCATGGGTGGCGTGTCCTCAGGCCGCCTGGGGCAGATCGTGAAAGGTCTTGTGGATCACGTCGGTCAGGTCCGTGGTGGCCAGGATGCCGGCGATGCGCGCCGCCGCGCCGCCGCGCCCGAAGGGCGGCTCTATGCCCGCGAGGCCGTCGCGAAACGCCGGGTCCAGGGCCTTGTCCAGGGCGGCCAGGATGTCGCCTTCCGTCTCGGCGCAGTCGATGACCGAGGCAGCCCGCAGACGCCCTTTCTGCCGGTCGCCGATGTTGACCACAGGCACGCCCAGGGTTGGCGCCTCGATGACGCCGCTGGAGGAATTGCCCACCACCGCCGCCGCCAGGCGCATCGCCGACAGGTAGCGCCGTTGACCCAGGGACTCCCGAAAGACCGTCCGCCCGGGCCGATCGGCCACGAAGGCGCGGATCGGCCGGTCCACGGCGTCGCGGCCCGGATCGGCATTGACGCCGGTGAAGACGATTCGCGTCGCCGGCCGCTTCTCGAGGGCGGCAAGCAGGGCGCCTATCGCGGCCTCCGGCGACAGCCGGCCCAGGGTGGCGGGATGGTAGGTGACCAGCAGCAGAGGCGCATCCAGGGTCAGGCCCAGCTCGGCCTCCAGTACCGCGCGATTCTCGTAGTCGGTATTCGCCACCGCCTCCGCGCCGAGCGCGCCGACCTCGAACACCCGTTCCGGCGGTTCGCCCAACTGGATCACCCGGCGGGCGTAGGCCCCGCAGGCGGTAAAGTGCAGGTGAGCCATTTTCGTGATGGCGTGGCGAATGGCGTCATCGACAGCCCCTTCCGTCAGCTCGCCGCCGTGGATGTGGGCCAGGGGTAGTCGCGCCAGCAAGGTCGCTTGGGCGGCGGCCAGGATCTCGAACCGGTCGCCCAGCACCACCACGACGTCGGGCCGCAGGCGGGCGAAGGCCTCGCCGAAGCCGACGGTGGCCCGGCCCAGGGCGGCGGTCACCCCTTGCGGGGTGTCGTCGTCCAGCCCCAACGGAATCCTGGCGTCGATGGGGAACCCGTCGGCGACGATCTCCCGCCAGGTGTCGCCGAACCGGGGCTCCAAGTGACTCCCGGTGACGGCGACCTGGAGTGCCAATTCCGATGTCCGTTGGATTGCCGTCATCAGCCAGGACAAAAGGCCGTATTCGGCCCGGCTTCCGGTGACCACGCAGATTCGCCGTTCAGCCACGGAGATCCTCGGGTAGACGGTCGGCCAGGCGGGCGCTGCTGGGCAGGCAGATCAGGCGTCGCCACAGGGACTCGGTCGTCACCAGATCCATCCGCGGGCAGTCGGCGTACATGGGCAGCCGGTGCAGGGGCGTCCAGGCGGGACGGGTGCCGATGCCAATGCCGTTGGTGGCTTCCAGGATGGCGTCCCGCAAGTCCGCGTCGTCGCCCTCCAGCATCAGGGCATTGAGCCAGAAATTGCTGCGCCCACGGGCCGGCTCCCGCACCACGGTCAGTCCGTCGATGGGTTCCAGCGCCAAACCATAGGCCTCGGCCAGGGTGCGCTTGCGGGCGAGGAAGCCGGGCAACTGCTCCAGTTGGGCACAGCCGAGGGCGGCGTTGATGTTGGGCAGGCGGTAGTTGTAGCCGACCGCGTCGTGATCGAAGCGCCACGGATGGGCCGTCTTGGCGGTGGTGGTGAGATGGCGCACCCGCGCCGCCAGATCGTCATCGCCAGTAAGAACGCCGCCGCCGCCGCCGGTGGTCACCGTCTTGTTGCCGTTGAAGCTCAGCACGCCCACCCGGCCGAAGGTCCCCGTGTGCCGGTCCCCGTACATCGAGCCCAGGGACTCGGCGGCGTCCTCCACCAGCGGCAGGTTGAACTGGCCGCAGGCGGCCAACAGGCCCGGCAAGTCCGAGGGATGGCCGAAGGTATGCATGCAAACCACGGCCTTCACGGGCCGGCCGGTCCGCCGGTTGCGCAGACCGTCCCCGGAGGCCTCGGCGATGACCGCCAGGTGGGCCGCCAGGCGCGCCGGGTCCAGGCCCAGGGTCGCTGTCTCGACGTCGGCGAAGTGGGGCACGGCGCCGCAGTGGGCGACGGCGTTGGCCGTGGCGACAAAGGAAAGCGCCGGCACGATCACTTCATCCCCTGCCTCGACGCCGAGGGCCAGCAGGGCTGCGTGCAGTGCCGCCGTGCCGTTGATGGTGGCGACGGCATGGCCGGCACCGGTGATGTCCGTCAGCAGGGTCTCGAAGCGCGAAACGTAGGCGCCGGCGGTCGAAACCCAACCCGTGTCCAGGCATTCCTTGACGTAGGCCCATTCATTGCCGACGAACTCCGGCTCGTGCAGGGCGGCCGGCGGCGGGGCGACCCGGGACAGAGCCGCCGTGACCCTGTCGACCAGGGTTTCCGGCGCGATGGCGGCCGCCGCCGTCATATCAGGTAGTCCGCCTCGGGGCGGGCATGGGGAAGCCTATCGCGCCACCAGGCCGCCGTGCGGGCCAGCCCGTCCTCGAGGGTGACCGACGGCGCCCAGCCGCTGGCCTCGGCGAGGCGGGATGGGTCCGCCTGCAGGGCCATCACCTCGCTGTCCGCGGGCCGGCGCCGGATCGCTTCCTCTTCGACCGGCTTGTTGCAGCCGGTCACCCGGCACACCGCCGCCACCGCTTCACCTATGGTCACCATGCGACCCGTCCCGGCGTTGAACACGGCCCCGACGTGTTTGTCGTCCAGGGCGGCGACCCGCAGGAAGGCCTCCACCGTGTCGGCGACGAAGGTGAAGTCCCGCGCCGGGCTCAGATCGCCCAGCCGGATGGCATCGCAGTCCGGGTCCAGGGCCTGGCGGATGGCCGTCGGCAGGACCGCCCGCTCGCTCTGCCGGGGGCCAAAGGTGTTGAAGGGCCTGAGCGTGATAACCGGCAAGCCGAACGAGCGGGCGAAGGATTCCGCCATCATGTCGGCCGCCATCTTGGAGGCGGCATAGGGCGACTGGGCCTGCAGGGGATGGTCCTCGCCGATGGGCCGGGTCCGCGCGGTGCCATAGACCTCGCTGGTGGAGGTATGCACCAGCCGGTCCACGCCGGTCCGCCGGGCGCCCTCGAGCACGTTGACGGTGCCTTGCACGTTGGTCTGCACATAGCTGGACGGGGCGGCGTAGGAGTAAGGGATGCCGATCAAGGCCGCCAGGTGGAAGACCACCGATTGGTCCCGGCAGAGGTCCGCCATCTGATGGGCGTCGCGGATGTCGCCGCGCTCCCGGCGCAGCGAACCGCGGGCCGCCGCCGGCAGTTCGTCCAGCCAGCCGTGGCTGTCCAGCCCCGTATAGAGGGCAAGCGCCGTCACCCGGGCGCCGCGCGCCACCAGGGTCTCGGTCAGGTGGGAGCCGATGAAGCCGTCGGCGCCGGTGACCAGGACGGAGCGGTCTTTCCACACGTTGTGTAATCCGTATTCGGTTTGGGGATAGGTCGTGGCGCCATGCCACGCTACCGCCCTCCGGGTGAACCTGTGGTCCACCGGTCGAGGGAATGCTGCCGTCTGCCTGGACCCCGAGGGGTCGGTTCAGACGTAGGCGCGGACGGCTTCCGCCGGCACTCGGACTTGGACTTCCCGCCCCAGGAGATCCAGCAGAAGGATCACCCGTTGCGCGTCGTCCACGCCTTCGAACAGGCCCAGCTGATCGCTCAAGGGGCCCGCGGTTATCTGCACTGTTTCACCCCGCCGGTACGGCGGCGCGTCCTGGACGTTCACCACGCCCCGCTCATTCTCCCGCGCCCTGATCTCGTCGACGATGTGGTCCCTCAGGACCGCCGGACGGTCGCCGTGACCCACCAGGTGGGAGATGCCGATGGTGGAATGGATAGACCGCCAGCGGCACCGCTCCAGGTCCATGTGAACGAAGATATAGCGGGGAAACAACGGCGACAGTACCCAGTCGGTGCGCCGCGCGTGGCGGCGCCGCTTCAGGTACTGGGGCAGGTAGACTTCGAAATCCTGCCGCAGCAGATTGATGCGGGCCAACGGCTCGCCCCGGGCATGGGTATGGGCGACGAACCACTGCTTCATTGGGGCCCCTAGGCATCGCCCGGGAAGGAGGTCCCGTCGGCGATACGCAGCAGCCGCGGATGCAGTATCCGCGCCGCCGGCAGGAATTCCTTCAGCGCATCGTAGGCCGCCTGGGGATCCTTGAGGTCGACCACGATTGCCGCGTCGGCCTGGCGAACGGACGCCAGGTCGGGTCGCAACGGATAGCCGGCAAACGAGGGTTCGTTGCTTCCCGAATCGACGAAACAGGTGACGGTCACGTTGGCCTCGCGGGCGCAGAGGGTGGCGATCTCCCCCAGGTCGCTGGCGCCAATCAGGGTTACCCGCCGCCAGCCGCGCCGGACACATTCGGCAAACAGGGCATCGCACTGGCCGCGGGCCTCGCGAAAGAACAGGAAGGACTGGGACAGGTATGCCGCCGTCAGGCGGCTCTTTTCCGTAAAGCCGCGCGGGGTCAGGTAGTAGGAGTAGCGATTGGAGGGTATCTGGGCCACCTTGACCAGGCCCTTTTTCACGCAACGCCTCAGGTAGGCGTTGGCCAGCCCGAGGGCGATTCCCAGGTCGCGGGCGACCGAACGCTGGGTCACCCGGCTGTCCGACTGGATGGCGTCCAGGACCCCGAGGGTGATTTCGGTCTCGTTGTTTGGCGCCGGAGCCGGAGCCGGGGCGCGGGGATCGCTCATGGCCGAGTCTGCGAATCGTTTGTGTTCACGGCGCGAACGCTAATGCGTTCAGAGGGTGAACGTCAACCCCAAAGTGATCTTGAAACCCCCTGAATCTCCGAGAAAATCGCCCCCGAGGGCGAGCGGTTTGACTTGCTTCCCGACCCCGGCTATCTGACGGACCACTCCGTGTCCGCCATGGACAACCGATGGCCGTTCCCTCCCTTGCCGACCTGCGTGTCGCCGTTCTCGGCCTGGGATACGTGGGTCTGCCCCTGGCCCTGGCCCTGGCGCGCCGCTTCCCGACGGTTGGTTTCGATATCGACGAAGGGCGGATAGGGGAACTCGGCACCGGCCACGACCGTACCGGCGAGGTGGAAAGCGCCGCCTTGCGGGCCGGGATTCTGGCCGTGTCCAGCGATCCGGCGGTCCTCGCCGATCGCAACTTGTTCATCGTCGCCGCGCCGACGCCGGTGGACGACAACAAGCGGCCCGATCTGAGCGCCCTCCTGGCCGCCTGCCGAACCGTCGGGGCGGCGCTCAAGCCCGGCGCCGTGGTGGTGCTCGAGAGCACCGTCTACCCGGGCGTCACCGAGGACCTGTGCGGACCCGAGCTGGCCCGGGTCTCGGGCCTCGCCGGCGGCAGCGATTTCCTGCTCGGCTATTCGCCGGAGCGGATCAACCCCGGCGACCGGGCACACAGCGTGGACCAAATCCCCAAGGTGGTGGCCGGTCAGACGCCCGACGTGGCGGCGTTCCTGGCCGAGGTCTACGGCGCCGTGACCACGGGCGGGGTCCATGTTGCCCGCGATATCAAGACCGCCGAGGCGGCCAAGGCGATCGAGAACGCCCAGCGGGACATCAACATCGCCTTCGTCAACGAAGTGGCGCAGATTAGCGCCCGGCTGGGGATCTCTATTCACGACGTGCTGGAAACGGCGGGCACCAAGTGGAATTTTCTTGGCTTTCAGCCGGGTCTGGTGGGCGGCCACTGCATCGGCGTCGACCCCTATTACTTGGCCCACTGCGCGCAAGCCCTGGGTCACGACTCGGAGATCATTCTCGCCGGGCGGCGCATCAACGACGGCATGGCGGCCTTCATCGCCGAGCGGCTCGACGCCGATTTGGCGCCGAGGCTCGCCGGCGGACGTGGCTGGATCCTGGTGCTGGGGCTGACCTTCAAGGAAGACGTACCCGACCTCAGAAACTCCAAGAGCATCGACTTGGTGGCGGCGCTGAGGGCCAAGGGGCACCACGTGGACGTGCACGACCCGATGGCCGACCCGGCGGAGGCCCGCGCCCTCTGCGGCCTCGACATCATCGCCGGCCTGGACTCGGCAACCGGCTACGACGCCGTGATCGGCGCCGTGGCCCACCGGGGATATCGCGAACTCCCTGCCGCCGCCCTTGCCCGCATGCTGAAGCCCGGTGGCACGGTGGCCGATATCAAGGGCCAGTGGCGCCACCTCGACCTGCCCAGCGGGCTGCACCGCTGGCAGCTGTAGGCGTCCTCACCGGGGGCGCCTCGCCGGAAAGCTGACCCCGAGACGCCGTGCCAGGAACAGCAACAGTGGAAGATGTGTCGCGGCCCGACGCTTCCACCGTGATCCATTCCCTAAATTCCGCAGGAGATCCATGGCTTTGGCACCGTTGAGGCGCGCCCTTCCGGCCCGACGATCAGGGGGTGTCGCCGGTTCGTAGCCGGCGGCCTCAAGGGTCGGGCCGGCAACGGCCTCGAACAGGGCCAGGTCGTCGGCTGGCATGGCCTCGCGCCATTTTCCCGCGGTGTCTGTGGCAACGACGCCGGACAGTCGGGCGTGGGTATCGGTGGCGGCGAGCACCCGAGCCATCTCGCCGGCGGCGCCACTGCTGCCGTCGCCTCGCAGTGTTTCACCGAGGAATGCCCCGATTTGAGCCAATTCGATGTCCGGCTGGCCCACCAGATCCTCGTAGCGGACCTCCAGGTAGCGGTCCGGATGGGCGGCACCCCAGCGCCGGCCGTTCTCCACGTGGGCGACCCACAGGCTGGCGGCCTGGCGCGCGGAGACGGGCCCGAACCAGGCCCGGCGCCACGACAGGCAGACGTCGCGCCCGTCCCGGATCGGCTGGATCACAATGGCGCCGGGGCAGCAGCGGGTGAAGGTCTCCACCGGCTCGGGGCTGAAGTAGCTCGCCTTTTCGCCCCAGCGGTCGGCGCCGTGAACCCGGCCGTAGGCGGCGAACAAACCCCGCACGAGGGTGTCGAAGTCCTGGGACTCGGCGACGATCCGCGCCGCTTCGGGTCGCACCGCCAACAGGGTATGACGCTCCCCGGTCTCCGCGCCCGGGTCGCTCATACGTGACCACACCACCTGATCGGTGAATATCGTCACGAAGTCAAAAATGAACTCGAGCAGACGGCGCCGATTGTCCGCGTCGCCCAGGTCGCCCCACAAACGGGCATGGCGCCGAAACGGCGGCAGGAGGTGGGATTCCATGGGAATCGCGATGTCGAAGGCATCGCCGATCATCCGCTGCAGCAGATAGGTGCCGGAGCGCGGACAGCCGCAAATGTAGAGGGGCGCGGTGCCGGCGGCGGAGTCAGACTGGACCGTCACGGGGCGCGCCTTTCCCACACCGACCATCCCGGGCAGACGCCGTCCCGCCGCGCGTAGCCGTCCAGGGCCGCGCCGTCGTAGCGGGCCGCCCCCTCGGGCAGCAGCAAGGCGGCGAACCGCCCCGCCTCGATGAGCCCACCGACGCCTCCCGCCTCGAAGGGAAGCCCCTGTTGCCGCTGGTGCCAATAGCGAAACGACAGCACGAAAGGGGGCCGGGATGGATTCATCCACGGCAGGTTCAGGTAAGCGCCGTCCACGTAGGCGGGTTTGGGTAAAACCTGGATGCAGCGCCGGGCGGCTTCGTAACCCTCATGGGTGCCGCGCACGGAAACGGCGCCGGCAAGACCGGCAAGCACCGCGCCGGTGGCTGCCGCCTGCGCCGCCCAACCCACCGCCATGGCCACGAGCAAGCTTCGTCTTGCCGGCGCCGGAAGGCGCTGCAAGAGCCCGATTCCCGCCGCGGTCACGGCGCACAGCATCAGGTGGGGGGTGAAGAAGTAATTCTCCGCCCCACCGACCTTGGCCGCGCCGGTCAGCGCCACCACCAGGCCAGTAGCCGCCACCGCGCCGGTTACGGGCAGCGATCGGTCGCCAACGATCTCGGCCCTGGAAGCCGGTGACAGGAGGGCCAGGGCGGCCAGGGTCCCGGTTGCCGTCAACGCCGGTAGCGCCTTGGCCGCGAAATTGACCCCGTTGATCGCGCCCTGGCGAAGGGAGAAGGCCACCGTCGCCGCCAGGTCGGCCATGGTCTGGTGATAGGCGGCGGGCAACAGGGCCAGGGTGACGCCGGCGACGATCAGGAACGGCAGGCCCAACGCCGGCAAGGCCCGCCAAGCCCGGTTCACCGCGGTCCCGATCCCAGCGCCGCAGAGGGCGACGATAGCGATCTGCTTCATCGACCAGGCGGCCGAGAACAACAGCGACGCCATCACGGCTGCGGGCATCGAGCGCCAGCCGCTCCATCCCAGGAACGCAAGCAGGCCCGCCGTTTCCAGCACGCTCGCCCACAGATCGGGGCGCACGGTGATGGCCCACCAGCCGGTCAAAGGCCCCAGGAAGGCATGTACGGCCAGGGCCAGGCACAACAAACGGGTGAAGGCGTCCCGTGCGGGGGCCAGTCGCCGAAACAGGGCGTAGGCGACTCCGCTGCCCAACACCGCGCCAACCAGGGTGAGCAGCCGGCCGATGGTGGGAATCCACGCCGGGTCGAGCCCACCCATGTTCAGCCCCAGCCGCGCCACGCCACCGTAGGCGGCGTAGTACAGCCAGTTGAAGTTGGCCAGGGTGAAGGGGATGGACCGGGGGTGACCGTAGACGGGATTGCCCACGGCGGCGTTCCACATGGCGATGAGGGAGGACTGCTCGAAGCCGGAAGTGATCACGTGCAGCGGATGGGCGAAGCTGATCGCATCGGCCAGCCGTGTCGCGATCAGCACCAGGTCTAGGCCAATGGCTGCCAGGGCGGCCAGAATGCAGGCGGCCGCCAGGGGCTCCAAACCGGCGTATCGGGCGGTACCCGCCATTTCCTCTCCGCCATCCCTGCCAACGGTGCTAACCCGAATTATTCACGGCGCTGATTGAAAATGCTGGTGAGCGTAGATTAACCTGTTGAAATGCCGTATGATTTTGGTGTCAAGACAAGATCACATGGCAACAGAACAACCCACGGCTCACCATGAACGAGATTACCCCCTATCTCCCTGGTTTGTCGCCCGTTGGAGGCAAGCCGCTTTGCGCCCGCTTCGACGGCGGACGGCTGTCGTCGGACGGCGGGGTGTTGTTGTTGGGCGAGATCGACAGGCGGCTCGGCATCGCCGACGTGCTCGCTTCCTGCGTCACCGACGTGCGCGACCCGGCGAGCACGACCCACGCTTACGTAGACATGATCCGGGCGCGCCTGTTCGCTATTGCCTGCGGGTATGAGGATTGCGACGACCTCGACGTTCTGCGTTTCGATCCGGCGTTCAAGCTGGCCTGTGGCCGTTTGTCCGAGAGCGGCGACGACCTGATGAGCCAACCGACCCTGTCGCGCCTCGAGAACGCGCCGTCATGGCGCGCGCTCGGGCGCATGGGGCTGTCGATGATCGATCTGTTTTGCGCCAGCTTCAAGCGCGTTCCGGCGCGCATCGTTCTCGATATCGACGACACCGACGATGCCGTTCACGGCGGCCAGCAGCTGGCGCTGTTCAACGCCCATTACGACGACTATTGCTTCCAACCCATCCATATCTTCGAGGCGGCCACCGGCAAGCCGGGGATGTCACTGCTGCGTCCCGGCAAGCGGCCCTCCGGCGACGAGGCGGCGCGGATCCTGAGACACGTCATCGGCCGCATCCGCCGCAACTGGCCACGGGTCGAGATCACCGTGCGGGGCGATGGCCACTACGCCACGCCGGAGGCCATGGAATTCCTCGAACGTCAGGGCTGCGGCTACATCTTCGGGCTTTCCGGCAACGCCCGGCTGAACAGGATCGGCCAGCCGTGGTGCGAGGACGCCGCCGTGCGCCGGGCGGGGCAGGGAAAGGATAAGGTGCGCCGCTTCTTCCACACCGGCTACCAGGCCAAAAGCTGGTCACGGCAACGCTCGGTCATCGCCCGCGTGGAAGCTACCGCCAAGGGCTGTGACGTCCGCTTCGTCGTCACCAACCTGAGCGGCCGCGCCAAGGCGCTCTACGAGAAGGTCTACTGCGCCCGCGGGCGGATGGAAAACATGATCAAGGACCACAAGCTCTACACCAAGTCCGACCGCACGTCGTGCCACCGTTGGGAGGCCAACCAGTTCCGCCTCTTCCTGCATACCGGCGCCTACTGGCTGCTGCATCAGCTTCGCCAAGCGGCGCCTCGGAAATCGCTGTGGCGAACGGCCACCTTCGAAACCCTGCGCCGGGCGTTTCTCAAAATCGCCGTCCGCGTCGAGGAGCTCAAGTCGCGCCTCAGGATCGCCCTGCCTTCGGCCTATCCCTATCAGCCGGCCATGATCGCCATCGCCGGGCGCATCACCGCCCAAGGGCCCTGAACCAAGCGGCAGGTGCCGCCGGACGAGCCCCGAACAACAACCTCCAACCTCTCCGACAATCCGTCTCAAAAATCGCCGTCAACCCGGTCGCTACCGCTCGTCCCGCTGAAATCCGATGGCCGTCATGAATAATTGGGGCTAACTAGTGTTGCGATTCTAACATTTGTTTCCTGAGCCCGGGGGTGAAGGTCGCAGTTTGCGTAGATTTAATGGGAACGAAATGTCTCGATCGGAACACTAGTGACCTCGGTAGCGACTGTGGGCGCCCAGGGCAAGGGCGGCGGAGGGAGGCACTTAGGGGGATGGGGACCCGGATCCTGATCACCGGGGGGGCCGGTTTCATTGGCTCCTCGTTGGCCTTGGCGATGAAGGCGGAAGATCCGTCGCGCGACGTGGTGGCCTTCGACAGCCTGCGCCGCAGGGGCAGCGAGCTGAATCTGTTCCGGCTGGCTGAATCGGGGGTTCGCTTCGTCCACGGCGACGTGCGGCTGGCCGAGGACCTGGAATCGGTTGGTCCCGTAGACGTCTTGATCGAATGCTCCGCCGAACCGAGCGTGCACGCCGGATACGGCGAAAGTCCCCGATTCCTCCTCGACACCAATCTGGTTGGTGCCGTGAACTGCCTGGAGCACCTGCGGCGTACGGGCGGGACCCTGATCTTCCTCTCCTCCAGCCGGGTCTATCCCATCGACGGCTTGCGCGCTCTGCCCCTGGAACGGCAAGGGGAGCGCTTCGTCGTCGCCGACGACGCGCGGGGACCGGGGTGGTCGGCGGCGGGCATCGGCGAGGACTTTCCCCTTGCCGGCGCCCGTTCTCTCTATGGGACGACGAAGCTGTGCGCGGAGCTGCTGATCACGGAATATGCCGCTATGTATGGCCTCAAAGCCACGGTGCTGCGCTGCGGTGTGGTGGCGGGGCCATGGCAGATGGGCAAGGTGGATCAGGGATTCCTGACCCTGTGGGTGGCCCGCCATTTTTTTGGTGGCCGGCTCGACTACATGGGGTTCGGGGGCGAGGGTCTTCAGGTCCGCGATGTGCTTCACGTGGCGGACCTGCACAACCTGATCGGCGTCCTTCTGGCATCGCCGATGCGCCACGCGGGCGCCCTCTACAACGCCGGAGGCGGCCCGGCGAATAGCGTGTCCCCGCGCGAGCTCACGGCGCTCTGCCGCGAGACGACCGGGCGTGAGGTCGCGATCGGCAGCGAACCGAAAACCCGCGACGTCGACGTGGCCTACTATGTGACCGACAACGCACGCATTGCCGCCGCTACCAAGTGGGATCCAAAACGTTCCGTTGCTGAAACGGTGGAGGACGTGCACCGTTGGCTGGTCGATCAGCGGGACCACTTGCAACCGCTTCTGGGGGCCTAGGGCGAACCATGGCAGTCGGCGGCGAGCGGCGTCCGTTTCTCGACCATCGGGCCCTGATGGACTGGCTCGGGGCGGGCCGTCCGGGCTGCCTGTCCGTCGTGATGCCCGCCCACAATGAAGAAGGCAACGTGGGCCCCACGGCCAGCACCCTGTCGGCGGCCCTGACACACGCGGGCATCGACCACGAGATCGTGGTGGTGAACGACGGCAGCACGGACGGCACGGCGGCCGAGGTGGACGCCCAGCGAGACACCCATCCGCGAGTTCGGCGCATCGACAATCCGTCCCCGAACGGGTTCGGATTCGCCGTGCGCCGCGGGCTGGACGATTTCCAAGGGGACGCGGTTGCCATTTGCATGGCGGACGGCTCGGAGGATCCCCAGGACGTGATCCGTTTCTATCGGACCTTGCAGGAAGGTTACGACTGCGTGTTCGGGTCCCGGTTCATCTCCGGCGGCCGGGTCTTCGACTACCCGGCCCACAAACTGCTCATCAACCGCATGGCCAACCTGTTCGTGCGCCTGCTGTTCGGCATGCGCTACAACGACACGACCAACGCCTTCAAGATGTATCGGCGGGCCACCATCGCCGGCCTGCATCCGTTCCTCTCCCCCCACTTCAACATCACCGTCGAGTTGCCACTGAAGGCTATCGTACGGGGATACAGCTACGCCGTACTTCCCAATTCCTGGCGAAATCGAAAGCGTGGCGTTTCTAAGTTTCTCTTGCGCGAGGCGGGAAGCCGCTACCTGTTCATCGTGCTCTATTGCCTGTTGGAAAAGCTGCTATCCCGCGGCGACTACCGCTATGAACGGTTCCTGGAACAAACCCGGGGAAAGGATAAGCACGCCGTCTGAACATCGCCGTGGGCCTCGGGACAAACGGGGCCGCTGTTTGTCTCTGCGCGCGGGCCGTGATATCTGGCTCCCATGCTAGCGAATCGGCGGGACTTTCCCCATTGAGCGTGGCCATCATTACCGGTTCGGCGGGACTCATCGGCTCCGAGGCCGTCTGCCTGTTCGCCGCCAAGGGCCTGGACGTGGTCGGTGTCGACAACGACATGCGGGCCGCCTTCTTCGGCCCCGAGGGGAGCACCGCCTGGAATCGGCGTGCCCTCGAGGCCTCGGTGCCCGGCTATACCCACATCGATGCCGACATCCGCGACGGGGACGCCATCGACCGTCTGTTCGCCCGCTACGGCGCTTCCATCGAAACGGTCATCCATGCGGCGGCCCAACCCTCCCACGACTGGGCGGCCCGCGAGCCCCACACGGACTTCACCGTCAACGCCAACGGCACCCTGACCCTGCTGGAGGCGACCCGCCGCCACTGCCCGCGGGCGTCATTCCTGTTTACCAGCACCAACAAGGTCTACGGGGACACCGCGAACTGGCTGCCCCTGGAGGAACGGGAAACCCGGTGGGAGCTGGCCGAGGACCATCCCTACTTCGCCCACGGCATTGACGAGTCCATGAGCCTGGATGCCTCCATGCACAGCCTGTTCGGCGTTTCCAAGGCCGCCGCCGATCTGATGGTGCAGGAGTACGGCCGCTATTTCGGCTTGCACACCGCCTGCTTCCGGGGCGGCTGCCTGACCGGGCCGGCCCATTCCGGGGCCGAACTGCACGGCTTCCTGGCCTATCTGATGAAGTGCGCGGTGGAGGGCCGCCCCTACACGGTATTCGGCTACGGTGGCAAGCAGGTGCGCGACAACATCCACGCCCACGACTTCGTCACCGCCCTGTGGGCCGTGTTCCAGGCCCCCCGGGTGGCGGCGGTCTACAACCTGGGCGGCGGACGGTACGCCAACTGCTCCATGCTGGAGGCCATCGGAATGTGCGAGGAACTGGCCGGACGGCCCATGGACTGGCACTTGAGCGACGATAACCGGGCCGGCGACCACATCTGGTGGATCAGCGACGTCAGGCGCTTCCGCGCCGACTATCCGGACTGGGATTTCCGCTACGACCTTAGAGCCATGCTGTCGGAAATCCACGACGCCCTTGGCGAACGGGCGGCGGCCACGCAATAGTCTTCTTCAACCGCCTTCCCGCGACAGCCGCCACTTGATCATGGCGCCGCCACGTCCCACCGGTCCCGACACGACGATCTGCTGGCTGCGCCGGCGCGCGCCTGCGACGCCGGCATAGATGCTGTCCTCCAGCGTGATGTCACCGCCTTCGGCCCGGAACCGCCAGCCGGCGCCGCTCGGCGGGCGCAGAAGGACGGCGGAACCGTCGCCGACCCGCGAAGCGCTGACCTGGGGATGAAGGTGGAAGCGGACGGCGACGGCGCTCCGGCCCCGACCGGTCAGGACATCCTCGCCGCGAATGTCGTCGCCGCCCGCCGCCACGTACAGCGACCGGCGATGCACCAGGGCGCGGGTCGGCGCGTAGCCGTCGTGACTGGCCTCCACGAGGACGCTGCCGTCGGCGTCGCGGCGCACGACGGTGACCGGCGACGCGCGACGCCCCAGTCCGCCGCCGCCAAGCACTTCCGAGGAGTTGTGATCGTCGACCACCACCGTCGAGTGGGAGGCGGTGGCGCGGAGCACGTCGTGCCAGGCATCTCCGTCGTCGGCGTGGGCGCCGCAGTTCACGATCAGACGGTTCTTGCCCACGCTGACTTCCAACCCCAGGGTTCCCGCGTGGGCGTTGCGGTCCAGTCCCGGCGGCGGGGGCGGCCCGCAGTCCATCAGCACCAGGGTGCGGCGGGCAAGCACCCGCTGATAGCCGGCATGGGGGGCGGCGCCCACGGCGCGGCCGCGGGCGCCGCTAAGCGCGAGGACCGTCTGGATCAGCCGGTCGTCTTCTTCGTTGCCGCCATGGAACAGGCCCAGCCGGCCGTCGCCGTAGCGCAGGGTGCGCAGCATGGGCGCCATGCGGTCGATGGCCGAAACCAGCGGTTCGGGGACCTCCAGATGACCGCTGGTCAGCATGGTGCGGATGTCGACCAAATCTTTGAGCGCGCCCAGCAGGCTGGACGGCGAACGTTCTGCAAGGCCGCCATCGGGCAGGATCTGCCGTTCGATTTGGTGTTCGAGGGCCGCCAGCCCCGCGCGGGCCAAGACCGCGTGCCCCGGCATGTGCAGGCCGCAGCCGATGGCGCCCCGGATGGCGGCGAAGGCCCGCGCGTCCCGTGGCGCCGCGGCCAGGGATCGGCCCAGGTGTCGGCCCTGGCGAGCCAGGGAGCGCAGCAGGCCCTGGGTCAGCGCCGGGTCCCGGGTCGTCCCCAGGGAACCGTAAGCGGCCAGCCAGTTCACCATGCGCGCGCCCAGGACATCGGGCCGCCAGGCAATGGGGTGCCAGTGGTCGCAGGCGTCCAACCACGAGATGACCAGCTCGCGGATTCGTCCGCGGGCGGCCTCGGTCCCCAGGGCCCGCAAGTCCCGCAACCAACCGAAGCCGTGCAGCGCCGCCTGGGCAGCCTCGCCGCCAAGGGGAGACCTCCAGGGGTCGAGGCCCGGGGCATGCCAGGCACCGGCCAGGCAAAATCGCCCTTCCACGATAGCCGTTCCCACCTCGGCGTCGCCGGGCCAGGGGTCGGGCGGCGTGCCACGGGGTTCGGACGGCACCCGACCGGAAAGGGTGAGGCCATAGAGGGGATTGGCGAAGAGGAGCCGACGCAGAGTTCCGAGGGGGGCGTCGTGCGCCGTCATGGACGCCAATTCCGCGCCAATCCCTCAGACACCGGAGCGGACCGAATCATCAGGTCGAACGCCAGTTGCGCGTACAGGGTGGTCTCCCATGAGACGGTGGCAGGCGTGATGCTGTTGCTCGACAATCGAACGGGGAGGCAATGGCGCGTGGCTCACCCTCCCAACCCGTCCGCTGATTACCATCCGATCCCGACCGCGGCAAGCGGTGCCGGCGTGGCCTTGACCCGTTCCCTTGGGGTCCGTTAAGGACAGCGAAACATCCATCGTCGACACTCTCGCGGCGGTATGTCGAGCATGAGCTCGCGGCGGTATGTCGAGCATGAGCAAGAGGCAATGATCAAAAGGATCCTGGTCGACGGAATTCTCGTCGCCGCGGCTCTCTTTTGCCTGGCTGCCCTCGCTTATGCGAGCACCCGTTTCGATAGCTTGGGCGCCGGTACCGCGCGCTTGGTGGCTTTTTTCATCGTCCCCGGCCTGTTGGGGGTCTTGTTTCTCGCCTGTCTGCGGCTCGCCTTCGACAACCGGGTCATGGTCGCGGTCATGACGGTGGCCATCGGGATGGGAATCTACGGCACGGAGTTCTTTCTCGCCGCCGAACATCGCCCGAGCCGCAATGCCAATCCCTTTGCCGAGTGGGCGGCCGAACAAGGCCGCCCCTTCGACCGGCGGACCAAACGGGAAGTCGTCGAAGATCTGCGCGGGCAGGGGGTCGACGCCTATCCCGCGGTCTTCCCGAAGGCGATCTTCGAACGCAAGCTCGACGGTACCGTGGGGTCGCCGATCGCCGTCGGCGGCGAGGAGGTCATGCCCTTGGCCGGCATCGCCAACGTGGTCACGGTACTGTGCAACGAACTCGGCGAATATGTGGTTTTCAAAAGCGACCGGCACGGTTTCAACAACCCGAACGGCCTGTGGACAGGGGGCGCCGCGACCATGGTCACCATTGGCGATTCCCTCACCGTCGGATCCTGCGTTCCTCCCGGTCGATCCTATGTGGATCGGATCCGCCAGCGATTTCCACGCACGGTCAATCTGGGGGTCAGCGCCAACGGCCCCATGCTCTATCTGGCCAGCTTGAAGGAGTATGGGCCGCTGCTGCGACCGCGAGTTGTCCTTTGGTTTCACATCGAGGACAGCGACCTTCAGGATCTGGCCCTGGAATCCCGCTCGACCGTATTGGCGCGCTACATGGAGGATGGCTATCGGCAGTCGCTGGAAAATCTGCAGGAGCCGATCGACCAAGCCTTGAAGTCCTACGCGGCCACGGCCGCCGCGGCGGGGCAGGCCCAGCATGTGGAAGCGGTCGGTTTCGTACATCGGATGATCGGATTCGTCAGTCTTGAACGGCTCCGCCTGCGCATGGGCGTGTTTGCCGATCTCACCGTATCCGAGCCCGACTACGCCAAGTTCGAGCGGATTCTCCAGGCATCGCGCAACGCGGTCTCGCAATGGGGTGGCCAGATCCAGCTGGTGTACCTTCCCGCCCGCCATCGTTATCTGGCCCTGGGACATCGGGCTCGCCTCGATGGGGGAGAGCGCCGGGCGGCTTTCGATTCCCCTTCTCGCCGCGGTGCTCGACATCGCGCGGCGGCTTTCGATTCCCCTTCTCGACTTTGTCGCGGTGCTCGACGGCCAGGACGTTGCGGCCCTCTATCCGGAGGGTCCCGCCAGTCACCACTACAACGACCGTGGTCATGCCCTGGTCGCGAAAACGGTGCGTCGCTACATCGAGGACCGAGGCCTCATCGATACCTCGGCGGATGGAAGCGCGGCCAAATAGGCATAGAGAAATTCCGCCATGATACGGTGCCCCTCCGCGTTGGGATGGGGGTCGCCCGGTATGGCCCACAGGGATTTTGCCGGAATGCCTTGGAAAGCCTCCAGCAGATCGACAAAGCCGAACCCGACGGAGGCCGCCATGTCGCGGACCGTCCGATGGACGAATTCGAGCTTGTAGTCTTCCAGATCGTGGAAATCCGGCGTCATCGCCACCAGAACCCGGATTCCCCGTGTTCGCGCGTGTTCGGACAGCCGCGACAGGGCGGCGGCCATGCGGGCGCGACCCGGTGATTCCGCGGCATAGGTCCTTCGATAGTATTGACCCCGCCTTATTCACCCAAGGGGCCTGAAATGACTGGCGCGCGGCGGATTTTGACGTAAAATCAATGTGCTAGAAGGATTCACAACAAACCTCCGCCGTGCGCCATGGGTGAAACGCTATCTCTGTTCGGTTCCTCGTTCAACAAGTCCCTTCGCATCGAATCCCGACCCGAGCGGCTGACCGGGGAACCGGGGGCCGTGCTCTTGCGCGAGATCATGGAGCGCACCCGGATCATCGAGTGGCTGACCGAGCGGTTGCACGATCCGCGCAAGGCCGATCGTGTCACCTATCCCCTGGCCGATCTGCTGCGCACGGTTCTGCTTCTCTTTGGCCAGGGTTGGCACGACCAAGACGACGCCGACGCGCTCCGCCATGATGCGGGCCTACGCCTGGCTGCAAGCGGTTCACGGGGTGTCACGCCGTTGTCCACCGAGGCGCACCTGGCCTCGCAACCCACGCTGTCGCGTCTGATCGCGCTTCTGAGCACGCCGGAGGCCCGCACTGTGCTCCATGAGGCGATCACCGAGCTCGCGGGGCGGCGGTTCCGGGGCCTGCGCGGCGGTCACCGGCAGCGATATCTGACCATCGACGTGGACAGCCTGCCGATCGAGGTCCACGGCCATCAACCCGGCTCGGCCTGGAACGGCCATTACCATCAGCGCATGTACCACCCTTTGGTGGCCAGCATCGCCGAAACCGGCGACCTTCTGGACGCTCGTTTACGGGAGGGCAACGCCCACACCGCCGAGGGGGCGCTGGACTTCATCCTTGATCTCGTGGACCGAGCCGAAGAGACGCTGTGCCAAGTCGCTCTGGTGCGCATCGACGCTGGGTTCCCCAGCGATCCCCTGCTGTCGGGCCTGGAGCGTCGCGGGACGCCCTATGTTGCCCGATTGCGGACCAACAAGGTCCTGGACCGCATGGCTCAGCCCTGTCTTGGACGGCCGCCGGGACGGCCTCCGGCAGAGCCGCGGACGTGGTTCCACGAGATGACCTACCGGGCGAAGTCGTGGTCGAAAGAGCGCCGAGTGGTCCTGGTGGTGTTGGAACGGCCAGACCAATTTCTGGTTGATCACTTCTGGCTGATCACCAGCCTTGATGCCGAGGCCGTGCCGGCGGCCGATCTCCTGGATCACTACCGCCAGCGCGGCCGTGCCGAGGCCCACATGGGCGAACTCATGGACGTGATGGACCCGGCGCTGTCGTCCGCGTCGCGAAGGAAGCGTCATTACCGGGGGCGCTGCCTGCCGGAGCGCGAGAGCACGGTCGATGCCTTCGCTCACAACGAGGTCGTCCTGTTGCTCAACATCCTGGCCTATGAACTGGTTCATGCCGGGCGGTGCCTGATGGAGACTGCGACCGGCGAGGGGTGGAGCCTTCGCCGGTTCCGCGAGCGCGTTCTGCGCGCCGCCGCCCGGGTCGTCGTTTCCGGCCGACGCATCACCATGGTCATCGGGGAAACATTCGCCCGCTTCTGGCAACGGCTCTGGCCGCGCTTGGAACGCTTGCGATACGCCGACCCGTAACCCCGTCCAAGTCGGCCAGCTAGACTTCAAGCCACCGCCGGATCGCCGGTGGCGGTCCCGCTCGCCTCCACGGCGGCTTCTTCACGCCTTTCATGCCTCAAGTGGCTATCGCACAGCTGGGGAAGCACCCGTGACTCGCCAGCCGCGAATGACCCTGCAACGAGACTCGCATCACATGCAGAAAAGTCTACGGCAAGGGGGTTGGTGAATAAGCCGGGCTTAGGACTCGTCCCGTAGACTGCTGACAGTTACCGGGCGTGGTGTGCCACGTCCGGCGGGTCTTGAGGTTGGACTGAACCCTCGTAACAGGAGGTCCAACCGATGCGATCGCTTCCCCCCCTTCGAACGCGTCTCGATTCCCCGTCGTTGGCATTCCTGCCGGCGATCGTGCTGGCCGCGGGCCTTCTAAGCTCGCCCGCCGGTGGGACGCTGATCACCACGGGATTCAGCGGCGCCATCCAGACGGCGCCAGCGGGCAACAGTCTCGGCCTGACCACGGTCGATCCGGTCCTCGGCAGCGCCACCTACGACGACGCCCTGATTTCGCCCACGGGGTTTTCGGCGTTGTCCGTGGACGACGATCCGGCCTTCGATCTGGCCCTGTCCATCGGCGGCTTTCTGTTCGAGGCCGTGGATGACGTGGACTTCGGCTTCGGCTTTCCGGTCCTGGAGTTTCTCGACGGCGTCCTCAGCGGCCTCGATTTCATCGCCGCGTCTCCCACCGACCCAGGCGTCGGTCTGTCGGCCTTCGAGAACACCTTCTCCGTGACCGGAACAGATTTCGATTCCGTGGACGGCATCCTGGACTTCAGTGTCCAGACGGGGGTCGTCGGCAATCAGTTCGCGACCGATGTCCCCGAGCCCCTGGCGATGATTGTTCTGGGCTTCGGCCTGGCGTTGTTGGCCGGCCTGCGCCGCCGCGATCGGTCCGCTTGAAGCGGCGCCGTCGACGGCGGAGGAGTCGGCTCAAGACGAGTGAGCGCCGTCACAGACTTCTTGCGCAATAAAACGGAGTATTGGGACGTGCGCCGTAGATTGGCTTCCATTCCTGGAAGTGGTGCGGGGCGCCAATCCCAGCCGCTCTTGGGGTTGGACGGCGAGAGTTTGATTGGAGGTCCAACAGATGCGACAGCTACCTCCCAGCGGGTTTCTGGACCGGTCACTGCCGATTACTTTCATGGCGGCGGCCGCATTGGCCCTATCGTTGGTCACAACGCCCGTCGACGCGACGGTGGTGACGACGAATTTCAGCGGGACCATTACCCTGTTCTCGCCTGAGAACAGCTTTGGCCTGACCGAACGGGACCCCGTGTTCGGCACCGCCATATTCGACGATGAACTGGTCTCGCCCAGTGGCACCACGTTTCTGTCCGTTGACAGCGATCCGGATTTCGACCTGACCCTGTCCATCGGCGACGTTACTTTCGAAGCCGCGGATGACTTCGATTTCGGGTTCGGATTTCCGGCGCTGAACTTCCTCAACGGCGCACTGGTGGGTATCGACTTCGTTGCCGGGACGTCCGATCCCGATGGCGCCTCCCTGGAGGCATTCGGAAATGAATTTTCCCTGTTCGAGCCCGACGCCTTCTTGACCGGTTCCGATCCTATCCAGGGCGTTTTGGACTTCACCGTCCTGACGACGGCCGCCCTCGGTCAGTTCGGCGAGCAGGTCCCCGAACCGACGGCCATGATCATCATCGGATTTGGCCTGGCGATCCTGGTCGCCGCGCCGCGCCGGCGGCGGTCCAAGGAAAGCGCTTGATCCGACGGGTCTTTGTCAGTGAACCCTGGTATTAATGCAGGTCGGACCAGACACGCCGCTTTACGGCGTAAAGCATGCCCGTCAGCACGATAAGGAACAGCATCACCTTGATGCCCAAGCGCTTGCGGGGCTCCAGGTCCGGTTCCGCCGCCCAGGCCAGGAACACCGTGACGTCGCGGGACATTTGTTCCACCGTGGCCGCGGTGCCGTCGGCGTAGTCGACCTGGCCTTCGGCGATCGGCGGCGGCATGGCGATCTGGTGGCCGGGGAAATACGCGTTGTAGTTCATGCCGTCCATAAGTTCGAAACCCGACGGCGGTTCCTCGCGATAGCCGACCAGCAGCGCATGTAGATAGTTGGCGCCGCCCTTGCGGGCCTTGGTGATCAGCGACAGATCCGGCGGCATGGCACCGCCATTGGCGGCGCTGGCGGCTTGGGGATTGGGGAACGGGGCTTTGAAGAAATCGGCCGGCAGGCCCGGCCGCTCGAACATCTCGCCCGAATCGTCCGGCCCGTCCGTCACTTCCACGGATGCGGCGACGACCTTGATTTCCGCTTCGCTGAAGCCGACCCGGCCCAAATGGCGGTAGGCAACCAGGTCGAGGGAATGGCAGTTCGCGCAGACTTCCACATAGACCTGCAGGCCGCGGCGCAGGGCAGGGCGGTCGAAGGTGCCGAAGATACCGTCGAAGGACCAGGACTGTTCCGGTAGCTTGGGGGCTTCGGCGGCGAAAGTTCCGCTGGTGCCCGCGGCGATGGCGACGAGGCCCGCGGCGAGGATGCCCGTCAGACGCCTACGCATGGCTGGGCTCCTTTCCCTGTCCGCCCGCGGTCACCGCCGCGGCGATGCTGTCGGGCAACGGTTTGGGGCGTTCCAACCAGCCCACCAGCGGCAAGACGATGACGAAGTGGGCAAAATAGTAGGCGGTCGCGACCTGGCCCAAGGGAATAAAGAATCCTTCCGGCGGGCTGGCGCCCACGTAGCCCAAAACCACGCAGTCAGCGACGAATATCCATAAGAATTGGCGGTAAACGGGCCGGAATTTGGCACTGCGCACCCGCGACGTATCCAGCCAGGGCAGGAACAAAAGGACCAGGATGGACGCGAACATGGCCACCACGCCGATCAGCTTGGCGGGAATGAACCAGATGTCGAAGGTGATCGCCCGCAGGATGGCGTAGAAGGGCATCAGGTACCACTCGGGCACGATGTGGGCCGGAGTTACCAGGGGATTGGCCTCGATGTAGTTGTCCGGCTCGAGGAAGAAGTTGGGGGCGAAGAAGGTGAAACCCATCCAGGCGATCAGCAGCACGCCCAGCCCGAAGGAGTCCTTGGCCGTGTAGTAGGGGTGGAAGGGAATGGTGTCCTGGGGACCCTGGGGATCGATCCCCAAGGGGTTGTTGGATTTGTGAATGTGCAGCGCCCACAGGTGCACGAACACCAGACCGATGATCACGAAGGGCAACACATAGTGAAACGAGAAGAAGCGGTTCAGGGTCGGATTGTCGACCGAGAAGCCGCCCCACAGCCATGAAACGATCGATTCGCCGATCAGGGGAATGGCCGAGAACAGGTTGGTGATCACCGTCGCCGCCCAGAAGCTCATCTGGCCCCAAGGCAGGACGTAGCCCATGAAAGCGGTCGCCATCATGGCCAGGATGATCAGCACGCCAACAATCCACAGAATCTCGCGCGGCGACTTGTAGGAGCCGTAGTAAAGGCCGCGGAACATGTGGATGTAGACGCAGATGAAGAAGAACGACCCGCCGTTCATGTGCAGGTAGCGGATGAACCAGCCGTAGTTCACGTCGCGCATGATGCGCTCGACGCTGGCGAAGGCATAGTCCACGTGGGGCGTGTAGTGCATCGCCAGGACGATGCCGCTGACGACCATGATCACCAGGACAATTCCGGCCAGGGACCCGAAGTTCCAGAAGTAGTTGAGGTTGCGGGGCGTCGGGTAGTCGACCAGTTCGTGATTGACGAAGGTGAAGATCGGCAGCCGATAGTCGATCCACTTGACGATGGAATTGGTCCAGGTCGGCGCGCTCATAGCCCGCTCCTAGTGGCCCTGTTTCATCAAGGTCATTAGCCGATGCGGATGGAGGTTTCGTCGAGGAATTCGTACGGCGGTACGGCCAGGTTTGCCGGCGCCGGTCCCTTGCGGATGCGTCCCGCGGTATCGTAGTGCGACCCGTGGCACGGGCAGAACCAGCCGCCGAAGTCGCCCTTCGGGTCGGTAACCTTCTGGCCCTTCGGAATGCAGCCCAGATGGGTGCAGACGCCGACCATGATCAGCCATGCTGGCTTCTTGACCCGCTCCTCGTCCTTCTGCGGATCGATCAGATCTTCCATGGCCACGTCGCGGGCGGCCTCGACCTCGGCCGCGTTGCGACGGCGGATGAACACCGGCTTGCCGTGCCACACGACCGTGATGCTCTGTCCCTCCTCGATGGGCGACAGGTCGACCTCGATCGTCGCCAGCGCCAGGACGTCGGCGGAGGGGTTCATGCTGTCGATAAACGGCCACAGGGCCAAGCCCGTGCCCACGGCGCCGACGCTGGAGACGGAGAACAGCAGGAAATCCCGCCGCGATTCGCCGTCCTCGCCGTCGTGTCCGCCGGAGGCCGTGATCGCCATGTCGCTCATGGGCCTTCCTCTCCGTCGTTCAAGGATGAGAGACGATCTCGGAAGTGTCGCCGTTGACAGCGATTTTTCGGCGCCCTGCCGGCGCCGACGGCGGCCAGGAAGGGCTCGGGGAACCAATTCGCGCCCGGTATAGAGCAATTGCCCGGAATTGCAAAGGGTCATGATGCCAATGCGTTATGGTAAGGAATCCCTGTCTCGCGCGTCGCCACGGGCCGTTCCAATGCGCCTCGCCCTTTACCAGCCCGACATTCCCCAGAACACGGGGACGATCCTGCGCACCGCCGCCTGCATGGGCGTGCCGGTGGATTTGATCGGGCCACCGGGCTTCGACATCTCCAACCGGCGGCTGCGGCGGGCGGGGCTGGATTATCTGGCCCTGGCGGTCCTCAGGCGACACGAGTCGTGGACCGCTTTCCTTTCCGCGGCGCGGGCCGACGGGGCACGCCTGATTCTCGCCACAACCGATGGAACGATACCCTATACGGAGTTTCGATTCCGTCCCCAGGACGTGCTGCTGTTCGGCCGCGAAAGCGCCGGCGTGCCCGAGGAAGTTCATGCGGCCGCCGACACCCGTCTGCGCATCCCCATGGTCGCCGAGGCCCGCGCCTTGAACGTGGCCGCGGCCGCTGCCATGGTGCTCGGCGAAGCGCTGCGCCAGACCGGCGGCTTTCCACCCGCGGAGGCGCCCTGAAGGAGAGCACGCGGGGGGAGACGGCGGCGGATGACCTTGCCCAGTGACGATCAAAAACGCCGGGCCACCACCTGGTTCGAAGAACTCCGTGACGACCTCTGCCGGGCTTTCGAGAGTTTGGAGGAAAGCGTCGTCGGCCCCAACCCCACCAGCGGCAATGGGCCGGGGCACATTCAGCGCACCGCCTGGCGCCGCCCGCCGGCGGGCGAGGCGGGCGGCGGCGTCATGGCGGTCATGCGCGGGCGGGTCTTCGAAAAGGTCGGGGTCAACGTGTCGACCGTGTGGGGCGAGTTCTCGGAGGCCTTTCGCAAGGAAATTCCCGGCGCCGAGGAGGACCCGCGGTTCTGGGCTTCCGGCATCTCCCTGGTCGCCCATCCCTGCTCGCCCCTGGTCCCCGTGGCCCATATGAACACGCGAATGATCGTTACCCGCCAATGTTGGTTCGGCGGCGGCGGCGATCTGACGCCGCTGTATTCGGTCGAGGACGACACCGACGACTTCCACGCCGCCTTCCGCACGGCCTGTGACGGTTACCGCGATGACGCCTACGACGAATTCAAGGCCTGGTGCGACCGCTACTTTTTCCTGCCCCATCGCGGCGAGACCCGGGGCGTGGGCGGCATCTTCTACGATCGGTTGGATTGCGGCGACTGGGAGCGGGACTTCGCCTTCACCCAGGCTGTCGGCCGGGCATTTCTGGGCGTCTATCCTGGACTGGTGCGGCGTCACATGAACGACACCTGGACCGCGGAACAGCGCCGCGCCCAACGCATCAAGCGGGGCCGCTATGTGGAGTTCAACCTGCTGCACGACCGGGGCACCCGGTTCGGCCTGATGACCGGAGGCAACACGGAAGCCATCCTCATGTCCCTGCCGCCCGACGTGGCGTGGCCATGACCGCGTGGTCCGGGTCAGGCCCGACGGGTGAGCCACACCACCCTGCCGAGTACGACCGCGTGCTCCATGGGCGTCTCGAAGGCCGTGTAGCGGCCGTTGTCGGGCGTCAACCGCAGGCGTGGCGGCCCCGCGCCGTTCAGCACCTGGACCCGGCGCACGATCGCCGCCAATCCGTCCCAAACGGCGAATAGTCCCTCCGGCGACGGCGCCAGGTCCCGCGGGTCGACGATAACGACGTCCCCGGCGCGCAATGTCGGTTCCATGGAATCGCCCCGAATCTCGATGGGAAGCAGGTCCACCCCATCGATGCGGCCATCATCAATGTATATGGGAGATCGCACAGCCACGGTTGAACCCTCCGTCCATCCCCTCGTGAAGGACTGCGGTCCCCAGGGTCTCCGTGCGTCAACTAAACATTGTACTATTGATTAACTTCTTCTCAAGATGGGGGAATCCCTAACCGCACTACGGACTCCCATGGCGGAAACGTGCCGTCATTCGTATTTCCCAGCGAAATCGTCCGATCGTCGGCTCGCCAATCGCGCATGGACGACCTCATTTCAGTATCGCTATATCAGTGATGGTGGTCTTCAGGCGCTCGAGACATGCGGTCCTGTCCGCCCGGCAGCCACCCGCCTCCCACCAGGCCTCGACGGTCTTTAGCGCCGCGCCAACGGCCGGTCCGGGCGCCAGGCCCAAGCCCAGAACGTCCCGTCCGCGAAGGGGAAACGCGACAGGAGTCCAGGCGCCGGCCGCCTCCAGGAGGGACAGCCACAACTCGGTCGACCCGCCGCCGCGCGGAGCGACCGCCCGCTCGTCCGCCATGGCCATCAGGATCAGGTCGCGCGCGCCGTCGACACCGAGGCGATGGAAGGCCCGGCGACGGGCGTCGGAACCCATGGACGGGGACAGCGCGACGGGCGGTGCGACCATCGTCACCAGCCGCGCCGTCTGAGCGTTCGACAAGCGCAGGCGATGGCCGACGGCGCTCGCCCCTTGTGCGTCCGTGTCGAGAACCGCCGCCAGTCGCCGCAGGGCGTCGGGGGCGACGCCGTCGACGCGAATCGCCCGGGTCTCCAGCCACGCGAGCACCCGCAAGCGGCCGATGTTGCGGGCCTGCTCGCCCGCCTCGGGCAGGATCGGGGCCAGGACGCCGTGGGCGTGCATCAGCATGAACGCCTCCGCCGGGTCCGTTGCCTGCAGAATGCGCAGGATTTCGCCACGGACCCGTTCGCCCGACAGGCGGGACAGCAGGCCGGCGTGATACCGGCACGCGGCCAATGCCTCCGCATCCGGCGGCGGCCGGCCATAGTGGGCTTGAAAGCGGAAGAACCGCAGGATCCGTAAGGCGTCTTCCTGGATCCGTTGACCGGCCACACCGACGAACTGCACCCGGCCGTGGGCCAGATCGGGCAGACTCTCGAAGGGGTCGAAAACGTCGCCATCGAGCGTGCAGGAGAAGGTGTTGATGGTGAAGTCCCGTCGCGTGGCGTCGACGATCCAGTCATCCGTGTAGGCCACCCGCGCCCGGCGGCCGTCGGTCTCGACGTCCACCCGCAAGGTGGTGACCTCGAAATGGGCCTTGCCCACGACGGCGGTGATGGTGCCGTGATCGATCCCCGTCGGGATGGCGTGGACGCCCTTATGTGTCAGTAAGGACAAGACCCGATCCGGCGGGTCCGGGGTGGCGATATCGATATCCTTGACCGGCCGGCCGGCCAGGGCGTCGCGGACGCAACCGCCGATGAACCGGACGTCGGCCCCCTCGGCGGTCAAGGCGTCGATGACGGTCCGCGTTTCCGGCGCCGACATCCACGGCTGGGGGGGAAGGCGTCCCGTTGCCTCGAAGACCGGATGGATCAGGCTCACGGAGCGTATCGGCCCATGGTTGGTGGCTTTGTCACCGAAACTCGCCCGGCACCACCCGGCCGTCCTCGACCCGGGGCGCGGTATAGGAGGCACCGGGCGGCGCGCCCTCGGTCATGGCGATGGTCAGCAACACCATCAGCATGAGCGCGAACCCGCCGGCGATCAGCGAGAACCATGGCCCTTCCTGGATTCGCGCCGCTGTCGAGCGTTCGCCATCGTCCCGGTCGCGGGTGAGGAGCACCCACGCCACGAACACGGCCGTGGGTAGCAGGATTGGCAGAAGATATTGGAGAATGATTCGGCTCATGGGGTCACCGGTGCCGGGTTGGGTTGGTGCTCCGGGGTCTCCGCCAGCCGCTGGCGCAAGTTGACCAGCATGCCCGCCGTGGCCCCCCAGATATAGTGTTCGCCATGGGAAACGGCGTAGAACCACCGGCGTCGGCCCTCATGCATCCGGGAATGGCGGCGGTAGTTTGCCGCCTCCAGGACGACGGCCAGGGGCACCTCGAAGATAGCCGCCACTTCCTGGGGATCGGGCCGCAAGTCCAGGGGCGGCCGCAGCAGGGCGACGACCGGGGTTACCTGAAATCCGGTGCGCGTCACATAGACGTCCAGGCGGCCGACGATCTCCGCCCTGTCCGGCCGCAAGCCGATTTCTTCCTCGGGCTCCCGCAGGGCAGTGGTCTCCGGCCCGTCGTCATCGGGCTCCACCCGGCCGCCGGGAAAGCTGATCTGGCCCGGATGGTGGATCAGGTGGTCGGCCCGCCGGGTCAGCAAAACCGTCACCCCGCCGTCGTGGAGTACCAGGGGCGCAAGCACGGCCGCCGAACTCAGGGGCCCCTCGACCGCCATGCCGGGATTGAGATCCGCATCGCCCCGCCGCGTTCCGGCCGTGACGTCACGCAGGCGCGCGATCAGCCTGTCGCGGGTCATGCCGTGATTTCCTCATCGTCTTCGTCGAGGCGCCCGAGGATGAAAAAGGCGCCACCGCTCCAGATCCCAAACACGGGCTCGTTATCCACTCTTTCAATCGTTCCCAAGGACACCAGATCATAGTAAACGGGCCGGGCGATCCGGGCCTCCATACGCGGCTTCACCGTGACGTAGGGGGACGGTTCGCCCGTTTGAGGATGGATGTCGACGCGGATCGGATTGTCGGGTCCAGCGGCGATTTCGTCGTCCACGTTGGTACGAAAGTGGAGGGTCTGATGTCGCCCCGCGCCCTCGGAGGTCATCCCTACGGCGAGAAACGGCGCGTCGTCCACCTGCACGCGGCCCATCTCGGCCGGGGTTACCAGCCAGTAATCCCCGCTCAGGTCGCGGGTCAGGACCGAGGCGAACAGGCGCACCAATTCCTTCCTGGGGATGAGGCTGCCTTGATAGTACCAAACGCCTTCACGATCGATGCGAATTGCCAGCTCGCCGCAATGGCTGCGTCCGCGGGGAATCGGGGCCGGGATCTGAAGGTCCGGGTCGGGTATGAAAGGCGGCATGTCGATCAATAGATTTCCGCGCCGGACCGGGGTGCCGGTTTCCGTGTAGGATGTGAGAGAAAGGCGCTTTCCGGCCTTGTGCCGATCATCCATCATAAGATGTCCGCGGAGCGCGCAACGGAGATACGAACGTGACCATGACCATCGACGAGACGAATCTGGGAGACTCCCAGCAATTAATCGACGCTATCGAAGCCTTGGGCAAGCGCGTTGGCGAGGCCAAGGCCGGCATCGGTCGGGTCATCTTCGGCCAGAAGAGTGTCATCGAGCAAACGTTGATTACCCTGCTGGCCGGCGGCCACGTGCTGTTCATTGGCGTTCCCGGGCTCGGCAAGACCCGGCTCGTGGAGACCCTGGGCACGGTATTCGGCCTCGGTGAGCGGCGGGTCCAGTTCACCCCGGACCTGATGCCGGCCGACATCCTGGGATCCGAAGTGCTGGAAGAATCGGACACCGGACGGCGGGAATTCCGCTTCATCCAGGGCCCGGTGTTCTGCCAACTTCTAATGGCCGACGAGATCAACCGCGCCAGTCCCCGCACCCAGTCGGCCCTGCTTCAGGCCATGCAAGAGCATCGGGTGGCCGTGGCCGGTCACTACCACTTACTGCCGAAGCCTTTCTTCGTGCTGGCGACCCAGAACCCCTTGGAGCAGGAAGGGACCTATCCCCTTCCCGAAGCCCAGTTGGATCGGTTCTTCATGCAAGTGGACGTGGACTATCCGGACGTCGAGGCGGAGCGGGAGATTCTGATCTCCACCACCGGCGCCCGGCAGGACACCGCGCCCCAGGTCATGTCGCCCGAAGAACTGATCGAAGCGAACCGCCTGGTGCGTCACGTTCCGGTGGGCGAGAGCGTTCTCGAAGCCATCCTCACCCTGGTTCGCGCCGGGCGCCCGGACAGCACCACCATTCCCGAGGTCAAATCCCACGTTTCCTGGGGGCCCGGCCCTCGAGCCAGCCAGGCCCTGATGCTTGGCGTTCGGGCGCGGGCGGTGACCGAGGGCAGGCTTTCGCCTTCCGTGGACGACGTGATCGCGCTGGCGCATCCGATTCTCCGCCATCGCATGGCACTGAATTTCGCCGCCCGCGCCGAAGGCGTGAACATGGGCACAATCATCGACAAACTGTGCGACACCGTAACCTGACACCGCAACTCGATCCACCAGCGGTGGGCGCTATGCGTTCCGTCCCTTGGGTGGGGAATCCGGCGTGAGCCAAGGTCTGGACACGCGCCTGCGGGCCGAAGTCATTGCCGCCGGCCTACCGCCGCTGCTGGTCGACGCCGAGCGGGTGGCGGCCACGGTTTCCCAGGGCGTCCACGGTCGCCGCAGGGTTGGCCAGGGTGAGACTTTCTGGCAGTTCCGCCGCTACCAGTGGGGCGATCCGGCGTCGAGTATCGATTGGCGCCAATCCGCGAAGTCGGTGCCCGTCTACGTGCGTGAGAACGAATGGGAAGCGGCGCAGAGCGTGTGGTTGTGGCGGGACGGCTCGCCGTCCATGCACTACCGCTCCAGCGACAAACAGTCGCTGAAGGTCGATCGGGCCAACCTTCTCCTTCTGGCGCTCGCCTCCCTCTTGGTGCGCGGCGGCGAGCACGTCACTCAGCTCGAATCCGGGATTTTGCCAGGCGGCGGGCGAACCGCCCTCAACCGACTGGGGGCCCGGTTCGCCGACGGCGGCGAAGCTACCGACAGTGTGCCCCGTTTCGAACCGCTGCCGCGCTATTCTCACCTGGTCTGCTTCGGCGACTTCCTGTCGCCCCTCGACGAGGTCAAGGCCGCCGTCGACCGGTTCGCCGGTCGCGGCGTACGCGGTCACCTGATTCAGGTCCTGGATCCGGCGGAGGAATCCCTGCCCTTCGCCGGGCGGGTGCATTTCGAGGGCACCGAGTCCGACGGCGACGTGATCATCGGCCGGGTGGAAACCGTGCGCGACGACTACCGCACCTTGATGACGCGCCACCGGGACGGGCTGAAAGCCATCGCTCAGTCCGTCGGCTGGACCTTCGATTTCCACCACACGGACGAATCGCCCCAGGCAGCCCTGATGTCTCTGTTCGTCACCATGTCCATGCCCCAGGGGATAAGCTCGTGACGGCCGGGGTGGGAGACGTCGGGCCATGCTGAGCCTGGGCGCCATTTCATTCGCCGTTCCCTGGGCCCTGGCGACCCTGGCCGCCCTGCCGGTGATCTGGTGGCTGCTGCGACTGATTCCGCCGGCGCCGCGACGGGTGGCGTTCCCGCCGATTCGGCTGCTTCTCGCCCTGATGTCGCGGCAGGAAAGCCCCGCCAAGTCGCCTTGGTGGCTGCTGCTGTTGCGCCTGGTGCTGGCGGCCATCGTCATTCTCGCCGCGGCCCACCCCCTGCTGAACGCCACCACGGGGCTCAGGGGCACCGGGCCGATGGTGCTGTTGATCGACGACGGATGGGCGTCGGCGCGGGATTGGCCTTCCCGCCAGATCATGATCGCCAACCTTCTGGATCAGGCGGAACGCCAGAACCGTCTGGTCGCCGTGGTCACTACCGCGCCCCATCCGACCGAGGGCGAACCCGTGCCCGTCCCGGTGACCCTGATGTCGCCCGAGGACGCGCGGGCCGATGTTCGTGGTCTGCAACCCAAACCGTGGGCGGGAAACCGGCGGACCGCCGCCGAGCGCCTTGCGGCCGAGCCGGCAATGACCGCCGAGGGGCCGGCGCACGTCATGTGGCTGACCGACGGTCTGGACGCCGGCGAGGCGGACGAGGTTGTGGCGGCGCTGCGCCGCCTGGGCTTGGTGACGGCGTTCACCGACGCCGGGGAACAGGGCATCATCGTGCTCCGCCCGCCGGTTCCCGACGGGGCGGCGCTGAAGATTGAGGTTCTGCGCGTCGGATTCCGCGGCCGCCTGCCCGTCGAGGTGACGGCGCGCCGCGAGGACGGCACCGTCCTCGCCCGCCAGGAGATCGCCTTCGCGGACGGCGAACGCCGGGCTGAACTTCGCTTCTCCATGCCAACGGAACTTCGCAACCGCCTCGACCGGTTCCAAGTGGAAGGGGTCGGGACGGCGGGCGCCCTGGCCCTGGTCGACGAGCGGTGGCGCCGCCGGCCCGTGGGCCTGGTGTCGGCCCAGGGAAACCGGGCCGAGCAGCCACTGGTCGGCGACCTTTATTACCTGGAGCGGGCGTTGGCCCCCTTTACCGAGATCAGGAAGGCCCCGATAGGCGACCTGTTGCGCCGCGAACTGGCGGTGATGGTGCTGTCGGACCCCGGGCCCCTGCCCGCCGATGAGCGGGCGCTGGTCGAGCAATGGATCGTCGACGGCGGCGTCGCGGTGCGGTTCGCCGGGCCGCGCCTGGCCCAGAACACGGACGTCCTGTTGCCGGTGGCGTTACGGTCCGGCGATCGGGTCCTCGGCGGCGCTTTGTCGTGGGGACGCCCGGCGACCCTGGCGGCGATCGACGAGAACAGCCCGCTCTATGGCATCCGCGCCGAAGGCGACATCCGGATCCGGCGCCAGGTGCTGGCCCAGCCGTCCATCGAGTTGGCGGAGAAGACCTGGGCGCGTCTCAGCGACGGCACGCCCCTGGTGACCGCGGACCGGCGCGGCAAGGGATGGCTGATCCTGGTCCACACGACGGCCAATCCCGAATGGTCGGACCTGGCCATGACGGGCGTGTTCGTCGACATGCTGCGGCGATTCGTCGGCCTCAGCCGGGGCGTCGGCGGCGACGAGAGCAACCGGTCCCTGCCCCCCTTGCGGTCCTTGGACGGTTTCGGCCAGCTTGGCTCGCCACCGGCTACCGCGTTGCCCCTGGCGGCCAACGCGGTGGACGAGACCGTGCCCGGGCCCCGTCACCCGCCGGGCTATTACGGCAGCGACGTGACCCGCCGGGCGCTGAACCTGACGGCGACCCTACCCGAACCGGAGCCCCTGCCGGAACTGTTGGGCGGTGTCGAGGTCGCGGGCTACGCGGCGGCGCGGGAAACGGACCTGCGGCCGTGGTTGTTCCTGGCCGCCCTGATACTGGTTCTCGTCGACCTCCTGGCCAGTCTGTGGCTGCGGCGGCTCCTGCCGGTCCCCGGCTTCGCGGTTCTGGCCATCGTGGCGCCCGTTTCCATCGCCATGTTGTCGCCGTCGCCGGCCCATGCCCAGGCTTCCGGCGGCGCCGATGCCGCCATCGAGGCGTTCGCCATGAACGCCACCCTGACGACGCGTCTGGCCTATGTCGTGACGGGCGACGAGAGTGTGGACGAGACCAGCCGGGCCGGTTTGTGGGGCCTCAGTGTGATCGTCAAGCGGCGGACCGCCGCGGAACTGGGCGATCCGGTCGGGGTCAAGCCGGCGGAGGACGACCTCGCCTTCTTTCCGCTGCTCTATTGGCCGATCACCGATACCCAACCGCCGCCGACCGCGGACGCGGTGGCCAAGTTGAACACGTTCCTGCGCAATGGCGGCACCATCCTGTTCGATACCCGCGACGGGGATGGCGGATCCCTTACCGGAGTCCTTCAGGACCTTGCCGCGGACGTGGATATTCCACCCCTGTCGCCGATACCGGCCGATCACGTGTTGAGCCGGGCCTACTATCTGCTGCGGGACTACCCGGGCCGCTACGCGGGCGGTACCCTGTGGGTCGAGCGGGCCGGCGAGCGGATCAACGACGGGGTGTCTTCGGTTATCGTCGGCGCCCATGACTGGGCCGCGGCCTGGGCCATGGACGGCCAGCAGCGCCATCTCTTCGCCGTCGTTCCCGGTGGCGAACGTCAGCGCGAGTGGGCCTATCGGGTAGGGATCAACCTGGTGATGTACACCTTGACCGGAAATTACAAGGCGGATCAGGTTCACCTGCCGGCGATCATCAACAGGCTCGGGCAATGAACGTCGAGATCACCTTCGCGCCCCTCATTGCGTGGCAGATCGTCGCCGGCTTCGGCGCTGTCGCCATTCTGCTGATCCTGTTCGGCGCGCTGAACCGAAGCCGTGGCATGCTATTGCGGACCTTGGTGGTGGCTACCCTGGTCCTGGCGCTGTTCAATCCCCGCGTGGTGCAGGAAAAGCGGGAGCCGCGTCCCGACGTGGGCATCGTGGTGGTCGACGAGTCGCCGAGCCAGAGGGTCGGCGAGCGCCGCGCCCAGGCGGAGGCGGTGGTCCGGCACCTGACCGAGGCGGCGGAACGCTATCCGGACCTGGACTTGCGGGTGGTGCGCGAACGGGGCGGCGGCCCCGACGACGCCGAGGAAGGGACGCCCCTGTTCCGCGCCCTCGACCAGGCCCTGACCGAGGTGCCGGCCCAGCGCTTCGCCGGTGCCGTCCTGGTCACCGATGGCCAGGTCCATGACGTGCCCGAAGACTCCAAAAGGGTACGCGGACCCCTGCACGTGCTGGTGACCGGGACCAAGGGCGAGAAAGACCGGCGGCTGATCATCGAGACGGCGCCCACGTTCGGGCTGGTGGGCCAGGAGGTCGGCATCCGCTACCGGGTGGAAGACCGAATCTCCGGCAGCCCCGGTAATGGTGCGAGGGCCCGGGTCATCCTGCGTCAGGACGGCGTGCCGGGGGAGTCGTCCACGGTTTCCGTCGGCAGCAGCGACGTTGCCACCGTTACCCTGGAACATGCCGGCCCCACCGTCATCGAACTGCGGGTGGAGCCGGTCGAGGGTGAGTTGTCGACGCTCAACAACCGGGTGGCGGTCAGCGTCAACGGCATCCGCGAACGGCTGCGCGTGCTTCTGGTCTCGGGCCAGCCCCACGCGGGCGAACGGACCTGGCGCAATCTGCTGAAATCGGATCCGTCGGTGGACCTGGTCCATTTCACCATCCTGCGACCGCCGGAGAAGGACGACCTGACCCCGTTGCGCGAACTGTCCCTGATCGTGTTTCCGATCCAGGAACTGTTCGCCGTCAAGCTCCACGACTTCAACCTCATCGTCTTCGACCGCTACGTGGTGCGCGACGTGCTGCCGCCGTCGTACCTGCGCAACATCGCCGACTATGTGCGCAAGGGCGGCGCCCTGCTGATGTCCATGGGTCCGGAATTCGCCAGCCGCCGCAGCTTGTTCAACACCCCCTTGGGGGAAGTGATGCCGGCGGCGCCCACGGGTCAGGTTTTGGAAGTGGGCTACACCCCCGATCTGACGGATATCGGCAACCGCCATCCCGTATCCGCCACCCTGCCCGGAATCCAGGCGGACGCGCCGCCCCGCTGGGGCCGCTGGCTGCGCCAGATCGATGTCCAGCCCCGTTCCGGCCATGTCTTGATGAAGGGCTTGGAGGAGCGGCCCCTGCTGGTCCTCGACCGGGTGGGCGAGGGGCGTGTCGCCCAATTGATGAGCGATCATAGCTGGCTGTGGGCGCGGGGCTTCGAGAACGGCGGCCCCTACGCCGAGCTCTTGCGGCGCATCGCCCACTGGCTGATGAAGGAGCCCGACCTGGAGGAAGAGCGATTGCGGGCCGGCGTCGCCGGGGGCCGTCTGACCATCGAGCGGGGAAGCCTGTTACCCGACATGCCGCCGGTTACGGTGACCGCGCCGTCGGGCGAAACCCGGGACCTCACCCTGACGCCGGCGGGAGGCGGGGTGGCGCGCGCCGTGGTCCCGGCCGAGGAAACGGGCCTTTATCGGGTCGAGGACGGGGAGCGGACGGCGCTGGCGGCGTCGGGCGCCCTCAATCCGGTGGAGTTCGCCGACCTCAGGGCAAGCGACGAGGCGCTGGGACCGCTGATCCAGGCGATGGACGGAAGCCTGCGCTGGCTGGTCGACGACGAAACGCCGGAACTGCGGCGCATCCGTCCGCAGCGGGATTCTTCCGGCCGCGGGTGGCTTGGCCTGGTCCGCAACGAGGCTTACGCGGTGGTCGGCAAGTCCCAGATATCCCTGTTGCCGGGTTTGCTCGTCCTGGCCGTGGTGCTGGGCGGCCTCCTCGGCGCCTGGTATCGGGAAGGGCGCTGAGCGGAGCTGTCAATTTTCTTGCCGCGACTGCTCCCCCAACGCGCATCGCTTGCAATCTGGTCACGATGACGACGAGGCATGGGCAAGCTGATCGACGGCGTCTGGCATGACGAGGACGTCATTCCCACCAGCAAGGGCCGGTTCCAGCGCGGCGAGACCACGTTTCGCGACCGGGTGTCTGCCGACGGATCGACCGGTTTCAAGGCCGAGGCGGGACGCTACCACCTGTACGTGTCTTTGGCCTGTCCGTGGGCGCACCGGACCCTGATCGTGCGCGCGCTGATGGGGCTCGAGAACGCGATCTCACTATCCGTGGTCGATCCCCGCATGGGCGACAGTGGCTGGCGCTTCGGCGACTATCCGGGCAGCACGCCCGACCCGGTGAACGGCGCCGACTATCTGCACCAGGTCTATACCCGGGCCAATTCCGATTATACGGGGCGGGCTACCGTGCCGGTGCTGTGGGACCGGGAAAAAGGCACCATCGTCAACAACGAATCGGCGGAGATCATCCGCATGTTCAACGACGGCTTCCGCGCCATCGGAGCGAAAGGGCAGGACTTGTATCCGTCGGCCCATCGGCGGGCCATCGACGCCATTAACGCCACCGTCTACGCGACCGTGAACAACGGCGTCTACCGGAGCGGATTCGCCCGCTCGCAGGAAGCCTACGAGGAAGCGTTCGCGGCCCTGTTCGCCACCATCGACGACCTGGAAGCGCGGCTTTCCGGACAGCGCTTCCTGGTCGGGGAGGCGCCGACGGAGGCGGACTGGCGCCTGTTCACCACCCTGGTCCGCTTCGATCCGGTCTATCACGGCCATTTCAAGTGCAATCTGCGCCGGCTGGTGGACTATCCCCGCCTGTGGGCCTACACGCGGCGCCTCTACGGGACCCCGGGGGTCGCCGAAACCGTGAACATGGATCACATCAAGACCCACTACTACGGGAGCCACCGGTCGATAAACCCCACCGGCATCGTCCCGCGCGGTCCGGCCGTGGACGTCACCACGGCGGGTCCGATCCCTGCTGAAACGTAGGCCGAGGGTCTCGCCGCGGTGGATTCCCTCTTCGCCCATCCCCTGGTGCAGAGCGCCCTGGTGCCCCTGGTGGTAGCGGCGCTCGCCGCCGGCCTGTTCCGCGGGCTCGGGGGCCGGCGCCGGGGCGCCATTGTGGCCAGCGCCGCCATCGCGTTGGCTTTTCTGGCGTCCTACGTGATGGTGCTGGGCCTACCGCCAGTGCCCCCCCATGGGGCGGGACAGAAGCTGTTCCTGCTGGTCGTCGCCGGTTTGGGTACGGGTATCCTGCTCGACCTGGCGCCCGCTCCCCGATGGCTGGTCCTGGGGCTGCTCGGCGGCTTTGTCGCGGCGGGGCTGGCCTGGATCGGCGCACCCCGTCTGATCGCCGGCGCGCAATGGGATGGCGCCCTTCGCTACGGCCCCTTGGTGGTCGGATGCCTGGCGGCACTCATTCGGCTGGAGCAGCGCGCCCATGATGGGTTGACGCCCTCGGTGCTGCTGTTGGTGGCGGCCCTGGGGGTTGGCGCCGTGGCGGTCTTGGGGGCCTCGGCGTCGTTGGGGCAACTCGCCTTCGCCCTCGCCGCGTCGGTGGGCGGTTTCATGATCTGGAACTGGCCGCGAAGCCGCTTTCCCTTCGGTTTCGCGGCCCTGTTCGGCGGCGCCGGGGCGTTGGCTTTTCTGGCCGGACAGTTGACCTTCTTTTCCGACGCATCGGCGCCGGCCCTGGCGCTGCTGGCGGTGGTATTTTTCACCGACGGCGCGGCGCGGCGCCTGGTTACCCGGCCCGACACCATCGGGCGGGCCCTGCGCCCAGTGATCCTGGGCCTGATCGCCCTGATCCCGGTCGCGGTGGCGGTGGCTTGGGCCTATTTCGGCGCTGGCGGCGACGATCCCTATCGCTGAGACCGCCGCCGCGTTTTGTCAGTTGCCAACCCGCTGCAGGTCGATCCGCCGGGCCATGCCTTCGATGTTGAGCGGCAGCCAGTCCTTGTACTGACCCCAGGTCTTGTAGGCGTCCATGGTGATGGACTGCTTCATCTCATCGACGGACTTGCCCTGCCGGGAGGCGGCGATCACGGCCGCCTGGAGTTCCTCCAGGTAACGCCGGTTGTCGGCCACGTCGGCCTTGGTGCCCAGGGGCCCGTGCCCCGGCGCCAAAATATCGAAGTCCAGGGATTCCACCTTGCGCAGGGCCTCGATCCAGCCGGGAAAATAGGAATCGCTCAGATCCCGGTACGGCACACGCTTGACCGTTACGATATCGACGACGAACAGGACCTTTTCCTCCGGGAACCGCATGACGACCATGTTGTCCGAGTGGCTGGGTCCGACATGGATCAGTTCCACGGCCTTGCCGCCCAGGGTGATGGTCAGAGTGTCGTCGAAGGTGACCTGGGGCACCGCCGTCGGCCGCTTTTCGCCGACGATGGCGCGGCGCGCATTGTCGTGGGCGACGACCACGGCCGTGTCGGCGAAGACCTCGCCGCCGGCGATGTGATCCCGGTGGTCGTGGCTGTAGGCCAGGTACCTCACCGGCACCCCGAAGCGCTTGGCGAGCTCGTCCTTCAGCCATTTGGCGGCGTCGGCGTCGATGGGATCGGTGGCGACAATCCCCGCCGGCGTCACCATGAACACCGAGAAATGGAAATTGTTCTGGAAGCGGTACACGTCGCCGGCGATGTTGGTGATTGCTCGCTTGGGGGCCTGCTGGGCCGTCGCCGTGGTCGTCCACAGGGCGGCGAGGGCGGAAATGAGAACCGCGGTTACAAATCTGGATCGTCCGTTCATGAGATTCCTCTTTCGTCCGGTTGCGGAACGAAGCCCCGGCGGAGCCATAGCACGGCGGCTCGGCGACCGTCACCCTCAACGCCAGATTCGGCTTCAACTTCCCGTTAGCGGCGGCATTCCCGCGCCACACCATATCCTTGGGGATAGTGGATGAAATGGGGGTGACACCTTAGTGTCTGTCCGGAAAGAAGTTGATTCGGAAGAATCGGTTGTGATTCTGTATTGGCCACCGATTCGCCCTGACGGAGGTGGCCGATGTGGACGGATGAGAACCGGCGTCTTTATGAGCGTCGTGGTGCGCGCTATCCGAGCGACTTGACCGACGGGGAGTGGGCGTTGATCGCCCCTTTGATCCCACCGGCGAAGCACGGCGGGCGCAAGCGGGAGGTCGATGTCCGCGAGGTGATGAACGGGGTTCTCTATGTTCTGGAGACCGGCTGCCAGTGGCGCGCCCTGCCCAAGGACCTGCCCCCCAAGTCGACGGTGCACGACTATCTGATGCTGTGGGACTGGGACGGCACGCTGGAGCGGGTTCACCATGCGCTCTATGTGATGACCCGCGATCTGGAGGGCCGCGCGGCGAGCCCGAGCGCCGGTGTCATCGACAGCCAGAGCGTGAAAGGCGCGGAAAAAGGGGGGCGCGCATCGATCGCCCGGGCTATGACGCGGCCAAGAAGGTCAAGGGCAAGAAGCGCCACCTGCTTGTCGATACCCTCGGCCTGATCCTCAATGTCGTCGTCCATGCGGCCGACGTGCAGGACCGCGACGGCGCCATTCTGGTCTTGGATCGCCACACCCGCCGGCTGTTTCCCTTCCTCGAGAAGATCTTCGCCGACGGCGCCTATGGCGGCGACAAGCTGCGCAAGGCCATGGCCGGCGCCGCATGGACGATCGAGGTCGTTAAGCGCTCAGACACCGCCAAGGGCTTCGAGCCGCTGCCCAGGCGCTGGGTCGTCGAGCGTACCATCGCCTGGATCAATCGCTGCCGTCGCCTCGCCAAGGACTATGAGAACCGCAACCGAACCGCTCTCGCCTTCATCCGCCTCGCCAGCATCAGGCTCATGCTGCGAAGACTCACCAGGTGCTGTTATCCTTCATGAACTTTCCGGACGGACTCTTAGGTTTGACGCAAATCGGAACCATCACCTGCTCATCAATCAGTAGAAAGACTGACGATTGCGGTCATCAAAAGATGAATCCGAAAAATCCGCGATCGGGGTGAATGACTGCCGGTATTGCCGCGACACGGGGTGCGAATTCCGTGACGTGGGCGCGCAACAAGAATCAGGTTCCAGGTCGAGGCTGCGGCACTTGGTGGTGTAAAGCGATGACGGTATTTCGGGATGCCGCGCAGGCGGCCGTTCTGATCGGTCTTACGGTCACGGCCTTGTTCGTTTTGAGCAAGCTCGCGCACTCCCAGGAGGTTCGCTTTTGCTTCAACGATTGGCCCCCCTACACCAGTCTTGACGGCGACGAGCCTGTCGGCATCACCGTTGACATCATCCGCGAAGCGTCCCGTCGCGCCAATATGGTCGCCACCTTTCACGAGCGTCCCTGGGCACGATGCCTGAAATCCGTGCGGAGCGGACAGATGGACGGCGTTCTCGGCGCCATGGAACGGCCGGAATTCGCGCAAGGCCCGGCCAGCTTCAGCGTCTACACCAACACGTTCTGGGTTCGACAGGATGCCGGAATCCAGCGCTTCGACGCGGCATCCGTGCTCGGCTGCACCATCGGTCTCGTGCACGCCTACAAGTATCCCCCGTCCCTGGAGCGGATTCTCGACAAGGGGGACGTGGTCAAGGAATTCTCCGCCGACGACGCGATGAATATCCGCAAGCTCGCCTTCGAGCGGGTGGACGTCATCGTCGCCGATTATGCGAGCACCTTGGTCTTCGCGCGAAAGAACCAACTGGCCATTCGACCCTTGAGTCCGACTCACTCCTTGGATCGTCTCTATCCTTCCTTCAACAAGGGCCGTGAGGCTTTGCAGCGCCGCATCGATCAACACTTGGCCGACATGCTGAAGGACGGATTCATCGATGCCGTCTACGTGGAACACCTGGGGATTCAATTCAACGAATTGGTCCGCGGCCCGGCGGCGAAGAACGAGGGGCGAACCGGTTCGTCGTCGCCGGCGACAGTCTGCGGCCTGCGGTGACGCTGGCCATGCCGCGGATCGGGATCGGGTCCGCCGGCCGGATCTGGCGCCCGATGGGGCTTCTCGTCATCGCTGGCGCGCTCATCGTTCCGCTGATCTACGCCACCTGGTTCGCCTTTGAACTCCACCGCGAGAGGGTGGACCACGGGTTTCAGGTGGAGCGCGATCAGATCGCCAGCGTTCTCGTCAACGGGATGGTTGAGCCGGTGTGGAATCTGGCGCCGGAATGGGGCCGGCCGCTTGTCGAGTCGACCATGCGGAATGCCAATGTGCTCGGCATCAGCGTGACGTCGCTGGCCCAGGGCGATTTCCTGGAACTCCGACGGGACGGGGCGGTCACCGCCGAACTCACGCCCATTGTCGTGTCGCGCCACATCGTCCGCGACGGCAGTATCATCGGCGAGATCGCCGTTGCCTTCGATTCCGTTGTCGTTCAGGAAGCGCGGCGCCACCAGCGGGGCCTGGCGCTGTCGGTTCTGTCGCTCCAGGTCGCCTTGAGCCTTGGCCTGGTATATCTCGTTTTTCTCGTGTCCGGCCGCCTGGAACGACATCGCGTCCTGCGACACGTCAACGCGACGCTTCGTGAAGGTCAGGAACGTTTTCACGACATGGCGTCGAACGTCCCGGGAATCGTCTATCAGTTTCGTCCCTATCCGGTTAAAACAGGATCGGCCTAAATGTTCTTGTTATGTTCACGTAGAGGATGTAGGCTGATCGCATTGTCTCGGGCTTTTGGAGGGCGGTGCGATGGGCAGGATGTTGGCGTTTCAAGAACGGCACGGATCGGAAGCGGCCTGCATCGAGGCGCTGGCCCGGCTGCGCTGGCCGCAGGGCTATGTCTGTGCCCGCTGCGGCGAACGGCGGAGCTACCGAATGACGGCGCGGCCCAGGATCTTCGAATGCGCCCGTTGCGGTCATCAGGAATCGGTGACGGCGGGGACGATCTTCCACCGCACCCGCACGCCGCTCCGCAAATGGTTCCTGGCGGCGTGGTGGATGGCGCGCGACAAGCGTGGGGTCTCGGCCCTTTTGCTGTCCCGCGAGTTGGATCTGCGCTACGAGACAGCGTGGCTGATGGCTCATAAGCTGCGTCATGCCCTGACGGAGCGCTCGGAATTTCCGCTCGAGGGCTTGGTCGAGGTCGACGAGAGTTATTATGGCGGGCGCGGCAAGCCGGAGAGCCGGGGCCGGGGCCTTTCCAACCCGAACAAGAGCCTGTTGGTGATGGCCGTCGAGAAGCGGCCGGTCGGGCCGGGCAAGGGCATCAAGGGAAGCGGCTTCGTCGCCGGCCGGGCGCGGCTCGCCATCCTCCCGGCGGCCACCGCCCGCGAGCTGGGCGGCTTCGTGCGCGCCTCGGTCAGGCCCGGAAGCCGCCTCGCCAGCGACGCCTTCAAGGGGTACGCCGGACTCCGCGACACCTATCGCCACCACCCCGTCGTGCAAGGCGAAGGCAAGAATGCCGAGCGCTTGATGCCGGTCGTCCATGTCCTGTTTTCCAACGTGAAGACCTGGCTCAACGGCACCTATCACGGTGTCGGCGCCAAGCACCTGCCGCGCTATGCCCGGGAATGGAGCTACCGCTTCAACCGCCGCACACGCATCACCGATCTGGCCGACTTCGTCCTCCGCCGCGCCATGGACCAACCCACCATCACCTACAAGGAGCTGGTCGACAGTCTTCAACCGCAGGGTGCGCTACCTGCTTTAACCGGATAGGGACGATCAGTTTAAGATAGATGGGGACGGAACACCCTCGTTTCCCTACGTCAGTCCCACGGTCTCGAGCGTGTTGGGTGTCTCCGCCGCCGAAATCGTCGCCGATCCGGACAAGATGATCGACTTGATCCATGCCGGAGACCGACCGCGGATGGACCAGTCGATCGAGACCTCCCGCAACGATCTTCGCCCCCATTCATGGAAAGGGCGCTTGCGTCGGGCGACCGGCGAGACCGGCTATTTCCGGGCCCTGTCGAGGCCGCGGGCGTTGGAAGACGGATCGATCCTGTGGAATGGCCTGGTTCTGGACATCACCGACCTGGAACTCGCCCGCAAGGAACTCCGCGCCGCCCACGACCAATTGGAACGAAAGGTCGACGAGCGGACGCGGGAACTGGCAGCCGCCAATGATGCCGCCGAAGTGGCGAACCGGGCCAAGTCCGATTTTCTGTCCGTCATGAGCCACGAGCTCCGCACCCCCATGAACGCCATCCTCGGGTTCGCCCAACTCCTGGAGAGCGGCCTGGACAACCCGCGGCCCGACAAGCAGCGCCAATACATCGGGCAGGTCTGCGAGAGCGGAAGAATGCTGCTCGAACTCATCGATCAGGTCCTCGATCTGTCACGGATCGAATCCGGCAAGATGAGCGTTTCCATCGAAGATGTTGCCCTCGGGCCCCTGATCGCCGAATGCTGCGATATGGCCCAACTGAAATCCAGCCAGCGGGGCATCGGCCTCGAGGTGGAACTGGGAAGCGACGAGACGCCGTGGGTACGGGCCGACCGCGCCAGGTTGAAGCAGGTTCTGCTCAACCTGTTGTCCAACGCCGTCAAGTACAATCGGGACAACGGCCATGTCGCGGTTTCCGTTCGGTCGCGGGGGAACGACGTCAGGATCGAGGTCTCGGATACCGGTCCGGGCATTCCGGCGGAAATGCGGGACGAGATCTTCGAACCCTTCAGCCGGCTGGACCAAGAGAGAAGCGGCATCGAGGGGACGGGGATTGGCCTCACCATTACGCGCCGCCTGGTGCAGGTGATGGGTGGGCGGATCGGCGTCGACAGCGAGGCCGGCCGGGGCAGCACGTTCTGGATCGAGTTGCCGGCCGCCGAAGGACAGCGCGCCAAGGCAAGCACGAAAGTCCGGCGCCTCATGGCGCCCTGCGCCCCCATAGCCCGGGCGAATGGCGACAAGAATCGGCGTCTTGTCCTCTACGTGGAAGACAATCCCGCCAACCTGAAGCTGATGGAGGAGGTGATTACCAATGTTGCCGGCTTGGGCATGATCAGCGCCCGCAGTGCCGAGCTCGGCCTCGAACTGGCTCGGCGGCATCGGCCCGATATCATTCTCATGGACATCAACCTCCCCGAAATGAACGGGATCCAGGCCACCGAGGTTTTGCGGACGGACGATCAGACTCAGGGCATCCCGGTCGTCGCTGTCTCCGCTCGCGCCATGACGGATGACCTAAAGCGGGCCAGAAAGGCGGGGTTTCACAGCTACCTCACCAAACCGATCGACGTCGCATCCGTCGTCAACACACTGCGGTCCGCCATCGGCGCGTGACGGCGTGGATCCCGCGTCGTCGAATTTTGATCTATGGCCCCGGTGAGACCCCAACCGCGGCCATGAACCGCGCCAGCTTGGTCGCCGACAGTCTGTCATCGACACGGACGCCCGAACACACGTCCAGCCCATAGGGGCGGACCCTCTCGATGGCCCTTCCCACGTTGTCGGCGTTCAGGCCGCCGGCGAGGAAGACCGGCTTCGGCGACCTTTCGACGAACCGGGCGCTGACCTCCCAGTCGTGAACCCGCCCGGTCCCGCCCAGCTCCGGCACCGCCGCGGAAGGCCGGCCCGAATCGAGCAGAAACCCGTGCACGAAGGGTGCGTAGGCGTCGGTCATGTTCAGGGCGTCTCCGCCTTCCACGTGGACCACCTGGACCCGCCGCACGGCCGGCGGCAGCAGGTCGACGAGCCGGGGATACTCCGCCGGGTCGATGGGGTTGACGATCTGAACCGCGCTGGCGCCGCAATGGGCGGCGTGGGCCGCGATTTCGGTCGCCCGGGTCCGCTGGGTCAGCAAAAATGTCGATACGCCGGGTGGCACCGACGCGGCAATCATACGCGCCAGGTCGTCGTCGATGACCCCCGGGCCCGACGGCATGTCGCCGACCAGCCCCACGGCATAGGCGCCGGCGGCCACGGCGGTCCGCGCTTCGTCTTCCGAGGCGATGCAGCAGATCTTGACCCGTGTTCTCATGCCGTTCACTCCAACCAATCGGCTCACGCACGTTCCCCGCATTCGTACGGTACGAAGTTCGGGCTCCGATCGCCTTGGCCAACACGGACGCAAAAACGTTTCTTGAATACAAATCACGAAACAATTATGTCAACGGAGCGGACCAAATCACGACCGAACGATCCGACTTGGAGCAGAAGGGCCGACTCGGACATGCCCAATGTCGTTGCAAAGACGATTGAGGATCTGAGAGACCGGGGCGGTCTCAAGGGCGTCGACGTCGCCAACATCACCAAAGTATCGAAAGCGACCGTCACCCGATGGTCGGCGGGCACCAACACGCCGCAACCGCGGATGCAACTGGTCCTGTCCGATCTCAGCTATGTGGTGGACAGGCTGTCGGAATTCTACCCACCGGACGAGATCCGCGTCTGGCTCAACGCCCGCAACGCGTTGTTGGGCGGCGAGCGGGCGATCGACCTGATTCACGATCAGCGCACCGAAGAGGTCCTCGAGGCCGTCGAGCGCCTGGGCGACATGGCCTACCTGTGATCGCGACAACGTGCCCGGCGACAATGTACCCAGTGACCGCGTTCACGATCCCGACCTCCTCGATGCCCTGGACGGGATCGAGCCGCAACCCTTCGCCGGACCCGTCTGGCGCGTAACCTGGGCCAGCCGGGACCCGCTGGTGGGCGGCACCGGCGGCGGCCGATGGCACCCGCCGAACGCCTTCGAGGCGCTTTATACCAGTCTCGAACACGACGGCGCCCTGGCCGAGATCTACCATCACCTGTCCAGGGCGCCGGTGTTCTCATCCTCCCACGTGACGATCAACAAACTCGGCGTTTCCCTTGAGCGGACAATCGCCTTGCCCGACGTGGAATCGCTGATTCCGTTGGGTGTCGATCCGGCGGATTTTCGAAGGGGCGACCAAGGCCGCTCCCGGGAAATCGGCGCCGCGGCCCGGTTCCTGGACATGGAGGGACTGATTGTTCCCAGCGCCCGCTGGACCGGCGCGAACGTGGTGCTGTTCCTCGACAGATTGCAAGACCGTGACGCGCTCGTCGTTGAGCAAACGCAAGAGGTCAATTGGCCCGCTTGGCGGGAAGGCATGAATAAAGCAGGCGCTGCGGGCGAACAATCGTAGGTCTCAGACTGGCGTCCCCGGCAGGACTCGAACCTGCAACCCCCGGATTAGGAATCCGGTGCTCTATCCGACTGAGCTACGGGGACATGTATATATTTCAACATATTACGATATGGTCATGGACTTTTAGGCACGGAATAGGCACTTGTTCCTGTGTTCGTATCACAGGCCAAGCCTGTAACCAAAACGGGGCCAAGGCGCAAGAGCCTCCCGGCGTCAGATGTGGAGGGCACCGCCGACGTATACTTCGGCGCACGCATTTTGAAAACAACAGGTTTTGATGGGTTTATCCCATCCAACTGAAAACAATTCGAAACGACATTAGCCCTTTATGCGCAACCATCCGGCCCTATGCGCATGTGTGGACGGCCCCTTCGATGCAAGGGAAAATTTGGGTGATATTGATGGATGCGGGATGCGGTCATGTGTGCGGCCTGATTGCGCGATGCGATGACCGCTGGCACTGATAAAGTCGGCAAGCCGGGTCCCACTCAGTCTATCGAGCTTTCGAGCCCTGACAGTACCCCGGGTTTTCCTGGCTGCGGCCCCGTTGATCATCATCACGTACGTTTGCCCTTACAGCGATAAGCGGCGGCACGATGGCCCTGTGAGTTGATGGCGCTCTTATGCGGCCCTCGGGGCGCGATATGTCCCGCCACGTGCGAGGACGGCCCAGGCGATGCGGGCGGTCTTGTTGGCGATGGCCACGGTGACCAGTCTCGAAGGCTTGCGCTCAAGGAGACCTCGCACCCAGGCCCCCGTCGCCGATGTGTCGCGGCCGGCGCGGCGCACCACCGAGGTGGCGCCGAGGACCAGAAGCCGGCGCAGGTAATCATCGCCCATCTTCGATATTCGGCCGAGACGATCTTTGCCGCCGGAAGAGTTCTGGCGCGGAACCAATCCCAGGAAGGCGGCGAACTGGCGACCGGTCTTGAAGACGGCAGGGTCTGGAATACTGGCGGCCAGGGCCGTGGCGGTGATGATGCCGACGCCGGGGATCGTCTCGAGACGCTGACTGATCTCGTCCGCGCGGTGCCAGACCATGAGCTGGCGTTCGAGATTGCGGATCTCGCCGGCAAGGTTGTCGAGCTGCGCGGCCAGGCTTTCGACAACGGCAAGGGCAATCTGTGGTAACCCTTGCACCTCACCCACCTGTATCGCCCTGATCAGGGCCAGAATCTTGTGCGGTCCCTGGGCCGTGATAATGCCGAACTCCGCCAGATGGGCGCGGACGGCGTTGAGCATCATGGTGCGTTGGCGCATGAAGAGGTCGCGCGTCCGGTGCAGCATCAAGATGCCCTGACGTTCGGCGCTCTTGACCGGAACAAAGCGCATGGTGGGCCGGGTCACCGCCTCGCAGATGGCTTCCGCATCGGCCGCGTCGTTCTTCTGCCGTTTCACATAGGGCTTCACATAGGCCGGCGGGATAAGCCGCACCTCATGGCCCAACGCGCCGATCTCGCGGGCCCAAAAGTGCGATGTCGCGCAGGCTTCCAGGCCGATCAGGCAGCGGGGAAGACCGCGTAAAAAATCCAGCACGGCCGACCGGCGAAGCCTCTTACGAAAGACAACCGCGCCCGTCGCATCAACACCGTGAAGCTGGAACACCGACTTGGCCAAATCGATCCCGATGGTTGTAACATTCATCACGGACGGCTCCTTCCAGGGTTGGTTCATGTCAATACCAACGTGGCACATCGCGATGCTGGAGGTCGGGGCCGTCCACACCATCAGTTTAATGGAACGTCCCTATCCGGTTAAAACAGGATCGGCCTAAATGTTCTTGTTATGTTCACGTAGAGGATGTAGGCTGATCGCATTGTCTCGGGCTTTTGGAGGGCGGTGCGATGGGCAGGATGTTGGCGTTTCAAGAACGGCACGGATCGGAAGCGGCCTGCATCGAGGCGCTGGCCCGGCTGCGCTGGCCGCAGGGCTATGTCTGTGCCCGCTGCGGCGAACGGCGGAGCTACCGAATGACGGCGCGGCCCAGGATCTTCGAATGCGCCCGTTGCGGTCATCAGGAATCGGTGACGGCGGGGACGATCTTCCACCGCACCCGCACGCCGCTCCGCAAATGGTTCCTGGCGGCGTGGTGGATGGCGCGCGACAAGCGTGGGGTCTCGGCCCTTTTGCTGTCCCGCGAGTTGGATCTGCGCTACGAGACAGCGTGGCTGATGGCTCATAAGCTGCGTCATGCCCTGACGGAGCGCTCGGAATTTCCGCTCGAGGGCTTGGTCGAGGTCGACGAGAGTTATTATGGCGGGCGCGGCAAGCCGGAGAGCCGGGGCCGGGGCCTTTCCAACCCGAACAAGAGCCTGTTGGTGATGGCCGTCGAGAAGCGGCCGGTCGGGCCGGGCAAGGGCATCAAGGGAAGCGGCTTCGTCGCCGGCCGGGCGCGGCTCGCCATCCTCCCGGCGGCCACCGCCCGCGAGCTGGGCGGCTTCGTGCGCGCCTCGGTCAGGCCCGGAAGCCGCCTCGCCAGCGACGCCTTCAAGGGGTACGCCGGACTCCGCGACACCTATCGCCACCACCCCGTCGTGCAAGGCGAAGGCAAGAATGCCGAGCGCTTGATGCCGGTCGTCCATGTCCTGTTTTCCAACGTGAAGACCTGGCTCAACGGCACCTATCACGGTGTCGGCGCCAAGCACCTGCCGCGCTATGCCCGGGAATGGAGCTACCGCTTCAACCGCCGCACACGCATCACCGATCTGGCCGACTTCGTCCTCCGCCGCGCCATGGACCAACCCACCATCACCTACAAGGAGCTGGTCGACAGTCTTCAACCGCAGGGTGCGCTACCTGCTTTAACCGGATAGGGACGTAATGGAAACCAGTCTCCAAAAATCCCGCGGCCAGGGTTTTCAGGCTGCGAGCTGACGCCATTCGGCCAGAGCGGCCGCACGGTTCTGTTTGAATATGTCGCGGCTGTTGAGGTGGCGGTCATTATTGAAATGGTTGTGGATGGAGGCGTGAGCGGAAGCGAACTTCTGCCGGGTCTTGATGTCCATGAACCTGGCCATCGCGCCCTCTCGTCGTCGGAACGGTTGGTGTGAGTTTTCGGCCCGGTTATGGAGCCATCGCCCACACTCCTGACGCTCCAGATTTACGATCACTTTCATCGCTGCGCCGGATGAGCGAAGCCGCTCGGTCACGATCGCCCAGGGCCGGCCGTAGCGTTTCATTGTTCGCTTCATAAACTTAAGCGCTGCCTTACGATCCCGTCGTTTCGTGGCAAAAACCTCGAGCACTTCGCCCTCATGATCGACGGCGCGCCACAGGTCGTGTGTCTCGCCGTTGATCCGCACGAACACCTCGTCCACATGCCAGCGTCAGCGCGCATACGATTGATGATGAAGGCGCCGCTTCCGGATCTCATCGGCGAACAGCGGACCAAACCGATGCCACCAGAAACGCACCGTCTCGTGGCAGATGTCGATACCGCGCTCGAACAGCAGGTCCTCGACCTGGCGCAGCGAAAGCGGGTAGCGGACGTACATCATCACCGCGAGGCGGATCACCTCCGGCGAGCTGTTAAAACAGCGGAACGGATTTTTCATCGAACGAGCCTACGGATCGCCGCTACCCGCCTCGAGCCGATTTAGTCTGGCAATGCCTTTCAAGCAGAACCGCTCGGCAGCCTTGGCGGACCGGCGTGAATTGGCGGCTTGAGGGGGTTGGCCCGTCGAAGAATCGTATCTGATCAAATCGGTCTGACAAAGCTTTCGATAGTGCTACCGTCTTCGGCGGAATGTTAGGGTCATCCGGGAAATCTCGGCTTATGAGCAGATGGACCTTCGGCGATATTTCGGTGGACCGAGTCATCGAGTCCGAACGGCCGCTCTTCGAGCCGTCGGTCTTGTTCCCCGATTCGACGCCAGCGGCGATCGATCTCCACCGCCACTGGCTGGGACCCGATCTAATCGATCCCGAGACGGATCTGCTGGTTCTGGCCTTCCATACATTCGTTGTGCGCACGCCTCGCCACACCATCCTGGTCGATACCTGTAGCGGAAACGACAAACCGCGGCCGCAAAAGCCCCGCTACCACATGAACAGTTGGCCCTATCTCGACGGTCTCGCGGCGGTGGGCGTCCGACCGGAGGAGGTGGATTTCGTGTTGTGCACCCATCTGCACGTCGATCATGTCGGCTGGAACACGAGACTTGTCGACGGCCGCTGGATACCGACGTTTGCCAATGCCACATACCTCTTCGCCCGCCGCGAATGGGAGTATTGGCAGCAGGAGTACGGAAATCCCGCCTTCACCGATGACCCTTACTACGAGGACAGCATTCTCCCGGTGATCGAAGCCGGGCAGGCGAAGTTCGTCGAACAGGATCACGCATTCGAGGACGGCGTTTGGATCGAACCGACGCCGGGCCACACGCCGGGCCATGTCTGCCTGCACATCGCGTCGGCGGGCCGCCGGGCGGTGATGAGCGGGGACCTGATGCACCATGCCGTGCAGTGCGCGGAACCGGACTGGAGCAGTTGCTTCTGTGTCGATGCGGTGCGTTCGAGCCGCACCCGGCGCGCCTTTCTGGATCGCTTTGCGGAAACCGACGTCCTGATCATGCCGGCGCACTTTCCGACGCCGGCGGTCGGCCGCATCGTCGGGTTCGGCGATGCCTGGCGGTTCGCCTTCGAAGGCGGCGGTTAGAGCAGTATCCGACCACACGGAACCGGTTCGGTTCCGTGTGGTCGGATAAAATTGCTCGATTCTTCAAGTGTTAGAGCAGCTTTATCCGACCGGGCGGATCGCCGCAGGCGATTCCCCACGATCGGATGCTGCTCTCTCATGTCCGAATTCAAGGTTTCGGACGAAGATCACCGCTCACCGTGTTGCCGGTGTCGAGATACGTATAGCGCCAGCGCACATGGCAGGGGGCGAAACCGTCCTGACGACGGTTGATCGATCTCTGATGCGCGGGTTGGGACCGCATGACCCTGGGTTCGTCGTGGGGCTGCCTCGGTCTAGATGACGAGCGTGGGACAAGTCCCGCTCGTAGAGCAGTCGAGGGTTCCCCTCACCGTGGTCTCGCCCCCAGGCATGGGCGCCGGCGGACTGTTGGTAGGCTGCTTCGGTCCTCCTCTTGTGGGGTGACGATTTTTCCCTGCTTTTTCTCAGCCGGCCTTGCGCGGCGCGACCTCGCGGGCGATGGCCCAGACGAAGCCGAGCATCTCGCGGGCGATAGCCGTTGTGACCAGGGGGGTATCCTTGCCTTGGGCGCCCATGCGGCGGTAGCGGGCGCAGAGGCGGGTCTGGGCCTTCCAGGCGATGTCGCGGACCGCCTTGGGTTGGCCCTGGAGGCGCTCCAGGAGGCAGCGGCTGACCCGCGCCGGCAGGCGGTAGCACCAGGCGGCCTCGATCATGACGCGGCGCGCCTCGGCGTTGCCGGCCTTGGTGATGGCGCCGCGCCGGATGTGAGCGGCGCTGGAATGCTCCGAGGGCACCAGACCGAGGTGCGCCATGAGCTGACGCGGGCTGTCGAAACGGGTCAGGTCGCCGATCTCGGCCAACAGGGTGACGGCGGTGATCAGCGCCACGCCGCGCATGGCCTGAAGGGCCTGGGCGACGGCAGCCAGGGACCAACGGGGGACCAATGCTTCGATCTCGGCCGTCAGGCGGTCGCGCCGCGCCTGGGCATCCTCGATGGCCTGGATATAGTCCTCCAGGACGATCTGCTGGGCCGGCTGCTCGAAACGCAGGCTCGCCAGCCAGCGCCGGTGGGCCAGGGTCCAGTTGTTGCCGTCTCGCGTGCGGGCGTGGCGTAGCAGGAAGCCGCTCAACTGCTGACGCGCCCGGCGCAGGGCCTTGACCGCCGCCGCGCGGGCCCGCACCAGATCGCGCAGGGCCTCGTGCTCGGGCTCGGGAACCCACACCGGCGTCAGCTCGCCGGCGCGGTCCAGCTTGGCCAAGCCCAAGGCATCGCGGCGGTCGGTCTTGATCCGATCGCCAGGACGCCGCGGGATCAGCGACGGCGCCACCACCACGCAGTCGTGGCCGAGCGATGTTAGCGTCCGATAGACCCCGTAACCGCACGGCCCGGCCTCGTAGCAGAAGCGCAGCGCGCGTCCCTCGCGCCCCAGCCTGTGCGCCAACTTCCGCAACGCCGCCGGTTGGTTCGCGATGGTGCCGAAATAGCGCGCCTCCCGGCGCAAGCCGCCATCGGCAATGGCGACCGAAATGCTCTTCTTGTGAACGTCCAGACCCACGTACGTGATAACCTGTTCCATGACCCGTCTCCTATGCATGAGGCAAGACACCGGACCATCCGGTGCAACCCTCGACACCCGCATAATGTGAGACGGGTCACCCACATCCCAGTCGGACATGGGGTCTAGTGGCGAGGAACGACCGCAAAATTCGCGCCCAATTGTGGCGAAATCGCCTGGCAGTCGGTGCCGAGGGTCCAATTCCCCATCGAACCGCGGCCACGGTGCCACTGGATGTACCCGCCCGGTCCGCGACCGGGGGAATCCGTGAACCAGCGCCACGGCGTATGGGCCGTGGTGCCCGCGGCCTCGTGGTCTGGCTCCCTAATCTGCGACCTGAGATGTCTCCTCCACACCCCCGGGGGGGGGGGCGTGGAGGAGTCGGCCCGTATCGGTGGCTTGAAACTACAGCTTGCGGACTTCGACGAGGAAGCCGTCCACCTGGTCCGCCAGATGTTCGGATTGCCGGGAAAGCTCGCCCGCCGCTTCGAGGACCTGGTTGGCCGATTGTCCGCTTTCGGCGGATGCCGTGGTAACGCCGGTAATGTTGGCGCTTACCTCCTGGGTGGCGGCGCTCTGCTCCTCGACCGCCGACGAGATCGAGGTCGAAATCTCGCTGATCTCCTTGATCGTTGTACCGATGCCCTGGATGGCGCCGACAGCGTCTTGGGTTGCGCTCTGGATGGAAGTCACTTGGGCGGCGATCTCGTCGGTGGCCTTCGCTGTCTGGTTGGCCAGGTTCTTCACCTCGGCGGCGACGACGGCGAAGCCCTTGCCGGCCTCGCCGGCCCGGGCCGCCTCGATGGTGGCGTTCAACGCCAGCAGGTTGGTCTGGCTGGCGATATCGTTGATCAAGTTGACCACGTCGCCAATGCGCTGCGCGGCGTCGGCCAGCCCCTGGACCATCTGGTTCGATCGCTCCGCCTCATCCACCGCCTCGCCGGCGATCTGGGCCGAGCGGGTCACTTGACGCGAGATATCGCCGATGGAACTGGACAGCTCTTCCGATGCGCCGGCGACGGCGGTGGACTGGCTGTTGGTCTCCTCCGAGGTGGCGGCCAGGGATTCGGCGGTCGACTGCATCTCCGTCGATGCCGCCGAGACCGATTCCACCACGCCCTTGATGTTGGTTTCGAAATCGTCGGCCAGGCGCACCTGAGCGGTAATCACCGACCAGGTCAGCATCGCTGCGATGTAGGTGTCGTTCTCGTCCTTTACCGCCGAAGCCCGCAACTCCAGGTGCTGGTCGCCAAGCCCAATGCGGGCGTTGTAGGGCAGGTTATTCGGATCGGCGAGGATGCGCCGCTGGTGCGACGGGTTCTTGTGGAAAATGTCGACGCACTGTCCGACCAGGCTGTCCACCGGGCAGGCCAGGAGATTCTGCAGCGGCCGCAAGGTCGCCTTCGAAGTTTCGTTGACATAGGTAATGGTGAAGTCCTGCGGGTCCATCAGCATGACGTTGATGGTAATGTTCTCCACCATCTGGTTAAGGCGCTCGGAGTCCGATTCCGCCTTCACCTTCTGGGTCACCACGCTCCAGGTCAGCATGGGGGCGATATACTTGCCACGGTCATCGGTAATGGCGGTGACCAGGAGATCCAGGATCTCGTCGCCCAATTTGATGTGGGTGTTGTGCCGCAGGTTCTTGGGGTCGGCCAGCATGCGCCGCTGGTGGGCCGGGTTCTTGTGGAAGATATCGATGCATTGGCCCAGCATTTCATCGGCGGAACGGGGCAGCAGATGTTCCAATTGAGCCAAGGTCCTGCGGCTGGACGAGTTCATGTAATCGATGCGGAAATCGCGCAGATCGCACGTTATGACGTTGATCGGCATGTCTTCGACCATCTGGGCGAAGGCGCGTGCGGATACGGAGCTCTTTTTCAGCATGAGGATTCTCCGGATGAGGCGTTCAGGATGAACCACCCACGACCTGTTCGCCGCGCCGGTACGTGCCGGCCGCGGGAGTTGCCTTGGGCAGGTCGGGTGGGGTGGCGACAAGCCACGGCTCGCCACGGTGGCGTTGATCTTGGGCGAATTGACAGCGAAAAGAGCGGGGAAGGGGTTTTCAAAGCGGGGCCGCCATCCGATGTTATCGCGCCGATGCGCGCAGGAAAGCCGTGTCGGGTCCCTGTCCACATTCCCCGCACAAACCATACCCATCGCGGCATGCGTCGACCCTTCGTCCACATGTCCTAGTGTTGCGATTCTAACATTTGGTTCCTGAGCCCGGGGGTGAAGGTCGCAGTTTGCGTAGATTTAATGGGAACGAAATGTCTCGATCGGAACATTAGTTCGTTGTGCCGGGATGGGAGTCAGGGCCGGAGTTCGCGATCCGCGGGAGTGGTCGCAATGTGGCCACAGGGTCTATGCCCTATGATATAAGTCGTCGCGCCTTCATCCCCTGGGAATTCGGGGACGGGGCGCCGCCACCGAAATCAGCCCGGCCGGCCATGAAGGTTTTGATTGCCGACGATCACGCGATATTCCGCGACGGCCTGGTTGAAGTCTTGCGGCATATGGCCGACTCGATCCAGGTCGTCGAGGCCGACAGCTACCCGGCTGCGCTCGAGGCCGTCGATCGAAACCCCGATCTGACCCTGGTCCTGGTCGACCTTTCCATGCCCGGAGCAGCTCCGTTCGAGGGGGTTTCGGCGCTCAGCCAGAAGCTCGGTTCGATACCGTTGGTCGTCATCTCGGGCCACGATCGCCGGGACTACGTAACCCGGGCCATCGCCGCTGGCGCCAGCGGCTACATACCCAAGACCCTGGACACACAGGTGTTGCGCGGCGCCCTCGGTCTGGTCCTGTCCGGCGGCGTCTATCTGCCGCCGACGATTCTGGAAGACGTGCCACCCGCGACGGCCTCCGACATGATCGCGGAGCCCCTTGTCTATTTGACCCCGCGTCAGCGCGATGTGTTGAAGCTGCTGAAAAAGGGCCTGTCCAACAAGGCGATTGCCCGGGAACTGGATTTGGCGGAGGGGACCGTGAAGCTGCACTTGGCGGCCGTGCTCAAGGCTCTCAACGTCACCAACCGGGTGCAGGCCGCCCTGGCCGCCGAACAGTTGTTCGGGGAGCCCACGGATTCCAAATTCTAGTCGTCTGGAGACCGCCCCCATGAAGAACGATCGCCTTGCCCTGCTGCCACCGACGCCATTTGTCGAGGCGTTGCCGGCGCTGCTCGACGGCATCCAGCCGCCGGCGGAGTTGACGCCCATCGCCATGCATTTCGGGGCACCGACCCACCGCCCACCGCCCTATATCGGAAAGGTCGCCGCCGAGCATGAAGCAGCCTACGGCGACTATCCGTCCACCTTCGGCACGCCACGCTTGCGCGACGCCATCGCCGGGTTCCTCCGCCGCCGCTATGGCCTGCCCGAGGCGGCGATCGATCCCGCCCGCCACGTGGTGCCGGTCAACGGTACCCGCGAGGGCCTGTTCATGATCGCCCTCGCCGCCGTGCCGAGCGCCCGCAACGGCGCCCAGCCGGCGGTCCTGGTGGCCAATCCCTACTACCATGCCTACGCCGGGGCGGCGGTGGCGGCGGGCGCGGAGCCCATCTACGTGACGGCGGATCGCAGCACGGGTTTCCTGCCCGATTTCGCGGCCGTGGACGAATCGATTCTGGACCGGGCGGCGATGATCTATCTGAGTTCGCCCGCCAATCCCCAGGGCGCCATCGCGTCCCTGGACTATCTGACGGCCCTGATCCGCCTGGCCCGCCAACGGGACATCGTGCTGATCGTCGATGAGTGCTATTCGGAGATCTACGCCGACGCCCCGCCGCCCGGCGGGCTGGAAGCCTGCCACGCCATGGGCGACGGGTTCGACAACGTGGTGGTGTTCAACTCCCTGTCCAAGCGCAGCAGCGCGCCCGGCGTGCGCTCCGGCTTCGCCGCCGGCGACGCCACCTTTCTGGGCACCTTCAAGCGTCTGCGCAACTACGGGTCCACCGCCACGCCGGTACCCCTGGACCAGGCGGCGGCGGCCCTGTGGGACGATGACGACTACGCCGCCGCCAACCGGGAACGCTACCGGGAAAAAATGCGCATCGCCGATTTGGTGCTCGGCCAGCGGCCCGGCTACGTACGGCCCCAGGGCGGCTTCTTCCTGTGGCTCGACGTGGGCGACGGCGAGGAAGCGACCCGGGTCCTGTGGCGGGAAGCCGCGGTCAAGGTCCTGCCTGGCGCCTACGTCGCCAACAAGGACGTCACCGGCGTCAATCCGGGCCGGCCATTCGTTCGCATCGCCCTGGTCCACGACGCCGAAACGACACGGGAAGGCCTGGAGCGCATCGCCCGGACCTTGTGACCTGAAGATAAGATTAACCACAGAGGCACAGAGACACAGAGAAGTTTAAGAATAGACGTATCTATAAATTTCAATACTTCTCTGTGTCTCGGTGCCTCTGTGGTTCAATTTTCTTCGGCTGACGCCCCCTCCTAGCCCGAATTATTCACGGCGCTGATTGAAAATGCTGGTGAGCGTAGATTAACCTGTTGAAATGCCGTATGATTTTGGTGTCAAGACAAGATCACATGGCAACAGAACAACCCACGGCTCACCATGAACGAGATTACCCCCTATCTCCCTGGTTTGTCACCCGTTGGAGGCAAGCCGCTTTGCGCCCGCTTCGACGGCGGACGGCTGTCGTCGGACGGCGGGGTGTTGTTGTTGGGCGAGATCGACAGGCGGCTCGGCATCGCCGACGTGCTCGCTTCCTGCGTCACCGACGTGCGCGACCCGGCGAGCACGACCCACGCTTACGTAGACATGATCCGGGCGCGCCTGTTCGCTATTGCCTGCGGGTATGAGGATTGCGACGACCTCGACGTTCTGCGTTTCGATCCGGCGTTCAAGCTGGCCTGTGGCCGTTTGTCCGAGAGCGGCGACGACCTGATGAGCCAACCGACCCTGTCGCGCCTCGAGAACGCGCCGTCATGGCGCGCGCTCGGGCGCATGGGGCTGTCGATGATCGATCTGTTTTGCGCCAGCTTCAAGCGCGTTCCGGCGCGCATCGTTCTCGATATCGACGACACCGACGATGCCGTTCACGGCGGCCAGCAGCTGGCGCTGTTCAACGCCCATTACGACGACTATTGCTTCCAACCCATCCATATCTTCGAGGCGGCCACCGGCAAGCCGGTGATGTCACTGCTGCGTCCCGGCAAGCGGCCCTCCGGCGACGAGGCGGCGCGGATCCTGAGACACGTCATCGGCCGCATCCGCCGCAACTGGCCACGGGTCGAGATCACCGTGCGGGGCGATGGCCACTACGCCACGCCGGAGGCCATGGAATTCCTCGAACGTCAGGGCTGCGGCTACATCTTCGGGCTTTCCGGCAACGCCCGGCTGAACAGGATCGGCCAGCCGTGGTGCGAGGACGCCGCCGTGCGCCGGGCGGGGCAGGGAAAGGATAAGGTGCGCCGCTTCTTCCACACCGGCTACCAGGCCAAAAGCTGGTCACGGCAACGCTCGGTCATCGCCCGCGTGGAAGCTACCGCCAAGGGCTGTGACGTCCGCTTCGTCGTCACCAACCTGAGCGGCCGCGCCAAGGCGCTCTACGAGAAGGTCTACTGCGCCCGCGGGCGGATGGAAAACATGATCAAGGACCACAAGCTCTACACCAAGTCCGACCGCACGTCGTGCCACCGTTGGGAGGCCAACCAGTTCCGCCTCTTCCTGCATACCGGCGCCTACTGGCTGCTGCATCAGCTTCGCCAAGCGGCGCCTCGGAAATCGCTGTGGCGAACGGCCACCTTCGAAACCCTGCGCCGGGCGTTTCTCAAAATCGCCGTCCGCGTCGAGGAGCTCAAGTCGCGCCTCAGGATCGCCCTGCCTTCGGCCTATCCCTATCAGCCGGCCATGATCGCCATCGCCGGGCGCATCACCGCCCAAGGGCCCTGAACCAAGCGGCAGGTGCCGCCGGACGAGCCCCGAACAACAACCTCCAACCTCTCCGACAATCCGTCTCAAAAATCGCCGTCAACCCGGTCGCTACCGCTCGTCCCGCTGAAATCCGATGGCCGTCATGAATAATTGGGGCTAGAGGCTGTCATCGGTCTTCGGCGGCGGCGGGCCGGAGAAGGAAGCGGGGAAGGGGCCGATGGCGGCCATGTCCGCCTCCACCAGGGCCGGTCCGTCGACGGCCAGCGCCGCGCCCATGACCGCGGCCGTATCCTCGGCGGATTCCAGGCGCCAATAGGGCATGTCCGCCGACCGTGCCAGCGCTTCGTAGCCGGGCATGTCAAGCCGGTCGTAGAACCGATGGCCGCCGTAGTGGGCGTCGGCGATGTTGCGCATCACCCCATAGCCGCCGTCGTTCATGACCAGAAACACGTTGTCCACCCGTTCCTGGGCCGCGGTCCAAAGCTCGCCTAGATTCATGATGAAGCCGCCGTCGCCGCACAGGGTGACGACCTTGCGGCCGGTTGCGGCCAAGTTGGCGCCGATGCCGAAGGCCAAGCCCATGCCGACGCCCGCGTCGATGGAATAGACGCTGTCCCGGGGTCCGTAAACCGACAACAGCCGGTTCCCCCAGGAGCTGTTGCAGAGCGTGATGTCCCGGGCCCACACCGCGTCCCGGGGCATGGCCGCCCGCAAGGCGTCGCACAAAACCCCATAGGGGCCGAGCAGGTCGCGGTAATTGTTCCGGGTCTCCAGTCCCACCCGGGCCAGGTCTCCGGCAAAGTCTGGGTCGGGAAGGAACCGACCCTCCAGCCCGTCGGCGATGCCCGACAGGGCCAGGGCGCTATCGGCGCAAAGGAATTGCGCGTTCCCGTAGGTGCGGTTGTCGGCGGCCGGGTCCACATCGATTTGCAGCCGCGGTTCCGGTAGCGGCAGAGTCTCGTCCAGGGTCTCGTGACCGCGCAGCCGCGAGCCGGCGATCACCATCAGGTCCACGGTCCTGTAAAACGCCAAGACTTCCGGCGTGCCGGTGAAGGCGCCCAGGCTCATGGGATGGTCCTCGGGCACAACCCCGCGGCCGGCCATGCTGGTGACGATGCCAAAGCCCATGGCGGCGAGCCGGGCGGCCGCCCCGCCGGCATGACGGGCGCCGTTGCCGAGCCATAAAAGCGGCCGCCGCGCCATCGCGATCCGTTCGACGAACCCATCGAGGGCGGCCGGGTCGGGGGGCAGGGGCGTCGGCAGCGGCAGGGTGAGGGATTCGAGCCCGGCCGGTACCGGCACCCGGCCCCGCTGGACGTCGATGGGGAGTTCCACGCTCACCGGGCCCATGGGCGGCGTCAGGGCTTCGGCGGCGGCGCGGACGATGGTGCCCAGCACCGTCGCCGGCGATCGCGCCCGGTAGACCGCCTTGGAAACGGAGCGCAGCAAGCCGGGCTGGTCGGGCACATCGTGCACCGCGCCCCGGCCCCGATCCCCATCGTGGCGCGCCGTCTGCCCGGTGAGGTGAAGGACGGGGCTGCCGGCGATCCGGGCTTCCAGAAGTCCGCCCGCCGCGTTGGCGCAGCCCGGCCCGGTGGATGTGATCAGCCCGCCCAGGCCGCCCGAGACCCGGGCGAAGGCGTCGGCCATGCTGGCCGCCCCCGCCTCGCCCCGGCAGGGCACGAACCGTAGCCGGTTGCGCCGGCTTACCGCGTCCAGGATCGGCATGTTGTGGATCGAGATCACCCCGAACAGGGTGTTCGGACCCACCCGCTCCAGAAAGCGGGCGACCAGTTCGCCGACCCCGATCGTCTCGGTCACCGGGCTGTTTACCACTCACCGGTGTTCTTCATGGTTGCCCAGGGTTCCTGGGGCGGCAGGGCTTCGCCCTCTTGCAGGAGTTCGATGGAGATATTGTCCGGTGAGCGCACGAAGGCCATGTGGCCGTCCCGGGGCGGCCGGTTGATGGGGACGCCGCCGTCCATGAGCTTCTGGCACAGCGCGTAGATGTCTTTCACCCGATAGGCCAGGTGTCCGAAGTTGCGGGCGCCGCCCAACGCCTCGGGATCGGGATCCCAGTTGTGGGTGAGTTCCACCTGGGCGTCCCCGTCGCCGGGCGCGGCCAGGAACACCAGGGTGAACCGCCCCTGCTCGCTATCGCGGCGGCGCAATTCCTCGAGGCCCAGCTTGTTGCAATAGAATTCGAGAGACTCCTCCAGGTTCGTCACCCGAACCATGGTGTGCAGGTACTTCATCGCCGCCTCCTCCTATGTCCATCCCGGGGTGCCGGCGCATTATCTCCCTTGATAGGGAGCATTCAAGGGAGCCTCGGTCGCCGGCCGGCCGTTTGGTCTATGCTGAGCCAATCGTCCACGCCCGCCCGGCCGTGAGGATGCCATGACCGCGCCCGACGACGCGCCCCGCACCGACGCCATCGCCCGGTTCATCGCCGACACCTCCGAGGCCGACCTGCCCGCGGCCGTGCGTGCCCGAACCCTGGTGGCGGTCCGCGATACGGTGGCCGCCATGCTCGCCGCCACTCACCCGGACATCCCCACCGGCCGGCTGGCGCTCGGCTTCGCCGGCCGTCAGGCCGGGTGCCCCGAATGCACAGTGGTCGGCGGCGGCGCGAAGGCCTCGGCGGTTACCGCCACCATGGTCAACGGGACCCTGGCCTATGCCGCCGACCTGGAGCCGTCGACCTCGGCCGCCCTGCAGCACTGCCTGGCGACGACCCTACCCGCCGCCATCGCCATGGGGGAGCGGACCGGGGCCTCCGGCGCCCGGGTGCTCGCCGCCGTCGCGGTGGGGGTGGAGACCGAGTGCCGGGTGTCCTGGGCCCTGGGGCCCGCCGCCCAGTACGCCCTCGGGTTCCATCCGTCGTCCGTCTGCGGGTCCTTCGGCGCCGCGGCGGCCGCGGCGTCGGTGCTCGGCCTGGGGGCGGAAACGGTGAGCCGCGCGATGGGCCTGGCCGCGTGCCAGGCGTCGGGCCTGATGGCCTGGGAGACCGACCCGACGGAGAACAGCCGGGCCTTCCAGTGCGGCGCGGCGGCGCGCAATGGGGTAACCGCCGCCTTGCTGGCGGCGCGGGGATTCGGCGGGCCATCGGCCGTCTTCGACCGCGGCCATACGGTGTTCCATGCCTTCAGTAACGCGCCCGAGCCGGAGCGCCTGGTGGCCGGCCTGGGACAGGATTTCGACGGCGTCCTCGGCCTGAAGATCAAGCCCTATCCCTGCGTCGCTTTCCTGCAGCCGGCTCTCGACGCGCTGCTGGAACTGATGGCGGAAGCGGGCATCGGGGCGGCGGACGTTAAGGGCCTCGCCCTCCGTTTCGCCCGCTCCGGCGTCCACTGCGTCGACAACAACCCGCTGCGCAGCCACTCGGCCCAGTACATCCTGGCCATCGCCAGCGGCGGCATGGAAATCGCTGACCTGTTCGTCGACCGCCGCCAGCAGGACCCGGAGGTCGCCCGACTGGCCGCCGCCATCACCGTCGACCCCGACGACGGAGACCTGGAAGCGGCCTTCCCCGCCCGCTACGGCGCCGGCATCACCCTGACGCTCGCCGACGGCCGCCGCCTGGAACGCTTCAACGACGTGGTCCGCGGTAGCCCCGAAGCGCCGTTCTCCGAAGCCGACCTGGTCGCCCGCTTCCGCCGCCTGGTCGCCCCCGTGCGGGACGACAGCCAGACCGACCGGCTGCTCGGCCTCATCGCGGAGTTACCCAGTGCCGAGGACGCAAGTGCCCTAGTGTTCCGATCGAGACATTTCGTTCCCATTAACCCGGCTTATTCACCAACCCCCTTGCCGTAGACTTTTCTGCATGTGATGCGAGTCTCGTTGCAGGGTCATTCGCGGCTGGCGAGTCACGGGTGCTTCCCCAGCTGTGCGATAGCCACTTGAGGCATGAAAGGCGTGAAGAAGCCGCCGTGGAGGCGAGCGGGACCGCCACCGGCGATCCGGCGGTGGCTTGAAGTCTAGCTGGCCGACTTGGACGGGGTTACGGGTCGGCGTATCGCAAGCGTTCCAAGCGCGGCCAGAGCCGTTGCCAGAAGCGGGCGAATGTTTCCCCGATGACCATGGTGATGCGTCGGCCGGAAACGACGACCCGGGCGGCGGCGCGCAGAACGCGCTCGCGGAACCGGCGAAGGCTCCACCCCTCGCCGGTCGCAGTCTCCATCAGGCACCGCCCGGCATGAACCAGTTCATAGGCCAGGATGTTGAGCAACAGGACGACCTCGTTGTGAGCGAAGGCATCGACCGTGCTCTCGCGCTCCGGCAGGCAGCGCCCCCGGTAATGACGCTTCCTTCGCGACGCGGACGACAGCGCCGGGTCCATCACGTCCATGAGTTCGCCCATGTGGGCCTCGGCACGGCCGCGCTGGCGGTAGTGATCCAGGAGATCGGCCGCCGGCACGGCCCCGGCATCAAGGCTGGTGATCAGCCAGAAGTGATCAACCAGAAATTGGTCTGGCCGTTCCAACACCACCAGGACCACTCGGCGCTCTTTCGACCACGACTTCGCCCGGCAGGTCATCTCGTGGAACCACGTCCGCGGCTCTGCCGGAGGCCGTCCCGGCGGCCGTCCAAGACAGGGCTGAGCCATGCGGTCCAGGACCTTGTTGGTCCGCAATCGGGCAACATAGGGCGTCCCGCGACGCTCCAGGCCCGACAGCAGGGGATCGCTGGGGAACCCAGCGTCGATGCGCACCAGAGCGACTTGGCACAGCGTCTCTTCGGCTCGGTCCACGAGATCAAGGATGAAGTCCGGCGCCCCCTCGGCGGTGTGGGCGTTGCCCTCCCGTAAACGAGCGTCCAGAAGGTCGCCGGTTTCGGCGATGCTGGCCACCAAAGGGTGGTACATGCGCTGATGGTAATGGCCGTTCCAGGCCGAGCCGGGTTGATGGCCGTGGACCTCGATCGGCAGGCTGTCCACGTCGATGGTCAGATATCGCTGCCGGTGACCGCCGCGCAGGCCCCGGAACCGCCGCCCCGCGAGCTCGGTGATCGCCTCATGGAGCACAGTGCGGGCCTCCGGCGTGCTCAGAAGCGCGATCAGACGCGACAGCGTGGGTTGCGAGGCCAGGTGCGCCTCGGTGGACAACGGCGTGACACCCCGTGAACCGCTTGCAGCCAGGCGTAGGCCCGCATCATGGCGGAGCGCGTCGGCGTCGTCTTGGTCGTGCCAACCCTGGCCAAAGAGAAGCAGAACCGTGCGCAGCAGATCGGCCAGGGGATAGGTGACACGATCGGCCTTGCGCGGATCGTGCAACCGCTCGGTCAGCCACTCGATGATCCGGGTGCGCTCCATGATCTCGCGCAAGAGCACGGCCCCCGGTTCCCCGGTCAGCCGCTCGGGTCGGGATTCGATGCGAAGGGACTTGTTGAACGAGGAACCGAACAGAGATAGCGTTTCACCCATGGCGCACGGCGGAGGTTTGTTGTGAATCCTTCTAGCACATTGATTTTACGTCAAAATCCGCCGCGCGCCAGTCATTTCAGGCCCCTTGGGTGAATAAGGCGGGATTAAATCTACGCAACGTCCCTATCCGGTTAAAGCAGGTAGCGCACCCTGCGGTTGAAGACTGTCGACCAGCTCCTTGTAGGTGATGGTGGGTTGGTCCATGGCGCGGCGGAGGACGAAGTCGGCCAGATCGGTGATGCGTGTGCGGCGGTTGAAGCGGTAGCTCCATTCCCGGGCATAGCGCGGCAGGTGCTTGGCGCCGACACCGCGATAGGTGCCGTTGAGCCAGGTCTTCACGTTGGAAAACAGGACATGGACGACCGGCATCAAGCGCTCGGCATTCTTGCCTTCGCCTTGCACGACGGGGTGGTGGCGATAGGTGTCGCGGAGTCCGGCGTACCCCTTGAAGGCGTCGCTGGCGAGGCGGCTTCCGGGCCTGACCGAGGCGCGCACGAAGCCGCCCAGCTCGCGGGCGGTGGCCGCCGGGAGGATGGCGAGCCGCGCCCGGCCGGCGACGAAGCCGCTTCCCTTGATGCCCTTGCCCGGCCCGACCGGCCGCTTCTCGACGGCCATCACCAACAGGCTCTTGTTCGGGTTGGAAAGGCCCCGGCCCCGGCTCTCCGGCTTGCCGCGCCCGCCATAATAACTCTCGTCGACCTCGACCAAGCCCTCGAGCGGAAATTCCGAGCGCTCCGTCAGGGCATGACGCAGCTTATGAGCCATCAGCCACGCTGTCTCGTAGCGCAGATCCAACTCGCGGGACAGCAAAAGGGCCGAGACCCCACGCTTGTCGCGCGCCATCCACCACGCCGCCAGGAACCATTTGCGGAGCGGCGTGCGGGTGCGGTGGAAGATCGTCCCCGCCGTCACCGATTCCTGATGACCGCAACGGGCGCATTCGAAGATCCTGGGCCGCGCCGTCATTCGGTAGCTCCGCCGTTCGCCGCAGCGGGCACAGACATAGCCCTGCGGCCAGCGCAGCCGGGCCAGCGCCTCGATGCAGGCCGCTTCCGATCCGTGCCGTTCTTGAAACGCCAACATCCTGCCCATCGCACCGCCCTCCAAAAGCCCGAGACAATGCGATCAGCCTACATCCTCTACGTGAACATAACAAGAACATTTAGGCCGATCCTGTTTTAACCGGATAGGGACGCTACGCAAACTGCGACCTTCACCCCCGGGCTCAGGAACCAAATGTTAGAATCGCAACACTAGCCGAGGCGATGGCGGTTCTCCCCATTGGCCATGACGCTTGGTAAGAGACATAAGTACCCCTCTCGTCGTCACGGGAATTGCAGGAAACGTATGTAATTCAATAATCGAGACCTGATTGTCATTATATTGTGATCTTATTTTCTTGCTCACTAAACATTTGACGGTCATCTGAGAAGTATTGGTCAATCCTCAAATTCAGCGTTATCAACACACATCGCAGTTCTCGACGATCCCAGATCTGGCGATTATACTCGGGAAAGCGGTAAGCCGGGGAATAGATGGCCAATTATGATAATTTTTTCTGGAAGATTATTCAAATATCCGTGTAAAATTTGCGATACGCTCAACTGAACCGGGGGGATATTGCCATGAGTGTCGTTGATTCCATGCTCCAGGCCGTCAGGAGGGTTCCATTTGCTGGCGGATTGGTGAACCGGGTCGCGACGAATCGTGTGTGCGGGAAGACGACCCCGCGACCTCGCGCATTCAGCCTGTGGTCGCACGTCGAAAAACCGAGGGAACTGGATCAGCAAGGGCCGGTCGGTGAATACACGACATGGCCGATGCTGACCGATCGGCTGTATTCGTCGCGCCATCTGCCGCCTGCGGAACAGAGCTATGTCGACGGGCTGCCAGAAGATGCGCCTTACAACGATAATCCCGCCAATCATACGGTCGGCGATGCGACCGCATTGTTTGCGCGCCAAGGCGCCATCAAGGAGGGGCGGTCATCCATCCTGTTCATGTTCTTCGCGCAATGGTTCACGGGCAGCATATTGCGCATCGACCCATTGGATCGCCGGAAAAAAACCTCAAATCACAACATTGATCTTTGCCAGATTTACGGACTGAAGGAAACGACGGCCCGGCTGCTGCGATCAAAGGAAAAGGGCGGAAAACTTGCAAGCCAGATGATCGAAGGCGAGGAGTATCTCGAATACCTGGGCGAAGTCGGTTCCGACGGTAAGTGGAAGGTGAAGAAGGACTACGAAAAACTCCCCTATGCGGCGCCGGAGATCATGCATTCAGTCTTCGGTGACTGGCCCGAGGAGCGCAAGCACAAGCTCTATGCGACGGGTCTGGAACGGGGCAATTCATCTGTCGGATATGTTGCTATCAGTACCGCGTTCATGCGCGAACACAACAGGATCTGCGGTGAATTGTCCGCCCGGAACCCGAACTGGGATGACGAACGTCTTTTCCAGACGGCGCGCATGATCAACAATGTTATCCTGATGAAACTGGTGGTGCAGGATTACATCAACCACATCGCCGGTACCGACCTGTTCGTCTTCGATCCCACGTTCGCGAAAAAAGAGGAATGGTATCGAACACCATGGATCGCGCTGGAATTCGACCTCCTCTATCGCTGGCACGGCCTGGTTCCCGACGACATTACGATCGGCGGCCGTACCTACGATCACACCGAGTACCGGGTTAACAACGCCTTACTGGAGCAGGCGGGGCTGGCGGCAATCTTCGATGCGTCGTCGCGCCAGCATGCCGGGCGGATTTCCCTTCAAAACGTGCCTGATTTCTTGCTTGGGGCTGAGTACCAGACGATCAAGATGGGCCGCGATTTCCGCCTTCGTTCCTACAACGAATACCGCAAACAGTTTCGCCTCGATGCCCTGACCTCGTTTGAGCAGCTTACCGAGGACACGGCCCTGCGCGACAAATTGAAAGCTATGTACGGCGACATCAACAAGGTCGAGTTCATTATCGGCCTGTTCGCGCAGAAGCACGCGAAAGGCCCACTCTTCGGCGACCTGATTTACGCCATGGTCGCCTTTGACGCCTTCACACAGATCTACACCAATCCGCTGCTTTCGCGGAGTGTCTACACAACTCGTACCTTCACCCAATACGGCCTCGACCTAATCGACGACACCAACACGGTGCAGGATCTGGTGGATAGGAATGTGGGGGAGAGGGGTAGGGCGGAATTTGATATTAGTCCATGACAACAACAATTCTGTTGGGAACAAGAACGATACGCTGATGCGCAAATGTTATGTGAGGGGAGCACTGGGGATCGAATTCATGGCTCGATTGTTGAGGTGAAAGTGAGTCGGACCCGATTTCCTTGGACACAGAATTGGCTTAATCGAAGTGTCCAAGGAGGACCGGAACATGACCGATAATTTTGAGAAGAAAGTTGCTGTTGATGGGCCTGGTAAATGCGGGCGAGCTTGGCTCGTCCACGTTTTCCCCAGGACAGGCTTTGCCGGCAGGCCCGCTGGGACTTGGCCAGCGATGGACGGTGGCGCGCAAGCGTGAGGTCGTTCTGCGGCTTTTGCGTGACGAGCCGGTGCAACTTCTGTCGCGCCAGTTGGGCGTAGAGATCTTCCGGCTCGAGCAGTGGCGTGAGAAAGCGATCGGCGGGATCGACGCCTCGCTCAAGCAACGCAAGGGCGATCCGGTGCAGGCGGAACTGGATAGCGCCATGAAGCGGATCGGAGAGTTGACCATGCAGGTGGAACTGCTGGAGGCCAAGACGGAGACCTTCGGCCCTTTGGGGCGGCGGAGGTCGCGGCGATGAGTGCCGCCACCTCGCCCGGCACGGGTCTGGCCTACGGCCTGCGGCGGGTCTGCGCCGCCTGGGGCATGGCCCGCTCCTCGTTCTACGCCGTGACCTCCGGCCAGCACGCCGAGCAGCCGCCGGCAAAGCGTCGGGGACCGAAGCCCGCGATCTCGGACCAGGCGCTGCTGGTGGCGATCGAAGCCGACCTGGAGGCATCGCCCCGGGAGGGCGAGGGCTACCGCAAGGTCTGGGCTCGGCTTCGGGTCTGTCGCGACATCCGGGTTGCCCGCAAGCGGGTGCTCCGCCTGATGCGCGAGAACAATCTGCTCTCGCCCCATCGCTGCCGCCGCCGTGGCGGCAATCCCCATGACGGTGAGATCATCACTCATGCCCCGAACCTCATGTGGGGCACCGATGGCGTTATGTGAGGGGAGCACTGGGGATCGAATTCATGGCTCGATTGTTGAGGTGAAAGTGCCTTCGTCAATAGCCAACCAATTGTACAGATAGGGTATTCACCTGACACTACCGCCCCGTATCCGCGCGCACGCGGGGGGGGGAACCGGGTGATTAAGCGGCTTTTGCCTTCTTCATCTTGGTCGGCGTCTCCTTTTTCGGCAATCCGTCCTTGAATGCCCTGGCCGGCGTGCGACCGTTCATGCCGCGACCCTGGTGCGGCCGTCGGGTGTTGTAGCCGACCAGGTAGGTGTCGAGATCGGCCTGCATCTCGTCGACGGACTCGTAGAACTTCTTGCGCCCCATGACGCGGAAGTGCTCGTCGAGCAGGGTGCGGTGCAGCCTTTCGACATAACCGTTCGACTGCGGCCGCCGGACCTTGGTCGTGCGGTGCTCGATCTCCTCCAGTTGCAGGAACAGCTCATAGGGATGGCGATCCGGGCGGCCGCAGAATTCCCGGCCATTGTCCGACAGCACCGTGGTGATCCCCGCGTCGTGGGCCTCGAAGGTCGGCAGCACGTCGTTGTTCATCACGTGCACGGCGGTCAGCGGCAGTTTGGACGTGTAAAGTCTTCCCCAGGCATAGCGGCTGAAGCAATCGATGACGCTTTGCAGGTAGATCTTGCCGACTCCCTTCAGATGGCCGACGAAAAAGGTGTCCACGGCCACCAGGTCACCGGTGTGGTGGGTCTCGATATGGCGCTCGCGGAACTCGGGGCTGAACCGTTCCAGCAGCCGGATCTGCTCGTCGCTGAGTTCGATCTTGCACCCGCCGACGTGCTTCTCAAGGCGCAGCAGGCGATCGTGCTTGGTCAACAGATCGTGCCGGCTCCAGACACCGCGAACGCCGCCGGACGAAACCTGGATGCCCTTCAGCGCCAATTCCTGCGCCACCCGCAAGGGACCGTGGCCGGGGTGCTCCAGGGCATGATCGAGCACCGCTTTCTCGACCGCCTCGGAAACCCGGTTGGGATGCGGGCCGCGGGCGCCGGGCAGCCGGTCGATAAGCCCTTCCGCGCCATAAATCTGGAAGTTGCGCCGGATCTCGTAGAACTGCTGGCGGCTGTAGCCCATGATCCGGCAGGCCTTGGAGACGTTGTTCATCTCGATGGCCAGCTCGAGCATCGATAGCTTGCGTCGTGCTACTTTATCCTTCGTGGTCATGTCGTCTCTCCTGGTGCGGGTTGCGATGAAGCGTCAACTCCATCCTACAACCCCCCAGGGGCGGCATGGCCACGCCTCTCAGCGGGCCAAAATGTCAGGTGATTACCGTCTCAGCACACCCTGAACAATCCCAGGTACGACAGTGAGAGGCGCGCTTGCCGGCTCGCTGCCTTTGTGGCGTCGCTTCGCGAAAGCGCTATGCCATCGCCTTCTGCAGCCGCGCGTCGAGGCCGTCGAGGAAGGCCTCGGTGTTTTGCCATGGCTGGTCGGGGCCGATGAGGATGGCCAGGTCCTTGGTCATCTGGCCGGCCTCCACCGCCTCGACGCAGACTCGCTCCAGGGTTTCGGCGAAGGCCTTGACGTCCGGGGTGCCGTCGAAGTCGCCCCGATACATCAGCGCCCGGGTCCAGGCGAAGATGGAGGCGATGGGGTTGGTGGAGGTCTCCTTGCCCTGCTGGTGCTGGCGGTAGTGGCGGGTGACCGTGCCGTGGGCCGCCTCCGCCTCGACGGTCTTGCCGTCCGGGGTCATCAGCACCGAAGTCATCAGGCCCAAGGACCCGAAGCCCTGGGCCACCGTGTCCGACTGCACGTCGCCGTCGTAGTTCTTGCAGGCCCAGACGAAGCCCCCATTCCATTTCATGGCGCAGGCCACCATGTCGTCGATCAGCCGGTGCTCGTAGGTGATGCCCTTGGCGGCATATTTTTTCTTGAACTCCGCCTCGAAGACCTCCTCGAACAGATCCTTGAACCGGCCGTCGTAGGCCTTGAGGATGGTGTTCTTGGTCGACAGGTAGAGGGGCCAGCCCATGTTGAGGGCGTAGTTGAGGCAGGCCCGCGCGAAACCGCGGATGGAGTCGTCCAGGTTGTACATGCTGAGCGCGATGCCGGCGCCGGGGAACTGGAACACCTCGCGCTCGATGGGCTCGCCGCCGCCGTCGGGCTCGAAGCGGACCGTCAGCTTGCCGGCGCCCGGGACCACGAAATCGGTGGCCCGATACTGGTCGCCGTAGGCGTGACGGCCGATGACGATGGGCCGGGTCCAGCCCGGCACCAGGCGCGGCACGTTCTTGCAGATGATCGGTTGGCGGAACACGGTGCCGCCCAGGATGTTGCGGATGGTGCCGTTGGGCGAACGCCACATCTGCTTGAGATTGAACTCCTCCACCCGCCCTTCGTCAGGCGTGATGGTGGCGCATTTGACCCCGACGGCGTGTTCCTTGATGGCATTGGCCGCGTCGACGGTGATCTGGTCGTCGGTGGCATCCCGGCTTTCGACGCTGAGATCGAAGTACTTCAGGTCAACGTCCAGGTAGGGGAGGATCAGCTTTTCCTTGATGAACGCCCAGATGATGCGGGTCATCTCGTCGCCGTCGAGCTCGACGACCGGGTTTTTCACCTTGATCTTCGCCATGGCTGCCGTCTCCAGGAGGACATATGAGGGGGCGCGACGCGGGGTTCGCCAAACTGGCCGGGACCATAGGCACAGGCTCGCAACAAGGCAAGGCGGCGGGGCGTTTCTAAAGGTGGCTGGTCAGCACTTCGGCGGCGGGCTCCGGCGCTGCCGCGAGGGCGGGCAGGACGTCCTCCACCCGGGTGACCACGGTGAACAGGTCGCGCACCCGTTCGTGGGCGAAACCGCCGTCGATGACGCGGTCCACCAGGGCCGCCAGGGGTGCCCAGAAACCGCCCACGTCCAGCACCACGATCGGCTTGCCGTGGAGGCGGAGTTGTTTCCAGGTGATGATCTCCATGGTCTCGTCGAGGGTGCCGAGGCCGCCGGGCAGGATGACGAAGCTGTCCGACAACTCGAACATCCGTCGCTTGCGGTCGTGCATGCTGTCGACGACGATGGTCTCGGTGAGGCCGGTCATGCCGACTTCCAGGTTCTGGAGAAATTCGGGAATGACGCCGGTGACCTCGCCGCCCGCCTTCATAACCGAGTCCGCCAGCGCGCCCATGAGCCCGATCCCGCCGCCCCCATAGACCAGCCGGATGCCCCGCTCGGCGAGTAGTGCGCCCAGGGTTCGGGCCGTATGCTCGTGGGCCGGGTCGGTGCCCATGCGCGACCCGCAGAACACACAGAGAGCCTTGAAGCTCGACATCGTCTCTTTATCTCCTCCCGCGTCCCGACCCGGGGGCCCGCCAACCGTTACATCATAAACCCCGATGCGGACTGCTCGAACCCCGTTCGGGCGTGGACAGGGCCATCGGCGGACGGGCAGACTGGATTCGGGGGCAAGACGGAGATTCCCTTGGTCAACCGTAGGGTCGTTGCCATGAAGTCCGCCATACCGCCGATCGGCGGCTTGTTTCTGTCCCTTTCCTTGGCCCTGGTCCTGGCATGCACCAGCGGCGAATCCCTGGCCGCGGACGACACGCTCACGCGGGGGGCCTACGTGTTCCAGGCGGCGGGCTGCGTCGGCTGCCACACGGACCTGCCCAAGAAGGGTCCCCGCTTGGCGGGGGGTCGCGCCTTCAAGACACCGTTCGGCACCTTCTACAGCCCCAACATTACGCCCCACCCGGAGTACGGCATCGGCGCCTGGACCGAAGCCGACTTCCTGCGGGCGCTCCGCGATGGCGTCGGCCCCGGCGGCAGCCACTACTTCCCGGTCTTCCCCTACACCTCCTACACCAAGATGACGGACAGCGATGCCCGCGCCCTGTGGGCCTATCTCCGCGACCAGGATCCGTGGGACCGCGCCAACCGGGACCATGAGGTGTCGTTTCCCTTCGGCTGGCGGTTCCTGATGACCTTCTGGAAGTTGCTGTTCTTCGATGCCGGCGCCTTCCAACCGGATGCCTCGAAGGACGCGGCCTGGAACCGGGGCGCCTATCTGGTCAACGCCCTGGGCCACTGCGGGGAATGCCATACGCCGCGAAACCCCTTCGGCGCCGTGGACAGCGACATGTATCTGGCCGGCACGACCGAGGGGCCCGAAGGGGACAAGGTTCCCAATATCACGCCGGACCCGGAGACGGGCCTCGGAAAATGGTCGGCCGAAGACCTGGACGGCCTGCTTTCCCTGGGCATGACCCCGGATGCCGACTTCGTCGGCAGCAGCATGGGCGAGGTGATCGAAAACACCACGGGCAAGCTGACGTCCGAGGACCGCGCGGCGATGATCGCCTATCTCCGCTCACTGCCCCCGATCCGTCATGATTTGCGCAAGAAAAAGAATGGGAATCAATGAATTGGCCGTGCCGCCGCGACATCTCGCGCTGTGCACGCTTTTATAATCATGCTATGAGACCGGCTCCCCGCCGGGATTGGCGGCCCGTCGCGGCAGGATCGTGTGCCCAAGGCAGAATATGAACCGTCCCGTCCTCGTCGCCGTCCTTGGAGTCCTGGTGGTCGCGGCGGCCATCGCCCTCAATTATCTGCTCCTCGAAGAGGAGCCATCGGAGCGGACCGCCGCCGAGCGTCCGCCGCCGACCGATGCCGCGCCGCCCCCAAAGCCGGCGGCGCCCGCTCCGGCCCCCGCACCGGCGCCCCAGGCCGCCACCCCGACTCCTCCGGCAGCGACCGCCCCCGAACGGTCGCCCCCCGCCGAGCCGCCGCCGCCCGAGCCGGTCGCCCCCAGCTTCGATGTCGTGCGCATCAATCCCCAGGGGGACGCGGTGATCGCCGGTCGGGCGACCCCGAACCACAAGGTCATCATTCGCGACGGCGACGAGATCATCGGCGAAGTCACCGCCGATAACCAAGGGAAATGGGTGTTCCTGCCCGATAAGCCCCTGGCCGCGGGCAACCGCAATCTGGGTCTGGAAACGCCTCTCGAGGGCGGTGGTGCCATAAAGTCGGAATCGGTCATCGTCCTGGTGGTGCCGGAGAAGGGCAAGGACATCGCCGGCCAGCCCGCCGCCGAACCGGTCAAGCCCTTGGCCCTGCAGGTACCCCGCGCCGGACCGGGCGCCAGCCGCGTGCTGCAGAAGCCCGAACTGGCCACTCCGGTGCCACAAGTGAAACCGGCGCCACAATTGAAACCGGCGCCACAATTGAAACCGGCGCCACAAGAGGCACCGGTGCGGGACGTCGTGGCGGCGGCGCCCAAGCCCGCCGAATCGCCTGCGCCGGTGGAGACCAAGGCTCCCGACATCTCGGTGGCACGGGCGCCGACACCGGCCGCCGAACAAGCGGAAGTCCCGCCGCCGTCGGCCGCGCCCGCCGAAGCCGTGACGCCTCCGGCCGTTGCGCAAGCGCAAATGCCGGCCCCACAGCCCCCGGCGGCCGTCGCTACCGATACCGTGGCGCCTCCGGCCGCCGCACCGGCGCAAGCGCCGGCCCCACAGCCCCCGGCGGCCGTCGCTACCGAAACCGCGACGCCTCCGGCCGCCGCACCGGCGCAAGCGCCGACCCCGCTGCCACCGTCACCCACGGCGACCGAGACCGCTGCCGCGACACCGACGCCCCAGCCGCGAACCCCTACCGCGGCGCCTCGCGATACCGCGCCGTCCCGTCCCGCGCCCGCTCAAACAGCGGCGACCCAGCGGCCGGCCGCCACGCCGCAACCGAAGGCGGAAGCGGCGCCGCCCGCGCCGGCGCCACCGCCCCGCGTGGTCATGCGCATCCTGCCGCCTCAGTCGAAGGCGGTGGCACCCCCCCCGACCCCGGCCGCGCCTCCGGTACGGGTCGTACCGCCCGCCGAATCGCGCCCCGAGGTCATGCCTCGGGCGCCGCCTTCCGGGGTCGTTCTCCTCCGCCCGCCCCCGTTGCGCCCGGCGCCGACACCGGCGCCTCCGGCCGCGACAATGCCGGCGCCCGCGGAGGCGCCGCCGGCTCCGGCTCCGGCACCAACTCCGGCGACAGTGGCACCGGCTCCAGCGGCGGTGGCACCGGCTCCAGCGGCGGTGGCACCGCCTCCGGTATCGGTGGCACCGACACCGGCACCAGCTCCAGCGACAGTGGTGTCACCGGCTCCGGCGACAGTGGCACCGGCGCCGGCACCATCGGCCCCGGTAGAAGCTTCGACAGCGCCTCCCGCCATATCGCCGCCCCCGCCGGCGGCGAGCCCTCGCCCCGCACCCGGGGCCGAGACCTCCACCGCCGCGGTGACCCCGGCGCCGCCGGCGGCTTCCGCAAGGCCGCCGGCACCGCAGCCACCAACGCCCTCCGCCCCAGCGCCGCCGACTCCAGCTCGGGCAACCCCGGCGCCGCCCACGCCGGCATCCCCGACGCCGGCGCCTCAAGCGCCCGCTCCGAGCAAGCCTACGCCGCTCCCGCTGCTGACCGTGGAGACCGTCGACTATGACGACACGGGCCGGTTAAGCCTGAGCGGCCGATCCGATGCGGGAAGTCTGGTTCAACTCTATCTGAACGCCCGTTTCATCGGCCGCGGCCGGGCCGACGGGGGCGGCATCTGGTCTTTGTCTCCCGAGGAAACGGTGGTGCCGGGCATCTACACCCTGCGCGCCGATCAAGTGAGGCGGGACGGCACCGTCATCGCCCGGGTCGAACTGCCTTTCGCGCGCGCCGAGCCCCTGACCGACCTGCCGCCTGGTATCTACGTGGTGGTCCAGCCGGGAAACAGCCTGTGGCGGATCTCGCGGCGCACCTACGGGGAAGGCATGCAATATACGGTCATCTACGAGGCCAACCAGGATCAGATCCGCGACGAGGATCTGATCTACCCGGGCCAGATTTTCGCCCTGCCCCTGGCCAACTGAGCACTGCCGTCAGGACGCCTCCTTGAGGACGACCTCCTCGGCGCTATCCCCATCATCCGTGACCGGGTAGCACCCGACATCGCTCAGACGGACCCGCGAGTCGGGAATGCCGTCGAGAGTGATGATCGGGTTGGCGCGGGACTCGACGAAGGAAGAATCCCCGCCCGTCACCCACATGGGTGCGTCGATGGCGCTCGCGGTCTCGATGCTCCCAAGGTCCTGATGATCGTTGTCGTTTATCAGGCGAGCCCCGTAGTCGTTGCCGGCGGTCCGGTCGACGGGCAAATGGAGGAGGGGCACCCGGAACAGTGCCATCAGATCTTCGGCATTCAGGACGCCCTCGAAACGCGGCGTCGAATCGGACACCGACTGAATCATCACACCCCTCGATCTGTTGAGCACGGCGGTGCCAGCCGGCGACTCGATGACGGCCTCGCCGACAACGCCGTCTATGTCCTCCATCAACACCGTACGCACGCCGTTGTCATGGATGGCGAGGCCGATCTGGGTGTCTTGCAGGGAACTCTCCCCGAGCGGCGTGGCCACTGTCAGATCACGGGGTTGGTCCGCCCGGACGGCGCCACCGACGACGACGAAAGTGCCACGCCGCGCCGCCACAATCAGGGATTCGGGGAAGGCCGCATTATGGGTCGCCACGATGCCCAGGCGGCTGCCGCCGCCGAGCGCGATGCCGGTTCCATTGGAAAACACCACGCCGACGGCCCCATGGGGGGCCGTCTCGATGCTATCGCCCTGGGACACCGTATCCCCCAGGCGCAAGGGGCCGGACGAACCGTCGGCGCGGAAGACGATGACGGCGCCGGCCGTGCTTTCCACGACGCCGGCGAACGCGGATTCGGTGTGCGTGACATCGCCGCCCGCGGGCGGCCCCCCCCCAGGATGGCCGCACCCTCTCCGCTGGTCCCCGGGACCGCCCGCGCGGCCCCCGTCACTGGGGAATGGGATCGGGTTGCCATCGACATGGATATGCTCCTTCGGTTGGCTTCGGGTGCGAGACGACGAGCCCTCCCGGAATAGTCTCCGGCAGGGCTCGATTCCTGAAACCGCAACCTAGGGAACAATTGTGACGATCGCGTTAACGCGGCCTCTCTCGCAGCGGCCGACGGGTCGCTACCCAGCCCCTCCGACGAGAGCAGTATCTGATCGTTCGGAATCGCCTGCTGCGATCCGCCCGGTCGGATAAAGCTGCTCTAACACTTGAAGAATTGAACAATTTCATCCGACCACACGGAACCGAACTGGTTCCGTGTGGTCGGATATTGCTCTAGGCAGCCGGCTTTGTCATCAGGCGAACGTGTCGACCGCCACCACGATCGAGTCGCTGTCGTCTTCGCTGACGGAGTAGCCCTTGAGTTCGCTGCTATCCGTCTGGCGAAGACGGACCGACATCTCTTTGTCCTCGCCGAAGGTTATGACGGTGTCGCTGCCGTCCTGTACGATATTGAGGTCGTCGAGGGAGAAGCCCTCGCCTTCGAACATGATGGCGTCGCCGATATCGAAGTCCGCGATGACGTCCTCGCCACCGGCGGCGTCGAACATGAACAGGTCGTCACCGGCGCCGCCCCTGAGGATGTCGTCGCCGGCGCCACCGGTCAGGATGTCGTCGCCTTGACCGCCACGCAAGTAGTCATTGCCATCGCCGCCGGAGAGCGCGTCATCGCCGTGACCGCCGAACAGGCGGTCGTCGTCGGCGCCACCCTCGAGACTGTCGTTGCCATGTCCGCCCGACAATCGGTCGTCGCCGTCGCCGCCGTCGAGGGTGTCGTTGCCTCTGCCGCCGGAAAGGCGGTCATTGCCGGCGCCGCCGGTGAGCGTGTCGTCCCCACTGCCGCCGGAAAGGCGGTCGTCGCCGTCGCCGCCGGTGAGCGTGTCGTCCCCACTGCCGCCGGACAGGCGGTCATCGCCGTCGCCGCCGGTAAGGGTGTCGCCGCCACCACCGCCGGACATGCGGTCATTACCCGCACCGCCGTCGAGCGTGTCGCTACCCTGGCCGTCGCCGCCGGTAAGGGTGTCGTCGCCGCCACCGCCCGTGTCGTCGAGCCGCTACCCTGGCCGCCGGACATGCGGTCCGGTCTCCCGCACCGCCGTCGAGCGTGTCGCTACCCTGGCCGCCGGACAGGCGGTCATTGCCGGCGCCTCCGGTAAGGATGTCATCGCCGCTGCCGCCGGACATGCGGTCGTCTCCCGCACCGCCGTCGAGCGTGTCGCTACCCTGGCCGCCGGACAGGCGGTCATTGCCGGCGCCTCCGGTAAGGATGTCATCGCCGCCACCGCCCGACATGCGGTCATCTCCCGCGCCGCCGTCGAGCGTGTCGCTACCCTGGCCGCCGTACATGCGGTCATCGCCGGCGCCACCGGTGAGGATGTCATCGCCGCTGCCGCCGGACATGCGGTCGTCTCCCGTGCCGCCGGTCAGCGCGTCGTCGCCGCCGCGCCCGCTGAGGCGGACGTTTTCGGACATGCCCGAGCCGTCGAAGACGTCGTCGCCACTGCCACCCGTAGCCCGCTCGATGCCGGCATCCGCCATGTCGATGGTGGCCCCGCCGTTGCCCCGGACGATGGCGTGGTCGAAGCCGGCGCCGCCGTCGACCGTATCGGCGCCGTCGATATAGATCCGGTCGTCGCCGTCCCCGCCACTCAGGGTATCGGCGCCATCGCCGCCCACCAGACGGTCGTTGCCGGCGCCGCCGGTCAGCGTATCGTCGCCACTGCCGCCCGACAGGCGATCATTGCCGGCGCCGCCATCGAGCGTGTCGTCGCCACCGCCGCCGGAGAGTCGGTCATCGCCGTCACCGCCACTGAGCGCGTCATTGCCACTGCCGCCCGACAGGCGATCATTTCCCGCTCCGCCATCGAGCGTGTCGTCGCCGTCGCCGCCATGGAGGCGGTCCCCGCCGGCGCCGCCGGTAAGCGTGTCTTCCCCGCGGCCGCCGGACAGTCGGTCGTCTCCCGCCCCGCCGGTGAGTGTGTCGTCGCCATCGCCGCCATGGAGGCGGTCCCCGCCGGCGCCGCCGGTAAGCGTGTCTTCCCCGCGGCCGCCGGACAGTCGGTCGTCTCCCGCCCCGCCGGTGAGCGTGTCGGCGCCGTCGCCGCCGCTGAGCCGCACATTGTCGGACAGGCCCGAACCGTCGAAGACGTCGTCGCCCCTGCCGCCGGAGGCCCGCTCGATGCCGGCATCCGCCAAGTCGATGGCGGCCCCGCCGTCGCCCTGGACGATTGCATGGTCAAACCCGGCGCCGCCATCCACCGTATCCGCACCGTCCATATATATCCGGTCGTCGCCGGCGCCGCCACTCAGGGTATCGGCGCCATCGCCGCCAACCAGGCGGTCGTTGCCGGCGCCACCGTCGAGGGTGTCGTCGCCCAGACCGCCGGAAAGACGGTCACTGCCGTCGCCGCCGGTGAGGGAGTCGGTGCCACCGCCCCCGTACAGGCGGTCGTCGCCGGCGCCGCCGGAAACGAGATCATCATCCTCGCCGCCGGAAAGGACATCGGTGCCGTCACCGCCCTGCAGGATGTCGTCGCCGGCGCGGCCACGCAACCGATCGTCGCCCCCATCGCCGATGATGACGTCGTCGTCTTGAGTGCCCTGAAGGTTGTCGGCGCCGTCGGTACCGACGATCACGTTGTCCGGCGTCGGGGCATCCCCGTCGAGGTTGTTGCTTTCGTCCACCACCGGGTTATCGATCCCGTCCTTGCCACCGAAGAACGCATCGTCTTCAACAGTGGTATCCGCGGATTGGTCGGGGGCCGGTTCCGGTTCCCCGCCACCGTCGCCTGTCGCCGGCTCGCCGGCGGCGCCCGTCTCCGGAGCTGGCGTCTGCGGGTCTCCGGTCGCCGCGGGCTCACCGCCCCTGACTTCCGCCGTTTCGCCGGTTGTGCCCTCTTCCCCGGCACCGGTCACGACGTCTCCGAAATCCGCGGGCTCATCGCCCTCGTCCTCTTCAGCCTCGCCAATGGCGACTACTTCCGGCTCGCCGACCGGGTCTGCCGGCGGGGCCGCGGCCGGCGGTTCGCCGGCGTCCTGGTTTTCGTCGTCTCCGCCACCCCCGGCGTTTGCCGCCGGCTCGCCGCCACCGGTGTCGCCGCCGGCGGGGGCCGTCACGCCCGGCGCACCGGGTCCGGGACCGGTTGCACCCACTTGGGGTTCGCCGGCGGTGACCCGGATGGGGCCGCCCGCATCCCCTTGCGGCAAACCATCGTCCGTGCCGGCAACGACCGTGTCTTCGCCGCCGGATGCGGTCTCGAACCCTTCAAGATCGCCCAATTCCGCCAGATCGGCCTCGGTCAACTCTTCGTCGTCCAGGGACAGCCCCTGAGGCTCGACGCCGTAGGTGTTGGCGTTGTTGGCGCCAGAAGGGAGATGGGATAGGGTCGCGCCGAACGTATCGACCACGTCGGACGCATTGATGACCCGAACGTCGGACGGCGCCACGTCAAATCCGGTGACGGTGGCCACCTCATAGGCGCCGTTGAGGATGGTCACGCCGCCGTCGTTGAGGATCACGACCTCGCCGACGAAGCCGTCCAATTCCTCCATCAGTACGACGTTGAGGTCCTCGCCGTTGGGGATCTCAATGCCCACCTGGGTACCGCGGATACCGATGGTGGCCACGGGCGTGTCGACGACCATGGCGTCCGGATCCGTCTTGGCGATCTCGCCACTGACGAAGGTGAAAATGCCCTGGACCACGGAAAGAGACAGCGATCCCTCCTGGACGCCGGGGTCGTAGATCATTTCGTCGAGGACCATGCGACCGTCCTCGGCCATGGAGAAGGCCGAGTTGTCGGCGAGGGTCACGCCAACGGATCCATCCTCGCCGGTTTCCAGCACGTCGCCCTGGAACACCGGGTCGCCGACCTCAAGCTCGACGCGGGTGCCGTCCGTGCGGACCGCGATCACCGTCCCGGAGGCGCTTTCCACCAGGCCGATGGGCTCGCCGCCCGTGCCGGTACCGGCCTGGGCCACCTGGCCCGGGGCCATGGGCCCGGAAAGCTGGGTGGCCAGGTCCCCCGACATGCGGCCACCGTCGGGGGTGGTCAGGTCGGGGCTTCCCTCGGCGCCGAAGTAATCACGGATCACCACCTGCTGGCCGTCGGCCGCTGTGATCGTCATGCTGTCGCCGGAGCGGGCGAAGTCCGCGTCGGAAAGGGCAAACCCTTCGGGAAGCACCACGGCGCTGTCGGCATCCGCTTCGATCACGGTGGCGCCACTTTCGCCCGACAGTTCCTGACGTCCCGTCGCTTCCAGGATCGTTGCCATGATCAGATCTCCTCTACCTTTGTCTTATCCAAGTTTCCGTCGCGACTCCGAGGCAGCTCAGGCGAAGCCGCCCACAGCCACGACCACCGAATCCTCGTCTCCGTTTTCGCTTACCGCGTAGCCCTGCAGATCCTCGGCGTCGACGTCTTCCAGGCGGACCTGGACCCCCGTGTCGCCGAAGCTGACCACCGCGTCATCGCCCTCCTGTTCGATCGACAGGCTGTCCAGGGAGAAGCTGCCGCCATCGAACTTCAGGGCGTCGCCAATCCCGAAATCCAGGACACGGTCGGATCCGTCGCCAGCGCCGATCAGGAAAGTGTCGTCGCCCTTGCCGCCAAACAGGGTGTCGTTGTGGGCGCCGCCGACAATGACGTCGTCCCCGGCCGACCCGATGATGGTGTCGTGGCCGCGGCCGCCCTGGATCTCGTCGACATTGGTCAGGGTGGTGCCGGAGAAGTCCAGGCTGTCGCTTGAGGAAGTGCCGCGCACCACATTGAAGCCGTCGCCGCCGTCGATCTCCTCGACGGAACTGTCGGCGTTGAAGGTGCGGTTGATGCCGATGGCGTCGTCGCCGTCCGAACCGACAACCCGGTCGGTGCCGGCGCCGCCGAAGAAGCGGTCATAGCCGTCGCCCGAGCCCTCGACCCGGAAGGTGTCGTCGCCGCCGCCGCCGCTCATGGTGTCGTTATGGGCGCCGCCGACGATGGTATCGTCTCCGGCCGACCCGGTGATGGTGTCGTGGCCGCGGCCGCCCTGGATTTCGTCGACGTTGGTCAGCGTCGTGTCGGAGAAGTCCAGGCTGTCGCTTGAGGAAGTGCCGCGGACGGTGTTGAAGCCGTCGCCGCCGTCGATCTCCTCGACGGAGCTGTCGGCGTTGAAAGTGCGGTTGATGCCGATGGTGTCGTCGCCGTCCGAACCGACAACCCGGTCGGTGCCGGCGCCGCCGAAGAAGCGGTCGTAGCCGTCGCCCGAGCCCTCGACCCGGAAGGTGTCATCGCCTTCGCCGCCCCTCATGGTGTCGTTGTGGGCGCCGCCGACGATGGTGTCGTCCCCGGCCGACCCGGTGATGGTGTCGTGGCCGCGGCCGCCCTGGATCTCGTCGACGTTGGTCAGGGTGGTGTCCGAGAAGTCCAGGCTGTCGCTTGAGGAAGTGCCGCGCACCACATTGAAGCCGTCGCCGCCGTCGATCTCCTCGACGGAGCTGTCGGCGTTGAAAGTGCGGTTGATGCCGATGGCGTCGTCGCCGTCCGAACCGACAACCCGGTCGGTGCCGGCGCCGCCGACGAACCGGTCGCCGCCGTCGCCCGAGCCCTCGACCCGGAAGGTGTCGTCGCCGTCGCCACCGAGCATGCTGTCGTTGTGGGCGCCGCCGGTGATCTCGTCGTCGCCCGATCCGCCGACGATGGTATCGTGACCGGCCAATCCGACGATTTCGTCGCTTCCGTCGCCGCCGGCGAGGAATTCACTGCGGCTGGTGCCGATGATGGTGTCGCCCTGAGGCTGGTCCTGGCCCTGAGGCTGGTCCTGGTTCTGATCCTGGCCCCGAGAGGGCGTCTCTTCGCCACCAGCCTGCTCTTCCTCGGTCGGCTCTTCCTCGGGCGCTTCCTCTTCCGGCGCCGCCTGCTCTTCCTCGGTCTCGGATGCCTCTTCCGCGGCCGCTACCTGCTGCTCCGGGGTCGGCTCGACCACGGTGCCATCGTCCTGGTCATCATCGCCACCGGCGTCGGTACCCTGATCCCGGCCCGAGGTGTCGTCCGGACCGCCGTCGTCGCCGATCGCCGGCGCGCCGCCGCCCGCGGTGTTCTGGGTCGTGCCCGCGTCCTCGGCGACCACGCGGATGCGTTCGCCGAGTCCCGAGTCGCTACCCTCGTCGGTTCCGGCGACCACGGTGTCGTCGCCGCCGGCGGCGGTCTCGAAGCCGTCCAGGTCGCCCAATTCCGCCTCGGTCACTTCTTCGCTGCCCAGGCCGTAGTCATTGGCGTTGTTGCTTGCGGTGGGCAGGGAGTTCAGGGACGACGAGAACCGGTCGACGACGTCGGCTTCGTCCATCACGCCGATGGCGGAGGGGGCGCCGTCGTAGCCGTTCACGGTGGTGAACTCGTAGGCACCGTTGAGGATCGTGACGCCGCCGTCATTCAGCACCACCACTTCGCCGACGAAGCCGTCGGCCTCTTCCATCAACACCACGTTGAGGTTTTCGCCGTTGGCGATCTCCACACCCACCTGGGTGCCGCGGATGCCGATGGTGGCCACCGGCGTGTCGACGGTCATCGCATCCGGATCGGTCTTGGCGATCTCACCGCTGACGAACGTGAAGATGCCCTGTACCGCCGACAGGGACAGGGACCCTTCCTGGGCGCCCGGGACGTAGACCATCTCGTCGAGCACCATGCGGCCGTCCTCGGCCATGGAGAAGGCCGAATTGTCGGCGAGGATGACGCCCACCGAACCGTCGTCGCCGGTCTCGAGCACGTCGCCTTGATAGACCGGATCGCCTGCCTGGAGTTCGACCCGCGTGCCGTCGGCGCGCACGGCCACCACCGTTCCTTCGGCCGTGTCGACTTCGCCGATGGCCTGCCCAGCGCTCGCCGACCCGACCTGGGCGACCTGACCGGGCGCTAAGGGCCCGGCCAGCTGGCTGGCCAGTTCGCCCGACATCTGGGTGCCGTCCGGGGATAAAAGCTCCGGCGGGTTTTCCTGGGAGAAATAGTCGCGGATCACCACCTGCTCGCCGTCCGGCGTGGTAATGGAGAGGCTGTCGCCGACCCGGTCGAAGGACGCGGTCGACAGGGACACGTCCTCGGGCAGGGTGATCGCATCCTGCCCGTCCGCTTCGACCACGGTGCTGGGGGCTGCGTCTCCGGCGAGTTCGTGGCGGGCAACAGTCTCGGTGATGGTGGCCATGTTCTGTCTCTCCTAGCCTGGCAATCCGGGCTGCGAACGGTGTCTAACCTGTTTGATCGTTTCGGATTATTAACAAAAACGCCGTCTCCTGGCTGTGATTGAGGTCACTGGCGGCCCGGCCGTACCGCAATTTATAATAACACAACAGCCAAAAAATCCCAGGCAAGCCTTCCTTAACGCAAGGCCTTCGGCCCTCTAGAATGCGACCCCACCCGTCCCCCGTGGAGGCATGCCGTTGCCCGGTTCCGTGATCGTGCCCATTCACCCCGACGGTCGGCGATTCATCGCCCTTTTCGCGGCCGCCGCCCTGGGATTAAGCCTGCTGGCTTGGCCGCTGGGCGTTCTTGGCGCCGTGCTGACGGCTTGGTGCACATACTTTTTTCGCGATCCGCACCGGGTCACGCCGATTCGGGAAGGGTTGTTCATCAGCCCGGCGGACGGTCTGGTGCAAGCGGTGGACTCGGCGGCCCCGCCGCCCGAACTGGGCATGGGAGACGGACCGCGACGCCGGATTGGTATCTTCATGAACGTCTTCGACGTTCATGTGAACCGAATTCCCTGCGATGGCACCGTGGAACGGACGGCCTATCGGCCGGGGAAGTTCCTCAATGCCTCCCTGGATAAGGCGAGCGAGGACAATGAGCGCCAGAGCATTCGCCTGCGGCGTCCGGACGGGTCGAACGTGGCCGTGGTCCAGATCGCCGGTTTGATTGCCCGGCGCATCCGCTGCGATGTCCGCGACGGGCAGACAATGCGCGCCGGCGAGCGGATCGGGCTGATTCGCTTCGGCAGCCGGGTCGACGTCTATCTGCCGCCGGGGGTCGAGCCAACGGTGGCCGAGGGCCAGCGAACCATCGCCGGCGAGACGGTTCTGGCCGACAGCCATGCCCAGGAGCCAGCGCGGACGGGGGAAATCCGATGAAGCGGCCCGAGAACGGCTTGTCCCGGCGGTCCCGCCTCAAGGGCCTGCCGTTCAATCGCATGATCCCCAACATTCTGACGCTTCTCGCGCTGTGTGCCGGCCTGACCGCCATTCGATACGGCCTCGAGGAACGATGGCACCACGCGGTGCTGGCGATCCTGGTGGCGGCCATCCTCGACGGCCTGGACGGGCGGATCGCGCGCATTCTCAAGGGGGCGAGCAAGTTCGGCGCCGAGCTGGATTCGCTCTCCGATTTCGTCTGCTTCGGTGTCGCCCCGGCGCTGCTGCTCTACCTGTGGACCATGCAGGATGCGAGCCGTTTCGGTTGGGTCCTGGTCCTTTTGTTCAGCGTCTGCTGCGGCCTGCGGCTGGCCCGCTTCAACACCAACCTGGACGAGCCGCCCCCTCCCGTCTGGGCGCGCAACTTCTTCAGCGGCGTCCCGGCGCCGGCCGGCGGCGGGCTGGTTCTGGCCCCCATGATGCTGAGCTTCCAATTCGGCGATGGGTTGTGGCGCCAGCCGGCCCTGGTCTCGGTGGTCATCGTCATCGTGGCCATGCTCATGATCAGCCAGATTCCCACCTTTTCCGGCAAGAAGATCCGCGTCCCCCACCGTTGGGTGCTGCCGGTCATGCTGCTGGTGGGATTGCTGGCGGCGGGACTGGTCAGTGCGCCATGGACCACCCTGTGGGCGGTGTGCCTGGTCTACGCGCTGAGCATCCCCGTCAGCGTGCGCTCGTACCGGCGCCTGAAGACGAAGGCCGTGGCCAACGCGCCAAGCGCGGACAACCCGACCCCGCCAGCCTGAGGAGCGTTCGTCTCAGCCGGCGGCCGTCGCCTCGCGCCGGCCCAGGCGCCATGCCCGCACATTGGCGCGCAGCATCAGGGCCGAGGGCGTGACGATCAGGGTCAGCATGGTGGCAAATCCCAGACCGAAAACGATCGCGGTGGAAAGCTGAACCCACCACTGGCTCGACGGGGCGCCGAAAGCGACCTCGCGGGTGACGAAGTCGATATTGACCCCCAGGACCATCGGCAGCAGGCCGAGGATGGTGGTGACCGTGGTCAGCAGAACCGGCCGCATACGCTGGGCGCCGGTGCGCAATATCGCCTCCAGCGTGGAACTACTGTCCTCCATCAGCCTGTCGAAGGTGTCGATCAGGACGATGTTGTTGTTCACCACGATGCCGGCCAGCGCGATAACGCCGATTCCGCCCATGACGATGCCGAACGGCTCGCCGGTGGCGATCAGGCCGATGAGGACCCCGATGGTGGACATGATCACGGCCGTCAGGATCAACAGCGCCGAATAGAAGTTGTTGAACTGGGTGACGAGAATGATGGCCATGATGAACAAGGCCACCGTGAAGGCCTTGCCCAGAAATGCCTCGGCCTTGCGCTGCTCCTCGTCTTCCCCCTTGAAGGCGACCTGAATCCGGGAATCGAGGGGGTTCTCCGCCATCCAGGCCTGGATTTCGCCCACCTTGTTGTCGGCAAGAACGCCTTCGGCCACGTCCGCCTTGACGGTCATGATGCGGCGGCCGTCCACCCGCTCGATGTTGCCGACCCGAGGACGCGCCGCCAGGGAGACGAAATTGCGCAGAGGTACCGCGATGTCGCTCCCCGCCAGGCGGATGCGGTTCAACTGGTCGATGGTGCGGTCCGATGCCGGGTAGCGGGCACGGATTTCGACCTCTTCGTCGCTTTCGTCGGGCCGGTATTCGCCCAGTTTGATCCCCGTCGACACCAGCTGCACGGGGCGGCCGATCACGTCAACGTTGGCCCCGAACTTGGCGGCCTGGGCGCGATCGACGGTCATCTCCCAGTCGATGCCCGGCAGGGGACGGCTGTCCTCGAGGTTGATCAGGCCATCCATGGTGCGCAACCCGGCAAGCACGGTTTCCACCGCCGGTTCCAGCAGCTCGGGAAAGCGGGAAGACAGTTCCAGCTGCACCGGCTTGCCCACCGGCGGTCCCGACTCCTCCTTCCGCGGATCGATCAGGATGCCGGCCAGGTCGGCGGTGCGCCGCGCCACCTCGGCCAGGATGTCGTCGGCCGGGGGGCGGAGCCGCCAGTCCTTGAACTCCAGCGTGATGGTGCCGATGATGTCCTCGGCTTCGCGGCTGTCCTCGGAGCGGCCGGTGCGCACATAGACGCTCTCGAACGGCGTCATGTCCAGGATCCTTGCCTCCACCTCCCCCATCAGGTCGTGCTTCTCGTGGATCGACAGGTTGCCCCGGGCGCGCACCTGCAGCTGGGCGAAATCCGGTTCCACCTCGGGGAAGAACTCGACGCCGTTACCGTGGTTGGCGTAGGTCCACTGGACGCCGACCAGCAGGGCAATGGCGGTGGCGAGAATCTTGGCCGGATGCCCCAGCGCGGCGCGCAGAACCCGCACATAGAGGCCGGTTCCGCCGCTCAATGCCTTCAAGTCCTCGATGTTCGAGCCGGCGGCCAGCGCCCGCACGTTCGCCGCTCCGCCGCCCCCGGGCCGGCCGACGAGGGCGCCGAGGGTGGGCACGAACACCAGCGCCATCAGCAGCGAAGCGCTCAGCGTCGCGATCAGGGTGAGCGGGAGAAACTTCATGAACTCGCCGACGACCCCGGGCCAGAACAGCAGCGGCAGAAACGCCGCCAGGGTGGTGGCGGTGGAGGCGATGATGGGCCAGGACATGCGCTTGGCGGCCAGGCCGTAAGCCACCTGCGGCGGCTCGCCCTCGGTCATTTTCCGGTCGGCGTACTCGGTGACCACGATGGCCCCGTCGACCAGCATGCCGACGGCGAGGATCAGCGAGAACAGCACGACGATGTTGATGGTCAGGCCGAAGGCCGCCAGCACCAGGATGCCGGTGAGGAAGGAGCCGGGGATGGCGATGCCCACCAGGCCGGCGGACCGCAATCCCAGGGCCGCCACGACGACGATCATCACCAGCAGGACGGCGCTGATCACGTTGTTCTGCAGGTCCGACAGCATGGTGCGGATGTTGTCGGACTTGTCCTGGGAGTAGGCCACGTGAACGGCGTCGCGCAGGGCTTCCGGCCAGGCAGCCCGTTCCTTTTCGACCACGGCCCACACCTGCTCGATGGTCTCGATGATGTTCTCGCCGGACCGCTTCTTGACTTCCAGGGCCAGGGTCGGCCGGCCGCTGAAGCGGGCGAAGCTCTGGCGGTCCTTGAACCCGCTGCGGACCTCGGCGATGTCGCGAAGGCGCACCACCGCGTCGCCGTCCACCTTGATTGGCAGATCGCGGATATCCTGGGCGGTTTCCAGAAGGCCCGGCACTTTCAGGGAGAACCGCCCACGGCCGGTGTCCTGGGCGCCGGCGGCGACCAGGAGGTTGCTGCCCTCGATGATGGCGATGGCGTCCTGGGCGGACAGGCCATAGCTTTCGATGCGCACGGGGTCGATGAGGATTTCCAGCAGCTCGTCCCGATCGCCGGCGATCTCCACTTCCAGCACCGGGGGCAAGCCCTCGATCGCTTCCTTCAGGTCGCGCGACAGGCGCAGCAGGGTGCGTTCGGGCACGTCGCCGGACAGGGTCACCAGGACCACCGGGAAGAGGCTGAAGTTGACCTCGTGGACAGTGGGTTCCTCGGTCTCGTCGGGCAGTTCCGGCTTGGCCAGGTCCACTTTCTGGCGGACGTCGTCCATGGCCTTGTCGGCGTCGAATCCGGCCTCGAATTCCAGCACCACGCTGGCGCTGCCCTGGCGGCCGGAACTGCGCATCTCCTTGACCCCCTCAATGCCGCGCAACTCCACTTCCATGGGCCGGATCAGCAGGCGTTCGGCGTCCTCGGGCGAAATGCCGTCGTGGGTCATCACCGTATAGAGGATCGGGATATTGATATCGGGGTCCGATTCCTTGGGAATCTCCACGTAGGCGACCGCGCCGCAAATCAAGATCAGGGCAAGGGCCGAAAGTACCGTGCGGGCGTGGGCGATCGCCGCGTCGATCAGGTCGTTCATGGGGTCGAAACCGCGATTGCCGGCGGCCCGCGGCGGGGCGTGCGGATCGTGCCCTCGAACACCGGCGTGACCCGCTGTCCCGCCTTGACGAATTCCTGGCCAACGGTGATCAGGATCAGTGCCTCGGGCAAGCCCGACAGCCACATGCCTTCGGTCGTGTCGTCGACGATGACCACGGGATGGAACACCACCAGCCCGGCGTCGTTGACCGCCTTGATCCCGATGCGCCCGTCTTCGGCCAGGGTGAGAAGGGCCGGGGATATGCGGTGGGCCGCGCCCTTGGCCAGGGGCAGGCGAACCTCGGCCGTCATGCCCTCGACGATGGTGCCGTCCGGGTTGTCGATGGCGATCTCGACCCGGAAGGTGCGGGTCGCCGCCGTCCCCTGGCGGGCCACGTACCGCAGATCGCCGACGAGAACCCGACCGGTGACCAACCGCACGCTGGCCTGCACGCCGGGACGAAGCTGGTCAATCTCCCGTTCCGAGACCTCGCTGACAACGACGATGGGATCCAGGTCGACCACGCTGGCCACGGGGTCGCCGACGCCCACATAGTCGCCCACTTCCACGGGCAGATGTTCCAACACCCCGTCGAAAGGGGCACGGATGGCCGTATGGCCGATGTCGACGCGAATGCGCTCCAGCGCCGCCTTGGCCGATAGACCAGATTGGCCCTGGACTCGGCCAGGCCGACCCGGGAACGGAAGGATTTCTGCTCCAACTCCTGGGCCGCGTCCCAGGCGATTCGGTACTGGTCCACCACGGCTTCCGCTTCGGCGAGGCGGGCGGCCCGGTCTTCCATGTGAAGGCGCGCCAGCCCCGTGCCGGCTTTCACCAACGTCCCTATCCGGTTAAAGCAGGTAGCGCACCCTGCGGTTGAAGACTGTCGACCAGCTCCTTGTAGGTGATGGTGGGTTGGTCCATGGCGCGGCGGAGGACGAAGTCGGCCAGATCGGTGATGCGTGTGCGGCGGTTGAAGCGGTAGCTCCATTCCCGGGCATAGCGCGGCAGGTGCTTGGCGCCGACACCGTGATAGGTGCCGTTGAGCCAGGTCTTCACGTTGGAAAACAGGACATGGACGACCGGCATCAAGCGCTCGGCATTCTTGCCTTCGCCTTGCACGACGGGGTGGTGGCGATAGGTGTCGCGGAGTCCGGCGTACCCCTTGAAGGCGTCGCTGGCGAGGCGGCTTCCGGGCCTGACCGAGGCGCGCACGAAGCCGCCCAGCTCGCGGGCGGTGGCCGCCGGGAGGATGGCGAGCCGCGCCCGGCCGGCGACGAAGCCGCTTCCCTTGATGCCCTTGCCCGGCCCGACCGGCCGCTTCTCGACGGCCATCACCAACAGGCTCTTGTTCGGGTTGGAAAGGCCCCGGCCCCGGCTCTCCGGCTTGCCGCGCCCGCCATAATAACTCTCGTCGACCTCGACCAAGCCCTCGAGCGGAAATTCCGAGCGCTCCGTCAGGGCATGACGCAGCTTATGAGCCATCAGCCACGCTGTCTCGTAGCGCAGATCCAACTCGCGGGACAGCAAAAGGGCCGAGACCCCACGCTTGTCGCGCGCCATCCACCACGCCGCCAGGAACCATTTGCGGAGCGGCGTGCGGGTGCGGTGGAAGATCGTCCCCGCCGTCACCGATTCCTGATGACCGCAACGGGCGCATTCGAAGATCCTGGGCCGCGCCGTCATTCGGTAGCTCCGCCGTTCGCCGCAGCGGGCACAGACATAGCCCTGCGGCCAGCGCAGCCGGGCCAGCGCCTCGATGCAGGCCGCTTCCGATCCGTGCCGTTCTTGAAACGCCAACATCCTGCCCATCGCACCGCCCTCCAAAAGCCCGAGACAATGCGATCAGCCTACATCCTCTACGTGAACATAACAAGAACATTTAGGCCGATCCTGTTTTAACCGGATAGGGACGTTCACCAATTGTCCCTTTTCGACCGGAAGACCCGCGATCCGGCCCGCGGTCTGGGCCTTCAGGAGCACGGTCCGGTCGGCCTCCGTGCGGCCGAACAGGGACAGCTCGCGGACCCGTTCCTCGGCCCGGGAACGGCGGACCCGGACCCGGGGCAGGGGCTGCGCGGACTCGTCCGCCGACGCCACGGCGGTTGACGGCGGCGTTTCCCTGCCGCCCATTTGGCCGGACAGGATCCAGCCGGCGACACCCACGGCGATGACCGTCGCAATGATAACGGAGGACTTCATTCCGCCGCCTCGCGGCGATCGGAGGGGCTGGCGTCAGGGGCGCTCTTTCCATCGCCCAGCACCATGTCCCTGTTTTCTTCCATGTAACGCACGACCGCGTCGTAGAAGGCGGCGCCCAGGCCGCGCACGAAAAGCCGGCCCTCGGGGATGCCCTCGTTGTCGAGGCCTTGCAGCCGTTCCAGGTTCCGCCGGTAGACGTCCAGATAGCCGTCGAACACCGTCGCCAGGTGGTGGGGGTCCAGAAGATGGGCGAAAAACATCATGAAGACGGCGTCGGAGCGCACCCGGTCCAGGGTCGGTGTCTGATGCAGGGCGCGGCGGAAGGCCTCCGACCCGGCCTCGGAGATCCGATAGACCTTCTTGTCGGCGCGGCCTTGGTCGCCGCCGTCCTCCGACAGGGTTACCAGGCCATCCTTCCGCAACTGGTTGAGGGCGGGATAGATCGAGCCGAAGCTGGCCGGATGGAAATGGGCGAAGGGCCCTTCCTCGACCGCTTTCTTGATTTCATAGCCCGTCGCCTCGCCCAGGGTGAGCACACCCAGGCACAGGGTTTTCGCATCCATGATCGGTGTCTCCCGAGTCCCGCGTGCACCAATTTGTCCGCGGGAAGGGAGTTGATTATATCGGAAAGATATATATCAGTCAAGTATATATCGTTGCGATAGGCCGGCGTTTAACCCGCACTTGTTGACCCTCAAACCCACGGGCAGTTCGTCGTACCGCTGCCGTAGGTGCGGCCCTCGGCGAAGCGGCTGAAGGCGAAGGGCGCCAGCTCCGCCACCGGCTCGCCCGTGGCGATGTGGTGGGCGAGCAGTTTTCCGGCGCCCGTCATCTTGAAGCCGTGGCTGGAATCGGCGATCAGGTAGACGTTGTCGCGGATCCAGTCGAACACCGGCACGTTGTCGGGGGTGAAGGCGCCGATGCCGCCGTTGCGGCGCTCCCGGAAGCTTCCGCGGCAACCCTTGAACCGACCCATGAGTTGGCCCATGGCGGCGGTGAACATGTCGGCGAAACCCGGTTCGGCCTGATAGGCGTCGCTGGCTTTGCCGTAGGGTTCCAGGGCCGCCTGGGGGCCGATGTGCACGGGAATGCCGCCGCCCTGGATGCCCGGTCGATCCATGCGCTCCGAGCCGTTCTTCCAATAGACGTAGAGATGATCCTCCAGGTCGCGGCCGGTTTCCGGGTCGATCACGGGGGTGTTCATGAGTTCCACGTGGAGGACCGGCGGGTCCATGTCCCGGGCATCCCGGTAAGGCGCGTCCACATACACCTCGCCTTCCCGCAGCCGCCAGTAGGTCCACATGTCCTGGTCGGCGCGGGTCGCCCCGCCGGGGTAGTGCAGGTCCAGCCGCTCCGGCAGGCCCAGCATCGCCCAGTGCACCGGCGTCCAGGGTCCCAGGCCGAGGACCACGGCGTCGCAGGCGATGGCGCCCCGGTTGGTGTGAACCTTGCTCACCCGGCCACCGGTCTGCTCGTAGCCGGTGACTTCGACGCCCCAATGACAGCGCACCCCGTATTGGCGGCACTTCTCTTCCAGCCCCCGCAGCGACTGGCGGGTGCCGGCGTAGCCGCTCACCTTCTCATGCAGGGCGACGCCGATGGCCTCCGTGTTGAAGTCGGGCCACAGGCCCTTGAGGAAACGTTTGGCCTCGGCGCCCACATAAAGGTCCGAAGGATAGTCCGCGCGCTGCTGGCTGGCGTGAACCCGGGCGTAGTCCTCGGCCTGGTTGTCCTCGCCGCAGGACACGTAGCCCACCTGCTGAAACCCGAAATTGACCGGATCGGCCATCCACACGTCCACCGAATGGCGAACGATCCCGTGCAGGGGTTCGGTCATGTAGAAGTTGCGCACGCAGCCGCAGGCGACACCCGTGGCCCCGGCCCCCGGCCCCGTCTTGTCGATCAGCACGATGTCATGGCCGCCGCCGCTGCCCCGGGCCTCCAGCGCCATGGCCAGATGCCAGGCGGTGCTGAGTCCGTGGACGCCGGCGCCGACGATCAGGTAGGTGGTGCTGGACGGCAGGTCGCTCATGGCCTGTCCCCACGGGTTGCGGGATTATCCTCTGGCGCGGTCACAGTTGATCGGCGTAATCCAGGTTCTGTTGCTTGAGCGTCGGCGCCTCGCCCAGGAAGGCGTGACGACTCATGTCCGGATCGTAGCGGCTCGCCGCCGGTCGACGTCCCAGGGCCTGGGCCATGCTCCGCAGGTGGTGCGGCCCGGCGCCGCAGCAGAGCCCGAAGTAGTTCACCCCCAGGTCCTTGGCCTTGACCGTGAAATCGGCGATCTCGAGGCGGCTGCAGGTGAACGGGTCGAGGGCCGTCGGGAAGGGCCTGGCGCCCTCGGCGAAATGCCATGCCGGGTCTTCCAGGGATTGGAACGAGGGCTGGGAGGGTAGGGTGCGGTAGGGCACCGGCAAGGCCGCCAGGTAACCGCTTACCGCCTCGCGGATCGACCCCAGCAGGGGCAGCATGGTGGCCGGGCCGCGGGCGCAGTTCAGCCCCACCACGTCGGCCCCTTCCGCGTCCAGGCGCCGGCAGGCCTCGGCCGGCGTAAGGCCGTCCCGGGTCTCGACCCGCTGGTGCAGGGCGATGGTCACCACGGCGGGCAGGCTGGCTTTCTTGATCACTTCAAGGGCGATGGCGGCTTCCTGGTAATGGGAGAAAGTCTCGGCGATGATCAGGTCGACGCCTTCCTCCCCGGCCCAGGCCACCTGCTCCTCGAACATGGCCCGGGCCTCGGCCCCGGATGCCGCGTCGTCGGTGACGTAGATGTTGGTGTTGCAGATGTTGCCGGCGAAAAGCGCGTCGCCCTCCGCGGCGACTTCCTTGGCGATTCGCAAGGCCTGACGGTTCAGCACCTCCAGGTCCGCTTCCCGGTCGATGACGCGCAGCTTGTCCCGGTGGGCGTAGTAGGTGAAGGCTTCGACGATGTCGGAACCGGCGTGCAGGAAATCGCGATGGAGTTGGGCCACCGCCTCCGGATGGTCGAGCACCACCTCCGGCACGAAGGGGCCGGCCGAGACGTAACCGCGGCGTTCCAGTTCGAACAGGTATCCCTCGCCACAGATGACGGGACCATTGGCGAGCCGTTCCAGCAGCCCGGGTCGGCGGGCATCCGATTGCGCGTCCATGATCAGGCCTCCTTATGGTGGAGAAACGGATGGGTGGGATGGTTCTTGGTGCGGAACAGGAATTGCCGCGCCACGTCGCCGTAGCCGGCGAAAACGAAACCGCCGTTGGCCCGCGACAGTTCCGCCCGTGCTGCCCGGTGGCATTTCGGCAGCCGGTACCAGGCAAGGCCGGGTCGGGCGTGATGCAGGGAATGCAGGTTGTTGTGCAGATAAAGCAGCGACAAAAGGGGTCCCGCCTCGACGATGGCGGTGCGACCCGGCCGCGTTGCCGCCGCCCGGTGCTCGGTATAGGACCGCAGCAGGGTCAGGGACAGGCCCGGATAGGCGAACAGGACGACGTAGGACCACAGGGACATCCCGCATATCCCGGTTATCCAGACCATCGTGGCAGACACCAGCACCCCGTGCGACAACCATATGCCCAGATGGCGCCTATCGCCCGCGCCCAAGCGACGGCATTCCTCGCCCCAGACTGGACCATGGCGATGGCCGGGCCGATGGTCAGGCGGCCGGCGAGGCAGCGGTTGAAGCGCCACAGGGCGCGGCCGACCGCGCCCATGGCGTTCCACCGACGCGGGGTCAGGTAGTCGGACTCCGGATCCCGGTCCGGCACCGTCAGGTCCGATGTCGCGTGTTGTCGCCGGTGGCGGTCCCGGTACAGGGGATAGGGCAACCACAGGCCGAGGGGCGGCAGGGCGATGGCCTCGTTGACGACGGCGTCTCGGGTCGGGTGGCCGTGGATGGTCTCGTGCTGCAGGGAATTGTGCCAGGCGACCAGCCAAGCCCCGGCGGGAAGGACCAGCCACCAGGGCAGCACGGTCCCATACCAGGTCAACAGGCCCCATCCCCCGTAGATGGCAATCGCCACCAACCAGGTTGGCGCCTCGATCCGATCCAGCAGGGTCCACATGTGTCGGCGCACGACAAGGATCTCACGTTGCCCACGGGATTCACCCGCCCGCGTTCTCGATGTCGAGGGAAACCGCCGGAGGCGTGACTGGAAACGTGCCCCGCCATGACCCTATGTACAATGAGGGAATTATCATAAGTGTTCGCATTCAACACCAAACACCTCGTATGTTTTGTAAAATGAACACTCTGTGGAATAAGCATCCATAATTGGAGAAATGACGATGAATCGCCAGGAGGTCGCACACCAGTTTCGGACCCGGGTCAACGAAGTGCTGGCGGGCAGCAAGTTCAACCGGTCGGGGCTGGCCCGCCACATCGGTATCGACCGATCCACCTTGTCCCAGCTGTTGGCCGAGGACACGGACCGCCTGCCCCGCGCCGACACGGCGGCGAACATCGCGGCGGCCCTCAACGTCAGTCTGGACTGGCTTATGGGTTTGAGCGGCGAATCCAAGCTGGGCGCCGACATCCTGCTGGAATCCCTCCAGGTCCATCCCAGTTCCCCGACCCCGGTGGACGAACTGCTGGGCCGATGGCGCCAGGAGGCCACCGGCTACAAGATCCGTTACGTGCCGACGACCCTACCGGACCTGGCCAAGACCCACCAAGTGGTGGATCACGAGTACGGGGAGTTCGTCTCCCGCTCGACGGAGCGGATGTTGGCGGAAACCCGCGAGAAGCTCGCCTACACCCGCCGCCCCGAGACCGACATGGAAGTGTGCATGCCGATCCAGAATATCGAGGGATTCGCGCGGGGTGAGGGTATCTGGTCGGGCCTGGGGCGGGGGGAGCGGGCGGAACAACTGGACCGTCTGATCGAGCTTGTGGAAGAGCTCTATCCCACACTGCGGGTCTATCTGTTCGACGGGCTCACCCACTACTCGGTGCCGCTGACCGTGTTCGGCCCCCTCCGGGCCGCCATCTACATGGGCCAGATGTACTTCGTTTTCACCACCACCGAGCACGTCCGGGTAATCACCCGGCACTTCGACTCGCTGATCCGGGCCGCCGTTGTCGAGGCGTCCCAGTTCTCCGACTTCATTCGCCGGCAGCGGCGGGAGATGGCGTAGGAGACGCCACCCCGCTCTTGACCATCTGGATGACCGGTTCCACGGCCCGCAGTTCGTCGAGCGGGATATGGCAGGCGATGACATGGCGGGGCGCCGCTTCGTGGACCGGCGGGCGTTCGTTGTCGCAGATGGTGCCCAGCTTGCGGGGGCAGCGGGTGGCGAAGGGGCAACCCTTGGGCAGGTCCAGGGCGCTCGGCAGGTTGCCTTCCAGTACGATGTGGCGCTTCGTCACTTCCGGATCGGCGATGGGAACCGCCGACAGCAGCGCCTCGGTGTAGGGATGGTAGGGCGGGCTGAACACCTCGTCGGTGGTGCCCCGCTCCATGATCTGACCCAGGTACATGACGACGACACGGTCGGCCAGGTAGCGGACCGCGCTGAGGTCGTGGCTGATGAACAGCAGCGTCGTCTTGTGCTCGCGCTGGATGTCCATCAAGAGCTCGGTCACCGCCGCCGCCACCGACACGTCGAGGGCCGAGATCGGCTCGTCGGCGATCACCATGGCCGGGTTGCCGGCAAAGGCGCGGGCGATGCCGACCCGTTGCTTCTGCCCGCCCGACAACTGGCGGGGCCGCCGCTGGGCGAAGTCCCGCGGCAGTTTGACCGTATCCAGAAGCTGGTCGACCCGGTCCCGGATCTTCCCCTTGTCGGTCTCGACGCCGAATTTCTTGATCACCCGGGCGATCTGGCCGCCGATGGTGTGACTGGGGTTGAGGGTGTCGTTGGGGTTCTGGAACACCATCTGGAGCGAGCCCAACTGGGCCGGCGAGCGGTCCCTCACCGGCATGTCGCCAATGTTCGTGCCTTCCAGCCGCACCTCACCGTCGGTAACGCATTCGAGGCCCATCAGAACCTTGGCGAAGGTGGATTTGCCGCAGCCCGACTCGCCGACGATGCCGATCGTCTCGCCCCGCTTGGCGGTGAAGTCGAGGGTCTCGTTGGCCTTCACGTAGCGGATGCCCTCGCCGGAGATGAGGGCGCCGACCGAGCGATCATGCACCTCGTAGTACTTCTGCATGCCGTCGACCTCCAACACCGTCTCGCCGACCTCGACGGGTGGCTTCGCGATGCCGGCGGCAAAGGCCTCGGCGGGCACGATGTCGTTCCAGCGCGCGCAGCGGACTCGGTGGTTGGGATCGTCGTCGGCGGTTACCGCCTCAATCGAGATCTCCCCGGCATCGCACAGGCCTTCCTGGAAGAAGTGGCAGCGGGGGCCGAAGTTGCATCCCGGCGGCCGTTCATGGGGCAGCGGCAACTGACCGGGGATGGCGGCCAGGGGCCGGGCGTTCTTGTCGGCGTGGGGAAGCGGGATGCAGCCGAACAGCCCATGGGTATAGGGGTGCTTGGGCCAGGCGAAGATCGAATCGATGGTCCCCTCCTCGACAACCTCGCCGGAATACATCACGCAGATGCGGTCGCAGACCTCCAGCATCAGGCCGAGGTTGTGGGAGATGTAGAGAAGCGAGGTCCCGAATTTCTTGCTGAGGTCGCCGATCAGGGTGACGATGCCGGCCTCTACCGTCACGTCCAGCGCCGTCGTCGGCTCGTCCAGCAGCAGAAGCGCCGGCTTGGATAACAGCGCCATGGCGATCACCACCCGCTGCTGCTGGCCACCGGAAAGCTGGTGGGGGTAGGCCGCCATCACCCGCTCCGGGTCGGGAATGCGCACGTCGGTCAGCATCTGGACGGCGCGCGCCGACGCCTCCTCCTCGGACACCGACTCGTGGGTGATCGGCACTTCCATCAGCTGTCGGCCAATGGTGAGGCTCGGATTCAGGGCCGCCATGGGCTCCTGATAGATCATGGCGATCTCGGATCCCCGGATGTGGCGCAGCTCTTCCTGGCTGAGGTTGACCATGTCCCGGCCGCGAAACTTGATGGAGCCGCCGACGATCGCCCCGTTGCCGCCCATGTAGCGCATGATGCCCATGGCGACGGTGGACTTGCCGCAGCCCGACTCGCCGACCAGACCGACGCTTTCGCCCTTCTTGAGGCTGACGCTGAAATCGATCACCGCCGGGATCTCGCCGGCCCGGGTGTAATAGGACAGGCACAGGTTCTCGATCTCGAGTAGGGGAGCGTCGTCGCCTTCGGTCATCGGGTCCTCCTGACGTCGCATGCCGGCGTGCGGGCGAGTCTCAGACCCGCCCCTACGCAACGACAACCACGGGCGTAGGGGCCGGTCTCAGACCGGCCCGTTTTCCATCCGTGTCGCCATTGGCAGGCGTTCGAGGGTTCGCTCATGATCATGCTGGCCTCAGTCCCTGATGGAGATCTCGCGCAGGCCGTCGGCCAGCAGGTTGAATCCGAGCACCAGGGACGAGATGGCGAGACAGGGGAAGATGGTCATGTGGGGAAAGGCCAGGGCCATGGACCGGGTCTCGTTGATCATGCCGCCCCAGTCCGGGTCCGGCGGCGGCAGGCCGAGGCCGAGGAAGCCGAGAACGCCGATGGTGATGATCACATAGCCGAGGCGAAGGCAGCCATCGACGATCAGCGGACCGCGGGCGTTTGGCAGGATCTCCACCAGCATGATGTGCCAGGCGGACTCGCCCCGGGTCTGGGCGGCGGCCACGTAGTCCCGGTTGCGCAGATCCAACACCAGGCCGCGGACGATGCGCATGATGGCCGGCGCGCTGGCAAAAGTGATGGCGATGATGATGTTGATGCCCGACGCGCCGATGGTGGCGATCACCAGGATGTAAAGCACAAGCACCGGAAACGACAGGATGACGTTGGAAACGAACGACAGGACCTCGTCCGCCCAGCCCCGCAGATAGCCCGCCGTCAGGCCCATGGCGATGCCCACGATGTAGGCGCAGAGGGTGGCCAGGGGCGCATAGGTGAGCACCGTCTGGGACCCCCAGATGATGCGCGACAGGATGTCGCGGCCGATATGATCGGCGCCCAGCCAGAAGGTGCCGCCCTTGGCGTAGTCCATCCCCGGCTTGGAGAAGGGTTGCAGGGTGGCGTTGGGCTCGAAGGGCGCGATCAACGGCGCCAGCAGCGCCACCAACACCCAGAACAGAACGATGCCGGTGCCGATCATGCCGACCCAGCTTTCGCGCAGCAGCGCGAACGACTTTATGGCCCGCTTGAAAGCGTCCAAGTGGCTAGGGGCGGGGGCCGTCACGATGGCTTTCGTGGTCATGGCATGCCCTCCCTCAACTGAACCGGATTCTCGGGTTGAGGTAGGTGTAGCCGATGTCGGCCAGCATCTGGGTGCCCACCGCGACGAAGACGGCGACCATGGCGCAAGCCTCGATCAGGAAGATGTCCTGGTTGAGGGAAGCCTCCAACAGCAGAGCGCCGAAGCCCTTGTAGGCGAAAAAGAACTCGACGACGATGACGCCCGAGAGCAGCCAGTTGATCTGCAACGTGATCACCGTGAAGGGGGTGATCAAGGCGTTGCGGAGCGCGTGGCGCATGATGACCTGCTTGTAGGGGAGCCCCTTGAGAACGGCGGTGCGGATGTAGGGCGTGGTCATCACCTCGGCCATCGACGCCCGGGTCATGCGCGTCACGTAGCCGAAGTCGTAAAGCACCAGCACCATGACGGGCATGACCAGCTCGGCGATGGAGAAGCCCGACGCCATGCCGCTGGTGCCGGGCAACAGCTTGAGCCAAAAGACGAAGATGGCGGAGACGAACACGGCGCTGGCGAATTCCGGCACCGAGGTGGTGACGATGCTGGAGATCGAGATGGTGCGGTCCAGCTTGGAGCCCTCCCGCATGCCGGCCAGCACGCCAAGGGTCAACGACAGGGGCACCATGACCAGGAACACCGCGAAGCCCAGGATCCCGGTGTTGAGAAGCCGCGGCCACAGGACGTCGGCCACCGGCACCTTGAAGCGGATCGATTCGCCGAAATCGCCGCTGACGAAGGCGCCCAGCCACGAGACGTAGCGGAACCACACGGGCTCGAAATAGCCGTGGTTGCCCAGCCAGATGGTGCGCTGCTCCTCGCTGGAATAGGGGCCTAGCACCTTGGTCGCCACGCTGCCGGGGGTCAGTTCCAGGAGCAGGAACAGAAGCAGGGACACCACGACCATGGTCAGCGCCATGTAGCCCAGGCGCTTGAGCAGGAAGATCAGCATCGGCCCCGTGGGCCTCCCTGTCGCGGACCTCTTGTCATGCGGGTGTGCGGGCGGGTCTCGGACCCGCCCCTACGCGGCAACCCATTCGGGCGTAGGGGCCGGTCTGAGACCGGCCCGCTTTCACGTGCCACCCGTCGATGGCGCCAATGACCTCAAGTCATCCACACCTTGTTGTAATGATGCTCGAGGGCGACCTGGGCATAGAGGCCCTGGACCCTCTTGTTGGACGCCACGAAGATCGACCGCCAGAAGGACTGGCTGATGACGGCGTCGTCCTGGAGAATGGCTTCCAGCTTGGCCATGACCTTGCGCCGTTCGTCGGCCGAGACCTTGGTGCCCGCCTCGTCCAGCAGCTTGTCGAATTCCGGGTTGGCATACGAGGTCTCGTTCCACGCCACGCCGGACCGATAGGCCAGGTTGAGCACTTGTACGCCGAGCGCCCGGTGGGTCCAGGAGGTGAAGCCGAAGGGCGTGCTCAGCCAGCGGTCCCAATAGGTGCCGCCTGGCATGATGTTGATGTTGACCGTAATCCCGGCGGGGCGGCACATCTCGGCCAGGGCCTTGACCGTGTTCTGCTCCCAGGTGGGATTGGCCACGCAGTCGATGGTGACGCTTATGCCATCGGGCTTGCCGGCGGCGGCCAGGTACTTCTTGGCCAACGCATGGTCCTGCTTCAGGGGCGGCAGTTTGGCGTACTCGGGATGGATCGGCGCTACGTGGTGGTCATACCCCGGTGCGCCGAACCCCTGGTAGACGATCTCCAGCATCCGATCTCGATCGATGCAAGCCTGGATGGCCTTGCGGATGTTCTTGTCGTCGAAGGGTTTCTCCGTCATCTTCATGCGGGCGACGCCGGTCTGGGCGGTCACTGATTCCAGCAGGTTCAGGTGGGGAATGTTCTTGATAGTGCTCACCTGCTCGACGCTGGTCTGGTAGTTGGCGTCCACTTGATCGGACGCCAGGGCAGCGATCTGGGCCCCCGGATCGTCGCCGTGATCGACGTAGGTGATCTGGTCCAGGTAGACATCGCCGCCCCACCACCCACCGGCGCGCCGCTTCAGGACGGCGCGCTCGCCGACGGAGAAATCCGTCAGTTCGAAAGCGCCCGTTCCGACGGGCTTCTTGGACAGATCGCCGCCATCGTCGGCGAACCGGCGGTTGACGATCAGCGCCGGGTAGTCACCCAGGCTTTCCGGCAGGGACAGGTCGGCCCGAGTGAGGTGAAAACGCACCGTGTGGTCGTCGACTTTCTCCATCACCCCGGGGGCAGCGGTGGTGGACATCACCGGTTTGCCGTTCTTGTCCTTCTTGCCCGTATCGACGGTCTTGGTCATGGCGCTGAAGCGGCCCTGGTTGGACGACCCGGTGGCGGGATCGAGCCAGCGCTCGAAATTGAAGATCACGTCGTCGGCGCCGAAGTCGTCGCCGTTGGTCCACTTCACGCCCTTGCGCAGGTGGAAGTTCCAGGTCTTCAGGTCGTCGGAAGCCTCCCAGCGCTCGGCGAGATTCCCTTCGGCGACATTGTCCTTGTTGATGCGGACCAGGGGTTCGACGAAGTGGCGGGCGACGTTGCCCTTCTCGGACCAGTCGTAGGTCGCCGGGTCGGTGACTTCCTTGACGTTCATGGAGACCCGGAGGTTGCCCCCCTTCTTGGGCGTCTGGGCGAGGGCTTCGTTGCTCCCGGTGATACCGACCATGGCATAGGCCGCGGCCGAGGACAGGCCAAGCGCCGTGCTCGTGCGCAGGAAGTCGCGGCGGGTGATCTCGCCCTTGCGAAGCTGATCCCGCAGCTCCGGGACGAGCGGATGAAGGCGGCTCTTTCCGCTGTCAGACATGAGGTATGGCTCCCTGTTGGTCGGTTGTGGACGGCCCCGTCCACTTGGGCAAATTCCAAGGCCAATCCTAAACCCGCCATCAAGAATGTCAAACGTAGGTGAGAATCAATATCAATTGGTAAAAGTAAAAGTATATTTCCTGAAATATGTAAGGAGACTTGAGATCATATATTAGACAATAATATTATTAAATATCAAACAGACTATTTATTGAATGTAAGTTTACTTAAACATAACGGTCTGCACTTATCTATCTATTGTTCAATAAAACGATCATAGATTGCAAGAATTCGTCGCCAACTCCGAGAATGAAATGGGACCCGCGGCGATCGGGCGAGCCGCCCCAACGGCGCCCCAACGGCGCCCCAACGGGATAACATGATCGAAACGTCGCTCTTGGCGCGGCGCATGGGGCGGGGGATCGGGGTTCCGTGCGCCATCGCGTTGTCAAGACCACGGTCGCGGTGCAACAATGGCGCCGCCTGATCCGAATTCCGCTTGATTTGTTCGCCGTGGGCAAGTTGAGGGGAGGCCATTCCGATGGCTGCCACCACTTTCCGTCACCCCGCCTGCGCGGGGGTGACGGAAGAAGCGTGACGGCTGCCCGACGGGCGGCATTCGGGAATCATTCAAGCGGATTCCACCTGATCCGGTGATGAGGGGACATGCGCCGGTATTCCATTTTCAGCCTGGCCCGAAACGCGATCGGCTACCACGAGGGATGGCAGCGCGCTTGGCGCGCGCCCGATCCCCGCGACGCCTATGACGCGATCATCGTCGGCGGCGGCGGCCATGGGCTGGCCACCGCCTACTACCTGGCCAAGGAGCACGGCATTACCAACGTCGCGGTCCTTGAGAAGGGCTGGATCGGCGGCGGCAACACCGGCCGCAACACCACCGTCATCCGCTCCAACTACCTGTGGGGCGAAAGCGCCGGGCTCTACGAGAAGTCGCTGCAACTGTTCGAGGGACTGACCCGGGAACTCAACTACAACGTCATGCTCAGCCAGCGGGGCGTCCTCAACTTGGCCCACAACGAGCACGACTTGAAGGAGCTTTCCCGGCGGGTCAACGCGATCCGCCTCAACGGCATCGATTCCGAAATCCTGTCGCCCCGGCAGATCAAGCGGATGGTGCCCATTATCGACATCTCGCCCCGACGCCGCTACCCGATCCTCGGCGCATCCCTGCAGCGGCGCGGCGGCGTCGCCCGCCACGACGCCGTGGCCTGGGGCTTCGCCCGGGCGGCGGACGCCCGGGGCGTCCATATCCTCCAGAACTGCGAAGTCACGGGTATCCTCTGTAGTGGCGGACGGGTCACCGGCGTCGAGACCACCCGGGGCACCATCCGCGCGCCGAAAGTCGGGATCGTCACCGCCGGTCACACCAGCGTCCTGGCCGCCATGGCGGGCCTGCGCCTGCCCATCGAGAGCCATCCCCTGCAAGCCCTGGTGTCGGAGCCCCTGAAGCCCTTCATCTCCTGCGTCGTCATGTCCAACGCGGTCCACGTCTACGTCAGCCAGACCGACAAGGGCGAGGTGCTGCTGGGCGCCGGGATCGATGCCTACAACTCCTATGCCCAACGGGGCAGCCCGGTAATCCTGGAGCATCAGATCGCCGCCGCCCTGGAGCTTTTTCCCATGCTGAGCCGGCTGCGCATGATGCGCCATTGGGGCGGCATCGTGGACACCTGCCCCGACGCCAGCCCCATTGTCGGCAAGACTCCCATCGAGGGCCTCTACGTCAACGGCGGTTGGGGCACCGGCGGCTTCAAGGCGACGCCGGGATCGGGGTGGGTTTTCGCCCATACCATGGCCCGGGACGCGCCCCATTCCCTCAACGCGCCCTTCACCCTGGAGCGGTTTTCGACCGGCGCCCTGATTGACGAACATGGCGCCGCCGCCGTGGCCCATTGACCGCGCGAAAGCTTATTCCGACATGATGCTCATTCCCTGTCCCTGGTGCGGTCCCCGCGACGAGTCCGAGTTCACCTATGGCGGCGAGGCCCACATCGTCCGCCCCGAGGACCCGGACGCCCTCGACGACGCCCAATGGGTCGATTACCTGTTCATGCGTTCCAACCCGAAGGGCTTGCACCGGGAACGATGGTGCCACGGCGCCGGCTGCCGCCGCTGGTTCAACATCGTCCGCGACACGACGACCCACGAGATCGTCCGCGCCTATCGCATGGGCGCGGCGCCGCTGGAGGACGGATCGTGAGCGGGCAGGCCTTCCGTCTGCCCGCCGGCGGTCGCATCGACCGGGACCGGCCGCTCACCTTCACTTTCGACGGGCGGCGCATGCGAGGCTTTGCGGGCGATACCCTGGCCTCGGCCCTGCTCGCCAACGGGGTCCACATGGTGGGCCGTAGCTTCAAGTATCACCGCCCCCGGGGGATCTTCAGCGCCGGCGCGGAGGAGCCCAGCGCGCTGGTGCAACTGGAATGCGGCGCCCGCACCCAGCCCAACCTGCGGGCCACCCAGATTGCCCTTTACGACGGCTTGATGGCCAGCAGCATCAATCGCTGGCCGAACCTGAGATGGGATGCCGGTTCGATCGTCGATCGCTTCTCCCGCCTGCTCCCCGCCGGCTTCTATTACAAGACTTTCAAGGGCCCGGGGAACCTGTGGCGGCTGTATGAACCCCTGATCCGGCGGATCGCCGGCCTCGGCCGCGCGCCCCTGGAGCCGGACCCGGACCGCTACGAAAAGATGCACGCCCATTGCGACGTTTTGGTGGTGGGCGCGGGACCCGCCGGCCTGGCCGCGGCACTGGCGGCGGGCCGGTCGGGGGCGCGGGTGATCCTGGCCGACGAGCAGGAGGCGCCGGGCGGATCGCTCCTCGACCTGGATGGCGACGACCCGTCCTGGGGCCCGTGGATGGACAGCGTGCTGGCGAAACCCTGTCGCCTGGAAGCGGTACGCTTCCTCAACCGCTGCACGGTGGCCGGCTACTATCACCACAACTTCCTGCTCGCCCTGGAGCGGGTGACCGATCACCTGGGCCATCGGGCGCCCGACCATCTGCCCCGTCAGCGCCTGTGGCGTATCCGGGCCAAGCAGGTGGTGCTGGCGACCGGCGCCATCGAGAGGCCCCTGGTGTTCGCCGACAACGACCGGCCCGGGATCATGCTGGCCGGCGCCGCGCGGACCTACGTCAACCGCTATGGGGTTCGACCGGGCGACCGGGCGGTTATGTTCGCCAACAACGACCACGCTTACGGGGCGGCGCTGGATCTGAAGGCCGCCGGAATCGAGGTGGCGGCAATCGTCGACACGCGGCCCGATCCCGGCGGCAGCTTGCCGACCCGGGCCGAAGCGGAAGGGCTGTCGGTTCTCGGCGGCCACGCGGTGGTCACCACCAGCGGGCGCCATCGTCTCAAGTCGGTCGCGGTGATGGCGCTGGGCGAGGACGGCGGGTCCCTGCGCGGCGACGCCCAGCGCCTGGACTGCGACCTCCTTTGCGTCTCCGGCGGTTGGAGCCCGACGGTCCATCTGTTCAGCCAGTCGGGGGGCAAACTGCGCTGGGACGAAACCCAGGCCTGCCTGCGGCCCGGCGAGACGGCCCAGCCCACCCGTTCCGCCGGCGCCGCCAATGGCACCTTCGGCCTCGCCGCCACCCTCGAGGAAGGGTTCGCGGCCGGCGCGGCGGCGGCGCGGGACGCCGGCTTCCGCCGGCGGGGCCGCCGTCCGTCGCTGCCTTCCGTGGACGACCCGGAGGAGGATCCGCCGCGCGCCCTGTGGCGGATCCCCGTGCCCCCGACGGCCGGCAAGGGCAGCAAGTGCTTCATTGACCTGCAGAACGACGTGACCGCCGGCGACGTGGCCCTGGCTGCCCGCGAAGGCTACGATTCGGTGGAGCACCTGAAGCGTTACACCACGCTCGGCATGGGCACGGACCAGGGCAAGACCAGCAACCTCCCCGGTCTCGCCATCCTGGCCGAGAACACCGGGCGCCCCATATCCGAGGTGGGAACCACCACCTTCCGCCCGCCCTATACGCCGGTCACCTTCGGCGCCCTGGCCGGGCGCCAGGTCGGCGAGCTCTACGATCCGGTCCGGCGCACGGCCATGCACCACTGGCACGAGCGCCAGGGAGCCGTGTTCGAGGACGTGGGGCAATGGAAGCGCCCGTTCTACTACCCGGGCCCCGGCGAGACCAAGCACCAGGCGGTGGATCGGGAATGCCTCGCCGCCCGCAACGCCATCGGCATCCTCGACGCTTCCACCCTCGGCAAGATCGACATTCAGGGGCCGGACGCGGCCGAGTTCCTCAACCGGATCTACACCAACGCCTGGCACAGCCTGAAGCCGGGTCGCTGCCGCTACGGCCTGATGCTGGGCGAGGACGGCATGGTGATGGACGATGGGGTGACGGCGCGCCTGGGGGCGCATCACTTCCTCATGCACACCACCACCGGCAACGCGGCCCGGGTGCTGGCCTGGCTGGAAAACTGGCTGCAGACCGAGTGGCCGGGGCTCAAGGTCTATCTGAATTCGGTGACCGAACACTGGGCCACCATCACGCTGTGCGGCCCCGGCGCGCGGGCTCTGCTGAGCCGTTTCACCGACGACATCGACCCGGCGCCCGAGGCCCTACCCTTCATGTCGGTGCGGGAAGGCACCGTGGCCGGGGTGCCGGGCCGCGTGTTCCGGGTGAGTTTCACCGGCGAGGTATCCTTCGAGGTCAACGTGCCCGCCAGCCACGGCCCGGCGCTCTGGAACGCGTTCATGCTGGCCGGCGAGGCCGACGGGATCACCCCCTTCGGCACCGAGGCCATGCACGTGCTGCGGGCCGAGAAGGGCTACATCATCGCCGGCCAGGACACCGACGGCACGGTCACCCCCGTCGACCTGGGCATGGACTGGATCCTCAGCAAGAAGAAGAACTTCATCGGCCGCAGGTCCCTCGCCCGGGCCGATCTGGCGCGCCCCGACCGCAAGCAACTGGTGGGCCTGGTGACCGAACATCCCGACGACGTGCTGCCCGAAGGCGGCCAGGTGGTGGCCGTACCCCGGGCCAAGCCGCCGATGACCATGATCGGCCACGTCACCTCGAGCTACCACAGCGCCGCCCTGGGACGGTCCATCGCCCTGGCCCTGATCGCCGGCGGGCGGTCCCGGCACGGCGACAGGGTCCACGTGCCGCTGGAAACCCGGACCATCGCGGCGACCGTCACCGGCCCCGTCTTCTATGATCCCGAGGGAACCCGGCTCCATGGCTGAACGCTTGTCACGTCAGGGACCTCTCGACGCCCTCGGCCTCATCGCCCGCGCGCGCGCCGACGATGGGACGGGGGAAGCGGGGGTCGAACTGGCCGCCGGCGAATTCCGCGGCATGATCATCCTGCGCGGCGATCCGGAGCAGTCGTCCTTCACCCGCGCAAGCTTTGGGGCGCTGGGCTTCGCCTTGCCGACCGAAGCCGACAATACCGCCGGTCACGACGACCTGGCATCCGGGCCCCGGGCCCTGTGGCTCGGCCCCGACGAATGGCTGGTGGTCACAGCCGACGACGACCGGGTGAGCGTTCTTTCTTCCCTGCGCGCGGCCCTCGGCCGGGAACACGCCGCCACCGTCGATGCCAGCGACGGGCGAACGGTCATCCGGGTTCGCGGTTCCCGGTCCCGGGACGTCCTGGCCAAGGGATGCCCCCTCGACCTGCATCCCCGGCACTTCCCCGCCGGCCGCTGTGCCCACAGCCTGATCGCCGGCATCGGCGCCCTGATCCACGCCACCGCCACGGACGCTAAGGGTGCCGACGCCGTCTACGAGGTCTACGTCCACCGCAGCCTCGCCGCCCACCTGTGGGCCTGGCTGGAAGACGCCGGACGGGAATACGGGGTGAGGGTGATTGCGGACAGGTGATGCAAGACAATGCGACAAAAAGTAAAGGGCGGCCCGAGGCCGCCCTTCTGGTTGTCGAGGGGCAGGGCGCCGTCACATGGCGGACATGCCGCCCATGCCGGGCTGGAAGTAGGGGTTGGTGCCTTCGGCGTGGTCGGTGACGTCGAGGACCGCCTGGATCGAAGGCGCGACGCGCCGGACCTCGGTCTCGACGCCCTGCTTGAGGGTAACCTGGGACATGCCGCAGCCCTGGCAGCCCCCTTCCATGCGGATGTAGACCGTGTCTTCCTTGACGTCGAGCAAGGTGATGTAGCCGCCGTGGGAGGCCACGGACGGGTTGATGTTGTCGTCGAACAGCCGCTGGATGGCCTGGCCCATGGGCGACGTCAGGCCCGGCTTCGGCATTGCCTCCCGATAGTCGCGCACCGCCGTCACGTCCGGCACGTAGTGGCGCAGCATGTTCTGAATGCCGGACAGGAGGCCGAAAGCCGGGCCGGTCAATTCCAGGTACACCACGCCGCCCCGGTATTCGTGGAAGGTCACGTCGCCGCCGTCCTGCTGGGCCACGGGCTTGATGCGGGTATTGATCAGCTCTTCGATGGTACCCGACAGCTCCGGATCCTCCGGCGCGTCGTCGTCGGCGGCGGCCTGGGGAAGCGCTTCCATCACCGGCCGACCTTGCGTGAAGTGCTCCATGATGGCGCCCAGGATCACCGGCTTCATCACCTGCCAGTCCCGGTCGGGTTCCTTGCCGACGGTGACCGCCTCGATGTCCAGGGTGACCCGATTCACACCGTCGAGAGCAAAAAGGGCCCGGGCCAGGGGCGAGCCGACCGCGTCCTCGGGACCGGTGAACGTCACCATTCCCGCCTCCAGCACGCTACGGCCGGGCAGGAACTTCATCACGTCGGCGTTGGTCGTCGCTTCGGTCTGAATGAACATGGGGTCTCCCTTCGCGTTAACCGTTCGCTCTGGCCCCTAAGATTGGGTCTGGGGCGCCGGATGTCCATGGGGCGTTCTCATCGCTGGCCGCCGCCGGACCGATCGCCAAGACCTGGGTGGCCGGACCCTCCGCCTCCCAACCCTGGGCGACGAGGCTGCCCCGCGCGGCATTGGCCACCACGACCACCCGGGTGGTGGGATTGAGGATCGGCGGCTGAAGCCACGATAGATCATCCGCCGCCGCGGCGAGCCGGGGCGTAAGGGCTTCCCGCCGCGCCACGCTGTCGCGCCCCCGGGGGCGGCCCCGGCGGCTGTCGTCGAGCCAGTGGTTGGCGATGGCGACCGGTGATTCGTGAACGAAAGCCGCCGTTTCCGTGCGTTCGATGACGCAGCCCTCCGCCGCCCCTGTCCCGGAGAGGACGAAGAAGGCGGGCAGGCAAAGGGGCGTTTCGATGAGGGCCTGGCGCGCCTCGGCGTAGGTTGCGCATCGGTCGAAGACCCGGCGCAGCAGGTGCGTCGGCGGCAAGCCGCCGCGAGTCGCCACCCGCAAGCGCGCGATCAACCAGTCCAGGTAGCAAGACGGCGTCCAGCGGGACATGGGCGGCTGGTTCAGCGCGGCGGCGAACCGTCCCGGCGCCACCGCCGTGGCCACGCCGACGAATCCGGGCCAGGTGAGATCCCAATAGGTCCCCGCTCTGTCCGAGCGCTTCAGCATGATCAGATTCCGCCCCAGGCCGTCCATGGCCCAATCGAGGGTGCGCAGCAGGCGGTTGCCGGGACCCTCCGGATCGGGCGCCACGCCCGAGGTGCAGGTCCACTCGTAGGACAGGTTGAGCATCCACATGCCGGGAACGCCGCCCCGTTCCGCCACCGCCGCGATCTCGGCCCGGTAGGGATTGTCGGTGCGTTCCAGCCAGCGGCGGCTGAGGACGTCGCCGACGTTCAGCATGGCGGTTCCGTACTGTTGACGTCCGCAATCCACCAGGTCGCGGAAGCGCTCCGGCTCGCGGGCCAGGCCGTCCAGGCTGCCGCCGGGCGCCTCGATCCAGGGGATCGCGGGAGGACCACCAGTCAATACCATGTGATCTCCCGGTCACGGGTCGTCACCATGGTCCCCGCCGTTCCGGCGAGAAGCGCGTTCAGTTCCTCCAGCGGGCCGATGACGGCGGGTTTGCCCGTCGCCCGGGCGAACAGGCAGGCGGCTTCCACCTTGGGCCCCATGGAGCCGGCGGGGAAATGGAAGCTTTCCATGGCTTCCGGCGGCGCGCGCCGGATCGACCGCGCCTCGGGGGTTCCCCATCCGACCTGCACCGCCGGCGCATCGGTGGCCATGATCAGCCGGTCGGCCGCCAATTCCCGGGAGAGGAGAGCGCTGGCCAGGTCCTTGTCCACCACCGCCTCGACCCCCCGCACGGAGCCGTCGGCATCGCGGGCGATGGGGATGCCGCCGCCGCCGGCGCAGATGACAATGGCGCCTTTTTCCAGCAACCAACGGATGGCCTGGATTTCCAGGATGCCCAAGGGGCGCGGGGACGGAACCACGCGGCGCCACCGCTCCCCGTCCTGTTTGACCGCCCATCCCCGTGCGCCGGCAAGCTGGTTTGCCGTCGCCTCATCGTAGCCGGGTCCGATGAACTTGGTTGGATCGTCGAACGCGGGATCGCGGGGGTCCACCTCGACCATGGTCAGGACGGTGGCGAAGGCGGTGCCATTGGGAAGCAGGTTGCTCAATTCCTGTTCGATGATGTAGCCGATCATGCCTTCGGTCTGGGCGCCCAGCACGTCCAGGGTTTCGACCGCCTCGGACGCTCCCTGGGCGCCCTGCAGGGCCAGGAGTCCGATCTGCGGACCGTTGCCGTGGGAGATCACCAGGCGGTGCTCCCGGGCAAGGGGGGCCAGGGCCGATGCCGCGGCCTGCACGTTGCGCCGCTGGGCCGCCGCGGTCATCGGTTCGCCGCGCCGCAGCAGCGCGTTGCCGCCGAGGGCAAAGACGATCAGCATGGATCCGCTCCCCCGCTTTCCACGGCGGCGGATCGGGCCATATCAGGGGCGGCGGACGGCGGCGGCGGCAACATCGGATACGAGGGCGTCATGGCGGACAGCATGCGACACACTGTTATCATGGGGGCGGCGGGCCGAGACTTCCACAACTTCAACATGGTCTACCGCGACGACCCGTCAACGCGCGTCGTCGCCTTTACGGCAACCCAGATACCCGGAATCGCCGACCGTCGCTATCCCCCCGAGCTCGCCGGAGAGCGCTACCCCGCGGGAATTCCCATCGTCGACGAGGCCGACTTGGAACGGGTATGCCGCGATGCGCACGTCGACCGGGTGGTGTTCGCCTACAGCGACGTATCCCACGATACGGTCATGCACGCCAGCTCACGTGCCCTGGCCCGCGGCGCCGACGTGGTGCTGCTGAGCCCGCAACGCACCATGATTCGGGCGCGGGTGCCCGTCATCGCCATTTCCGCCGTCCGCACCGGCTGCGGCAAGTCCCAGGCGGGCCGCTGGCTGTCGCGGCGGCTGTCCGATGCGGCGGTCCGCGCGCCGGGAGGATCTGGACGCCGCCCATTGCCCGGTCGAGGAGCGGGAGGAGTACGAGCCTCACATCGAGGCCGGGCACCCGATCTGGGCAGGGGTCGACTACGGGCGCATCGTCGCCGCGGCGGAACGGGAGGCCGAGCTGATCCTGTGGGAAGGCGGCAACAACGATTTCCCCTTCGTCCGGCCCGACCTGCACATCGTGCTCGTGGACGCGCTGCGACCCGACCAGATCGCCACCCATCATCCCGGCGAGGCGGTGCTGCGCACGGCCGACGTGGTTGTCATCGCCAAGTCGGAGATGGCGCCGCCGGAGGACCTGGAGCGCATCGCCAACGCCGTACACGGGGTCCTCCCCGGTGTGCCCTGGCCCGCGGCGCCTCGCCCGATGAAAGCGGGTACTACGCGGCCGGCCGCTCGCTTCGCTCGGCATCGCTTGCCAGGCGCAGAGGCCGGGTGATCGGGTCCACGCTGTCCAGCGCCTCGACGTTTGCGAGGGCGGCGGCCAGGGCCTCGCGTTTGCCTTTCCCCATCCGATCCCTTGTGCAATCCAGGAACTTGGCTCGCCGATCCTCGTCGTCGAAGGGATTCTGGATCGTGCCCTTGGGGTTCTGAACCACCGCGGTAAACGATCGGCCGTCCTTCAAGCGAACCGTGACCTGGGCCGGCGGCCGGCTGTCCGGATCGGCGGTCTGCTGGCTGTCGGGCCAGGCCCGCATGCGGGTCAGGGGAAGCAGGCTCTGGATCTCCGGCCGGTGGACGGCCTGGGGCGTGAAGTCCGCCAGACCCAGATGCCCCTGGCGCAGGGCGACGGCCAGGCAGTACTGCATGGAGAACCGGGCCTCCATCTCGTTCCGGGGCTCGGGGAACATGAGGTTGCGGATGTTGGTGTCGACGACCAGGGCGTCGATGTCGGCCACCTCGTCGGCACCGAACCCGTGGGCCTCCATAAGCTCGAGCAGCCCGTCGATGGACCGATGGGCGCTACCGCAGCAGGGGTGGCGCTTGGGCGCCAGGCCATACTTCTCGGCGTAGAGTTCCTGGCCGAACGTGGGCAGCGCCGCCTCCCACCCGGGCGCGGCCTCGCCGGCATAGAGCTCGCGAAAGCCGAACCGGCCGTCCAGGGGCTCGGCGCCGGCGACGAAGCCCCGCGTCGCCAGGCTGGCGGCGACGATGGCGTTCTGGGCCGCCAGGCCGGCCTGAAGGGGCTTGCCCATGCTGCCGAACTGGGCCTTGGCGCCGGCGGCCATGCTGACCGATGCGCCGAGCGCATGGGTGGTGGCCGTCGCCTCCAACCCCAGCAGCCGGGCGCAGGCCCCGGCGGTGCCGATGCAGCCCACCGTGGCCGTGGCGTGCCAGCCGCTCTCGTAATGGACCCGGTTGACCCCCTGGGCGAGAACGCCATGGAGTTCCAGGCCGACCAGGTAGGCGTCGATCACCCGGTTGCCCGACGCCCCCGTTTCCTCGGCCAGGGCCAGCAACGCCGGTACCAGGACCGCCGAGGCGTGGGTGGTCCCCGGATAGTAGTTGTCGTCGAAGTCCAGGGCGTGGGCCGCCGTGCCGTTGACCAGGGCCGCCAACGGCGCCGACGCGCCGCCTCCGCCCACCACCGTGCAGGGTCCCGCACCCCAGGCGGCCGCGGTCTCCCGCACGGTGGCCGTCGCCGGGTCGTCGGCGCCCGCCACCATGCAGGCGACGGTATCTGCGATGGCGTGCCGTGCCCGCTCGCGGGCGACGGAGGAGTGCGTCGTCCGGCTCTCGGCGGCCCAGCGGCCGAGTGTGGGTGTGACGTCCATGAAACGGGTTCCCTTGTCATTCCTGTCGCCGGCCAACTATCGCCCCAACGGCGGTGCCGAGGCAATCGGCCGATTCAGGACTTCTTGCGTTCCCGAATGAGGTCGCCGATTACGCGCCATTCCTCCTTTTTGACAACGCCGACGGCCAGGGCGCCGATGATCAAGGCCGCCAGGGCGGCGGTCATGGCCAGCACGGAATGGATCGGCGTTAGGGCGGCGTAAGCGGCGAGCGCCAGGCCGATCGCCAGCACCGGGCGCAGGAGGCTGCGCCCGAGTCCGGGGCCGCCCAGGCGCCTCACGTAGGCCATCTCGGCAATTGCCCAGATGCTGAGCCCGGTTCCAGAGCCCAGCAGTGCGCCTTCGGCGCCGCCGGCGCGGGCAAGATAATAGGTCAGAAGGGACGTCAGGATCGCGCCGATGGCGGCGAGGACGACGTGAGCTTTCAGATGACCCCGGGCAACGACGACTTGGCCCGCCACGCTGGCGACCGTCCAAGGAATCACCAGCCACAGGGCCCAGCCGAAATAGAGCCCCGCTTCCCGATACCGCGGTCCGAGAATCGCTTCGATCAGGGGCGTGCCGATGCCCATGGCCACGATGCCGACCGCGGCGCCGACGATGATGGCCAGGCGGACGGTTCCGGCGACGAACATCATGTCCTTGCCATCGCTGCGCTGGGCGGCGCGGCTGAGGACGGGCAACGCGGCGACCACCATGGCGCCGGGAACGCCGGCCAGAACGCCAAAGGCCTGATAGGCGAGACCGAAATGGCCAAGGACCTCGGCGCCCTGTTCCGCATGGCGAAACAGGACCACGGGCCCTAGAAGCTGCCAGGTGATGAACAAGTTGCCGATGGCCAACGGGATCGCTTGAACCATCATGGTCCGGATCAGCGATCCTTCCCATCGCGGGGCGATGGGTCCGACGACCCGGCGCATCGCGACAAAGCCGATGGCGGCCTGAAGCCACCAGACGATTGCATGCAATCCGGCCACCGCGAACAGTCCGCCGCCCGCCCACAGGATGCACAGACCGGCGACGACTTCGAGACCGCGAAACGCTCCTTCCAGACGCAGGGTGTGGCGGGACGTTTCCGTGGCGACAAAGACCTCGTTGGCGAGGTTCGCGAGTCCCCGTCCCAGAAGCCCCAAGGCGAACACGCCCAATAGCCAGCGGACCCGGGGCTCGTCCTCCAGGAACCAGGCGACGACGGCGCAAAGGGCGGCGGCCAATAGCGCCGTGACCAGGCGAATGGCGAGGGCGGACGATGCCAGGGGTATGGCCCGATCGCCTTGTCGACCGATCATGCGTCCCAGCACCAGGCGCATCCCCAGGAACGCAAACGGAAGGAACGCGGCGTAATAGTTCGATCCATAGGCGAACAGGCCGTACAGTTCCGGTCCCAGGCGATCCGCCAGCACCAGGATGTAAAAGGCGCGCAGGACAAAGGTGAGGAGGCGCGCGCCAGCCGGGTTTGCCGCGTTGATGGCGATGGATCGTACGCCGGGACGTTTCATCGTCTCCCCCTTCGGGGCCTATCGTGATGCGAAGAAGCAGGCGTGTAATGGTGTAGCGTTGGCAACCACCCTTTCCGGTCCCGGCCCGCTGTGTCCACTAAAGAATTGCCCCACGTCTCCATCGTCCTACCGGCCTACAACGTGGCCTCCTATGTGGGGGCGACGCTGGCGAGCGCGCTCGGCCAGACCATCCGGGACCTGGAGGTGATCGTCGACGACGACCGTTCCACGGACGAGACGGCCCGGATCGTCGCCGACATCGCCGATCCGCGCCTCGGTCTCGTTGGCCAGGAGAACGTGGGCGTGGCGGCGGCACGGAACCGCGGCCTGCGGGAGGCGGGGGGTCAGCTCGTCATGTTCCTGGATGCGGACGACCTGTTGCGGCCCGATGCCATCGCGCGCCTGCACGATGCCCTGCCCTGGAGGTTTGCCCGATGCCGTCGCCGCCTATGACAAGGAGCGCCTGATTTATCCAGCCGACAAACGTACGGGCACCGATCCTGCTCATGTGCGCCATCCTTCGGTGGGTGCCGGCGCCCATCACCAAGCGTGCCGGGCTGTGACCTTCAGCCCATGGCATCGGCGACCGCCCGGTAGGCGGCCATGTGCCGATCCACCGCGCGGGATGTCTCGTAGGTGTCGGCCACATAGGCGCGTCCCCGCTCGCCCCGCGCTCGCCATTGGTCGTTTTCCAGCAGGGACCGCAGGCCAGCCGCGAAGTCGCCATCCGTCACCTGATGGCCGAATCGGGAGGTGAATCCATCCGGGTCCACGGCGCTGAGGATCGCGCAGCGATGGGCAGAGGCCTCGATGAAGGTGATGGGCAGGCCTTCTCGGGCGGCGGTGTTGATCAGGATCCAGCTTCGGGAGAGGTGACGGCTGAGGCCGTCGGAATCGAACTGGTCGACGAAATCGACCAAGTCCAGGTTGGGCTGATCCCCATAGGTGACACGCAAGTGGCTTTCTTAGCCCGGGTTGGCCGCCTTGCCGATCGCGACGAAGCGGACGTCGGGAAACTGTCGGGCCAGATCAAAAAATGCCTCCGGCTTCTTCCGGGGGTCCAGGCGGCCCACGTAGCAGACCGTCGGCGTCGTGGCTTTGTCGACGGTATCCGGCGCGCGGATGGGCGTCGGCAGGAACCCGGGGTCCCGGTCGAGGCGGTACTTTTGGCGCACCTTGGGAACAAGGAATTGGGCCGGGCAGTAAATCGCGTCGGCCCGCCGCACCGCCCACCAGGTCCAGGGATTGTCGTAGAACGCCGCGGTCATCAATGTTGACAGGGCGCCGAAGTTCGCGTGGCGTGCCTCGATCAGCCAGTCGAGGGCGGATCGCGGATCGCGGAAGTAGACTACGTGGGCCCGGTCCGGCGCGGCGCGCCTGGCCACGTAGGCCTGGATGCTGGGCTCGACGGACACATACACGTCGGCGCCCACCGACCGATAGATCGCGCCGGTTCTCAGAAAGTCTCACCGCGGGTAGGCGATAATGTCCATGCCGTCGAGATGGTGGGTCGTCGCCGTTTCTCCCCGGGGCTGGGCGATGACGGCGGTTACCCGCGGCCCTCGCCGAATAAGCTCCCGGCCCAGGGTGCGGGTGGCGAATCCGAAGCCCCCCGCCGACCCCCACCCGTAAAGCTCGGTACAGATCAGACAGACATGCATGCGCGATCACGGCCTGGCGACTGTGCCATGATCGTCGGAAATGACGCGGAATGAGGCCCGGCGGCCCGGTGGGGCCAAGAGACTACACGATTGGTGCCGGACGGCCGAGAACGATGGAATCGGTTGCCGGCAGGGGCGGTTGCGCCGGATCCTGGTGCAGCAGGTCCCTGTACTGGCGGGCAATCACGCGCCAGTCGAATTCCGCCTGGACGTGCTCACGCGCCCGCCGGCGCATGTCGGCCAGCGACCGGGGTAAGTCCAACGCCGCCGTGATCTTGGCGGCGATATCCTCGGCATCACCCTGGCGGACGAGAAATCCGTTGTAGCCGTCCATCACCAGGGCCTCGATGCCGTCCAGATCCGTCACGACGGCGACACAGCCGGCGGCCATTGCCTCCATGAAGCAGATCGGCATGCCTTCCCGGTCTCCGTCCTGGGCGATGACACTGGGGCCGACGAAAACGTCGGCGGTCGCGTAGTAGACGGGAAGATCCTCATGATCCACCGCGCCGGTAAAGATCACCGCCTGCTCGACGCCCAGGCGCCGGACGCGATCCTTGAGTTCCGCCTCCAGCGGGCCGCCGCCGACGATCATGACGCGGGCCGACGGCTGAGCGGCAAGAATTCGGGGAACGGCATCGATCAGGTGGACGATGCCCTTTTTCTCCGCCAAGCGGCCGACGAAGAGGATCAACGGGCCGTCGATGCCATGGCGACGTCGCAGATCCGGATCGGCGCGGTCCGGCGAAAAGGCGTCGGTGTCCACGCCCATGGGCAGGACGCGCACCTTGCGGGTCACGCCCGGTACCATTCTGTCGAGGGCAGGCAACATGACCTCGTTGACCACGGTCACGGCATCGGCGTTGCGCAGCACCCAGGCCTTGAGGAAATCCAGGCAGCGCAAGCCGAACACGTCGGCGCCGTGACAGGTAACCAACACTCGAACATCATGGCGGCGAAACAGCTTGCGGAAGAGGATCGCCAGGGCGCCCTGCGGCAACAGCCAGTGGGCGTGGATCACGCCAACCCGATAATGGCGGACCATCTGAATCAGATGCAGGAAGGAGGCCAGCACCAGGAATGGGATCTGGAACACGATCCAGGGGCGGCGTTTCAAGTTGGGCAGAAACGGCGTATCGCAAAGCGCCGAGAACCCGTATCGGAAGCGGTGAATCGAAAGGCCCTCGCGCCGCTCCTTGTGGGCCGCGCCGGTCACGTGGGGCGTCGATATGGCGACATGGTCATTGTCTTCGGCCGCCATGAAGCGGCTCAGTTCGAACACGAAAGGCGCCTTGAAGACGGCTGATCCAAAGCTCGGAAACGAAGACGCCGTTACGAGGACGTTTCTCGACATGGCCATCGGTAGCGGTCCCCACGCAAATGGGTTGTCTCGGCCCCGCATGGGAGCCTCCGCCTTCAAGACCATGGGATTGTTCATTTTTGACTTCTCGCCCAGCAAACAACGGACGATGAAGCATCAAGGTACCGGACCCTCATCCTCGGCACCCACATGACCTTCGTCCCCGACATGGAACTCGGACCATCCATGTCGTTAGTTTGCCTGAATTCGAACTCTCTGTCAAACCCTGGCGGGGGGCGCGCGCGGTATGTAAGATGCCGCCCACCCGGAATGGCCGTCCCGCGGAATCCGATGAAACTGATCGTCCAAATCCCTTGCTTCAACGAGGAAGACACGCTGCCGCAGACGGTGGCGGACATTCCCCGTGCCATTCCCGGCGTGGACGCCGTCGAGCTGCTGATCATCGACGACGGGTCGAGCGACGATACGGTCGAGGTGGCCCGTGAGCTCGGCGTCGATCACATCGTCATCCACAAAAACAATCGTGGCCTCGCCCGGGCCTTCCGCAGCGGCATCGACGCCTGCCTGCGGCTGGGCGCGGATGTTATCGTCAATACCGACGGCGACAACCAATACAATGGCGCCGACATCCCCAAGTTGATCCAGCCGATCCTCGAGGGCCGTGCCGATATCGTCGTCGGCGACCGCCAAACCGTGAAGGTGGTCCATTTCTCGTGGGCCAAGAAGCAGCTTCAGCGGCTGGGCAGCTTCGCGGTGCGCAGCCTGTTGGGTACCCGGATCCCGGACGCCGTCAGTGGTTTTCGGGCGATATCCCGGGACGCGGCCATTCAGATCAACATCGTCTCGTCGTTCAGCTACACCGTCGAGATGATCATCCAGGCCGGCAAGAAGCACATGGCCATCGCCTCGGTGCCCGTGGGTACCAACCCGAAGACCCGGGATTCGCGCCTGTTCAGCAGCATTCCGAAGTTCATCGAGCGCTCCCTGAGCACCATGGTGCGCATGTACGCAATGTATCAGCCGCTCAGGGTGTTTTTCTACATCGGCATGGTGCTCAGCGTGGTCGGCGCCGTGCCCATCCTGCGGTTCCTCTATTTCTACGCCATCGGCGACGGCGGCGGCCATTTGCAGTCGTTGATCCTGGGCGGCACCTTGGTGGTTCTCGGCTTCATCGCCTTCCTGGTCGGCCTGGTCGCCGACCTGATCAACTTCAACCGCCAGCTCATCGAGATGACCCTGGAACGGGTGCGGCGGTTGGAGTTGGGGGAGGGAGAGTCCGCGGACACAGTGCGCGTCGCGAATATGGAATCCGCGGCGTTGAGGCTCAAACGGAGCGGTTAGGCTCCACGGTCTCCCAAACCGCTTTCGCTTGTTTGTCTTGGGCTCGGCCCCCGTTCCGATGCCGGGCAACCCCCTGGTGCCGCACTCGTGGCATGGGGATCGTGAGCCTCGCAATCATGGGAGTTCCATCGACGGATTTGGGTTTGCCCTGATCAGTCGGCGGAGCCCTCGGAAATCAAGCGCGCTACGATGCGCTCGCAGGCATGGCCGTCACCGTAGGGGTTGTGCGCCCGGCTTATGATCGCATAGGCCTCCTCATCGTCCAGCAGCATGGACGCGCGCTCGACGATTCGGTTTGTGTCGGTACCGACAATCTCGACCGTACCGGCGTCGACCGCTTCCGGCCGCTCGGTGATCTCACGGGTCAAGAGTATTGGTTTGCCGAGCGAGGGACCCTCTTCTTGTATGCCGCCCGAGTCCGTGATGATGAGGCGGGACCGGCTCATGAGATAAACGAAGGGAAGGTATTCTTGGGGTGGAATCAGGTACACGTTGGACCGTCCCCTTAGCTCGGTCTCGGCGGCGGCCTGTACCCGTGGATTTAGATGCACGGGAAACACGACGACCACATCGCCGCGGTCCGCCAATTGGCCAAGTGCTCGAAAGACGTTGGCCAGGCCATGATCGAAACTCTCGCGCCGATGGCCCGTATTCAAAACGATTCGCTTGTCAGCAGGAAGAAACGGAAATTGTGCCGCCAGGGAGTCGGCGAGCGCTGGCTCGGCACCGATTTTGGCTTCGACGTGAAGGAGCGCATCGATGACCGTATTTCCGGTCACCAGGATGCGCGTCGGATCGATGCCCTCCCGCAGCAGGTTCTCACGGCTCGTACGGGTGGGTGCAAAATGCAGAGTGGCCAGCCGGGTCGTCAAAACGCGGTTCATTTCCTCCGGCCACGGCGCATCGAAGTTCCAGGTTCGCAAGCCGGCCTCCACGTGGCCGACACGAATGCGATGGTAAAAAGCGCATAGGCTGGCGGTGAACGTTGTCGTGGTGTCGCCTTGCACCAAGAGCCAGTCTGGCTTGAATTCGGCGAGGATCGGATCGAGGCCTTCAAGCACTCTGGCGGTGATGTAGGACAGACTCTGCGCTTTGCGCATAATGTCCAGGTCGTAGTCGGGCTCGATGGCGAAAAGGGCGAGCACCTGGTCGAGCATTTCCCGATGCTGGGCGGTGACGCACACGCGGGATTCAACACCCTCGGTGGCCGCCAGCGCCTGGACCAGGGGCGCCAATTTGATGGCTTCGGGCCGCGTGCCAAAGACGATCAGGACCTTCATGGCGGACGCTCAAGACCTCTCGGAACTTGCTCAAACAACCAGGCCCAGGGCCTTCGTCAGCGCCGTGGTTGGCGAAAGACCTGTCCGATGACGCCGGGAGATGCTAAGCGTCCTGGCACACGCGAATGCCACGAGAGTTGACGTCACACGCGAGGTGGCAATTGATAGTCCGAACGGCCGCGTCCGGCAATAAGAACGGCGTGGCGCATCCTGAATTCGGCCTCCTCGATAGCCGTCGCCGGCGCCTCGTGCACGGCCGCCCCCTCGTCGAACGAAGGTCGGCGCCGACCGCCGTTCCCGGACCGCAATCCCTTGCGGAATCCCGGCACATACCTACAATGCCCCTGTTCGGTATGGGTCATGCACGTCTATTTCTGATGTCGATTCAGTCGAAGCGGCGGCGTTGCTCGGCCGGGCCATGGCGCTTTCTTCAAACGACCAAGGTTTCATCATAATTCCCTGTCCCGAGTTGGAACCGTTGTGAGTACTGAACGATCCGCCGCGCGAACGGTCGTGTTTCATGTGCATCATCCGAAAATCTATCTCGCGATCCGACAGTTGGTAGAGCGGTGCCGGCGGTCCGCGGTCCCTGATCCGGGGCGGCACCCTGGTGGTCCTCGACTTGATTGCCTTCCCGGTCGGCTTGGTCGCCGACCTGATCAACTTCTACCGCCAGCTCATCGAGATGACGCTCGAGCGTGTAAGGCGACTGGAGTTGGGGGAGGGAGACGCACAAGTGCAGAATGCGGAGTGGCATGTGCGCGAAACCGCCGTCTCGGCCGGCCGTGCCGACAGTGCCGAATGTGCTGGCAGAAAAAACAGGTGGCAATCTACCGAGGTAAGGGGATCCTGAGCGCGATTTCGGGGGCTGCCTGACCTTCGGATTTTAGTCTTTGTCAATTCAGTCGCAAGGCACGGCTGCCAGTGTAGAGTGTGTCGCGCAAATGGCTGTCAACGGTCTGTGGCATGGGCAGCAGCCGATGTGGGCTATCCGCCACTTGTTGGCATTGGTTCTGCTGATGACGCGGCATTCACAGCGGTAAGAAGCCGAATCGCGAGACGAGAGACGCCAGCATGAATTCCGTTGCGACCGCGGGGCCCGACAAGACGTTTGGTCAACGCTTCCCATGAAAATTCTCTTCATCGCTCGCAAATGGCCCCCTGCGATGGGGGGAATGGAGACGTATTGCGTGGAACTCGTGCGCGAGCTCGAGCACCGGCACCAGGTAACGCTGAGCGCACTGCCCGGGCGCGATGACGGAGGTGCGCCGACAGGCCTCGCGCTCATTGGCTTCGGGCTGAAGAATGCTTGGCGGTTGCTCATGCATGGCGGCGGCTATGATGTGATCCACGGCGGTGACATGGCCGTCTGGCCACTCGTCTTTATGGCGCGGTTGCGCTCGGGGCGGGCGGGGGTGGCGCTGTCCGCACACGGAACGGACGTGGCCTACGCGGGGCGGCCCGGTTTTTTGCCGAAGCTTTACCGCCTCTACATGCGGGTCGGCGCGCGTGCGCTGCGAGGCGCTCGAGTGCTCGCCAATTCCCGCGCCACCGCGGAGCGCGCGCGAACCTTGGGTTTTTGCTCCATAGAGGTGATCCCGCTTGCGACGAGGGTCCCGGACGCATCTCTTCCCAACTGTTCGGGGCGTTTCATTCTGTTCGCCGGTCGGCTGGTACGGCGCAAGGGATTGTCGTGGTTCGTTGAGAAAGTGCTGCCGCATTTGCCCGAAGACATAGTCCTGAAGGTGGCGGGGACCGTCTGGGACGAAAGTGAGCGGGCCGCGCTTTCCGCGCCTCGGGTTGAGTTCCTCGGGCCGGTGGATTGGAACGAACTGGCGGGATTGATGACGGGCGCGCTTTGCGTGGTAATTCCCAATGTTCATGCCGGACCGGGCCATTTCGAGGGTTTTGGATTGGTGGCCGTGGAAGCCGCGGCCGTCGGCGGGGTCGTGCTTGCCGCGGAGATCGACGGGTTCTTGGATTCGGTTCTCGACGGCGAAACAGGCGAATTGCTACCGGCAGGATCCGCGCCGGAATGGATCGCGGCGATCGACCGCGTCGCCTCCTGGAGCCCAAATAAGCGGACGGAAGTCGTTGACCGTCGCCGTTCTGCGGCACGGGTCCACTTCGCCTGGGAGAGGGTCGCGCGCGAGACGGAAGCCGTGTATATGGCTTTGAGCGCGTAATCTTGATGGCATGTGCTTGAAACTTCGACCCATGGCCCCAGCAAGTGATCGGGCCCGACGGCCGACCGGGCGGCTTGGTGGTGTAAACCAGACTGATGGTACCCCTGGGATTGCAGTTCCCGTTTCTTCGGCGAGAAGGGGCGCGAGTCTTGCGCCGCAATCCATGTGTGGGGCAATTGGTCTACGTCGGGCTCGCGTCATCGCCATCGCATCAGGGGGCATTCTCGATCACTAATTGGGGCCCGTTGGTTATGTGGAGCGTGGGAGCGACGGCGGTGGCCGCCGCGCGGGTCGAAATTTGCGGCTTGGTGCGGCAAGGCGCAGAGTGCCTTTGTTGTCGCGATCAATCCCGAACGCAGCTTAGTGTCTGTCCGGAAAGAAGTTGATTCGGAAGAATCGGTTGTGATTCTGTATTGGCCACCGATTCGCCCTGACGGAGGTGGCCGATGTGGACGGATGAGAACCGGCGTCTTTATGAGCGTCGTGGTGCGCGCTATCCGAGCGACTTGACCGACGGGGAGTGGGCGTTGAATCCCACCGGCGAAGCACGGCGGGCGCAAGCGGGAGGTCGATGTCCGCGAGGTGATGAACGGGGTTCTCTATGTTCTGGAGACCGGCTGCCAGTGGCGCGCCCTGCCCAAGGACCTGCCCCCCAAGTCGACGGCGCACGACTATCTGATGCTGTGGGACTGGGACGGCACGGGAGCGGGTTCACCATGCGCTCTATGTGATGACCCGCGATCTGGAGGGCCGCGCGGCGAGCCCGAGCGCCGGTGTCATCGACAGCCAGAGCGTGAAAGGCGCGGAAAAAGGGGGGCGCGCATCGATCGCCCGGGCTATGACGCGGCCAAGAAGGTCAAGGGCAAGAAGCGCCACCTGCTTGTCGATACCCTCGGCCTGATCCTCAATGTCGTCGTCCATGCGGCCGACGTGCAGGACCGCGACGGCGCCATTCTGGTCTTGGATCGCCACACCCGCCGGCTGTTTCCCTTCCTCGAGAAGATCTTCGCCGACGGCGCCTATGGCGGCGACAAGCTGCGCAAGGCCATGGCCGGCGCCGCATGGACGATCGAGGTCGTTAAGCGCTCAGACACCGCCAAGGGCTTCGAGCCGCTGCCCAGGCGCTGGGTCGTCGAGCGTACCATCGCCTGGATCAATCGCTGCCGTCGCCTCGCCAAGGACTATGAGAACCGCAACCGAACCGCTCTCGCCTTCATTCGCCAGCATCAGGCTCATGCTGCGAAGACTCACCAGGTGCTGTTATCCTTCATGAACTTTCCGGACGGACTGAAATCTCTTTGTGGACGGCCAGATGCGGCGAACGCGGAGATTCAAGCAATGAATTTCGGCTACCGGACGGGGAACAGTGGCAGTGATGTATCCATCCGGTTTCTTGCCGATGCGCTGCGAAAGATCGGCCATGACGCTGTCACGGGAGAGCTTCCTCACAAGTATCAGTATTTTCCCTGGGGTCTGTCGGGCAAGCGGCCGCCGAAGGGCACCGGCGTGGTAATCGGCAACAGCTGGAATGCATTTGCCTTCAAAAGAAAAAACCTGCCCTTGATCACGGTCGAGCGCATGTTCGTCCTCGACGACGCCCTGGACCCCTATCGCTCGTTCGCCCAGTCGGTGTTTCACCACACGTTCCTTCGTTGGTGTCTGTGGAGAAGCTACAAGACCTCCGACTCGGTGATTGCCCTCAGTCGGGACTCGGCGGCGAGCATGCTCAGAACGTTCCCCGGATGCGATCCTCAAGTCATTCTCAATGCCGTCGACTTGGAGTTCTTCTCGCCAGGACCGCCACGAGCGGCGCTGGCGGGAAGACCGGTTCGAATGCTGTTCGTTGGCAACCTCATTCGGCGGAAAGGGGCCGATCTTTTGGCCCCCATCTTGGATGCGCTCGGCGACGGTTTCGTCATGGATTACACCTCCGGCCTGCGGATGGAGGAGCGGCTCGCCGCCCATCCACAGGCCAACTGCATCGGCCGCCTTTCCTTGGAAGAAGTACGTGAAGCCTATCAGGGCGCCGATCTCCTGTTGCTGCCAACGCGGCTTGAGGGCCTGCCGCGAGCGGCCATGGAGGCCTTAGCCTGCGGCACACCGGTGGTGGCGAGCCGCGTATCGTCGCTGCCGGAGATCATCCTCGACGGCTACAATGGCCTGACCTGTCCGCGGGACGACGTCGGCGCCTTCGCGGACGCGATCAGGGGCTTGACCGCGGATCAGGCCGCCTATGACCACATGGCGCGGAACGCCCGGGCGTTCGCCGAAGAGCACCTGGACCTTCAACGCATGGCGCAAGCCTACGTCTCCCTCGCGAAGAGTCTTTGCAGGCGGGAATCATGCGGTGCGTAGGGTCCTGTTCGTCTCGCACGTGCTCGCCAACGGGGGCGCCGAGCGGTTCGTCAGCAATGCCTTGCAGTTTCTCGACCGGAAGCGGTTCGACCTGCATTTGGCTTTGTTCCGCCGCGAGATCGTCTACCCGTTGTCGGACGACATTGCCGTTCATGTGCTCGAGAAGCACACCCGCTTCGATATCCCGAAGGCTATCTGGCGGATGGCGCGGGCCATCGATCGGATTCAACCCCACATCGTCGTCACCCCCTTCACGGGCATCAGCCTGTTCGCTTCGGAAGCGTTGCGATTGGCGCGCCATAAACCGCGTTGGGTAGCGCGTATCGCCAACAATCCCGCGATCCAGGACAAAGGCCTCTATGGCCGCTGGGCGGCCCGAGCACTGCGGCGGGCCGACATGTACGTGGCGAATTCGCAAGGACTTGCTGCCTGTTTCCGGTCCGTCTACGGCATCCCGGACGAGCACGTGGTATGCATTTACAACTTCGTGGTGAGAAGGGCGGCGCAATAATCCCCCACTGAGGCGGCCTGATTCCCGGGCTGCGCGGGCGGTTCAAAAAGGGGCCATCGGCTAGCCTTCATCGGTTTTGAACTGATCGAAGGCGGGGGGATGTACTCAGTGGATTTATATGCGCGTGTTCGACGGGCGTGCCATGTCGACGGGATGAGCAATCGTGAGGCGGCGCGGGTTTTCGGGATCGACCGCAAGACGGTGGGCAAGATACTGGGGTTTTCGGTGCCGCCTGGCTACCGGCGTCAGCGACCGCCACGACGTCCGAAGCTGGACGGATATACCGGCATTATCGACCGGATTCTGGAGGAAGACAGCAAGGTTCACCGCAAGCAGCGTCATACGGTGAAGAGGATCTACGAACGGCTGCGCGACGAGTACGGGTTCACCGGCGGCTACACCATCGTCAAAGATTATGTGCGGGCATGCCGACACCGGTCGCGGGAGATGTTCGTGCCGCCGCATCACCCGCCTGGCCATGCCCAAGTGGACTTTGGCGAAGCCTTGGCGGTAATCGGCGGCGTACTCCAGAAGATCCACTTTTTTGCCTTCGATTTGCCGCACAGCGATGCCAGCTTCGTGAAGGCCTATCCGGCGGAGACGTCGGAGGCGTTCTGCGACGGCCATGTATCAGCGTTTGCCTTCTTCGGCGGTGTTCCCCAGTCGATCCTCTATGACAACACTACACTGGCGGTGGCGCGGATCCTGGGCGATGGCACCCGGCAGCGCACCCGGGTGTTCAGCGAGCTGCAATCCCATTACCTGTTCGAAGACCGTTTCGGCCGCCCAGGCAAGGGGAACGACAAGGGCAAGGTAGAGGGGCTGGTTCGCTTCATCCGGCGCAACTACCTGGTACCGGTTCCCCATGTGGAGAGCTTCGAGGTGCTGAACGCCCGCCTCGAGGACCATTGCCGCCGTCGGCAGGACGACCGACTGCGCCGCCACAGCGAGACGATCGGCGAACGGCTTGCCCGTGACCGGGAAGTATTCCTTGAGTTCCCAGCGGTTCCCTACGAGCCTTGCGACCGCCGTCCCGGCCGGGTGAGCTCTCTGTCGCTGGTACGCTACAAGGGCAATGATTACTCGGTGCCCGTGGCCTACGGTCATCGCGAGGTGCTGATCCGGGGCTATGTCGACCAGGTGGCGATCAGCTGCAGCGCCGATGTCATCGCCCGGCACCGGCGCTCCTATGAGCGTGAGGACCTGATCTTCGATCCTCTGCATTACCTGCCGCTGATCGAGCAGAAAATCGGCGCGCTGGACCAGGCCGCCCCGCTCGCAGGTTGGCATCTGCCCGATTCCTTCGCCACGCTGCGCCGCCTGATGGAAGCCCGTATGGGCAAGCCCGGCAAGCGGGAATACGTCCAGGTCCTGCGTCTTCTGGAGAGCTTCCGTCTTGCCGAGGTCGAGGCGGCAATCGGCGATGCGCTGAAGCTGGGGGCGATCGGCTTCGATGCCGTCAAGCATCTGGTGCTGTGCCGTATCGAGCGCCGGCCGCCGCGGCTCGATCTCGAGCTTTATCCGTATCTCCCAAGGGCCCGGGTCGCGACGACCTCGGCCGGGAGCTACATGAGCCTGCTATCCGGGGTGAGACCATGACCGATACCCCGCAGCTGTTGCTGAACCATCACCTCAAGACGCTCAGGCTGCCGACCTTCCTGAGGGAATACGACAAGCTGGCCCGGCAATGCGCCTCGGAAGGCGTCGACCATGTCCGCTATCTACAGCGGTTGGCGGAACTCGAGCTGATCGATCGGGAACGCCGCCTGATAGAACGGCGCATCAAGGCGGCCCGTTTCCCGGTGGTTAAAAGCCTGGATGCGTTCGACTTCAAGGCCATCCCTTCGCTCAACAAGACGCTGGTGCTCGAGCTTGCCCGCGGCGAGTACATCGACCGCCGGGAGAACGTGATCGCGCTTGGCAACAGCGGAACCGGCAAGACCCATATCGCCCTTGGGCTCGGTCTGGCCGCTTGCCAGAAAGGGCTTTCGGTTGGCTTTACCACCGCCGCCGCTCTGGTGCATGAGCTCATGGAGGCGCGCGACGACAAACAGTTGCTGCGGTTCCAGAGGAGGCTCGCCGGGTACAAGATCCTGATCATCGACGAGCTCGGCTTCGTGCCGCTGTCAAAAACCGGCGCCGAGTTGCTGTTCGAGGTCTTCAGCCAGCGTTACGAGCGTGGTTCCGTCCTGGTCACCTCCAACCTGCCGTTCGATGAATGGACCGAGATATTCGGTTCCGAGCGCCTCACCGGCGCCTTGCTCGATCGCCTTACCCACCACGTCCATATTCTCGAGATGAACGGCGAGAGCTACCGGCTCAACCAGAGCAAAAACCGCAGAAAACCCGAAAAATCAGCCTGACCTACCTCGCGTCGCTTGCCCCCGTGGGTCCACAGGCCCCTCCCACGCGCGCCGCCGCGTCAGCCAACTGAGAGGCACGCCGCGCCGCGCGCGGGTCCCTCCTATGGACTACGGGGACAAGCCTCAAACACCGAGTGGCCCCTTTTTACGCCGCCCAATGGCCCCTTGTTACTCCGCCGTTGACACGAAGGCCACGCAGGCGATGCCCAGCAGCGCCAGCATCAGGGTCTCGGGGGTCCCGATGGCCAGCACCAGGGGCTCCAGCACCGGCAGCAGGAGCAGCAGGCCGGCGAACCCCACCAGGCCACCAAGGGCCGAGGCGGCGAAGGCCGCGCCCAGGGCCCGATGGCCTTCGCCGCGCCGGAACAGGGCATGGCCGTCGGCCACCGTCGCCGCGTTGGGCGGCGCCCCCGGGATGCCAAGGGCGATAGCGGTGGCCGAACCGCCCGTATAGACCACCGCGTGGGCGGCGAGCAGAAACGCCAGGCCCGCCAGGGGCTCCATGCCATAGACGAAGGGCAGCAGGACGGCGAGCGCGGTGACGCCGCTGAGGCCCGGAAGGATGCCGAAGGCCAGGCCCAGGGGTACGGCCAGGACCACCATGCCCAGGACCGCAGGGTCGAAGACCCGTCCCAGGGCGACGATCAGGATTTCGCCCATGGCCCCCTCGGGAGAGCGGTCAGTAGTACTTCTCCAGCACCACGTGGCGCACCCGCTCCAGCCGCGCGCCCTCCAGGGAGGTCAAGGCGTCCGCGACCCATTGCCGCAAGGCTTCCGGCGGTGCATAGCCCAGGGGCCGGTTCTTGGCCTTGGTCTCGGCGATCACCGCCGGATCGGTAAGCACCGCGCCGACCGCCGTCGCCAGGGTTTTAGCCCGGTCCGCCGGGATGTCCGGCGCCGCGATCAACGCCCGGCCGATATCGTTCATGGCCGCCCGGAAGTCGATCCACCAAGCATTTTCGGGCGACAGCGAGACGCTCTCGAAGACGGTCGGTACGTCGGGCATGGCCGACGACCGCTTGCGGCCCAAGACCGCCGCCGGGACCAGTTTGCCGTCGCGGCTGTAGCGCAGCGCCGAGCCTTCCGAGACCACGATCCCGTCCACCTCCCCCTGGACGGCGGCCCGCATGGCTGTGCGCGAACGAAAGTCTTTGTGAATCGGGAAGATACGGGAAGATGCGGGAAGAGGTGGGATGAGGCCTTGTTTTTCAACACCTTGCGGCGTAGTGGCCCGGCCGGACGCGAGAAACAAAAGTATTTGGGAATCCGCCGTTCAAGGAGCGTGAAGGGCCCCTAAATTCCAATTTTTCGGCCGTTTCAGGGGGTCTGAATCGCCGGCAAATTCAGGCCGTTTCGAAGGGTCCGAATGAGCCCTGAAAATGGCCGCTACCAGAGGTCTTCTGCCGTCGAGCCGTATCGCCGCCGCCACGATCACCTGCGCCCTCCCTTCTCACTTGAAACACCGAGCGCCACGGTGTAAATTGGCAACGGTGCCTGAGGCATTTTCGTCGTCCGACGACTTCGGTTGTGCGAGGGGTTGACGTCCCTCCAGGCACCTTTACTCATCGAGATATCTTCGGGAAGCGCTGCCGGGCAGAGTGGATATGACGCTTCTGCGCGCGGTGAAGGCTGTCGAGATAGGTCTCGCTGCCGCCTTCTGTCCGCTTGATCACGGCGCTCCATGGGCGGCTGTCCTCTAGGAGGAAGGCGATGGCGTGGCGCTCTCCCACCTTGAACACTTCCCCCTCGCCGAATATCCGCTGGATGCGGGCATAGTCGGCGGGCGCGAGGTCGGGATGGCGGACGGTCTGCTTGGCGGCGGTCTCGCCGGAGAGGCGCACGGTGCGCGATCTCGCCCCGATGGCTTTTCTGATCGCCTCGGGCAGGACCGCGACGGGCCAATCAGCGTCCGCGGCGCCGGCGAGGTGGCGGGCGAAGAGCGGCGTCTGCCAGGGGGTGCCGATGGCGACGCGGGCAAGCGCCTCGGGCGCAGCGTCGATCTTGGCGATCAGGCGGTCGGCGGCCTCGCGGCCGGGGTCGATCCGCCCAACGTTGTGGGCAAAACCGGGATCGATGCCGACGGGCACGCGGGCCGCCTCGCCGGTGCGCCTGTTGACCCAGGGGCGGGTTTGCTCCGAGCCGGGCGGCGGGCCGGACGAGACCTTGGAGCCGTAGCGCTCGAGGTCGTCCTCGGAGAGCTGTTGGACGATGCAGCGGCAGCGCCAGCCGTTGGGCGGGTAGTGGGTGCGCCAGAAGGGATGATCGACCGGAAGCACGGTGCCGTGCCAGCGGGCATGCTCGGGTCGGGTGCGGGCGTCCCGGACCGACACATAGCGCAGGTAGGGCATCCGCTCCTTCAAGCGCTCGATGCCCTGCCAGCGGCCGTGGGCGTGGGCCATGCGGAGGTTGGTATCGAATATGATGCGGAGCCGCCGCGGCGAGCCGAGCTGGACGATGCGGCTCTCGCCGGTGACGGGATCGACCATGCGCTGGCGGCCCCACCAGCCCTTCTTGCGCAGGGTGGGCTCGAGGTTGTCGCGGAACCAGTCGAAGGTCTTGCCGTCGGCGATCGCCTCGTCCATGGCGCCCTGGATGTCCTCGAGGATATCGAGCTTCATGGCCTTGGCGACGGTGAAGGAGCGGACGTGGGTGTTGGCGTCGGTATCGCGCCAGTCGAAGCCGACATGGAAGCCCTTGGCTTGGAAATTCTTGACGGCTTCCTCGGGCGGGAGATCGAGGATCTCGGGTTGAGGCACGCTCAACCCTCGCCGGTATCGTCGTCGACCAGTCCGGCGTCGCCCGAGAGTTCGGCCGAGAACGCCATGCGATGCAGTTTGGTTGTCAGCGGCGTCTCGTCCATGCGGCGGTACAGACCGCCGAGGCTTTCGCGCACGTCCTGGAATCCATCGGCGTTGCGGACGGCATCGAGGACAGGCTCGATCATGGGCTCCAGGAGGGGTTGCCAGCCGTCGAGCTCGGTCGGCGAGCGCCCGGTCGATGGCATCGTCCCGGCCGGCTTCGGCAAAGGCGAAACGCCCGCCGGCGCCCGGCGCCGAGTGCGTCCTCCCATTCGCCGCCATAGGTGTCCTCGATGTAGCGCAGAGTCGGCCGGCGGCTGCTCATGCGGGCGACGATCTCATCGCGCTGGGCGCGGGCGTTGAGGTCCTCGGGAGGCGCGATCTCGCGCACCACCTTGGGGTAGGCGGCGCCGGGGTAGTTCCAGTCGGTGAGCCAACGGGCGACGGTGCGCTCGAGGCTCGAACAGATCATGCGCGAGAGGGTGGCTACACGCTCGTCGCGCACCAGCTTCTGAACCTCGGCGGTGCCCTTCCACGGCCCCATCTCGGTGGTCGCGGTCTGCAACAGGACGGCCTCGACGATGAGGGCGTCCATGTACTTGCAGAACTGGACATGATCGCCGCCGCTGCGCCGGGTCGCCTCGAGGAAGGCGATCTCCTGGCCCTCGGGGATGGCGATGCCGCCGCCCTGGGTGAGGCGCTGGAGGGTCTCGAGCAGGAGATCGATCTCCCCTTGCGGCGCCTTCGGCCTATGCTTGCCGATGGGCGTGGGGGAGCCGAACTTTTCCAATGCGACGGCCCAATAGCGGATGCCGTTGCGCTTGAGCCAGACCGGCCAGAAACAGAGCCGGGCGGCGCCGGGCCCATGGGCCTGGCCGCCGTGCTCGGCGGGCATGCGGGCGAGCCAGAACTTGGCCGCGGGCACGGCCGCGCCGCGGGGATGGGCGCGGCTCACCAGGCGCAGGTTCCCGTCCGTGCCGAAGCGGAAACGCTCGGGCGCGCGGGTGCGGATGGCGGCGATCTCGACCCGGCCGGGTGTCGGTTGCCAGATGATCTCGGCGACCGCATAGCCGTACCAGACGGCATGGGCCATCTCGCGGAAGGCGGTATCGAAGTCGATCGCCGCCAGTTGTTCGGCGAGATCCTCCGCGGCAAGGGCATCGCGCCGTCCCGGCCCGCCGGGCTCGATGCGCCAGGGGATGGCCGAGACGGCGTCGAGCAGTTGGGCCAGGCTGGTGGCGGCCTTCTCGTCGCGCAGGGTCTCGCGCCAGGCCGCGGGGCCGCCGCGCAGGATATTTTGCGGCGATCCGGTTGTGGCCAAGAAAGGCGAGATGGCCGTCTCCATGCCGCCGCCGGTGGCGGCGGCCTCGCCACGGGGCGGCCGTGCCGGGGTTTTGCGTTTGGGGTTGCGGGCCATCAGTACCAACCGCTCCAGTCGGTGCCGCCGGCGACCACGTTGAGGCGGCGGTCGATGGCATGGGCGTCACCGCCGCCACCGCCATAGGCGGCGAGGCCGAAGTAGTGGTCGTCGGTGGTGCGTGCGGTGAACGGGCCTGCGTCATCGGCCGCGGCGGCGCAGGCCAGCGCCAAGGCCCAGAAACGGTCGGCATGGCCGTCCGTCGCGCCGCGCTCGGCGACAAGGCGAGCGGCGCCGGTTGGCCCCGCGGCGGCGCAGACGCTGTGGAGATCGCGCCTGAGCGCATCGTCGGCGGGGATGCGCAAGCGGCGGTCTTCCATCGCCTCGCGAAGCGCGGTGGCGACATCGAGCTTACGGGGTGCGGTCATCAACACGCCCTCGACACGGAGTCGGCCGTGGGCGTCTTGCCAGCGCTCGACCACGGCCTCGCCCATGCCGGTCTGGTCGACGGCGATGCGCAAGGGCCGGTAGCGCGCATCGAGCGCGGCGACGATCTGGCGCTGCTCGGAGAACGTGATACCTTGCCGGACCACCAGCTCGCGGCACCACAGCACATCGCCGACGGTCTCGGTCACGGCCGCGACCCAGAGATCGCGCCGGCGCGCGATATCGACGCCGATGTGGATCGGCCCGCCCGCATAGGCGTCCGGATCGCCCGCGGCCGCCTCCTCGGCGGCGCGGATCAGCTCCCAGGCGAGCCAGGCCCCGGCGCCGGCGGACGGAATACAGTCGAGCTCCTCGGCGGCATGGATACCGTATTCGGCCCGCAAGCCCGCCTCCCAGGCCGCCTCGGCCTGGGCCGACCAGTCCTGGCCCGTGACCGCGCAGATGCGCCTGTAGAGCCCCTCGGCGAGCGCCTGCCCGAGGGTGACCGTATGCAGGCTGCCCGGCCGCACGCCGTCGCGGATATCGCGCACCAGTGCGGCAAACGGCGAAGCCTCGCCATTGTGGGTCGAGAGAACATGCACGCGGCCGCCCCATTGACGGAAGGCAAGCGCGGCCTTGAGCACTTCGCCGAGATCGTCGACGAAGGCGGCCTCGTCGATCACCGCGACATCGCCGGGCCGGCCCTTGGAGCGGAAGGCGCGCGGCGCCGAGGTCATCGCCAACACCTCCTTGCCCGAGGCGAGCCCGAGACGGAACGCCTGCACGTCGCGTTCGCCGTCGCGGATCAGGGTCTCGCCCACCGCTGCCGCGCCGACATCGAGCGTCCGCGCCCACTCGGCGCAGTCATCGATGAATCCGCGCGTCATGTCCTTGTTGTAGGACTGGTAATAGATATTGCCGCCGCCCTCGCCGGCGTGCATCACGGCGTCATAGGCCTCGGCCCAGGACAGCCCGATACGGCGCGACTTCTCGATCACCTTGACGCCGGCCTTATCGGCGACCCAGCGGGTCTGATAAGGGAGCAGCGTGCGTCTCATGGTGGGGCTCATGGCGCGCCCCCCGCACCTTCGATGGCGGCACGGATTGCGCTTGCGGTGTCGGTCGAGAGGCCGGCCTTGATCGCAACCTTGTTGGCGGCCTGGGCCGCCTCCTTGAGCACTTGGCGGCGTTCGCGGCGAAGGGAAATCGAGGCCCGCGCGACCTCGGCAAGGGCGCGGGCGGCGGTGGCGACTTGCTTCATGTCACCCTGTTCGGCGGCGAGCAGGAGATCGAACATGTCGGCCTGGACCTGACGCAGCGTCGCCTCGGCCAGCGCGCCGTCATCGTCGGGCGAGGCGGCAAGCAGGGCTTCCGCCTGCTCGCGTGGCCAGGCGGGTCTGCTCGATCCGCCGTCTCCAGCACTGCGCCATACCGGTGCAGGGTCGATTTGCCGATCGGGTGGCCCTGTTCGGCGATCCAGTCGGCGAGTTGTTCGTAGCCGGAGAAGCCGTGTCTCGATCATGCAGGGCGTCGAGCCGCTGCGCGCACCGTTTGCGCGGCAGTTTGCCAGAACCTTGGAACGCGGCGCGGCATCAGTCCCCCGGCCGCGGCCCTGGGCGGGCGGCGGATGCCGGCCTCGCAGGGCACCTGGTAATCGGCGACATCGTAGCCGTGGCGGGCCAGTGTGACGCGCCAGGGATCGATCGCGTGGCGCTCGATCGCCACCAGCTTGCGATCCTCCAGATAGGTCAGTTGATCGCGCAGCCAGTGCTGGGTGATGCCGAGATAGCCGGCGACCAGGACCTCGCGGATCATCCGCTCGGTGGCGCCGAGATGGCCGCCGATTCGGAGCGTGCGCAGAATGTCCCAGCGCGCCGCGGGCAGCATGGCTTCGTCGATCAGCGGGTTAATGTCGTTATCGCTCATTTGAATTGCTCATTTGCCGCCTCCGTTCCAGATTCGCTCCGCCGCGCTGAACCGCTCGTCGAGCCGCGCCAGCATGACCGAGTGATCCTCCAGCATGCCGATCACGCGGGACGTCATCTGCACCCAGTCGTCGCGCCGCACATAGTGCTCGGCGACGTGCAGCCGGAGGCCTGCCAGGTCGCGCTCGAGGGCCACGATCCTCGCCGACCCGTCATCGCCGGCAGCGCGTGCCTGGGTTGCCGGGCCGCCAGTGCGAATTACCCCCAGCCGTTGCAGCGCCAGCATCAGGGCGCCGAGCAGGATCACCACCGCCGCGACCCCGCCGAACGCCTGCCACGCCGCGGGCTCGATCACCGTCCCGTGTCCCGCTCGGCCCGCTTGGCGATCTGGCGCGCACCGAACCACCACAAGACGCAGGTGGTGGCGAGGTAGAGCACGGTGTCGATGATGCGGGGGCGGATATCGATGGTCTCCATGTCGGAGCCGCCGAGCGTGAAGTAGATGGCGCCGACGAGGCCGACAAAGAAGAAGGTGAGTCCAGGCCGGGTCAGCCCGCGCACCACGTCGACGAAGACCAACCACTTGCTGTCGCCCCGCGACCAGCGCCGCGCGGCTTCTTTGTAGGAAGCTTCCAATGCCGACCAGGCGGCCTGGTCGCGAGCCGATTCGGCCTCGACGGCGGCGACGCGCTCGGCCGAGGCCGCCTCGGCCCGGGCCATCTCCAGATCGAGCCGGCGCAACTCCATCTCCTGGGCGTGGCGCTGCTTGGCCTGGAAGTAGCTGGAAAAGAAGCTGACCGCGGTGCCGAGCAGGCCGGTGGCGCCGCCGGTCAGGATCGAAAGCAGCGCATCAAGCATGGCCGACGATCTCCAGCTCGAAGGGCCGGCCGGCGACCCAACCCATCAGGTGGCGTAGCGCCGTGCGGCTGCCGAGCACGGCCTGCTGCGCGCGCCCCTTGACCGTGAGGCGGCCGGGCCGGAGCCCCGGCAGCAGGCAACCCAGCGTGTGGGTATGAAAGCCCGCCTCGACGTCGCCGCCGACGTTGCCGGCGTGCACCAGGATGTGGCTGCGGTTCTCGACGCCAGCAACGAGAAGGCAGCGGCGGAAGCGCGGCGAGAGGTGTGGCAGCACCTCGTAGTCGCCTTCCGGGATGCAAGAGCGGTTGCGCCGGTTATCCCGCCATGGCGGTTCCATGACGTGCAGCCGCAGCTCGCCTGCCGCCAGGACGCCCATGGTGCCGTGCACGCTCGATTGGTTGCGGATCAGGCTGGCCCGTCGCATGGGTGGATAAGAACAGAGCCGGCCGCGCCCGTGCAGCGGACCATGGTCCGCTGTGGCGTCAACCGCGATCGCGCCGGTAGCGGCGCGCGGTGCGCCGCGACAGCCCGAGGCGGCCGGCGATCTCTGCCGTTGTGAGGCCCTGCCGGGCCAAGTGGGCGACGAGCGCCCGGCGGGCGCGCGGGATATAGACCGGCCCGCCGCCGCAGCGCCGGGCGATGGCCCGGGCGGCGGTGTGGCCGACCAGCGCGATCAGGGGATGGGCGCGGTCCCGGGCGAGGTGCTCGGGGCGCGGGATATGGAAGGCGTCCTCACCGCCGTGGGCCAGCGGGATCTCGAGCGCCGCCTCGCGGCCGGCAACCTCCGCGATCTCGGCCAGCACGCCGGGCAGCGGCACCGCCACTCACGAGTGCTCCAGGGCCAGGGCTGCCTGCACGGGCATCTCGGGAAGCGGCAGGGGCGGCTCGGCCGCGGCCGCCGCTAGGCGGCGGCAGGCCATATCATAATAGTTGGGGTCGATCTCGATGCCGACAAAGCGCCGCCCGAGCTTGAGGCATGCCACGCCGGTCGTGCCCGCGCCCATGAACGGATCGCAGACGAGATCGCCGGGCCGGGTATAGAGCGCGACCAGCTCTTGCATCAGCGCCACCGGCTTGGCGGTAGGGTGGCCGCCCTTCGCGGTCGGATGCGTGAACACGCCGCGCCGGCCGCCGCCGTTCCAGCGCCGGTGGCCCGTGCCGCACCACGCGGTGGCGATGCACTCGAAGCCGCGGGCCGCGCCCTGTCCGTTGAAGCGCGGCGCCGAATCGGGCTTGACCCAGCAGAGCACGGTGTCCCAGCGCGCGCCGGCCGCCTGCAACGCATCGCGCCAGGCGCGCACGCCTTCGGCCAGGGTGAAGACGATGGCCCCAGCCGCGCGAGACCGCGGCGACCCGCATGGCGGCCTCGGCGCGGATCGCATCGATGCCGGCGAAGTCCGGACCTTGCGGGGTTCTGCGGCCGTCGGTGCGCGCGATGCGCCCCACGGCCTGGTGCAAGACGTCCTCATAGGGCGGGTCGGTGATGACGTGATCGATGCCGCGCAAGCAAGGCAGAAGATCGAGGCAATCGCCTCTGTACAGCGCCGCATCGCCGATGAGATGGGGGGTGCCGGGCATTATCGGCCCGTCCGTGCGTCGCGGATGCGCTCGCCCAGGTGGGCGATCAGGGCTTTGGCCTCATCGGCCTCGAGGTGGGTGTGGGAGATCGCTCGCGCGATGCCGGCATGGCGGGCGGCGTAAGATGCGAGCGCGCCCGGATCGTCGATCTTGACGACGCCGAGAGCGTGGAGGATGCGCCACTGCGCTTCCAGCACCCGGGCGCGGGGGTTGTCGATTTGCTCTCGGGTGCCGGCGGCATCCACACCGGCATAGGGCGACCAGTCGACGCCCGCCTCGCGGGAAAGCCAGGCCTTGAGACCCTCGATGGCCTTGCCCGTGTCGCGTTCATCCTGCGCCCATCTGGCGGCGTCGAGCCCGGTCTGACGTTCGATGAAGCGGGCCAGCGCAGCTTCGCTCGGGGTCTCAACCACGCCCAGATGCCAGCCCGAGAGCCACAGCGCCCACAGCTTGCCCCGGTGCGGACCCTCCGGCAGACGGTCGCCGCGGGCGGCGGTGCGGGGTTCGGTCTTCGCGGCGGGGTTCCGGTCCATCGCCGCCAGCACGGCACGCAGAGCGGCAGCGCTCATGTCGCGGCACGAGGCGTGGCCGGTGACGCGGGTCTGGAGCACACGCCGGGTCCCGATATCGAGACCGAGCTCGCGGGCGCGGGCGTGGACCGCCTTGATCAAGGGACGGCGCGCGGGGTCGGCCGTGACGCTAGACAAGGCCGGCCTCCTTCAGTTCGGCCCACATCCCGTGGGGCATGCCGCCGGCATCGATATCCTTGCGCGGCGCCAGATCCGTCGGTGCCTCGGTGGCCTCCAGGTAGCGCCAGCCGCGCAGGAAGCCGACGCGCTTGGCCTCGACACGGATGAGGCGCGGCGTCATGAGAATGGCGAAACGTCGTCCGACCGCCTCGATGCGCAGAAACGGCATCCGAAAGACGGTATACCGCGCCCGCACGAAGTAGACGGACCCGGCGGCGAGCTCCCGCAGGCGCGTTGGACACCGTGCGGTCCAGGTTGCGAACTCGCCGTATTCCGGAATCGATGCGACCCATTCCTCGGCAATCGCCACGGAGTCACCGCTCGCCCAGCCGGTGAAGGGGCGCAGGAGGTGAAGGCGAGCCGTCATCGCATTGCCTCATCCACCGGCCGCGCGACCGCATCGCCCGGATCGGCCGGGTCGGCCGGCACGCCGGCCTCGTCCAGGCGCCGGGCGATGGCCTCGAGCCAGCCCCGTTGCTTGGGCGAGAGGAAGGTATCCTCCTGAAAGCGCTCGATGCGCCCCGCCAGGCCGTCGATGAAGCGGAGCTCGTTGTCGCTGAGATGTTCGGCGTGTGCCCAGGCACGGCGGACCAGACCGTCCAGCCAGGCGAGCTCATCGCCGATACGACGATCGTCGGTCACGATGGCCTGCCTTCGTCGACGATCAGGTCCAGGGTCGCGCCGACGATGCTGGCCGGTGCGCCCTCGGGCGTGCGGCCCATGGCCTTGCCGAGTGCCGCCGCGGGCACGCCGCATTGCAATGCCAGCGAGATCGCCACGGCGGCGTCATCGAGCAGATAATCGACACCCGAGCCGGTCTTGGCGCCGCCCGTGGGACGCAGGAAGATCTCGCGCGGGCAGCCCAAGGCGGGGTCGAACCCCACCGTCGCGTGGGCGGCGATGTCCGCCGCTTCGATGCGAACGGTCACGGTCGGGCGCCGGGTGGGCAGGCGCCGGCGCGCAGTCATGACGAGTTCTCCTCGCCGGGCGCCGCCACGAATGGCTTCTCCCTGGCTTCTCGCACGTGGACAGTGCAAAGGTCGGGTTCGATCCAATGGCAGGGATCGCCGAAGGAAAGCGGGTC
>CBDFHV010000085.1:0-323199 GCA_965247705.1 Rhodospirillales bacterium | reverse complement strand
CGGCTTTGACGTCAGCGAGTCCTCAAAAGCCTATACGGAACATCAACTTCGCGCCTTCGGCGTCGGGGACCGCTACGAGATCGCCCTCGGCGACATCACCGCCGGCGAGCCGGACCAAACCGCCGACTGGCTGGTCTCGGTGGAGGTGCTGGAGCATCTGGAAGACCCGCTGGCCTTTCTTTGTGCCTTGCGGCGCCTGCTTGCCCCCAGCGGCAAAGCCTTCATCACAGCGGCGCTCGATGCGCCGAACGCCGATCACATCTACCTTTACCGGCGGCCCGAGGAGGTGGAAGCGCAGTTGGTGGCGGCGGACTTCGCCGTCGAGCAGTACCACCTTGGGGCCGCCTATCGGGCCCGGCGCAAGGGCGTTCCCGTGCCGCTGATCGCGGCCTTCATCGTCACCTGATCAAAGGGAGGTTCCCGTGGCAGGCAGCAACATGGACCGGCTCACCGCCGAGTTTTCGGGAAACCTTCGAGAACGACACCCTCCAACTTTCCCCCGAGATGTCGGCCAAGGACGTGGAGACCTGGGATTCCTTCAATCACATAAATCTGGTGATAGCCATCGAGACGGCCTTCGACATCACCTTCGCCACCAAGGAGATCGCCGCCATGCAGAACGTGGGCGATCTGATCACGTCGCTTCAAGGGAAGGGTATCGACATCAGTTGGTAGGGGCCTTGCAAGTCCACAGGTCGAAGTATTCGAAGGTTCGCGCCTTGATATAGGCCGCGTGAAAGGCCGTTCGGATGTCGTCGCCGAACAGGGGCTTGCCGGGGTGGTAGCTGGGCATGGCGAAGGGGCGCTCGCCCCGCGGCACCAGCCAAGCCCCCGGCCGGCAGGCCCTAATGTCGCCGACGATCCCATCGGGAATGCCGAGGCCCAGGTTGCGGAGCTCCATGATCGTCATCGCCTCGAATGCCGGCGGGTGGCCGGCGAAGATCGGCAGCGGCCGATAGAAGGTCACGGGGTAGGTTTCCAGGTACTCGCCATAACCCATGGCGAGGGAACCCGTGGCGGGATCGGCGATCAACCGCCGCACCTCGTCGCCCGCGGCGCGGGCTTCGATGCCGTGGAACTGACGGTACAGCTGGCGCTGGCGCGGCACGGCGATGGCCACCAGGGCAATGGCCAGCAGGGCGGCCAGCGCCACGCCTTGACGGGCCGACAGCGCGCTGTCGGCGGTGAAGCGCAGGAATAGGTGAATTGAGATCGGGGCGAGAGGCAGCAAGTGATGGCTGCCCGCGCCCGGCTTGGTGGCGGGATACAGGAGCAGGATCAGGCAGATGACGAGCATGGCGAAGGCGGCCAGGTCCTGGCCCGCGGGGCGTCCGCCTCTTGCCCACAACAGGGCCAGCGGCACGGCCGGGCTCGTGTAGACCAGGCTGAATCGGGCTACCTTGCGAAACAGCGTCAGGCTCTGTTCCGCGCCCGAGGCCGAGACCAGGTGGGCCAGGTGGCTTGCGTAGTCGACCAGCGAAACCCCGGGCAGGGCGAAGGGCGCGAGAAAGGCGGCAAGGGCGCAAGCGCCGACGATCGCCGTCCGCACACTGCTTTCGCGCCAGCGCGCGGTGGCGATGACATGGGCCGCCAGCAGGGGCAGGAAGTAGACGAAGGCGTGGACCTTGAGGTTGACCGCCAGCCCCATGACGACACCCAGGGCCACCGCCGCGCCGCGCCCGGTGCCGGGGCGAATGGCCCACAGGCCGGCAACGGCCAGGGGCAGCAGCATGCTGTCGCCCCGATCCCAGAAGGTCGCCGGCGCGCCCATGGCGATGATGGCCCCGAAGGCCACGACGCCAATAGCCGCCAGCGCCCTTCGATGGGCCCGAAACGCGAAGGCGCTGTAGAGGCCCATGCCGACCGCGGCCGCCGTCAGTCCGGCGATCTTGGAAGCGGCGATCGTGCCGCCCAGCGCCCCCAGGGTGGCCGCGTTGGTCAGGTAGACCAGGGGTCCGAAGGTGGTCAGGAAGTGGATCGGGGCGTCGGCTTCCGGATAGAGGGGCCGCCCCTCCAGGAACAGCCAGGCGTGGGCCGCGACGATAGATTCCATGTGGTCCAGGTAGCCGTCGAGGGCGCCATACGACACCAGGACGAACAGGACATAGGCATTGGCGCCCGCCGCGGCCGCCGCCAGCGCGACGCGGGCCGGAAGCGTCATGCCAGTGAGCCAACGATTTTACGCGCCTTCTCCCCCCCACCCCGGCCCTCCCCCTCCAGGGGGGAGGGAGAAATAGCGCGGCAGGCGAGTAGCGTCCCCTCCCCCCTTGAGGGGGAGGGCCGGGGTGAGGGGTAGGCCAATTCAAATGCTCACTGATGTTAAGCCAGTCGCCTGATGGCTTGGGGACACCGGGACGCTCTACTCCCCCGCCTCCCGGATCGAGCACCAGACGGGGGTATGGTCGCTGGCCTTTTCCTTGCCGCGGGGTTTGCGGTCGATGCCGCTGTCGGCCAGGCGGTCGGCGGCCTGGGGTGACAGCAGCAGGAAATCGATGCGCGCGCCGTGATCGCGGAACCACTGGCCGCCCCGGTAGTCCCACCAGGTGAAGGCCCCCTGATCCCGATGCAATGCGCGGTAGGCGTCGGTAAGCCCCAGATACAGCATCTTGCGGAAGGCGCCCCGGGATTCGGGCTGACACAGGGCGTCGTCGTCGAATTCCGCCGGGTCATAGACGTCCCCGGCCGTCGGCGCCACGTTGTAATCGCCGCCCAGGATCAGGGCATCCTCGGTCTCCAGCAGGCCCTGCATGTGCCCGTACAGGCGCTCCATCCAGGCCAGCTTGTAGGCGAACTTTTCGGTGCCGACGGGATTGCCGTTGGGCAGGTAGATGGAGGCCACCCGGACATCCCCGCAGACGGCCTCCACGTAGCGGGCCTGTTCGTCCGACGGATCGCCGGGCAGAGCGGTTTCCGTCACTTCCAGGGGCCGCTTCGACAGGATGGCGACGCCGTTGTAGGTGCGCTGGCCGGAAATGGCGAGGTTGTAGCCCAGGTCCTCGATCTCCAGGGCCGGGAACTGGTCGTCGGGCACCTTGGTTTCCTGCAGCAGCAAGACGTCGGGCTGGGCGTCCTTCAGCCAATCCAGCACGTGGGGCAGGCGGGCCTTGACCGAGTTCACGTTCCAGGTGGCGATGGTGATCATGCTGGCTCCCCCGAAGACTCGCCCCACGGCAAAAAGCCCGCCAATGGCGGGCCGTTCATACCACAATCGGGAAAAGGCTCAGAGGGAGAAGGAGGAACCGCAGCCGCAGGTGGAGGCCGCATTGGGGTTCTGAAGGGTGAAAAAGGCGCCCACCATCTGCTGAACGTAATCGACCTCGGAGCCTTCAAGCAGGTCCAGGGACACCTCGTCGACCAGGACCTTGACCCCGTCCCGCTCGAAGACGAGATCGTCGTCGTTGATCGCCTTGTCCAGGGTGAAGCCGTACTGAAACCCCGAACAACCGCCGCCGGAGACCGAAACCCGCAGCATCAGGCCCTCGTCGCCCTCGCCGTGGCGCAGGTGCTTGATGCGGGCGATGGCACTGTCCGAGATGGTCACGACCCGCACCTCATTTTCGGTGGGCGCGGCGGGCGAGGCATCGGCGGTGGTGATCGTCATGTCTGAGTATGTAAAGCGCGCGGCGGCAATGTCAATGAAGGGGTCGCCCTCCGTTGAACCGGTCCCGCGCCCTCGCTACGGTGCCGCCATGGCCGCCCCCCCGACGCGACCCGATTCGAATCCCTGCGCCACCCGGCCCGGGGACAGCCGCGGGCGCCTGCATTCCGAGCCGGAAAGCGCCTCCCGCACCTGCTTTCAGCGGGACCGGGACCGGATCATCCATTCGGGCGCCTTTCGCCGCATGCAGTACAAGACCCAGGTCTTCGTCAACCACGAGGGCGACTTCTTCCGCACCCGCCTGACCCACAGCCTGGAGGTGGCGCAAATCGCCCGGTCCGTGTGCCGGTCGCTCGGCCTGGACGAAGACCTGGCCGAAGCCCTGGCCCTGGCCCATGACCTGGGCCACACCCCCTTCGGCCATGCCGGCGAGGACGCCCTGAAGGAGGCCATGGAGCCCTTCGGCGGCTTCGACCACAACGCCCAGTCCCTGCGGGTGGTCACCCTGCTGGAGCAGCGCTACCCCTCCTTCGACGGCCTCAACCTTACCTGGGAGACCCTGGAGGGCCTGGTCAAGCACAATGGTCCGATCATCGAACCGATCCCCCGGGCCATCGCCGAATACGTCGCCGGTCACGACCTGGAATTGACGACCCATGCGGGGCCCGAGGCCCAGGTGGCGGCCCTGGCCGACGACGTGGCCTACAACAACCACGATATCGACGACGGCCTGCGGGCGGGCCTCTTTGCCGTTGCCGATCTGGAGGATGTGCCCCTGGTCGGCCCCCTGTTCGATCGGGCGCGCACGGCCCATCCGGATCTGGACTGGTCGCACCTGATCCACGAGGTGGTGCGCCAGATGATTGGCGCCATGGTCACCGACCTGACCGAGGAAACCCGCCGTCGGCTGGCCGAATCGGGCGCCGGTACGGCGGCGGAAGTGCGCGCCCTGGGTCGCCCGGTGGCCTCCTTCTCGGAAAAAATGATTAGTAATGACAAGGCATTGAAAGAATTTCTTCACGCCAATATGTATCGCCATTACAAGCTTAACCGGATGACCAGCAAGGCGCGACGCGTGGTGCGTGACCTGTTTTCCCTTCTGGTGGCGGAACCGGAATGCCTGCCCAGCGAATGGCGGGCCCGGGCCGGTGCGGCCGGCGAGCCCGGCGACCTGGAGACGGCGCGCATTGTCGCCGACTACATCGCCGGACTGACCGACCGCCACGCCCTCGACGAACACCGGCGCCTGTTCGACGTGCAGGCGAGAAGCTCGTGAACCTGTTCACCCATTTCGGCGCGGCCGTCGACGGCGCGGTGGCCAACCTGTCCGCCGCCGGCCGGCTGCCCGCGGGTCTGGATCTGTCGCGGGTCGCGGTCGAGCCGCCCCGGGAGGCGTCCCACGGCGACGTCACCACCAACGCGGCCCTGGTGCTGGCCAAGCCCTCGGGGATCAAGCCCCGGGACCTGGCCGACCTGCTGGCCGAGGCCCTGGGCGCCCATGAAGACGTCGAGGTGGCCGAGGTGGCTGGCCCCGGCTTCGTCAACCTGCGCATCGCCAATGGTTTTTGGCGCCATCGTCTCACCGACATCCTGCGGGCCGGGGTGGCCTATGGGGATTCCACCGGTGGCGGCGGTGCCAAGGTGAACGTGGAGTTCGTGTCGACCAATCCCACGGGTCCCCTGCACGTGGGGCACGGGCGGGGCGCGGTGGTCGGCGATGCCCTGGCGGCGCTGCTGGAGAAGGCCGGTTACGACGTTACCCGGGAATACTACGTGAACGACGCCGGCGCCCAGGTGGACGCCCTGGCCCGTTCCGTCCATCTGCGCTACCGGGAGGCCCTTGGGGAAGCCATGGGTGAAATCCCGGAGGGCCTCTATCCGGGCGACTACCTGGTTCCCGTGGGCCAGGCCTTGGCCGAACGGGACGGCGACCGCTGGCGGGACGCCGACGAGGCGGCATGGATGGCGCCGGTCCGGGCCTTCGCCGTGGATGCCATGATGGCGCTGATCCGCCGTGATCTGGCGGCCCTCGGCGTGGAATTCGACGTCTTTTCATCGGAGCTGGCCCTGGTCGACGGCGGACAGGTGGACGCGGCGCTGGCCGATCTGGAAGCGAAGGGCCTCATCTACACGGGCACCCTGGAGCCGCCCAAGGGCAAGCTGCCCGAGGACTGGGAGCCCCGGCCCCAGGTCCTGTTCCGCTCCACCGATTTCGGCGACGACGTGGACCGACCGCTGAAGAAGTCCGATGGCGCCTGGACCTACTTCGCCCCCGACATCGCCTACCACCGGGACAAATTCGCCCGCGGCTTCGCCATCATGATCGATGTCTGGGGGGCCGATCACGGTGGCTACGTGAAGCGCATGGGAGCCGCCGTAAAGGCGCTGACCGGCGGGGCCGGGAGCCTGGACGTGAAACTGTGCCAGATGGTGCGCCTGCTGGACGGTGGCGAGCCGGTGAAGATGTCCAAGCGGGCGGGGGCCTTCGTCACCCTGCGGGATGTCATCGAGGCGGTGGGCCGTAACGCGGTGCGGTTCATCATGCTGACCCGGCGCAATGACGCCCAACTGGACTTCGACCTGACGGCGGTGACGGAAAAGTCGCGGGACAACCCGGTATTCTACGTCCAGTACGCCCACGCCCGGGTATGCTCGGTTATGCGTCATGCGGCCGAGGCCTTTCCCCAACTGGACCTGTCGCCCACGGCCTTGGCCAATGCGCCCTTGGACCGCCTGGACGACGGGGCGGAGATCGCACTCATCAAGGCCATGGCCGGTTGGCCGCGCCTGGTGGAGACCGCCGCCGAGGCCCACGAGCCCCATCGGGTGGCCTACTACCTCCACGATCTGGCCGCGGATTTCCACGGCCTGTGGAACAAGGGCAAGGACGAGGCCCGGCTGCGGTTCCTGCTGCCCGAGGACGAGGACCTGAGCCGCGCCCGCCTGGCGCTGATCCAGGGCCTGGCTGTGGTGATCGCCTCGGGGCTGGCGGTCTTCGGCGTGACGCCGGTCGAGGAAATGCGCTGATGTCCGACTCAGACCCGCAGACGGATCTGGACGGGGCGACGCCGCTGGTCGATGGACCGCCGCCATCGCTCCTGCGGAAACACCTGAATCGGCGCACCCTGACGTTGGCCGCCGCGATCCTCGTCGGCGGCACCAGCGTGCTCGCCGCCGGCTGGTACGGGGCCACCCGCTGGCTGGGCCTGGGGGCGGAGGAAGTGGTGCCCCTGATCCAGGCGGACAGCCGGCCCTACAAGGTGCGGCCCGATGATCCCGGCGGGCTTCAAATCCCCAACCGGGACAAGCTGGTTTACGACCGCCTGACCGGGGAGGAGCGCCCGGCCCCCGTGGAGCGGCTGCTGCCGGCGCCCGAACGGCCCCTGCCGCCGCCGCGGCCCGGGGACCAGCCCCGCGAACTGGCCTCCGATGCCCCGCCCCCCCCACCGCCGCCGGTGACGCCCCGGGTGATCACGGAGAGTCCGCCGCCGCCGCCCTCGGAAGACACGGCAGTCGCCGCGGCAACGCCCGAGCCTAAACCTGTGCCCGAGGCCGCCAAGCCCCCGTCCGCCGAACCCCCGTCCGCCACGCCCGCGTCCGCCACGCCCGTGGTGCCGGTCGTCAAGGCGGCCGCGGACGGGGACTTCCTGGTGCAACTGGCGTCTGTCCGCGCCGAGGAAGGGGCCCATCGGGAATGGGCGCGCCTCAGCAAGCGCCACGGCGATCTTCTGGGCACCCTCGCCCTGTCGGTGGAGCGGGCCGATCTGGGGGCCAGGGGAGTCTACTACCGGGTGCGCGCCGGCCCCTTGGCGGACCGGGCGGCGGCGACATGCCTTTGCGACGCCCTCAAGGCGCGAAAACTGGGTTGCCTCGTTGTCCGCCGCTAGCCGACGGCCACTGGCGGTCATTCTGGGTTGTGCCGGACCCGATCTGGGGGCCGCGGAGGCCCGGTTCTTTCATCGCGCCGACCCGCTGGGGTTCATTCTCTTCGCCCGCAATTGCGTGTCGCCGCGCCAGGTCCGGCGCCTAGTGCGGGATCTGCGTGCCAGCGTGGGCCGGGCGGACGCGCCGGTGCTGATCGATCAGGAGGGCGGACGGGTGGCCCGTCTGCGCCCGCCCCACTGGCGGGCCTTGCCGGCCGTCCTGTCGGTGGCGGCCCTGGCCGACCGGTACCCGGCACGGGTGGAGGAGGCGGCGTGGCTGCACGCGCGGCTGATCGCCCACGACCTGCTCGACTTGGGAATCACGGTCGATTGCGCTCCGGTGCTGGACGTACTGCAGGACGATACGGACCCCGCCATCGGCGATCGGGCGTGGGGCAGGACGCCGGAAGTAGTCGCCCGCCTGGGCCGGGCGGTGTGCCGGGGTCTATTGGCGGGGGGCTTGCTGCCGGTGATCAAGCACATGCCGGGTCATGGTCGGGCGACGGCCGACAGCCACGTGACGTTGCCGGTGGTGTCCGCGTCGAGGTCCGAACTGGAGACGGTGGATATGATTCCCTTCCGCGCCCTCAACGCCATGCCGTGGGGATTCACCGCCCACGTGGTCTACGAGGCCTTTGACCGTGGCCGGCCTGGTTCGGCCTCGAAAACGGTGATCGAAGAGGTCATTCGCCGCCGCATCGGTTTCGACGGCGTGCTCATGTGCGACGATTTGGGGATGGGCGCCCTGGCCGGCGACTTCGGCCAGCGCACCGCCGCGGTGCTGGCGGCGGGATGCGACCTGGCGGTCCATTGCAGCGGTAACCTGGATGAAATGCGGGCGGTGCTGGCGGCGGCCCGTCCCATCTCCCCGGCGACGACGGCGCGCCTGGCCCGGGGCGAGGCCCTGCGCCAGTCTCCCAGCCCCTTTGATCCGGAGAACGGCGCGCGTCGCCTTGAAGAATTGATGGTACCCTGATCCCATGGAGGCGAATCGGGACTTCGAGGAAGACGCTATTCTGGACCGGCCGGCGGGGAATTCCTTTGTCGTCGACATCGACGGCTTCGAGGGGCCCATCGACCTGCTGCTGGCCCTGGCCCGGGATCAGAAGGTCGACCTGGCGAAGGTCTCCATCCTCCAGCTTGCCGATCAGTACCTGGCCTTCGTGGAATCGGCCCACCGGACCAACCTGGAACTGGCCGCCGATTACCTGGTGATGGCCGCCTGGCTGGCCTACCTGAAATCGCGCCTGCTGCTGCCCGACCTGTCGTACGAGGAAGAACCCAGCGGCGAGGCCATGGCCGCGGCGCTGACGTTCCAACTTCGGCGCCTGGAAGCCATGCGCGAAGCCGGGACCCGCCTCATGGCTCGCGACCGCCTGGGCGAGGATTTTTTCGCCCGCGGCACCGCGGAGCGGTTTCCCACGATGACAACCAATATCTTCAGCCTCGGGCTGGTGGACCTGCTGCGGACCTATGGCAGCATGCGGGCTCGCGGGGACGACGACACGCTGCACATTCAGCCCATACAGGTCCACTCGGTAGAGCAGGCCCTGGGCAGGCTCCGATCCATGTTGGGACCCGCCGCCGACTGGGAAAACCTGTGGCGATTCCTGCCCCCTGAACTGGAAGAGGGATTGCGCGCCCGCTCGGCGGTCGCCTCCACCTTCGCCGCCAGTCTGGAGTTGGTTCGTGAGGGCCGCCTGCGTTTGCGCCAGAGCGATCCCTTCGGCCCCATCTACCTGAAAGCAGAGCCCGCCAGCGACGAGGAACAGGCGTGAGCGACCAAACCCCACCGGCCGACAATTCCCAAATCGAAACCGACAGCCTGCGCCTGTTGGAGGCGGTGCTGTTCGCGTCGCCCGACCCCCTGTCCCGGCGGGCGCTGGTGGCCAGGCTGCCGGATGGGGCCGACGTGGACGGGCTGCTCGGCCAGCTTCAAACCGACTACGCGCAACGGGGGGTGAGCCTGGTGCGGGCCGGCGACAGCTGGGTATTTCGCACCGCGCCCGATCTGGCGGCCCGCCTGACCCGCGAGACCGAGGTGGTGCGCAAGCTGTCGCGGGCGGCGGTGGAGACCCTGGCCGTCGTCGCCTACCACCAGCCGGTGACCCGGGCCGAGATCGAGGAAATTCGGGGAGTCGCCATCAGCCGGGGAACCCTCGACATCCTGCTGGACGCGGGATGGATCCGACCCCGCGGCCGCCGCCGAACGCCCGGTCGCCCCATGACCTGGGGCACCGCCGAAGCCTTCCTCCACCACTTCGACCTGCAAAGCCTCGACGATCTGCCGGGCTTGGGCGAACTCAAGGCCGCTGGGCTGTTGGATGCCAGCCCCGCCATCCAGGCCTATCGGGAAAGCGACCTGCTCCGGACTCCCGAAGCCGGTAACGACGACGCCGACCCGGAGGATGATGACGAGCCGCTCCTCGATTCGGACATGGACGGTCCGGAGGACTCGCGTTAAGGGTCCAATGCCGCGTCGAGGACGCGTCATTGCGGGCGACCGGGCTTTCTGACATTATCGGCCCAACGCGAACCGGCGAAACACAGCGAGAACAGAATTCATGGGTACGTTCAGCATCTGGCACTGGCTCATCGTATTGGCCGTCGTGCTGGTTCTTTTCGGCGGCGGCGGAAAGCTGTCGCGACTGATGGGCGACTTCGGCAAGGGACTCAAGTCCTTCAAGAAGAACATCAAGGAAGAGGGCGAGAACAAAGCCGACGACGACGACACCAGGACCCTTCGCGACGATTCCCCCTCCGGTGCGGAGACGGATCAGGCAGCGAAGGGCTAAGCGCCTTTCCTTTTAATAGCGTGGCGCCCGTCGCCGCGCCCGAGCGCGTCCGACCATGCTGGATATCGGCTGGCAGGAACTGTTGATCATCGGGGTCCTGGCGGTTGTCGTCCTGGGCCCCAACGAACTGCCGCGCGCCTTGCGCACGGTAACCCGTTATGTGCGCAAGGCGCGCGCCATGGCCAGCGACTTCCAGCGGGGCGTCGACGACATGGTCCGCGAGGCGGAACTGGATGATATCCGCAAGGACTTCGACAAGGCCGCCGACTTGGACCTCAACGATACCATCGGCAAGATGATTGACCCCGACGGCGAAGTGCGCAGCGACCTCGAGGAGGCGAAGACGGCCCTGGACGAGGTGCCGGACCCGGACCTGGACGACGTGCCGGACCCGGACCTGGATGACGTGCCAGCCCCTGACTTGGCGACCATCCCCGAATCAGCAGAATCCGCGGAACCCGTGGTTCCCGACCCCGTGTTGACGGCGCCTACACCGGAATCGGAAAAGTCCGAACAGCCCGAAGCGGCCCCCGAGCCTGAGCCCGCCGAAGAAGTTGAGCCGGCGCCGGCGCCCGCTGTCCGGCCCCCGGGGTAGGCCCCATGGCCGCCGACCAGGAGGAGGATCTCCAGGACAGCAAGATGCCCCTGCTGGAGCATCTGGGCGAATTGCGCCAGCGGCTGATCCGCGCCTTCGTGGCCCTGATCGTGCTCTTTTTCATCAGCTACTTCTTCGCCGAAGACATTTACGGATTTCTGGTCCAACCCCTGGCCGACATCCTGAACGAAAGCGGGGGCAACCGGCGCCTGATCTACACCGCCCTCCACGAAGCCTTTTTTACCTACATCAAAGTGGCCTTCTTTACCGCCCTGTTCGTCGGCTTCCCCTATATGTCGGTGCAGATCTGGAAGTTCATCGCCCCCGGCCTCTTTCGCGACGAGAAGCGCGCCTTCCTGCCGTTCCTGATCGCCACGCCGATCCTGTTCTTCATGGGCGGGTCGCTGGTCTACTACCTGATTTTTCCCGTGGCCTGGAAGTTCTTCCTCAGCTTCGAGGCGGCGGCCATCGGCGACGGGCTGGCGATTCAACTGGAAGCCAAGGTGGACGAGTACCTGTCCCTGGTCATGCGCTTGATTTTCGCATTTGGTCTCTGTTTCGAGCTGCCGGTACTGATGACCCTGCTGGCCCGAGTGGGGCTGGTGACGGCGGCGGGGATGCGGGCCAAGCGCAAGTACGCTATCGTTGCCGCCTTTGTCGCGGCCGCCATCCTGACGCCCCCCGACGTGATCAGCCAGGTCGGCCTCGCCCTGCCCACCATCGGCCTCTACGAGATCTCGATCCTCGCCGTGCTCCTCATCGAACGACAGAAGGCCAAGAAGCAACAGGCGGAGGACGAGGATGCCGACGAGGACGCCGACGAGGACGACGCGGCCAGCGAAACGGCGTCGGGATAACTACCTGATTCAGGCCGCCGCTACCCTTCGCGACCACTCTCCGCCCGCGCGCGCCTCCCCCAAAATGGCGTGGTCGGAGAAGGGTTTGTCGTTGTGAAAGGTCGTGTGCTAGTGTTCCGATCGAGACATTTCGTTCCCATTAAATCTACGCAAACTGCGACCTTCACCCCCGGGCTCAGGAACCAAATGTTAGAATCGCAACACTAGCCTTGGCGCCCTAGCGGACGTGGTTCCGGGCGAACACGGTACGGGCGACTTGCACATGAAGAGCCGCCAGGATTTCGAGTTTCGCATGCCGAGCGAAGTCCGCTTCGCCATGGGCGCCAGCCATGAGGTGGCCGATCACGCAAGGCGCCTCGGGGCGACGAAAATACTTGTCATAACGGACGAGAACCTGGGCAAGGCAGGGATCGTCGAAGCGTTCACAAGCTCGCTCGCGGCGGACGGCCTATCCGTCCAAGTCTACGACAAGGTCCTCCCCGAGCCGCCGACGCGCAACGTCGACGAGTGCGTCGATGCGGTCGCCAAGGGGCGGTTCGACTGCGTCGTTGGCCTGGGCGGCGGCAGCGTCCTGGATGTGACCAAGGCAACCGCCTTGGTGGCGACCAACGGCGGTTCCGTCCTCGACTACCTTTGGGGGGAGAAGACGCCGACCACCGCGACCCTGCCCAAGATTCTTCTGCCAACGACCGCCGGCACCGGTTCGGAGGTCAGCCGCGGGGCGGTGTTCACCGATACCGGGCGCAATGTCAAACAAGGCATGGTGAACACGCTCCTGCGGGCGGACGTCGCGATCATCGATCCCGGCCTGACCCTGAGCATGCCGCCAAGCCTTACCGCCACGACGGGAATGGACGCCTTCATCCATTCGATCGAATCCTTCATAGGGAAAGCCGCCTCGCCGATGACCGAGCTGTTTGCCCTGGAATCCATACGGCTGATCGGGCGGTACCTGCGGACCGCGGTTTTGAATGGCGGCGACGTCGAAGCCCGCACCAACATGGCGCTGGCAAGTCTCTACGGCGGACTCTCCTGCGGCAATGCCTTCTGCGGCGTCGCCCATGCCCTCTCGAACCCTATCGGCAACAAGTATCACCTGCCCCACGGCACCGCGTGCTATCTGACGTTGGGGGCTACGTTGCGTTACAACAGCTTGTCTGATTTGGAGAAGTTCCAGCGAATTGGCGACGCCCTGAACCTGCCGCTGGACGGTCTGTCGAGCTACGACGCGGCGGATCAAATCATAAGAAGCATCGTTCAGATCGGTAAAGACATTGGACTGCCGCAGAATCTGAGGGAGATCGGCGCCAAAGAGGAAGAATTGAAGGAACTCGCGGACGGAGCCACACAGCCTCATCTTCTGGCCAACAATCCAAGCATCATCAACAAGAATGTGCTGATGGAGATCGTCCATTCGTCGTACCAGTAACGTTTCGCGCTGGTACTTAATAACGTCACATCAGTGACGCGCTGAAGAAAACAAACCTGGAGGAGGCAACAGATGTCCATAAGCAGCAGAAACGTTCTCACGATGGCGTCGGGGCTGATCGCCGGCGCCCTGATCCTGTCCTTTGCACCCAACGCCGGCGCCCAAGATATAGAACTGAAGTTCGGCTACTCGGACACGCCCGACTCGCACATTGGTCGTGGCATCACCAGGTTCTCCGAACTCGCCAAGTCGAAGTCCAATGGCCGACTGAACATCAAGGTCTTTCCGGGCAATCAGCTCGGCGGCATCCGGGACATGTTCGAGAACGTGCAACTGGGTACCATCGCGATGGTGGCGATCGGCGCGGATCTTCTCGGCAATTCCGTTTCCGAGGCCGACATCCTCACCTTCCCTTACCTGTATCGGGATTGGGATCACGTGTTCGCCGTGGTCAATGGGCCGATCGGACAGCGGATCAACGAACTCGTGATCAAGAAAACCGGCGTCCGAATCGCCGCCTCGACCATCCATGGGACGCGGGAGCTTTATACCAAGGGCCTGGAGATCAACAGCATCGCGGATTTCTCCAAGATCAAGGTCCGGGTTCCCAATGCCCCCATTCTCATCGGGACCTTCAAGGCTTTTGGCGCCAACCCGACTCCGGTTCCGTGGCAAGAGCTCTATACGTCGCTGCAGACGGGCGTGGTGAACGCCTGCGAAACACCCCCTGGCCTGAACATCACCCAGAAGTTCTACGAGGTGACGGACACGATGATCCTTACCGATCACATGATGTTGCCCTTCCACTGGCTGATCAACAACAAGACCTACACGGGGCTTCCCGGCTGGGCGAAGAAGGCATTCGACGAGGCAGCGGTGGAGGCGTCCGAGTACGGCAAGACGGTCGCTCTCGAATTGCGCGCCGAAGCGATGAAAAAGCTCAAGGATCTCGGGATGAAGATCAAGACGTTCGACAAGTCCGTCCTGATGAAAAAGGTTGAGCCGCTCTACGGGGAGCTGCTCAAGAAAACCGAATTCGACGCCAGCACCCTCGACCAAATTCGGAAGATGTGACGGGGCGGGGATTCTTGTTGAGCACCGCGAGCGAGGCCGTTGACGCGTACCAGGGTCGGTATGACCTCGCTTAGGCGGCCGCGCCGAAGGAATTGCGCGTCCCTTGGGGCTATCATCGCGGTACGGTAGCCCCACCTCTTTTGCATCCGCCGCCGACCCATAACGGGTCGTTCGACGTGGGTCGGAGACCGTCGGTGCGTGGGCAGGCTTCCGAGCCGGACAGAGAGGGAACATGCCCTGGTTCAAACCCATATTCGCCGTAAACCGATTCATCGTATGCACGCTTCTGGCGAGCCTTATCCTGCTGGGAGGCATTTCCGTCTTCTTTCGCTATTTTCTCGATGCGCCCATCATCTATAGCGAGGAACTGACGCGGTTTCTCGGCGTCTGGCTTGTCCTCCTCGGGGCCGGGGATTGTGCCGAACGGGGGCTTCACGTGTCGTTCGACCTGTTGCAGACGAAGCTCGGTCACAGCCGGGGTGGCTACGTGCTGACCGTATTCATCAACGCCATGATCATCTTGTTTGGGCTCGTCCTGGTCACCCAGAGCGTTGCTCTCATTGAAGGAACCATGACCCAGCAATCCGCCATCCTGCGCGTACCGATTGCGTTCATGTACCTGTCATTGCCCATCTGCGGATTGCTGATAATCATGGGCAGCATCAACCAGTTGCGACGGAGCCTGAAGGAGATGAAGCCCGCCGCAACGAGCAGTCGCTGATGCCGATGAACCGTACCGGCACGAGTCTGTTGAAAGTGAATCCGGCGTCATGATCGTCGCCCTCGCCGTTTCCTTTTTGATCCTTCTCTTTCTCGGCGTCCCCGTCGCCATCACCATCGGCCTCGCCGGAACCCTCGCCATCTGGCTGGGCGATCTGCCCCTATTCCTGGCACCGCAACGCATCTTCGTGATGCTCGACTCGTTTCCGTTGATGGCGATTCCGTTTTTCGTCGCCGCCGGAATGATCATGGAACGGGGTGGGATTTCCCGGCGACTGTTCGCATTCGCCGATGCCCTGGTCGGCACGTTGTGGGGTGGGCTGGCGCAGGCGTCGACGTTCACAAGCCTGATCTTCGCCGGCATCTCGGGCTCCGCCTCCGCCGACACCGCGGCCACCGCGACCGTCGTCTGCCCCCTGCTGAAGAAGCAAGGGTATCCGGCGGGTTGGGCAGCGGCGCTGGAAGCCGCCGGCGGTACCCTGGGACCGATCATGCCGCCCAGCATCTTGATGATCATCTATGGATCGATCACCGGTTTGTCGATCCGGGATCTGTTTCTTGCCGGGGTGTTCCCGGCGATGATCATGACCGTCGGTTTCATGATCGTGAACTACGTTTACGCGAAGAGATTTCGCATTCACGTGGAGAAGGAATTCAGCTTTAGCGAATTGGGGAGAACCTTCATCGCGAGTCTGTGGGCCTTGCTGGCGCCCATCGTCATTCTGGGGGGGATCCTTTCGGGCGTCTTCACGCCCACCGAGGCAGGTGCGATCGCGGTCTGGTATGCGGCGATCGTCAGCATGTTCATTTACAAGGAGCTCACGCTGACCCAGTTGTGGGACGTACTTCTGAGAAGCGCGCGTACGACGGCGATCGTGATGATCATCATCGGCGTTTCCGGGATCTTCGCCTGGGTCCTTGCTTACGAGCAGGTTCCGTTGCAGATGGTTCAGGTGGTGGAAGCCGTGACGGTTAATCCGTATGTGATCATCGTCCTCTTCTTCGCGCTGCTGCTCTTTCTCGGATGTTTCATTGAAGTGGGGCCGTTGGCCATCATCATGATTCCGGTGCTGGACCCGATCGCCAAGAACCTGCAGATCGAGCCCATCTACTTCGCCTTGATCATGTTGCTCGCCATGGTTATCGGCATGGCGACGCCACCCCTCGGCAGCCAGTTGTTTCTGGCCTCGAGCATCGCACAGGTGTCGGTCGTCCAAACCATTCGATACATCTGGCCCTACATCCTGATCATGATATTCACGGCGGGACTGATGATTGTCATTCCGCCCCTGACCACCTTCCTGCCGTCTCTCTAACCGGTGAACCACGATTCCGCGCCATCTCATGAGGAAACATCCATGGCCAAGCTCAAGCCCTACACCCGCATCCTGGGAAAATTCCTGCACAAGCTCGGCTACAGGGACCTTTCCAAGCACGACGTCGCCGTCGCCAAGAGCCTCCTGCTCGACTACATCGGCTACACGGTGTGTTCGGTCGAGGAAAAGCCGGCCCGCATCCTGCAAGGCGTGGCCGCCCAGATGGGTGGCCCGCCCGAGGCCACCATTATCGGCACCAGCCAACGGGCGGGCGCGGCCTGGGCGTCGCTGGTTAACGGCGCCATGGGCCACATGACCGAACTCGACGACACCCACCGGGGTACCCAGTCCCACATGGGCGACAGCGTACTGCCCGCGGCCCTCGCCATGGGCGAGAAATCAAGGGCCAGCGGCAAGGCCGTCCTGACCGCTATCGTCGCCGGCTACGATTGCGGACTGCGCGCCGGCTATTCCGTCATGCCCAGCCACTATTTCAAGGGCTGGCATCCGACGGGCACGATCAACGCCTTCGGCGCCGCGGTGGCGGCGGGCAAGATCCTCGGTCTCGACGAAAACCAACTCTTGCATTGCATCGGCCTCGCCGGGACCCAGACCGCCGGCAACGTCGCCCACATACCGGTACGCGGCATGTCGAAGGACCTCAACCCCGGCAAGGCGGCGTTCAACGGCGTCCTCTCGGCCGTCCTGGCCGGCGACGGCTTCACCGGCTGCTTCGACATCTTCGAGAGCAAGAAGGGGTTCATGGCCCTTTACGGAGACCGCCCCAGGCCCGAGAAGCTGATCGGCAACCTGGGCAAGCCGTTCCTCGCCGGCGAAGTGGCGCACAAAATCTATCCGGGCTGCTATCACAGCCATTCGTCGCGCATGGCGGCCCTGGGCATCGCCCGGGAGCGTGGCCTGAAACCGAATGACATCAAGCAGGTGGTCGTTCGCTTCCAAGCCATTGGTGCCTTCTACGTCGACGACCCGGTGCCGTGGACGGGCAACAAGGGGCTCTACGGTCCGCGATTTTCGATGCAGTTCCAGATCGCCCTTGCCCTGTGCGAAGGCGAGGAGGGGATGTGGTCGTCCTATGACGAGGAATACGTCCTCAAGAAAATGAAGGACCGCCGGGTGCGCGATGTCATGAAACGGATCAAGCTGGTCCCCGACAAGGGGTTCGACAAGATCTGGCCGACCAGACAGCCGGCGGTGGTCACCATCGCCACCACCGACGGCAAGACGTACAAGAAGCGGGTCGACGTGCCCCTCGGCGAGCCCGAGAACCCAATGTCGGACGCCGACATGGAGCGCAAGTTCCATATCCTGGCGGGGAGCCGCTTCTCGCCTCGGCGCGTCGCCCAGATCAAGGGAATGGTGGACGACCTGGAGAAGCTGAAGGACGTCTACCAGTTGACCAGGCTACTGCGCCAGGAACGGGCCCTGGCACGGGCCGCCTGAAGGACCGACGTGGTGGCCGGGCCCCCCTGACCTTGGCCCCGTCTGGACGCGACTCGGCGGAGCGCCTATAAACGGCGCCCCCCAAAGCGGCGGCCCCAAGGATCGGGACCCGACATGCACGACATCCGATGGATCCGCGAACAACCGGACGCCTTTGACGCCGGCCTGGTGGCGCGTGGGCTGGCGCCCCTGTCGGCGGACCTGCTGGCCCTGGACGCCCGCCGGCGGCAGAGCCAGACCCGGGCCCAGGAACTGACCACCCGCCGCAACCAGCTTTCCAAGCAGATCGGCGGCGCCAAGGCCAAGGGGGAGGACGCGTCCGCCATCATCGCCGAGGTATCCCGCTCCAAGGACGCGGAGGCTGAGGCCGAGCACCAGGCCGGCGAGGCCACCGACGCACTGAACCGGGAACTGGAGGGCATCCCCAATCTGCCGGCGGACGGCGTGCCGGTTGGGGAAGACGAGGCGGCAAACGTGGAGGTCCGCCGCTGGGGCGCACCGCCCCGGTTCGATTTCCCGGTCCGCGACCACGCCGACATCGGCGCCTTGCTGGGCATGATGGACTTCGAACGGGCCGGCAAGCTGTCGGGCGCCCGTTTTGTCGTCCTGACCGGGGCGCTGGCGCGCCTGGAACGGGCCCTGGCCAACTTCATGCTGGATATTCAGACTGGCGAGCACGGCTACACGGAAGTCAATCCGCCGGCCCTTGTGCGGGACGAGGCCCTGTTCGGCACCGGCCAGTTGCCGAAGTTCGCCGAAGACCAGTTCCGCACCACCGACGGGCTGTGGCTGATCCCCACCGCCGAGGTGCCGCTGACCAATCTGGTGGCGGACGAGATCCTGGACGAGAACAGCCTGCCCCGGCGCTATGTGGCCCTGACCTGGTGCTTCCGTTCCGAGGCCGGTTCGGCGGGCAAGGACACCCGGGGCATGCTCCGCCAGCATCAGTTCTCCAAGGTGGAGATGGTGTCCATCGCCCACCCCGAGGGCTCAGACGAAGAGCTGGAACGCATGACCGGCTGCGCCGAGACGGTGCTGCAACGCCTCGAGTTGCCTTACCGGACGGTGGTGCTGGCCACCGGCGACATGGGGTTCTCGGCCCGCAAGACCTACGACATCGAGGTCTGGCTGCCGGGTCAGGAACGCTACCGGGAAATCTCGAGCTGCTCCAACTGCGGCGAGTTTCAGGCCCGGCGCATGGGCGCGCGCTTCCGGTCCGCGGGCGAGAAGGGGACCCGCTTCGTCCACACCCTCAACGGCTCGGGGCTGGCGGTGGGCAGGTGCCTGATCGCGGTGTTGGAAAACAACCAGCGGGCCGACGGCACGGTCGCCGTGCCGGCGGCCCTGCGTCCCTACATGGACGGGCGGCAGATCGTTGGTCCGAATGACCTCTAGTCCCAAAAAACTGCCCCAGGCCCGGGTCCTGATCAGCAACGACGACGGCATCCATGCGCCCGGCATCCGGGTCCTGGAAAAGATCATGCGGCCCCTGGCGGCCGAGGTCTGGGTGGTTGCCCCGGAGACCGAGCAGAGCGCGGCGGGTCATTCGTTGACCATCCGCAGGCCCTTGCGCATCCGCAAGCTGTCGCGGCGCCGGTTCGCCGTCGACGGCACCCCGACCGACAGCGTCGTCCTGGCGGTCAATCAGATCCTCCGCGATCAGCCGCCGGACCTAATCCTTTCGGGGATCAACCGGGGCGGTAACCTGGGCGAGGACGTCACCTATTCGGGCACCGTGGCCGCGGCCATGGAAGCGACGCTGCTGGGGTTTCGCGCCGTCGCCTTCAGCATGATGGCCGATGATACGGGACCGACCCGCTGGGCCACGGCCGAGCACTGGGTGCCGCAAGTGGTGCGTCGCCTGTCCACCCAGACCTGGCCGGCCGACGTGTTGATCAACGTGAATATCCCCGACCGGCCGGCGCGCGACGTGACGGGGATCGAGGTTTGCCGTCTGGGCCGCCGCAAGATCGGCAGCGAACTGGCGGAGCGGGTCGACCCCCGGGGCCGGACCTATTTCTGGATCGGCAACCAGCGGGATGAGGACCGCACCCGGCGCGGCACCGACCTGGCCGCCGTCAACAGGGGCGCCGTCGCCGTCACCCCCCTGTGCATGGACCTGACCCACGGCCGGACCCTGAAAACCTTCCGCCAGGCCTTCGCATGAGTCCCGATTCCCGCAAAATCCGGCTGATCCTGGACTTGCGTCGTGGCGGGGTGACGGAGCCAGGGGTGCTGTCGGCCATCGAGCGGGTGCCGCGGGAGCAGTTCGTACCGCCGGCTTTCCGCGACCAGGCCTACGAAAACCTGGCCCTGCCCATCGGCCATCAGCAGACCATCAGCCAGACGGTGGTCGTCGGCAAGATGACCCAGGCCCTCGAGGTGGGCGCCCGGCACAAGGTCCTGGAGGTGGGCACCGGGTCGGGTTACCAGGCGGCCGTGCTCGCCCAACTGTGCCGCCGCCTCTACACGGTGGAGCGTCATCGAGACTTGTTGAAGTCGGCCGAGGACCGCCTGAACGCCCTGAAGCTGTTCAACATCAGCACCCGCTGTGGGGACGGGACGGAGGGATGGCCTGGCCAGGCGCCCTTCGACCGGATCATGGTGACGGCGGCCGCCGACGATGTACCCGGAGAACTGGTCGACCAACTCGCCGAGTCCGGAATTCTTGTCGCGCCCGTGCGCGAAGGCGCGGACCGGCAAACCTTGATCCGTTTGCGGCGGACCGCCGACGGCGAACGGGTGGAGACCCTGGATACGGTGCACTTCGTGCCCCTGGTGTCGGATGCCGAAACGAGTGAGGCAAACGGACGTTGAAGGGACGGGTTCGGCTTTCCATACTCATGGACATGATGCGAATCGCCCCCTCCGTCATTCGGCCGCGCTTGGCCGGTATCGCGTGCCTCGCTCTTCTCGCGCCATTGGTCGGCTGCGGATGGGCCGAGTGGCCACCGCCCGGGCGTCGGGACAACCCGCCGCCGGTGACCGCTGATCGGCCCGTTGCATCGTCGACCGCCGCCGTGGCCTCACCGGTGCGCCGGGAAGCGCCGAAAGCGCGTCCCGCCCCGGTATCGCCCCTGCCGCGACCTCCGAGTGGTGGGATCCGGGTCGCGTCCGGCGACACGGTCTACAGCGTCTCTCGCCGCTACGGCGTTCCCATGCGCGCCATCATTGGGGATAACGGCCTGACGCCGCCCTATCATCTGCGGACCGGACAGCGGTTACGGATTCCGCCGGTCATCGCCCATGAAGTGCGTCCCGGCGATACCCTGTCCGACATATCCAACACCTATGGGATCAGTGTTTATGACCTGGCGCGGGTAAACGGCCTGACGGACCGCCACACGATTCTCGTCGGCCAGCGCCTGACCGTGCCCCGGGTCGCCGTCGCCGCACGACCCGCGGCGGCGCCACGGGCCAGGGCGGCACCACAGGCCAAGTCGGCGTCACAGGCCAAGGCGACGCCACAGGCCACGTCGACGACACAGGCCAAGTCGGCGCCAAAAGCTTCAGCGGCGCGAACGGCCATGCCGCCACCACCCGTCGCGCCACCGACCATGCCACCACTGGCCCCGCAACCACCCGCCACGCCACCACCCACCCTGGTCGCTAAGGTGCCACCGCCCGCGCCCGCGCCCCAACCTGCTCCGGCGCCCACGGCGGTCTCCATGCCCCGGCCGCCGCCCCTTAGCGGCAAGGGCTTCCTGTGGCCGGTCACGGGCAAGGTGGTCACGCCCTTCGGCCCTCAGGCCCGTGGGCTGCACAATGACGGCATCAACATAGCCGCGCCACGCGGCACGCCGGTGGTCGCCGCCGCCGACGGGGTGATCGCCTACGCTGGCAACGAACTGCGGGGGTTCGGCAACCTGCTTCTCATCAAGCACCGCGGCGGGTGGGTGACGGCCTATGCCCACAACGGCGCGCTTCTGGTGTCGCGGGGAGAGACCGTGCGGCGGGGTCAGGTGATTGCCCGGGTCGGCAGCACCGGCGGCGTCAGCGCGCCGCAACTCCATTTCGAATTGCGGCGGGGCAATCGGGCCCGGGACCCCGCGAAGCAGCTCAGTCCAGCCGTGGGCCGGGCTGTCGATCCCGAAGCGTCTCAGCGCGCCAGGATATAGGCCAACAGTAGACCGGCGACAAAACCGCCGATATGAGCCTGCCAGGCGATGGCCGCCGCGGCGACGAGGCCGCCCATTCCCAGGATCGCCAGGAGGATGTTGATACCCATGATCACGGCGACGAAGATCAGCACCGGATGGGTGCCGCCGCCACGGCTGCCGGCCAGCATGAATCGCACGGCGGCCCCGATCACCCCGTAGATGGCGCCTGACGCTCCGATGACGATCATGAACACCGGGCCCACGGCCAGCGCCTGAGCGATGGCGCCGCCGGTGGCGCTGACGAAGAAAATGGTCAGGAACCTCACCAGGCCCAGGGTCCGCTCGACCACCGAGCCGAAGGCCAGCAAAAGGCCCACGTTGACCAGGAGATGAATCAGGTCGGCGTGGAACAGTACGTGGCCCGCCAGGGGTAGCAGACCACCCAGGGAGATACCGGTCCCCCCCTCCGCGAACATGGCGTGAAACAGGACCGGAATGAACGCAAAGGTCCTGATCGCCCATTCCTGCCCTTCCGGGGGGGCCAGACGGTACAGCCCGTAACAGGCGATCAGGATGCCGCAAAGCCACACCGTGCCCGGCGGGGCGTTGAAAATCCGTTGGTTTCCAGGGTGCTCGGGGCGAAGTGTCATGTCAGTGGCCGGACTTTAGCCCGGTCAGTCCAGACGCTTGCCCAGCTCGCCGGCCAGATCCTGGATGAACTGCCAGGCGACCCGTCCGGACCGTGCGCCACGGGTCACCGACCATTCGTTGGCCCGGGCGTGCAGGATTTCCGACGCCAAGGCCAGGCCGTAGTGATGGGCGTAGCCCTCGACCATCGCCAGATAGGTGGCCTGATCGCAATTGTGAAATCCCAGCCACAGGCCGAAGCGGTCGGAAAGGGAAACCTTCTCCTCCACCGCCTCGGCGGGATTAATCGCGGTCGAACGTTCGTTTTCGATCATGTCCCGCGGCATCAGGTGGCGGCGATTGGAGGTGGCATAGAACAGCACGTTGTCCGGGCGCCCTTCGATGCCACCTTCCAGGATCGCCTTGAGGGACTTGTAAGAGGTGTCGATGCCGTCGAAGGACAAGTCGTCGCAGAACAGGATGCAGCGCCACGACCGGTCGCGCAGGCGGTGCAGGAGCCGGGGCAGGCTGGCGATGTCCTCGCGATGGATCTCCACCAGCACCAGCCGGGCCGTCACTTCGGCGGCGATGGCGCCGTGGACGGCCTTGACCAGAGAGCTTTTGCCCGTGCCCCGGGCGCCCCACAAGAGCGCGTTGTTGGCGGGCAGGCCGCGAGCAAAACGCCGGGTGTTCTCCATCAGCCCGTCGCGCTGGCGTTCGATGCCGTGAAGCAATTCAAGGTCCAGGCGATTGACCCTGATCACGGGTTCCAGCCGGTCGCCCTCGGCGTGCCAAACGTAGGCGTCGGCGGTGCCGGCGCCGTCGTCCCGCGCCGCCGCCGGGGCCAGCCGGTCCAGCGCATCGGCGATCCGCTTCAGAATCGGACTCAGGTCCGGCTCGCTCATGGAATGATGAGCGGCGACGGATTGTCGTCGTCCTGATCGTAAGGGTCCCGGTACGGGATGATGCTCCAGGTGATTCGGCCGATCAGATCGTGCACCACCGGGTCACGCACGGATTTGGCCGGCCCCGAGCGGGCCAGGATCTCGACCATCAGCCGGTCCTTGGCACAGAACGCGGCCATGATGCGCAGTCCGCCCGATGGCACGGCGGCCTTCAGGCGCCCCAGGTCTTCGCACAAAGTCGAAGCGTCCAGGGCGCGCGGCGGATCGAACATGAAAACGAAGCGGTAGTTGGTGCGGGCATTGGCCGAGGGCGTGGCGGTGAAATGGGTGCTCGGCCCGTGGTGGCGGCCTTGCATGGCATCGGTGATCACACGTTCGACCTCGGCTTTCGGTTCGGCAAAGGGGTTGCCAACCAGGACAACGGTAAAGTCCCGATCGGCGCCGGCATAGGTGAAGGTCCCGGGAACGCCGGAGACGTGAAAGTAGCCGGTAAGCACAGGCGCGTTGGCACACGAGGTCAGGATCAGGGCGGCGCCCATAAGCGATAGGAGGCGAAGGGCCATGGGAAGTATCCGTTCAAGAGCAATCGAACGGGTTCCATATGGGGTCGCGGCAAGCGCGCCGACAAGGGCTGAATAAAGGTCAGACGTCCACCGCATCGACGAAACGAGCGTGCTCCTGGATGTAGGCCAGGCGGAGTTCGGGCTTGCGGCCCATCAGGCTGTCGACGAGGCGGGATGTGGCGCGCAGATCCTCATGGGATTCCGAATCGTGCCCGGCCGGCAGTCGGACCCGCAGCAGCGTCCGCTTGCCGGACATCATGGTGGTTTCCCGCAACTGGGCCGAAGGCATCTCGCCAAGGCCCTTGAAACGGCTCACCTCCACCTTGCCACGGCCGTTGAAACGAGTCCGCATCAGTTCCTCCCGGTGTTCGTCGTCCCGGGCGTAGGCGGTGACACCCCCTTGGCTGAGTCGATACAGGGGCGGCATCGCCAGATAGAGATGTCCTTTTTCAATGAGTTGACGCATCTCCTTGAAAAAGAACGTAATGAGCAGGGAGGCGATGTGGGCGCCGTCGACATCGGCGTCGGTCATAATCACGACCTTGTCATAGCGCAACGCGTCCTCGTCGAAAGCGGCGCCGGTGCCGCAGCCAAGGGCTTCCACCAAGTCCGCAAGCTCCTGGTTGGCCCGCATCTTGTCGGCCGTGGCGCTGGCCACGTTGAGGATCTTGCCGCGCAACGGGAGCACCGCCTGGGTCGCCCGGTCGCGGGCCTGCTTGGCCGAGCCTCCGGCGGAATCCCCCTCGACCAGGAATATCTCCGTGCCGGCGGCGCGGTTGGCGGTGCAGTCCGTCAGCTTGCCGGGCAGGCGCAACCGCCGGGTGGCGCTGGCGCGCTTGGTCTCGCGGTTGTGGCGGCGCCGCTGGCGCTCTTCGGCCCGTTCGACGATCTTCTCCAACAGAAATCCAGAGGCCGCAGGATCCGCCGAAAGCCAGTGGTCGAAGTGGTCGCGGACCGTGACCTCCACCAGCCGAGTGGCCTCCGAACTGGCCAGGCGTTCCTTGGTCTGACCTTGGAATTGGGGCTCCGGCATGAACAAGGACAACATGATGCATGCGCCACCGACCACGTCATCGGCGGAGATTCGGGCCGCGCCCTTCAGATTGGTCAGTTCACCGTAGGCCTTCAGGCCCCGGGTCAGGGCCGCGCGCAGGCCCTGCTCGTGGGTGCCGCCCTGAGGGGTGGGGACGGTGTTGCAGTAGGAGTTAAAGAAATCGTCCTCGTCCACCGGCCAGGCGACGGCCCATTCCACCCGGCCGCCCCCGTTGACCGCCGCCTCGCCGGCGAAAGCGGCCGGGGTATGGGTGCGTCGGTTTTCCAGCATCGATTGAAGAAAATCTTGTAAACCCCCGGGAAAATGGAGCGTTGCCGTCTCAGGCGTCAGTTTGTCAACGGCGAGCAGCTTGGGATCGCATTTCCAGCGGATTTCCACCCCGCGAAACAGGTAGGCCTTGGACCGGGCCATGCGAAATAAATGGGCGGGACGGAAGCATAGCCGCGCGCCGAAGATTTTGGGGTCCGGGTGGAATGCGATGGTGGTGCCCCGCCGATTGCTCACGGAGCCCCTGTCACTGAGCGGCCCCTTGGGCTTGCCCCGGGCGTAGTCTTGGGTCCACAGTTTGCGGTCCCGGGCAACCTCGACAGTGAGGAGATCCGAGAGCGCATTGACCACGGAAAGGCCGACCCCGTGCAGCCCGCCCGAGGTCTGATAGACCTTGCCGCTGAACTTGCCGCCGGAATGGAGGGTGGTCAGGATCACCTCCAGGGCCGACTTGCTTTTGAATTTGGGATGGGAATCCACCGGGATGCCCCGGCCGTTGTCGCGAACGGTCACCGTCTGGTCGGCGGCCAGCTCCAGGTCGATGCGGGTGGCGTGACCGGCCACCGCTTCGTCCATGGCATTGTCGAGGACTTCCGCCGCCAGGTGGTGCAGGGCCGGCTCGTCGGTGCCGCCGATGTACATGCCGGGGCGGCGGCGCACGGGCTCCAGGCCCTCCAGCACCTCGATATCCTTGGCCCCGTACGCGGCCCGCGCCGGGGGCGCGTCGGGGGCGTGGGGAACGGCGAACAGATCCTGCATGGTTGGCATCCTAAAAGGGCTGTGACCCGTCAGCAAGGATGATACAGTGGTCACACGTCCCAATTGTCGCAAAATATAGTAGGAAAGCGGATCCGTTCCATGTCGGAGGAATCATCGTCGCCCCATGGCGAACTGACCATTCGCACCCTTGCCATGCCCGCCGACACCAATCCCAGCGGTGACATCTTCGGCGGCTGGCTGATGGCCCAAATGGACCTGGCGGGCGGCATGGCGGCCTGGAAGCGGGCCAGGGGACGGGTGGCGACGGTGGGTGTTACCAGCATGAGTTTCCATCGGCCCGTTCGAGTCGGCGACGTGCTGAGCGTCTATACCCACGTGGTCAAGGTGGGCACCACGTCCATCACCGTCGAGGTCGAAGCCTGGGAAGAGTCCCGTGACGTGGACCGGCCGCCGGTGAAGGTGACGGAAGGAATGTTCACGTTCGTCGCCCTGGACGAGGCGGGGCAAAAGCGTCCCGTCTCCAAGGGGTAGGGGCCGCCGGTGCACGTATGCCGACCTAACCGGCAACAAACAGCCAGACGTGCAGGGCGGTGAACAGCCAACACACGCCCACGAAGTTCGCGGCGAAGCCGAGCAGGGGATTTGTCACATTATCTCTCCAACGTTCGTCGTTGTGTGACGAGCACCTTATCAGTAAAGAGAACAAAAGAGCAACAAATTTGGTTGTATGCCCCCTTCGAACGCCGGTTCGACTTGCCAATCCGGCGCCGTGGAGGCATGATCACCAACGTGAAAATCGTCCGCGCGAGTATCCCGGTTTGATCGTGCTTGGGGGCATTCCGGTCTGCAAGGGACAGGAGTGACATGGCGTGAGGTGGCTGATCGCAGTCATTGGAGTCTTGGCGGGCATACCCGCCTGGGCCGGCTTTGATGAAGGCGTCACCGCCTTCCAGAACGGCGACTTCCCCACCGCGTTCCAGGAATTCAGTGTACTGGCCCTGGACGGGAACGCCAAAGCCCAGAACAACCTGGCTTTCATGTACGCGAGGGGTCGGGGCGTGCCGATCGACTTCGCCGAGGCGGCGAAGTGGTACGGGAAGGCCGCCGAGCAAGGGCATATCTACGCCCAGTACAACCTGGGCCTTATGTACAGCATCGGCCGAGGCGTTCCGAAGAGCTTCACCGACGCGGCGAGGTGGTTCCAGGAGGCCGCCGAAGGAGGGCACGTCAACGCCCAGAACAACCTTGGCTTCCTGTACATGAAGGGCCAGGGAATAAAGCAGGACGTCGTCCAGGCCTACAAGTGGTTCAGTATCTCGGCTAACCGCGGAAACAAAAAGGCCCCCCGGAATCGTGATGCCTTGGCCAAGAGAATGAAACCCGAGCAGATTAAGGAGTCACGGCGCCTGGTCCTGGAATGGAGGATGAGACCGTCCGAATGATGCGACCACGACGGCCTGACTTCGCATCGATCTCCGATCCCGCGGATGGTTGATCACGGGCCGACACTTCACGGGGTGAATTGGCTGCAGCCGAAGCGAGCGCTTCACGGGTGATGTTTTCGCCCATGGGCGGGTTTGGGCAAGGGCGGCTCCCGGGTCCGCCTGTCCTCGCCAGAAACCATACCCATGGGCGTTGGCGAGTCAATTCCGACACTCGCTTGCACCCGTCCTATTTCCATTGGTCCGCCGTCAGAAGGTTGTTAACCTGACGATAGGCCGGTGTCGCCCCCGAACCGCCCCCCAAAACCGAGGAATTAAAATGCGCGTCGTCTCCACTTCGCTGGTCGCCGTTTGTCTCCTAATGGCCGGATCGGCGGTCCTCGCGGGGGAGGTGAAGATCGTCGACGCCGAGGTCCGGGCGAACAAGTCCGGGACTTACGCCTTCAGTGTCACTCTGCGACACGACGACACGGGCTGGGACCACTATGCCGACCGCTGGGAGGTGCTGGGCCCGGCCGGCACGGTGCTGGGGTCACGGGTCCTCTTGCACCCGCACGAGAACGAGCAGCCCTTCACCCGTAGCCTGTCGGGCATCCGGGTTCCCAGCGGCATTCGGGAGGTGCGCATCCGCGCCCACGACAAGGTTCACGGTGACGGCCCGGTCCTGTTCGCGGTGCCGATACCAGGCCACTGAGCCGACCCAAGGATGCATACCCTGGAACGGCGCGCTTGAACGCCCAGGCGGCTGATCGCAATGGCCCGAGTCCGGAGGTCCGCGGCATCCTGTGGATGCTGGCGGCGGCGTTCTCTTTTACCTTCACCGACACACTGGTCAAGTATCTGACCCAGGACTACCCGGTCCTTCAGGTGCTGTGGGCGCGGCTTACGTTTCACTTCATCATGGTCGTGTTGGTGCTGAACGTCAGCTTGTCGCGGCATTTGCGCACGAAGCGTCCCGGCCTGCACATCCTGCGTTCTGTCTTGTTGCTGGCCGCGACCGCCTGCCTTGCCACGGGACTTAGCCTGCTGCCCCTGGCCGAGCTTTCGGCGATCCTGCAGTTGACGCCGCTACTTATGACTGTGCTGGCAATTCCAATCCTCGGCGAACGGGTTGGGCCGCGGCGCCTGGTAGCGGTCGCTATCGGATTGGCCGGCGCGCTGACCATCGTGCGTCCGGGGGGCGACCTGTGGCAGTTGTCCGCGCTCGTCCCCGTGGGAGGGGCGCTGTGTTTCGCTCTCTACCAACTTGTCACCCGCCTCGGCACCCGCACCGACACGACCATGACCAACATGATTTACACGCCGATGGCCGGCGCAATTGCGACGTCGATCGCGGTGCCATGGGTATGGGTGGCGCCGGACGCCATGGGCTGGCTGCTTCTGGTGGCTACGGGCGTTATTGGCGGGGTCAACCAGTTCCTGGTGATCAAGGCGATGCAAGCGGCCCCGGCCGCGACGGTCGCGCCCTTCATCTACACAACCCTCGTTTGGGCCATCATCATGGGCTATCTGGTGTTCGACGCGTTGCCCGATGCCTGGACCCTGCTGGGCGCCGGCCTGATCGTCGGTAGCGGCCTTTACGTGGCCCGGCGCGAAAGGCAGGCAACGCCCTGACCACGGGCGCGTCCCGCAGCCCGACCCATGTGACCGTGGCCGAAAACAGGCCGCGGGCGGTCGCCTGGATGTTCGCCGCGACCGTGTTCTTCTCGGCGATGGACGTTTGCAACAAGCATTTGACCCAGGAGTATCCAGTGGGCCAGGTGGTTTGGGCCCGGTTCTTCTTTCACCTGGTCGTATTGGCGGCGCTTCTGGGGCCGGCCGTGTTTCCCGCCCTGGTCAGCGGCCGGCCGGGACTTCAGGCGGCCCGCTCCATCTTCCAGGCCCTGGGCACGGCGTTGTTCATCGTCGCGCTCGCTTTTTTGCCGCTGACCGATGTGAACGCCATTGTCTTCACCATGCCTATCATGGTGACACTGATGTCCATTCCCATGCTGGGAGAGCGGGTCGGCGTGCGCCGATGGATGGGGGTGCTGGTCGGGTTCGTCGGCGCCCTGGTGGTGATCCGCCCGGGCGGCGTCGACTTCCAGCCGGTCATCCTGTTTCCCGTGGTCGGCGCCGTCGCCCTGTCAATTTACCAGATTCTCACCCGACAGGCGAGCCGCCATGACGGCATACGGACCAGTCTGATCTATACGCCCGTGGTCGGCGCCATTGTGTCCAGCGCTTTCCTGCCGTTGTTTTGGGTATGGCCAGACCCCCGGGGTTGGGTGCTGATGGTCCTGGCGGGCGCCGCCGGCGCGGCGTCCCACATGTGCGTTATCAAGGCCTACGAGCGGGGCCCGGCCGCCGTGGTGTCGCCACTGCTTTACGCGACCCTTATCTGGGCCACCATCTCCGGCTACGTTTTTTTCGACCATCTGCCGGACCCCTGGACCATTGCGGGCGCGGCGATCATCGCCGCCAGCGGCCTCTATATCGCCCACCGGGAGCGGCGGCGGACGCGGGATCATGGATAGTTCCGCGGCGGCGAACGATGTGCGGCGGGGAATCCAGTGGATGGCGATGGCGACCCTGTTCATGGTGGCCAGCGACACGGTGGCCAAGCACTTGAGCGGCAGCTATCCGACCTGGGAATTGATCTGGTCCCGTCACGTGTTCCAGGCCCTGCTGATCTTTGTCTGGCTGGGCCGGCGGTTGGGCCCCGCCTTGCGCACGGGCAACCCGGGCCTCCAGCTTGTTCGCTCGGCCTTACTGTTGGGCACGACTGGATGCTTCTATCTGGGATTGCGTTACGTGCCCCTTGCCGATGCCGTGGCTGTGCTGAACATTTCACCGGTCATCGTGACGGCGCTGTCCGCGCCGCTGTTGGCTGAGCGGGTGGGTCCGCGTCGCTGGGCGGCGGTGCTCGTCGGGTTCCTCGGGGTGGTCATCCTGCTGCGGCCGGGGCAGGGAGCGGTTCAAGTCGCCGTGCTGCTGCCCCTGGCGGCGGCCTTCCAATTCGCCCTGTTTCAGATCGTGACCCGCCAACTGAGCGGTCGCGACGATCCGGTGACCACCATGGCCTACACTCCCCTGGTGGGCGCGGTGGTGGCCAGTCTGGTCATGCCAACCGTTTGGGTCATGCCGGTGGTGTTCCATTGGGGCCTGATGGCGGCCACCGGGGTGTTCGGCTTCATCGCCCATCTGATGCTGATCCGCTCCTTTGCGGCGGCGCCGGCGGCGACGGTTGCGCCGTTCACCTATCTGACCCTGATCTGGGCAGGCCTGCTCGGATTTATCCTGTTCGACGAGATTCCCGATGCCTGGACCATTGCCGGGGCGATGGTCATCGTTGCCAGCGGCGTCTACATCTTTCACCGGGAAGGGTGGCAAAGTCCTTCGGCGGCGGGATCGAATGATCATGACCCGTGAGCCGAGGCAGCGCACACCGCTGACGGCCAGCACGCGGGGCATCCTGTGGATGTGTTTCGCCACCCTGCTGTTCGTGACCAGCGACACTTTGGTCAAGTATCTGGTTTCGATTTATCCGGCGCCGTTGCTGGTGTGGGGCCGGTATCTGTTCCACGTCATCATTCTGTATGCCTGGTTGAGCCGCCGTCTGCCTCGCACCCTGGTGGTGAGCACGAGTCCCGGGCTGCAGATCCTGCGTTCCCTCCTCCTGGCCTCCGCCACCATCATGTTCTATACCGGCCTGAGGACCATACCGCTGGCCAACGCCAACGCTATTTTGTACTTGGCGCCGTTGCTGGTTACGGCCCTGTCGGTACCGATCCTGGCCGAGCAAGTCGGGATGCGTCGTTGGCTTGGGGTGGTGGCGGGGTTCCTGGGCGCCGTGATCGTCATCCGGCCTGGGTCCGACGTGTTCCAGATCCAGTCCCTCCTGCCCCTTGGCGCGGCGGTTTGTTTTGCCCTTTTTTAGATCATCACCCGTCAGCTCAGCGCCAGGGATTCGACGCTCACCACCATGGCCTACACGCCGATCGCGGGAGTCCTGGTGTTTTCGGCGGTGGTGCCGTTCTACTGGATATGGCCCGATCCGTTGGCCTGGATGATGATTGGCATCACCGGATGCTTCGGAATCCTGATCCACCTTTGCTTCATTCGCGCCTTCTCCGCCGCGCCGGCATCGGTGGTGGCGCCCTACACCTACATCGGCCTGATCTGGGCGACGATCTATGGTTACGTGATTTTCGACGAGATTCCCGACATCTGGGCCGGCGCGGGAGCCGTCGTGATCGTCGCTGCGGGGCTCTACATCATCCACCGGGAGCGGGTTCGCAAAGGAGGGGAAGGGTAGGGGCCGGAGCCTCCCCACTATCCTGCGCGCGTCTACTTGCCCCGCTTGCCCCGGGCCGTGTCGAGGGCCTGGCGCACCGCCAGCAGACATCGGTCGCGCATGACTTCCAGGTCGGCCACCGACCGGTCACCGGCCTCGGCCTCCACGCCGGCGGTCAGCAGGGCCTGGACTTCCGCCGTCAGCCGGGGCTCCCCCAAGTCCGCCCAGCGGCGCTCCTGGCTGGGACCCAGGTGCTCCATATAGCGGCGAAAGCCGCCGGAGCCGCCGGCCAGGTGATAGGCCAGGTGCGGCCCCAGCACCGACTGGCGAAGCCCGGGTCCGTGGGTCACCGCCTTGTCGACGCTGGCCACGTCGGCGATGCCTTCGACCACCAGGTTCACCGCTTCCCGGTAGAGGGCGGCCTGCAGACGGTTGACGATATGACCGACGATCTCCCGGTTCAGGCGAACGGGAACCATGCCGGCGCGTTCGTAGAACGCCATCGCCCAGTCGAGGATCGCCGGATCCGTCTTGTTGCCGCCACTCACCTCCACCAGCGGCATGAGGTAGGGGGGCGTCATGGGATGGCCGGTGAACAGGCGCTGGGGCGCACGCATATCGTCCTGGAAGGGCGTCATCACCAAGGCCGACGTGCTGGAGGCAATCGGAACCTCCTCCGGCAGGTGCGCGTCGAGGCCCTGGAACACTTGTCGCTTTACCGATGCGACATCGAGGACGCATTCCTGGACCAGCTCCAGGTCCGTGGGCAACGCGTCGATGCGGCGGACGAATCGCCAATTGTCCGCACGGGCGCCGTCGGCCAGGCCCATGGCGGCGCGGCGGGGCCACGTCCGGGCCACGGTTTCGGCCAGGCGATCCTCGGCCGCGGGATCGCTATCCGTGGCCACCACCCGATATCCCGCGGCCATCATTTGCACCGCCCAGCCAGCGCCGATCAATCCCGCGCCGACGATGCCGACGGACGTCATCGGCTGAACCGGAGTCCGGCCCGTCACGACCGTTGCCGCGCGTTGACGCGGTTGAGGGAAACGACGCCGTTCCGGTAGGACTCCACCCGGTTGCGGCCCTTCTCCTTTGCCCGGTACAAGGCCTCGTCGGCGTTTTCGCACAGCTCCGAGGCACCCTCGATCGCGACGGCCTCGGCGACCCCCAGACTCACGGTCAGCCGGCCGGCCTTCTCGAACCGCTCGGACTCCACGGCGACGCGAAATCTCTCCGCCGCCACCTGGGCGCCCTGAATATTCGTCTCCGGCAACAGCCAGGCAAACTCCTCACCGCCCCAGCGAAACGGCAGATCCGTGGGTCGCGACAAGGTGCGCAGCCGGTTGGCGAGCTCCTTGAGCACCACATCGCCAACCCCATGACCGAAGGCGTCGTTAACCTTCTTGAAGTGGTCGAGGTCCGCCATGACAAGGGACAGGGAATGGCCGTAGCGAAGGGTCGCCGCCAGTTCCCGTGCGATCATCTGGTCAAAGGACCGTCGGTTCGGAAGTTTCGTCAGGGCATCGTGGGTCGCGTGCCGGCGATCCTCCACCGTGCGCAGCCCGGCCCGGACCATGGCGTGCAGCTCGTCCGGGTCGAAGGGCTTGGGCAGGTAGGAGTCGGCACCCGTATCCAGACCGACGATTCGGTCGGCGATCGCGGATTTGGCGGACAGCATGATGATGAAGGTAGTGGCCGTCACGGGATCTTCCCTCAGGTGCCGGCAGGCCTCCAAGCCGTCCATATCCGGCATCATGATATCGAGAACGACCAGAGCGGGACGCTTTTCCCGACACACCTCCACGCCTTGTCGCCCATTCACGGCCTCGAGCACGTCGTGGCCCTCGAAGACCAGATGCTGCCGAATGAGGTCCCGGATGTCGTCATTGTCTTCGACGACGAGGATGCGCGCCACGTCAGGCCTCCCTTACAAGTGCATGGTCTTCGCGGCGTCCAGTCGCGGCGCGGGAAGCCGCCAGGGGTATCCGGAAGCGGAACGTCGCGCCTTGACCCGGGGTTCCTGAAACCTCGATTTCGCCACCGTGCAGGGCCACCAGATCCCTGGCGACGGAGAGCCCCAGTCCCGCGCCGCCCGCATGCCGGGTCGACGTTCCATCCAGTTGACGAAACCGATCGAAGATGGTGTCCCGGTGGTCCTGCGGAATGCCAGGACCGGTATCCGATACGGCGAACGTTGACGATTCGGATCCGGCGTCCATGGCGACGGCAAGGGTCACATGGCCCGCCTCCGTGAACTTGATGGCGTTGTCCATGAGGGTGTGGAGGACACGTTTTAGTCGGTCCTTGTCGGCGACCACGATGCACGGCGCCGCCTGCACGCGCAACTCCAGACCTTTGGCCTCGGCCTTGGCCCGGAAGCCCGCCGCGACCTCCTCGAGCAGGGCCTCGCAATCCACGTCGCCGAAATTCAGTTTAAGCGACCTCGATTCCAGGCGAGAGAAATCGAACAGGGAATCGATGAGTTCGAGAAGCTCTCCCGCCGCGTCATCCATCTTGCCCGCCATGGTGGTGATTGAATCGGCGTCGGGCATGCGTTCGGCGCGACGAAGAAACGGCAGGTATCCCTTGATCACGGTCAATGGCGTGCGCAGCTCGTGACTGACGTTTGCCAGGAACTGATCCTTCGTTCGTTCCGCCTGCCTGCGGTCCGAGATATCGCGCACGATGCCGACGAAAATGCGATCGTTGGCCAATGTGACATCGGTGATCGCGAGCTCCATGGGAAACTCGGCGCCATCCTTCCGCTGACCGCGGAGTTCTCGGCGCCGGCCGATAATGCCGCCGACGCCCGTGCGCAAGTAGTCGCCAATATAGGTGTCGTGCCGTTCCCGATGCGGCGACGGGACAAGCATCTTGACGTTGTTGCCGATCAGTTCGTCCTCACCGTAGTCGAACATGGATCTGCCGGCCGGATTGGCGGAAAGGATCGTTCCTCGACTGTCGATGGTGATGATTCCATCGGCCACCGTGTCCAGGACGGCGGCCAACCGGCGGCGGCTTTCCACCAGTTCGTTGGTGCGATCGGCCACAAGGCGGCGGATCCGAGCATCGGACCGGGCGTATGAGAAGAGGTTCAGGCTGATGAGCGTCGACAGCAGAATGCCGGCGATAAGGATCGTCCAGGCCTGAACTCCCCGATTTCCGTGGTTGAAGTCCTGCATCCGCGCGCGACCGTTGATACGCCATCTGCGGCCGGCAACGGCGATGTCGAGGGTACGGTCAAAGATTACCGCCTCATCGTCCGCGGGAGCCGCGCGTGGCTTCAGCGCCGACGGGAACAGCCGTTGGTAGAGCGGTTTGGCGATTCCATCGGTGACATCGTCGAGTCGCAGGACGATAGGCTTGGGTTTAAGCGCGAGCAGGGCCCTATCGACCAAGTCGCCGACGACGAACACGCCGACGGTGAATCCCCGCAAGGATTCGTCCTTTGCGGAAGGCTGATCGCGGTTGTCGGTGACGCCGAACACCGGGTTCAGGACCAGAAAACCTTGTCGCGCCTTATCGCCCTGAACGAGGGTGATGGGGGCGGTCGCGATCGCCTGTTTCCTGTCCCGGGCTGACTCCAGCGCCCGTCGCCGGGACTCTTCCGACGCCAGATCGTAGCCAACCGCCGCGCGGTTACCGTCAAGAGGCGCGACGTAGGTAACGGGAAAGTATTCGTTTCGCGTTTCCGCCGGGACGAGGCGTCCGGGATCGGACCGTTCCGTGATTCCGAAGCCGGGATGAACCGCGCTCATGTCGGACTCGAAAGCGGAGCGCGCGTCGTGCGCAATGCGCGGAATCCACTCCAGGGCTTTCGTGCCGTCGTGGCGGCGCAGCAAGCCGTCGGTGAAGACGTCGAATTGGCTGGCCGTAACGAAACTGGTCGCGGCGAAATAATCACCGATGGACTCGACCATGCTCACGGACCGCAGGAGACCCGTGGCGATCACCCGCACATGATCGTAAAGCGCCCCTTCGAAGGCGATGCGTGCTTTTTCCTCCAGTTGATCGCGGACGACCGTGAATCCCGTGGCTGAAATGCTGACGCCGACGATGAAGACGATCGCGCCGCTCCAGTAGCCCCAGGACGGCTCACGCCAACGCCGAACGGTCTTGCGGCCCGATTCTGTCATGAGGTGCCCGATTGGTGGCGTTCGTGGCGCTCGGTGGGTGTGCGTCGTCGGCTAACGTTATCGGATATGGGGGCAGGGCGAAGCAATACGGTCGAATAGGCCTTCGCCGCCCGGGACGGGGTCGCGGTCAGCCTTTTGCGCCGCCGGCCGATCCCCAACCCATGGGGGCATCGGCGCCGACATTGCTCAACTGGCGCCGCATCGACGGGTCCAGCCCCAACTCCATGACGGTCCGAACGGCCTGGGTTCGGTTGGCGACGCCGAGCTTGCGGTAGATACCCTTCAGATGCACCTTGACGGTGATTTCCTGAAGACCAAGGCGGCGCGCGATCTCCTTGTTGGGATGGCCGGCCGTCAGCAGGGCAACCACCTCGCGTTCCCGGGGTGTCAGTTTGCCGAGGGGATTGCCCGGTTGCATTTCCGCGCCCCGACCCTCGCCGCTCAGATCCAGTTTCTCCGCATCGGCGACCAGCATCGAGGGCAGGAACCTCTCGCCCGACAGAACCAGTCGCAAGGCGTTGAGCATGGGCTGGCTGCCGATGGTTTTAGGGATGTAGCCGGAAGCGCCCTTCTCGAGGGCCGCGTAGGCATCGTTCAGGTCAACGGATCCGGTGAGGATCACGATCGGGACGCGGGGAAACTTCTGGCGCATTTCCTCCAGGCCCTTGAGGTGGTTCATGCCCGGCATGAACAGGTCCAGGATGATCAGATCGGGCGCCGACCCGGACGATGCCTTGACCAGCGCCTCCGGATAATTGCTCGCCTCGATGACATCGACATCGCTGGTAATCCGCTTCAATAGAATACCGACTGTCTCGCGAATTAGGTTGTGATCGTCCGCGAATACGATGCGCATGATTAGCTCCGCTGCCGTTCAGCCGGGTGTGCCGGTTCTATTGGCCCGTCGCCAAATCTGTTGACAACAATGCCGTCCCTGGTCCGGGTCGCGAGATTTGTCGTTTCACCGCAGGAAACCGGACCGTGCCATCTTCGATGCGCAAGTCTCAAAGAGCAACCCATACAAACAGATAGGTCGGCCCTGTTCGTCACTTCCAGTTTCGAGTTGTGACCCGCGTCACTGACTGATTCGGGACCGTCTGCCAACAATGTGACCGTACCTCGCCAGGCGTTTCCGCCTCTGGTCGACACACGTTAAGGGCGGAACTGTAAGGGGTTTTCCGGGCGCGGGTACAAGGCAACAAGGACTCGGTAGGGCGAACCATGTGGCGGAAATCCGACGGAGCACCCGAAGCCGGAGAAGCCTCGCTTTTCCTTGAGATGGCGCAGGATGGACCCGTCCGTCTGCCCGAGTCGTTCCCGCTTGCCGCATCGAGGTTCGAACGCGTCGGCACCGATTTGCAGTTGACGGGACCCGAGGGCGAACATGCCGTGGTCCGCGACTATTTCCTCAATGGCGAAGCGGCGGATCTGGTTTCGCCCGCCGGCGCGCGCTTCCCCGGACAACTGGTGACAGAACTGGCTGGACCCCTTTCGCCCGCACAGGTCGCCGCCGCGGGGCGCGGTGTGGTTGCCGAAGCCATCGGCAAAGTGGACAACATCACCGGCAACGCCACGGCCATCCGGGCCGACGGAACCCACGTCGAACTGGAGGCGGGAGACCCCGTCTAACAGGGCGACGTCCTGACGACCGGGCCCGAGGGCGCGATCGGCATTGTGCTGGCGGACGACACGTCGTTCGCCATGTCCCAAAACGGCCGCATGGTTCTCGACGAGCTTATTTACGATCCGGGCACCCAGGAAGGCTCCATCGCCCTGTCGGTCGTCCAGGGACTGTTCGCCTTTGTCAGCGGTCAGATAGCCAAAATGAACCCCGAGGCGATGACCGTTGAGACGCCGGTGGCCACCATCGGCATTCGCGGTACCCAGATGGGGCTGGAGATTCCCGACGGCCAAAACCTGCAAGTCGTGCTGATGGAGGAACTGGACGCCTTCGTCGGTGAAGTGATCGTCCGCAACAAGGCCGGCTTGGTTGTGCTCAACGAGGCCAACCAGTTCACCGTTGTCAGCGACTTCGGCCTGCCGCCAAACGCCATCCAGGTGATCAGCCTCGGCGACCTGGTGGACCGATTTTCGGGGCCCTTGTCCCATTTGCCGATCCATCAAGGCACGGAAAACACCTATGGGGTGGATAGCACCGTGCCAGGGGGCTTCGACTCCCTGGATTCCTTCGACACGGCTGCCGGCGGCGACGGCTCCGTGGTTGGCGGCACCGATGACGGGACCGGTCAGGGCGGTGGCGATCAGACCATCAACGTTGTCGGCGACGACTACACCGGGACTCCCGACAGGCTGGATGGCGACATTGGCGGTGGCTTCGGCGTGCCGGGACGGGGAGGGGACCTGGGCGCCTCGACCCCCCAGGGCTTGAACGGCAACGATCAGTTCGCGGGTCTCGCCACCGGTGCCGTGGGTGCCACCGGCGGACAGTTGGTGGACGGTGTTTGGACCCAATCGGTCTCCGGTTTCTACGACGGCAGCGGACGCATTGAGCCCCAGAACATCCTGGGCGGCGGCGGTAATGACACCATCATTGCCGGACCGGGCAATGACCGGGTGGAGGGTTTGGGCGGCGACGACGTCATCGAAGGTCGCGGCGGCGACGACGTGCTGATCGGCACCGACGGCGACGACATCATCTACGGCGGCGACGGCGACGACACCATCATCGGTGGGACCGGAGCCGGCGACGATCTCTACGATGGCCAAGCGGGCAACGATACGGCCGCCTATGGCAGTACCGGCCTCGGCGTCATCGTCGATCTGGCCGCGGGAACGGCGAGCGGCGAAGAAATCGACGACGACCGCCTGATATCGATCGAGAACGCCATCGGCGGCGGCGGCGTCGACATCATCGTCGGCAACGATGGAGCCAACCGCCTTGACGGCGGTGCCGGCAACGACATTCTCGCCGGGGGCGATGGCGACGACCGGCTCTCCGGCGGCGCGGGCGTCGACGCGGCCGTCTATGCCGGTGCCTACGCCGACTATCTGGTCGCCTTTGACGGGACGGACGTCATCGTATCCGGCTCCGAAGGCGTCGACCGCTTGAGCGGTATCGAGGTTCTCCAGTTTTCCGACGGCATCGTGCCGGTGGACGCGATCGGCCAGGCGCCCGAGGTGACCCTCACCCCGGCCGCCGGTGTCGAGGACGCGCCCGTCGCGCTTGGGCTGTCCGTCGGCTTCGCCCACGACCTGGTGGGTGTCGATTCCATTACCGTGACCGGCATTCCGCAAGGGGCCGCCTTGTCCGCCGGAACCGATCGGGGCGACGGCACGTGGCTGCTGAGCGGTGACGATCTGGCATCGTTGGACAGCCTGGCGCTGACTCCACCCAGCGATTTCAACGGCTCCCTTCAGGGGATCGCCGCCTCGGTCCTGTCGACCGAAGGCGTGCGGGGAGACTCCACCGCGACATCCATTGCGGTCGCGCCGGTCAACGACGCGCCCGAGCTTCTCGCCAACGATGGCCTGTCCGTGGCCGCCGGCGAAGAGGCCCTCATCGACTCAGAGGCCTTGCGCGTGGCGGACGTGGACAACGGGGCGGACGAGATCGTCTTCACCCTTACCGACGGGCCCGATTTCGGCACCTTGTATCGGGACGGCGTTGCCCTGGACCCGGATGGCGGTGAGGATACCTTCACCCAGTTCCATATCGACGGCGGACTACTGACCTACGCGGCCGACGCGCCGCAACCCTTCAGCCCCGACTGGGCGGCCGGCACGCCCGATTGGGCGGCGGGCGGCCGGGCAGCGGTGGATCCGGCGAACATGACCGTACCCGGCGATGCCACCGGGGTGCGCCTGACCGTGGAAAGCGAAAGCACCGTCTATAACAACGGAGTCGGCTGGTATCGCCTGGACGAAGCCGGTCAGCCGGTCGACCCGAAGATGCTGTGGTCCGGCGTCACCGACGGCGGCGACGGGGCTCCGGGTGTCAGCGCCACCCTCGACGGACTGGCGCCGGGCGAGAGCTTCGGCCTGTTCGTGGTCCAGAACGGCGGAGCGCGGTACCCCTGGCTGGACGACGCCTTTGAAGGCGACACACCGTTGTCCTTCGACCCACGGGGCAACCTGGTCGACGGCGAGAATTCGGTCCATGGGCGGGCCATCTTCCATTCCGGAGAGGCGTCGCTCAATGCCGATGGCACCATCCACGCCATGTCGGGCACGGATGGCGATGACCTGATGATCGGTTTCGCGGATCGGTGGCGGGCCGGCGACCAGAGCTACGACGAGATGGTCCTGTCCGTGCACTACGACGGTGAGCCGGTGGTCGCGGCAAATGACAGTTTCCGTTTCTCCGCTTCCGACGGCAGCGACTCCATCGCCGACGTTGACGACTCCGATAGCGACGATGGCTACACCGTCACCAACGGCGAAGCCACCTTCACGGTTCAAATCGAATCCGTGGCCGCCTGATCCCTTTCGTTCACTGACGCGGCTCGAAGAGCGTATCGATGATCGGGCAGTCGGGAATCCGCCCGTCGTTGCATTGGTCCGCCATGGACTTGAGGACGCGCTCGATCTTGCGAAGATCGCGGACCCTTCGCCGGACATCGGCCGCATGTTCGAGCGTCACCGCCTTGACCTCGGCACAAGTGCTGTTGCCACCATCCACCAACGCCAGAAGTCCGCGCACCTTGTCGAGGCTGAATCCGAGGTCGCGGGCCCGGCAGATGAAGGTGAGCCGCTTTAGGTCGTCCCGCTCATACAGGCGGTGCCCGCCGGCACGTCTGGGCGGGTCACGAATCAGGCCGATCCGCTCGTAGTAGCGGATGGTCTCCAAATGGCAGCCGGTGCGTTTCGAAAGTCGGCCCCGCGTAAGGGGCAAGGCGTTGGTCGCCGTCATCACAATTTTTCCCTTGACCCTGTACTAGCTACAGGAAGCATTCTATTGATCTGGACTCGATAGGTCACGACATGTGACGGGCCCCATTTTGATCGGTGAAAACAATGGCTAACAAGGCGTTGCTCAGGACCGGCGTTATCGGAACGGTTATCGCGGTGATCTGCTGTTTTACACCCGTGCTGGTCATCGCGCTCGGCGCGGTCGGCCTTTCCGCATGGCTGGCTTGGCTTGATTTCGTGCTGCTTCCGACGGTCATCCTGTTCGTCGCCGTGACCGCCATGGCCTTGATCCGGCGGCGCCGTTCCGTGGCCGCGAACCGACCGGTGACACTCGAATGACATCAATCGCGGAGATCGTCCCGCAATCGGCGATCACCTGCCCCGAATGCGGGTTCACCAAGGTCGAAGCGATGCCGACCGATGCCTGCCAATGGTTTTATGACTGCGACGGTTGCGAAACGGTGCTCAAGCCCAAGCCGGGCGACTGCTGCGTGTTCTGCTCCTACGGAACCGTACCCTGTCCGCCAATCCAAGCCGGCCAGAGCTGCGGCGGCTGAGGCTATCTACGCCGTCTGCGCCTCGGGGGGCTCTCGGAAGTGGGCCCACGTGGCGCGCCCATCCCGGTTTACCAGGACGTTGACCAGGGCCGTCACCGGCCGCTGGTCCAACCGGGTGCCGGCCGCCTCCTGAAGCGCCGCGATGGCGTCGTCGAAGGTCATGGCCTGCCGGTAGGCGCGGGCGCTGACCATGCCGACGAAAGCATTGGCGACGGCCAGGACCCGGGCCGTGAGCAGGATGTCGTCGCTTTTCAAGCCCAGGAGGCCGCCGCCGTCGAGGGTCTCGCCCATCTGACGGATGGTGTCGACCACGGGGCCGTCGAAGGGAACCCGCTCCAGCAGTTCGGCGCTGACCGTGTAGGTGCCGGTGACCTGGCGCCGCTCGTCGTCCGTCAGGTCCTCGCCCTTGGCCAGCACTTCCGTGGGAACGAAGATCTTGCCCGGGTTCATCAGGCTGCCGGCGATGTCGACGGTCTTTGCGTCCACCTCCGCCACGCCCATTTCCTGGGCAATGGTGAGGGCGACCTCGGCGACCCGGGTCGAATGGTGGGCGGAGAAGGGGTCTCGCCGGTCGACGACGCTGACCAGGGTGTCGATGAGCTGACGCATGATGTGTTCGCTGCGCCGCCGTTCCCGGGTCAGTTCGGTGATGTCGTCGATCACCATGAGGACGCCGGGCGGATGATCCCGGTCGCCGCGCAGGGGGATGTGATCGGACCGGATGACCTGGACCTCGTCGCCGTCCAGTTCGAACTGTTTGATGTGGGACTCCCGGCACTTCGCCACGGAGTCCGGATCCTGCGCCGCCTCCATTTCGGCGAACCGGGCCAGGATCGCCCGATTGATTTCGGCGAAATGGGTGGCTTTCACCGGCCCCATGACGCCGGCCATGGTTTTGCCGAGCATTTCTTCCGGCACAATGCCGGCTTCGTCCGCCGCCGGCTGGTTGGCAAAGGTATAGGTCGTGGTGCCGTCCACGGCGGCGATGGCCGTCGACTGGCTGTTGGTCACCACCCGCATGAACTTGCCGATGTTCTCGAACCGCTCCGAGGAGACGCGATAGCGCTCCGCCGATTCCGATGCCCGCACCGATGTTCCGTGGCGCCACACCGCGACCACGGCGATGGCCACGCCGACGATGATGAGCACGAAGACGATGAGGATGGTGCGCAAACGGGTTTCGGTGGCCGACAGGGCCTCGGACCGGGAGACCTTGCGCAGCAGGATCCACGGCAGGTTGGCCAGCGCGCGGGACACCACCAGCGCCTCGTCGCCCGTGTAGTCGCGGCGCATGGCGAAGCCGCCCGGCTTCTCGATGGCGAAGGCCGCCGCCAGTTCCGGCGTATCGGCGGCCAGGGATCGCTTGAGAGGCGGCGTCCCGTCGGCGAGGGGCGACAGGTATTCGATGGTCGTTCCGCTTTGCCGCACGAAGTAGGTCTCCGCGGTCTGCGATGTCTCGCCGGGCTGGACGAGGCGGTTGAACAGGTCCGCGCCGACGGTGCGAACGCCGACCACGGCGCCAATTCCCCGCGCGCCCTCGCCTTCCTGAATGCCGAACACGGGCAGGACGAACCCGACGGTGGGCTGGTTGGAGGACCCCAGATACATGTCGATAAAGGCCGGCTCGCCTTCCAGGGCCTGGGCCACCGCCGTTCTGAGGCGGCCGGCCAGGGGCGGCATGGCAGGCGAACTGACGATGGCTTGGCCGTCCGCATTGGTCAGACCGATGCCGGCGATGCCGACCCGCTCCACGTTGGCCGCAATCTCGCCCACCGGTTCGGGCGCCTTGAAACCCGACCGTTCCGCCGTCGCCACCAAAAGGTTGCGCAGATAGCCGGCCTGGGCCGATTCGTCGGTAACCTGGCTGCGGTCGCCGCTGGCGTCGGAAAGCTCGGTCATATAGAGCTGAAGGGACGCGTTTTCCGCCAACTCCCGCAGGACGGCGAAATTGGATTCCACCCACTCGTCGACCGCGGCCGCCCGGCCGTCGGCGACGATGCCGAGACGGATCTGCCATTCCTGGAGATTGCGGGCCCGTTCGTCCTCGACAAAGCGGAACGCGAAGTAGACCCCGGCGACCACGATCGCGACGAGGACGACCAGGGCGCCGACAACAACCTGATTGACCCGTCTCTCCGGTGCGGCTCCGCCTTGTGGGGCGGTCGTTGCCGTGGACTCGGCCATGATTTCCCCCTCTTTCGCCGAACCTCGCGGTTGTCGCATCCTTCACGTTCGGCGTATTTGGCGCAAGGGGCAATGCGGCGGGGCGGCGCCATCTGGCCTCCGGCCCACGGGCCGACTAATCTCCCCCCATCCAACGCCAACCGGGAGACGGGCACCATGGGCACCTACATCATTCTCGAGAGCTACACCGAGCCGGGCATCCAGAGCATCAAGGACTCGCCCAAACGCATCGCCGCGGCCAAACAGGTGGCGAAGAAGGTGGGCGGTAAGTTGAAGCAGATCTTCGTCACCATGGGCGGCAGCCACGATGTGGTGGTCATCGCCGAATTTCCCGACGATGCCGCGGCGGCCACCTTCGTGCTCCGCGCCGCCTCCGGCGGCAACATCCGCACATCGACCTTGAAGGCGTTTACCGAGGCCGAGTTCGGGAAGATCGTCGCCGGCGTGTAGGGGGGCCATCTGTTAGATTTGGCGTGGAAAGTCCCCTTTGGCTATTCGCGTCGTTTCGGGACCCAAGACGAAGTCGTCCGGTCTGCCATCGACAATGGACCGTTGAGCGGCGATGTCGGCTTTCGCCCCGTGTTCGTCTGGTGATACCACGGGTCCGGTCACTGCCGGCGGGTGGCTTGCCAAGTGCCTTCGCCGTATTCCCGCTCGTTGATGGGGCCGGGGGCGGAGTTTCCGGTGCTGCCCAGAAGCACGGTTCCCGACATGATTTCGTCCTCCACCCGACCGATGAATCTGTAGGAGATGTTGGTCCCCTCGTAGGGGTGCTTGCTGGCGATGGTGACGTCGCGGCCATGGATCGTACCCTCCAGGAGATTCCGCTGGTAGGCGATAGCGTGTTCCCCTGCAAGCGCGGTGCCCGACTGGGTCAGCGCCAGGCGCTGACGGGCGCGGCCCCGGTAGAAGTCGATCACCACGTCCCAGACGCCGCCGATGTCCACGCCGGCCTCGCCCTGGGGCGATGGCACCGGGCCCTCGGCCGCCGCCGACAGCTCCTCCCAGATGCGCTCGCCGACCATGGCCGCCTCGCCCGGCTGCAGGGAAAAGGGGTCCAGGTAGAAGGAGGCGCCCGTTGAAAATCGGTCGTCGATCATGATCCGGGGTTCGCCGTCCATCAGCCGCTGCCGCAGGCCGAGGCCGGACAGCGCCAGGCCGGCGTTGGCCCACCGGATCAGCAGGCGCGGCACCTTTTCCGTCGCATCGTTGGAGCGAATGACTTCCGCCTCGACGCCGTCCAGCGCGGTGACGATGCGGGCGACGGTTTCCAGATCGTCCTCCCAAACCTTCAGTTCCTCGGCGTGATGCCGATGGGCCGCCCAGTACTCCACGGCGGCGAGGAGGCCCATGATCTCTTCCTTGCCCACCTTCAGGGGCCGGCCGAAGGCGTGATGGGGCGCCGAATTGCACCAGGCCGCCTCCAGCCAGGCCTTGTCGCCCAGCAACAGGCCCGACGGCTGCGGCCCGCGCAGGAACTTGCCGCCACTGTAGGAGACCATGGCGGCGCCCCGGGCGAGATAGGGCTCGGGCTTCTCCAGGTGCTCCGAGGCCGCGTCCACCAGGATCGGAATGCCCCGGGGACGGGCCACTTCGGCGATCTCCTCGATGCGTAGCTTGCCTTCCGCCTCTTTCTTGCCGAACAGGCAGATCATGGCCACCCGGTCGTCGAGCGCCGCCACCAGATCGCCGCAAGTTTCTACCTCGACGACCTCGGCGCCGACCATGCGGATGGCGTGGTCGTAGGTGAACCGCCCCGCCCGGGTCATGATGACCCGGTTGCGCATGCCCCGGGTGTCCGGCAAGCGCAGCATCAGTTCGGGATCGGCGCCGGCGATGGCGGCGGTGGTGGCGTGGCAGAGGCCCGCCGAGCCGCCGCAGGTGACGATGCCCCATGGCGCCCCGGTCAGTTCGGCCAGGCGCCGGCCGACCCCCTCCATCAGCTCGTTGATATTGACGAACCGCGCCGCCGCCTCCTGCATCGCCTGCTGGGCGGCGGGGATCATGATACTGCCGCTGTGGATGGTGCGGGTGCTGCAACAGTTGATGAACGGGCGAACACCGAGGGGGGTGTAGGGATCGGGCTTGCTGGAATGGAGCGTGGTATCCACGGCGGCGCTTCCTTGCGGGGGTGGTCAGGTCTATCGGGGGAAGGATAGTTTGATCTGGGATTCCCCATTTGAGCTCCTTCAACAGGGTTGATCGTGCCCCAAGACCGCCCGGTTGTCATTACCGGGCTGGTCCCGGCAATCCATGGAACTGGGCGGATTCCGGCAGCGGCGGTGGAATGGGTACGCGGAACGAGTCCGCGTACGACAAATGGGTGGGGGCATTTGCCGCGAGCGTGTCCCGATCCGAGAGCGCTCATTGATTCCATGAAGCCTTGGCGGATTCAGGGCACCACGCTTGTTCCGAACCGGACAGCCATAGTTTGGTTGCAGCCAGCACCTTCGCGCCAACCATGCCGGCCAGACCAAGAGCATCATCGGGTTCACCCTCCGGGTTCGCCTTCGATCTTGCCTCCTGATGAGTCCAACACACTGATTCTTAGATCAGAATCATGGCTGAACCGCATTTGATGACAAGCTCATATGGGAAATGCGGGTTTGGGCCACCAGCCTGCGATGCGTTTGGATTCTGCAATCCGCCGTTGATCCCGGACGCGCCAGGGGATGAACTGTGCTGCCGCGCCACCACGGATCGACGGGCGGCATTCTGAAACGAAAATAGAAACCGGAGGCAGAATACAATGAAACGATATACGAGCCTGATCGCCATCTCGACCGTGGCCATGGGAATGGCATGGTCGGCAACCGCCGGAACGCTCGACGACGTGCGGGCGCGGGGCAAGCTGATCTGCGGGGTCAATCCTCAGTTCGCGGGCTTCGCGGTGCCGGACGAGAAGGGTGTCTGGCAGGGCTTCAACGTCGACATGTGCAAGGCCGTTGCCGCCGCGGTCCAGGTGGGAACCGAGTTCAAGCCCCTGGCCAGCAACGAGCGGTTTCTGGCCCTGGCCAACGGCGTCGCCGACGTGCTGACGATGCAGAACACCTGGACAATGACCCGGGACATTAAGCTCGGGGTCAGCTTCGTCTCCACCACCTACTACGACATTCAGGGGTTTCTGGTCCGCAAGAGCGTCGGCGCCAAGAAGCTGGCGGAAATCGATGGCGCCAGTGCCTGCGTCACTTCCGGCTCCACCGCCGAGGTCAATCTTGCCACCTTGTTCAAGGAACGGGGCATGAGCTACAAGCCGGTCACGTTCAAGTCGGGCCAGGAAGCCCGGCTGGCCTATGGCGCCGGGCGCTGCGACTTCATCATGGGCGACCGCTCCAACCTGGCCAACATGCGGGTGCAGTTGAAAAACCCGGACGATCACACCCTGCTGGAGGAAGGCGTCGGCCGCGAGCCTCTGTCGCTGGCGGTCCGCCAGGGCGACGAGCAGTGGCTGAAGATTGTTCGCTACACCTATGGCGCCCTGCTCGTGGCGGAACTCTATGGCGTCACCCAGGCAAATGTCGATCAGATGGCGGCGACGGCGAAGAGCTCGGAGGTGACCAATCTCCTTGGCAAGACGGGCAGCCTGGGCAAGGACCTGGGGCTGGACAACGGCTACGCCGTGCGCGCCCTCAAGGCGGTGGGCAACTATGGCGAAGTCTTCGATCGTCACTTGGGTCCGAAAACCACGATGGGGCTGAGCCGTGGCCTAAACGCCCTGTGGGTCAACGGCGGGCTGCAGTACGCGCCGCCGTTCAAGTAGGGGTGCGATCGACGATCCCACTAGGGATCGATGGAGACCGTTCTTCGAACGGCCACGTCCGTCCTGCGCAGCGCCGACGGTCGCGCCATCCTCTATCAGGTGGCGATCGTCGGCGCGGTGCTGGCGGTCGCATATGCGATGGCGAGCCGCGCGGTGCGACGGCTGGCCGAACTGGGCATCCAGTCCGGTTACGATTTCCTGACCCACCGGGCCGGCTTCGATGTGGGCGAGCGGGTGCCGTTGCCGCGGCTGGAGCCGGAGCTTCTGGTGTTCGCCGCTTCGGTGGTGGCGGGCATTTTCGCGGCGTGGGCGCTGTCGCGGTGGGCCGCCGGGCGGGGCACCCCGGCGGCGGCCGATACCCGCCTGGCCGTGCTGCGGATGGTGCTTCTGTTCGGTTTTCCCGCCATCGCCCTGGCCGTGTCCGGTCAAGGTCTCGAGGCGGACGACTACACCGCCGACAGCAGCGTTCGCCAAGCCCTGGTCATTGGCATCCTGAACACCCTGCGGGTGAGCGCCATCGCCCTGGTGCTGTCGACCGTGGTCGGTCTCGTCGTCGCCCTCATGCGGCTGTCGCCCAACTGGGTGTTGCGGGCCCTGGGCCGCGCCTATGTGGAACTGATCCGCAATCTGCCCCTGCTTCTCCATCTATTCTTCTGGTACTTCGCCGTTCTTCGCTCCCTGCCGTCGGTACGCCAGAGCCTGTCGGTCGGCGACATGGTGTTCATCAACAACCGGGGAGTCTACGTCCCGGACCCCCTTGCCGAGCCGGGTCTGGCGCCCTTCGCCATCGCCGTGGCCGTGGCGCTGTTCGTGGTCTACCTGGTGGTGCGCATCGGCCGGGATGTGGCCGAAAAAACCGGCCGGCGGTTGCCGGTCGTCGCCCTGTCCATGGTGGCACTGGTGGGGATTCCCGGGCTGGCGGTTCTCTTCCATGGCGCGCCCCTGTCGTTCACCACGCCGGTTCTCAAGGGATTCAACTTCCGCGATGCCCTGGTGCTGACGCCCGAGTTCGCCACACTGATCGTGGCGTTGACCGTCTATCACGGCGCCTACGCGGCCGAGGTCATTCGCAGCGGCATTCAGTCCGTTCCCCATGGGACCGTCGAAGCGGCCCGTTCCCTGGCCCTGCCCAAGCGCCATGTCTTTCGCTTCGTGGTCATGCCCTTGGCGTTTCGGGTGATCATTCCGCCCATGATCAGCCGTTACCTGGGGCTCATCAAAAGCAGCTCCCTTGGCGTGGCCGTGGGCTATCCGGAAATCGTCAGTATCGGCAACAGCATCGAGTACGCCACCGGGCAGTCCATCGAACTGGTGATCCTGGTCATGGCGTTCTATCTGAGCATCAGCCTGACCATCTCCATCTGGCTCAACTGGTACAACGCCCGCGTCCAGTTGAAATCGGATCGTTGACCGATGACCGGCGGGCCCCAGACCTCGACAGTCTTGCCGCCGCCGGTGGACGTCGTCGGTCCCCTGGAATGGATCCGCCGCAACCTGTTGTCGCCGTGGTGGAACGCGGCCCTGACCTTGGTCGCCGTCTGGATATGTTTCGAGACTTTGTTCGGAATTTACGGCTGGTCCCTGCGCGACGCCGCGTTTTCCGGCGGGCCGGAAGCCTGCGAGGGCATCGACGGGGCCTGCTGGCCGTTCGTCGCCGATACCTACGCCCTGTTTCTGGTTGGCATCTATCCCGAGGACGAACGCTGGCGGCCCTACCTCTGTTTCGGACTTCTGTTCGCGTTGTCGTCGGTGTCGCTGGTCGCCCGGGGGCGGGTGTCCATGGTCAAGCTCTACGCGGCCTGGGGCGCGGTGCCGTTCATTCTGGTGGCGATCCTGCACGGCGGCTCGTGGCTGGGCTTGAAGGTCGTATCGACGACCCAGTGGGGCGGCCTGATGCTGACCGTGCTGCTGTCGATCATCGGCATCGCGCTCGCGTTTCCCTTGGGCGTCCTGCTGGCGCTGGGCAGGCGAAGCCGCAAGATGCCGGCGGTGAAGGCCCTGTGCGTGGCGTTCATCGAGCTGATCCGCGGCGTGCCCCTGATCTCGATCCTGTTCCTCGCCTCGGTGCTGGTGCCGCTGTTCCTGCCGGCGGGCGTGCAGGTGGATGCTCTGATCCGGGCCCAGATCGGCATCATCCTCTTCCAGGCCGGGTACCTGGCCGAAGTGGTCCGCGGCGGGCTGCAGGCGGTGCCCAGGGGGCAGGAGGAGGCCGCCCAGTCCATGGGCCTGAAGTACATTCAGGTCATGCTGCTGGTGGTGCTGCCTCAGGCCATGCGCATCGTCATCCCGGCCCTGACCAACCAGTTCATCATCATCCTCAAGGACACCCCCCCCCCCCCCCCCCCCCCCCCCCCCCCCCCCCCCCCCCCCCCCCCCCCCCCCCCCCCCCCCCCCCCCCCCCCCCCCCCCCCCCCCCCCCCCCCCCCCCCCCCCCCCCCCCCCCCCCCCCCCCCCCCCCCCCCCCCCCCCCCCCCCAGCCTGGTCGCCATCGTCGGCCTGTTCGACCTGCTGGGAATTGCCGAGGTCACCATCCGCAATCCCAAATGGCTGGGCAAGACGTTCGAGGCCTACGCCGTCGTCGGTGCTTTCTATTGGATCATGTGCTTCACCATTTCGCGCGTCAGCCTTAAGCTGGAAGAACGCCTCAAGGCGCAGCACTACTGATTCGGATTCCACATGAACCGAGGCCCCTTCGATGCCGCCGTGGTCGGCGGCGGCATACTGGGATGTACGACCGCGCTCCACCTGGCGCGGGGCGGCATGCGGGTGGTGCTCCTGGACAAGGGTCCGTTGTGCCGCCAGGCCTCGGGGGTCAACGCCGGCACCCTGTCCCTGCAGTACGTTACCCCGGCGGCCATTCCTTACGCCCGCAAGGGGCGGGAGCTGTGGCTCGATGCCCAGTCGTGGCTGGGCATGGACATGGGGGCCAAGGCCAAGGGCTGCCTGACCCTGGCTTTCACGGAGGAGGAGGCGCATCTGCTGGCGGAACGCACCGCCCTACGGCGGGACGCGGGTTCGCCGATCGAAATGGTGGGGGTCAACCGAGCCCGACAACTGGAGCCCGAACTCACCGCGCGGGTCAAGGCGGCCGCCCACTGCACCGAGGATGGGCTGGCCAACGCCAGCCTCACCGGCCGAGCCTATCGGGTGGCCCTCCCGCGGGCGGGGGCCGACGTGCGCGAAGATTCGGCCGTGGAAGCCGTGGCGCGGGACGGCGATGGTTTCTCCCTCAGCACCGGATTGGGCGAGGTCGCCGCCCGCCGCGTGGTCCTCGCCGCCGGCGCCTGGAGCGCACGCCTGGCCGCCACCATGGGCGTGCGCCTGGACCTGGGCCTCAACGTCAATCAGGTCAACGTCACCGAACGCCTGCCGCCCTTGATCCGCAACACCCTGGGGGTGGTGTGGCAGCGCCTGACCCTGAAGCAGGCGCCCAACGGTTCGGTGCTTATCGGCGGCGGGTGGCAGGGTGTGGCCGACCTCGACTCAGACGACAGTCGTATCATCCCGCACAACGCCATCAACAATGTGCGCCTGGCCCGCCATGCCGTTCCGGCGTTGAAGGGCGCGCGGATCGTTCGCACGTGGCTGGGCCTCCAGGACCGGCCGCCCGATCATCAGCCCTTGGCCGGCCCCCTGCCGGGCGTCCCCGGGGCCTTCATCATCAGTTGCGCCGCCAGCGGCTTCACCATGGGGCCCTATCTGGGGCGCCTGATGGCTGACTCCCTGCTCGGGCGCGAGCCCGAGATGCCCCTGTTCGACGTCGCCCATGCGGTTGTCGCCGATGATCGGAGAACCTGACATGACCAACCGGATCGCACTGGAAATCGCCGAGCGGCGCCCCTTCGCCAACGGGCATGCTTTCGGCGACGCGGGGCCCTACGAGCGGCTGGTGGGCCGGGCGCGCTTCGCTGTCGATCCGGCGGCGCCGGCCCAGGCGGGGATCGTCGATCTGGACAAGGCAAGCGTGAACGGCGACGGCCTGGTGGCGTTCACCGCCGACATGGACATCCTGCGGCCCACCGACCCGGGGCGGGGCAACCGGCGCCTGTTCTTCGACTACGGCAACCGGGGCAACAAGCGGGCGGTTCAGTTCTTCAACGACGCCCCGGCCTCCAACAATCCTTGGTCCCTGGCCGAGGCGGGCAACGGCTTCCTGTTCCGCCGGGGCTACACGGTGGCCTGGTGCGCCTGGCAGGGGGACCTGCTTCCCGGCGACGGCCGCGCGGTCATGGACGTGCCGGTGGCCCGGGACGGCGACAAGCCCGTGACCGGACCGGTGCGCACGGAATTCATCGTCGACAACCCCGGGGCGACGACCCAGCCCCTCAGCGGCCGCGCCTCCACCCGCAGCCATCCCGTTGTGTCCATGGACACGTCCAAGGCGCGCCTGACGCGCCGCCGCTACCCCGAGGACGAGCGCATTCCCGTCCCGGCTGCCGCCTGGTCCTTCGCCCGCGAAGAATCGGGCATGGGGCTGGACGCCCAGGGGATGGTGCGCGCCATCGTGCCCTCGGACAGCCACATCCACCTGCCGGGCGGGTTCGAGCCGGGATGGCTCTACGAACTGGTCTACGAGGCTCGCGATCCCCTGGTCATGGGGCTGGGCTATGTGGCGGTACGGGATTTTGTGAGCTTCCTGCGCCATGGGGAGGCCGACGGGGACGGCCAGGCCAACCCGCTGGCCGGCCGGATCGACAAGGCCTACTGCTGGGGCCGCTCCCAGACCGGCCGCCTGATCCGCGATACCGTCTACCGGGGGTTCAATGCCGACGCGGCCGGCCGCAAGGTCTTCGACGGCGTGATGAGCCACGTGGCCGGGGCCGGCATGATGTGGATGAACCACCGCTTTGCCAACGCCGTGGTGCCCGGCGGCCAGCAGTACGAGGACCACGACGCTTTCGGCGACCGCTTTCCCTTCTCCTACGCCCCGTCCACCGACCACCTGACGGGGCGCCAGGACGCTATCCTCAAGCGCCCCGAGACCGACCCCCTGGTGATCCACACCCAGTCCGCCACCGAATACTGGCAACGCCGGGGATCCCTGGCCCACACCGACACCCAGGGCAATGATTTGGCGCAGCCCGAAACGGTGCGGATCTACATGTGGTCCAGCTCCCAGCATCAGGCCGATCCCAACCGCAAGGAGCCCAAATTCGGCGTGTGCCAGAACCGGGACAACATCGTGCGCACTTCCATGCTGCTGCGGGCCATGCTGGCGGCGCTGGACCGCTGGGCCAGCGACGGCACCCCGCCGCCCGACAGCCAGGTGCCGCGCAAGGCCGACGGCACCCTGGTGGACATGGAGACGTGGCGGCGGCAATTCCCCGCCATCCCGGGCATTGCCCTGCCGCGGGGACCCAACGACCTGCCACTCTACGACTTCGGGCCGCGGGCCGAGGCGGGTGTGGTCGACAAGCTGCCGCCGGACCGCAAGGGGGGCGAAGGCTACGCGGTCCTGGTGCCGTCGGTGGACGAAGACGGCAACGACGTCGCCGGCGTGCATGCGCCCATGGTGCAAGCGCCGTTGGGGACCTGTCCGGGCTGGAACCTTCGCGCTCGCGGCCAGGGGGAGGGGGCCATGCACGAGTTTACCGGCAGCTACATGCCCTTCCCGGAAACCGACGAGGTGCGCCGGGCGACCGGCGATCCCCGCCGCTCCCTGATCGCGCGCTATGGCGACGCCGACGGCTACGTGAAAGCCATCGGCGACGCCGCGCGGCGCCTGGTGGCCGAGGGCTTGCTGCTGGAGGAGGACGTGGCCCGGGTGGAGGCCTGGGCCCGGGACTGGGACCGGCCGCTTCACGACGTGCGCTTCTGAGGTCGCCGTTCGTCCTGATGGGCTTGGCAAATCGCCTGTCACCCCATACCCTGCCGGCCAACTGCATAAACGTTACGGGAGCCCCCGTTCCATGACCGCCCATGCCCGGGTGCCCGAGGCGCCGGCGCCCGACGTCACCAATGATCTCATCGAGCAGCTTCACGCCCGGGGGACCGTGCGGTCCTTTCGCCCCGATCCGGTCAGCGACGCCATGGTGGACGCCATTTTTGCCGCCAGCTTCCGCTGCCCGTCGTCGTGCAACCAAGAGGCCTACAGCCTGATCGTGGTCCGCGACGCCACGACCCGGCGTCGGATCTCGGAAATGGCCGGCAACGAGAACGGCCCCCAGAAGCAGATCGCCCAGGCGCCCGTTTTCGTCGCCATCTGCGCCGATCTGAGCCGGATCAAGTATGCCTGCGAAAGCCACGGCATGACCTTCACCATGGAGGACTGCCTGGAGATGGGGCTGGTCTCCAGCATCGATGCGTCCCTGGTCGGCATGACCGCGTCGCTGGTCGCCGAATCCCTGGGGCTGGGGGCCTGCATGATCGGCGCCATGCGCAACGACCCGGAAGAAGCGGCGCGCATCCTCGGCCTGCCGCCCCTGGTCTACGTGGTCTACGGCCTGTGCATCGGATGGGCGGCGGAACCGGTGTGGCCCAAGCCCCGCATGTCCCTGGACACCCTCGTCCATCGGGAGCGCTACGACGAATCCGTCCTCAAGCCCGGCGTTGCCGCCTACGACGCGGCCCTGGCCGACTATTACCGGGCGACCGGCAAGCCGTCGCCGCCCAATTCCTGGACCGGCCACATGATCAAGCGCTTCTCCATCGGCCGCCGGCTCAACCTCCGCCCGGCCCTCAAGGCGTTGGGTTTCCCATTGAAGTAGGCGGGCGGGTCTCAGACCCGCCCCTACGCATCCCCGTCTTGCTTCGTAGGGGCCGGTCTGAGACCGGCCCGCTCCCGGGCTCAACCCTTGACGAACAGCTTGCGCGGAAACTCGGCGAAGGTCTTGGCGCCGGTCTCGGTGACCTCGAAGGATTCGCTGATGACGACCGACCAGTCGTCGGCCCACAGGGCGGGAATGCAGTGCAGCGTCATGTGGGGCTCGATGACCGTCTTGTCGCCGGGCCTGAGGCTTACGGTCAGTTCCCCCCATGTGGGGGGATAGCCGATGCCGACCGGATAGCCGATGCGGGATTCCTTGATGATGCCGTGCTTGGCGATGACCTTGCGCCAGGCGGCTTCCACCTCCTCGCAGGTGACTCCCGGCTTGACCGCGTCCAGGGCGGCGTTCAGGCCCTCGACCACGATCTCGGCGGTGTCCCGCATTTTTTGGGGCACCTCGCCCAGGTAGACGGTGCGCGACAGGGGCGAATGATAGTGATAGCGGCAGCCCCCCAGCTCCAGGTTCGTGACTTCGCCTTCCCGGTGGACGTCGTCGACCCAGGCCAGGTGCGGCGCCACCGCCAGTTTGCCCGTCGGCGCGTTGGGCGGCTTGCAAGTGTAGTCACCGCAGAAGTCCTCGGTGCCCCAGATCTGGGTCTTGTAGAGGATCGCCATGGGCTCGCACTGGCGCACTCCGGGGGCGATGGCGTCGATGGTGGCCTGCATGGTGCCGGCCGCGATGGTGCCGGCTTCGCGCATGAACCGGAGCTCTTGGGGCGACTTGACCATGCGCACCCAGTTCACTAGCAGGTCGGCGTCGACGAAGGTGGCGTCGGGCAGGGCGGCGGTCAGGGACTGATAGCAGCGGGCGGTGAAATAGTAGGCACGTCCCTATCCGGTTAAAACAGGATCGGCCTAAATGTTCTTGTTATGTTCACGTAGAGGATGTAGGCTGATCGCATTGTCTCGGGCTTTTGGAGGGCGGTGCGATGGGCAGGATGTTGGCGTTTCAAGAACGGCACGGATCGGAAGCGGCCTGCATCGAGGCGCTGGCCCGGCTGCGCTGGCCGCAGGGCTATGTCTGTGCCCGCTGCGGCGAACGGCGGAGCTACCGAATGACGGCGCGGCCCAGGATCTTCGAATGCGCCCGTTGCGGTCATCAGGAATCGGTGACGGCGGGGACGATCTTCCACCGCACCCGCACGCCGCTCCGCAAATGGTTCCTGGCGGCGTGGTGGATGGCGCGCGACAAGCGTGGGGTCTCGGCCCTTTTGCTGTCCCGCGAGTTGGATCTGCGCTACGAGACAGCGTGGCTGATGGCTCATAAGCTGCGTCATGCCCTGACGGAGCGCTCGGAATTTCCGCTCGAGGGCTTGGTCGAGGTCGACGAGAGTTATTATGGCGGGCGCGGCAAGCCGGAGAGCCGGGGCCGGGGCCTTTCCAACCCGAACAAGAGCCTGTTGGTGATGGCCGTCGAGAAGCGGCCGGTCGGGCCGGGCAAGGGCATCAAGGGAAGCGGCTTCGTCGCCGGCCGGGCGCGGCTCGCCATCCTCCCGGCGGCCACCGCCCGCGAGCTGGGCGGCTTCGTGCGCGCCTCGGTCAGGCCCGGAAGCCGCCTCGCCAGCGACGCCTTCAAGGGGTACGCCGGACTCCGCGACACCTATCGCCACCACCCCGTCGTGCAAGGCGAAGGCAAGAATGCCGAGCGCTTGATGCCGGTCGTCCATGTCCTGTTTTCCAACGTGAAGACCTGGCTCAACGGCACCTATCGCGGTGTCGGCGCCAAGCACCTGCCGCGCTATGCCCGGGAATGGAGCTACCGCTTCAACCGCCGCACACGCATCACCGATCTGGCCGACTTCGTCCTCCGCCGCGCCATGGACCAACCCACCATCACCTACAAGGAGCTGGTCGACAGTCTTCAACCGCAGGGTGCGCTACCTGCTTTAACCGGATAGGGACGAGTAGGCATCCATCTCGACGCCGAGGCGCTTGTTGCCCAGGCCCTTGCCCTTGAGGAACTCGCCGACGAAGGCCATGGGGTGCAGGTCCGGGTTGGCCACGTAGTTGTCGGAGTAGGGGATGTTGTTGTCGCGGTTCATGAAGCAGGTGAGGTGGGCACCTTCCACGTCCAGCCCGCGGCCGACCCAGTAGGGTTCCTCTTCGTCCATGGCGAGGACGGCGATCTGGTGGGTATAGAAGGACCAGCCGTCGTAGCCGGTGACGTAGTACATATTTGCCGGGCTGGTGATCAGGAGGACGTCGACCCCGGCCCGTTCCATGCGCGCTTTCGTGCGCCGGCACCGATCGAGATATTCGCCGCGTTCGAACAAGGTCATCGTCGTCCTCCCTCCCCATCCCTGACTGGTTTTCACCCTATCGGCGCCCATGGCGGCGATCAACGCGCCAGGATTTTTCACCGGATATTTCGTGGCTGTGTGAAGGTGTTAACGGTTCCCGCACCACGGGGGCGTTAGGATACTCGCAGAACCGAAAACCTTTTGCACGGGAACAAGTCCGATGCGCGACGAACACCATTTCGAGGCCATCGACGCCATCCTGGGAGCTTCGCTCCTGCTATGGCTGTTCCAGGTGGCAGGAATGGCCGTTTGGGGCTGACGGCAATTCTCGACCGGACGGCCAGATCGGAGCCGGTCCACGAACGCGACAAGGCGCGGGCGGTCAGGACGAGTAGTACATCTGGAACTCGATGGGATGGGGGCTGTGCTCGAAATTGTGCACCTCCTCCCACTTGAGTGCCATGTAGCCGTCGATGAGATCGTCGCTGAACACATCGCCCTTCTTCAGGAAGTCCCGGTCCTGGTCCAGCGCGGTGAGGGCCTCGCGCAGGGACCCGCAGACCGTCGGCACGTCCTTCAGTTCCTCCGCCGGCAGGTCGTAGAGGTTCTTGTCCATGGGGTCGCCGGGGTGGATGCGGTTCTCGACGCCGTCGAGGCCGGCCATGAGCATGGCCGAGAATGCCAGGTAGGGATTGGCCAACGCGTCGGGGAAACGCACTTCCACCCGCTTGCCCTTGGGGTTGGTGACGAAGGGGATGCGGCAAGAAGCGGAGCGGTTGCGGGCCGAATAGGCGAGCAATACCGGTGCCTCGAAGCCGGGGATCAGCCGCTTGTAGCTGTTGGTGCTGGGGTTGGTGAAGGCGTTCAGCGCCCGCGCGTGCTTCATGATGCCGCCGATGTAGTAGAGGGCGGTTTCCGACAAATCGGCGTAGCCAGAGCCCGCGAACAGGGGCTTGTCGCCCTTCCAGATGGACTGGTGGGTGTGCATGCCCGACCCGTTGTCGCCGATGATCGGCTTGGGCATGAAGGTGGCGGTCTTGCCGTAGGTATGGGCCACCATATGCACCACGTACTTGTAGATCATCACATTGTCCGCGCTGCGCACCAGCGAATCGTAGGTCAATCCCAGCTCGTGCTGGCTGGGCGCCACCTCGTGGTGGTGCTTGTCCATGGTGAGGCCCATCTCCTGCATGGTCGTCACCATCTCGGCCCGCAGGTCGGGCACGGAATCCACCGGCGGCACGGGGAAATAGCCACCCTTGGGCAGGGGCCGATGGCCGGGGTTGCCCTCGGGAAAGGACTTTCCGCTGACGTATGGACCTTCTTCCGAATCAATGGTGTAGAAGGTATTGTTCATGCTTACATCGAAGCGAACGTCATCGAATACGAAGAATTCCGCTTCCGGCCCGAAAAAGGCCGTGTCGCCGATTCCCGAATTGGCCAGGTGCGCTTCGGCCCGGTGCGCGGCGGAGCGCGGATCGCGGCCGTAGGGCTGACCCGTCGAAGGCTCCAGGACGTCGCAGACCAGGACGATCATGCTTTGTGCGGCGAAGGGGTCCATGACCGCCGATTCCGGGTCGGGAATGAGCGCCATGTCCGATTCGCTGATGTCCTTCCAGCCGGCGATGGAAGAGCCGTCGAACATGATGCCGTCGACAAAGCTGGCCTCGTCGACGAAGGCCGATGTCATGGTCAGGTGCTGCCACTTGCCGCGGGGGTCGGTGAAGCGCAGGTCGACGAACGAGACTTCCTGCTCCTTGATTATCTTGAACACGTCGTCGGGGGTCTTGCAATTCAGGGTCATGGGATTGTTCCTCCTTTGATGACGGTGAGGGGCAGGGCAGGAAAGGCGGTATCAGATGGCATCGGGGCCGCGTTCGCCGGTCCGGATTCGAATCGCTTCCTCCACGGGTGTGACGAAGATCTTTCCATCCCCGATCCGGCCCGTGTGGGCGGCCTGCTGTATGGCTTCGATGGCCCGTTCCACCTGGTCGTCTTCCAGCACCACCTCGATCTTCACCTTGGGCAGGAAGTCGACCACGTATTCGGCGCCGCGATACAGCTCGGTATGGCCCTTCTGGCGACCGAAGCCCCTGGCCTCCAGGACCGTGATCCCCTGCAAGCCCACTTCCCCAAGGGCGTCCTTCACGTCATCCAGCTTGAACGGCTTGATGATGGCTTCGATCTTTTTCATGACGAGGTCCGGGCTGTTGGATTGAAGGTGCGGCGGGACGACGCTTTGCCGTCGTGCGGCGAAGCGTATCTTGGGAATTAGAAAGCACGGAGCGTGCCAACCGTAGCTTTAGACGCAGTTCGTTGAAATAGTTACACTATTCGGAACGTGCCCGGCGAGGCGGGGCGGAGAGGTAGGGCGCTGCCGCCCAAAATGTAGGCAAGTGCCGAAGGGAACGGCAATTTTCACGTCAGCAGGGCGGATTCACTTTCCGTTCCTTGATGATCTCCCAGCCGCTCAGGCTGAACGGTGTCTGACCACGCGCCCAGTCGCGCATGGCCGCGATCTCCTCCTTCGAAAACCGGAAAATCTCTTCCAGTTCCTCCAGGATGGGAATCTCTTCCGGATGCAGGCTGCTGTCCGAATAAGCCAGGACGTACAGCTCCATCAGGACAATGGACCGGGATTGATGGTTGTCGAAGAGGCCGAGGTTGGGCATTTCGTAAATCTCGGAAGGCGGCGACGCCGTTTGGCCCCCCATCTCCGCCATGCGGATTTCCAGCAGGGCCGCTTCCGCCGGGTCGATGACGCCGTCGGCCATGACCACGCGCTGGGCCAGGGCCAGGAAGGCGTTCTGCTGATAGCCGTTCAACATGCCTAGAAACATGATGGAGTGCCTCTCCGGGACCTCAGTTTTTGACCACAGCCCGATATATGGTCTCGTAGAGGTCGCGCATGGAAACCATGCCCACCACATTGCCGTGGTCTACCACGGGCAGATGGCGATAGCGACCGGCCTGCATGCGCCGAAGCGCTTCCTTCGCCGTGTCCGAGGGCCGCAGCGTGTCCGGATTGGGCGTCATAAACTCCGCCACCGAGGTCTGCTTCGGGTCGCGGTCGGCGGCGACAATGCGTCGCGTGATGTCCCGTTCGGTTGCGATGCCGACAAGGGTTCCCCGATCGTTGACCACGACAATAGCGGCCAGATTGTATTTTTCCATGTGCTGGGCGGCTTCGAAGGCGGTGTTCGCCGCGCGCAGCGCGTGGATCTCCTGGTCCTTGACCACATGAGGGATGATGGTGTCGTCCATGGCGGTTCCCGTGTGTCCGTCCGATTTGAGTCCGATCTCCCGAATCCACGGAATTCTATCGATGACGGACCGGGATGGGAAACTCGATGGTGTCGACCGATTCCCCGAGAAACCTGTGACCGTCGTCACAGGCCCCGATCGGCGAATCGACTACATTCCTTTTTGTATCCTCCCTCAAGACCTGACTTGGGCCGCGCTCGCGCGGCCCTTTTTTTTGGTCATCCGTTCCGGGCGTTGTAGGTTTCCCCCTAACGGAGGATCCCATGGCCGCCATGGATTGGAGCCAACTTCGCTTCCTGATCGTCGATGGGGATCGGGCCTACGCCGATTGGGCGCGCAAGACTCTTGCCCGTGTCCGGGTTCCCCAGGTGACGATCGTGCCGTCGGCGAGCCAGGCCCTGCAGGTCCTTCGCAAGGACCAGGCAGACCTGGTGGTGGCCGACGTGCGGCTTCCCGGCATGAGCGGAATCGATTTCGTGCGCTGGCTGCGCGACCCCCAAAACCACGCGGGCGTCAACGTCCCCGTCCTGATAACGGCGCAAGAAGTCGATCGGGCAACGCTCAAGGCAGCGCTGGAAGCCGGGGCCGACGGGGTCCTTCGGAAGTCCGAGGACGCGCGAGAATTCCTGCGCCAGGTGGCGGCGGCCCTGGTGACCCGGAAACGGGCGATCCAGGCTGCGCGCCGCGTGGAGTCCACGCCGCCCCAGGATCCGCCCGCCGCCAAACCGGTGCCCGCCGGCGCGACCGCGCCAACCAAGACGCCAGCCGAGCCATCGGCCGCGGCCAAGGCGCCGATTGAACCCGCGACGCCACCCAAGGCGGCGCGGCCCGCGCCCGCGGCCGTGCTCCCCCGGCGGCAGCCCGCCGCCGAAGCGCCAACGCCCAAACCCGCACCCCAGCGAGGTCCCGCGCCGGCGCCCCCGGAACCTCAGCCCGCCCCGGAGCCCCAGCCCCAGGCGGTCAAGCCGGAGCGGCAGGCGCCGCGCAAGAAGGCGCGCGAGTGGCAGGACGATCCCACGGACGAGCCCGAAACCGGGAAGCAGCGGCGGGACGACGGGGATGTCGACCTGGCCCGCCGGGACCAAAAGCCCAAGCGACACGAGGCCGAGGACTGGCAGGAAGCGCTTGGCGAAAGTGCGCCTTCCGCCGCGCCGGCGGCGAAGGACACGCCCCGTGACCTGACGCCCGACTTGAAGGCCCACGCCGAGTGGCTCAGCAGCGGCGGCAAGGCGGGCACCCGGGCGGAGTTCGTGGACGCGGACCTCCATGGCGTGTCCCTGGAGGCGGCCAATCTGTCCAGCGCAGTGCTGCAGGGCGCCGACCTGTCCGATGCGGATTGCCGGGACGTGAACTTTCAGGGCGCCGATCTGCGGCGTGCCCGACTGTGCAACGCCAATGTGACCAACGGCAACCTGGGCGTGGCCCGGCTTCGCCACGCGGACCTCAGCCGCACCAACCTGGAAGGGGCGAACCTGAGGGGCTGCGACCTGGCGGGAGCCACCCTGACCGGCGCCATCATGGGCGAAAGCGATTTGTCGGGCGCCAACTTGCTAAGCACCAATCTTGCGGGAGCCGACCTCAGCGGCGCCCGGGGCCTCACCCAGACGCAGATCGCGCGCACGCTCACCGACTCCGCGACCCGGCTGCCGGGAGGGTTGCGGCGCCCCCAACAGGGCAACTGAGCACATGCCAAGGAGCATTGGCGAATCCCGGAGGGTAAATCCATTGCACCTCAAATTATTGGAAAGAATGCGTATCGATTGACAAGTGACAATTGTCAATATATAGATATCCGATGATACGAGGCTTCCGCAATCGCGGATTGAAGCGACTGTATGAGCGTGGGGATCGGAGCCAGGTGAATCCAAACCACGTTGACAAGATCGAGGTGATTCTAGCGGACCTGGACGCCTCCTCGACGATTGAACACATGAGACGCCCCGGCTATCGGCTTCACCGGCTCTCCGGCGACCGAAAAGAATCTTATGCCGTAGACGTCTCCGGCAATTGGAGGATCACTTTTCGATTCAAGGGCGGAGACGCTATCGATGTCGATTTGGTCGATTGCCATTAAGGAAAGGAGTCTGAATTGCCGATGAAAAAGCCGCCGCATCCCGGCCGCAACGTTCGCCTCACATGCCTGGAGCCGCTTAGCCTGAGCGTGACCGATGCCGCCCAACACTTGGGCGTATCGCGCCAGGCACTCAACAATGTCGTCAATGAAAAATCATCCATATCGCCAGAAATGGCGCTCCGATTTGAAAAGATGGGATGGGGGACGGCCGACGGCTGGATGACCCTGCAAATGAACTACGACCTTGCCCAGATCAGGGCCCGGGCAGGGGAGATTTCCGTCGCCCCGATGCCTGAGATGGGCTGACGAGAAGGAAGGATATGGGATGCTGTGTAACAGCGGCGCCCGGTGTCTCACCCAGTCGCAGATCGCACGCACGCTCACGGACATTGTGACCCGACTCCCCGGGGGCCTGAGGCGTCCCCAACAGGGAGGTTGATGCCAAGTTCCCTTGGTGTAGGCCTACCACGCCTCCCGCCAAGTGCCACCGCCCCGTCCCAGGGCGTGGCGGTCGATGGCGATGGCCTTGACCAGGGCGAAGACCGGCGTGCCGGGCGATAGGTCGAGTTCGACCAGGGATTTGCGGGTGATGCGCGCGATCAAGGGGGCGCCCACGTCGAGGCGCACGTCCACCTGGGGCGCTTCGCCGGTCTCGATTTCCGCCACCCGTCCTTCGAGGACGTTGAGCACGCTCATCCGCTTCGGCCGTTCCAGGCTGATAGCCACGTCGCGGGCGCGAATGCGCAGGCGCAGCCGGGTGCCCAGGGGCAGGTCGAGCCAGGGGACCCGCAGACGATGGCTGGCCACGGTGAGGTCGGTCAGGCCGAAGGTCTTGTCCTGACCGGTCACCGTGACCGTCAGGACCGCGCCGGCGTCGAAGCGGCCCGTGAGCGGCCTCAGGTCGAGGCGGCTCATGGTCTCCTCCACGCCGCCGGTGGCGATCACCTGGCCGCCGTCCACCAGCACGATGGTGTCGGCGAGGCGGATCACTTCCTCGACCGCGTGACTGACGTAGACGATGGGGATGCGCAATTGATCGCGCAGGCGTTCGATGAAGGGCAGGATCTCGGCCTTGCGGGCCCCGTCGAGGGAGGCCAGGGGCTCGTCCATCAGCAGCAGCCGAGGGCTCGCCAGCACCGCCCGCCCGATGGCCACCCGCTGTTGCTCGCCGCCCGACAGGGATCCGGGCCGCCGATTCAACAGGGGCCGGATGTCCAGCAGGTCGGCCACCGGCTCCAGGTCGTGATGCCGCTCGTTCGTGGGAACCCGGGACAGGCCGTACGTGAGGTTGCCGCGAACGCTCAGGTGCGGAAACAGGCGGGCATCCTGAAACACATAGCCCAGGCGGCGCCTTTCGGGCGGCAGGTCGATACGGTTCTGGGAATCGAACAGCACTTGGCCGTTCACCGCGATCCGCCCGGAGTCCGGCCGCCTGAGGCCGGCCAGGCAGTCCACCAGCATGGTCTTTCCGGCACCCGAACGGCCGAAGAGCGCGGTGAGGCCGGCGCCGGACTCGAACCGGGCCGACAGGTGGAAATCGCCTACCCGTGTGTCGACGGCGACCTCGATGACGGCCACGGCGCTACCCCTTGATCCGGGCGGCGACGCGCCGCGACAGCCATTCCGACGCGATCAGGGCGATCAGCGCCACCACGACGGCCAACACCATCAGACGCAGGGCGCCGGCATCGCCGCCCGGGGTCTGGGTCAGGGTATAGAGGGCCAGGGGAAGGGTCTCGGTCTCGCCCGGGATGTTGGAGACGAAGGTGATGGTGGCGCCGAACTCTCCCAGGCTGCGGGCGAAGGCCAGGATGGTCCCGGTGAGGATGCCGGGAACGGTCAGCGGCAGGGTCACCGTGACGAACACCCAGACCGGGCCGGCGCCGAGGGTGCGGGCCGCCTGCTCCAGGCGCCCATCCACCGCCTCCAGGGACAGGCGGATGGCGCGCACCAGCAGGGGAAAGGCCATCACCGCCGAGGCCACGGCCGCACCTTTCCAGGTGAACGCAACGGCAATTCCAAAGACATCGTGGAGCCAGGCGCCGACTACCCCGTTCCGCCCCAGAAGCACCAGCAGCAGATAGCCCACGGCCACCGGCGGCAAAATCAGCGGCAGATGGACCAAACCGTCCAGGAGGGTCTTGCCCGGAAACCGCCGGCGGGCCAGCAGCCAGGCGATCAGCAGGCCGAAGGGCAGACTGCACACCACCGCCCAGGACGCCACCCGGAGGCTGAGAAGGACCGCGTCGACTTCGGCCGGGCTCAATGCGGCCATGGGACCCTCAATGCCGGTCCCTTCAGGACGTACCGGGGACGACGGGGAACCCGGCGCGCTCGTACGCGGCCCGTGCCGCCCGCCCGGTCATGAGCTTTAGCATGGTCCGCACCGCCGGCCTGTCATGACCGGCGACGATGGCGAGGGGATAGACGATGGCTTCGTGACTGCCGGCGGGAAAGGTGTCGACGATGCGGACTTGGGGCGTCAGGGCGACGTCCGTGCGATAGACGATTCCCGCCGCCGCTTCGCCACGGGCGACGAGGGCAAGGGCGGCCCGTACGTTGGCGGTGCGCGCCACCCGCGGCGCAAGGGAATCCCAAAAGCCAAGGTTCTCGAGGGCTTGCTTGGCGTAGATGCCCGCCGGGACGTGGTCGGGATTTGCCATGGCCAGGATACCGTCGCCGAGGGCCGCCGCGAGAGAGACGCCGGGCGAGAGGGTCAAGGAGAGCGGACTGCCCGGCGGCGCCACCAGGACCAGTTCGTTGGCCAACAGGTTGCGGCGAGTCTCCGGCAGGGCGGCACCGCGGGCGATCAGATAGTCCATCCACGTGACGTTGGCCGACAGGTAGAGGTCGGCGGGCGCGCCCCGCTCGATCTGGCGCGCCAGGGTCGAACTGGCCGCGAACACGGGGCTCAACTCGATGCCCCGCTCGGCCGCCAGGGGGACCAGGCCGGTCACCGCCTCGGCGGTGCTGACGGCGGCGAACAGGGTCACCACCCGCTGTTTCTCCGCCGCCGAAGTGGCCGCAATCGCCGTCGCGAGGATCCCCGGGATTAACAGGCCGAGGAGGAGGCAACGGCGCGTCACGGTCAACGAATGGGGTCCCAATCCGTGGGGTCCGCGTTGGCCACGAAGGCCTGGTAGGTCTTTTCGATGGCCACCGGGTTCAGGTCCTTGACGATGAAAACGATCCGCGACCGCCGGTCGTCATCGGGCCAGCGGGGTAGCTGGGTGGGGGGATGAAACACATGCTGCACGCCGTGAACGGCGACCGGCTTGTCCTCCCCGTCGACATTCAAGATGCCCTTGATGCGCAGCAGGTTTTCCCCCTGGGTGGCGACCAGGCTTTCGATCCACTGGACGAAGGGGCCCCAGGGCAGGGGGTCGTCCATGGTCATGCAGAACGCGCGAATGCTGTCGTCATGGCGGTTCACGTCGTGGCTCTCGTGCTCGTGGTCGTGGGCCTCGTGATCGTGGTCCGCGTGCGCGTGATCATGATCGTCGTCGTGACCGTGATCGTGTTCATGATCGTGCTTTTCGCCGTGGGCGTCGGCGTAAGCCTCGTCGTTCAGCCACCGGCGCACGTCCGCCGTCTTGGTGTCCGGATCGTAGAGGCCGGCATTGAACAGGGCCTCCGGCTCCGCCTCGCCGTTGATGGCGCGAATCACCTGGGCGCCCGGATTGATGGCCTTCAGGCGGTCCATCAGGACCTCGATCTTGTCCTCCTCGCCGATGTCGGTCTTGGTTAGCACGATGCGGTCTGCCACGGCCGCTTGCTTGAGGGATTCGTTGTGCCGGTCCAGTTGGCCGGACGCGTGCACGGCGTCGACGGTGGTGACGATTCCGTCCACCCGATAGCGGCTTTCCAGGACCAGGTCCGTCATCAGGGTATGCAGGATGGGCGCCGGGTCGGCGAGCCCGGTGGTCTCGATTACCAGCCGGCGGAAAGGGGGGACGTCGCCCTCCATGCGCTTGCGCAGCAGGTCGCGCATGGTGACCACCAAGTCCTCGCGCACCGTGCAGCAGAGGCAGCCGGAGTTCAGCAGGATCACGTCCTCGTCCAGCTCCCGCACCAGCATATGGTCGAGGCCGATCTCGCCAAATTCGTTGATCAGCACTGCGGTCTCTCCCATGTCCGGGTGCTGCAGCAGATGGTTCAGCAGCGTCGTCTTACCGCTGCCGAGGAACCCGGTGATCACCGAAACGGGGATCGGTTCGTAGTCCTGTTTGACGGTGGCGTCGCTCATGGCAGTCCTCCCGTGCGTGGCGTTCGTTGCTGGCTAGTGGTCTAAGTCTGACAGATGGCACCCGTACGACGACCGACCGAGTTCATCCGGCCAGGCGCGGGACGCGCGGCGATGCTGTCGCATCGCAAGCGTCCCGCAACGCCGCCGGGGGGCTCGGTCGGCCGCCCTCTGGGTCGCGTTTCCCGCTTCCTCGGGGCGTCATGGACACTTGTCGATGCGACAGCATCGACGGCGCGCCCCTTCCTGCCGAGGAAACGGGAAACGCGATCGTATGGGTACCATCTGTCAGACTTAGACCACTAGATCGAGCGCGTGCGGTCCCCTGTCAAGGACCGGCTCGGAATCAGGGCGCGGCGCGAAGGCGCTCGAACCCCTTCTCCAGGTCCGCGATCAAGTCTTCCACGTCCTCCAGGCCGATGTGAAGGCGGATGCTGGGGCCGGCGTGGGGCCAGGCGGTGGCGGTGCGAATGTCCGCCGGTTCGTGGACCAGCACCAGGCTTTCGAAGCCGCCCCAACTGGCGCCCATACCGAACAGATCCAAATGGTCCACCATGCGCGCGACGGCTTTCCGGTCGTACCGGTCCTCGAGCACGAAGCCGAACAGGCCGCAGGCGCCGGTAAAATCCCGCTTCCATAAATCGTGGGTGGGAAAAGAGGGCAGGGCCGGATGCATGACCAGCTTGACCTCGGGGCGCTGTTCGAGCCAATGGGCCACCGCCAGGGCCGATTTCCCGTGATGGGCCATGCGCGGGCGGATCGTACGAATGCCGCGCATGGCCAGGAAGCAATCGTCGGGCGCGGCATGGTAGCCGAAGCCTACCGATGTGGCCTTGATCCGCGGCCACAGGGCCTCGGTGGTGGTGACGGTGCCCATGATCAGGTCGGAATGGCCGCCAATATACTTGGTGGCCGCCTGGATGGAGATATCCACACCGTGCTCGAAGGCGCTGAAATAGACGCCGGCGCCCCAGGTATTGTCCAGCATCACCACCACATCGCGGGCGTGGGCGGCAGCGGCCAGGGTCGGCACGTCCTGCACCTCGAAGGTCACGGACCCGGGGGATTCCAGGAGTATGACCTTGGTTTCGGGCCGCATCAGATCGTCAATCTCAGCGCCCATCATGGGATCGAAATAGGTCGTCTCGACGCCGAAGCGGCGCAGCTGGTTCTCGCAGAATTTGCGCGCCGGTTCGTAGCAGTTGTCGGTAACCAGGACATGGTCGCCGGCATCAACGAGGGCCAGCATCGGCACCGTGATGGCGGCCAGGCCCGACGGTACGGCCACGCATCTGTCGCCGCCTTCCAGTTCCGCCACCGCCGCCTCGAAGGCGAAGGTGGTCGGGGTGCCGGACAGCCCATAGGTGACGCTTTCGAAGGGCTTGGCGGAGCGCTCCTGCCGGTCCTTCATGGTGGCATAAAGGACGGTCGAGGCGTGATAGACGGGCGGATTGACGATGCCGAAGTTGGCCTTGGGATCGCGGCCGGCGGTGGTCAGGCGGGTGTTTTTTCGCATCGATTTCAGCGCTCCACCGGCGTGTCGTCATGGTTGCCCCACTCGGCCCAGGAGCCGTCGTAAACGGCGGCGTCTTTGCGACCCAATAGGAAAAGGCCGAAAGCGAGGACCGCGGCGGTGACGCCGGAGCCGCAACTTGCGACCACGGGCCGGTCTGGGTCGATCCCGGCATCGGTGAAGGCGCGGCCAACTTCCGCCGCCGAGCGCAGGGTCATGTGTGCGTCCGGGTCGACGATGGCGTTGAAAGGAAGATTGCGGCTGCCGGGAATGTGGCCGGCTTTCTGGGCCGGGCGCGGTTCGGGATCGTCTCCGGCGAAGCGGCCCGGGCTGCGGGCATCCACCACCTGCTCGGCGCGGCTTTCCAGGTTGGCCAGCATGGCCCCGCGATCGCGCACCAGTTCGGACCGGAAGGCGGCGGCGAAGGTCTCCGGCGTCAGTTTGGGCGAGCCGGCTTCCGTCGGGCGCTTTTCGGCGAGCCATTTGGGTAGGCCGCCGTCGAGTACCGCCACGTCGTCATGCCCGAACACCCGTAGAGTCCACCAGGCACGGCAGGCGGCGGCGGCGACCCCGTTGGCATCATAGGCCACCACACGGTGGCGGTTGCCGATGCCAAGGGCTCCCATGGCGCGGCCGAATTCCGCCGCCGACGGCAGCATGTGGGGCAGGTCGATGGTCTTGTCGGCAATGGCATCCACGTCGAAGAAGACGGCGCCGGGAATGTGGCGGTCCTCGAACTCCCGGGCCGCGTCGCGGGGAACCGTGGGCAGGAAGAAGGTGGCGTCGATTACCCTCACCCCAGGGTCGTCCAGGTGGTTGGCCAGCCATTCGGTGCTTATAACCGCGTCGGTCTTCCAAGCGTTCATCTATTCAGCTCTCCCGGCTCCCGTCGGCGCGGAGTATCGGCCAACGGGTAGTGGCCGATCAAGCGGAGCGCCAACGTTCCCGAAGGGCGGCGTGGTTGCGGCGGAACCACTCCAGGGAGACCACGGTCATGGCATTGAGAATTCTGCCGTTGGTGAGATCGTCGAAGACCCCCAGCACGGGCCGCACCAGGACCCGGATGTCCTCTTGCTCGTGGTCGAGGCCATGGATGCCGCCGACACCGGTGGAATCCACTTGGCCGCACAGCAAATGCACGGTCTCCGTGCTGGCGCCGGGACTGGCAAAGCAGCGGCAGATCGGCACCACGTCGCCAACCGTACAGCCGGCTTCTTCCAGGGATTCCCGGCGCGCCACGTCTTCCGGCGTCTCGCCGTCTTCCATGATGCCCGCCACGCATTCGACGATCCACGGCGAGCCTTCGATCTGACCGGACTCCATGGCCGCGAAGGTGCCGATGCGAAATTGCTCCACCAGGACCAGGACGTCACGGTCCGCATCGTAGAGCAGGACGGAAACCGCGTGTCCCCGCTCGAAAACCTCGCGGGTCATGGTCTCGCTCATCCCGCCTTCGTAAAGCCGGTGGCGCAGGCGATAGCGGTCGATGCGGAAGTGGCCCTGGAAGGCGGTGGACTTTTCCACAATCTGAACCGGATCGTCGGACATCGGCGCACTCGCGAAGGTGATCTGACAGGGAGCGTCGAGAGTTGCTACAAGCGGGACCACATTCCCGCAAGCAAAAGGATCCCGCGCCATGCCCCGTTCAGAGAAAGTCACCTTTACGGGCGCCTTGGGCGACACCCTCGCCGCCCGCCTCGAAGTGCCCGACGGGGCGCCGGCTGCCTGGGCCATGTTCGCCCATTGCTTCAGCTGCTCGAAGAACATCCGCGCCGCGACGCGGATCGCCGCCTGCCTGGCTGCCCAAGGGATCGGGGTGCTGCGGTTCGACTTCACCGGCCTCGGCGCCAGTGAAGGGGACTTCGCCAACACCAACTTCTCTTCCAACCTGGGGGACCTGGAGGCGGCGGCGACGTATATGCGCGACAACCACGGCGCGGTGTCCCTCTTGGTGGGCCACAGCCTGGGCGGCGCGGCGGTGCTGGCGGTGGCCGAAAGGCTGCCCGAAGTGAAGGCCGTCGCCACCATCGGTGCGCCGGCGGACGCGGATCACGTCACCCACCTGTTTGCGGACTCGGTGCCGGAGATCGAGCAACGGGGCGAAGCGGAAGTGGATTTGGGCGGCCGCCCATTTCGCATCAAGCGTCAGTTCCTGGATGACATTCGCGCCCAAAAGCTGACCGAGTCCGTGACCGGTCTTGGCCGCGCCCTGTTGGTGCTTCACGCGCCACGGGACGACACCGTCGGCATCGAAAACGCGACCCGCCTGTTCGCGCCAGCGCGCCACCCCAAGAGCTTCGTCTCCCTCGACGACGCCGACCATTGGCTGAGCCGGGGCGCGGACGCGGACTATGCGGCCGCCATCATCGCCGCGTGGGCGAGCCGCTACGCAGGGGCCGCCACAAGAGGGGAAGTGGCCGTTCCCGTGGCGCCGCCGGGGTCGGTCGTGGTCAGCGAGACCGGCTCCGGCCCCTTTGCCGAGGTCATCTCCGTTGGCGGCCGCCACGTGCTGCGCGCCGACGAGCCGCAGGGTTATGGCGGTGACGACAGCGGACCGTCGCCCTACGACTTCCTCCTGGCGGCGCTGGGGGCCTGCAAGGTGATGACCATGCGCATGTACGCCAATCGCAAGGGTTTCGCCCTCCGGCACGCGGCGGCCACCCTCAAGCACGACAAGATCCATGCCGAGGACTGCGCCGAATGCGAAACGAAGGACGGCAAGGTGGACCAAATCGCGGTCGAGATCGCCATCGACGGGGATTTGAGCGAGGAAGACCGTCGGCGCATCTTCGACATCGCCGAACGCTGCCCGGTACACCGGACACTCAACGCGGAAGTGGTCATCCAGGCGCGCCTGGCGGACGATGGGGCGTCTTAGTAACTCCTTAGATTTGGACCACTCGGCACGGACGCGCCCGGACATCAGCCGTTGTTCGTCATGTCCGCCGGGCGGACCCAGCGGTCGAAGTCCTCGGCCGAAACGGCGTCCAGCGCAATGGCGGCCTCCTTGAGGGTGGAGCCCTCGCTGTGGGCCTTTTTGGCGATGGCCGCCGCCAGGTCATAGCCGATGTGGGGCGTCAACGCGGTCACCAGCATCAGGGAGCTGGCCACGTGATCGGCGATTCGGCCCGTATCCGCTTCCAATCCCACAACGCAGCGTTCGGCGAAGCTGCGGCATGAATCGCTCAGCAAGCGGACCGACTGAAGCAGCGCATGGATCATCACCGGCTTGAACACGTTCAGCTCCAGATGCCCCTGGGAGCCGGCAACGGTGATCGTCGCGTGGTTGCCCATCACCCGGCAGCAGACCATGGTCAGGGCCTCGCACTGGGTGGGATTGACCTTGCCCGGCATGATGGAGGAGCCGGGCTCGTTGGCCGGGAGCACCAGTTCGCCGAGCCCCGCCCGCGGGCCCGAACCCAGCAGCCGGATGTCGTTGACCAACTTAAAGAGGGCCGCGGCCAGTGTGTTGAGGGCGCCCGAGGCGTGAACGATGGCGTCGTTGGCGGCGAGGGCGGCGAAGGGGTTGGCGGCGGGGCGGAACGGCAGGCCGGTCGCGGCTGCCATCTCCGCGGCGAAGGCGGCGGCGAAACCCGAAGGGGCATTGAGACCCGTCCCCACGGCCGTCGCGCCTTGGGCCAATTCCAAAAGCCCCGGCAGGGTGGCCGCCACCCGGTCCATGCCCTGGCGCACCTGCGCTGCCCAGCCCGACGCCTCCTGGCCCAGGGTCAGGGGCACCGCATCCTGAAGATGGGTGCGGCCGATCTTGACGATATCCCCAAAGGCTGTCGCCTTTGATTCGAGGCTTCCGGCCAGGAACCCCAGTGCGGGCAGCAGGTCGTCATGAAGGGCCCGGGCCGCGGCCACGTGCATCACCGTGGGAAAGGTGTCGTTGGAGGATTGCCCGCTGTTGACGTGGTCGTTGGGATGCACCGGATCGCGGCTGCCGATGGGCGCCCCCAGGATCTCGTTGGCCCGGTTGGCGATCACCTCGTTGGCGTTCATGTTGGTCTGGGTGCCGGAACCGGTCTGCCACACCACGAGGGGAAAGTGATCGTCCCATTTCCCCGCCGCGACCTCGCCGGCGGCTCGGGCAATGGCGTCTACAAGCGGCCCGTCCAGCGCTCCCAGGCGGCCGTTCACCACCGCCGCGACGCGCTTCTGCAGGCCCATGGCGCGGATCAGCGGCAGGGGCATGCGTTCCGTGCCAATGGGAAAGTTCTCCAGGCTGCGCTGGGTCTGGGCGCCCCAATAGCGATCCGCGGGGACGGCAACCGGCCCCATGGAATCGTGCTCGATGCGGGTGGAGCTCAGCGATCCGCCGGCAAGGTCGACAGGAACGCCTCGGCCGAGCCCGCCTGAAGCAACAGCAAGGCGCATCCCAGCATGGCGTCCTTCGCCTCGCCCTCGCCTTCCGCGGGGCAGCGGGACTCCCCCACTTCCACGGGGCTGGGTTCATCGGCGGTCGAACCGGCGGGCAGGGCGCCGGGCAGATCCGCCTCGCGGCGGCGCGCCGTCTCTTCCACGGGAACGATGGCGATGTGCGGGGTGACGCCACGGCTCTGAATTGACCGTCCGGACGGTCCGTAGTAGAGCGCCGTGGTCAACCTGAGGGCGCCCTCGTCGGGCATGGCGAATATGGTCTGCACCGAGCCCTTGCCGAAGGACTGGCCGCCCATCACCGTGGCCCGGCCCGAGTCCTTGAGGGCCGCGGCCACGATCTCCGCCGCCGACGCCGAGCCCCGATTGATCAGGACCACCATGGGCAGGTCCCTCGCCAGGTCGCCCCACTCGGCCTCGTAGTGACGGCTCTGGGCGTCGCCCCGGCCACGCACGTCGACGATCGTACCCCGGTCAAGGAAATCGTCGGCGAGCGCGACGGACTGGTCGAGAAGGCCGCCGGGATTGTTCCTAAGGTCGAGGACCAGTCCTCGGGGTGGCCATGCCGGCTCTTCCGCCAGCTTGCGAAACGCGGACACCACGCCGGGAGTTACCCGTTCGTTGAAACTGGCGACGCGCAGATAGGCCATGTCGCCGATCATGCGCCAGCGCACCGCGCGCACCTGGATGGTATCCCGGGTGATGGCGACCTTGAAGGGATCCCGGCCCTCCCGCCGGACGGTGAGTTCGATGTCGGTCCCGGGCGGGCCACGCATTCGGCGCACGGCCTCGAGAAGTCCCCAGCCCTCGATGGACTGACCGTCGACATGGGTGATCAGATCGCCCGCCTTGATGCCGGCGTGGAAGGCCGGCGTGTCCTCGATTGGCGAGATGACCTTGATCAGCCCGTTTTCCTGGGCAATCTCGATGCCCAAACCCCCGAACTCGCCCCGGGTCGAGATGCGGATTTCATTGTATTCCCGCGGATTCAGGTAGTCGCTGTGGGGGTCGAGGGACTGCAGCATGGCATCCAGGGCCGATTCCAGCCATTCGCCGCCGGTTTTCGGTTCTTCGCCGCCTTCCCCCACGGCATCGCTGGCCACGGCCACGTCGATGAGCGCCCCATAGTCCACGTCGCGGACGTAGTCGCTGTGCACCCGGGAGAGGGCATTGCGAAAATGTTCGAACCCTTCTTCCGACGGTTCCGGCGCACGCGCTTCGTAGACTTGGCGAAAGCGGTTCAAGGCTTGGCGGGCTTCATCAGGAAGTTCGTCTTCGGCGATGGCTTCGCGGACCATCTTTCCGATCCCGGAGCCATCGGCCATGCAGGCGGTGATTGCCCCGCAGGCCATCAGGAGGACGACTGCCTGGCGGACCATCATTCGCCTCCTCAAGGCCACTAGGCGGCTTCGGCGAGGCGGCCAAGGATTTCCTCGAGAACCCGATCCGCTTCGTCGTTCTCTATCTGGCATGTTCCCGCGTTGGCATGACCGCCGCCACCGTATTCCAGCATCAGGGCGCCGATATCGACCTGGGCCACCCGGTTGGTGACCGACTTTCCGATGGCGAATACGGTATTCAATTGCTCCAGGCCCCACAGAACATGGACCGAGATGGTCATCGCGGGGTTCAATGCATAAACCATGAACCGGTTGCCGACAAAGATGGAGTCTTCGTTCCTCAGGTCGATCACGCCGGTGGCGCCTTCCATGCGGCTACAGCGTTCCAGTTGCTCGCGAAACGACGGCGCGTGCTCCTCATAAAGGCGTATGCGTTCGGCAACGTCCGGCAAGGCCAGGATCTGGTCCACCGGCGTAGTGCGGCAGGCCTCGACCAGGGCCAGCATGAGGTCGTAATTGGAAATGCGGAAGGATCGGTAGCGTCCCAGCCCGGTGCGTGCATCGAGCAGATAGTTGAGCTGTACCCAGCCTTTGGGCCGCAGAATATCGGTCTCCGTAAGCTGCCCGGAATCGGACTTGTCCACCGCCGCCATCATGTCTTCGGAAACCCGCGGAAAACGCTCCGCCCCGCCGTAGTGACGATAGACCACCCGCGCCGCCGACGGCGCGTTGGGATCGACGATGTAGTTTCGCGGCAGGGATCCCAGTCGCTTGATCTCGCTGGCATGATGGTCGAAGGCCAGGTGCACCCCTTTGACATAGGGCAGGTTGGTGCTGATGTCCGTGTCGGCGACCAGGACGGTCCCGTCCTGCATGTCCTTGGGATGGACGAATTTGATGCCGTCGATCATGTCCATTTCGCGAAACAGGACGCCGCAGACGACGCCGTCGAAGTCGCTGCGGGTGACGAGGCGGTACTTGGCGTCTGCCATGTCGATGCCTGGGCCTTCGGAAGCGGTGCTCTAGTGTTCCGATCGAGACATTTCGTTCCCATTAAATCTACGCAACGTCCCTATCCGGTTAAAGCAGGTAGCGCACCCTGCGGTTGAAGACTGTCGACCAGCTCCTTGTAGGTGATGGTGGGTTGGTCCATGGCGCGGCGGAGGACGAAGTCGGCCAGATCGGTGATGCGTGTGCGGCGGTTGAAGCGGTAGCTCCATTCCCGGGCATAGCGCGGCAGGTGCTTGGCGCCGACACCGCGATAGGTGCCGTTGAGCCAGGTCTTCACGTTGGAAAACAGGACATGGACGACCGGCATCAAGCGCTCGGCATTCTTGCCTTCGCCTTGCACGACGGGGTGGTGGCGATAGGTGTCGCGGAGTCCGGCGTACCCCTTGAAGGCGTCGCTGGCGAGGCGGCTTCCGGGCCTGACCGAGGCGCGCACGAAGCCGCCCAGCTCGCGGGCGGTGGCCGCCGGGAGGATGGCGAGCCGCGCCCGGCCGGCGACGAAGCCGCTTCCCTTGATGCCCTTGCCCGGCCCGACCGGCCGCTTCTCGACGGCCATCACCAACAGGCTCTTGTTCGGGTTGGAAAGGCCCCGGCCCCGGCTCTCCGGCTTGCCGCGCCCGCCATAATAACTCTCGTCGACCTCGACCAAGCCCTCGAGCGGAAATTCCGAGCGCTCCGTCAGGGCATGACGCAGCTTATGAGCCATCAGCCACGCTGTCTCGTAGCGCAGATCCAACTCGCGGGACAGCAAAAGGGCCGAGACCCCACGCTTGTCGCGCGCCATCCACCACGCCGCCAGGAACCATTTGCGGAGCGGCGTGCGGGTGCGGTGGAAGATCGTCCCCGCCGTCACCGATTCCTGATGACCGCAACGGGCGCATTCGAAGATCCTGGGCCGCGCCGTCATTCGGTAGCTCCGCCGTTCGCCGCAGCGGGCACAGACATAGCCCTGCGGCCAGCGCAGCCGGGCCAGCGCCTCGATGCAGGCCGCTTCCGATCCGTGCCGTTCTTGAAACGCCAACATCCTGCCCATCGCACCGCCCTCCAAAAGCCCGAGACAATGCGATCAGCCTACATCCTCTACGTGAACATAACAAGAACATTTAGGCCGATCCTGTTTTAACCGGATAGGGACGATGGGCAGTATATGGGGACACAGTATCCAATTGCTAAAACGCCGATCACGGTCACTGCCCAACATGGCGCTCGACCCTATGACAGGTCGGTACTCTCGCCCGCCACCAGCCGCCGCACCGCGCTCCCCCGTTCGTACCACGGCTTGCTGGCGTTGACGATGCGGACCACCGACAGCATGACCGGGACCTCCACCAGGACGCCGACGACGGTGGCGAGGGCGGCGCCGGACTGGAAGCCGAAGAGGACGATGGCGGTGGCGACGGCGAGTTCGAAAAAATTGCTGGCGCCGATCAGGGCCGAGGGGCCGGCGACCCGGTGGGCGACGCCGAAGGTGCGGTTGAGCAGGTAGGCGAGGCCGGCGTTGGCGTAGACCTGGATCAGGATCGGCACCGCGATCAGGCCGATGATGATGGGCTGGGCGACGATCTGTTCGCCTTGGAAACCGAACAGCAGCACCAGGGTCGCCAGCAAGGCGGCCAGCGAAAGGGGCCCGATCCGCTTCATGGCCGCCGCCACCGCCGCGGTGCCGCCGCGGGCGACCAGGCGGCGCCGCCAGGCCTGGGCGACGATCACCGGTACCACGATGTAAAGGGCCACCGACAGGAACAGGGTCTCCCACGGCACGACGATCGACGACAGCCCCAGCAGCAGGCCGACGATGGGGGCGAAGGCGAAGATCATGATGGTGTCGTTGACCGCCACCTGGCTGAGGGTGAAGTGGGGCTCGCCGTCACACAGGTTGCTCCACACGAACACCATCGCCGTGCAGGGCGCGGCGGCGAGGATGATCAGCCCGGCGATATAGGCGTGGATCTGGTCGGCCGGCAGCCAGGGCGCGAACAGGGTACCGATGAACAGCCAGCCAAGCGCCGCCATGGAGAAGGGCTTGACCGCCCAGTTGATGAACAACGTCACGCCGACGCCGCGCCAGTGCTGGCGGACCTCATGCAGGGCGCCGAAGTCCACCTTGACCAGCATGGGGATGATCATCAGCCACACCAGGACCGCCACGGTTAGGTTGACCTGGGCGACCTGGGCACCGCCGATGGCGTGGAACAGCCCCGGCATCAGATGGCCGAGCCCCACGCCGATGATAATGCAGAGCGCCACCCACAGGCTTAGATAACGTTCGAAGATCGAAATGAAACGGACTCCCGGATGGGGACGGCGGGGCGCGTGGAGTTCGGTCTAGGGCTTGCGCGGCGGCCGATCAAGTGACGGTTCCCTGACCGAGGGGCATGCCCAGGGCAGACGCATTTGGATCTTGTCTTCGGGCGATCGTTGAACAAACACCGTCGCATCCCCCCCAAGTGTCGTCCCCGGACGTGTTCCGGGGACCCATGTTGCCTCGGACGCAACGTCTGCCATTAACCATGGGTCCCCGAAATAAATCCGGGGACGACATGAAGGGTGGGAAGGCGGACATAGAGAGCCGAAACCCTCAAGTGCGATTGCCCTGGGAGCATGGCCCGTCCCCTTCCCGCCGCCCGGCCGCCCGGCTAGATTGCTCACCGGGCGAATGCCTCCAGAACGAAGGGTGGGACCCATGGAAAACGTGCAGAATCAAATCTCCGATGTGGCCGCGCTGGTGATCGGGGCGGTGGCGAGCTACGGCCTCAGTATCCTGGGCGGCATCCTGCTCCTGATCGTCGGCTGGACCATTGCCGGCTGGGCGCAACGGACCACCGATCGCACGCTGGGCCGCATCGACCGGCTCGACGTCACCCTGCGCCGCTTCCTGGCCAGCCTGGTGCGCTACGTCATCCTGGTGCTGACCGGACTGGCGGTGCTGTCGGCCCTCGGCGTGCAGACGGCCAGCCTGATCGCCGTCTTCGGCGCCGCCGGCCTGGCCATCGGCCTGGCCCTGCAGGGAACCCTCAGCAACGTCGCGGCGGGGGTCATGCTGCTGCTGTTCCGTCCCTTCAACGTGGGCCAGTACGTGCAAGTGGGCGGCAACGCCGGCACGGTGAAGGCCATCGGCCTGTTCATCACCGAACTGGCGACCCCCGACAACGTGCAGATCCTGGTCCCCAATGCCCAGGTGTGGGGCACGGCGGTGACCAACTACAGCCACCATACGACCCGGCGAGTCGATTTCGCCATCGGCATCGACTATGGCGACGACATCGGCCAGGCCTTCCAGGTCATCCGCGGCATCATCGCCGCCGAGCCCCGCTGCCACGGGGAGCCCGAGCCCCTGGTGGCGGTGGGCGCGTTGGCCGACAGCTCGGTCAACCTCATCGTCCGGATATGGTGCGACGCCAGCGACTATTGGGGCCTCAAGTGCAACCTGACGCGCACTTTCAAGGAGGGCCTGGAGGGCGCCGGGCTGTCCATTCCGTTCCCGCAACGGACCGTTCACATCAGCGGTCCCGCGGCCCCCGTATAAGGGCGGCGAAGTGAGCGGTTCCGTGGGCCGCTGGATCCGGGCGCTGTGGGAGTTGACGCGGCGGGCGGGCGCCGTTCCGGTGGCGAAAGGGACGTCGTGGTTGCCCCTGGGCTGCCCCAATCCGTCCTATGCCTACTACTGGGACCGGTTGGTGGCTGTGCCGGAACGGGCGGCCCGGGGCGTTCGAACTTCAGGGCCGGTTACAGATGACTAAACGCTACGTCGCTGCAGGACAGATTGAACTGGGCCAGGCCTTCCTCCAGGTAGTCGCCCAGCAAGGGAATGCCTCGTACCCCCCATCGCAATTCCCCACCCCATCCAGGTCAGGGCGACAAGTCGGGCCTGCTCATCCACGTTCATGCTGTCGATCCAGGAGGTCAGTTCCTCCTCGATGGCGTCGTCGGCGTGGGTCAACAGGACTCCCCGGAACCCATTGTCGGCGGCGTCCGAACCCTCGTCCTCGTCCTCGCCCAACTCCTGGGCGTCGAACGCGCGGACCTTGATAATCACGAAGCAGATCTTGTCGATGTCCATGTTCATCATGGCGATACCCTCCTGAACTACCGGTATGCCCGACCGGCGGAAGGCGCCTTGATCGCGGTCAACCGGCGGGCAGCTGATACCAAGGAGCACCAATAAAGACCCATAGAGACGGCTTCCCAGGGTTTTCGGCGAGGAGCGTTCGGCGTGGCGATGCGGTTGCATCGCAAGGCGGGCGCGACGACGTCCGAAAGCCCTGGGAAGCCGCCGTTCCGGTCGTCACAGCGACCCGTCGGAGGGCGTCGACAAGTCTCGACGATGCAACCGCATCGCCAGCGGCTTGTCTCCTACCCGACGGGTCGCTGTGACGATCTCTATGGGTCTTTATTGGTGCTCCTTGGTATTGGGTGCGTCAATCCCCTGGGCATCCAGCCCGACCCCCTCCAGATGGCCGAAGAGGGCGTAGAGCCGGGCGATGTCTGCTTCGGGCAGGGGGGGTCGCAGGATCGAGTCCACGTTGGCCGCCAGGTGGTCGGGGTTGCCGGTGCCGAACAACACAACGTCGACCCCCGGTTCGTGGCGGGCAAAGCGGTAGGCGGCGTCGGTCAGGCTGTCCGCGCCGCCATCGTGAATTAGGAATCCGAGGGGATCGTCTTCATTGGCCATCTCCCGGGGCAGCAGGTCCTTGGCGGCCAGGTCGCGGACCGTCTCGCGAACCCGCTCGGGCCGGCCAAAGGTCTCGCGCACCACGAACATCATCAGGGTGCCGATGCCGTTCTCGATGGTGTGGGGGAAAACCCGCTGGCGCGGCTTCTGGTGCATCATGTGGAAGCCGACCATCATCACTTCCCACAGGGGATCATCGACGGCCCGCCGCAGGGTCTCCTGCTTCAGGTCCTTGGGCGGCGTTTCGGTGATGCCCAGGTGGCGAAACTTTCCCTTGTCGCGCTCCTTCAGCAACGCCGGCGCCAGGGCGTTGCGAACATGGTCGTATTCGTCGGGGCGGACGCCATGCACGTGGAAAACGTCGATGACGTCGACGCCGATCGTACCGAGGGAGTTGTCCAGGCTGGCGACCATGTCCTCCGGCGACCGGGGCTCGCCGTGTTTCCGCGGGCTCGCCTTGGTGGAGATCACCACACGGTCGCGGGGGATGGTCTTCATTGCCTTGCCGACGGCCCCTTCGGTCCCGTAGTTGGCCGCCGTATCGATGAAGTTGACCCCCAGGTCCACCGCCAAGCGGACCAGATCGGCCGCCTGCTCTTCCGTCTTTCCCCTTTTGAGGCCCAGGCGGCTGAAACCGCCGCATCCCAGGCCGGCGACGCTGACCTCGAGGCCCGTTCGCCCCAGTGTGGTGTAGTCCATGACCCCATTCCCCTTCCGTCCCGTGGCGCAGGGGACGGCTAGCACGGCGGGTGACAGGGACCAAGGGCCGTGGGCTGAAACTCCGATGGCAGTTGAAGGGGACCGGCCTCCTCTCCGTGGGCGGCCGGTCCGGCGCGGGGAGGCCGATTCATACGGATGTCCCCTCCCTGCCCGGCTCCGAACCTCTTGCTATTTCAATGGGAACCCAGATCATCCGCCCTGTGAAATTTCAATCCGTAGGCGCAATATAGTTCGTGAATTCAACGTACTATTAATTCCTGCTTAACTATTTCCGCAAGATTTTTGCGGTCGCGATACACCCAAGGAATCCGGCATCCAACCTTCGACCCGGGGGGTTGCCTGCGATCGCAGTTGCACGCGCGACCCTATCCAGGAGGGGAATTGCGCCCCCATTCCCGCCGACGATAGTCGTTGCGCCCTCCACCTTCCCCACCGTCTGGAATTCGCACCGTCGTGGCGACCGCGCCGGCCAAATCCTCCTATACCATCCCTTGCGCCAGCGCCTTTCGCGACGCGGTGACCGATCTCGCCGTCAGCCGCGGCGTCAACGCGGGCGATCTGGCCCGGTCCGTGCTCATCCTCCTGCCCCGGGACGTGGTGGAGACATTTCCGGATCCGGGGAAGCCGGCGCCCACGGACCGGGAGACGGTGGTCATCCGCTCTGGCACCGCCCAGGGCCGTCCGTGGCGTCGCAAGCCTCGGCTCCAGGTGCGAGCCCCGCCGGGCCGGGATACGGTCACCCTTCGCCGCGCCCTGGGACTCGCCCTGGCCCTGGATGGGGGCGGGCGGGTTCTGGAGGTCGGGCCGGCGGGAGGACCCGACCCGGCGGCGCGGGCCGAGGAGCTCGAACGTCTGCGCACCCTGGTGTCCTTCCTCGGCTTCGAGCCCCTGGCCGACGGCGTGCGCAGCCGCGAGGAGGCCCTGTACGTGTTGGGCTTTCCGCCCGGCGCGAAGCCGCGGCCGGAGGCGCTCAAGGCCCGCTACCGCATGCTGGCCACCATCCACCATCCGGACAGTACCCACGGCAGCACAGCCCGCATGGGCCAGATCAACGCCGCCATGGACCTGCTCAGGCTGCGACGGCGCAGGGGCTAAGGGAAGGAGCGGGGCTGACGCCAGGGGCCGGGCAGGCTATAGGGTGCGTTGTTTCTCCAGACAGAAGGCACCGAGCCCATGGCCGATCCCAAACGCCGAATCCTGGTCACCCGAAAACTGCCCGAGGCGGTGGAGCAACGCCTGAGCCGCGACTACGACGCCACCTTCAACCCTTCGGACGACCTTTACGACGCCGATGTCCTGGTCGACGCCGCCGATGGTCACGACGGGCTGCTCGTCTGTTCCAACGACCAGGTGAACCGGGACCTGATGGATCGGCTACCGTCCAGCGTGTGCATCGTCGCCACCTTTTCCGTCGGCTTCGAGCACGTCGACGTGGACGCCGCCCGGGAACGGGGCCTGGTCTGCACCAACACGCCGGAGGTTCTGACCGACGCCACCGCCGATGTCGCGATGCTGCTGATGCTGGGCGCCGCCCGGCGGGTGTCCGAGGGCGAGGCCATGCTGCGGGCGGGCCAGTGGACCGGCTGGACGCCGACCCAGCTTATGGGCACCCACATCACCGGGAAGCGACTGGGCATCGTCGGCATGGGCCGCATCGGCCAGGCGGTGGCCCGCCGGGCGATGGGCTTCGATATGACGGTCCACTACCACAATCGTTCGCCCCTCGCGCCCGACATAGCGCGGGGCGCTATCTACCACGGGGACCTGGATAGCCTGCTGGCGGTGAGCGACGTGCTGTCGCTGCATTGCCCGGTGACGCCGGAAACCCGAGGGCTGCTGAACGCACAACGGATCGCGCGCTTGCCCGACGGCGCCATCGTGGTCAACACGTCCCGAGGCGCGGTGGTGAATGACGGGGATCTGATCGCGGCGCTGAAATCGGGCAAGGTGGCCGCCGCCGGCCTCGACGTCTACGAGGGCGAGCCCCAGCTCCATCCCGACTACCCGACCCTGCCCAACGCCATGCTGGCGCCCCATCTGGGCAGTGCTACGGTGGAAACCCGCAACGCCATGGGCTTCCGGGCGCTGGACAACATCGACGCCTTCTTCGCCGGCCGGGAACCGGGCGACCGAGTGGCGTGAAGCCATTAGGCAATATCATTGACGGGTGCGGGAAAGGGAGCGGCCGGCGGCGGACGTGTCCGAAATTCGTCACGGTCCACGCAGATGGCAGGCCACCTGGTGGCCCGGCGCGATCTCGCGCATGGGCGGCTCGATTTTGCGGCAATGGTCCATGGCGTGGGGGCAGCGGGTGTGGAAGCGGCAGCCGGGGGGCGGGCGCATGGGGCTGGGAACGTCGCCGCTGATCAATTGGCGGGTCCGCCCGCCCCGCGGCCGGGGCGGCGGGACGGCGGCGAGCAGCGCCTCGGTATAAGGGTGCTGGGGGCTTTGGAACAGGCGGCGCTTGTCGGCCAACTCGACGATCTTGCCCAGATACATGACCGCCACCCGATGGCTGATGTGCTCGACCACGGCCAGGTCGTGGGAAATAAAGACGTAGGCCAGCCCCAGCTCCCGCTGGAGGTCCATCAGCAGGTTGACGATCTGGGCTTGCACGGAAACGTCCAGCGCCGAGACCGGCTCGTCGCAAACGATCAGCCGCGGGTTGATGGACAGCGCCCGCGCGATACCGAGGCGCTGGCGCTGGCCGCCGGAGAACTCGTGGGAATATTTGAACATCTGATCGCGGCGCAGGCCGACCCGGTCGAACAGCGCCGCCACCATTTCGCTGCGCGAGCCGCTTTCCGCAATGGGGAAATTGCGTAACGGCTCGCCGACGATGTCGGCGGCCAAGAGGCGGGGATTGAGGGACGAAAAGGGATCCTGGAAGATGATCTGCATCTCCCGTCGATAGGGGCGGACGGCGCCCCGGTCGAGTCCGGCGATGTCGGTTCCGCGCAGACGAATGGCGCCAGCGGTGGGTTCCAGCAGGCGGACGATGGCCCGCCCGGTGGTGGTCTTGCCGCAGCCGCTTTCGCCGACCAGCCCCAGGGTCTCTTGCCTGCCGAGGGTGAACGAGACGCCGTCGACGGCACGGATGGTGCCGACCTGGCGGGAGAGGATGCCGGCCGTTACCGGGAAATGCTTGACCAGGCCACGGACCTCGAGAAGGGGCGGCTCAGCCATGGCGCGCCACCCCCAGACGATCGGATTCCCAGCAGGCGGCCCACTGGGCGGGCGCCTTCTCCTCGAGGGCTGGCGAGCGTTCCCGACAGCGCTCGGTCGCCAGGTCGCAGCGGGGCGCGAACGCGCAGCCCGCCGGCATCTCTTCGGGTCGCGGCACCATACCGGGAATCTCGGCCAGGCGGCCGCCAGGTCCGTCATCCACCGCTTCGCCGACCTCCGGCAGCCGCGGCACCGAGCCCATGAGACCCTCGGTGTAGGGATGCCGCGGCGCGGCGAACAGCGCCTCGACGGTCGATTCCTCGACCTTGCGCCCGGCGTACATGACGATGACCCGCTCGGCGATGTCGGCGATGACCCCAAGGTCGTGGGTGATCAGGATCACCGCCGCGTCGAGCTTTTCCTTGAGCTCGTGGATCAGGGCCAGGATCTGGGCCTGGATGGTGACGTCCAGCGCCGTGGTCGGCTCGTCGGCGATCAGCACCTTGGGGTTGCACGATAGCGCCATGGCGATCATCACCCGCTGGCGCATGCCCCCCGACAGGGCGTGGGGATAACGGCGGATCTGGTCGCCGGCGTCGGGCATGCGCACCAGCTCCAGCATCTCCACTGCCCGATCCAGGGCCGCCGCCCGGGAGAGCCCCTGGTGGAGCATGATGGTCTCGGCGATCTGGCGGCCGATGGTCAGCACCGGGTTCAGCGACGTCATCGGTTCCTGGAAGATCATCGAGATCTGGTTGCCGCGAATGCGCCGCATCTCGCCCTCGGCCAGGGTCGTCAGCTCGCGGCCCTCGAAGCGGATCGAGCCGCCGGCGATGCGGCCGGGCGGGGTCGGGATAAGTCGCAGGATGGAAAGGGCGGTGACGCTTTTGCCGCAGCCGGACTCGCCGACGATGCCCAGGGTCTCGCCCCGGTTGAGCTGGAAGGAAATGCCGTCGACCGCCCGCAAGACACCGTGCCGGCCGCCGAAGAGGACACTGAGGTCGCGCACCTCGAGGACGGGATCGGTGGAAGCGGCAGGCGCCATCACGACATTCAGTCCGCCAGGAACCGCCCGGTGCAGCCGTCGACGTTGATCGAGGTGCCGGTCACGTAGGAGGCCCGAGCCGAGGTCAGGAAAACGATCACGTCGCCCACCTCCTCGGCCCGCGCCAGCCGCCCCAACGGGAAGTTATTCGCCCCGAAGGCTTCGAGGATGGCTTCGGGCGCGGTGCCGGTCCGCGCCGAGACGATCTCGGCGAGGCCGTCGGCGGCGTCGGTCAGGGTGGTGGTCGGGCAGACGCTGTTGACCAGGATGCCGTCCTTCAGCACCTCGCCGGCCAGGTTGTTGGCCAGCGCAATTTCGGCCGCCTTGGCCGCCGCGTACTCGAACTGGCCGCCCTGGCGCTGCTTGCCGCTCATGGAGGCGACCAGCACGATGCGGCCGTATTTGCGCGCCCGCATGTGGGGCAGCACCGCCTTCAGCACGCGGACCGCCGACAGCACGTTCACATCGTAGGTGAAGACCCAGTCGTCGAGGGTGCAGGCATCGAAGGGATAGGGTATCGACCAGGCCTCTCCGTCGACCTGGAGCGGCACCGCGTCGGCGTCCCGCTGGCGGTAGTTCTCGGCCATCACCGAGCTGCCGGCGCTGTGAACCAGGATATCGATCTGCCCAAAGCGCTCCGCAATCTGTTGTACCGCACGTGCCACGTCGGCGTCCCGGCGCACGTCGGCGGTGGCGATCTCCACCGTGCCGCCGTCGGCGCGCAAGGATTCGGCCGCCCGCTCCAGGGCCTCGCGGCCGCGGGCGAGAAGGGCGACCCGCGCGCCTTCGGCCACGTAGCGCCGCGCCGCCGCCAGGCCGATGCCCTTGCTGCCGCCGGTGATCAGGGCGACCCGGTCTTCCAGCTCCAGTTCCATCGCCGCGACTCCCTTTGTGTCAGGCGCTTGCGCCAATTTTTTTTCCGGTTTCCATCCGCGGATCGAGGATATCGCGCAGCGCATCGCCAAACAAATTGAGCCCCAGGACGGTCACCGAAATGGCCAGCCCCGGCACCACCACGACCCACGGGGCGAACTCCATGTACTGACGTCCGGCGCTCAGCATGGTGCCCCACGAGGGCTCCGGCGGCTGGGCGCCGAGGCCGAGGAAGCTCAGCGCCGCCTCGGCGACGACGGCGTTGGCGAAGCTGATGGTCGCCTGGACGATGATCGGCGCCGCCGCGTTGGGCAGCACGTGGCGCAACAGGATCAACCCCTCGGGCGTGCCGGCGGCCCGCGCCGCCTGCACGTAGTCGTTCTCGCTGACGCTCATCACCTGGCCGCGGGTGACGCGGGCGAAGATGGGGATGTAGACGATGCCGATGGCGACGGTGGCGTTCTGCAGGTTGGGGCCGAGCACCGCCGATAGGAAGATGGCGAGCACGATCCCCGGAAAGGCCAGCATCACGTCGGTGACGCGCATGAAGACCTCGTCCAGGCGACCGCGGAAGTAGCCGCCGATGCTGCCCACCAGGACCCCGACCACGCCGCCGATCAGGACCGAGAAGGTGGCGACGAACAGCGAGATGCGCGAGCCATGAACGGTGCGGCTGAAGACGTCGCGCCCGAGCTCGTCGGTGCCCGACCAATAGACGGCGCTCGGCGGCTGGAACCGCTTGCCGTCCTGGGCGTAGGGATCGTGACCGGCGATCCACGGCGCCAAGGCGGCGAACAGCAGATTGATGGCGACGATGACGACGCCGAAGCAGCTCAGGGGCGAGCGCAGGAGCTGGGCCAGGACCTCGCGCGGGCCGCTCCACCGCTCGCCCATCTCAACCGCCTGGATTTCAGCCTCGCTCATGGTCCGCCCTATCGATAGCGAATGCGGGGGTCGAGGTAGGAATAGAGGAGATCCACCGCCAGATTGACCAGCGCGTACATGACGGTGATGAACAGGACGGTGCCCTGGATCACCGTGTAGTCCCGCTGATAGACCCCGTTGAGCAGCAGCCAGCCGACCCCCGGCAGGGCGAAGATCTGCTCGATGATCACCGTGCCGGCGAGCAGGTTGCCGAGCTGCAGGCCGATGACGGTGAGCACCGGGATGAAGGCGTTCTTCAGCGCATGCACCGCGATCAGGGTTCCCTCGCCAAGCCCCTTCGAACGGCCGGTGCGGATGTAGTCCTGGCGCAGCACTTCCAACAGGCTGGAGCGCATCATCCGCGTAATGATGGCCATCATGTGGGTCGACAGGGCGATGACCGGCAGGATCATCTGCTTGAGGCTGCCGAAGGGGTCGACGAAGGGGTTGACCCAGGTCGGCTCGGTGTACCACTGCAAGTAAAGCGACGTGAACAGGATCAGCAGCGTCGCCACGAGGAAGTTGGGCACCGACAGGCCGATCATGGCGAACACCCGGGCGAAGGTATCCAGCCAACTGTTCGGGAACAAAGCTGAAACTACCCCAAGGGGCACCGCGAACAGGGTCGAGGCGACGATGCACATCAGCGCGATCTCAAAGGTGATCGGCAGGCGTTCGACGATCAGCGTCGTCACCGGCGCCTCGGTCCGCATGGAGCGCCCGAGGTCGCCTTGCAGGATGCCCCAGAACCACTTGCCGTACTGGACGTGCAGCGCATCGTCGAGACCGAGCTTCTCGCGGATCTGCTGCTGCACATCGAGCTCGATGTCGTCGGTACCCATGATCACGTCGGAGACGTCGCCGGGCAACAGCCGCAGCAGAAGGAAGATGACCAGCGACGCGCCGATCAGCACCGGCACCAACAGCAGGAGGCGTCGGATAATGTATTGGGTCATCGACGGGCCGGGCGCCCTACGCGCTTCAATCTACCATGGGCGTCTGAAGCGGGCCGGTCTGAGACCGGCCCCTACGCACCGGGGTTCGCCTGTGTGGGGGCGTAGGGGCGGGTCTGAGACCCGCCCGTCCGCGCCCCGAAGCGTTGGGTCCTCAGACGTCGAGCCAAGCGTTCTTCATGCCGGGTCGGCGGCCCAGATAGGAACCCCAGTAGCCCTTAATCTTCGACGACAGCCCCTCGATGATGTTGGCCTGGTACCACCAGATCACCGGCACCTCGTCCATGATCCGCTCCTGGATCTGGCGATAGAGGGGTACCCGCTTTGCCGGGTCGTTGTGGGTGCGGGCCTCGAAGATCAGTTTGTCGAATTCGGGGTATCCCCAGCCCATCCAGTTCTGGTTGGACTTGTGCAGGAAGGTACGCCCGAAATAGGCGTCCGGGTCGACCCGCGGCGACCAGATGTTGGCCATGATGTTGAAATCATGGGCCCGCCCCCGGGTGCTGAAGACACCGCCCTCCAGCTGTTCGATCTTGAGCTTGATCCCCAGGGGCCGGACCTGTTCGGCCATGATCACCGAACAGGCGATGTTCTGGGGAATGGTGGTCCGGGTGATGACGGTGGCCTCGAAACCGTTGGCGTAACCGGCCGCCTTGAGCAGCGATCGGGCCTCGTCCAGGTCGCGCTTGTAGGGCAGTTCGCTGGCCGGAATGTAGAACTTGCCCATGCCGGTGGGCACCGGCCCGGTCAGCTTGCCTTCGCCGGCCGCCACCTTTTCGATCACCGCCTCGCGGTCGATGGCGCGGTCGATGGCCTTGCGCACCCGGGCGTCGTCGAAGGGTGGTTTGCGGGTGTTGAACATGTGCGTGTAGACCAGGGACGACGGCGTCCGCACGATCTGGACGTTCTTGTTGTTGACCAGCCGCCGGGAGCCGTCCGGCGTCAGGTTGGCGTAGTGCAGCGAGCCCGTCCTCAGCCCACCGATGCGGGTCTCTTCGTCCGGCAGGATGCGCAGGAACACCTCGTCCAGGTAGGGCAGCGGATCGTCCCAGTATTCAGCATGACGGGTGTAGACGATATGGCTGGGCGGCTTGAACTCGGTGACCTTCCATGGCCCGGTGCCGACCGCGTGGAGCTTGAGGTCGGGCACCGCGTCCTTCCAGTCCCGGGGCAGGATGCTGGCCCCGAACAGCTGTCCGAAATTCCGCAACAGCGGCCCCAGGGGATCGCTGAGCCGGAACTCAACCGTGTACTTGTCCAGCGCCACCACCTCCTTGACGTTGGAGAAGTAGGTCTTGTGGGGGGCGACGATGTCGGGGTTGAACAGGTTCTTGTGCCAGAAGACGATGTCCTCTGAATCGAGCTCGCGGCCGTGGTGGAACTTGACCCCTTGGCGCAGGTGGAACCGCCAGGTGGTGGGGTTGGGGTTCTCGTTCTTGACCGCCAACGCCGGCACCAGGTTGAAGTCCTTGTCGTAGCTGTACAGGCTTTCGTAGACGGTGTCGTAGATGGTGTCCCGGGTAAGACCGCCGGGCGATTCGATCGGGTTGATGCCGACGGGGTTTCCCGGCAGGGACCAGATCGACTTGCCGCCCCGCTTGGCCATCCCCTGGGCGCCGGCCGGCGCGGCGGCGATGGCGGTCAGGGACGCGGCCGTGAAGCCGAGTGCGGCGCCTTGGCGCATGAACTCCCGCCGGCTGACGGCGCCACCGCGAAAATCCTCGACCAAGGCGTCGAGGTCGACACTCATCTTCTCGAAAAAGCGTTTCATGGATCGTCCTCCGAATTTGTTTGTTGTGCACGGGACCCTGTTGTCAGGGACACGGTCATCGACGCCGCGGTACGGCGACTCCGTGGCTTGGCCACGGGAGTTGGGATAAGTGTGTTCCTTTTCGCCGGACCGCGCAACCGCGCTGAGGTCGCCGCGACGGCTGTCCATTACGGCGAAGTGTGTTATGGTCGGCGGGCGCGCCGGCCATGGATGGCACGGCGCTTTTTTCACAACGCGCTCCTTGCCTGGGCCGGCGATCGGCGAACGTCCGTGACAACCACGCGCGCGCCGCCCGCCGCACCGCAACGCGGAATCCGGAACCGACACCACCATGGCCGAGCCCATCGCCAACCTGCGAAACATCGCCATCATCGCCCACGTGGATCACGGCAAGACCACGCTGGTCGACAAGCTTCTGCGTCAGTCGCATACCTTGAGCCGGGCCGGCGCGATGACCGAACGGGTGATGGATACGGGCGACCTGGAGCGCGAGCGGGGCATCACCATCCTGTCGAAGAACACCGCCATCCGCTGGCGGGACTGGCGGATCAACATCGTCGATACCCCGGGTCACGCGGACTTCGGCGGCGAGGTGGAGCGGGTCCTGTCAATGGTGGATTCGGTGCTGCTGCTGGTGGACGCGGTGGAAGGGCCCATGCCGCAGACCCGCTTCGTCACCAGCAAGGCCCTGGCCCTGGGGCTGAAACCCATCGTCGTCATCAACAAGGTGGATCGCCCGAGCGCCCGGCCGGAGTGGGCGGTGGAACACACATTCGATCTGTTCGACCGCTCGGGCGCAACGGACGCGCAACTGGATTTTCCCGTGGTCTACACCTCAGCCATCGAAGGCTGGTCGTCCCTCGACAGCGCGACCCACAGCGAGGACATGACGCCGCTCCTGCAAACCATTGTCGATCACGTGCCGCCACCGAAGGTGGACTCGGACGGGCCGTTTCAGATGCGCATCAGCGCGCTGGACTACTCCAGCTACGTGGGCGTTATCGGCATCGGCCGGGTGCAGCGGGGCCGCCTGGGGCGTAATTCGCCGGTCACCGTGATCGGCGCCGATGGGGTCCGCCGGTCCGGGCGGGTGCTGCAGATCTTCGGCTTCCATGGGCTCGAGCGCCTTGAGCTGGACACGGCGGCGGCGGGCCAGATCGTCGCGGTCGTCGGCCTCGACGACTTGCGGATCTCCGACACCCTGTGCGAGCCCGACGCGGTGGAGGCGCTGCCGGCCCTGGCGGTGGACGAGCCCACCATCACCATCACCTTCCAGGTCAACGATTCCGCCTTCGCCGGGCTGGAGGGCAAGTACGTCACCGGACGCAAGCTGTGGGAGCGGCTGAGCGAGGAACAGCGCCACAACGTGGCGCTGAGGATCGCGCCGACGGACGATCCCAACCGTTTCCAGGTGGCGGGTCGGGGCGAGTTGCACCTGTCGATCCTGGTGGAGACCATGCGCCGCGAGGGCTTCGAGCTCGCCATCTCGCGGCCCGAGGTGATCGTCAAGACTATCGACGGGAAGGTCCAGGAGCCGTGGGAGGCCCTCACCGTCGATGTGGAAGAGCAGCACCTGGGCGCGGTCATGGAGAGGCTGGGCGAACGGCGCGGCGCGTTGATCACCATGACGCCCGATAACCAGGGTCGGGTGCGCCTCGACTACCGCATCCCCAGCCGCGGCCTGATCGGCTTTCGCGGCGACTTTTTGACCACCACCTCGGGCACCGGCCTGATCACCCATGCCTTCGACCGCTACGGCCCCCGGGTCGCCGCGCCCCTGGGCGCCCGCAAGAACGGGGTGCTGGTCTCCGTCAACAACGGCAAGGCGCTGGGATACGCGCTCTTTAACCTGCAGGACCGGGGCCGCCTGTTTATCGGCCCCGGCGCCCAGGTCTACGAGGGCATGGTCGTCGGCATCCATTCCCGGGGCAACGACTTGACCGTCAACCCCATGAAAGCCAAGCAACTTTCCAACATCCGTGCCGCCGGCACCGACGAAAACATCATCCTGTCGCCGCCGATCCCGGTGACCCTGGAGTTCGCCCTCGAGTTCATCGACGACGACGAACTGATCGAGGTCACGCCCAAATCCATCCGCATTCGCAAGAAGCTGCGCAAGGAACTCGATCGCAAACGGGCGTCACGGGCGGCATAGGACTCGCCGCCCGGACCCTTGTTGCGCAGGCGTCTACGCCAATTGGTACAGTCGGCGTTTACTTCCCCTTGACCATATCCTGCCACGGCCGATCGGGGCTGAACCAGTATTCGAAACGGGCGTCGATGAATCCGTTCTCCTTGTTGAGCATGATCCAGTTGTTGAGCCAGTTCAGCGTATCCACGTCCCCCTTGCGCATGGCGAAGGCGCCCGGCCAGCGGCGAAGACCCTGATCGCCCAACGGCTTGTGCAGCACTTCGGGGTTGTCGACCACGTAGTAGCTGATCTTGGGCTCGGACGAGATGAAGGCGTGGGCGTTGCCGTTGATCACGTCCTGCACGGCTTCCTGGTCGTCGTCGAAGCGCAACAGCTGCGCCTTGGGGAAGCGGGTGCGGACGATGTCCGCCGGGGTGGCGGCGCCGCGCCGCACGGCGAATTTGATCTCCGGCTTGTCGAAGTCCGCCTCCGATTTGAAGCCGCCGGTCAGCTTCTTGTTGGCCAGCATGCCCTGAAAGCCCCACCGGTAGGGGGTGGAGAAATTGACCTTCAGGTTCCGACTCGATTTCAACTCCATGCCGGTCATGATGAGGTCGAACTTGCCGGTCAGCAGCGCCGGGATGATGCCCGAGAACGGCGTCGGCACGAATTCGATCTTGACCCCCATGTCCTTGGCTACCTGGGTGGCGACGTCGACTTCGAAACCGATCAGCTCTCCGGTCTTGGAGCGCATGCCCGAGGGCACGAATGTGGAGATTCCGGCCCGCAGCACGCCGCGCTTGAGCACTTGCTCGATGGTGCTGGTGCCGACCAGGTCTTCGCGAACGCTCGCCGCGTCGAGGCTGCTAACCGTCAGCAGAACGGCGGCGAAGGTCATGGATACGACGGTTGGTTTCAGTCTCATCGTTGATTCCTCCCCTTGAGATAGATGTTGGTTCCTTCATAATCGCACCAAGGTTAGACCGATTGCCGAAAATTGGAAGCGGCCCGTTGCCGCCGGGAGGAAACGAAATGAACGAAGTCCGCAAGGCGGAATCGCGCACCTATGCCGGTCGCCAACAGGCGGTCGGACTGGCGGAGGATGCGGACCTTACCCACGTTGGACCGGGAACGCCCTGCGGCGAGTACCTGCGTCGGTTTTGGCAGCCGGTGGCGATCTCGTCCGAATTGGGGGCGTTGCCCCTGAACGTGCGCATGCTGGGAGAGGATCTGGTCCTGATCCGGACCGGCAAGGGAGAGGTCGGTCTCCTCGGGCGCCACTGCTGCCATCGCGGGACCTCCCTGGAATACGGCATCGTCACCGACGAAGGGATCAGTTGCTGCTATCACGGATGGCATTTCGCGGTGGACGGCACCATCCTTGATACGCCGAACGACCCAAAGAGCCGGGTTCGCCAGCGCCTGCGCCAGACCGCCTATCCGACCGAGGAATACCGTGGGGTTATCTTTGCCTACCTGGGACCGCCGGAGGCGGTGCCGGCGTTTCCCCTTCTCGACACCTGCGAGGATCCCGACACCGAGCTGGTGCCCTTTTCCATCCACTATCCCTGCAACTGGCTCCAGTGCCTCGAGAACACCCAAGACCCGGTGCACAGCACGTTCCTCCATACCCGCATCAGCGGGGTTCAGTTCGCCGAGGCCTGGGGCGAACTTGCGGTCCTCGACTTCGTCGAGACCCCGATCGGCATGATGACGATCAACGTGCGCCGCTGGAAAGACAACATCTGGGTGCGCACCAACGAGGCCACCATGCCGAACATGAACCAGGTGCCGGTGCTGTGGCAGAACGCCGAGGAGGAAAAGGCCTTTCAGCGGGTCAGCAACACCCGCTGGTTTCGCGCCACCGACGACACCAACACCGACTGGATCGGTTGGCGCCACTTCAACGACGATGTGGATCCCGACGGCCGCGGCGACCGCGACCGCATCGGCAAGCACATGATCGACGTCATGGGCCATTCCGAGAGCGAACGACCCTACGACGAACGCCAGCGGGTCCCCGGGGACTTCGAGGCGATCACCTCGCAGCGCCCGATCGCCGTCCACAAACTGGAAAACCTGACCCGGACCGACAAGGGCGTGACCATGCTGCGCCGGACCATTCGGCGCGGCATCCGGGCGGTGCAAGAGGGCAAGCCGTTCGCTTCGCCGTCGCCCCAGAATGGGGGCGTGGTGCCGACCTACAGCCAGGACACCATCGTCCACATGCCGGCCACCGGTGGGGACGACCGCGCCCTGATGCGCGACGTGGGCGCCAAGGTCTCCCAGATCAATCTGGAAACGGCGAGTCTCCCGCCCCGGCAGCGCAAGGAAGAGTTCGCCCGACGGGTGCGGGAGATCACCTGACGGCGCGCAGACGCACACACGACGAAACCAAATCCGAACCATGGGGGGGCAACGACGATGGAAGTCGAGAAGCGCCTGAAAGCGCTGGGGATCGAGATTCCCGACTATGCGACGGACGGCTACTACGGCAGCACCGTCTACGGCAAGATGAAGCCCTTTCATCAGGTGGGTAACGTCATCCACTTGTCGGGGCACCTGCCCCTGGTTGACGGCAAAGTGGTCCATCCGGGCCGGGTCGGCGAAACGGTGACCCTCGAGCAGGGTTACGCGGCCGCCCGCATCACCGGCATCAACGTGATCGCCGGTTTGAAGCAGGCGATGGGCGATCTGGACCGCTTGGCGGCCATCGTCAAGACCCTCAACTTCGTCGCCTGTGCGCCGGATTTCGTCGACGTCAACCTGGTCTCCGCCGGGCTTACCGACATCATGGCCGAAGCCTTGGGAGACGAAGTGGGGGTTTGCCCCCGCGCCACCATCGGATGCCAGTCCCTGTCAGGCAACAATTGCTTCGAGACCTGGGTCGTGGCCGAAGTTCGGGCCTGATGTCGAGGGTGGATTGCCGCCGATGAGCGAACGACCGATCACCATCGGCGCGGCCCAGATGGGGCCGGTTCAGCGGGGCGAGACCCGCGCCGCGGTGGTGGCGCGTATGGTGGCGCTGATGCGCCAGGCGAAGGAGCGGGGATGCGACCTCGTCGTCTATCCGCAGCTTGCGCTGACCACCTACTTCCCCCGCATGTTCATGGACGATCAGGCCGAGATCGACAGCTACTTCGAGACGGAGATGCCGGGCCCGGACACGCGGGCCCTGTTCGACTGGGCCGAGCGGCTCGGCATCGGCTTCTATCTGGGCTTCGGCGAGATCGCCGTCGACGGCGGGCGACGGCGCCACTTCAACACGGCGATTCTGGCCGACGGCGCGGCCGGGATCGTCGCCAGGTACCGCAAGATCCACCTCCCGGGACATGCCGACAATCGCCCGGCACAGTCCTGGCAGCAGTTGGAGAAGCTCTACTTCGAAGTCGGCGACCTGGGCTTTCCCGTCACCCAGAGCCTGGGCGGCAACGTCGGCATGTGCCTGTGCAATGACCGGCACTGGCCCGAGACCTATCGGGTCATGGCGCTGCAGGGGGCGGAGCTGATTGTGCTCGGCTACAACACCATGTTGCGCGATGCGGTCGGTCGCGAAGCCCCGGAGACCCGAAAATTTCAGAATGCGCTGAGCATGCAGGCGGGGGCCTTCCACAACAGCGCCTGGGTGGTGGGGGTGGCCAAGGCCGGGCGAGAGGACGGCGTCGACATGATGGGGGGAAGCCTTATCGCCGCGCCTTCGGGCGAGATCGTCGCCGAAGCCGAGACCGTTGACGATGAGTTGATCGTCGCCACATGCGATTTGAACGACTGCGGCTATTACAGGTCCACCATGTTCGATTTCGCCAAGCACCGCCGAATCGAACACTACGGCTTGATCGCGGAGCGCACCGCGGCCGCCGAGCCCCAGGCGAAGGAGACGCCTTGAGGGCGGATCAAGCGCCGGCTGCCCCGTCTCCAGCGAGACCGCCTCCCAAGCTCAGCCCCCTGTTCGGAAGGCGATCGCCGCTTGTCGGCATCGGTCAGTTCGCGATATTCGGCGGCTTCGTCCTCTGGCTTGTCGGGCGCGGCGCCCAGTCCCTGGAATACAATTGGCAGTGGTATCGAGTCCCCCAGTTCTTTTACCGGGAAGTGGATGGGGAAATCATTTGGGGCGAACTGATTGTCGGCCTGGGGGTGACGTTCGAACTTGGGGCATGGTGTATCGGATTTACGCTCCTGACCGGCCTGGTGACGGCCATGCTGCGCATGTCCGATTCCGTCGTCGGCCATGCCTTGGCGACGGGCTACCTGGAAATCGTCCGCAACACGCCATTGTTGGTGCAACTCTATCTGTTCTACTTCGTGTTCTCCCCGATCCTTGGCATCGACCGTTTCTGGACGGGTGTCCTCTGCCTGACCGCCTACGAAGGCACCTTCGTCGCCGAGATTGTCCGCGCCGGCATTCTGTCGGTTGACAAGGGCCAGTGGGAGGCCAGCAACAGCATCGGCCTGACCAGAAAAGACACCTTCCGCTTCGTGGTTCTCCCCCAGGCCATTCCCCTGATGCTGCCGCCGCTCACCGGGCAGATCGTCAACCTGATCAAGCATTCGGCGATCGTCAGCGTCATCGCCGTCGCCGATCTCACCACCCAGGGGCGCAACGTGATCTCCGATACGTTCTTGAGCTTCGAAATCTGGTTCACCGTCGCCGGCATGTACCTGGTCATCACGGTGACCTTGTCGGTCTTCGTCACCTATCTGGAACACAGAGTGAAGGTGCTCAAGTGACCGATCAGTGGCGACATCCCGTGGAGAAGGTCTGATGGCGCGGATGACCGGCGCCAAACGACGCCTCAAGTGGCTGGATCTGGTCGTCCTGGGCGCGCTCGCCGCGGTGGTGGGGTACCTCGCCTATCGGGTGAGCACAGTGCTTCACTATCGGTGGGACTGGAGCGTGATCCCGCTCTATATGGTGCGCTGGGACGCCGAGGACGGGCGCTGGGTCTCTAATCTCCTTATCCAGGGATTCTTCACCACATTGCGGCTGGCGTTTTGGGGAACGATATTCGCCGCCATCATCGGGATGGTGATGGGACTGTGCCGGGTCGCCAACAGCCTATTCCTGCGCATGGTGTCTCGCCTCTATGTGGAACTCATCCGCAACCTGCCGCCGCTGGTCTTCATCTTTGTCTTCTACTTTTTCATTTCCAGCCAGATCATGCCTCTCATCGGGGTTCGTGACTGGGCCTACGACGCTTCCCCGGCCACCCTGGGCGTGATCGCGGTATTGTTTGGCGATCCCAAGCTGCTCGACAATTTCGCCTCCGGATTGATCTGCCTGTCCCTGTTCGAGGGCGCCTATCTGACCGAAATCGTCCGTGCCGGTATCCAGTCCATTCCGCGGGGACAGTGGGAAGCCAGCCGCAGCGTCGGATTATCCCCATACCAGCTCATGCGTTACGTAATCATGCCCCAGGCCATCCAGCGCATCGCGCCGCCCCTTGCCAATCAGTTCATCACCCTGATCAAGGACTCGTCCATTGTTTCGCTGATCTCCATCCAGGAGCTGACGTTCATGGCCATCGAGGTTGGAACCTCCACCATGCGGGTGTTCGAGATATGGATCACGGTGGCCATCATGTACTTCGCCATCTGCTATGGCATGGCGCTTCTGTTTCGACGGATGGAGTCCCGCATGGGACGGCACCTGGAGTAGCCCGCTCTCAATGTGACAGGATCTGGCCCAGGAACTGCTTGGTGCGGTCGCTCTTCGGGCTGGCGAAAAACACGTCCGGCGGCGCGCTCTCCACGATCTCGCCCGCATCCATGAACACCATCGAGTCGGCGACAGTGCGGGCGAACCCCATTTCGTGGGTGACCACCAACATGGTCATGCCGTCCTCGGCAAGCTCGATCATGACGTCCAGCACTTCCTTGATCATCTCCGGATCCAACGCCGAGGTCGGCTCGTCGAAGAGCATGATCTTCGGCTGCATGCACAGGCTGCGCGCGATGGCCACGCGCTGTTGCTGGCCGCCGGACAATTGGCTGGGGTACTTGGTCGCCTGTTCCGGAATATGGACCCGTTCCAGATATTGCAGCGCCAACCGTTCGGCCTCCGCCTTGGGCATCTTGCGGGCGCGCAGGGGCGACAGGGTGAGGTTTTCGAGCACGGTCAAGTGCGGGAACAGGTTGAACTGCTGAAACACCATGCCGATGTTGCGGCGCACCGCGAGCAGATTCTTCATGTTGTCGGTCAGCTCGACGCCGTCGACAATGATTTGGCCCTCTTCGTGGCTTTCCAGCCGATTGATGCAGCGGATCATGGTCGACTTGCCGGACCCGGAAGGGCCGCACACCACAATGCGCTGACCCAGGTTCACCGACAGGCTGATGCCGCGCAGCGCCTGAAAGTCCCCGAACCACTTGGAGACCTTGTCAATCTCGATGATCGGTCCGTTGGCGGTCATCGTTCGAGCCGGGGATTGAGGACGTCGCGCAACTGATCGCCGACAAGGTTGATGGAGCCGACGGCGAGCAGAAGGGCGATACCGGGGAAGGTGCTGATCCAGTAGCGTCCGCTCATGATGTAGTCGAACCCGTTGGCGATGAGCAGCCCCAGGGAGGGCTCGGTGGGCGGCAGGCCGAGGCCGAGAAACGACAAGGTCGCCTCCAGCGAGATGGCATGGGCCGTCTGAACGGTGGCGACCACGATCAGTGGCGGCAAGCAGTTGGGCAGCAGGTGGCGGAAGACGATGCGCAGCCGGCTCAGGGCCAGGCAGCGACCGGCCTCCATGTACTCGCGGCGCCGTTCGACCATGGCGCTGGCGCGCACGGTGCGGGTGTAATAGGCCCACTGGACGATCACCAGGGCGATGATGATCTTGTCGACTCCCTGGCCGAGGACCGCCAGCAGCATCAGCGCCACCAGGATCGACGGGAAGCTGAGCTGCAGATCGACGATCCGCATGATGATCGTGTCGAACCGCCCGCCGATGTAGCCGGCCATCAAGCCGACGCACATGCCGATGCTGGCGGCGATCAGTCCGCTGCTGACGCCGACTCCCAGGCTGATGCGCAGGCCGTAGAGAATGGCGCTGAACATGTCCCGTCCCTGGCTGTCGGAACCGAGCACGAAGTGCAACTCGCCGGACATGGATGTTTTCCCCGGCGGCTCGCGGGCATCAAGGATGTTGAGGCCTGTAAGATCGTAGGGGTTCTGCGGCGATATCACGGGCGCCAGAAGGGCCGCGGAAAGAATGATGATCAGCACGATCAGCGCCGCCACCGCCACCCGGTTCTCCACAAAATCGGTGACGAAACGCTGCCACGGAGTCTTCTGCTTGGCCGCCGCCGGCTCGATGATCGGTTCGACGGTGATCGTCATGGCCGGGCATCCGACAGACGCACCCGGGGGTCGAGTAGCGAATAGATGATATCGACAGCCAGGTTGATGAGGATGAACATGAACACCGTGATCATCAGGTAGGCGACCACCACCGGCCGGTCCAAGACGTCAATGGAATCGATCAACAGCTTGCCGGCGCCAGGCCAGGCGAAGACCGTCTCGGTCACCACCGAAAAGGCGATGACGTTGCCCAGTTCCAAACCCAGCACGGTGACTACCGGAATCAAGATGTTCTTCATCACATGGACCAGGATCACCCGCCGGGTGGTCAGCCCCTTGGCGTAGGCAAAGCGGACGTAGTCCTGGTACAGAGCCTCGCGCATGCCGGCGCGGGTCAGGCGGATAACCAGGGACAGCTTGAAAAGCGCCAGGTTGAAAGCCGGCAGCACCAGGTGCGACAGGCCATCCCAGGTGACAATGCTGACCGGCACGCCGAACACCAACTCGGTTTGGCCGCGGCCGGTGGCGGGCAGCCAGTCCAGCTGCACCGCGAAGATCAGCATCATCATGATGCCGACCCAGAACGAGGGCAGGCTGAAGCCCAGGATGGAGCCGCTCATGATCAGCCGGCCGCTCGCCGATTTAGGCTTCAGTCCGGCCCACATGCCCAGGGGAATGCCCAGGAATATGGCGATGAACATTGCGCAGAAGGCCAGTTCCATGGTCGCCGGCAACCGCTGAATGATCAGGTGGATGGCCGGAATGCCAGCCTTGAACGAATTGCCGAGTTCGCCCTTTAGCGCGTTCTTGAGGAAGAGGAAATACTGTTCGTGCAAGGGCAGGTGCATGCCCAGGGCGCGGACCATCATCTCGCGGCACGGGCCGTCACAGTCCTGGCCGACGAGGATGTCGACCGGGTTGCCGATGACCATGACGCCGAAAAAAACAATCAGCGTCATGATGAGAACCACCACGACGCTTTGCAGCAGGCGCCGGACAATGAAGACGCTCATTCGAGTTTCGCTTGAATGAGTCTTGAATGCCGTGACGGGCCGGCAGCCGTCACAACCCATCCGTCGCCCCCGCGCAGATGGGGGTCCACGTCCGGCGGTCCCATGGACCCCCGCCTGCGCGGAGGTGACGGGAAGGTGGCGGCGGTCGTCAGAATGACCTCAACTCAGTTGCCCCAGGAGAACGGGTTCATACGGGCTCCGTATCAAACCGTTCTCCCAAAGCCCCTTGCTACCGCAGGGACGACGACGGGCAGCCTATGCTCGAAAAGGCTGCCCGCAATCACCGGCGACGTCGGCGACTAGTTCTTCGACACGTTTTTCGCCAGCGTCATTTCGTCGATTCGCGTGGTGTACTTGATGCCCGGGCGGCTGGCCCAGGTATTAAGTTGATAATGCAGCGGGATGATGGCGATATCCCGGACGGCGATACCGATCGCTTCCTTGAACAGTTTTTCACGCTCGGCGTCGACGACGGTCACCATGCCCTTTTCGATCAGATCGTCCACCCGCGGGTTGGAGTAGCCGCGCGGCGTGCAGCAGTACGGCGTGCCCGGCCAGGTCGTATGGATGAGATGGTTGAGCTGGGCCGAGGGCTCGCCGGTGGCGACGCTGTGCGAGCCCAGCCAGAAGCTGAACGCCCGCGTGTTGGCGGTGGTGTAATAGGTGGCGACCGGGTGGGTCCGGACCTTCACCTTGATGCCGATCTGCGACACCATCTGCGCCACCGCCTCGACGATCTGCTTGTCGTTGATGTAGCGGTCATGGGTGCCATTGAGGGTGACCTGGAACCCGTCCGCGTAGCCGGCCTCCGCCAACAGTTTCTTGGCCCGTGCCACATCGTGCTCGCCGGGCTTCAGGTCTTCGTTGTAGCCAAAGAACCCTGGCGGCACCAACTGCGTGGCGAGGATGGCGTTGCCCTCCATCACCTTGTCGACGATGGCTTCCTGGTTGACCGCCAGGGAGATCGCCTTTCTCACCCGCCAGTCGCGCGTCGGATTCGGCCACATGGGCTTGCCGTCATTGTCCATGATGCTGGGCGACAGGTCCCGATTGCTGTCCAGGTGCAAGAAGACCGGACGATTGGACGGGCCTTGCCACACGGCGACTTTGGAATCCTTCTTCAACGTATTGATATCGGCCGGCGGCACGAAGTCGATGAGGTCCACGTCGCCTGCCCTGAGCGCCGCGACCCGGGCCGGGCCTGCCTTGATGGGCTTGATGGTCACTTTGTCCCACTTCGGCTTGCCGCGCCAGTAATCGGCGTTGGCTTCCATCACGATCCGATCGCCGGGCACGTATTCGACGAACTTGTACGGCCCGGTGCCGATGGTCGCCTTGCCGGAGTTGTAATCGGCGGTCGACGCGCCCTCGCCGTTTTTCTTGGAGACGATCGCGAACTGCGCCACGTCCGTCAGCATCAACGGGTACGGTGCCTCCGTCGACACGCGGATGGTGTGGTCATCGACCTTTTCGATCTTCTTGCCGCGGACATATTGGCCAAACGGATTGGGGGCGTTCGGTACATTCTGCATGCGGTCCCAAGTAAAGACGACATCATCGGCGGTGAACGGCGAACCGTCGTGCCACTTGACGCCTTCGCGCAATTTGAACTCCCACGTCTTATCGTTGACCGCCTTCCACGACGTCGCGAGTCCAGCCTCTATCTCCATGTTGTTGCCGAATTCGACCAAGTGGTCGAAGAAGTGGCGGTCGATCTGGATGTTGACGATCAACGTCTGCCAATGGGGGTCGATGGAGCTGGTTTCCGTCTTGACCACCATGGTGAGGTCGTCCGCCGAGGCCGCGCCCCACAGGGTGGCCGCGACAACGCCGGATACGAGGCCGGCGAGCAATCGTTTCATAAGTCATCCTCCCAATTGTTACGTCGTGATGCCGTGTCTGTTCCGCACGTGCAAACCCAACCTTTCGGCAGCTGCGCGCCACACCTCGCCCACAGCCGATACCAGCCTGACCTGCCGTTGCGGATATTCTTCTCAACGATCAGTATAGCCATCGGTCATCCCTCGATATAGCCATTAGTATCGACCGGTCCACTGGTATCCTCCACGTTCTCAACGGAGCGCGCCCTCGTCGAGGCGAAACCCGTCGGGGTACGGATCCGTGGGGTCGAGGCCGTACTGATGGATGCCGGTGATCCAACCGCGCCCGGCGACGGTCGTCGTGACCGCGGGGATACCGCCCACCTCGGTGATGCCGACGATCTCGGCTTCGAAGCGGGAATCGATGATCGAGCGGTTCTCGAACGTCTCGCCGGGCTTGATCTGGCCGCGGGCGTGCATGATGGCGAGCCGCGCCGAGGTCGCCGTGCCGGTGGGACAGCGGTCAATGTGATAGGGCGGCGGCCGGGGAACGATCGCGTTGCGGCCCCGCTTGCGCCCGTACCCGGCGTCGACAATGGGAGCGGCGATGGCCGCCATGGAGACGGTGTGGATTTTCGGGTTCTCGGGGTGCACGGCCTCGATCTGCTCGGCCGCGGCGGCGATGATGCGCTCGCCCATGGCGGCCAGGTCCCGCGCCTCGTCGGGCTTGATGGCGAAGCCGAGGGCGTGGGCGTTGGCGAAGGCAAACACCACGCCGCCGTAGGCAACGTCGACTGGGATCGTGCCCACCCCTTCCACCTCGAGCGGGTGATCGAGGTGGAACACGAAACAGGGCACGTTGGTGAACTCGATCCGTTCGCAGCGGCCGTCGCGACACCGCGCCCGGACTCTCACGAGGCCGCCCGGCGCCTCGAGAACGAACCGGGTCTCGGGCTCGATCATGGGAACCATTCCGGTCTCCAGCAGCACCGTGGCGGTGCAGATGGTGTTGGAGCCCGACATGGGCGCGTATCCGTTGACCAACATGATGATGAAGCCCACGTCGGCTTCCGGCACGGTCGGCGGCACGACCAGGTTGGCGCACCAGATTCCGCCGCCGCGGGGTTCGCTGAGCAGGAACTGGCGCAACCAGTCCGCCTCGGTCTCCAGGTGACGCATTTTGTCGAACATCGTCCGACCCGGGGGCGGCAGCACACCGCCGACGACGACCCGGCCGACCTCGCCCTCGGCGTGGGCATCCACCACGGTGATCGTTCTTTGCCATTTCATGGTTTGCTTTCCTCACTCTGCGCGGGAATAGGAGGGCGGCCACCAGGACGGTGGCACCCCCGGGAACCGACCGGCGCCCTGTTGCTGGGATCGTCGATCTCCACTAGCTTGGTGCTTCCGCAACACTTGGAAGGGGAGGCCTCCACATGACCAATCGAGATCAGGCAGGGCGCAGGCTGGGTCGGCGTCAATTCCTGGGCGCTACGGCGGCGGCTTCGACGATGCTGGTGTTGCCGCCGGCGCGGGCCCAGAGCAAAGGCCATGTCACATTTTTCTCCTACGCGACCCTGACCGATCGCAAGCTGACCGGGGAGTTTCCGAAGCAATCGGGAATCGAGCTTCGGCTTCAGAACTTCGGCACCGTCGATCAAATGGTCGGCAAGCTGAAGGCCACCGGCGGTTCCGACATGGACGTCGTCAACGTGCCGAGCAGCAGCACCCAGCAGCTGTTCGCCGACGGCTTGCTCGAACCCGTGGACGTCAGCCGGCTGAAGCATTGGGGCGCCGTCTATCCCGCGTTCAAGACCGGCAGTTTCATTCAGACCGGCATGCCGGGCAAGGTGATTGGCGTGCCAACCTTGTGGGGCCCCGAAGGCCTGATGTATCGGACCGACAAGGTGAAACCGCAGGATTCCTGGCTGGCGCTGTGGGACAAGGAATACAAGGGTCGGATCGGTGCCATCGACTACGGTTACGAGATGGTGCTGGTGGGGGCCCAGGTGTTGGGATTCACCGATGGCTTGAAGAAGAACCCCATCGACTTTACCGACCAGCAGTACGACGCCATCAAGGCGAAGCTCATCGAGCAGAAGGATGTGGTCGCCAAGTACTGGAGCACCGCGGCCGAAGGCGGCCGTCTGATGGCCGGTGGCGAGATCTGGCTCAGCCTCGGCCGCCTGTCGATCCTCGAGACGGTCCGCAAGGAAGGCCTGCCCTTCCGCATGATCGCCCCCAAGGAAGGCGCCCAAGGCTGGTGCACCAGCAGCTGCATCGTCAAGACGAGCAAGAACAAGGACGCGGCCTATGAGTTCCTGGACTACTTGACCGGGGAGGTCTACCAGAATGCCCTCGCCACCCGCTATCCGGTCGCCAACATGCAGATCATGGATGCGCTGCCGGAAGAGCGGCGCAAGATCCTCATGTTGGAAGACCCGAAGCTTTTGGACAGCATGGTGTTTTGGAACCAGGCCGCCAATCCGCAACGCATCAACACGTTGTGGAACGAGGTGAAGGTGGCCTGAGTCCATACGGCGCCGACGTTGATTCCGGCAGTCCTGCCTCGGCGGGGCTGCCGGAATGCTTTTCTCCCCGCAGACCGCATCCCACAGCATGAAGTGATTGGCCGTGCAACGTCTGGCGACCATGACACGAGTTCTGTTGAGTTCGCCGGCCGCGGGTTTCTATCTGTTCGTGTTCGCCGTGCCGATGCTGTTGATGCTGCGCTACAGCTTCGCCACTTCGGAGAACCTGCGGCTGAGCCTGATTTGGACCACGGACAACTACGTCACCCTGCTCGACAACGCCCTTTATGCCAAGGTCCTCCTTCGCAGCCTGTACGTTGCCGGCCTGGTTAGCGTCCTTGCCGTCCTGATCGGATTCCCCGCTGCCTGGATCATCGCGCGGGCGCCGGAGCATCGGCGCAACCTGCTCCTGGTGCTGCTGGTTCTTCCCTGGTGGGCGTCCTACATCGTGCGCGTGTTCGGCTGGTACATCCTCTTTGGCAACAACGGGGTCATCAACCGGGCGCTTCTGGGGCTTGGTATCGTCGACGACCCGGTGGCGTTCTTCGCCTTCAACCTGCCGGCGGTGGTCATCACCGAGGTCAACCTGTTCCTGCCGCTGATGATCCTGCCGATCTACATGACCTTGGAGCGGCTGGACCTCAACCTGATCCTCGCCTCGCGCAGCCTCGGCGCCGGTCGCTGGTACACTTTCTGGCGCATCGTTGTGCCCCTGTCCCTGCCCGGTGTCATCGCCGGCGTCATTTTCGTTTTCATGCCCGTCGCCGGCACCTTCATCGTCCCCCAACTGGTGGGCGGCACCCGCAGCCTGATGGTCGGCAACGTCATCGCGTCCCAGTTCGGCGAGGCATCGAACTGGGCGCTGGGATCGGCGCTGGCCATTGTCCTGTTGATTCTGCTGCTCGGTGCGCTCGGCCTCCTGACCTGGGCGCGGAGCCGGCTGTCGGGGGCGTTTCACTGATGAAACGGCAAGTCGGCTGGCTCGGCCTTACCTATCTGACCCTGGTCTATGTATTCCTGTTCGCGCCGGCCATCCTGGTGGTCGTGTTCTCGTTCAATTCGTCCAAGTTCTGGAACTTTCCCCTCCGTGGCTTCACCCTGGACTGGTACGTGGAATTGTGGGAGCGGCCAGAGGCGATGGAGGCGGTCCGCAACTCGCTCCTGGTCGGCTTTCCGACCATGGTCATGGCCGTTCTGGTCGGCGGTTCGGTCGCTTTCGCCCTGCATCGCTGGCGGTTTCGGTTCAAGAGTCTGGCCGAGGGCCTTCTGGTCTTGCCGCTGTTGATCCCCAATCTGATCTGGGGCATCGCGCTGTTGATCCTCCTGGTGGCGCTGTCGGTTCCCATGGGCGCCATCACCGTGGTCGTCGGCCATGTGCTTTACACGGTGCCTTACGTCATCCTGCTGGTCGCCGCCCGCTACCACTCTCTGGATCCCAATTTGGAGGACGCCGCGCGCAGCCTTGGCGCCGGGACCTGGCTGACGTTTCGGCGCATCGTGCTGCCGCATATTTTGCCGGCCTTGCTGTCGGGCGGTATCGTCGCCTTCGCGATCTCGTTCAACGAGCTGATCCTGGCCTTCTTCCTCACCGGAAACGGGTTCAATACGTTGCCGATCTACATTTACTCCCTGCTCTCCTACGAGCCTTCCCCGGTGGTCAATGCCCTTGCCGCCATCGTCTTCCTGGCCGCTGTGGCGACCATCCTGATCGCCATTCTGATCGGCGGCCGCGAAGCCGTGCTGGTGGGCCGGGCTGAATCCGATGATTCCTAGCCAACCCGCCGAAGGACGGGAGGCGCCGCCCGTCCAGATAGAGCTGCGCGGCCTCAGCAAGTCCTATGGTTCCGTCACCGGCGTCAACCGCATCGACATCGCCATCCACCAGGGAGAGTTCTTTTCCCTGCTCGGCCCGTCGGGGTGCGGCAAGTCCACCATCCTGAAAATGATTGCCGGCTTCGAGGAGCCCAGCGAAGGGGATGTGATCGTCGCCGGCCGATCGATGCTTGGCATTCCGCCGGAGCGCCGCAACATCGGCTTCGTGTTTCAGAACTATGCCGTCTTTCCCCACATGGACGTGTTCGAGAACGTCGCCTTCGGGCTGCGCGCCCGCAGTGTGCACAAATCGGAGATCGGCGACCGGGTGCAGAGGGCCCTTCAATTGGTGGAGCTTCCGGACCTCGGCCATCGGCGTCCCAGCCAACTTTCCGGCGGCCAGCAACAACGGGTGGCCCTGGCCCGCGCCCTGGTTATCGAGCCCGACGTCTTATTGCTGGACGAACCCCTCGGCGCCCTCGACAAGCAGCTGCGACAAGCGATGCAGATCAAGCTGGTCGAACTGCAGAAGACACTCGGCGTGACCACCGTCTTCGTCACCCACGATCAAGAGGAAGCCCTGACCATGTCGGACCGCATGGCGGTGATGAGCGCGCGCCGCCAGGTCTTCGAACAGGTCGGCTCGCCGCGCGAGATCTACGAGCGTCCCGCCTCGGTGCTGGTGTCCGAATTCATCGGCCAGACCAATCTGTGGGAGGAGCGGGTTAGCGAAGCGGACTCGAACGGCGCGTTCATGACCGACCGTGGATTTCGGATCGTCCAAGTCCCTGGACTTGAGGCGAACAGCACCATCGTCGTCTCATTGCGGCCGGAACGTATCCGCATCCTGCCGGCGAACGCCGCGGCGCCGGCTTCCAGCAACGCCGTGGAAGGCCGCATCCGGGAGGCGATCTTCGTCGGCGAGACCATCGTCTATCTGGTCGATGTGGAATTCGGCGTCACCCTTCAGGTCAAGGAACTGAACGCCGAGGACCGCGCCTTGTTCCAGCGGGGCGATACGGTGCAGCTCGTTTGGCAGGCCGAGTCCATGCTTCCCCTGCCGCGGGCCTCGTAAAGGGGCGACACATGACTCGGGCGCGCACTCATCGGCAAAGGATCAACGGATGAGCGACCTATTTGCCGTCGTCGGCGGCCGGCTGGTGGATGGTACCGGGGCGACGCCCATCGACGACAGCGTCGTCCTGGTTCGCGACGGCCGGGTGGATCTGGCGGGTCGCGCGGAGGACGTCGCGGTGCCGCCCGAGGCGGCAATCCTCGACGCCGCCGGGATGACCGTTCTTCCCGGCCTCATCGATTGCCACGTACACCTCAGCGTGCCGCGATATCCGGCGGACGCCAACCTCATGCTGTCGGTGCTCATGGCGCCGCCGCCGTTCCTCGCCCTGTGCGGACTCAAGAACGCGAATTTATGCCTGGAGGCCGGGTTCACGACCCTGCGCGACATGGGCGGCTTCTTCAATTGGGACAACATCGAGATGATCTCCCTGCGCCGCGCCATCGACATGGGTCTGGTGGAGGGGCCGCGCGTGCTCGCCGGCGGCGTTGTCGCGCAAACGGCAAGCCATCTGGAACTCAGCGGGCTTGGCCGCCTGACCCCGTGGGTCAACACCGAGCAAGGCGCCGCCGACGGCCCCTGGGATGTGCGCCGGCGGGTCCGCAAGCTGATCGGGCAAGAGGCCGACTTCATCAAGGTCTTCGCCTCCGGCTGGGGTGGCGTGGTGGAACGGTCGTGGTGGCCCAACTACACGGGCGAAGAGCTCGCCGCCATCTGCGACGAGGCCCACCGCTACGGCAAGCGGGTGGCGGCACACGTCAGCTCGCCCGAAACCATTCTCGCCGCCGCCCGGGCCGGCTGCGACACCCTGGAACACCTGATCGACATCGACGACGAGGGGCTGGGGGTGATGGCCGAGCGGGAGATATTCGCCGTTCCCACCCTCAGCCTGTTTTCCGAACGGGGTCTGGCGCGGCGCGCCGAGTTCGACAGCGCCGACTCGGTGGATCAAATCCGCCGCACCGGCGAAGTGGCCGCCAAGACGTTTCAACGCCTGCTGTCCGCCGGCATCAGAATCGCCAACGGTTCCGATACCTTCCGGGTCGTCATTCATGGGGACAATGCGGACGAGATCGCGCTGATGGTGGGCCATGGCATGAGCGAGATGGACGCCATCGTGGCCAGCACCCGCAACGCCGCCGAAGCCCTGGGTCTGGCCGACGATCTCGGCACCCTGACGCCAGGCAAGTGGGCCGACCTGCTGCTGGTCGACGGCGATCCCCTGAAGGATATCGGGGTGCTCCAGGACAAGGACCGCATCGGCGTGGTGATGAAGGGCGGTCGCACCAAGGTCGCCCGCGGAAAATTCGCATGACGGCCGGACGTGTCGGCATTCAAGAAAGTCAGGGGAGATAGGCCGATGCGCTTTGTCGCCGCGATGATGAAACACGAGACCAACACATTCTCGCCCGTGCCGACGCCCCTCGATCATTTCAGGTCCTTCGGCGGCGGCGGGCCGTCCCACGGAGAGGACGCCATCGCCACCGTCACCGGCACCAACACCATCATGGCCGCCTTCCTCGACCTTGCGCGGGACGTGGGCGCCGAAGTGGTGGCCCCCATCGCCGCCCTCGGCCTGCCCAGCGGCCCCGTCGGCCACGATGCCTATGAACACATGTGCGAGGCGATCCTGACCGCCGTGCGGGTTGGCTGCGATGCCCTGTTTCTCGACCTCCATGGGGCCATGGTCAGCGAGTCCAGCGACGATGGCGAAGGGACCCTGCTGGAGCGAATTCGGGCACTGGCGCCGGATTTGCCCATCGCCGTCGGCCTGGACCTCCATGCCAACATGACCGAGGCGATGGTCGGCAACTGCAGCGAAATCTTCGGCTACAAGACCTACCCGCATATCGACATGTACGACACCGGGGCGCGGGTCGGCGGCATTCTGCTGCGTGCGCTGAAAGGCGAGGTTCGCCCGACCATGGCCTGGGGCAACCGGCCCATGCTGCCCCATACGCTCCGCATGGGAACCGACGCCCCGCCGATGAAGGACCTGATCGAGATGACCCTCGAGGCGGAAGCCGGAGGAGCGCTCGCCGCCAGCGTGTTCGGCGGCTTTCCCCTCGCCGACATGCATGAAGCCGGCCTCAGTGTTGTCGTGGTGACCGACAACGATCTCGAAGGTGCCCAACGGGCATGCGATCGCATGCTCGACGCCGCTTGGGAGCGGCGGGCGGATTTCGTCTATCACGCCGAGCCCCTAAGCGAATCCGTCGCCAAAGCCAAAGTACGGACCGAAGGCCCGGTGCTGCTGATCGACCATGGGGATAACGCCGCCTCCGGCGGTACCCAGGACACCACGGCGGTGTTGCGGGAGGTCATGAAACAGGGGCTGGAAGACGTGGCCCTCTTCAGCATCAACGATCCCGAGGCGGTGGGCCAGATGATCGCCGCCGGGGTCGGCGCGCAAATCACCCTCAAGATCGGCGGCAAGCGGGACATGCCGGCCATCAGGCTGGTGGGCGAGCCCCTCGAGGTGACGGGCATGGTGCGCACCATCTCCGATGGCGAGTTCACGGTCCGCGGCCCCGTCTATACGGGCATGCGCGCCAGGATGGGCCGCAGCGTCGCCCTCGATACGGGCCCGGTGCAGATCGTCGTGACCGAACGCCAGTTCGAACCGTGGGATCTGGGCGCCTTCCGCAGCGTCGGCATCGAACCGACGCAGAAGCGGTTCCTGGTGCTCAAGTCCCGCATCCACTACCGGGGCGCCTTCCTGCCCATCGCCCGTGGCGTCATCGAATGCGACGGCGTCGGCGTGACCAGCTCCGACTACAGCCAGTTCCCGTTCAAGAAACTGCGGCGCCCCATCTATCCCCTCGACCCAGACACGGTCGCCTGACGCCGGGCAAACGAGGATCCGGTCTGGATTTTGAAACCGACGCCCGCCATGGTTCCATGGGCTGACCGGTCAGCTTGATGTCCATGGGAGCAAGACTTTGAGCAACGTTGTAAGTCTGCACGGCACGACCCCGGCCGAGATATTCGCCAGTGGACTGGAGAACGTGGAGCAGATCGATGCTGTCGCCCTTTCGGTCCGATGGAAGGACGGCACCGTCACCAGCGGCTGGTCGAACGCGGACACCGCCCAGTTGGCGCTGATGGTCCTGACACTTCAGGAACAGTTCCGCCGCGACGTCGTCGCCGAATTGCCGTAGCGCGTTTCACCCATTGGCGGAACCAGCCCGCGCGCCTACTCCATCTTCGCCATGTGCGGGCCGCCGATGGGGATTTCCATCAGGTCCTCGCCCCAGATGATGTTGCCGTCGTAGATCGCCATCATCTCGCGCAGGATTTCTTCGCGGATGCCGGGCTGGTCGATCTGCTCCAGCATGTGGGTCATCACCAGGGTCTTGCAGCCGGCCTGCTTGGCGACCTCGGCGGTGTCGATGTGGTTGCCGCAGACGGCGCGGTAGATTGTCGTCGGCTCGGTGCCGGTGCGGTAGTGGACCATGTGGATCAGCACGTCGACGCCGGTGGCCAGCTTGACGATATCCGGGCACACCGCGCCGCTGTCGCCGGAGTAGCAGAGCGACCCCTCGTCCGTATCGAGGCGGAAGCCGTAGCATTCCAGGTAGGGCTGGACATGGGAAGCCTCGCCGACGGTGATCTTCCAGCCCTTTCCGTCGATCACATCGCCGGGCCGGATTTCCGTGACCTCCGGCGCCGGGCGCGGGCGCGGGGCGGTGCCGCCCCGGGCCTCGAAGATGTCGATGCTGCCCTGGTGCTTGACCCGCGCGGTGATGTCCGGATCGAACACGCCACCGTCGCCGAACAACTGCTCGGTCATGCGCGCCAGGGGCGGCGGGCCGAACACCTTCAAGTCCGGCACCAGGTTGGCGCCGACGTCCCAGCGCTGCAGCACCAGGCGTGGATAATCCAGGCAGTGGTCGTAATGGAGATGGGACAGGAACACGTGGGTCACATCGGTCGACATGTGCCCGCTCTCCATCAGGCGATGGTGGGCGCCGGCCCCGTGGTCCATGACGATGGTGTCGTCGCCGACCTCGATGAGATAGCCCGAGCTTTGCCGTTTCAGCGACGGCGTCGGCGTTCCGGTGCCCAGCAGCGTGACTTTCATGGCGGTCTCTCCTGGCGGTGATTTGGATCAGTCCGTGGCGGTCTTGACGGTGGGCTGTACGACCCCCAGGCCGACCCGCAGGGCCTCGATGTGAATGATGTCGTCGGGCACCACGTTGCCCAGGTTGACGTCGGGGCCGACCTCGGCGATCAGCAGCTTGGCCAGGTCCTGGACCATGGACCAGGTGACGCCGCTGATCCACGGCCCCGGCACCTCGATCATCACCTTGGTCAGGTCCAGCCCGGCGGCGATGCCCTTGAACAGCTTGCGGTTGATCTCGCCGTCCTCGACCAACTCGGCGCCCTCCAACATGACCGCCACGGCGCCGGCCTCCAGGCATTCCTCGGCCTGGTGGATCAGGGTTTCGGCGTCGGACCGTTCGTGCTTGGAGCCGACCTCGCCGAAGACGGTAAGGCCCTGCTGGATGGCCATCCGAATCTGGGTCTGGCGCTCCTGCTTGCTCAGGGGCACGTAGTTGTCGGAGATTTCCAGGATGTCGAAGCCGACCCGCTTGGTCTCCTCGAACATGCGGCCCAAGGACTTGAGCCCCTCGGTCGCGTACACGTGCTCGATGAAGCCGCCGCCGACGAACGTCTGCACCCTGTGGCGGTGATAGACGTCGAACTTCTCCTTCAGCAGCACCTCGTCGTAGAGTCGCGCCGTGCCAATGGGGATCTTGATGATGTCGATGTAGTTGCCGGACACCCGCATCAGGCCCTCGATCCGCACGGGATCGAGTCCCCAATCGATGACCATGGTGCGGCCGTTCTGGCGTGGCTTTACATTGCTGCGTTCGGGCAGCGGCACGAAGGAAAACGGATAATCGGTCATCTTCTTCTCCTCGCTTGGCGGGGCGCGTCCCCGGGACGCCGTATGCCGTTGAGGTTAGCGCGAATCCCTCAACGCAGGTCGAGAATGATGTTGCCGACGTCGTCGACGCGGGTGTCCCAGTCGGGGAACACGACCGTCGTCGAGCCTTCCTCCTCGATGATGGCGGGACCTCGCAGATGAGAATCTGGTGCCAGCAGCGCCCGCTTGTAGACCGGGGCCTCGCACTCGGCGCCGGCGAAATACACCATCCGCCGGCCCATGTCGGCCTGCTCCAGCCCGCGTCCGTCGCCGTCGAGCACGGGGAAGGAGAGCTGCGGCGCCCGGCCCACCGCGGTCAGGCGCAGGGTCACCAGCTGCGGGGGGCGGCCCGTGGGGCGAGTAGGACCAGGCTTCGAAATAGCGTTGAACGAAGGTCCTGGCGATCGCTTCGCGGTCGAGGGAACCGGGCGTCACTTCGACGAACAGTTCGTGCGCCTGGCCTTCATAGCGAATGCCCAGGGAACAGACGATCACCCGATCGGCTTCGGTCACCCCTTCGGCCGCCAGCAGGGCCTGGCCTTCGGCGATCATGTCGCCAAGGCGCTGCCCCACGGCGTCCATGTCCGCATCGTCGAGCAGCGTCAAATGGGTGCGTATGAGCTCGTGGCGAAGATCGGAGGTAAGCAGCCCGAAGGCGGAGAAGTTGCCGGGAAAATTGGGCGAGATCACGCGCCCCATCCCCACCTCCTGGGCGACCGCGCATCCGTGCATGGGACCGGCGCCGCCAAAGGCGATCAGGGTGAACGCCCGCGGATCCTCGCCCCGCTCGACGGAGATCTCGCGGATGGCGCCGCTCATGTTCGACTCGGCGATGCGGAGGATACCCTCGGCGACGAAACGAAGATCGCCGGAACCGAGCCCTTCGGCGACGCGGGCGACGGCCGCTTCCGCCTTGTCCTTCTTGAGGGCCAGGAAACCGCCCAGCCGGGTGTCGGCACTGATCCGGTTGAGAACCAGGTTGGCGTCGGTGACCGTCGCCTCCTCGCCGCCCAGGTCGTAGCAAGCCGGTCCCGGTTCCGCTCCGGCGCTTTTTGGCCCCACGGCGAAGCGGCCGTCCGTGTCGATCCAGCCGATGCTTCCGCCGCCGGCCCCGACCGTGTTGATTTCGAGCTGCGGCACCTTGAGCGGCAGACCGCTGACGATGCGCTGGGTGGCCATGCTGGGCTGGCGATCCCGCACAAGGCAAACGTCGGTGCTGGTGCCCCCCATGTCGTAGGTGATGAAATTCTCGAAACCCATCTGCCGCGACAGGTGAATACCGGCCGCGATGCCGCCGGCGGGACCCGAGAGCACCGCGGTCACCGGGAACTGCGCAATCTGCCCGGCCGAGGCCACGCCGCCGTTGTTGGTCATGATGAGCAAGTCTTGGTCGAGGCCCTTGTCGCGCAGCTCCTGGCCGAGGCGACCCAGGTAACGCTCCATCCCCGGGCCCAGGTAGGCATTGAAGGCGGCGGTGGTAAATCGCTCGTACTCTCGGATCTGGGGCAGCACCTCGGCGGAACCGCAGACGAAGCGGTCGGGCAGCCGCCGGCGCAGGATATCCACCACCGCCCGCTCGTGGGCGTCGTTGACGTAGGAATGGAGGAAGCAGACGGCGATGGCGCGGGCATCGTGGGTCTCGACATGGCGGATGACGTCCTCCAGGGCCGCGTCGTCGGGAGCCTTCAGACTTTCCCCCTTGAAGGTCATCCGCTCGTCCACCTCCAGTCGCCATGGGCGCCCGATGAGCGGCGGCGCCTTGTGGAATCTCGGATCGAACAGGCCACCGGTGAACCGCTGGCCCGTGCCAACCGCGAGCACGTCGCGGAATCCCTTGGTATAGACCCCAACCGTCGGGGCGCCGTTGCGCTCGATAGCGGCGTTGGTGGCCACCGTCGTCCCGTGGAGGCCCCTGCTCACCTGCTCCAGGGGGACCCCGACCGCCTCCAGCCCGCGGAGGAAGCCGACGGCCTGGTTGGTCGGGGTCGAGGGCACCTTCGCACCCCAAATTCGCCCCGTGTCCTCGTCGAAGGCAATGACGTCGGTAAAGGTGCCCCCGACGTCGACGCCAAACATCACCATGTCATATTCTCGCCTGGTCAAACCGTGGGATAGAGAACGTTGGCGACCGCTCTCAACCGTACCTTTTCTCCCTGCCGCCGGCCCAAGATCTTCCTGCCGACGGGACCGGTGGGAGTTGGCTGGTGGGAAGCTGGGCATTGATTCGCGCCACCCCCCGTAGGGGCGCCCTTCCGTCGCTGATGCATTCGAGGACATGACCGCCCTCGACCCGGAGGCGGGACGCCGTTTCCGGGCTGATCTCCCACGCGCGGTAGCCGGACACGGTGGAATCGGTCCCTTGCTCCTGAACCTCAACGAATACCCGTTGCGAAGACAACTGCCGGCGGCGCTTCTTGGTGGCGGGAACGTCGACGACGCCGCCATCGACGACCACGCCGTAGACGTCGCGGGCCGCGTCCCGGGAAACGTATCCGGCATGGACGTCCTCCACGACACGCCGGGGGTCACGCTCGACGGGGTCGCCATAGCCCCCCGCACCCCATTTTTCGTACTGGACCACATCCCCCTTGCGGAGCGGGAAGCGGGTCGCCTTGCCGGTGCCGGTCTCGCCGCCCGGCCATAGGGACTTCTTGCCGCGACGTACGCGACAGGTGCTCGGCGTCCCGCTTTGCCCGCCGAGGACACCGTAGGCGGGCACGAAGCTGGGCTCCGACAGATCGGTGACCGTGCCGCTATCGGCCAGCATCCGCCACCCGCGGCGCATGCCGAGGCCGCCGCGGAACTTGCCGGCGCCGCCGCTGTCGGCGAGCAAGGTCGTCTCCTCGGCGATGAAGGGAACCTGGCGCTCCCACACCTCGACCGAGCTTATTCGGGGAAAGTCGCCCCGTTCGAAGCCGGCCACCGCGTCGCCGCCGTCGTGGTCCGCGATCGCCCCCGTGCCGCCGATCGGCATCTCGTAGAAGACGTAGTGGCGCTCCCGCTCCGGGTCCCAGAAGGCCAGGTACTGGTGGGACGGCCCCACGTAGTCGCCGATGGCATCCTCCGGGCGGATCGATCCAAGGGCTCCCATGACCAGCCCGATGACCCGGTAGCCCAGATCCAGCGAGCCGCACATGGCCGCCGGCGACCGGGATTCGAAGATGGTATCGGGTTCGGTGACGATTTCGATCGGCCGGAAGGTGCCGCCGTTGATTTGCGATGTCGGGTCGAGAAAGGCCTTGATCGCGGTGACCGCGGCGCATGCCGCCGTGGCCGGGGCGCCGTTCATGGGACCGGGAACCCCCGGACCGTTGTCCCGGAAATCGACTGTCAGCTTTGGTACCGGATCGTGCTTGACCACCACATCCACCCGGAGCGGCACCCAACCGGGTTCGACGCCGTTCGAATCCAGGTTAAGCTCATAGCCGTAGGTCCCTTCGGGCAGCCTGCCGATCGCTTCCTCCATGCGTCGTTGCGCGCGATCCCGGGAGATCTGGTGGGCACGGACGATTTTCTCGGGCCCGAAGGACCCGACGATCTCCTGAAGCCTCTTCTGCGCCGTCCACAAAGCGCCGATGACGGCCATAAAGTCGCCGCGGCGTTCGTCCGCGACCCGCACGTTGGCGAAGAAAAGGTCGAGGAAGCCCTCGTTCACCTCGCCGGCGTCGTAGACTTTCACCGGCGGAATGAACATTCCCTCCTGGTAGATCTCGGTTGAATCCGGCGTGATGCTGCCCGCCGCCATGCCGCCGACGTCCGGGTAGTGGACACGCACGACAATCCAGAACGTCAGGCGGTTGTCGACGAAAAAGGGACACATATGCGCGATGTCGTTGAGGTGGGTTCCCAACCGGTAGGGGTCGTTGAGCAGGAAGATGTCGCCGGGGGCAATGGCATCGCCGAAGCGCTCCTGCACGGCGGGCACGGAGTAAATGGTCGGCACGATGTGGACGGGATTGTCGTCCGATAGGGCCACCAGCTCGCCGTCCGGGGCCAGCAGTCCACAAGAGAAGTCGTGGGACTCCCAGATGATGGGGCCGAACGCGGTGCGGATGATGGCGCCCCGCATTTCGCGGATGAAGCTGTTGAGCTTGTTCTGGATAATCTCGACGGTGACCGGGTCGATATCGGCGCCACTCATGGGAGACTCCATTTTCGGGATCTCAGAAACCATGGGGATGGCGGTCGATCCAGTGACGGGCGATGTCTTCGCGACGGCAGATCCACACCCGCTCGTGACCGCGGATGTGATCGAGAACGCGGCCCAGGGCCGCTGTCCGGCCGGGCCGGCCGATCAGGCGCATGTGCAGCCCGATGGACATCATCTTCGGGCTCGTCTTGCCCTCTTCATAGAGGAAGTCGAAGGTGTCGCGGACGTAGGTGAAATAGTCCTCGCCGGTGGCGAAGCCGCCGCGCACGAACTTGGTGTCGTTGACGTCGGCCGTATAGGGGACCACCAGGTGCGGCTTGCCGCCCACCGCCACCCAGTAGGGAAGCTCGTCGTTGTAGGCGTCGCTGTCGTAGAGGAACCCGCCTTCCTCGACCAGCAGCCGGCGGGTGTTCTCGCTGGCACCGTAGCGGCAGTACCAACCCAGCGGCCGGTGCCCGGTCGTCTCCCGCAGGGAAGCGACGGCCTTGTGGATATGTTCGCGCTCCTTCGCCTCGTTCAGCAGCCAGTGCTTTTCCCAGCGCCAGCCATGGCAGCAGATGTCGTGGTTGGCGGCGACGATGGCGGTGGCCGCTTCCGGGTGGCGCTCCAGGGCCAGCGCGCAGCCGAATACCGTGATCGGCACGTCCCGCTCGGCGAACAGTCGCATCAGGCGCCAGAAGCCGACCCGGCTGCCGAACTCATAGACGGACTCGGCGGCGAGGTCGCGGGTGCCTCGGGGCACCGAGCTGGCGCTCTCGGTCAATTCCACCTCGGTGAAGCCATCGCCGTCGTCGATGGAGTATTCCGAGCCTTCCTCGTAGTTCATCACGATCTGCACGGCGATGCGGGCATCCCCCGGCCACTCGGGCCGGGGCGGCGCGGCCCCGTAGCCCACGTAGTCGCGACCCACGGTCATGCCCAGTCGGCGGCGGCGGCCTCGGTCAAATCCCAGTAGCCGAGGGGATGGGGCCGGAACCCCACGATTCCGGGGCGCCACCCGGCCAGGGCGTCGTTGGCGTAAAGCGGCAGGTAGGGCATGTCCCGGAGGAGGATTTTCTGGGCGTCGCGATAGAGCCGCGCCTGCTCCGCCTCGTCGACGGTGACCCGCGCGTCGCGGATCATCCCGTCGAGCTCGGCATTGCCATAGCCCACCGCGTTGAACGAGCCACCCGTCATGAACTCGCGGCGGAACAGGATATCGGGGTGGGCCCGCGGACCCATCCCCTGGAAGGCCCCCTGCCAGAAGGTGTCCAGGTAGATGAGCGGCCACCACGGCGGGTCGTCGTAGCCGCGGATATCGAGCTCGATGCCGATTTGCGCCAAGTCGGCGGCGACGGCCTCGGACACCTTGGGAACGGGAGCGACGTTGGTCATCGCCACCTTGACCGTCACCCCATCGCCATAGCCAGCCTCCGCCACCAGGTCGCGGGCCTTGACGAGGTCAAGGGCGATCGGTTCCACCTCCGGCACCCACGGGCTGCCCGCCGCGTAGGCCGCGTCGAAGACCTTGGCGTAGGGTCCGAAGAAGGTATCGACGATCGTGGTCCGGTCGACGGCGTGGGCCACCGCATGGCGCATGCGCACGTCGTCGAAGGGCGGCACGGTACAGTTCATGCAGAAGCTGAGCTTGCGGGACGACGACGCCGCTTCGCTGTCCAGGATGCCGCGGCGGCGCAAGTCCTCCGCCGCTTTCGCCGGCACCGCCTCGACGATGTCGGCCTCGCCCCGTTCGATGATTTCCAGACGCTCGGCGCCATCGGGCGCCCAACGGACGACGATCTCGTCGGCCAGCGGCCGACCGGGTTCGTGGTAGTCCTCGAAGCGGCGCATGGTCAGATGGCTGCCGCGCACCCAGTCGGTCACACGGAACGGCCCGGCACCCACCGGCTGGGTCTGGCAGTCGTCGGCGATGTGGGTGCGCCCCGCCAGATGATAGAGGAGGGCGGGAAAGGGCTCCGAACATTGGAACTCGACCGTATCGACAGCGGTGGCGCGGATGCTCTCGACGCCGGCATAGTCGATCGCCAGCAGCGAGCCGACCCGGGAATCGAACAGCCGCTGGAAGTTCCACGCCACCGCCTCGGCGGTCACCGGCCGGCCGTTGTGGAAGCGCGCCCCCGGCCGCAGGCGGAAGGTGAACAGGCGCTGGTCGTCGGACACAGTCCACGAGGCGGCAAGCGCCGGCTGGAAGCGCATGTCCGCATCCAGGCTCACCAAGCTCGGGCAGACGATCTTCAGCAGCGGCGTGGCACTGCTCGAATCGGCCAGTCGGCTGTTGGGGTCGAGGTTGAGCATCTCGTGGGCGGACAGGAAGCGCAGGCTTTTCATAGGGACTCGGCTGCTGGTTGAGGTGGGGTGTCCGCGCCGGCCTTAGAACTTCCGGTCGGTGGCGACACGAAACAAATTGGCGGGGTTGTGGGCGACCATGAGGCGAATTTCCGCGTCGCTGAAGCCGCCACGACGAAGTGTCATCAAGAACTCCCGCAGTCCCTCGACGGGGGGCGGCAGCACCTCCATGCCCAGGTCGCTGCAGACGATGGCCTGCTCCACCCCCGCTGCCCGGATTCTCCCCACCATCTCGTCCAGCGTCAGCGCCGGCGGCGAATTCGTCTGGGCGACCAGGTTTACCCCCGAAACGTAGGTGGCATGGGTCAGGCCGAAGAAAAAGAACTCGGCGTAGGCGCCGGTGGCGACGATTTCGCGGATGGCGTCCTCGGGGTAGTACACCGCCGGCACGATGATACGCTCCACCCCGCGATCTTTCGCTTCCTGGCACAGGCGCAACGCTTCCTCGTCGGCGATGAAGCCGGTGTTGAGCACCACGTCCCGTTCCGCGATGAGGTCGAGGATCTCCTTGGTCTCGTCCTGTATGTCGCCGGTCAGCGGCACATGAAAGCAGCTTTCGACGTAGTCCGCCGGGCGGTTCTCCCGCAGCGCCGTGTAACGGGTGTGGTGGGTGGGCATGGAGATAAAGCGGGCCCCGGTGCCCGGACCGTAGCCGTAGTCGAGGGCGATCCGCACCGCGTAGGGCGACACGCCGCCCGCGCAGGGCTCGAGGAGAGGTCCACCGAAGACGTCGACACCCAGGTGACCGAGTTCGCGCATGGCCAGCGCCGCATAACCCGACGTGTTGGTGAAGTTGTCCATCAGGCCCAGTCCCCGCATGCCGGCATCGGCGGCCTCGCGGGTGGCCTGCAGCACGTCGATCAATCGGTTGCTGACATGGGGGCAGACGTGGACGTGGCAATCGACCGCGTCCCGCAGCAACTCCATACCCGGCAACGATGAAGTGATTGGCGTTATCTCCCCGCGGCGGCGGCGCAACCCTGCGTCCCGCCCGTCCCTTTGTGGGTCTTTCCAGATGGGGCACAGCGTGTGTGCCTCGAATTTCACATTCTAGTACCGGCGGGCTAGTGGTCAAGCAACCGTCCGTATGATAATGTCCGGTCCTCTGGCGCAACGCCATGACCATCGATGAGAGCGGGACGAGTTCGGTTTCAATGACCACAGCCGAACACGGCTTGACAGGGTTGCAGGCGGAAGGCACGGTTCCCACCTTGCCCGATCCGTCACCTACGGAGGTTTTCGTGGTGTCGACACGGCGTGGCGGGGCGAGAAGGACGCGCCGGAGCGACCGGCGGGAGAGTCGCTCTCTCTATCTCAAAATCCATAAAGGGGAGGTTCACCGATGACATTCGCCAAACGTTTCGTGCTTTCGGCAGGCGCCTTGCTTCTGCCCCTGGCCGCGGTCCCGGCGCAGGCGATAGATCTGCAGTTCAGCCACGTCAACCCGCCGACCCATTCATCGCATACCATGGCCTTGAAGTTCGCCGAACTCGCGGGGAAACTCTCCAACGGCGCCATCAAGATCACCGTCGTTCCCAGCGGCCAGTTGGGCGGCCTGAAGCCGACCCTCGATTCGGCGAAGCTTGGCGCCCCGATCATCTCCTATGCGCCGGCATCGATCGCCCAGGACTATGCCAACACGTCCAGCATCATGGATGCCGCCTTCATGTTCGACAGCGTCGAGCACGCCGAGCGCTTCATCGACGGCGCCGGCGGAAAGATTATTTGGGACGACATCGAGAAGGGCGGCCTGAAGCGCCTGTTCAGTTCCTTCTTCGGGACGCGCCAGCTTTGGCTTCGCAAATGCGGAAAGTCGCCCGCCGATTTCTCGGGCGTGAAGATGCGGGTGCCACCGGCCAAAATTCAGTCGTTCAATGCCCGCGGCCTGGGTGTGTCGCCGACCCCGATCGACTTTCCCGAGACCTACGGCGCCCTGCAGGCGGGCATCGTTGACGGTGTCGATGTCACCCCGAGCAGTTACCTGGCTTCCAAGTTCCCCGAAACGGGCGTCAAGTGCGCCATGCTGACAAGCCACAACTTCCTCATGCAGCCGGCGTTCATGAACAAGAAGCTGTTCGACGGCTTGCCGGACAATCAGCAGAAAGCGCTGCTCGATGCCGGCCGGCAGGCGGCGGCATTCCACAAGAAGCTCTCCCAGGACGAGGAAAGCGTGATCATCAAGGAACTTACCGCCAAACACGGGGTGGAGGTGGTTGGTGCGGCCCAAGGGCTCGACATGGCGGCATTTCGCAAGAACGCGAAGGACATCGTCATTCCCGAGTTCAAGAAAGACTGGGGCCAGGCGCTCATCGACCAGGTGGAAAAGACACGGTAGCGGGCACCTCGGATCGCCGACGCATCGGTCCCGTTTGGACACCGATTTCCCCCTCATCCCAATCCCCGGCGAAGGTCGGGGGCGGGTGAGGGGGAGCCGTTCCCTGCGGGCGCCGTCGCGGCGCCTCGAACCGTGACGCCCGGACCGAACGTACCCGGCCCATGCGCGGGCGGGTCGGCCGGCGGTTCCATGCCGTAGAGAAGCAGAGCGTGAACATCCTGGTCGTCTCCCGCGCCGTCCATGTGAACGAGGCCGTCGGGCGTGGTCTCGCGGACGACGCGGCCGTCTTCATCTACGACGGCCGGGACCCGCAAGAGCTCCATCGGGCCATGGCAACCGCGGGCGTCATCGTCGCCAGCGGCATGGGCCTGCCGCCCAACTTCATCGATGGCGCGGCGATGGACCGGGCGCCGAACCTGAAGCTGATTCAGCAGTTCGGCGTCGGCACGGAGGTCATGGACCTGGCGGCGGCCCGGGAAAGGGGGATCTGGGTGGCCACCCTGCCCCAGGCAAACTCGGTCGCGGTGGCCGAGATCGGGCTGTTCCTGATCTTTTGTCTGGCCAAGGAACTCAACCGTTCTCGCGCCGCCATACGGGACGGGAGTTTTGCGACGCCCCTGTGCGGCGAGATCGCCGCCAAAAGGTTCTGCATCGTCGGACTGGGCAACATCGGGTCCGCGCTCGCCGCCCGGTTGCGTGCCCTCGGCGGGGACGTGGTCGCGGTGGACAGGCTGTCCCGCGCCGGCGCGGCGAAATTGGTAGGCGTTTCAACGCTGTACCCGCCCCAGGATCTGTTGCACGCCGTCGAAGGGGCCGATTACGTGGTGTTGTGCGTGCCGCTGACCGAAGGGACCCGGAATCTGATCGGTGACGCGGCGTTGCGCGCCATGGGGCCTGCGGCGCGCCTGGTCAACATCGCCCGGGGCGGGATCGTCGAGCGGGAACCCCTGGAACGGGCGATTTTCTCGGGCGGCCTCGGCGGCTATGGCACCGATGTGGTGTGGGAGGAGCCGATGGATCCGAGCGAGCCCTTGTGGCAGCACGACAACGTGGTGGTGACGCCCCATATCGGCGGCACCACACGCGAGACCATCGAGCTTAACCTGGGTCTGGTGCGGGACAATGTTCGCCGGGTGGCGAGCGGACAGACTCCCTTGTTCGTGGTCCCCGACGACCAAGGCGAGGGACAGCCGTGAACCCGGCCCGACTGCGCCAGGAGGCGGAGAAGCGCCACGGCGAGGCGATCGATTTCTGCCGCCGTTTGATCCAGGCGCCCAGCGACACCGGAGACGAGGGCGCTTGCGCCATGGTCTTCCGCGAAGAGCTGGAGAAGCTGGGGTTCGATGGGGTGACCTACGACGCCTTCGGCAACGTCTGCGGCCGGGTCGTCGGTGGGGCGGCGGACGGAACCATGCTGCTGACGGGTCACCTGGACCAGGTCCGCGTCGATGCCCATTTCCCGGGCCGCGAAGGCCCCTACCCGTTCGAGCCCTACGAAGGTCACGTCAGCGACGGATGGATCTGGGGACGGGGCGCCAGCGACGTGAAGGGCGCCCTCGCCGCCCAGGTCTACGCCGGCGCCATCCTGAAATCCCTCGCCCCCGGGCTGACCGGCGACGTGATCGTCGCCGGAGTGGCCCACGACGAGGCATCGTTTCCCTTCGGCATCCGCTATCTCTGCGAAACCACCTTGCCCGAGTTGGGATGGTCCTTCGACAGCGCGGTCACCGGGCCGGCCACGGGATTGGACGTGGCCCTGGGACACATGGGAAAGGTCGAACTCGACATCCATGTGGAGGGGGTGCCACGCCACATCAGCCGCCATGCGGAAGCGATCAATCCAATTTTCCAGTCGCGGACCCTCCTTGACGTCCTGGAACAGGTGATCGAGTCCCTGCCCGAGTCTCCCGTTCTCGGTCGCGAGATGATGGCGCCGACCATCGTGCGCACCCCCTCCCGGGGTTCGTCCCTGATCCCGGCCGAAACCATCTACACGATCAACTGGCGGTTCCTGCCGGGGCGCACCAAGGAACTGGTCGCCGACGAATTGAGGCAGGCCTGCCGGGAAGCGGGCGATCGGAATCCCCAGTTCAAGTGCCGCGTCGAAGAGCGCACCCTGACCATCCGCTCCCACCGTGGTTTCGAGCGCACCGTGAGCGCCTCCTGCGCGCCATGCCTCATGTCGGAGTCGGATCCATTTGTCCAGCGGGCGCTGCAAGCCCTGAAAGCCGCCGGTAGGCCGGCGGCCCTGACGACCTGGCCCGTTCCCACCCATACCGGTTACCTGGGGGGAACCCTCGGCGTGCCGACGGTGGGGTATTCCCCTTGCGAGTACGAATACAACCACGCGCCCGAGGATCGGGTGAGCGTCGAGGCACTCCTCGAGGCGACCGTCGGTTACGCGGCCATCGCCATGGGCATCCGATGATCGAGGACCGGCCAGGAAGAGGATCCGGGGGATGAGAGTCGGCATCGATATTGGCGGCACGTTCACCGACATCATCACCGTGTCCGACGACGGCGCGATCAAGAACTTCAAGATTCCCAGCACGCCCGCCGACCCCTCCCAGGCCGTATTCAAGGCCCTCGACATGTTGTCGGATGCGCCAATCGTGGAAGTCACCCACGGCTCGACCGTCGCCACCAACGCCATTCTCGAACGGAAGGGTGTGAAAACCGCCTTCCTGACCACGGATGGATTCCGCGACAACATCTACATCCAGCGTCAGAACAAGTACGACGTCTATGACCCCCACTACCGCAAGCCCGTGCCGGTCGTAACGCGGGATCTCATCGTCGAGGTGAGGGAGCGCATGGCCCATACGGGCGATGTCGTCATCCCCCTCGACCTGACCGGGTTGAAGGAGAAACTGAGCGCCCTCTTCGCCCAACATGGTGTCACCTCGATCGCGGTCTGTTTTCTCCACGCCTACAAGAACACCCGCCACGAGCGCGAGGTGGAGGCCTTCCTGGCCGCCGCCTTTCCCGATGCCCTGATCACCCTTTCCTCGGACGTGCTGCCCGAGTTTCGCGAGTACGAAAGGGCCAGCACGACGATCCTGTCCGCCTACCTGAAGCCGGTGGTGGCGCGCTACATCGACCGCATTGAGTCACGCCTGCGCGCCGCCGGTACCCGCTTCGTGGTGATGCAATCGAGCGGCGGCACCCTCCTCGGCGAGGGCGCCAAGCGTCACCCCGGGCAGATGTTCCTGTCGGGGCCGGCGGCGGGGGTGACCGGTGCCGTCCACATGGGCGCCCAATGTGGCGCCAACAACCTTCTGACCCTCGACATCGGCGGCACCAGCACGGACGCGGCCCTCATTTCCGACGGCACGCCGAGCGTCACCACGGAGAAGCTCATCGACGGCCTGCCCATCGCCTTTCCCATGATCGATATCGCCACCATCGGCGCCGGCGGCGGCAGCATTGCCTGGATCGATGACGGGGGGATGTTGCGGGTCGGGCCCCAGAGCGCCGGCGCCGAGCCGGGTCCCGCATGCTACGGCAAGGGTGGGCGAGGATTCACCGTGACCGACGCCCTCTTGATCATGGGGCTGATCCGCCCCGACCGCTTTCTGGGCGGTCGGATGAAGCTCGATATCGACGCCGCCCATGGGGCGGCGGCCGCGTTGTGCGAAACCCTGCACATCTCACTCCACGAACTGGCGGAGAGCGTCTTCAAGATCAATCTGTCCAGCGTGACCCAGGCCATGCGGCTGGTGTCCATCACCCGGGGACACGATCCCAAGGAATATACGATTTGCGCCTATGGCGGCGGCGGGCCCCTTCATGCGGCCCTGGTGGCCGAAGAGCTTGGGGTCGACGCGGTGCTCGTGCCGCCCCACGCGGGGTTGTTCTCGGCCTATGGCCTGCTGGTCGCCGACTTTCGCCGCGACTATGTTTTGACGGCGCCGATGCGGGTGCTGGAGGCGTCCCCCGAACGGATCCGCGAGGTGTTGGACGGGCTCCATCGACAGGCCAAGGAAGAATTCGCCGACATCGGGATCGGCGCCGATGGCCTCGGCATCCGCTACACGGTCGACATGCGCTACGTTGGCCAGGGTCACGATCTGAACGTAAACCTTGGCGAAGACGATCTGACGGCCCCGGGCATGGATACCCTGAGGAGACGCTTCGACACCGTTCACTTGGACCAGTATGGCCACAGCTTTCCCGACGATGCCGTGGAGCTGGTCAGTTTCCGCGCCCGGGCCCTGGTGGCGCGGGACAAGCCCGATCTGAGGGTGGAAAAACAAGGGGACGCGGGGGCCGGGCAGGACAAAATGGAAATGGTGCACTGGCAGGGGGACCACCAGACGGTCCGTTTCCTGGACCGGGACTCCCTGACCGCCGACAGCAATGTCCACGGTCCCGCGGTCGTGGTCGAGGACACCTCGACGACGCTGCTGCCGCCGGCCTGGGTGCTTCGCATCGATTCGTTCGGAAATTTGCTCCTGAAGAGGGAAAGTTCATGACCCTTGACCCGGCCACATTCACCATTCTGGCCCACGCCCTGGTGGCGATCGTCGATGAGATGGGCACCATTCTGGGCCGCAGCGCCTTCTCCTTCCCGGTCAAGGAAGGAAAGGACGCCTCGACATGCCTGCTCGACCGGGACGGTCGGGTGGTTGCCCAGGCCCCCAGGGTGCCCATTCACATGAATTCCTTCGGCCCCGCCTTCGAGTATTTCAGGAAGATGGGGAGAGTCGACGACATGAAGGAAGGCGAAGCCCTGATCACCAACGACCCTTTTCTGGGCGGTCAGCACAGCAACGACGTCCTGGTCTTCCTGCCGATCTTCTTCAAGGGCGATCATGTGGGTTTCGCGGCGAGCCTCGCCCATCACCTAGACATCGGCGCCGGCACCCCGGAACCGTTCGCCGGCGCCATCGACGTCCATGGCGAGGGAATACGGTTCTCCCTGCTCAGGATCCGGGTCGCGGAAGCCCTCGACGGCGGCCTTCTCGAACAGCTCATCCAATCCAACGTTCGGACACCGCGGGAATTCATCGGCGACCTCAACGCACAGCTTGCCGCCAGCCGCACCGGAGTGAGGCGGCTGGTATCCTTGATGGAGAAGCACGGTTCGGACGTGGTGCTGGAGGCCATGGGCGCCGTCATCGCCTACACGGAAAGGCGCATGCGTCAGCGGATCGGCGAACTGCCGGCGGGCGTCTACGAGGGAGAGGACTTTATCGACGGCGACGTCTTCGACGATCGCCCCATTCGCATCCATTGCCGCATCGAGATCGGCGGCGAGAAACTCGTCGTCGACCTCTCCCAATCGGCGGGCCAGGCGAAGGGGTCGATCAACTGCCCCTTCGCATCGACCAAGTCCACCGTCTACACGTATCTGATTTCCCACGTGCTGAAGGAGCCGTTGTTCGCCAATGAAGGACTTTACGGCCTGGTCGACATCGTCGCCCCCGAAGGCTGTATCTACAACCCGCGCCGCCCGGCGCCGGTCAACGCCCGGATGATTCCCGCCTACCGGCTTTACGCGGTGATGAACCGCTGCTTTGCCCAAGCGCTCCCGGACCTGGTTCGGGCCGCCAGCTTCGACGCCACGACCCAGTTGGGGTTGGCGCTTATCGAAGGGGAGAACTATCACGTCTATTTGGAGGTGCCATGGGGGGGCGAAGGCGGCTGGCGTGGCGCCGATGGCGAGGACGCCATCAGCGGTCCCCTGTCCAACGCCACCAACATCCCCGTCGAAGCCCTCGAAACCTTCCACCCCTTCGTCCGCATTGGCCGCAACGAACTGGTTCCCGATTCCTGTGGCGAAGGACAGTATCAGGGGGGGCTCGGCCTGCGCCGGGTGTTCGATGCGATCGAGGACGGGGTCCTCTTTTCGGCTTACTCGGACCGCTTTCGGTTTCATCCCTACGGCCTGTTCGGCGGCGGCGAGGCGCGCCGTGGCAGCTACACCATCCTGCGCGGCGAGGAAACCATCTCCCTGCCGGCGCGATGCAACGTGTCGCTCAAGAAAGGCGATCGGGTGATTGTCGCGTTGGGCGGCGGCGGCGGCTACGGGCCGCCCGAGGCGCGCCCCCGCGAACGCATCGAGCGCGACCTGCGGGAGGAGCGCATAACGCCCACGTTCGCATTGGAGAAATACGGATATGAGACTCGGGGGCCTTGAGCGGCGGGCGACCCGTGCGACAATTCGAGCGCCCCATGACATACTGACGGGTCCGAAATCGATGCAACGATGCGAGGATTCATGAACGCCTGGGGCGGCGCGCTTTCGGTGGCATGCCGTTGGTCAGGCGTTGCCTTTCTGGTCAGCATCGTCGCCATCGTCACCCTTCAGATCATCGCCCGATATTTCTTCGGAAACGCCCTCATCTGGCCGGAGGAGATGTCGGTCTTCCTGCTCATCTATATCGTTTTCGTCGGCGCGGTCTACAACACCCAATCGGACTCCCACATCCGGGTCGCCTACTTCTCCGACCGTCTGCCCCGCCACATCCGTTTCGCGGTCATGCTGGCGGCCCATGTGCTCCTGCTGGTGCATCTGGTCGTGCTCGTCTGGTCGATGGTCCCCCTGTCGGAAGCTCTGTCCATCTCCCGCAGCCCGGCCCTGGAATGGCCGATGCTGATCTTCTTCGCCGTCGTGCCCCTGAGCGCGGGGCTGATGCTGATCTTCTACGTCCTTTCCACCATTGCGCTGGTCAGGACCTGGGCGGCGTCGGCAAGCGCCAAGGGGACCGCACCATGAGCGCCTTCGTCATGGTGGCGATCATGCTGACGCTGCTGCTGTTCGGCAATATTCCGGTGGCCTTCGCCTTCGGCATCGCCTCGACCCTCTACATCTTCTTCAACGACCTTCCCCTGGCGCTTACCATCCAGCGCACCTTCTACGGCATTCACGACTTCACGCTGCTGGCCATTCCGCTTTTCATCCTGGCCGGCAACATCATGAACATCTCCGGCGTCACCCACCGCATATTCCGCTTCGCCAATGCCGTGGTCGGCCATACCCACGGCGGTCTCGCCAACGCCAACGTGGTTGCCAGTATCATCTTCTCGGGCATGTCCGGCTCGGCGCTGGCCGACGCCGGTGGACTGGGGACGGTGGAGATCGAGGGGATGACGAAGGGCGGCTATTCCAGGAAGTTCTCGACCGGCGTCACCGGCGCCTCGTCGACCATCGGCCCCATCATCCCGCCCAGCATTCCCCTGGTCATCTATGGCGCGCTGGCGGAAGTCTCGGTGGGCGCGCTGTTCCTCGCCGGCCTGATCCCCGGCCTGGTCATGGGCCTCTGCCTGATGGTCTACGTGAGCTGGGTCGCGCGGCGGATGAGGGTGGATAGGCAGCCTTCGCCCACCCTCGTCACTCTGGTGCGCAGCATGATCGAGGCGCTTCCCGCCATGTTCACGCCGCTTATCATCCTGGGCGGGATCGGCACGGGCATCTTCACCCCGACCGAGGCGGCCGCCGTCACCGTCCTCTACGGGCTGGTGCTCGGCTTTGCCTATGGCGAGATCACGGCGAAGAAGCTCGTCGGTGCCGTGGTCGAGACGTTCAAGACCACGTCGTCGATCCTCTTCATCCTGGCGTCGGCCGCCATCTTCGCCTGGGCGCTCGCCCATTCGGCGGTGTCGGGCGCGGTCGGGAATTTCCTGGTGTCCATGTCGGGAAGCCCGGAGGTGTTCCTGATCGTCATCAACATCATCTTTCTCGCCCTGGGAATGATCCTGGATACCCTGTCCATCCAGATCATTACGCTGCCGATCCTGATTCCCGCCCTGGCGCTTCTTGGCATCGACCCGGTCCATTTCGGGATCGTCATGACGCTCAATCTGATGATCGGACTGTACACGCCGCCGGTGGGGACGGGCCTCTACATCCTTCGCGATGTCTCTGGATTGACGTTCGAGGAGGTGGTGATGGCGGTCCTGCCATTGCTGGTGCCGCTTCTGTTCGCCCTTCTCGTCATTACCTATGTCCCCGACTTAAGCCTTTTTCTGCCCCGGTTGTTCGGCTACGTGACATGACCGAAAGGCACGGAACCGGCCTGACCCGTCCCCCCAATGAGACCAAAGGTTAGGTAGGACTCGGGCTGGCGTGGGTGGTATCGGGGCGATCAACGTCGACGACCGCGCTCTGATGCCGGATACAGGAGTTGTGCGGGCTCAAGGTCCAGCACCTGAGGACCGATCACCTCGCGATCGAGGATTAGGCCTCCTTGGGATGGGGCGCGCAAAATTTTCATTGCCAAAATTCTCATTGCCATTGTGACCAGCCGAGACTACGTTTCCCCCGTCGGGGTAACGCGATCTCCCGGCTTTCCAAAGGCATCGTTCGCCCAAGCATCGCCGAGTTTCCCCAGGAGGGAGCTTGGACCATGGGCGACTTAACCGTACTTTCTCCCACCGCCTTCTCTGTGGACGCGCTGATCCGGTCGGTCGGCACGGCCCGATTCCCAGTTGTCCTCGACGTGCGGCGCCGCGCCTTGTACGACGCCGCCGACGCGATCCTGCCCACGGCGATGTGGCGCGACCACCAGGCCGCGCGCGGCTGGGGAAAGGCGCTCGATCCGGCGCGGCCCTACGTCGTCTACTGCGTGCATGGTCACCAGGTAAGCCAGGCCGCGGCGGCACTGCTGCGCTCGCTCGGCCTCGACGCCTATTTCCTCGACGGCGGCATCGAAGGCTACCGCGCCGCCGGCGGCCCGACAATCTGCAAGGCGGCGCTGCCGAACCGTTCGGAGGACAAGCCGAGTCAATGGGTGACGCGCGAACGGCCGAAGATCGATCGCGTCGCCTGCCCCTGGTTCATCAGGCGTTTCATCGACCGCGATGCGTTGATCTATTATGTCTCGAAGGACTGGGTCGCGGCGACGGCAAAGGAGATCGGCGCGATCCCCTTCGACATCCCCGATGTTGGTTTCTCCCATGTTGGCGAGGCGTGCAGCTTCGGCGCCTTCCTCGACAGCTTTGGGGTCACCGACCCAGCGATGCTGCGGCTGGCCGGCATCGTGCGGGGCGCCGATACCGCGCGGCTCGACCTGGCGCCGGAGGCGTCGGGCCTGCTCGCCATATCGCTCGGCCTCTCGGCCATTCATGCCAGCGACCAGGCTATGCTCGAGAGCGGCATGACGCTCTATGACGCGCTCTACGGCTGGTGCCGATTTGCCTCGGAGGAGACCCATGATTGGCCGGTATCGCCGCGGGGTGGCGCAACGGCGCGGGAGTACCGAGCATGACGGATGTCCAAAGTTCAGGCACACAAAGTCCGGCCGCCGGCGCCCCGGTAAGTTTCAGCGAGGCCATCCGCGTCTGGGTCCGCATCGGCCTGCTCAGCTTCGGCGGGCCGGCGGGTCAAATCGCGTTGATGCATCGCATTCTGGTTGACGAGAAGAAATGGATCAGCGAGGCGCGCTTCCTGCACGCACTCAACTACTGCATGCTGCTACCAGGTCCAGAGGCGCAGCAGCTCGCCACATACGTCGGATGGCTGATGCATCGGACGCTGGGCGGGCTGGTGGCGGGCACCCTGTTCGTGCTGCCGGGCGCGGCGGTGATCCTTGTGCTGAGCATCCTCTACGCGGGCTTCCGTGAGCTGACACTGATCCAGGCGCTGTTCTTCGGCATCAAGGCGGCGGTGCTCGCCGTCGTGATCGAAGCCGTGATCCGCATTGGCAAGCGGGCACTCAAGAACCACGCGATGTATTCCATGGCGGCGGCCGCCTTCATCGCGATCTTTATTCTCGAAGCACCTTTTCCGCTCATCGTCGTCGTGGCCGCAGTGATCGGTTTTGCCGGCGGCCTCGCCCGGCCCGATCTCTTCGTGCTCGAGTCAGGTCACGGCAACGCCACAGACGACGATACGCTCGACGGGGCGCGCTTCGCCCACACCCGGCCGTCGCTGCAGCGGGCGATGACGGTCGCGGCGGTGTGCCTTGTCCTCTGGATCGGGCCAATCGCGGTGCTCTGGATCTCGCTCGGCCCGAACCACGTCTTCGTCAAGGAAGGACTATTCTTCAGCAAGATGGCGGTCGTTACCTTCGGCGGCGCCTATGCCGTGCTCGCCTATGTGGCCCAGCAGGCGGTCGAATCCTATCAGTGGCTCGCCCCCGGCGAGATGCTCGACGGACTCGGCATGGCGGAAACGACGCCCGGCCCGCTGATCATGGTGGTGCAGTTCGTCGGCTTCATGGGCGCGTTCCGCGATCCGGGCGCACTCGACCCGATGACGGCCGGCGCGCTCGGCGCCGGGCTGACCACCTGGGTCACTTTCGTGCCGTGCTTCCTCTGGATCTTTCTCGGCGCGCCCTACATCGAGGCGCTGCGCGGCAACAAGCTGCTGACCGCCGCGCTGTCGGCGATCACCGCCGCCGTGGTGGGCGTTATTCTCAACCTTGCGGTCTGGTTCAGCCTGCACGTGGTCTTCGGCGAAGTTGCGGAACATCACGCGACAGGTCTGCGCCTCCTGGTCCCGGTTTGGAGTACGCTCAACTTCGTCTCGCTGATCCTCACAGTGAGCGCCCTGATTGCCATGCTGCGCTTCAAGGTCGGCATGATCCCGACCCTGGCCGCGACGGCGGCGCTGGGGGTGGTATACGGGTATCTGCTCATATGAGCAGTGACGCCACCGTCAGGATTTCGTGCACCGAGCATCGCCAACAACGGTCCGCCGCCGTGCCCGGCAGCACGCGCCATGTCGTCGTTTCCGTGGCCTCATACCAAGGGTCTTTGTCAGTGCCCCTTGGTATGAGCCCAAACAGCCGCGGTGTTTGTGGTGACCTGATCACAACCCGCCATCACCGCGGCAACGAAATCCGCGTCGTCGTCCGGTGTCCCGTGGTCGATAGTCCAACAATCGACCCGATGGCCAGACTGGCGAAGCCGGGCGACGAGCCGGTCGCTCCGTTCAGCCGAAGCGCGCACCAAGTCCCGGCGTAGGTAAATCCAGTCGGCCTCCGGTGCTTTCTCCTGCACGATACGAAGCACATCGGCGCCACCGTGCACGGCCTCATCGGTCGGGTCATACCCCAGCGCGAGGCCCGACACGCCACCGCCAACGCGGGTGACCGCATCCCAATCATGGGCGCTCAATACGAAACCCCGTGCGACGCCCCTAAGCGCCACCGCGAAGGCCCTCTCGGCGGCGGTGTCGATCTCGCCATACAGATCGAGCTGTACCAAGGCCGATGGGTGGGTTGGTCCCGCTCGAACGATCTGTACCAGTTCGTCGAGCAGGAGGGGCGGCTCGCCGCCCGCCCGCATCCGAAGACGGGATACGGCCGCCGCTTCTCCCCGCGCCACGGGACCCTGTCCGGTGGTCTCGTCCTCCAAGAGGGGGTCGTGTAGACAGACGAACTGCCCGCACCCGAGGGCGCGAATGTCGACCTCGAGGCTCGCCCCCGTCGCCAGACCGGCCCGTAGGTTCCGTCGCGCGAACGGCGGTTCATCCGCGAAGCGCCTGAGTTGGTGCCACTTCAGGCGAACCGTGCGACCCCCGCAATGGGCCTCGGTCGCGGCCGTGGGTTCAGCCGATCTCATCCTGCTTTGTCCCATCCCATAGTCTCGCCTCTCGGTCTCACATACGACAAGCGGGGCGCTAATGGTTAGACCCCGACGTTGACACCGCCGAGAAGATGCTTCTAACCTGTTTGCCCATCAACAATCACATCCCATCTGGGATTTTTTCCGGGGAGGGGAGCATGATTTTCAAGCGCACGGCTATGGCGGCGCTTGCCGTTAGTCTATTTGCCTTGTCGACTGCCCAGGCCAAGGACGTGGAGATCGTGGTCTGGGCGCCGGCGGACCAGAACGAGCGCTACCGCTTCGAAGCCGTCCGGCTGGCCGCTAGCGTTCTCAACGAGGAGCTGAAGATCGAGGGCCGCGACATCGTGGTCTCCGTGTCATCGCGGTCGTTCGCCGGGACGCAGACGTGGCAGCAATTGAAGCAAAGCTTCTCCCTGGCCGTCGAAGCCGGTCAGGGGCCGCACATCATCGTCGGCGGTCACGAGGACATCCCGGTGTGGGGAAGCGCCGGCCTGATCCTACCGATCGAGGACCACGTCGACCTTGAGGCTTGGCCCTTCGCCGATGTCTTTCCCAGCCTGTGGCCGATCATGTCGTGGAACGGGCAGGTCTGGGGCGCCCCTCAGGACGCCGAATCCAGGCCTTTCTTCGGCTGGATTCCGCACTTGAAGGCGATCGGCTATTCCGACGCCGACATCTCGGCCCGGCCGGGGAATATCAAGGGTGGCGAGTACACCCTGAAGAACGTTCTCGAGGACGCCAAGAAAATTCAGGACAAGGGCTTGGTCGAGAAGGGCTACGGATTTTACCCCCGGGCCACCAAGGGGGGCGACTATTGGCAGTTCTACGCCGTCCAGAAGGGTGGCGACATGATCGACGCCAAGAGCGGCAAGCTGATCCTGGATAAGGGCGCCCTGCTTGGATACTACCAGTTCTTCCACGACGCGGTGTTCAAATACGAGGTGACCAAGAAGAACCATCTGGGGATGAATTGGGACCAGTGGTACAACGAGGTGGCCACCGGCAAGGCCGGCCTGTGGCACGGCGGCACCTGGCACTATGCCCGCTACACCCGCCGCGAGGGCCTCGCCGACTTCTTCGACAAGGTCGTGTTCTCGCTTATCCCGTCGGGCGGTTCGGGCGGCAAGTCGACCACCCTCACCCACCCGCTGACCTACCTGATCTCCAAGCAGGCAAAGGGGGACGAACTGGAGATCGCGGGGCGGCTGATCACCATCGTATCCGAGCCCAGGCTCAATACGCTCCATGCCATAGCCTCGGCTCACCTCGGCATCACGACTGCCCAGACCAAGGTCGCGCAATATTCCGACGACCGCTGGACGGCGGAGGCCACGGAACTGCTGAAAAGTGCCTTTGCGTTGCCCAACAGTGTCGATTTCGGACAGTACGACACGCTCATCTGGAAGGGCCTGACCGCCACCTGGAGTGGCGACCTTACGCCCGAGAAGGCGGTCGATACGGTGGTCAAGGAGATAAAGGCCACGATGGGGGACAAGGTGATCATTCGTTAGGTCCCCCAGTCCGCGCTTCGATGCGTTGGCCCGGTCCGTCGTCGGTGGGGCCGGACCGGGCCCACCGTTGACCGAACGTCCCGATCGTTCGGTCCGCATGCTGAATGGAGAATAGTCAGATGCGCAGGAGTCCCTCGCTCCTTCCCGTCTGGTTCATGTTGCCCGCTTCGGTCACCGTGACCCTGTTCTTCGTCGTTCCGGTCTTCATGACCTTCGTCTTCAGTTTTACCACGATGAGTTCCGATACCGGGATTCTCGGAAACCGCTACATCATCACCGAATCGACGATCCGGCGCCTGTCCGAGGGCGGCGTCGACGCCATCCTGGTGAAGCGATTGGACACCAAGGTGTTCCCGATCGACGAGGCGGGAGTGGCGGCGATCCAGAAAGGCGGTCTGAAACCGCCGGTGGTGAAGGAGATCGAAGCGAAGCTCGCCGGCCAGGTATTCGGCTCCGAGAAAGAACTCTTCACCGCCCTGAAGACGCTGAAAAACCGTCCCCGTTCGTTCAAGGACCGCAAAGCGGTTTCGAACGCGGTCGTAAGGACCATCGTGAACCGCGAGTTCCGAACGGCGGAAGATTTCCGTTCCGGCCTCGCCTCGATCGACGTTGACGTGGACGACGCCACGTTCGATCGCTTGCTCGTCTTGACCAATACCAGTTGGGCGTGGACCACCAGTAACTATGTGGAGTTGCTGGCCAGCGACTTTACTCTGACAATTTTGGCCAACACCGCGTTCTATGTGTTTTGCACCCTGCTCTTCAATGTGGGGTTTGCGCTTGTATTGGCGATTGCGACGTTCTACATGCCGTCCGGTCAGTCAAAATTCTTCCGCGCCGTGTGGCTGATCCCGCGCATCAGCCCGTCGGTCATCTACGTGATGCTGTGGAAGTGGTTCACCTTCGACAGCGGTTTCATGAGCTACTTCCTGGGGACGTTCGGCGTGGCGCCCGAAAACTGGCTGAACGAGTATCCGTGGACCTTCGTCGTCTTCGCCAACGGGTTCGTCGGCGCCAGCTTGGGCATGATCATCTTCGCCAGCGCCGTGCTGGCGATTCCCGGTGACGTGCTGCGCGCGGCCGCGGTCGACGGCGCCTATCCGTGGCAACAGGTGCGGCGCATCATCCTGCCCCTGATGGCCTGGCCGATCCTCTTCGTTACCAGCTACCAGACCCTGAGCCTGTTGACGTCGTTCGAATACATCCTGTTGCTGACCGACGGTGGACCCGGATTCTTCACCACCGAGACCTGGGCGCTGAACGCCTACCACACCGCCCTGTCCAACTACTTCGGCAACCTGCGTTACGGCTTCGGGGCGACGCTGGCCGTGGTGCTGGTGGTGGTCGGCATCGCGCTGTCGCTGCTTTACCTTCGGCTGTTCGATTTCAAGAAACTGGTCGCTGACCCGATGATTGAAAACTGACCATGGAAGACCGAAAAACCAACTGGCCGCTGACCATTTTCCTGCTGATCGTGTCGGCGCCGATCATGATCATGTACCTGTGGCTTTTCATCGATTCCATATCCGAGATCAACATCGAGAGCATCTGGCCGCAGAAGTTCACGCTCCGGAATTGGCGTTTCCTGACCGAAGAGATAGCCGGTCACGGCAGTGTCTGGACGGCGACCCTCAACACCACCATTTTCTCGACCAGCGTGGTTACCATCGTCGTCGTTCTGTCGGCCACCGCCGGCTACGCGCTGTCGCGCCTGAAATTTCCGTTCCGCGCCCAGTTTCTCGGTTTCGTGCTGCTGCTTCATTCCTTCCCCAGCGTCACGTTGATCATTTCGATCTTTCTCATGCTGCGCATGATTGGCCTCTACGACTCGCTGATCGGCGTCATCCTGGTCAAGGCCGCCCTTGAGCTGCCCCTCGGCATCTGGGTGATGAAGGGCTTTTACGACACCGTGCCCTGGGAGATCGAGATGGCGGGACTGCAGGATGGCGCCAGCCGTTTTCAGGTCTGGTACAAACTGGTCCTGCCCCAGATCATGCCCGGTGTCGCGGCGCTGGCCATATTCTCCTTCATGGCCGGTTGGAGCGAGTTCGTGCTGCCGCTCATCCTGGCGCCGAGTTCGGATACCCGGCTGCTGTCGGTCTATCTCGCCGGCCTGTTGACCGACGACTACCTGTCGGATTTCGGCCTGTTTAAGGCGGTTGGACTGTTCTACATCGTTCCGGTGATGATCTTTTATTTCTTCACTCAGGACAAACTGATGAACATCTACGGCGGGGGGACCAAGGGCTAGTGCAAATCAGGCTGGAAAAGTTCTCCAAGTCCTTCGGCCCGGTCGAGGTGATCGAGGACATGGACCTGACCATCGGCGATGGCGAAATGATCGCCCTGCTGGGCCCGTCGGGATGCGGCAAGACGACAACGCTGTTCGCCATCTGCGGACTCCACCGGGTGAGCGCCGGGCGCATCTGGTTCGGCGATCGAGACGTCACCGATCTGCCGCCCCAGGGGAAGAACGTCGGCGTTGTCTTCCAATCCTTTGCGCTTTATCCCCATCTCAGCGTCCTCGAGAACATCGCCTTCCCCCTGCGCATCCGCAAGGAAAGCAACGCCGACGTCGCGGACAAAGTCATGAAGATGGCCTCGGTCCTGCACATCGAGGCGCTCCTCGACCGCCGGCCCGGGCAACTCTCGGGCGGCCAACAGCAACGTGTCGCCCTCGCCCGCGCCCTGGTTCGCAGTCCGGACGTGCTGTTGATGGACGAACCCCTGGCCAACCTCGACGCCGGCCTGCGGCTGGAAATGCGCAGTGAGATCCGAAGGATTCAACGGGAATCCGGCTGCACGTCCGTCCTGGTGACCCACGATCAGGTCGAGGCGATGAGCATGTGCGATCGCATTGCCTTGATGAACAAGGGAAAGATTCAGCAGATCGGAACGCCGAACGAAATGTACCACCAGCCGCGGAATCTATTCATCGCCAGTTTCATCGGCAATCCGCCCTTATCGGTCGCCGACGGCAAGATAGAGGACGGTTGTTTCGTCGCCCCAGGCCTGCGTTTCGAATTGCCGGACCGAATTAAGACAGCGTCGATTACCGCGGGACAGAACATCGCCGTTGGCGTCAGGGCCGAATATCTGCAGCCGGACCTTGCGACGCCGATCGAAGGCGAGATCACCTTTATTGAAAGCCAGGGCCGGGAGATTCTCTACGATATCACGCTTGCCGGCGGACAAGTCTTCCGATCGATCCAGGGCGGCGAACAGGATTGCAAGCTGGGCGATCGAATTCGCTGGGGTATCGATGTTGATGCCGTCTTCTTCTTCGATAAACAGGGCATGCGAATCTGAACGGCTGGCCGTCGGGACATTCCGAACGGTACCCCTATCGGAGATTACGTGGGAGTCGCTCGGAAGCGTATGTGGCAATCGAATGTCGAATCCTGTCGATGGGTTACCGCCAATCTACAGTCATCTTCAATTTCCGTGGGCTCCAGAGGGTGGCGGAGGGAGAGTCCGCCAATCTGCCGTTCATGGCCGTTCACCGTGGTTCGCCGTTCGCGCCAGAACCTGTTGACCTTAATTACCGAATATCAAAGCGCCTTCATAGCGGTTCGTTGTGGTTCGCCACAATCCGGAGTATGAATGTAGAATAGAACGTGGAATTGAACGGGGCCGATCAATGGTCCGCCAAACCAACAAGCTGACTGCCCGGTTCGTCGCAACGGTCAAGGTCCCGCGCAAGTACCCCGACGGCGGCAACCTCTATTTGATCGTTTCGAAGGCCCTGGCCAAGTCCTGGGCATTTCGATTCTTTCGCGACCGCGACCGTTGGATCGGACTTGGCGGGTATCCCCCTGTGTCCCTTGCAAGAGCCCGAGAGAAGGCAGCGGAGGCACGCAGAACGCTTGCTGATGGTGGGGTTCCCTTGGGGGCTCGCGCCCTCCGCAAGCCCGTCCAGACCGAGCCTGAGGGCGCTTCTTCAACCTTGTCGATCTCGTCAATCAGCTTGAGCAGGAGAAGACCGCGGGCAAGAGCGGACGGCTGGCTGAGAAGCTGCTGCGCCATGACCTCATCGTCATCGACGGTCAACGTATACGTTGACCGGCTATCTCCCGTTCAGCCAAGCCGGCGGCCAGTTGCTGTTCCACCTGATCAGCAAGCTCTATGAGAACACATCGCTCCTAATCACCACCAATCTCGCCTTCGTCGATCGGCCCCAAGTGTTCGACGACGCCAGATGACCACCGCCATGCTCGACCGCCTGACCCACCACTGCGACATCATCGAGACCGGCAACACCAGCTGGCGCTTCAATAACCGCAGCTGACAAAACCCTCCCCCGGACCCCCTCCCGGGCTTACCCTCGTGGGTGCACAGGATCGACGTATACGTCGATCCCACGCCCTCGGCTCCGCGCAACGCCGGAGGCGCCGCGCTACGGGCGCGGGTCCCTCCTATGCACTACGCGGATAAGCCCATTCCTGCACGCCCAGAGGGGTCATCATTGGACGCGAAAAGGGGGTCACGATTGGACGCGAATTGACACATCCGAGCTTGATCAACCGTCGTCGACAAAGGGGCCGTCTCCTGCCATGCGTGGCAAGACAATACGCCAGATCGACCGGCAGGCCTGGCAATAGGCTTTGCTTGCAACCTTGAAAACAGACACCAGAACTTAAGCTTTGGTATCGTTCGTGTGGGCAGGTCATTACGATCCCGCCCCTTGGTTGAAGTCGCTGGTTGGGGCCATAAACATCATTGCACGTCCCGACAGATGGCCAAAGTTGGTCAGATAGAGTACTCCCTGTTCGACGCGCCAAAATGCAATGATTTTCCGGTGAACGCGCCTGCGAGTGTCGCTGGTCTGTACGTCTTCAAGGAAGGCAGGCTCGCGATAGCGCGCTTTCAAGACTTCCAAGGCTTCGTCCCATAGTGCGTCGCGGTCGTATCGGTTGGAAAGCACAACGACTCTCGACACGATCCCTCCAATCAACTGGACGAAAACGTGGGACCTTTCGCCCAAGACTCCCGCACCATATACCTTGCGAAGTCGGTCAGGGATCACCAAGCGAATGCATGGGCCCCGAACTTGTCTGGCGTGAGAAGGGCGGCGCAATAATCCCCCACTGAGGCGGCCTGATTCCCGGGCTGCGCGGGCGGTTCAAAAAGGGGCCATCGGCTAGCCTTCATCGGTTTTGAACTGATCGAAGGCGGGGGGATGTACTCAGTGGATTTATATGCGCGTGTTCGACGGGCGTGCCATGTCGACGGGATGAGCAATCGTGAGGCGGCGCGGGTTTTCGGGATCGACCGCAAGACGGTGGGCAAGATACTGGGGTTTTCGGTGCCGCCTGGCTACCGGCGTCAGCGACCGCCACGGCGTCCGAAGCTGGACGGATATACCGGCATTATCGACCGGATTCTGGAGGAAGACAGCAAGGTTCACCGCAAGCAGCGTCATACGGTGAAGAGGATCTACGAACGGCTGCGCGACGAGTACGGGTTCACCGGCGGCTACACCATCGTCAAAGATTATGTGCGGGCATGCCGACACCGGTCGCGGGAGATGTTCGTGCCGCCGCATCACCCGCCTGGCCATGCCCAAGTGGACTTTGGCGAAGCCTTGGCGGTAATCGGCGGCGTACTCCAGAAGATCCACTTTTTTGCCTTCGATTTGCCGCACAGCGATGCCAGCTTCGTGAAGGCCTATCCGGCGGAGACGTCGGAGGCGTTCTGCGACGGCCATGTATCAGCGTTTGCCTTCTTCGGCGGTGTTCCCCAGTCGATCCTCTATGACAACACTACACTGGCGGTGGCGCGGATCCTGGGCGATGGCACCCGGCAGCGCACCCGGGTGTTCAGCGAGCTGCAATCCCATTACCTGTTCGAAGACCGTTTCGGCCGCCCAGGCAAGGGGAACGACAAGGGCAAGGTAGAGGGGCTGGTTCGCTTCATCCGGCGCAACTACCTGGTACCGGTTCCCCATGTGGAGAGCTTCGAGGTGCTGAACGCCCGCCTCGAGGACCATTGCCGCCGTCGGCAGGACGACCGACTGCGCCGCCACAGCGAGACGATCGGCGAACGGCTTGCCCGTGACCGGGAAGTATTCCTTGAGTTCCCAGCGGTTCCCTACGAGCCTTGCGACCGCCGTCCCGGCCGGGTGAGCTCTCTGTCGCTGGTACGCTACAAGGGCAATGATTACTCGGTGCCCGTGGCCTACGGTCATCGCGAGGTGCTGATCCGGGGCTATGTCGACCAGGTGGCGATCAGCTGCAGCGCCGATGTCATCGCCCGGCACCGGCGCTCCTATGAGCGTGAGGACCTGATCTTCGATCCTCTGCATTACCTGCCGCTGATCGAGCAGAAAATCGGCGCGCTGGACCAGGCCGCCCCGCTCGCAGGTTGGCATCTGCCCGATTCCTTCGCCACGCTGCGCCGCCTGATGGAAGCCCGTATGGGCAAGCCCGGCAAGCGGGAATACGTCCAGGTCCTGCGTCTTCTGGAGAGCTTCCGTCTTGCCGAGGTCGAGGCGGCAATCGGCGATGCGCTGAAGCTGGGGGCGATCGGCTTCGATGCCGTCAAGCATCTGGTGCTGTGCCGTATCGAGCGCCGGCCGCCGCGGCTCGATCTCGAGCTTTATCCGTATCTCCCAAGGGCCCGGGTCGCGACGACCTCGGCCGGGAGCTACATGAGCCTGCTATCCGGGGTGAGACCATGACCGATACCCCGCAGCTGTTGCTGAACCATCACCTCAAGACGCTCAGGCTGCCGACCTTCCTGAGGGAATACGACAAGCTGGCCCGGCAATGCGCCTCGGAAGGCGTCGACCATGTCCGCTATCTACAGCGGTTGGCGGAACTCGAGCTGATCGATCGGGAACGCCGCCTGATAGAACGGCGCATCAAGGCGGCCCGTTTCCCGGTGGTTAAAAGCCTGGATGCGTTCGACTTCAAGGCCATCCCTTCGCTCAACAAGACGCTGGTGCTCGAGCTTGCCCGCGGCGAGTACATCGACCGCCGGGAGAACGTGATCGCGCTTGGCAACAGCGGAACCGGCAAGACCCATATCGCCCTTGGGCTCGGTCTGGCCGCTTGCCAGAAAGGGCTTTCGGTTGGCTTTACCACCGCCGCCGCTCTGGTGCATGAGCTCATGGAGGCGCGCGACGACAAACAGTTGCTGCGGTTCCAGAGGAGGCTCGCCGGGTACAAGATCCTGATCATCGACGAGCTCGGCTTCGTGCCGCTGTCAAAAACCGGCGCCGAGTTGCTGTTCGAGGTCTTCAGCCAGCGTTACGAGCGTGGTTCCGTCCTGGTCACCTCCAACCTGCCGTTCGATGAATGGACCGAGATATTCGGTTCCGAGCGCCTCACCGGCGCCTTGCTCGATCGCCTTACCCACCACGTCCATATTCTCGAGATGAACGGCGAGAGCTACCGGCTCAACCAGAGCAAAAACCGCAGAAAACCCGAAAAATCAGCCTGACCTACCTCGCGTCGCTTGCCCCCGTGGGTCCACAGGCCCCTCCCACGCGCGCCGCCGCGTCAGCCAACTGAGAGGCACGCCGCGCCGCGCGCGGGTCCCTCCTATGGACTACGGGGACAAGCCTCAAACACCGAGTGGCCCCTTTTTACGCCGCCCAATGGCCCCTTGTTACTCCGCCGTGCGTCTTCGATGCGCCGGCCCATGACCGCCCCCTGGCCGCCGCGGCGGCGGAAATCCGGGGCCGTGGCGCCCCAGTCCACCAGACCCACGCCATCGCGGACATAGAGGGTGCCGGTGCCGGCCGGCACGTCCCCGCCGAAGCTCATGTAGACGTGCCAGCCAGGGCGGCCGATCAACCGCCCCAACCACGGCACGGCCAATCCACCCAGGTCGAAGGCGTCGGCGAGAATGCGCCCGAAGGCCGGCGCGTCCGCGGGAGTCGCGGCGCGCACGGTGAGATCGGTGGTCACTTTCGGCGGCGCCTCGCGGCCACGGGTGAACTGGGCCCAGCCCCGCGCACGCTCGAACCCGAGTTCACCGAGCCAGGCGCGCAGTTCCGGCGGCCGGGCGTCATCCAGGACATGGATGAAAGGACGGGCCACCCCGTCGTCGCGATAGGTGCGAACGATCGCCTCCACCATCCGCCGACTTCCCGGTTCCGCGACGCCAAGGCCGATGGCGCGGTTGACCACCACCGCCGAGACCGGCAGGGCCGCCGCCACGGACACGAAAGCCCCGCCGATGGTCAGCCCCTGGAGGCCCAGGTCCCGGCGCAGCGCCGGGTCGGCGGCGGCATGGAGGTCCTCGAACGCGGCCCGCTCGATGGCTTCCAACGCGGCTGTATCGTCGACGTTCACTGCGCGGCCTCCATGCGGTCGGGTGCGCCGGCGGCTTCCCAGGCGGCGCGAATCTCGGCGTAGGTGCCGGTGCCCCTATCCTGCGGCGCTTCGGCCTCGGGGATTGTGTTGCGCAGGTCGGGCATGCCCCAAAGTTCGACGAAATCGCCCTCGAGGCGCTTGTCGCCGAGAACCGCGCGAAAGGCCCCGTGCCGCGGATGCTCCGGCGAACCGACGTGTCGGCGGGCGAACACTTGCGGCGAGAACGTGCCCCAGTTGCGGATCATCTGGAACTTGACGCCGTCAGCGGCGAAGCTGCGGGCGAGATCCACGAAATCCGGCATTTCCCGAAAATTCATCGCCTGGACCACGAAGTCCAGCCGCAGGTGTTCGATCGCACCGGACCGACGCAGGTCGCGGACAAAGGCCAGGTTCTCCAGCAGCCGGGGGAATGATCCGCCGCGGCGGACCTGGGCGTAAGTCTCCGCCTGTGCCGCATCGATCGATATGGCGACTCGGGCGACTTGGCCCTCCAGGTCCAGGTCCCGCCAGGCGGCGCGGTCGAGCAGGATCCCGTTGGTTTGCAGATGCAGCCGCAGGTGGGGAAACGCCAGGGGCTCGAGGCGCTTCAGAAGGTGACGGAAGTGGTTGCTGGCGAAGGGATCGCCGCTGCCTGTCACATGCAGGGTCCGGGCATCGCGGGCCAGGGGCAGGATGACCCGCTCCGCCATGGCGTCGAGCCGCGCCTGCTCCTCCTTGCGGGCGATGATGACCTCGGTCCGACAGGACGGGCAGGACAGGTTGCAGGAGCGGTCGTGGGACAGGGCGACGCGGCGCGGCCCGTGGGGCATCCAGGTCGTTCCTTCCGCCAGGATCGTCCGGTGGCGGCGGGCGGTCACCGCCTCCCGGCCGGGCAGGGAACCCGACGTGATGCGGGGACAGTGCACCCGGCTGCAATAGCGGTAGCTTCCGTCGAGGATGGAGGCGCGGATGGCGCGGGCGGCCTGCGAATTCCAGATCTGGTCCGGCGAGTCGACCCCCACGTCACCGATGGGCACCGGCAGCCAGGCCGGGCAGCAGACATAAACCTTGCCGTCGGGAGCCGTCTCCAGGTTCTCGAAGGGGGCCGGGCAGAATCGTCCGGCCAGATCCGCCTCGGCCGCGGTGGGTCCCGCCCCGCCATGCCGTGCCGCTTCGGCCCAGCGTGCCAACTTCTGGGTGAAGAGGTCGTTGGGATAGGCCGCCATGGCCGCCTTGGCGTGGGTGTAGGCGGCCTCGGGATCGTCGCCGTCCAAGGCCCACAGCGCCGCGAGGGCCGCTACCAGGGTCGATTTGGGACGATCCGCCGCCAGACTCGACAGAAACCGGCCGAGGTCCTCCCCATGACCGAAGGGCAGCAGGAATCGCAGGGCGTCCAGGCAACCGCGGCAGAAGACCTCCGGGTCCTCGGGGCTGCCCGGCCGGTGGATACGGGCGGCCAGGCCCCGGTAGGGTGGCTCCCGATCCAGCAGGAACCGAGCCGCCGTTTCGAATTCTGGCGATGCGGGAACTGAGAAACCGCTCATGGAATTGAATTTGCATCCTGCTGTTGGCACGGCCTTGCATTCTATCGATGTCCGCGGAGGCGGACAAAGGGATGCCGGCCGCCGGCGGGCTTCCGCTCCAGAACATTGCAAGCTTCCGGAGCCGTGCCCATAGTCTTGCCGCGCCAGGAGGGAAGGACGCCACAGGTGACAAGCCTTCGCTACGACATCGTGGTGCTGGGAGACTTCCGCTTTCCCGGCGGCACCGCGGCCTGCATCGCCGAGCAAGTCCGCGCCCAGGCGGCCGCCGGCTATGGGACGGCCCTGGTCCAGGTGAAGGGGCCGGTACTGAGGAGCCCCCATCCCCTGAACCCCCGGATCCAGGCCTGCCTGGACGAAGGATTGGCGGATCTGCTGCCCCCCGACGCGGCCGTGGAGGCGAGACTGCTTGTGGCCTATCATCCGGAACTCTTCACCCACCCCTGGACCCGACCGCCGGAGGTGACGGCGGAACATCGGCTCCTGGTGGTCAACCATCCTCTTTTCGACGGCGCCGGGCGGCCCTTCTACGACCGGGGAGCGGTCCAGGCCCATGCCCGACAGGCCCTGGGCGGCGACGTGATCTGGGCCCCCGTGGGCCCCCGGGTGCGGCAGCAACTCCAAACCTGCCGCGACGGGCCGGCGCTGACCGACGAGGACTGGCTGGAGATCATCGATGCCGATGCCTGGTCGGTGCCGCGGGACGAATGGCGGGCCGACCAACCGGTCATCGGACGCCACAGCCGGCCCCATTGGCTGAAATGGCCGGCGGATCGGAAAACCCTGTTTGCCGCCTACCCGGATGACCCGGCATTTCGAGTCCGCATCCTGGGTGGCGGCGAGGCTCTGGAAGCCGTCGCCGGGGTCTATCCTCCGTCATGGGACGTGTTGCCTTTCGGCGGACAGGCGCCTCGGGACTTTCTCACTTCCCTCGATTTTTTTGTGTACTACCACCACCCCCAATGGGTGGAAGCATTCGGTCGGGTGGTGTTGGAGGCCATGGCCAGCGGGGCCCTGGCTGTCCTGCCGCCGTCGTTCCGAGACCTGTTCGGCGACGCGGCGGTCTACGGGGAACCGGCCGACGTCGCCTCGACGGTGCGGAACCTCTACGCGGATCGCGAGACCTACCTCGCGAAGACGCGGCATGCATCGGTCGTCGTCCGGGAGCGGTTTGGGCCCCAGGCCCATGTGGCGAGGCTCGAGGCGCTGATCGGGCCACCCCGCCATGACAATCTGCCCGCCGCATTGGCGCCCCGGGCGCGATCCCGGCGGGTCCTTTTCGTGACCTCCAACGGCGTCGGCATGGGGCATCTGACACGCATGCTGGCGGTGGCGCGGCGCTGCGGGCCCGCCATTCGACCGGTGTTCGTGACCATGTCCCAGGAGGCGGGGGTGTTGAAGGACTGGGGCTACCTGGCCGAATACCTGCCCTTTCACGGCTACCTCGATTGCGACCCGGAGGTCTGGAGCCATCACCTGCGTCGGGAACTGAACGAAATCATCGCCTTTTACGATCCGGCCGCCCTGGTGTTCGACGGCAACGTCGCCTACCAGGGCCTGGTTGATGCCTTGGCGGACAACCCCCAGTGTCCGGGCCTGTGGTGCCGGCGGGGCATGTGGCGGCCCGGCGCGGAAACGGAAGCGGGGATCGACCGAGAGGCAGTTTTCCACGCCGTCATCGAACCCGGAGAAATCGCCGCGGCCGAAGACGCCGGCCTGACCGTTCGTCACCGGGAGCCCACCCATCTGGTGGCCCCCATCCGATTGCTGGACGACGGCGAGATCCTGCCCCGCGCGGCCGCGCGCCGGGACCTGGGCCTTCTACCGGAGGGATTGGCCGTTCTCATCCAGTTGGGCGCCGAGAACAATTTCGACTTTACCCCCATCCGCGACCGCATCCTTTCGAGGCTGCTGGGGCATGGTGGAGTCCAGGTGGCGGTGGCGCGATGGATGATGTCGCGCCGCCCGCCTGATCTGCCCGAGGGGGTCCGCGCGCTGCACCGGTTTCCCCTCGTCCGCCACGCCCGCGCCTTTGATTTCGTCGTCAGCGCGGCGGGCTACAACAGCTTTCACGAGCTGATCGCGGCCGCCATCCCCACTCTGTTCGTACCCAATGAAAACCCTGTCATGGACGAACAGCCAACACGTGCCGACTACGCCCAGCGCCACGGCCTGGCTCTTTGCCTGAAGGCCCATGAGGTCTACCGGGTCGACGCCAGCCTTCTGGCCTTGCTCGATGAGTCCCGGCGGGATGCCATCACCTCCCGCTGTCGCACCTCCGATCCACCAATGGCGCGGGCGAGGCGGCGCGCTTCCTGGAAACCCTCGCCCTTGGGGTGCGGGCAGACCTGGCGCCCCGTGATTTGAGGCCGACCCGGCCGTTGTGAGTCGGCCATCGGCACGAGCACTGCTATAATCCCCGCGGGGCGGCATTCGGTGCCTCGCCGGCACGGTATGGTTTTGCCAACGTGGGGAACACGGATGGTTGAGGCGGCGCGGCGCGGCTTGGAACGCGGTGCAATATTCGTCTTGGTGGCGGTGATATGCCTTGCCACGGTCGCGGTCGAATCGGCGGCGAGCAACCGTGTTGCGCTGGTTATCGGCAATGGCACCTACCGCAACGCGCCGCCCCTGAAAAACCCGGTGAACGACGCCAAGCTGATGGCGGCCCCCCTGCGCGACCTGGGCTTCGATGTCATCGAGCACCTGGATGTAAATCAGCGACAGATGAAACGCGCCATTCGGGACTTCGGCGACCTGCTCGACAAGGCCGGGGAGGACGGGATCGGCATGTTTTATTACGCGGGCCACGGCCTTCAGGTGCAGGGCCGGAACTTCCTCATCCCGCTGGACACCGAGATTGAGCGGGAGAGCGACGTGCGCATCGAGGCGGTTGCCGCCGACCTCGTTCTCGAGACCATGGACTTTGCCCGCACAAACCTCAACTTCGTGGTCCTCGACGCCTGCCGCAACAATCCATTCGCGCGGGGGTTTCGGTCGGTCGGCCGAGGCCTCGCCCGCATGGACGCCCCGCGCGGCACCATGATCGCCTACGCCACGGCGCCCGGCGAAGTAGCAGCCGACGGCGACGGGGACAACAGCCCCTATACGACAGCCCTGACGAAAGCCATGCGAGCGCCAGGCCTGCCCGTGGAGCGCATGTTTCGCGAGGTCCGCAACGAAGTCATGGAGCGCACGAAGGATCTTCAGGTACCGTGGGAGGCCTCCTCGCTGACCGGCGAAGACTTCTATTTCAACACCGTGGCGCCGGCCCCTCCGGCAACCGCCGCAACACCCGGGCCGGCGCCCGCGACCGGTATGGACACCGCTATCTGGGGCGCCATCAAGGACAGCCAGAACCCGGTGGACTATCAGACTTTCCTGGCCCAGTTCCCCAACAGCCCGCTGGCCCCTTTCGCCCGGGCCCGGTTTCAGGCCTTGGGTGGCGCCCGCACCGCCGCAATCATCCCATCGCCGGCCACGACGGGACCGGTGGCACCCTTGCAGCGGGCGGTCGGCGTCTACCCCAAGGGCTTCGTGCCGGGAAGCGTCTTTCGGGACTGCCCGTTCTGCCCGGAGATGGTCATGCTGCCCACGGGGCGCTTCATCATGGGATCTCCGGCCCGCGAAGCCGGCAGGAAGTCGCACGAGGGGCCCCAGTTCCAGGTCACCATGGGCCGGCCGCTTGCCATGGGCAAGCACGAGATCACCCGCGATCAATTCGCCGAGTTTGTATTTGAAACGAGCCATAACTACGGCGTCGGCTGCACGGTGTACGAGGGCCGCAAACGCACGTTCGACCAAGCCCGTACCTGGCAGGATCCCGGCTATCGCCAGGACGGCGATCACCCGGCGGTCTGTATCAGTTGGGAGGATGCCCAGGCCTATACGGTCTGGCTCAGCCGCAAGACCGGGGGCAACTACCGCCTGCCGACGGAAGCCGAATGGGAGTACGCGGCCCGGGCGGGCACTACAACCTCGCGATTTTGGGGTGACGATCCGGCCCAGGCCTGTGCTCATGCCAATGTCTATGACCGCGCGGCGGAGAAAACCCGCGAAGCGCCCTACGACGCCTTCCCCTGCGACGACGGGTTTGCCGAGGCGGCGCCGGTGGGGCGCTTCGCGGCCAATGCTTTCCGCCTCCACGACATGGTCGGCAACGTTCGGGAATGGACCCAGGACTGTTGGTACAGCACCTTAAAGGGGGCGCCCAGCGATGGCACCGTCCGAGACGAGAACAATTGCAAGGAACGGGTCCGACGCGGCGGTACGTGGCAGCACCCCGTCAGCTATGCCCGGTCGGCCAACCGAGGCAAGACCGGGCCTGCCAACCGGGTCTTTTTGATCGGGTTCCGGGTGGTGTGGATGCCGATTCAGTAGCCGCCGCCCGACCCGGAGCCCGAGCCCGCGCCACCGCCGGGTGAACCTGCGGCTCCCGTACCGCCGCCGGCGGGGGAGGAGATCGCCGATATCATGGAAGAGAAGGCCTGATCCGCATAGGCACTGGTGGGAAAGGCTTCCAGAAAGGCCTGGTAGGCTTCCTGGGTACCCAGCATGCGCGCGGCGTTCCATGCTTCCCGTTCCTCGGGCGAGGCCGCCATGCCCGCGCTCACGCCGAAGACAACGGAAAGGAGAACCACCTTCAGTGTCAGGAGCGTCTTCGTCACCTGTCTCACCGATACTTTCCTCCCTCTAGTGGTCGATGTTACCCAACCGTCAGGCCCTCCACAACAACGCTCAAGCGGTTGAGCTCGGCTCGCGAGGCGCCCGTTCGGCGATCAGGGCATCGAGTCTCTCCTTGAACCCGGGCGTGGGAGAGCGGGTGCCGAAGGCAACATAGCCGTCGGGTTGCCACTTGCGGGTGAATACTTCCAACCGCCGCACGAAATAGGTGGCCCAGTCGAGGCCCGGCTCGAACCGATCACGCTGGTCCGCCGACGGCAAATGATCGAAGGGCATGTCGCGCTCCCGCAACAAGTCGAAAGCGTCGCAATCGGTGAGCACTACCGGTACCGCGTCCCGCGCCGTGCAGACCGCGTCCACCTTGTCGAGCACCGCCGCCAGGGCCTCTCGATCGAGGCCGAATATGGTAACCGCCACGGTCTTTCGACCGGTCGTGCGATCGGGAAACGGCGCCAGACGGGGATGGCCCACCACGGACGGCGGCGGCTCGGCGGCACGTTCCGGATTGCGGCGTGGCAACAAAGGTATGGAATCGCGAACGCGGCTCGCCAGCCGGCGAGACCAACCGCCGCGCTTCGCCATTGCCGGTCCTGGCATTGTTTTGCGCACGAAACCCGGCTCCAGTGTACGTTCGTAGTCGACCGGGGGAGCATAATGCCAGGCGCCCGATCCTGCCAACAGGACGACCAGGGCCGGCGGCAGGATCGAGGGGGGGGTGGATGGGGCGGCGAGATTTGCCCTATGATGGGACCAGGACTTCGCCAGTACCAAGAACCTTTAAATAGGGGGATCGCGATGAGATCAATTGCCGTCGCCATGGCCCTGACCGGCACTCTGGTCGTGGCCGCGTGCCAGACATCGCCGCCCAAGTCCTTGTCCCAGACTCCGCCCGACGACCAATTCCAACGATTCCAGACCATCCCCGCCCAGGACGGCGACAGCACCCTGACCTCCTCCGGTTTCCAGAGGCTGTCGGAGGCGGATATCAAGGCCCGCGTGGCGGGCAATACCCTGCGCACCGGCAGTACCCTCAACTTCTACGGAAGCGACGGCAAGGTCGTCCTCAAGGCCGCGGCCCTGGGAGGTAAATTGCGAAGCTTGGGGACGTGGGCGGTCAGGAACACCAACCTGTGCCATAGCGTCAGCCAAGGACATGAATTCTGTATCGCCCTCTATTTTCGGGGCGATGAGTTGATCTGCTGGCCGGGGACCGACGATCCGCCGACGGAAACCGGCTATTTGCTCCCGTGCGAGATCATCGAGGGCAATCGCGCCTCGTAACCCGCTCCGGGCCACCGACCCCCTTTTATCGCCGCCGCCCGCTGCGCCCCGGAATTTCCGGCCACTGGTCGAACTCGAGTGGCCGTCGCAATTCGCTGACCCCGAAACGAAGACCATGCGTAGACGCGGGCACGTTCCGGGGAGGCTTCTGGAATTTTTGACACCCCCTCGCGTCAACGTTCCGAGTCGGTTGACCCGCGGCCGTCTATCACGGGTCGCGGCGGGTTACGTTCGATTTCGAGCAATTCCTATCAAAAGTCAACATCAAGAACCATCAGTCACCTACCTGCTCGACTTGACGGTCCCAATACACTTTTAGATCTCTAAGTACCTGACATTCTCTGACCTTACGCTTGCATTATTTTATCAAGTTCTCGGAACTGATCGTGATCGTGTGGAGATTCGATAGAAACATCGACAAAATGCGCGGAAACTTCGCATTTCATTTGAATAATCTCATTGCATATTCTTGTCAGTTTTCGCTTCATTGACCTTGCCTTTACTGAATCAATATAATTTTCACACACAGCTCGTTGTTTCATCACCTATCTCCATCCAAGCTCTACCAGCCCCTGAATAAATTATATTAATATTATCAAAGAGCGAAATCGTATCCTACGCTGATGGATAGGTACCTAAACTCGAATGGCCTATCTGCTGCTCCGGAACCAACGATTCGCCACTGGAAACCGGCCATCCGCGCCCCCGTGAGATCGTCGAAGGCAACCGCGCACCGGCGTCCGCGCCCCGGCGACCAGCCGCGCCATTTTGGGATGGGCGCCAGGGCGCCAACCCGCGTTCACGACGACCAGCCTCAAGGGCGCGGGCCCAATGCGCCGAGCTTCCTCACTCCAATGTCAGGTCGTTACCCCACTGTCTGGCTGCCGATGTCCTTGGCTGTCTTGGTGAGGACTTCGGGGGTCTTGCCGATGACCACCGAGTCGTCCATGCGGAATCCGCCGAGGCCGTAGACGTAGATGCCCGGCTCCACCGAGTAGACCTCGCCGGCCATCAGAGGGCGGGTATTGAACGCCATGTCCTCAGGAAACTCGTGACCGGCAAGGCCCATGCCGTGTCCGGTGCGGTGGAAAATATACTCCGCGAAGCCCGCCTTTTCGATGACCGACTGGGCGGCGGCGTCGATGGCGGCAACCGGATTGCCCGCCACGGCAGCCTCGATGCCCGCCTCGTTGGCGGCCCGGGAGGTCTCGTAATAGGCGGCCTGCCGGTTGCTGGGCTTGCCGCAGAACCAGGTGCGCTCGTTCTCGATGACCAGGCCGTTGAGGCGCGGAATCACGATATTGACGATAACGTGGCCTTCTTCGATGCGCTGGCCGTTGGGCGCACCGTCTCCGTGGGGCGAGGCCGAAGGGGGACCGGAGAGGGACCAGGCCCGCACTTCCAGGTTCTCGCCCGGGAACCGCCGCGCGCCCTCCTCGGCGAACAAGCCGGCCATGGCGTGGTCCAGCTCCTGGACCATGCGGCCGGGACGGATGTTTTCCCGGTAGCGGTCCTGAACCCAGTCGGAAAGGGCCGCAGCCTGGCGCATGATTTCCAGTTCCTCGCCATGTTTGACCAGGCGCAGGGCGCGCATTTCCCGCTCGAAGGGAACCAAGTCGATCCGCGGCAGCAGGCCCGAGACCCGCGCCATGGGACCGCCGGTCGATTCGAGCCCTATGCGGGCGGTGGCGAGACCGCGGCCGCGGAGTGTCTCGGCGACGGCCTCGGGCCACTGGGAGACCAGGGGCTGGCGGGCCGTCACCTTGGGATGCTCGGCATAGAGGGTGATGTCGGTGACCCACAGGGTTCCCCGTTCCTCGGCCATGCGAATGTGGTTGGTGGACAGCTCGTTCATCACCGCGAAGGGCTCGCCGTCCATGGGCACGACAACTAGGATCGGCCGCTCCCAGGGGCGCACGTCGGTGTGGTAGTTGGTGGCGAACTGAAAGAACTCGGGCCCCTGAAATCCCAGGGCGTCCAGGTCTCGAGCCCGCATCAGGTCACACATCAAGCCGCGCCGATAGTCGAACACCGCTTTGCTCAGGAAGGCCATTCATGTTCCCCTTTTGAATCAACTTTCTGCACAATGCCCTTCGTGCGGCAACCGAACAAGATGGTCCGACGCCTGTTGACAGGCGAACAGGCGCCTTTAAGGTCGCACTGGAAACGCGGAGATCCCGTCTACCACTTCTCTTCGACGTTCGACGGCGAGAGGCGGGCGGCGCCCTGAGCGTTTCCACCGATTCCTGATCGACGTCGTCGTGCCCCCAGGGCGGCCGGCGCGTCGTCTCCGAACCAGTGTCCTGGAAGGGGTATCACATGAAACGCTTGGGAGCCTTATTTGCCGCAACAGCCGTAGCCGCCTTGACCGCCGGCACGGCCCTGGCCCAGACCCTGACCGTCGGCGTCAGCCAGGAGACCACGTCCCTCTATCCCAATTGGTGGGTGACGACGCCAAACCAGCAGATCGCCAGCCACATGTTCAACAACCTGGTGCAGATGGACGCGGACAACAAACCGCAGCCCGGCTTGGCCGTGTCCTGGAAGCCGGTGGACGACACCACCTGGGAATTCAAACTCCGCCAGGGGGTGAAGTTCCACGACGGCACGCCCTTCACCGCCGACCACGTGATCATCACGTTCGACCACGCCAAGACCATCGAGGGTGTCGGCGCGGCGGCCGGTGCCTATATCGTGGACCAGGACTACAAGAAGATCGACGACTTCACGATCCGGATCAAAAGCCCCGAACCCCAGCCGCTTCTACCCAACGAGATGTCGGTCCTCTACATCTACCCGCGGGCCGACACGGTCGAGAACTTCAACACCGGCAAGGCCGCCATCGGCACCGGCGCCTACAAGATCGCCGAATGGGTTCAGGGCGACCGGCTTGTCCTGGAGCGCAATGACAACTACTGGGGCGACAAGCCGCACTGGCAAAAGGTGGTCTTCAAGCCCATCAAATCCGACCCGTCGCGGGTCGCGGCGCTGCTCAACGGCGATGTGGACATTATTGACCAAGTGCCGACCACCGACGTCGCCGATCTGAAGAAGAATGCCAACTTTGACGTGATCGGCCGCGCCGGCGAACGAATCGTCCTGATGACCGTTGATTCCAACCGGGACATCTCGCCTTTCGTCTTCGATAACGACGGCAAACCCCTGTGGCCCAATCCGCTGCGCTTGTGGAAGGTGCGCAAGGCCATCTCCAAGGCCATCAACCGGCCGGGCATCGTGGATCGGGTGATGGAAGGCAACGCCGTTGCCGCCGGACAGATCGCGACGCCCGGCATGTTCGGCCACAACCCGGACATAAAGCCCGAGGCTTTCGATCCGGAGGGGGCCAAGAAGCTGCTGGCCGAGGCCGGCTATCCGAACGGCTTCCGCTTGACCATCCACGGGCCCAACGACCGCTACATCAACGACGAGAAGATCATTCAGGCGATCGCCGCCATGTTGACAAGGGTTGGCATCAAGACGGAAGTCGTTACCCAGCCCAAGGCGGTCTATTTCGGTAAAGCCCGCAACGGCGGCGAGCGCAAGACACCCGCCTTCAGCTTCGCCATGGTGGGCTTCGGCACCGCCACCGGCGAGACCATGTCCCAGCATTGGATGCTGATCCATACCGAGGACAAGGATAAATCCCTGGGTCATACCAACTGGGGCCGCTACTCCAACATCCGCATCGATACCCAGTTGCAAGAAGCCATGCGTACCCTGGACGCCGTCAAGCGGGAGAAGATGCTCCACGAGGTCGGCGCCCTGTACATGCAGGACGTGGCCCTGATCCCGCTGCACTGGCAGGTGAACCTGTGGGCGGCCCGCAAGGGCTTGACCTACACGCCGCGGCTGATGGAGGTCACTCACGCCATGCACGTGAAGCCGAACAGCTGACGCCAACCGACCTGCGAACCAATGAAATCGAGGGGCGGGTCCAACCCGCCCCCTTTTTTCGCCTTCAGGGCGTGGCCGATTCCCCTGCCGGCGCGAATTCGGGCAGCGCCTCACCATCGGCAATGGGGGAAGCCGGTTGACTGTCGCGATAAAACGCGATCTGGCTTCCATTGACGGCGATCCAACCGATCACGATCACGACCAACAGGACCGCCAGCGGCAGCATGCGCCAACCGCGACCCGGGAACGGCCGGAGCCCGTCTGATCTTCGTCGGGTTTCGAAGTCCACCATGGAAGCGTTTCAACCAATCCCATTGACTGAACGCTATTTGTCCCCATCCTGCGCTTCGTGACCATGGACGGAATAGGCAGTTTGGGCATCATTTCGCATTGTCCGTTCGGATAGGTGGAGCCGCGTTCCGTTTCCGAGGCGTTCTTCTCATGGCAACGCCATTATGCAATGCACCAATATCCTTGCTGCATTGCATAATATTTTATGTATTTCCCCCCTTGCGAGGCGCGTTCAGCGGCGCCGTACCCGTCGCCAGCGGGGGTTGCCCAATGAAAGAACGAATCGATGCCGGTGGCCTGCGGATCGCCCATCCCGAGGCGGGCGCCGCGACACTGCACGCAATTCACTACGATCGGGTGGACGTGATGGCCCGCCAGGGCGAAATTCGCACCCGGCGGCGGGCCGACCTCAACGCCATTCTATCAATCCCCGTGGCCGAGCGGCCCAACTGGCCAACCGACGAGATACAGGTGGAACTGGACAACAATGCCCAGGGGCTCCTCGGCTACGTGGTGCGCTGGATCGACGAGGGCATCGGCTGCTCCAAGGTGCCCGATATCCACGACGTCGGGCTGATGGAGGACCGCGCCACCTTGCGCATCTCCAGCCAGCATATCGCCAATTGGCTACACCACGGGGTGTGTTCCCTCGATCAGGCGATGGAGATCTTGAAACGCATGGCGGCGATCGTCGACATGCAGAACACAGGCGATCCCGACTACCACCCCATGGCCGGCGACTTCGATGGCAGCGTTGCCTTCAAGGGGGCCTGCGACCTGGTGTTCAAGGGCCGCGAGCAGCCCAATGGCTATACGGAGTTCATCCTTCATGCCCGCCGCCGGGAGGCCAAGGCCCTCTACAGCGGATAGAGCCGTTGGCCGAAGCATTCCCCATGGCCTAGACTTGATACGCGGATCGCGCTCCAAAGCGGAGGCGGCCCATGTCCCATGGAGGGTGCCATGCTTCGAGTCTGCGCCAGAACCCTATCTCTGACACTGGTTCTCGGCTTGTTTTCCATGCCGGCGGCAGCGCAAGGGCTCAAGCCCAAGCCGGGGCCATCGAGAACGCCAACGCCGATGGGGGGCGCGGCGAGTTCTTCGGCGGTCGAGTTCCTTGGCCTGTGTCGTTCGCCCAGCCAACGGACTCGGGCTGCCTGCTCCCAGGTGCTGCTGGGACTGATGCAGGTTCACATCATGATCGGCCAGCGCCGCCGGGACATGCGCCTGTCCTGTCCTCCGCGCGAGGTACAGGCGGAGCAGGCCCGCAACATGTTCGCCATCTGGGCCAAGAAGCACCCTGAGATCGGCTCCATGGATATCTCGGAAGCCGTCAACTGCGCCCTGTCCGACACCTACCCCTGCAGCAAGTGGCTCAAATAGGACTATTCTTGGGGAGCTAACCCTATCGCCGCACCAATTCCAGGATTGGCGTCAGGGTATCCAAATCGTCCAGGCGCGCGACCGACTCCATGGCTCGGGCGGCACTGTCCCCGCCAATCAGCGGCTCTGCCATGGATATGAATTTTTCCGCCAGATCGTCCCAAGTCGCGGGACGCGAGGGCGACCACATGACATCGTCCAGGTGGCGGGATATTGCTTCGTCCCCATTCAGGTGCAATGTGACGGTCACCGGCCACTCGCGGGGATAGCGGGCGGTCATGGCCGGGTCTTCGGTGACCGTCACCCGGGACGCAAGCTCGTGTACGGCGGGATCCTTCAGCCGGATCGCCAGACGCTGCCGCCAGGTCAGTTCGCCGTCCATAATCGCTACCGCCACGCAAAACGGGATGGAGAGGAAGCATTCGGTGGCCGTGGTATCGGGCGTGGTGTAGCCGCCGGTGAAGTGGACCGCCTCCCGGTAGGACGTGATCTCCACCCTCTCCACGTCGGCAGCCCGAAACCGGCGCTCCCGTTGCAGGGCGAAGACGATCTCCAGCGGTCCGACGATCAAGTGGCCCACCGGGAACGGCTTGAAAGCGGTGTCCATCAGCCGCCATTCCCTGCCCAGTCCGCGAACCGACGCCTTCAGGTCCGGCTTGCCGTCACCCATCAGGTAGAGGAAAGCGTGGTGGCGGGGCGGCTCGCCCTCCAGGGGGCCGGATGTGACGCCGAACATCGCCAGGTGGGCGGCTTGAACCCCGGCCATGGCCGCCTGGCCGCCGTGAATGGTTTTGACCGTATGGCCCTTGAACCCGGAATCGCCGTTGCTGAGGGGCAATATGGAGCCGCCGATGCCGAGCGCCGTCCCCATGGTCGGGGCATCGAGGCGGAGCAGGCTTCCGGCGGCGGCGGCCGCGGCGATCGTGCCCACCGTGCCGGTGGCCTGAAAGCCGGCGAACCAGTGGGCGGGCTGGATCGCCTGCGCCACCCGGATCGCCACCTCGTAGGCGGCGATCACGGCGGCCATGGCGCGGCGGCCGGAGGCGCCCCGGGTCTCGGCGATGGCCAGCATCGCCGGCATGACTGCGGGGCTCATGTGCATGCGGCCGGTGAGGGAGGAGTCCTCGCACTCCAGGACCCGGCACAGCACCCCATTGGCGAAGGCGGCCATCAACGGCGTGGTACGCCGCTGGGAGCCGACGATGGTGGCGTCTCCCGGCGGCGCCAGGGCGTCCAGATAATGGGTCAGGTGTCGCTCCCCATTGGCCTGGTGGAATGCGGCGCCGCCCAGCATGACCCCCAGGGCATCGAGCAGGAAGAACCGCGCCCGCTCGCGCAAGGAATCGTCGAGGTCGTCGTACGTGAGCCCGGCGACAAAGGCGGCCAGGCGCGCGGTCAGGTTCATGGGAGTCTCCCTTCGCGAGTCGGGCGGGCCGGTCTTTCCACAGGAAGCTGCGGCTCCGTCGGCAGGATCGTCCAACCACTTTCGTGCCGCGTGCAGGACGGCAAGAATCCACGCCTCCCCTTCGCGCCGTATAGGGGATTAATGTAGGGCGTGCCAGGGATTACCAGCTGCGGGTGCCGGGCCAGCGACCCTGCCCACGCTCCGCCCACATGCGGAAGTGGCTGCGTACCTTGGGCCCAGCATGGTTGAACGCACCATTCAGGGCTTGCGTGCGCGATGCAATTGCGATGAAATCAAACTGGTCATAACACTAGTCAGAACTTTATCTCTGGAGGATGTATGGAAGGGACGTGGCAGGTTCAGGACGCCAAGGCGCGGTTCAGCGAATTTCTGGAGACGAGCCTGAGGGAGGGTCCGCAAGTCATCACCCGCCGCGGCGTGGAGACGGCCGTGCTGGTGCCGATCGAGCAGTGGCGGCGGCTTGAATGCATGACCAAGCCCAATCTCAAGGACTTGCTCCTAGCCCCGGAGCCGCGGGTCGAAATGCTCACGCCACCGCGAAGCAGGCACCACCACCGCGCGACCCCCGCGTTCGAGTAGGTTGGTGTACCTTCTCGATACCAATGTCGTGTCGGAGTTGCGGCGCCCGAGGCCGCATGGGGCCGTCGTGAACTGGGTCGCCGGAGTCCCGGCAGACCGGTTGTTCCTCTCCGCCGTGACGATTGGCGAGATCCAGGCGGGCATCGAGATCACCCGAGAACACGATGAGGGCAAGGCTGAGGCCCTTGAAGACTGGCTGGGCCAAGTCCTTGATAGCTATGGCATATTGCCCATGGACGCCTCGTCCTTTCGGCAGTGGGCGCGCCTCAAACACGGCAAATCCGACACCCTGATTGAGGACGCCATGATCGCGGCAACAGCCAATGTTCATAACCTGGTCGTCGCCACACGCAACGTCCGGGATTTCGAGCTACTCGGTGCGCCGACCGTGAATCCTTTTGACGTCCCTGAAGGCTCAACCAAGGCGTAGCGCCGACCGTCCGCTCAGCCAAGGGACCCCTTCCATGACCGAGATCCTGCACACCATGCACGTGCTCGCCGTGCCCAATGTCAAAGCGACGGCCCGCTACTTCCAGGAGTCCCTGGGCTTCGACCTGGCTCCCATCGTCGACGAGGGCTGGCGATTCCTCAAGCGCGGCAACTGCCGGGTAATGATCGGCGACTGCCCCAACGCCCTTCATCCGTCGGAACTGGGGGACCACAACTACTTCGCCTACCTGGTGGTGGTCGACATCGACAGCCTGTTCGCCGAGTACCAGGCCACGGGGGTCGCCTTCCGCGCCGACGTGGCCGACAAGCCTTGGGGCATGCGTGAATTTGCTGTCGAAACCCCTGACGGCCACCGCATTATGTTCGGCCAGGACATCGAATGAGTAGCGGGGCTTGCACATCCGCTTCGGGGACCGTGAGGAGACAACGACCATGAACCAGATCGATTTGCACGGCCGATGCGCCGTCGTCACCGGCGGCGGCCAGGGGATCGGGCTTGCGATCGCCGCGCGGCTGATCGCCTCCGGGGCGACGGTGTGCCTGTGGGATCGGGACCCGGTGCCTCTGGCCGAGGCCACGAAGGCGCTGGGAACGGCGGCCAGCGGCATCGAGGTCGACGTCGCCGATCCGGATCGGGTCGACCGGGCGGCGGCCGATACCCACGACCGGCTGGGCAAAATCGACATCCTGGTCAACAACGCCGGCATCGCCGGTCCCAATGCCCCGGTTTGGGAGATCTCGCCAGCGGCATGGCGGGAATGCATCGACATCGACCTCGGCGGCGTTTTTCCAATTATTCATGACGGCCATCGGATTTCAGCGGGACGAGCGGTAGCGACCGGGTTGACGGCGATTTTTGAGACGGATTGTCGGAGAGGTTGGAGGTTGTTGTTCGGGGCTCGTCCGGCGGCACCTGCCGCTTGGTTCAGGGCCCTTGGGCGGTGATGCGCCCGGCGATGGCGATCATGGCCGGCTGATAGGGATAGGCCGAAGGCAGGGCGATCCTGAGGCGCGACTTGAGCTCCTCGACGCGGACGGCGATTTTGAGAAACGCCCGGCGCAGGGTTTCGAAGGTGGCCGTTCGCCACAGCGATTTCCGAGGCGCCGCTTGGCGAAGCTGATGCAGCAGCCAGTAGGCGCCGGTATGCAGGAAGAGGCGGAACTGGTTGGCCTCCCAACGGTGGCACGACGTGCGGTCGGACTTGGTGTAGAGCTTGTGGTCCTTGATCATGTTTTCCATCCGCCCGCGGGCGCAGTAGACCTTCTCGTAGAGCGCCTTGGCGCGGCCGCTCAGGTTGGTGACGACGAAGCGGACGTCACAGCCCTTGGCGGTAGCTTCCACGCGGGCGATGACCGAGCGTTGCCGTGACCAGCTTTTGGCCTGGTAGCCGGTGTGGAAGAAGCGGCGCACCTTATCCTTTCCCTGCCCCGCCCGGCGCACGGCGGCGTCCTCGCACCACGGCTGGCCGATCCTGTTCAGCCGGGCGTTGCCGGAAAGCCCGAAGATGTAGCCGCAGCCCTGACGTTCGAGGAATTCCATGGCCTCCGGCGTGGCGTAGTGGCCATCGCCCCGCACGGTGATCTCGACCCGTGGCCAGTTGCGGCGGATGCGGCCGATGACGTGTCTCAGGATCCGCGCCGCCTCGTCGCCGGAGGGCCGCTTGCCGGGACGCAGCAGTGACATCACCGGCTTGCCGGTGGCCGCCTCGAAGATATGGATGGGTTGGAAGCAATAGTCGTCGTAATGGGCGTTGAACAGCGCCAGCTGCTGGCCGCCGTGAACGGCATCGTCGGTGTCGTCGATATCGAGAACGATGCGCGCCGGAACGCGCTTGAAGCTGGCGCAAAACAGATCGATCATCGACAGCCCCATGCGCCCGAGCGCGCGCCATGACGGCGCGTTCTCGAGGCGCGACAGGGTCGGTTGGCTCATCAGGTCGTCGCCGCTCTCGGACAAACGGCCACAGGCCAGCTTGAACGCCGGATCGAAACGCAGAACGTCGAGGTCGTCGCAATCCTCATACCCGCAGGCAATAGCGAACAGGCGCGCCCGGATCATGTCTACGTAAGCGTGGGTCGTGCTCGCCGGGTCGCGCACGTCGGTGACGCAGGAAGCGAGCACGTCGGCGATGCCGAGCCGCCTGTCGATCTCGCCCAACAACAACACCCCGCCGTCCGACGACAGCCGTCCGCCGTCGAAGCGGGCGCAAAGCGGCTTGCCTCCAACGGGTGACAAACCAGGGAGATAGGGGGTAATCTCGTTCATGGTGAGCCGTGGGTTGTTCTGTTGCCATGTGATCTTGTCTTGACACCAAAATCATACGGCATTTCAACAGGTTAATCTACGCTCACCAGCATTTTCAATCAGCGCCGTGAATGTCACGAACGTTTCTAAAGTAACGGTTTTTGTTGTCTTGGTGGCGTTTTCGGATTGCGTTGAGGGCGCTTTGGCCGGTTGCGGGGCATCGCGGCGGCCTGGCCGCGTTTCGTGGACGGTTTTGGCGGTTTCGAGGCATGCTGAATGGTGCGCTGTCGCTGCGCGTGACGGGGCTTGTGTTGTCTTGGCGGCGGTCTATCCGGGCTTGAGCCGTGCGGCGGCGAGATGGAACAGGGCCTTGTCCGGGCAGGCGGTCGATAGATGCAGGCGGACGCGCCGTGTGTTGCGGATGACGACGGCGCCGATGTTCAGCAGCTTGAGGCGGATGGTGCCGGCCTGGGCGCGGGCCATGTCGGTGCGCTGGAGGGCGAGGCGGCGGATCGCCTCGATCAGGCTGTAGGCGAGCGACGCGGCGATCAGGCGGAACTGGTTGGGCCACCAGTCGTGACACGAGGTGCGGTCGGCGAACAGGTCGAGCTGCTGTTCCTTGATGCGGTTTTCCATCTCGCCACGCTGGCAGTAGAGGCGGTCGTAAAGCGACCGGCCGTCGCCTTCGAGGTTGGTCACTACATAGCGCGGGTTGGCGCCCTTGGCGCCGTGCTCGAGGCGCGCGATCACGCGGCGGCGCCTGGTCCATGTCTTGGCGCCGTAGCGGAGTTCGGCGAACAGGCGCTGCTTCTCGCCGTTGTGCCGATACGCCGCCTCGGCCGCGGCCATCGCCGGCTCGGCATCCCGGTTGAGGCGCGCGTTCTTGGCCAGGCCGACGATGTAGCCGACATCATGGCGCTCGCACCACGACAGCATCTTGTGCCGGCAGAAGCCTGAATCGGCGCGCAGGATGATGCGCACATCCGGCCAGACCTCTCGTAAACGCCCGACCAACAGGGCCAGGATCGCCCAGGCATGCTTGGCGCCATCGACGTTCGACGGCCTCAGGTAGCTGACCAAAAGGCGGTCGCCGCAAAAGACATAGAGCGGCAGGAAGCAGTAGTGATCGTAATAGCCATGGAAGAAGCGCCCCACCTGGTGCCCATGCACCGCATCGTCGGTGGCGTCGAAGTCCAGCACCAGCTCCTTCGGCGCCCGATCGAACGCGGCGATGAAGGCCTCGACCATGGACACATGCGCCGCCCACGCCCAGGCCCGGTCCGCCGCCCGATCAAGCCGGCCGACGGTCGACGGGCTGGCAAGACGCCGGTCGCGCCCGACCGCCGTCTGCAGCGCCAGGTCGTCGCGCAAACCGGCATGGTCATTGACGTCTTCGTGGCCCAGCGCGATCGCGTACACCCGCTGGCGCAGCAACGCCACAAGCCGGTGCGCCACCTTGCCCGCCTGGCGCCCGTCGTCGAGCCGGCGCGCCAAGCCCGACAGCAAGCCGAGCCGGCGGTCCGCTAAAGCCAGAAGCGGCGCCCCGCCGTGCGACGAGATATCGCCGCCGGCAAAATCCGCCTCGACCCGACGACCGCAACAGCGTGGAAATTCGATCTTCGAAAGGGTACAATCCGTCACCGCCGTTCCCCTGCGTTTGACACAGTCTAAGCACCTGAATCATAACGCATATTAGGGGGCGGCGGTGACCTTTTCGTGAATCTTTCGGGCTAGGCCACCGCGATCCAAAGACCATGGCGCGCTACGCCCACATCGCCGACGATCCTGTGAAGGCGGCGGCGGATCGGATTTCGCACACGCGAAGAGCAGATCCTCGACCTGACGCAAGGACAGTGGGTAGCGGACGTACATCATCACCGTGAGGCGGATCACCTCAGGCGAACTGTTGAAGTAGCGGAAGGGATACTGCATTCACTGGAGCTACGGAGCCCAGATGCCCGCCTCAAGCCGATTAAGTCTGACAATGCCTCATCCTGAGTTCCTCGACCCCCAATACCGTGTCCATGGCCGCTTACTTCCTCAGACGCGGATTAAGCACGTCGCGCAACTGATCGCCAACCAGGTTGATGGTGCCGATGACGATCAGGAGCGCGATTCCCGGATAGACGCTGATCCAGTAGTGGCCGCCGAACATGTACTCGCGGCCGTTGGCGATCAGCGAACCGAGCGAGGGCTCGGTCGGCGGCAGCCCGACGCCGAGGAAAGAGAGCGAGGCCTCGAGCGCGATCGCATGTGCCACATTCACGGTGCCGATGACGATCAGCGGCGGCAGGCAGTTCGGCATCAGGTGCTTGAGGATGATGCGGAACCGTCCCAGCGCCAGACATTCGGCCGCTTCGACGTATTCGCGGCGCCGTTCCACGAGCGCGGTGGCGCGCACCGTGCGCGCGTAGTAGGCCCACTGGACGACGACGAGCGCGAAGATAACCTTGTCCACGCCCTGGCCAAGCGCGGCCAGCAGCACGAGCGCAATCAGGATCGTCGGGAAGCTGAGCTGCAAGTCGACGACACGCATGATGAAGGCGTCGACGCGCCCGCCGGCGTAGGCCGAGATCAGGCCGACGAACATGCCGATCAGGAAGGCCCCGAAGCCGCTCGCCACGCCGACGAAGATGCTGATGCGCAGGCCGAAGAAGATGGCGCTCATCATGTCGCGGCCCTGGCCGTCGGTGCCCAGCCAGAAGGTCATCCCGGTCATACTCTGCGAGTCCGGCGGGAGCAGGTTGTCGAGGATGTCGATCTGCATCAGATCGTGCGGGTTCTGGGGCGAGATCCACTCCGCGAAGAGGGCGATGAATACGATCACGAGGAAGCCGAAGAACGCCGCCACGGCCACCTTGCTCTCGGCGTAGTCCAGGACGAAGCGGCGGAATGGCGTCTCCACGCGCGCGGGGGCGCCTTCGACGGTCTCGACGACGGCGGTCACGACGACTCCCCTTGCAAGCGTACTCGCGGATCGAGGAAGGAATAGGTGATGTCGACCACGAGATTGATGACGATGAAGAAGAAGACGATCAGCATCAGGTAGGCGACGATGATGGGCCGGTCGAGAACGTGGATCGAATCGATCAGCAACTTGCCCATGCCGGGCCAGGCGAAGATCGTCTCGGTGATCACGGCGAACGCCAGCAACCCGCCGAATTCGAGCCCCAGCACGGTGATCACCGGGATCATGATGTTCTTGAGGGCGTGGACGAAGATCACCCGGCGCCAATGCAGGCCCTTGGCGTGGGCGAACTTGATGTAGTCGAGGAGCAGCACTTCACGCACACCGGACCGGGCCAGTCGGATCATCATGGCCATGTGGAATAGCGACAGGTTTATCGCCGGCAATATCATGTGCCTGAGGCCGTCGAGGGTCAGGAAACTGAACTCGATGCCGAACAGTTCCTCCGTCTCGCCGCGACCCGTGGTGGGCAGGAGGTCGAGTTGCAGGGCGAAGACCAGGATGAGCATGAGCCCGACCCAGAACGACGGCAGGCTGAAGCCGACGATCGAGCCACTCATGATGAGCCGGCCGGCGATCGAATCGGGCTTCAAGCCCGCCCACATGCCCAGCGGGATGCCGATGGTCACGGTCAACAGCATGGCGAAGACGGCGAGTTCGATGGTCGCCGGAAGCCGCGCCAAGATCGCTTCCAGCGACGGCTCGCCCAGGCGGAACGAGCGTCCGAGCTCTCCCTTCAAGGCGCTTTCCAGAAACACCAGGTATTGCTCGAAAATAGGGCGGTCGAGGCCCAGCGATTCGACGATCCGCTGCCGGCAGGCCTCGTCGCACAGGTCGTGCGCATACATCTCGACGGGATCGCCGATCACGTTGACCCCGAAGAAGACGATTAACGTCATCACCCAGATGACGATCACCGACTGAATCAGACGGCGGATTATGAGTACGGTCACGTCAACGCCTCACGGGTCGTCGCTTACGCCCGGCCAGGGAGCTTCGGCAAGCGGACGGGGCGCCCCCGCCCGGTCGGGAGGGACGCCCCGCGCAGCGATTGCCGGATGCGATCGCGAAAGCCTAGCTGGCCTTGTCGATGTTCCAGCCGTAGGTCCGCTCGTTGGTCTGCGGCGTCATTTTCAGGCCTTTGCGCAGGCCCCAGAAGTTGACCTGGAAGTGGATCGGGATCACCGCGTAGTCGCGAAGCGCGATCTCGGTCGCCTCGAGGAGATGGACGAGACGCTTCTTGTCGTCGAGCTGCCTCTCGGCCATGGCGATCAGCACATCGACCCGAAGATTTGAATAATGGCCGGAGTTGGAGTAGCCGTGACCCGCCAGGGGGTTGGGGGTGCGCACCAGACCGTCCAGGGAATAGAGCGCCTCGCCCGTGCCGGTGCCCCAACCGACCAGCGTCACCGAATAGCTCGGCATCTTGAAAAAGGGTTGGCTGTTGGGGCCGCCGCTGCGCTGCTTGGAGAAGAAGATGTTGCGCGGCATGGTCGAGACCGCGGTCTTGATGCCGACACGCGTCCACATCTGGGCGACCGTCTCGGCGATCCTGGCGTCGTTGATGTAGCGGTCGTTGGGTCCGTGCAACGTGATCTTGAAGCCGTCCGGGTGGCCCGCGGCGGCCAGCAGCTTCTTCGCCTCTTGCGGGTCGTACGCATCGGCCTCGATGCCTTCGTGGTGGCCGAAGAACCCCTTGGGCACGACGTTGCCCGTCGGGATCGAAGCCCCGCCCATGACGCGGTCGCGAATCGCGCCGCGGTTGATGGCGACCGACATCGCCCGGCGCACCCGCCAATCCAGTAGCGGGTTCGGGAACATGGGCTTGTCATCGTTGGTCATCACGAAGGGTTCGACGTCGCGGCGGTGCATGCGGAAGTAGATGACGCGGTCCGACGAACCCTCGGCGACCACGATCTTGCCGTCCTTTTTCAGCTTCGCCACGTCGGCGGTCGGAAGATAGTCGACCACGTCCACGTCGCCCTTGAGCAATGCCGCGAGCCGCGAGGAGCCCTCGGTGATCGGCTTGAAGGTGATCTTATCCCACTTCGGCGCCCAGGTTTTGGCGTCGCCCCAGTAGTTGGGGTTCTTCTCGATCACCGTGCGATCGCCCGACTTGAACTCGACGAACCTGTACGGCCCGGTGCCGATCGCGGCCTTGCCGTTGTTGAAGTCGACAGACGGCTCGGCGCCCTTGGCCGCGTGCTCGGCCAAGATCGCGAACCCGCCCAAGTCGGGACGCATCGTCGGATAGGGACCGTCGGTCGAAACGTGGATCGTGAAGTCGTCGATCTTCTTGAACTGCTTGTTGCCGCGCCCAATCGCGTGGAACGGCGCCGACGGCGCGCCGGGAACCTTGGCGACCAGACGGTTGACCGTGAAAATCACGTCGTCAGCGTTGAAGTCCTCGCCGTCGTGCCACTTGACGCCCTGGCGGAGCTTCACTTCCCAGGTGTCATCCTTGATGGGTTCGACCGAGACCGCGAGCTGCGGGACCGGCTGCGAAAACTCGTTCATGTGGATGAGCCGCTGGAAGTAGTGCTGCTCGACCTGTTTGTCGCCGGAAAGCGAGTTCCAGTGCGGATCGATCGACTGCGGCTCGGTGCGAACGCCGATGACAAGCTCGTCGGAAAGCGCGACCGCGCTCCAACCGAGCGCGAAGACGCCAAGGGCAAACGGGATAAGACGCTTCATGGCAGGGATCCCCCAGGGTTGCTGTTGAATAGCCGACGGTTGGTCGCCGGCACGAATGAGCACTCCGTTGCCTAACACACGGGGCGATGGCAGCGCCGTCCTCTTCCGAACGCGCGCCTTCTTGCCGGTTGCGCCACATGACTGCGGCGATTTCGTGCTTCGTTGGTGGGGACAATATAGTCGTAGCGGGTTCCCGGCTGTCAAGATATAACGCCGTGGCAAGAGCCCGCGCCAAGGGCCCACGAGACCGTCCCCTGGGAGGATCACCATCATGCGGATACTGCCGCCGGGCCACCAGCCGTGGCGGCCGAACGCCACCGGTTTGCGCCACGCGGTCGCGACCGGCCACCAGCTCTCGGCCCAGGCCGGCCTGCAAATCCTCGAAGCCGGCGGCAACGCCGTCGACGCAGGCGTCGCAGCCTGTCTCGTGACCTGCGTCGTCGAAAGCCAGATGACCGGGATCGCCGGCATCGCACCGATGGTCTTTCGCATGGCCGACACCGGCGAGACGCTGGCCTCAAGCGGCATCGGCTGCTGGCCGCAGGCGGCGTCGTGCGCGTATTTCCAGAAGAAGCACGGCGGGCGGATTCCGATCGGCTTCGAAGAGGCCATCGTCCCCGGCGCGCTGGGTTCGCTGGTCGCCGCCCTGGCGCGATTCGGAACCATGCCCTTCGCCGAGGTGGCCCATTCGGCGGCGCGGTTCGCGCGCGAGGGCTTTCCCATGTACGCGCTGATGGCCCGCCACATCGCCGAGCGCAAGGACGTCCTGCACCCCTCGTGCGTCGCCGTCGCCATGCCGGGGGGCAAGCCGCCGCAAGCGGGCGACCGCTTCGTCCAGGCCGACTTGGGGCGCACGTTCGACTACCTGATCGGAGAAGAACGGGCCCAGGCCAAGGGCGGGCGCGAAGCCGGTCTTAGGGGCGTGCGCGACGCCTTCTACGAAGGCGACGTGGCGGCCCGCATAATCGCCTATCACAAGGAAAACGGCGGCCTGCTGACGGCCAAGGACCTGGCGACCTTCGAAGCCGACTTCAGCCCGGCGGCCGAGGTCGCCTGGCGCGACATCCGCATCGCCACCGGGTCCACCGGCGGGCTCCACACCCTGATGCTGTTCAACCTCTTGGACGGCGTCGAGCTCGAATCACTGGGCCACAATTCGCCTGCCTACATCCACACCCTGACCGAAGCGGTCAAGATCTCCATGGCCGACCGCGAGGCCTATATCGGCGATCCCGCCTTCGTTGACGTGCCCGGCGAGGCGATTCTGGACAAGGCGTTCGCCGCCAAGCGCCGCGCCCATATCGACGCCGCCACGGCCTATCCCGGCTTTCCTCCGTCGGCGGCCGAGCTCGGCGAGGGGCCGCCAATTCCACGCGACCCGACCCAGGCCGGGGCTTCGACCAAGGGCGACGGTGGGGCGCGCGAGGCCTCGCGGTCGCCCGGCGATCTTGCCACCTCGATCGTTTGCGTGATCGACGCGGCCGGCAACATCTTCACCGGCATGCCGAGCGGAAGCTTCCTGGATGCGCCCATGGTGCCTGGGACGGGCATCGCGGTCTCGGGTTACGGCAAGCTCTCGACCGCCGATCCAAGCCACCCCAACTGCGTTGCGCCCGGCAAACGGCCGCGATGTATCCTGCCGGCTATCGCGACCCGCGACGACGGCCTGGTGATGCCCTTCGGCTCGCCGGGCTCCGACGTGATCCCGCAGGCGACGCTGCAGGTCTTCCTCAACATCTTCGCCTTCGGCATGGACCCGCAGTCCGCGGTCGAGGCGCCCCGGTTCGCCTCGTACAGCTTCCCCCAGCCATTCGAGCCGCACGAGATCCTCGACCGCGTCCTCAAGATCGAGGGACGGCTGGGCGACGACGTCTGGCACGGGCTGAACGCGCTTGGCCACAAGGCCGAGTGGTGGCCGAAGCGCGACTGGCTCGCGGCGTCGGTCTGCTGCATCCTCAAGGACCCGGACACCGGTTTCCTGTACGCGGGCGCGGACCCGCGCCGCCAGGCCTGGGCCGTCGGTTTCTAAGCCCCAGGCGGGATCGAAGGGAGACACTCGGCATGACCGCGAGCGATTTCCGCGCCCACCGCCCGACCGTCACCGGCACCCGGCACATGGTGGTAGCCGGGCACTACCTCGCCGCCCACGTCGGATTCCTGATCCTCGAGGCCGGCGGCAACGCCGTCGACGCGGGCGTCGCCACCGGCATCGCCGAAGGCGTGGTGGAAAGCCACTTCCACGCGTTCTCCGGCGTGTCGCCGATCCTCATCTATCAGGCTGATACGGACGAGGTGGCGACCATCGACGGCGTCGGCACCTGGCCCCAGGCGGCGTCGTGCCAATACTTCAACGACCGCTTTGAGGGCAAGATCCCCCAGGGAGCGCAGAGCGCGATCGTGCCGGCGCCGCCGGACGCCTGGATCACCGCGCTCAGGCGGTGGGGAACCATGTCGTTCGGCGAGGTGGCCGCGCGCGCCATCACCTTCGCCCGCGACGGCTTCCCCATGTATCCCCACATGAAGATGCTGATCGAAGATCGGATCGATCTGATCCGCGGGTGGCCGGGAAATTCCGCCGTCTTTCTTCCCGACGGGCAGGTGCCCGCGGTCGGCGCTTTGTTCCGCCAGCCGGCGCTCGCGGCCACGCTCCAGCACATGGCCGACGAGGAGAAGGCGGCCGCGGCCAAGGGCGGGCGCGACGCCGGACTCAGGGCGGCGCGGGACGCCTTTTACAAGGGCGACATAGCCCGCGCGTTTGCGGCCTACATGAAGGAGCACGACGGTCTCCTCACCTACGACGACATGGCCGGCTACGAGGCGACCGTCGAGCCCGCCGTCAAGGGCCGCTATCGCGATTTCGAGATCCACGGCTGCGGGCCGTGGACCGGTGCGCCGATGCTGTTGCAAGCGCTGGGTATCCTCGACGGCCTCGACTTGCAAGGCATGGGTCACAACTCGCCTGCCTACATCCACGCCCTCGTCGAGGCGATCAAGATCGCCGCCGCCGACCGCCACGGTTACTACGGCGATCCCCGCTTCGTGGACGTACCGATCGACGCGTTGCTGTCGCCCGGTTACGCCGCCGAACGCCGCCGCCTGATCGATCCCGCCCGGGCGCTGCCCGACATGCCCGCGCCGGGTAGCATCGAAGGCGTTGCGTGGCCGGCGGCGGCACCGGGCCTCGACGGAGTCCCCGCCGACGCGGGCGCTGGCGCCGGCGCGCTGGCGACCACGTTTTTCTGCGTCGTGGATTCGGATTCCAATATCTTTGCCTCGACGCCGAGCTCGGGCGCGATCAGCGCCCCAATCGTTCCCGAACTGGGGGTGCCGGTATCGACCTTCGGCGTACATTCGTCGACCGAATCCGATCACCCGCATTCGGTCGCGCCCGGCAAGCGGCCCAACTGCGGCTGCATGCCGACGCTGGCGATCCGGCCGGGGCGCGATCTGATGCCCTTCGGCTCGCCCGGCTCGGGGGTCATCCCCCAGGCGATGATGCAGGTGTTCTTCAACATCAATCTGTTCGGGATGGCGCCGCAAGAAGCGGTCGAGGCGCCGCGCTTCGCCTCCTACAGCTTCCCGGCCGGAGAGACGCGCGAGACCCACCCCGGGCTTCTCCGGCTCGAGCCGCCCATCGCGCAAGATGTGGCCGACTCGCTCTCCGAGATCGGCCATCGCATCGAATGGTTCGGAGAAAGCCACTGGGTTGTGGGGTCGGTGTCCGCCATCCACAAGAACTTAGAGACCGGCGTGGTGGCAGGCGGGGCGGACCCCCGCCGCCAAGCGTACGCCGTCGGCATTTGACGGGAACAATAGCGCGGATTCACGCGCCGGCCGGATCGTCACAGCCGAATCCGACCGACCGCTAGCGGACGAATCAAACAGGAGACCGCCATGAACGCCCCTAGCCCCGTCCCGCCGTCGCTTCGTCCCACGGTCATGGGGACCCGCCACGTGATCGCCGCGGGTCACTATCTTGCGGCCCACGCCGGTTTCATGATCCTCGAGGCCGGTGGCAATGCCGTCGACGCCGGTGTCGCGGCGGGGCTGGTCTCGAACGTGGTCGAGCCGCACATGACCGGCTTCCACGGCATCACCTCGATCATGGTCTATTCCAAAGAGTCCGACGCGGTCTCAACCGTCGCCGGAATCGGGTGGTGGGGCGAGAAGTCGACTCCCGAATGGTACGAGCGGAACACCGGCGGCAAGATCACGCTGGGCGGCATCTACGAGGCCATCGTGCCGGGCGCGCCCGACGGTTGGCTGACCGCGCTGGAGCGCTTCGGGACCATGTCGTTCGGCGACGTCGCCGAGACCGCCATCCGTCTCGCGCGCGAGGGCTTTCCGGTCCATCCCCACATGGCGATGTCGATCGCTGGAGGCATCGACAAGACCCGCCATTGGCCCGGCAACGAGGCGATTTTCCTTCCCGGCGGCAAGGTGCCCGCCATCGGCGACGTCTTCGTTCAAAGGGATCTGGCCGCGACGCTCCAGTACCTGGCCGACGAGGAGAAGGCGGCGGCCGCCAAGGGCGGGCGCGAGGCCGGATTCAAGGCCGCCCGCGACGCCTTCTACCGCGGCGACGTGGCCGCGACCATGGCCCGTTTCCACGCCGACAACGGCGGGCTCATCACGCGAGACGACTTCGCGGCCTACGCATGCACGGTCGAGCCGCCGCTGAAGACCGAATGGGGCGGGCTCGACGTTTACGGGCTGGGTCCGTGGAGTTCGGGCGCCATGGGCCTCGAGATCCTCAATATGCTCGATGCGCGCGAGCTCAAGGCCATGGGCCACAACTCGCCCGACTACATCCACACCCTGACCGAGGCGACCAAGCTCGCGGGCGCCGACCGCGAGGCCTATTTCGGCGATCCCCGGTTCGTCGACGTCCCGGTCGAGCGCATCATCTCCAAGGAATACGCCGCCGAGCGCCGCAAGCAGATCCGCCCCGGCGAGGCTTGGCCCGACATCCCGCCGCCGGGCGAACTCGGCAGCGGGATCGAGCCACCGTGGACCGGGGTGCCGCCCCAGTGCAACGCCGACTCGGAAGCCGATCCCCAGCGCAACACATCGTTCGTCGGCGTGGTGGATCGCTTCGGCAACGCGTTCGGCTCGACGTTCACGGACGGGGCGCTCGGCGGCCCGATGGTTCCGGGAACCGGGCTCAGCGTCTCGCACTCGGGCCGGGGATTTTGGATCGATCCGCGCCACCCGGCCCGGGTCGGCCCGCGCAGGCGCCCACGCACCGGCTGCTGTCCGATGATGGCGATCAGAAAGGGCCATGAGATCATGGCCTGGGGAACCCCGGGCTCGGACGTGATCCCCCAGGCCCAGACCCAGGTGTTCCTGAACGATCAGCTCTGGGGCTTGGAGCTGCAAGAGGCGGTCGAGGCGCCGCGCTTCGCGTCCTACAGCTTCCCCCAGTCCTACTGGCCGCACAGCCACGAGCCGGGCGTGCTTCGCGTCGAGGACACGATCCCTGCGGACGTGGGCGACGAGCTCGCGCGACGCGGCCACAAGGTGGTCTGGTGGCCGAGCCGGCACTGGCTGGTGGGCTCGGTGAGCTGCGTCAAGAACAAGCTCGACAAAGGCCTTCTCACGGGCGGCTCGGACCACCGCCGCGGCGCCTACGTGCTCGGCTGGTAGCCGCGCCGCACGGCCCGCGGGATGACCGACCGGCGCCCCCAGTCGACGCGATCCGGCGTTTGCTCCGCATAGGCCGCGAGGGAGTTCTTGAAGAACGTCCCGCCCTTCATGATGGCCGGGGGAGGGAACGGGATTTGAACCTGCGGTACGCTTAGGGTGCCACTGCTTTCCAGTATTGTCGGTGCAGCCAAAGAACTGCGCGGCAACGTCCGGAAAAGTTGTAGCACTCGCCAACCGGGAGTAGCAATCCACGTCGTTTCGGAATTGGATGAGAATCAGATCGTAGTCGGTCGGCCATGCCTTACGAGTCGACGTGGGTGACGCTGGTGGAAGCCGTCACTCGGATCAAACTGGCGGATGAGGCCGATCCCCTGGCATCCCTCCGGAGGGCCTGTGGCGACGGCAATGTCCGCGCGAAGCGCCTTCTTGTCGATGGCGCCTGCGATACCGTCGCCTTGCCAGTTGGCCGGCTGAGCCAAGAATCCTCCCGCCGCACGACCGACCGAAGGTGTTCGATCGATCCTGTCCGCGAGTTTCGGCCCACGGTTCGATCCGTGCAACCCAATGCGGCAACCCCAGACCTGGGAGGAGCCTAACCCGAAAGATTCACGAAAAGGTCACCGCCGCCCCCTAATATGCGTTATGATTCAGGTGCTTAGACTGTGTCAAACGCAGGGGAACGGCGGTGACGGATTGTACCCTTTCGAAGATCGAATTTCCACGCTGTTGCGGTCGTCGGGTCGAGGCGGATTTTGCCGGCGGCGATATCTCGTCGCACGGCGGGGCGCCGCTTCTGGCTTTAGCGGACCGCCGGCTCGGCTTGCTGTCGGGCTTGGCGCGCCGGCTCGACGACGGGCGCCAGGCGGGCAAGGTGGCGCACCGGCTTGTGGCGTTGCTGCGCCAGCGGGTGTACGCGATCGCGCTGGGCCACGAAGACGTCAATGACCATGCCGGTTTGCGCGACGACCTGGCGCTGCAGACGGCGGTCGGGCGCGACCGGCGTCTTGCCAGCCCGTCGACCGTCGGCCGGCTTGATCGGGCGGCGGACCGGGCCTGGGCGTGGGCGGCGCATGTGTCCATGGTCGAGGCCTTCATCGCCGCGTTCGATCGGGCGCCGAAGGAGCTGGTGCTGGACTTCGACGCCACCGACGATGCGGTGCATGGGCACCAGGTGGGGCGCTTCTTCCATGGCTATTACGATCACTACTGCTTCCTGCCGCTCTATGTCTTTTGCGGCGACCGCCTTTTGGTCAGCTACCTGAGGCCGTCGAACGTCGATGGCGCCAAGCATGCCTGGGCGATCCTGGCCCTGTTGGTCGGGCGTTTACGAGAGGTCTGGCCGGATGTGCGCATCATCCTGCGCGCCGATTCAGGCTTCTGCCGGCACAAGATGCTGTCGTGGTGCGAGCGCCATGATGTCGGCTACATCGTCGGCCTGGCCAAGAACGCGCGCCTCAACCGGGATGCCGAGCCGGCGATGGCCGCGGCCGAGGCGGCGTATCGGCACAACGGCGAGAAGCAGCGCCTGTTCGCCGAACTCCGCTACGGCGCCAAGACATGGACCAGGCGCCGCCGCGTGATCGCGCGCCTCGAGCACGGCGCCAAGGGCGCCAACCCGCGCTATGTAGTGACCAACCTCGAAGGCGACGGCCGGTCGCTTTACGACCGCCTCTACTGCCAGCGTGGCGAGATGGAAAACCGCATCAAGGAACAGCAGCTCGACCTGTTCGCCGACCGCACCTCGTGTCACGACTGGTGGCCCAACCAGTTCCGCCTGATCGCCGCGTCGCTCGCCTACAGCCTGATCGAGGCGATCCGCCGCCTCGCCCTCCAGCGCACCGACATGGCCCGCGCCCAGGCCGGCACCATCCGCCTCAAGCTGCTGAACATCGGCGCCGTCGTCATCCGCAACACACGGCGCGTCCGCCTGCATCTATCGACCGCCTGCCCGGACAAGGCCCTGTTCCATCTCGCCGCCGCACGGCTCAAGCCCGGATAGACCGCCGCCAAGACAACACAAGCCCCGTCACGCGCAGCGACAGCGCACCATTCAGCATGCCTCGAAACCGCCAAAACCGTCCACGAAACGCGGCCAGGCCGCCGCGATGCCCCGCAACCGGCCAAAGCGCCCTCAACGCAATCCGAAAACGCCACCAAGACAACAAAAACCGTTACTTTAGAAACGTTCGTGACAAATCCGGACTAAAGCCATTCCGAGGAATGGCGACTACGGCGTACCTATGTGGACTGGGATTGTTGGGAACCTTGATGCGGGAACAGGGACCGCGGGACAGTTCACAATGACGACGTTTGTTAGCCTGTTTCTTTGTCCCGTGCTTGCCATGTGCTTGCTAGCCCCAATTATTCATGACGGCCATCGGATTTCAGCGGGACGAGCGGTAGCGACCGGGTTGACGGCGATTTTTGAGACGGATTGTCGGAGAGGTTGGAGGTTGTTGTTCGGGGCTCGTCCGGCGGCACCTGCCGCTTGGTTCAGGGCCCTTGGGCGGTGATGCGCCCGGCGATGGCGATCATGGCCGGCTGATAGGGATAGGCCGAAGGCAGGGCGATCCTGAGGCGCGACTTGAGCTCCTCGACGCGGACGGCGATTTTGAGAAACGCCCGGCGCAGGGTTTCGAAGGTGGCCGTTCGCCACAGCGATTTCCGAGGCGCCGCTTGGCGAAGCTGATGCAGCAGCCAGTAGGCGCCGGTATGCAGGAAGAGGCGGAACTGGTTGGCCTCCCAACGGTGGCACGACGTGCGGTCGGACTTGGTGTAGAGCTTGTGGTCCTTGATCATGTTTTCCATCCGCCCGCGGGCGCAGTAGACCTTCTCGTAGAGCGCCTTGGCGCGGCCGCTCAGGTTGGTGACGACGAAGCGGACGTCACAGCCCTTGGCGGTAGCTTCCACGCGGGCGATGACCGAGCGTTGCCGTGACCAGCTTTTGGCCTGGTAGCCGGTGTGGAAGAAGCGGCGCACCTTATCCTTTCCCTGCCCCGCCCGGCGCACGGCGGCGTCCTCGCACCACGGCTGGCCGATCCTGTTCAGCCGGGCGTTGCCGGAAAGCCCGAAGATGTAGCCGCAGCCCTGACGTTCGAGGAATTCCATGGCCTCCGGCGTGGCGTAGTGGCCATCGCCCCGCACGGTGATCTCGACCCGTGGCCAGTTGCGGCGGATGCGGCCGATGACGTGTCTCAGGATCCGCGCCGCCTCGTCGCCGGAGGGCCGCTTGCCGGGACGCAGCAGTGACATCACCGGCTTGCCGGTGGCCGCCTCGAAGATATGGATGGGTTGGAAGCAATAGTCGTCGTAATGGGCGTTGAACAGCGCCAGCTGCTGGCCGCCGTGAACGGCATCGTCGGTGTCGTCGATATCGAGAACGATGCGCGCCGGAACGCGCTTGAAGCTGGCGCAAAACAGATCGATCATCGACAGCCCCATGCGCCCGAGCGCGCGCCATGACGGCGCGTTCTCGAGGCGCGACAGGGTCGGTTGGCTCATCAGGTCGTCGCCGCTCTCGGACAAACGGCCACAGGCCAGCTTGAACGCCGGATCGAAACGCAGAACGTCGAGGTCGTCGCAATCCTCATACCCGCAGGCAATAGCGAACAGGCGCGCCCGGATCATGTCTACGTAAGCGTGGGTCGTGCTCGCCGGGTCGCGCACGTCGGTGACGCAGGAAGCGAGCACGTCGGCGATGCCGAGCCGCCTGTCGATCTCGCCCAACAACAACACCCCGCCGTCCGACGACAGCCGTCCGCCGTCGAAGCGGGCGCAAAGCGGCTTGCCTCCAACGGGCGACAAACCAGGGAGATAGGGGGTAATCTCGTTCATGGCGAGCCGTGGGTTGTTCTGTTGCCATGTGATCTTGTCTTGACACCAAAATCATACGGCATTTCAACAGGTTAATCTACGCTCACCAGCATTTTCAATCAGCGCCGTGAATAATTCGGGCTAGATGCAATGGTATACCAACGGCAGACATCTTAACCCTTTGAAAAATTGGCGCACCCGACAGGATTCGAACCTGTGACCCCTGCCTTCGGAGGGCAGTACTCTATCCAGCTGAGCTACGGGTGCGTCGTCGGGGAACGATACGCCATGGCCTTACGCGCGGCAAGGCGGGTGGCGAAATCCGTTGAGCTTGCGAGGCGTTCGCACCTATGATCGGGGTCGCCATGACCCATTCCGAACGCGACGTCATCGCCAGCCCTTCCGCCGCGCCCTATCGGGTCGTGCTACGGCCCCGGCGCAGCGCCAATGGCCGGCTGCTGGTCCGGCTGATGGTGGTCATGGCCGTCGCCTGGGGATGCATCGGGCTGGTGTTCGCCGCCGTCGGCGCCTGGCCGGTGACCGGGTTCATGGGTCTGGAGGTGTTGCTGCTGGGAGCCGCCCTGATGGTGCATCACCGGGGACGGCGGGCCTTCGAATCCCTGGTACTGGATGACGGCGGCCTCACCGTGCGTCAAGTCAGCCCACGGGGCGAGGACCGGACCTGGTCCCTGTCGCCGCACTGGCTGCGGGTGCGGGTCCACTTCGGTACCGGCACCCAGGGGGGCATCGAATTGCGCTCCCGCGGCGAGGCCGTCCTGGTGGGCAGCTTCCTGGCGCCGGAAGAACGAACCGCCCTGGCCAGCGAACTGCGCCGGGCCTTGGTCCGCCTGTCGACGCCCCCTTCCGGCGGAGCCATGCACGCCTGAGGGTGGCGCCCGGGCGAAAACCGCTGGTATCATACCAATTAGCTTTCTATTAATGAATATATGAGACGCTTCTCCCTCTGGGGGGAGATTGTGATGTCTGGTTATCGTCTCGTTTCCGAAAGGCACCTCCGAACGGATGTGCGCCCTGATGAGCGAAGCACGGAATATCAGCGAACTTCCGCCCAATGCGGAGCATGGCCTTCCGCCGCAACAGATCGCCATGGTGGGCTTTGACGTGGGCACGGTACGGAACCTGCACAGCGCCTTTTTGCGGGATGGCGAGGCGGCGCTCAAACTGCCCGGGCGAAAACCGCTGGTATCAGTCGTTGCGGCGGGATGGGATGGGAAGGCGCCGCGCCCCCGTCGAAGTCCGATCCCGATCCCCGCCTTCGTCGCGTCAGTCGGACGCCAGGGAGCTCCTTCGGCCTCAACGACCCCAAGCGATGTTGGTCTCGGCAAACAGATCAGCACCTATGCCTATGGCGCCGTCAGTCCTCGCGACGGCGCCGCCGACTTCCCTGCCCGTCATGACCGAAGGTGTTCCTAGACGAACTGGCCCGTCGGCATGACTACATCCTCATGTCTACGACGGCGCACCCTGTCACAGCCGGGAGCCCTCAACATCCCGGACACCATGGGAACCCTGCCGCCATACTCTCCGCAACTCAACCCGGTCGAAAACATATGGGACGACATCGCGAGAAGTTCTTCGCCAACATCGTCTTCGAATCCATGGATGCCGTCGAAAACAAAATCTCCGGCCTGCCTCCACTACGAGGAAAACACGGAAACTGTCCAATCCATCACCGCTTTCCCATGGATTGCTGATAATCTATAGATGGCGAATTGGTATCAGTCGTTGCGGCGGGATGGGATGGGAAGGCGGTCGAAGGATATCCCTTCGTCGGTCAGTTCCTTGGCCTCCTCCTCGGAAGCCTCGCCGTAGATTCCCCGGGGATCGACTTCCTCGTAGTGGATGCGCCGGGCTTCCTCGGCGAAACGCTCGCCCACGTAGTCGCAATTCTCTTCCACGTGCTGGCGCAGCTTGGTGGCCACTTCCATGACCTTGCGCGACATCTCGTGGGCCGCGATCTCCTGGGAGTCGCCGCGCGAGTCACCGCGCGCCAGCGCCGGCGCCATGGGCGCCTTGCTCACCTTGGCATCGCCGCAGATCGGGCACTCCACCTTGCGGGCCTTGCGCTGCCGGTCGTAGGACCCGCTGTCCTTGAACCAGGCCTCGAAGCCGTGGCCGTGGCCGCACCTGAGCTGATAGACGATCATGGACCGGGTCGCCGCCTCCAAATGCTGAAACAAGCCTATATTACTGAGCTCTTATCAACAAATTATCAACGCGGAGAGGAACGAATGGCCGCGCCGTCAACCTGGGTGGTTCGCTTTGCATCCCTGATCGTATCGAAAGGTCCCGTGCTCGACCTGGCGGCGGGCAGGGGGCGCCACAGCCGACTGTTGCTCGACCGAGGTCACCCGGTCGTGGCGGTGGACCGGGACGTCTCGGGGCTTCAGGACCTCGCCTCCCGGGCAGGCCTGGAGATCGTATCCGCCAATCTGGAATCGGGTCCCTGGCCGCTGGCGGAACGCCGGTTCGACGGGGTCATCGTCACCAACTACCTGCATCGTCCCCTGCTGCCCACGGTCGCCAACGCCGTGGCTGCCGGCGGGGTGCTGATCTACGAGACATTCGCCCGCGGAAATGAGGCGTTCGGCCGACCACGCAACCCGGAGTTCCTGCTCGCACCCGACGAGCTGCTTGGGGTGGCCCGGGAGGGCGGCCTTGCCGTTACCGCCTTCGAACAGGGCCTGCTGTCGGCGGCGGACGGCAATCGGGTGATCCAGCGCCTGTGCGCCGTGCGCCGCGACTGGCCGTCGCCCCTGGCGGCATAACCTAGACGGCGGCGCCGCGAAGCAGGGGTTCGAGCTCGCCCTGCCGCTCCAGGTCATACAGTTCGTCGCAGCCGCCGATGTGACGGTCGTCGATAAAAATCTGCGGCACCGAATGGCGTCCGCCCGCCCGTTCCATCATCCGCCGGCGCTCGGCCCGATCCATCATCACGTTGATCTCGGCGAATTGGGCGCCCTTTTCCTTCAACAGGCGTTTGGCGGCGACACAAAACGGACAAAAGGGCGTGGCGTAGATTTCGACCCGGGGCACGGGAAACCTCGTTCGCGGGAACACGAACCCTACCATGTGGGAAGCGAACGGCCGACCTAAAAGGCCGGACGCACGACCCGGGCGAGGGTGAGCACGTCGACGGCGCTGGCGCCGGCCCGCAGCAGGGTCCGGGCGCAGGCTTCCGCCGTCGCGCCCGTGGTCAGCACGTCGTCCACCAGCAGCACGCGGCGTTCCGCGACGCGGGACCGGGCAGATTCGCGAACGCGGAAGGCGCCGCGCAGGTTTTCGCGCCGCCGGCGCCGTCCCAGGCCACCCTGGGAGGGTGTCCGGCGGCGGCGCACCAGAAGGTCCGGCACCCAGGCAACGCCCGCTTCCCGCGCCAGGGGACGGGCCAGCAGGGCGGCCTGATTGAATCGCCGCGAGACCAGCCGTGTCCAATGCAGCGGCACGGGCACGATAAGGTCCGCATCGGAAAGCATCGGCGCGCCCGCGCGGGCCATCCAGCCGGCGAGGGCCGCCGCCGATTCGATGCGGTCGCCGTGCTTGAACGCCAGGATCAGCGGCCGGCTGCCGTCGTCGTAGGCGAGCGCCGCCCGGGCGTGCTGGTAGGACGGCGGCGAACGAAGACAGGCAGCGCACAGCGCGTCCATGCCCACGGCATGTTCGAACGGCAACCCGCAGCGGGCGCATTGGGGCTCGGTGATAAAGACAAGGCGCCCCCAGCACCCGGCGCACAGGGTCCCCGGCGCGCCCACCACGGTGGCGCAGGCAAGGCACTGGGGCGGCAGAAGCAGATCCAGGACTCGTTGCACCGCCGGCAAATTGCTGATTCCAAGGCCGATTTCCACCCCCAGTTGCCCCGCGGCTTGTTTCAGATAGCCGGTTGTGGTTACCTGATTTCCATAATAATAAGCCGTCGGGGGACCGGCGACTATGCCGCCCGTCCCTTCGCCTGAGGGTCCTGCGACGATCCGCGTTGTTGGACCAGGGAGGGGAACGCGAAGGGAAGGGCCATGGCAGAACGCGAATGGCATCGACGGGAAGGCAAAAGCCGTATCAAGCCGCTGCTCGTCATCGTCTACGTCGTCGTGGCGGCGGGCGCCGTTGTAGGCCTTCTGCAATTGTTGGGGCGGCAGTAGAGCTTTTGACCGTATTATCGGTGCTCGCAGCCTTCCAGTGGCTTCACCGCTGCCGATAACTCCGAATTACGACGCCAGGTCCGCCAGCGAACCGGTGAGGGGATAGGCCGCCAGTTCCTCGTAACGGGCCCCGCGCGCGCCCAGGTGGCTGCGAAACAGGACGAACGCCTCGACGTCGAAGGTGTCGCCGCCGAAAGACGCGTGGTCGGCAAGGTAGAGCCCGACCCGCTCCGCCGGCGTCCGGCGCAGGCGGGCCACGGTGACATGGGGCTTGAACGTGCGGTGTTCGGGATCGAAGCCGCGGCGGACAACGGTGGATTCCACCTTGTTGCGCAGGTGGACAAGACCCGCCTCACCGGTCACGCCCACCCACAGGGTATGGATCTTGCGTCCCGACCCGAATGTCCCGAAGTCTTCCAGGGCCAGGCTGAAGGCCGGTGCGCGGATGGCCGACAGCGCCGCATCCACATCCTCCGCCAGATCCGGGTCGACCTCGCCGATGAAGCGCAGGGTCAGGTGCAGGTCCGCCGCCGCCACCCACCGCGCACCCGGCAATCCGCCGGACACGGCCTCCAGCTTCCGGCGCACGGACTCCGGCAGGGCAAGTCCGACGAACAGCCGCATCACGTGGCCTCGGTAAAGACGGACAGAACGCCCGTGTACCCGTACACCCGATCGCGGGAGATCTCGCCGTTGCCGAAGAAGCCGACCAGGGGCATCGACGGAAAGATGCGCTTTACCATGGCCGTTTCGTCGCCGATCCGGCCGAAGATGTTGGGTCCTCGGGCGACGCAAGAATAATAGAGTCCGGCCCGGGACGTTTCCCCGGTCCGGTCATGGAGCCGATCCAGCATGCGCTCGAGATCCTTGCGCGCGCTGGCCGGGTCGCGACGGACGAACAGCACCCGGTCCCCCGGATCGACGGTATCGCCGATGGCGAGCCAACCCTGGTCGGGATCGATGGCCACGAGGTTGCGCACCGTGTAGTCGGCTATATCGCTGCCGACCACGGGCAGGGCCGCGTGCACCAGTCCGGCGACGCGCCGCAGATCGCGGGCCAGAAGCTCGCCGATATCCTCCTTGAAGACCTCGAGCGCCGGCCGGCCGTCGAGGGCGATCAGCACATTGTCGCTGCACTTCGTCACCAGATGCGCCGCGCCCAGGGGCGAACAGCCTTGACTGAGGGACGTGGCCACCGACACGGTGGAATCGAACAGGACGCCGGAGAGCCCGCCTTTCACCAGGTCGCCGGCGACCTGGGCTTGTTCGGCCCGGGACGCCGTCAACCCGCCGACGAGGAACGGCCCATCGTCCGCCGCAAGCTCGCCGACCAGCCGCGCCACGTCGCCGTTGTTGGGATCGCCGTGGACAACGCCGAAGGCCGGCGCCGCCCCGCGCAACCAGGTTTGCAACGCCGATCCCATCTCGCCCGTATCGCCGCGCATCAGCGGCAGCAGGCGAAAGGCATCCGCCGGCAGGGCCGCGGCCAGGATGGCGACGGCGGGCCGGTCGAAGTATTCCGCCGCGCCGTCGTCGGTCTGGGCGCAAATCCCGAAACCGACGGTGCCGGTCCAGGCGGCGATACCCGTGCGCCGGCGCAGCGCCTCCACCATGTCGCCCATGTGGGCCGCCAGGTTGTCGGTCGCGTAGAGGAACCCCAGATTGGCGCCCGGGGGAGGCTCGCCGAGAGAGCTCAATGCCATGGCGATGGCCACTTCCCACTCGCCCGACGCCCCGTGGCCGGCGCGAAACCCCGTCATCGCCACCCCTTTCTTCCCCCAATCCGGTCCATAGCCTGTGCGCCGCACCGCGGTTCGTCAATCCACGTTCATCCATTCACGGTGGTCAATTCACGGTGGTCAATTCACGGTGGTCAATTCCGTGACGCGAGCAGGCGCATGACATGGGGCAGCAGGCGATCGACGATCACCGCCACGCCGCGGGCGTTGGGGTGGATCTGGTCACCCTGGTTCAGTGCCGGCTGGGCCGCCACGCCGTCGAGAAAGAAGGGATAGAACACGACGTCGTATTTCTCCGCCAGACGCCGGTACACGGTCTCGAACTCGCGCCCGTATTCGGCACCCAGGTTGGGCGGCGCCTTCATGCCGGCGAGGAGCACCGGAACCGCCGCCTGTTTCAGGCGCGCCAGGATCGCGTCCAGGTTCTGATACGTGGATTGGGGATCGAGGCCGCGCAGCCCGTCGTTGGCGCCCAGTTCCACCATGGCGACACCGGGTTTCTCGGCAAGCGCCCAGTCGAGGCGGGACCGGCCCCCGGCCGAGGTGTCCCCCGAAACCCCGGCGTTGATCACCCGCACGTCGAGGCCGCGTTCGTTCAGCGCCCTCTCGAGTTGGGCCGTGAAGGAGTCCGCCGCATCGAGCCCGTAGCCGGCGGTAAGGCTGTCGCCAAGGGCCAACAGACGGACCTCCGCGGCGGCCACGGAATCCGATCCCGGCACCAAGCCGAGAGCAAAGGCCGCGACCATTCCGTTGACAAGCCACCGCCCGGCCCCATATGGGTCGAAACGCAACGAATTCACCCCTGAGCATGCCATGACAGACTCCTCTGGGGCCGCGGAACCGGCCCTCAGGCTCGACGGCGTTCACTTGAGGCTCTCAAGCGCCGCCGGAGCGGTCAATATCCTAAACGGAATCGACCTTACCATCGGCGCCGGTGAAACGGTGGGCGTGGTTGGCCCTTCCGGTTCGGGAAAGACCAGCCTGCTCCTCGTCATGGCCGGGCTGGAACGGGTCACCGAAGGTGCGGTCCGCGCCGCCGACATGGATATTACCGATCTGAACGAGGACTCGCTGGCCCTCTTTCGCCGGGACAACGTGGGTATCGTGTTCCAGGATTTCCACCTGGTACCTACGATGAGCGCCCTGGAGAACGTGGCCATGCCCCTGGAGTTCGCCGGCCGCGACGACGCCTTCGCACAGGCCAGCGAGCAACTGAAGGCGGTCGGCCTCGGCCATCGGCTCACCCATTACCCGGGGCAGCTTTCGGGCGGCGAGCAGCAACGGGTGGCGCTGGCCCGAGCCTTCGTCGCCGAACCGGCGATCCTGCTGACCGACGAGCCGACGGGAAACCTGGACGGCGCCACGGGCGATGCGGTGATGGACCTGCTGTTCGATCTCCATGCCCGGCGCGGCACGACGCTGGTCCTGGTCACCCATTCCATGGATCTGGCGGCGCGCTGCGGCCGCATCCTGCGCCTGGCGGACGGCCGGATCGTCGGCGACGAACGTCTCGGAGAAACCACCAGTCCAGCTATCGGTAGCGCGGCATGACCGCAATGAACCTGCCCCTGCCTTTGGCGCTGCCCCTGTCCTTGGCGCTGCCCTTGCGGATCGCCCGGCGGGAGTTGCGGGAGGGTTTCGCGGGTTTCCGGATCGTCGTCGTTTGCCTCGCCATCGGGGTGGCGGCCATCGCCGGGGTGGGGTCCCTGGGGCTGGCCATCGAGGCCGGCATCAAGGCCGACGCCCGGGGGCTGCTGGGCGGCGACGTGGACCTGCGGCTCCACAACCGGAACGCCTCGACGGCGGAAATGGGCTACCTGCGCCGCAGCGCCATGGCGTTGTCGGCGGTCACGGAGATGCGGGCCATGGCGCGCACGGATGTCGGTGAATCCAAGCGCGCCCTCATCGAACTCAAGGCGGTGGACGAGGCCTATCCCCTGGTCGGGGCGCTGGGCACCGAGCCGGCGCGGCCCCTCGCCGACATGCTGGCCCGCAAGGACGGTGCCTGGGGGGCGCTGGCCGATCCGGGACTGCTGCGCAAGCTGGGCCTCGGCATCGGCGATTCGGTACGGGTCGGCCGTGGCCTTTTCGACATCCGGGGCACCATCGCCCATGAGCCCGACGAAGTGGCCAGTATATTCAACCTGGGACCCCGGTTGCTGGTTGCCGAAGGGGCGCTCCCCGACACCGAACTGATCCAACCGGGAAGCCAGTTCCACACCCACTACCGGGTCCTGCTGTCGCCGGGTTCGGACGCCAAGGAATGGATGGCCCGTGTCGACGACGTGCTGCCCACCGCCGGCTGGCGGGTGCGCGGCGTCGACCAGGCGGCGCCGGGGGTCGAGCGGTTCCTGTCGCGCCTGACGCTGTTCCTGTCCTTCGCCGGCATGACTGCGCTGCTGGTGGGCGGGATCGGTGTCGCCAACGGGGTCAAGAGCTATCTCGACCGCAAGGCCCAAACCATCGCCACAATGAAGTGCCTGGGCGCATCGTCGGGCCTGGTGTTCCGGGCCTACCTGGCCCAGGTAGGGGCCTTGTCGGCGGTGGGGATCGCCATCGGGCTGGTGGTCGGGGCGGTGGCACCGATACTGGCCGTCATGGCCCTGGCCGACGTCCTGCCGGTGGCGCCGCGCCTCGGCCTGTTTCCGCGCCCCCTGTTGCTGGCCGCCGTGTTCGGGCTGCTGACGGCGATGACCTTCGCCCTGTGGCCCCTGGCCCGCGCGCGGGACGTGCCGGCGGCGAGTCTTTATCGGGACCAGATCGCGACGCGGCGGGATCTGCCCCCGTGGCCGTTTCTGCTGGCCGTGGCCCTGTGCGCCGCCGCCCTGGCGGGCCTTACCCTGTGGAGCGCCAGCGACCGCTATTTCGCCGCCTGGTTCGTCGGCGGCGCGGCGGCGACCCTGCTGATCCTTCGCGCCGCCGCCCAGGGGATCCTGTGGCTGGCGCCGAAGCTGCGGCCCCTGGGGCGGGCGACGTTGCGCCTTGCCGTCGCCGGCCTCTATCGCCCCGGCAGCGGGACGGCCAACGTGGTGCTGTCCCTGGGCACGGGCCTGTCGGTCCTGGTGGCGGTGGCGCTGATCCAGGGCAACCTGAGCCGCCAGATCGACGAGCGCATCCCGGAGAAGGCGCCGGCCTATTTCTTCATCGATATCCAGCCCGACCAGGTCGCCGACTTCGATACGGCGGTCGGCGCCGTGGACGGGGTCGGGGACATGCGCCGGGTGCCCATCCTGCGCGGCCGGGTGGTCAAGATCGACGGCCGGCCCGTCGACCAGGTAGCGATCAATCCGGGCGTTCAATGGGCGGTGCGCGGCGACCGGGCGCTCACCTACATGGCGGAAACACCCCAAGACGCCCTGATCGTCAAGGGGAAATGGTGGCCGGCGGACTACCGTGGTCCGCCCCTGATCTCGCTGGACGCCAACATCGCCCGCGGCTTCGGCGTCGGGCTGGGGGACACCGTTACGCTGAACGTTCTCGGGCGCGAGATCACCGGCACCATCGCCAGTTTGCGGGAGATCGACTGGCGCAGCCTGCGCATGGACTTCGTGTTCATCTTTTCGCCCGGCCTGCTGGAAAAGGCGCCCCACACCCACCTGGCCGCCGTCCAGGCAGCGGTGGAGTCGGAACCGGCCCTGGAGCGGGCCGGCACCGAGGGCTTCCCCAACATCTCGGCGATCCGGGTGCGCGACGCCCTGGAGGCCGCGGCCAACATCCTGAAGTCCACCAGCACCGCCGTCCGCTCCACCGCCGGCATCAGCATTCTGTCGGGCATGCTGGTCCTCGGCGGCGCCATCGCCGCCACCCGGCGCCGGCGGGTCTACGATTCGGTGGTGTTCAAGGTCCTGGGCGCGCCCCGGCGGCTGGTCCTGACGGCGTTCCTGGTCGAATACGGGATTCTGGGCCTGGCCACGGGGATCATCGCCGCCATGGTCGGCACGGCGACGGCCTGGGCGGTCATCGTGCCCCTCATGAGCGCCGAATGGGTCTGGCTGCCCGGGGTGACGGCGGCCACCATCGTCGCCTGCGTGGTGGCGACGGTGTCGGCGGGCTTTGCCGGCACCTGGCGCGCACTCGGCCAAAAAGCGGCGCCGCACCTGCGCAACCGGTAACCGCGTAAGCCCATGCGGGTATTGAATCGCGGTCCCGGCATGCCATATTAGGCCCGACGCACAACCTTGAGCCGCCAGGTTTCTGGCAAGGGAGCTTTTAGATGGCATTCGGTCCCGACAAACGGTTTTCGCTCGGCACGGCGCGCATGAGCCCGGCCCAGGCCGCGGCCGCCGACATCGATGTCGGCCTGCGCGAGTACATGCTGAAGGTTTACAACTACATGGCCTCGGGGCTGGCGCTGACGGGGATCGTCGCCCTCGGCGTCTCGACGTCGGAGACCATGACCCAGGCGATCTTCGGCACCCCGTTGATGTGGGTGGTGTTCCTGGCGCCGATCGGCATGGTGATGTTCCTCAGCGCCCGCATCCAGCACGTGAAGGCGAGCACGGCGCAGGCCCTGTTCTGGGTCTTTTCGGGCATTATGGGCCTGTCCCTGGCGTCGATCTTCCTGATGTACACGGGAGCCAGCATCGCCCGGGTGTTCTTCATCACCGCCGGCACCTTCGCCGCGATGAGCCTCTACGGCTACACCACGAAGCGGGACCTGACCAAGTGGGGCTCGTTCCTGTTCATGGGCCTGATCGGCATTTTCATCGCCATGGTGGTGAATATCTTTCTGCAGAGCACGGCCCTGATGTTCATGATCTCGGTGATTGGGGTGCTCGTCTTTGTCGGCCTGACCGCCTACGACACCCAGCGAATCCGCGACATCTACCGCCAGGCGGACACCGACGAGGTGCACAGCAAGAAGGCCATCATGGGGGCGCTGCGCCTTTACCTGGACTTCATCAACCTGTTCATCATGCTGCTGCACCTGTTCGGCGAGCGCCGCTAGGCCCTTCCGCCTCATACAGCTTCACGCGCCGCCCGGGGAGAAATCCCCGGGCGGTTTGCTTTTGGGTCTTGGCAGCGCTCGTTCGCGCGGAGGGCCGGCTCGCGCTCAGTTGACGCTCACCCAACGCAGGATGAAGAAGTTGTCCGGCCGCTGGGTGAGTTTGATGTTGTCCTTCGAACCCCAGACCAGCGGCTGAACGTGCAGGGGCACGTAGGCCACCTTGTTGCGCAGGATTCCATGGATTTCGTCGAGCATGGCCTGGCGTTTCGCCGGGTCGAGCTCCACCTGGACCATGGGTAGAAGCTCGTCCACCTTGGGGTCCGAGAACTTGCCGAAGTTCCAGCTTCCCAGCTTCTTCTCCTTGTTCGGCGTGTGCATCAGGAAGCGAATGGGATGCTCCGCATCGAAGGTGCCCGGGGACCAGCCCAGCAAGTACATGTCGAAATTGTTGGCCCGCAGTTCCTTCCAGTAGTTGCGCACCGGCATGGTCCGCAGTTTCGCCTTCAGGCCCACCTGGGCCAGCATGGAGACGGCGGCGGTGCAGATCGCCTCGTCATTGATGTAGCGGTCGTTGGGACAGGCGAGGCCGAACTCGAACCCGTCGGCGTATCCGGCCTCGGCGAGCAGGGCCTTGGCCGCCTTGGGGTCGTTGGCGAAGCGTTCGTTATGCTGGGGGCTGAAGCCCTCCATGGCCGCGCTGATCAGCAGTCCCGCCGGCTGGGCGTTGCCGCGCATCACCTTCTTGATGATGGCGTCCACGTTGATCGCCTGATAGGCGGCCTTGCGCACCCGGGCATCCTTGAAGGGGTTCTTGCCCTTGATGTTGGAATAGCGCAGCTCGTCGGCCGCATGCTCGAAGCCGAACATGATCACCCGCGCCTCGATCCCCTGGTGGACGGTGAACCCGGAGGTTTTCTGGATGCGCGGCACGTCTTGAAGGGGAATCGGCTCGATGAAATCGATTTCGCCGGACAGCAGCGCCGCGACGCCCGTCGCCTGGGTGCCGATGGGCGTGAACACCGCCTCGGTGATGTTGCTCTCCAGCTTGCCCCACCAGTTCCCGAACGGCACCAGGGTCGTCTTCACGCCCGGATCCCGTGACTTGATCATGAAGGCGCCGCTGCCGTTGGCGTGGAGCGTGGCGTAATTCTCCTTGTCCCGCGCCGGCCGCGCCGCGCTGTTGGATTCCGCCCATCCCTTGTCGATGATCATCCAGTTGGCGATGGAGCTTGGAAACAGGGGATTGGGCGCCTTGGTCAGGATATCCACCGTGTGGGAATCGACGACCTTGACGTCGCGGACCGGCGCGAACCAGGAGCGGACGTCGGATTGTTCGGAACTGGCCCGCTGATAGGAGAACAGGACGTCCTCGGCGTCGAAGGACTGGCCCCCGTGGAAGGTCACGCCTTGGCGCAGCTTGAACCGCCAGCCGTCCTGGCCGATCGGCTCCCAGCTTGCCGCCAGCGCCGGCTCCAGCTTCATGTCCTTGCCCCGGCGGACGAGGCCTTCGTAAATGTTGTTGAGGAAGCCGAGGACCGGCGCCGTGTTGGTGCCGTGGGGGTCCAGGGTCTGCGGATCGGTCTTGCCGGCCCAGCGGAAGGTTTTGGCATCGGCAACGGCGACGGATGTCGCCAACGCGGCGGCGGCGATGAGCATCGTCGCCGCGCGAGAGATGGTTTTCATGTTCCTACTCCTAGTCCCCGAGATTGGGCTGGCGGACAGCCCGAAAAGGAAATCCCACCGTTGTCGGCCGGTATAGGCCGGCCCCTCGATGTCGGCCAAGCGAAAGGATGCCGGCTTCACGGCTAATTGACCGGAGTCACCGCAGCTTGGGGTTCAACGCGTCCCGCAGCCAGTCGCCGAGAAGATTAACCGCCAGCACCAGGATCGCCAAGGTCGCGCCGGGAAAGATCACAATCCACCACTCACCGGAAAACAGGAAGTCGTTGCCGATGCGGATCAGGGTGCCCAGGGACGGCTCCGTCGGCGGGATGCCGATGCCGAGGAAACTGAGGGTCGCTTCCAGCAGGATCGACACCGCCAGCCCAATGGTGCCGATTACCAGCACCGGTCCCATCACGTTGGGAAGAATGTGGCGGAACAGAATCGGCAGCGGGCCGAGACCGATCAGACGGGCCGCTTGAACGTATTCCTTGTTCCGCTCGACCAGGGTCGAGCCACGGACCGTACGGGCGAAGTTGACCCACTGGGACAGGCCGATGGCCAGCACAAGGACGGGAATGGCCAGGGCGTCGTGGCTTTCGGCCGGCAGCAGTCCCCGCATCACGCCGTCGATCAGAAGCGCGGTCAGGATCGCCGGAAATGTCAGTTGCACGTCGGCGATCCGCATCACGAAGGAATCGACAAAGCCACCGAAATAACCGGCGATGAGCCCCAGGTTGACGCCGATCGACATGGCCAGGGCGACCGAAGCGAAGCCGACCAGCAACGACACGCGCGAGCCATGGAGGATGACCGAGAACATGTCGTGGCCCTGATCGTCCGTTCCCAGGAGGTACCGGGCCATGCCGTCTTCCAGCCACGCCGGCGGCAGGAAGGCGTCCAGCAGGTTGAGCGCCGCCGGATCGAAGGGGTCTTGCGGCGAGATCCACGGCGCCAACAGGGCGCCCAGGAACAGGATGCCGGTTGTCGCCGCCGCCGCGACGGTGACGCGGGACGCGCGAAAACTGTACCAAAGGTCGCTGTCCAGCATGGCGTGCCAGCGATGGCGGAGTGCGGAGGCGGCCGACACCTCAATGGCCTCCCGCGCCCGGCCGGTCCATGCGCAAGCGTGGATCGACCGCGTAGTAGAGGACGTCGACGACCAGATTGATGGCGACGAAAAAGAAGGCGATCAGGATCAGATAGGCCGACATCACCGGGATATCGACGAACTGTATGGCCTGCAGGAAGAGAAGGCCCATGCCCGGCCACTGGAACACCGCCTCGGTGATCACCGAAAACGCGATCACGCCGCCGGCCTGGAGACCGATGATGGTGATCACCGGCACCAGGGTGTTCTTCAAGGCATGGCGAAACCGGACCGAGCTTTCGCGCAAGCCCCGGGCGCGGGCGAACTTGACGAAATCCGCGCGCAGCACCTCCAGCATCTCGGAGCGGACAAGGCGCATGATCAGGGTCAGCTGAAAGACCGCCAGCGTGATCGACGGCAGAATCAGGGCTTTCAAGCCGCTGGCCGTGAGCAATCCCGTCGACCAGGCGCCCAGCGCCACCACCTCGCCGCGGCCGAAGGTGGGCAACCAGGCCAGAATCACGCCGAAGACAAGGATCAACAGGATGCCGATCAGAAACGTTGGCAGGGAAATGCCGACCAGGGAAGCGGCCTGCAGGATCTTGCTGGTCCACCGTCGGGGATGAAGCGCGGTCTGAACGCCCATGGGGATTCCCAGCGCGATCGCGATCACCATGGCGACCAGGCTCAGTTCCATGGTCGCCGGCAGGCGCTTGGCGATCAGCGAGGCCACGGGCTCGCGGTTGCGGTAGGAGAACCCGAACTCGCCCTGAAGCATATTGGCGACGAAGCGGGCGTACTGGACCAGGGCCGGATCGTTGAGGCCGAGGGATTCACGGAGCCGATCCCGGTCCTCGATCGAGGTCTCCTGTCCCACCATCTGGGCCACCGGATCGCCGACGTAACGGAACAGGGAAAAGGCCAGCAGGGCGACCACCAGCATGACCAGGACGGATTGCAGCAGGCGGCGCAGGACAAGCGCGATCATGGCGCCGCCGACCCCCCGTCGGGCAGGCGGCCTTCCGCCACGGCGTGGCAGGCGACGAAGGCATCATCGATTGCCAGCAGCTCGGGCCGCTCCCGCCGGCAGCGGTCCTCGGCGAAGGGACAACGGGGATGAAACGCGCAGCCCGTCGGCGCGTTGATGGGATCCGGCAACTCGCCGGTCAACGGGCGGCGTTCGCGGCCGCTCATTTCGATGTCGGGAACCGCGTCGAGCAGAAGCCGGGTGTAGGGGTGACGGGGACGGGCGAACAAGGACCCGGTCGGCGATGTCTCGCAGACCCGTCCCAGGTACATGACCGCCACCACATCGGCGACGTGATAGACCACCGCCAGATCGTGGGAAATGAACAGGTAGGTGAGGCCCAATCGCCGCTGAAGATCCCGCAACAGGTTTAGTATCTGGGCCTGCACCGACACATCCAGGGCCGAGGTGGGCTCGTCGCAGATGATGAATTCGGGCTCCCCGGCCAAGGCCCTGGCGATGGAAATGCGTTGCCGCTGACCCCCGGAGAACGCGTGGGGATACTTCTGTTTGTCCTCGGGAGACAGGCCGACGCGGGTGAGCAGTACTCCCACCCGGTCGTCGATCGCCTGACGGTCCGTCATGGTGCCGGCGACGCGCATGGGCTCGGCGATGATGTCGCCTACCCGCCAGCGGGGATTCAGCGACGCGTAGGGGTCCTGGAAGATCATCTGGACCCGCCGCCCGCGGCCGCTTTCGTCGCCCGCGTAGACGACGCTGCCGGAGGTCGGCCGATCAAGCTCGGCGACCAGGCGGGCCACCGTCGACTTGCCGCATCCGGACTCGCCGACCACCGCCAGGGTCTCGCCCCGCCGCAGGCTCAGCGACACCCCGTCGACCGCTCGCACCCACTGCCGGCCCCGGCGTTCCAGGATGAGCTCCAGCAGCGGTGGCGACACGTCGAAGTGGCCGACCAGATCCCGCACGTCGATCACGGTGGGATTTTCTTGCGGCGAAGCCTTCTCCTCAGGCCTGGGCGGCCGGCGCTTGCGTGGCCCCATAGAGCCAGCACGCCGCAAGCGAGGACGGGGTTGCCATCGGATCGGGCCGTTCCCCATGACAGCGCTCGAACGCATCGGGACAGCGGGGCACGAAGGGGCAGCCCGGGGGGATCTGGGTCAGCCGGGGCATGGCGCCGGGGATCTGCTCCAGCCGCTCCGCCTGCCGGCCGATCGCCGGGATGGAGCGCATGAGACCCCGGGTGTAGGGATGGCGGGGGGCCTTGACCACGTCTCGGGCGTGACCGATCTCCGCCAACCGCCCGGCGTAAAGGACCGCGACCCGATCGGCGGCCTCGGCGATCACCCCCATGTCGTGGGTGATCAGGATCACCGCCGTGCCGTGATCGCGGCACAGCCGCTTCAGCAGATGGATGATCTGCGCCTGGATGGAAACGTCCAGCGCCGTCGTCGGTTCGTCGGCGATGACCAGGCGCGGCCCGCAGCAAAGAGCCAGCGCGATCACCACCCGCTGGCGCATGCCGCCGGAAAGCTGGTGGGGGTAGTGGCCCATTCTGGCCGCCGCCGCCGGGATGCCCACCTCGTCCAGAATCGCGGTCGCCTTGTGGCGCGCCTGCTCGACCGAGATGTCGAGATGGGTGCGCATGGTTTCCACCAGTTGATCGCCAATCCGCATCAGGGGATTGAGGCTGGTCAGGGGATCCTGAAAGATCGCCCCGATGTGCCGACCGCGAAGCCGGCGCATCGCCGTCGGGTCCAGGTCGTCCATCCGCTGGCCGTCCAAATGGATCGTGCCGGCGGCGATTCGGCCCGGTGGTTCCAGGAGGCCGATCACGGCATTGCCGATCATCGACTTGCCGGCCCCCGATTCGCCGACCATGCCGAGGATCTCGCCGGCGCCCACATGGAACGAGACGTCGTCGACGGCGACCAGGGTTCCCCGCCGGGTGGGAAACTCCACCCGCAGGTGCGAAACCTCGAGCAGGGATGATGTCAAACCGGCCTACCCTTCGAGCGCAACGGGCGCCGACTGTCGATGTTTTCGCCGAAAAAGGCAAGTTTCCGGCGTTCTGCTCCGGTCATCGTCGTTGGTTTCCGCGGGTTTCCAAGTATTTGCAAGCGAAAAATTCGGGGTCGATCAACATAACGTGACGGGTGTGAGCCCTGTCACAGATTCCTTTCTGGGAAAATGCGACCATCGGCGTCATGGAATGGAAGAGGTCATGATGACTTCTTCACTGGATCACGAAGAGAGGTGCTATCTTTCAAGGAATGAACCGCGCTGTTACAGGTTTCAACAACAATATGCCGCGATCATCCTGGAAGTCTCTCAATATGGAAAGGGGGGTTCCATGACCAAGATCTCCCGAATTTTCACCGCCGTATTTGGCGCTGCCCTGATCGCCGCGATGGCCTCACCGCTGTCCGCTCAGATGGTCTGCGGCGATCGTGGCGACGTGCTCGGCTCCCTGGCCCAGAAGTATGAGGAACATCCGGTTTCCATGGGACTGGCCAACAACGGCTCGGTCCTCGAGGTGCTGGCCTCGACCGCGGGCTCGTGGACGGTGATGCTGACCCGCCCCGACGGCAAGTCCTGCTTGCTGGTCACCGGCGAAGGCTTCGAGAACGTGCCCAAGCTGGTCAAGGGCCCCAAGGTCTGATCGTTTAGCGGTTTACCCACCACGCTAACCATCGGCCCCACGGCGCGGCGCAGGCTCCCTGCGTCGCGCTTTTTCATGCCCGCCCCGGCGCAACCCTGGTCAAGAGCCCCATCGAACGAGACCTCGGCCGCCGAAGCGTTTATGGTGGCCGCGATCCCGTTTCTCGGGATCTCTCGGCGCCGCCCATTGCTCCCCTCGGATCCCCGGAAACGTCTCCGATTCCATCATGCGATACCGCCTCGGAGACCATCGAGTTCACGCCGCCGGCGATCACTGGATCGCGCCCACCGCGGCGGTAATCGGTCGCGTCGTCCTTGGCCACGACGTCAGCATCTGGTGGAACGCGGTATTGCGGGCCGACGACGACGTGATCACCATTGGCGCGCGCAGCAACATCCAGGACGGCTGCGTCCTCCACGTGGACCCCGGCGCTCCCCTGACCATTGGCCACGACGTCTCGGTGGGCCATATGGCCATGCTCCACGGTTGCACTGTCGAGGACGAGGCCCTGATCGGCATCGGCAGCGTCATCTTGAACGGCGCCCGGATCGGCCGCGGCGCGCTGGTCGCCGCCAATACGCTGATCCCCGAAGGCAAGCAGATTCCGCCCGGCGCCGTGGTCATGGGATCGCCCGGAAAGGTCGTCCGCCAGGTTGACGACGGCGACCGGGCCCGCATGCGCGAAGGCGTGGACAGCTACGTGGCCCGGTTCCGCCTGTACCGGGACGGCCTTGCCTTGGACGAGGATGGGGGAGACTGACCGCCCTGGGCAAGGCCGTTTACAACAACGATGAACTGGCGGGGATGACGCGATTTCCCCACCCCGTCGTACGGGATCAGATGGCGGCGCTGCTGACCGCCTGGGGCATGCCGGCGGACCAGGTGGCCACCGCCGCCGGCATTCTGGTGGACGCCGACCTGAGGGGCATCGACACCCACGGCATCTCCATGATGACGTCCTACCATCAGAAGCGGCTGGACAACCTGATCACCCTCAACTCCGTCATCTCGGTGGTGCGGGAGACGCCGACCACGGCGGTGGTGGATGCTGGCGGCGGCCTGGGGTTCGTTCCCTCGGTGATGGCCATGGGGCTTGCGATCGACAAGGCCACGGCCCTCGGCCTGGGTTGCGCGGCGGTGCGCAACTCCAACCACTTCGGGGCGGCCGGCTACTACGCTCGAATGGCCGCCGCCCAAGGCCTCATGGGCTTCGCCACCACCAATGGCTCGGGCCCCCTGGTAGCGCCCACTTACGGCGCCGAGGGCAAGCTCAGCACCAACCCCATCGCTTTCGCCGCGCCGACCAGGCGTCATCCAAATTTCAGCCTCGACATGGCCACTTCGACCACGGCGCGGGGCAAGATCCGCAATGCCGCGGTCGAAAAGCGGCCGATCCCGCTCGGCTGGGCCCTTGATCTGGAGGGGCGACCGACCACCGATTCCCAGGGCTATTTCACGGGCCAGCTTCTCACTCCCTTGGGCGGCACCCGCGATCTGGGCAGCCACAAGGGTTATGGCCTGGCGGCGATGGTGGAGATTCTGTCGACGACCCTATCGGGCGCCAGCCTGGTGACCTCGGAAAACCACGGCAAGCGCATCCCCGGCAACATGGAGATCGGCCACTGGTTCCTGGTCATCGACCCCACCGCCATGGCGCCCGAGGGCCAGGTGGAGGATATGGTGGACACTCTGATCGACAGTCTCCACGACACCCGGCCAGTGAACCCGGACCAGCCGGTACTGGTGGCCGGCGACCCGGAAACCGCGACCATGGCGCGCCGCCTGGAAACAGGCATCCCGGTACCGCCGGGCCTGCGCCAGCGCATCAAGGAGATCGCCCGGGATTCCAACGCCGCCTTCCTGTTGGGGGACGCCGACGCGGTGGCGTAGCGGCGACCAATCGCCCCCTGTGCCGTGAGCGCCTTGGAGAAACCAGAATTGCATCGATGACTCAGGGACTGGAATCCCCTGCCCAGGCCGCCAAGCGCCGGCCGGCGTCCCGGTAGCGACGGTCCAGCCCGCCTTCCAGCACCAGGCGCCAATAGGCCTCGGGCGCGGCCAGGTCCATGTGATCGGCCCGCAACGCCAGGGGATGGGTGCGGGTTCCGTTGAGCCCCCGAACGCCGCTGCGGCAGAACCGGTAGCGGCCACCAGCGTCCCGAAGGACGGCGGCGTTGACGCTGTCGATGTCGCCGAAAGGGAAGGCGAACCAGTCCACCGCCCGCCCCAACCGCTCGGCCAGCCGGTCGCCGCTTGCCGTCACTTCCCGGGTCCGGTCATCCGGCGACAGGTCCACGAGCCGCCGATGGGTCAGACCGTGGGCACCGAGGACGTGGCCGGCTTCGGCCAGGGCGGCCGCCTCGTCCCAAGTGAGCAGACTTTCCAGGTCGTCCGGCGCGTTGCCGCCAAACATGTTGGCGGCGACGGCGGCCGCCTGTTCGTCGCCCGCGATGTCCATCAGCCCCGGGCAGAGGAAGAACAGGGCGCGCACGCCCGCCGGCTCCAGAACTTCCCGCGCCAGGCGGCCGTTGGAGGCGAATCCGTCGTCGAAACTGAGGAGGCATGGGCAACCCCGCCGGTCCTCGGCTTGTCCGCCGATCCAGGCTTCCGCCGCCGCCGGATCGAGGATGCCATGATCCCGCCGCAACAAGTCCAACAGCCGGCGAAAGGCGTCCCACCGAGACTCGGGCACATCATGGAACAGGAGGATGCGGAACCCGCGGCCCGCGCCGCGCCGCAACGGGCGCCATGCCCGGTGCAGGGCGAGCCAGGGCGCGGCGAGGCGGTAGCGCAGCACGGGCGGGCTCACAAAGCCGCCCGGGCACGAACGACCCGCCACCGGACCAACCGGCTCAGGATGCTGCCGGCGGCGTCCATCTCCGGCGCCAGGCGATAGGCGGTGCCGCCCAAGCCCTCCTTGAAGCGGCGGATTCCATCGGGCGTGGCGTCCGGGTCCAGGCCTCCCAGGTCGAACCACCGCCGCCCCGCCGCCTTGGCGCCGAACAGGGCCCGCAACAGCAGCAGTTGTCCCGCGCCTGCCGCCCGGCCCGCGTCTTCCACCACGCCGGCCAGGTACTCGGCGGTGTCGCCGTAGTTGGCGATGAGCAGGCTGCCGAGAAAACCGGCCTCGCCCGTGGCCCGCAGCACGGCGAGCGACGCGCCTTCCCCCAGCAGGTCCCGCAGCAGCCCCGGCGTCACCGACGTGGCGAATCCCCGGGCATCGAGGAACCGGCCATAGGCCTCGCAAAACGTCGCGACATCGCCTTCGCCGCCACCGGCCTCGACGGCAATCCCCGAGCGTTCGGCCTTGTTGAGGACATTGCGCCACTTTTGGGCCAAGCCCGCCCGCAAGGCGTCCTCGTCGACGATTAGGGCGACCCGGGCCGAGGCCCAGCCGGGTGTGGCGGTGACGACAAGGCCGCTACCCGGGTCGGGCGCCAGGGCGGCGGCCAGGGGATGGTCCGCGGCGAAGGGGGGCGCCAGTCGCAGGTAAAGGCCCCGCTGGTCCCCGTAGTGGCGCTTCAGCGCCTGGAGCATGGCTGCGTAGGTGGCGGGGTCTTCCTCATCGTCCGTACGCCAGAGGGGCGCCCGGTTGATCCAGGCCAAACCGCTGGGGAGGCCGGCCGGCGCCGGGCGCAGCAGCACCTGGGCGGCACCGACCACGTCGCTGCCCCGGCGCAGGACCGCATGCTCCACCCGCCACGGCCCCACCCGGGCCTTGGCGGCCCCGAAGGCGGCGCTCTGGGGAAGACTCGATCCGGCCAGCCCGGCGGTCGCCTCGCGCCACGCGGTCGCCGCGAGGCGCGAACACTCCAGGCGCAGGGAGTCTCCCACTACGGAGATCGGGCGGTCACGCCCCGACGGTTTCAGCCGTCGGTGGGGCGGCGGCGGCCGACGACGGCGCCGTTTCGGTCGGCCCAGTCACGGCGGCCACGGGTACCGGGCCCGTCACGCCGACCACGTGGGCCGGGGTGCGCCAAACGTGGCTGTCGAAGCTTGCGCACTTAGCGCAGGTGGGGACCCACTGAGCGACGGCATTGCCGCAGGCCTCGCAGCACCAGGCCGGATCGGGGTCCGCGGCGGAGGCCCGCACCAGCCAGACCCGGGCCCGATCCAGGTCCCCATGCTCCCGCTCTTCCAACTCCGCCAGCAGCCGGCAGACCCGGGCCGGGGGGTCGTCGCCGCCCGCTTCCTTGAGGTGGCGCCGGGACTCGCCCCACAGGTTGGCCTCCAGTTCGGCCCGCGCCAGGGCCACCAGTCCTTCCGGGTGATCGGGCCGAACCGCGGTGAGTTCCTTGAGGGTCTTGACCCAGGCGATGGCGTCGTTCGGTGCCTTGATGTCGCGGTATAGGGCGATCAGGTCGGGATGAGGGTTGCGTTCCCAGGCTTTCTGCACCGCCGCCAGGGCCCGCTTGGGTTTGTTGCGCGCGATGTGAAGCCGGGCCAGGCGAACGGCGGCCGGCACGAAGCCGGGATCGACTTCGTGGGCCCGGCGGACCTGGCGCAGGGCCTCGGGGTCGTCGCCGGCCGCTTGCGCCTCCAGCCCCCGCAGGTGGGCCAGCACGGCGCCCCGCCGGTCGACCGAATCCGCGGCCACGGCACCCACCCGGCGGGCCTGTTCCAGGGTCAGTTGGGCGTCGGCCCACTGCCCGTTGCGCACTTGCAGGTCGAGGAGCTGGCCCGCGACCCAGCCACTGCGGGGGCGCAGCCGATAGGCCCGCCGGGCGAGCCCCAGGGCCTCGTCCCAAGCGTCCCTGGCCATCGCCTGATTGAGCAGTCCGCGCAGGCCGAGGAACTCGGTCTCCGGATTGTCCAGCATGGACTCGAAAAAGCGGGCCGCCGCCTGGTCGTCGCCGGAGAGCTGGGCGGCCTGGGCGGACAGCAGCATGTTCAGGGGCGGATCGTCGAGCAGAACCTCGGCGCGGCGGGCGTGGCGGTTGGCCTCTTCCGCGTCGCCGGCGGCGACCGCCACCATGCCGCTGCTCAGGGCCATGTAGCCCCGCTGGCGCTTGTGCTCGCGACGGTAGCGGCCGATCTGTTCGGGGGCCCGACGGAGGATCAGCCACATCCGGTAGAGGACCGCCACGGTGGCCGCCACCAGGGCCACCACGCCCACCATGACGCCGAACGTGGTGTCGATCCGGTAGCCCTGCCACCGCATCGAGACATCGCCCGGGTTGTCGGCCAGCCACACGGCGAGCCCGGAAACGATGACCAGCAGCCCGAGGAACAGAAGGGCACGGAACATGGCGGCTCAGTCCGCCTTGGGGGGAGCAAAAAGCGCGGCGAGATGCACGTCGAGGCCGGCCAGCGCCCTTTCGGCGGCGACCCGGGCCCGGGCGTCCTTCAGCCAGGGTGCGAGGGTCTGCGCCGCGGCGCCCTCGAGGTTCTTCAGGGCTTTGACCGCCGCCGCCAAGTCGCCCAGGCGCAGGGCGCCCTCGGCCCGGGAGACGGCCACGTCCGGGTCCGCCGGGTCGAAACCGCCGGTGCGCCGGACCGTCACCAGGCCTTGAATCCGGTCAATGGTCTGGTCCAGCCAACCGTCCCCGCCCGAGGTGCGGTCGGCGACGATGGCGTCGCGGGCCAGGGAATCGAACCGGTCGCGCAAATTGGCCAGGGTCGGCAAGCCGGTCTCCGCATGGGGCAGCATGACCTCGACGGCCGATTGGATGGCGGGGTCTCTCTCGGCGGCGGCGGACAGGGCCTCCAATTGGCTGGCATAGGGTCCGGCCTCCCGCAGGGCCTGGCGCAGGGACAGCAGCGCCGTGCTCACCGCGCGCACCGTCTCCACCGAAGACAGGGACACACGCCCCGAGTCCTCGAGGCTTTTCAAGCGGTCCCCCAAGGCGGCGACCTTGGCGGCGAGGGAAACGTTGCGCGCCTCCAGGTCGTCGATCACAGCCTGACGTTTGGACGCATCGCGGCTGCGGTTCTCGATTTCCTCCAGGCGGTCGCGAAGGCCATCGGTGGCGGCGCCCATGCTTTCCAGTTGCGCAAGACGTTGCTCGTGCGCCGTCAGCGCCGCTTCCGTGTCGCCGCCCACATTCGCCCCCGCGGCGGCGGAGCGGGCCACCTCGCCCAACGATCCTTCCAGGTTGGCCAGTCGGGCGAGGAGGCTTTTCACCTCCTGGGCCAGGCGCTGGCGTTGAATTTTCAGGTCCTCGACCTCGCGGGCGGCGGCGAGCGCGCCGTCCATGTCCGCGCGAAGGGTTACCAGGCGTTCCTCCATCACCGAGACCCGCGGATCGGTCGCCGGTTCCGGGGCAGTCTCCTGGGCGGGCTCTTGGGCGGTTGTGGGTATCAGGGCCGCCAGGCGCGGCCCCAGCCACGGCCAGGCGGCCGCGGCCGCGCCGATGATCAGGCTGACCGAGATCACCGTGCCCAGAAAGACTCCGAAGCCGACGCCTCCGGCGCGGCGCGGGGCGGCGGTTGGGGATTCGCCGATGTCCGGCGGCGTCGCTTCCGGTGCCGCGTCGGTCTCGCTTTCCTTGCCTGTCTCCGCCATGGCGCGGGTGCCTGCGCTATCGTTGCCACTATCTTTTTGGGCCTCGGGCCGATCGTCCACAAGGGCCAGAAGGGAGTCCTGATCGGGTTGCGTCGCGATCCTGACCCGGCCCCAGCCGAGGGAAGCGATTTCCGCCGCGACGGGGCTGGAAAGGCAGTAGGCCGTCAGCCCCTTGCACGCCGCGACCAGTCCCGCCGCCCGTACCAGGGTAACAAACGTCGCCGCGGTTCGGGGAGAGAAAAGTAGGACCCCGTCCACCGCGCCGTCGCCCAGAAGGCGGGCCGTGGCGTCGGTGAAGGCCGTCGCCGGCTGGGCGGCGTAGAGGACCGCCCGGCGATAGGTGAATCCGGTCTTTTTCAGGTGGCCGGACAGATCGCCCGCCACCTTGCTGCCGGCGGCGTGAACCAGGGCGCCGCCGTCCGGCCGGACCCGTTCGGTGACCAGCCGCGCCAGGTCCGCCACGTCGCCGCCGGCGCTGGTCACGGTCGCGAAACCCAGGCGGCGCGCCTCCCGCTCGGTGGCGTCGCCGATGGCGAACACGGGCAGGTCCGTCGGGCCACGGCGGTGAACCCAGGCGCGGACCCCGTTGGCGCTGGTGGCGAGCAGGGCCTGAACGCCGCTGGTCCTTGGCCGGGGGCCGTCCTTGAAGGAGATCCGCAGCAGGGGCTCCAGCACCGGCTCGATACCCCGTTCCTCCAGGCGCGCCGCGATGGCCGCGCCGTCCTCCCACGGCCGGGTGACGATCAGCCGGTGGGGACGGGACGGCGGGCTCATGACTTGGCTTCCATGAATCCGGGCCCGGCGCGACGCCGCAGTTCCTCGCCCGCATCGCGGCCCAGGGCTTCGGCGTCGGCCGGGTTGCCGTGGCGGGTGGTGTCGAGAACCTCGCTGCCGTCGGGCCGCGCGATCAGGCCGCGGAACCGAAGCATGCCGTCGTCATCCAAAGTGGCGAGGGCGGCGATGGGAGTCCGGCAGGAACCGTCGAGAACTTCCAGGAACGCCCGCTCGGCGCGGACTCGCCGGTGGCTGTCTCCGTGGTCGAGGGCGGCGAGGAGGGTCCGTGTGCGGTCATCGTCCTCCCGGCAGGCCAGCCCGATGGCGCCCTGGGCGACGGCGGGCAGCATCTCCTCCGGCGTCATCGGCGCCGTCACCGCGTCCGCCCGGCCCAGCCGATTGAGCCCGGCCATGGCCAGCAGGGTCGCGTCCACCCGGCCTTCGGCGAGCCGCCCCAGCCGGGTGCCCACGTTGCCCCGCAACGGCACCACGGTGAGGTCGGGCCGCCGATAGAGCACCTGGGACCGGCGGCGCAGCGACGCCGTGCCCACCACCGCGCCCGCTGGCAGGGACGCGAGGTCCGCGGCCTCGCGGGCGATAAAGGCGTCCCGGGGGTCTTCCCGGGGCAAGATGGCGGCGATGATGGTGTTGGCGGGCAGCCAGGTCGGCACGTCCTTCATGGAATGGACCGCCATGCGAACGCGCCCGTCGAGAAGGGCCTCGTCGATCTCCTTGGTGAAAAGCCCCTTGCCCCCCACCTCCGACAGGGTCCGGTCCTGCACCTGATCGCCGGTGGTGGAGATCACCTCGATCCGCACCGCGTCCTCGTGCGCGAGGTCCGGATGGGCGCCCGCCAGGCGATCACGCACCTCCCGGGCCTGGGCCAGGGCAAGGGGGCTGCCTCGGGTGCCGATACGAAGGGGCAGGGTCTGCGGCATGAAATCAGCGGCGGCCAGTTGTGGCGGCAGGGCTTCTCAAAAAGGTACAGTCCGCCGCGTGGCTTATAGGGGATCGCATTCTCAGGCGGCAAGGCATGATCGTCCTCGGCATCGAAACCAGTTGCGACGAAACGGCGGTCGGCATCGTCGACGGGGCGCGCGCCATCCGTGCCGATCTGGTCCTGTCGCAACTGGCGGACCACCGGCCCTTCGGCGGCATCGTGCCGGAGATCGCGGCCCGCGCCCATCTGGAGAACCTGGACAGCCTGATCGCCCGGGCCATGGAATCGGCGGGTCTGGGATTCGACGATCTCGACGGGGTGGCCGCCACCGGCGGTCCGGGACTGATCGGCGGGCTGATGGTGGGGGTGATGGCGGCCAAGTCAGTTGCGTTGGCGCGGGAGTTGCCGTTCCTGGCGGTCAACCATCTGGAGGGGCACGCCCTCTCCGTCCGCCTGATCGACGATATTGCCTTTCCCTATCTGCTGCTGCTGGTTTCCGGCGGCCATTGCCAGCTTTTGGTAGCCGAAGGCGTCGGCGCCTACCGGCGTCTCGGCACCACCATGGACGACGCGGCTGGGGAAGCCTTCGACAAAACGGCGATCCTCTTGGGCTTGGGGTATCCCGGCGGCCCGGCGATCGAACGAGCGGCGACGAATGGCGATCCGACCCGCTTCCCCCTGCCCCGCCCGATGAGGGGCCGGCCCGGTTGCCATTTCTCCTTCTCCGGCTTGAAGACGGCGGTGCGTCACGGGGTTGCCGCCTGGCCCCCTGGCGAGCGCCGGGAAACGGACGTGGCGGATATGGCGGCGTCCTTCCAGGCCGCGGTGGCCGAGACCACCGTCGATCGCACCGCCAACGCCATTGAGGAGGCGCGGGCGCTTCATCCCGGCCTTTCCGACCTGGTAGTGGCCGGCGGGGTCGCCGCCAACCATTCCCTGCGCCGCGCCCTGGCCGATCTGGCTACGAGCCGCGACATGCGCTTGGCGGCGCCGCCGCCGAGGCTGTGCACCGACAACGGCGTCATGATCGCCTGGGCAGGCCTGGAGCGCCTGCGCCTTGGCCTGGTCGACGACCTCGACTTCGCGCCCCGCCCACGCTGGCCCTTGGATCCGGATGCGCCGCCCGTGGCCTTCGCCGGGGTGAAGGCGTAATTCCGCACGGGCATCCCCACCGCTGTTCCGACATGGACTTGCAAGTGCGGTGGCGCGCCAATTTGCCGTTGCGTGGCGGGCACAGGTGTCAGGAATCGTTACAGGCCCCCGTCGTCGACGGATAACCTGGAAAACCCATGGTTTCTGCGCTGTGGCTGCTTGCCTGGAGAACTTTCGGGGGAGAATGTCCTCAATTGGTGTCAAAAAATATTACAACTGTTGAAGCGTTGAGCGCCTCACGTGGTTACGAAACGAATATTTACCGCCGAATGCCGCCAATTTTATGCGTTGGTACGCTTCGTGCATATCTAGCCCGAATTATTCACGGCGCTGATTGAAAATGCTGGTGAGCGTAGATTAACCTGTTGAAATGCCGTATGATTTTGGTGTCAAGACAAGATCACATGGCAACAGAACAACCCACGGCTCACCATGAACGAGATTACCCCCTATCTCCCTGGTTTGTCGCCCGTTGGAGGCAAGCCGCTTTGCGCCCGCTTCGACGGCGGACGGCTGTCGTCGGACGGCGGGGTGTTGTTGTTGGGCGAGATCGACAGGCGGCTCGGCATCGCCGACGTGCTCGCTTCCTGCGTCACCGACGTGCGCGACCCGGCGAGCACGACCCACGCTTACGTAGACATGATCCGGGCGCGCCTGTTCGCTATTGCCTGCGGGTATGAGGATTGCGACGACCTCGACGTTCTGCGTTTCGATCCGGCGTTCAAGCTGGCCTGTGGCCGTTTGTCCGAGAGCGGCGACGACCTGATGAGCCAACCGACCCTGTCGCGCCTCGAGAACGCGCCGTCATGGCGCGCGCTCGGGCGCATGGGGCTGTCGATGATCGATCTGTTTTGCGCCAGCTTCAAGCGCGTTCCGGCGCGCATCGTTCTCGATATCGACGACACCGACGATGCCGTTCACGGCGGCCAGCAGCTGGCGCTGTTCAACGCCCATTACGACGACTATTGCTTCCAACCCATCCATATCTTCGAGGCGGCCACCGGCAAGCCGGTGATGTCACTGCTGCGTCCCGGCAAGCGGCCCTCCGGCGACGAGGCGGCGCGGATCCTGAGACACGTCATCGGCCGCATCCGCCGCAACTGGCCACGGGTCGAGATCACCGTGCGGGGCGATGGCCACTACGCCACGCCGGAGGCCATGGAATTCCTCGAACGTCAGGGCTGCGGCTACATCTTCGGGCTTTCCGGCAACGCCCGGCTGAACAGGATCGGCCAGCCGTGGTGCGAGGACGCCGCCGTGCGCCGGGCGGGGCAGGGAAAGGATAAGGTGCGCCGCTTCTTCCACACCGGCTACCAGGCCAAAAGCTGGTCACGGCAACGCTCGGTCATCGCCCGCGTGGAAGCTACCGCCAAGGGCTGTGACGTCCGCTTCGTCGTCACCAACCTGAGCGGCCGCGCCAAGGCGCTCTACGAGAAGGTCTACTGCGCCCGCGGGCGGATGGAAAACATGATCAAGGACCACAAGCTCTACACCAAGTCCGACCGCACGTCGTGCCACCGTTGGGAGGCCAACCAGTTCCGCCTCTTCCTGCATACCGGCGCCTACTGGCTGCTGCATCAGCTTCGCCAAGCGGCGCCTCGGAAATCGCTGTGGCGAACGGCCACCTTCGAAACCCTGCGCCGGGCGTTTCTCAAAATCGCCGTCCGCGTCGAGGAGCTCAAGTCGCGCCTCAGGATCGCCCTGCCTTCGGCCTATCCCTATCAGCCGGCCATGATCGCCATCGCCGGGCGCATCACCGCCCAAGGGCCCTGAACCAAGCGGCAGGTGCCGCCGGACGAGCCCCGAACAACAACCTCCAACCTCTCCGACAATCCGTCTCAAAAATCGCCGTCAACCCGGTCGCTACCGCTCGTCCCGCTGAAATCCGATGGCCGTCATGAATAATTGGGGCTAGACGCATCGGCCAACGAGCCGACGTCGACATAGTACCAAGAACGCGGGATTTCCCCTGGTAGAGGGAGGGAATGTCCCCATCAAGCGACGGATGACGTTACACCGGTGCCCGGCAGACCGTGCCAGACACCGCGTAGCCTAATCCGGTTTCAACGACGCCACGGCTCGAACGCCGGAGGCAGACGAACGTGACGGCCAAACGTTGTTCGGCGCTTTGCTAAGGACAACACCTGAATTGACAGGATTGGAGAACTTAAACCATGAAACAGATCAAAAGCGTTGGCGGCTTGCTCTTGGCGTCCGGGGTCATGACCATGATCGCAAGCCCGGCCCTGGCATTCGTCGACGACGTGCCCGAACCGAGCATGTTGTCCCTGTTTGCATTGGGGGCGGTTGGAGCCATCGCCTTGGCGAAGTTTGGGCGCAAAAAATGAGCGTTTGAACGGGCCACAGCCTGATCGTGGCCTTCGGAGGGGCGGGTGCGAGCTACGCATTCGGCTTTCACGGCGCGTCGATCCGTGTCCCGGAACCCGGCGCCATGACTATTCTCGGCCTCGATCTTGTCGGGCTTGGCTTCGCGACGTGTAGACCCAAGCCGACATAACCAAATTTTGATCATCCTAAGCGCACTTAGGGCTGGTAGTTAATGCCAGCCATTTTTCTTTGCAATGGGCGGTGCCACCGCGTCATAAGGCCCCATGCAGCGGATTGGCATCGTCGGCGCCGGCGCCTGGGGAACCGCCCTGGCCGTCGCCGCCCGCCGCGCCGGCCGGCAAGCGGTCCTGTGGGCCCGCGAACCGGAGGTGGTGACGGCTGTCCGCGAGCGGCGGGAGAACACCCCGTTCCTGCCCGGCGTAACCGTCGATCCGGCGATCGAGGCGACGGGCGAGCTGGCGGCGGCGGTCGCCGCCGATGCGGTGCTGCTGGCGGTCCCGGCCCAGTACCTGCGCGCCACCTGCGAGCGCCTGGCGCCCCTGTGGCCGGCCGGCGTCCCGGCGGTGATCTGCGCCAAGGGCATCGAGGCGGGCACCGGCGCCCTGATGGGCGAGGTGGTGGCCGAGGCCCTGCCGGCGGCTCCGGCGGCCGTCCTCTCCGGGCCCACCTTCGCCGTCGAAGTGGCCCGGGACCTGCCGACGGCCGTCACCCTGGCGACGGCCGACCAGCCCCGCGCCCTGGCCCTGGCGGCGGCGTTGGGCAATCCCCGGTTCCGCATCTACACCTCGCCGGACCCAGTGGGCGCCCAGATCGGCGGCGCGGTCAAGAACGTGCTCGCCATCGCCTGCGGCATCGTCGCTGGCCGCGACCTGGGAGACAACGCGCGCGCCGCCCTGATCACCCGCGGACTGGCCGAGATGGTGCGCCTCGGGATGGCCAAGGGCGGCCGCATGGAGACCCTGATGGGCCTGTCCGGGCTCGGTGACCTGACGCTCACCTGCAACGCCATGCAGTCGCGCAACTTCTCCCTCGGCGTGGCGCTGGGTGAAGGGAAGCGCCTGGCGGACGTGCTGGGTGCCCGCCGCTCGGTGGCGGAGGGGGTGTTTACCGCCGCCTCGGTGACTGCCTTGGCCGACCGCATGCACGTCGACATGCCGATCTGCGCCGCGGTCGACGGGGTGCTCAACCGGGGCGCCGACCTGGAGGCCGAGATCTCCGGCCTGCTGGCCCGCCCGTTCCGGCCGGAATCCCCGCCTGGTGGGTAGTGATCTCCGGCCCTGGAAATGGCCCCGCGCGTCTTTATACCAAGGGTCACTGAGGGAGAGGCGCCCATGAGTTGGCGATCCGCGCCAGATGCCGCCTGTTCGCGACGGGCGGCCTGTCCCACCAGCGCCAAGGCACCCCCGTGTCTCTGCTCACCCTGACCGCCATCCTGCTGGCCGCGGCGGTGGTGGCGGTACCGTTGTCGCGGCGCCTGGGGCTGGGATCGGTGCTCGGCTACCTGGCCGCCGGCCTGGTGCTTGGACCAGCGGGCCTGGGCCTGATCGAGGACGTCGAAAGCGTCCTCCATTTCTCCGAACTGGGTGTGGTGCTTCTGCTGTTCGTCATCGGGCTGGAGCTGCATCCGGCGCGCCTGTGGACCATGCGCCGTCCTATCATTGGAATCGGCGGCCTGCAGGTGGTGATTACCGCGGTGGCGATTGGAGCCGTGGCGGCGGGCCTGGGCCAGGACCTGCGGACGGCCATCGTGGTCGGACTGGCCCTGGCCCTGTCGTCGACGGCCTTCGCTCTACAACTCCTGTCGGAGAAGGGGCATCTGGTGGCCCACCATGGCCGCACCGCCTTCTCCATCCTCCTGTTCCAGGATCTGGCGGTGATCCCGGTGGTGGCGTTGGTACCCCTGCTGGCGATCGGCGAGACCGAGAGCGCCGAACCGACGGAGATCCTGCTCGCCGTCCTCCGGGTGATCGCCATCGTCGCCACGGTGATCGTGGCCGGACACTTCGCCCTGCGCCATGTGCTGCGCCTGGTCGCCCGGTCGGGCGTCCGGGAAGTGTTCATCGCCTCCGCCCTGCTGACGGTCATCGGGACGGCACTGATTGTCCACGGCGCCGGCTTGTCCATGGCCCTGGGCGCGTTCCTGGCCGGCGTGCTGCTGGCGGATTCCGAGTTCCGCCACGCCCTGGAGGCGGACATCGAGCCCTTCAAGGGCTTGCTCCTGGGCCTCTTCTTCATGGCCGTGGGCATGTCCGTCCACGTCGAGCTGATGGTCACCGAGTGGGCCCTGGTGCTGGCCCTGGTGGCCGGACTGACGGCGCTGAAATGCGCCGTGCTGTATGCCTTGGGCGCGTTCAGCGGCCATGGTGTCCGGCCGTCCCTCATCCTCGCCGTCTCCCTTGCCCAGGGGGGCGAGTTCGCCTTCGTCATCTTCACCATCGCCGTCGGCGCCGGGGTGGTGGCGCCGGCTCTGGCCGATCTGCTGATCCTGGTGGTGGCGCTGTCCATGGCCGTGACGCCGCTGCTGTTCTTCCTTGCCGAACGCTTGTCGCCGCGAACGCCGGGCGACGGGGCGGACCGCCCCTTCGATGTGGCCGTGCAAGAGGAGAACCGGGTCATCATCGCCGGCTTCGGCCGCTTCGGGCAGATCGTCGGCCGGGTGCTGCGGGCGCGGCGCATTCCGTTTACCGCCCTCGAGGCCAGCTCCGAACAAGTGGATTTCGTCACCCGCTACGGCAGCAAGGTCTACTACGGCGACGCCTCGCGGCTCGATCTCCTGCGGGCGGCGAAGGCGGACCAGGCGACCCTGTTCGTGCTCGCCATCGACGACGTGGAGGCCTCCATGAACACCGCGCGGATGGTGGTGGAGAATTTCCCCCACCTGCGCATCCTCGCCCGGGCGCGCAATCGCCGGCATGCCTACCGGCTGATGGACCTGGGCATCCGCGACATCTGGCGGGAGACCTTCTTGAGCGGCCTGGACACGGCGCGCGAGGTGCTCACCGGCCTCGGCCTCTCCGCCAGCGAGGCCGATCGCACCGTCGAAATGTTCCGTGAGCACGACGAAGCCCGCCTGCTGGATCAGCACGGCCGCCACACCGACGACGCCCGAATGGCCGCCGAAGCCCGCCAATGGTCGAAGGAGCTGGAGGAGATCTTCGAACAGGACGCGGCCGATCAGGCATCCGACGAGACAAGGTGATACTGGCGTCGTACCGATTGGGTCGGCTATCTATGGCCGGCACAGCAGGGGAGAAGCACGCCGATGGCTTACTGGCTGGTCAAATCCGAACCGGGCGCCTGGTCCTGGGACGATCACGTGAAGGCGGGGACCGCCGAATGGGATGGCATCCGCAACTATCAGGCCGACAACAACCTCAAAGCGATGAAGAAGGGCGACAAAGTTTTCTTCTATCATTCGGTCAACGAAAAGCAGGTGGTGGGCATCGTCACGGTGGTGCGCGAACACTATCCCGATCCGTCGGACAAGAAGGCCCGATTCGGGATGGTGGACTTCAAGGCGGGAAAACCGTTCAAGACCCCGGTGACCCTTCAGCAGATCAAGGAAGACGGCCGCCTCGACGACCTGGCGCTGGTTCGCCAGTCGCGGCTGTCGGTGATGCCGGTGGATAGCGAAGCCTGGAACATCATCTGCGGCATGGGTGGCGTGAAGCCGTGAACGGAGGACGGCCGCCACGCGGTTCCGGTCGGACACCATGACCCGGGTGCCCCTGTGCCGCCTCGATGACGTGGAAGACGGGCAGTCGGCTGGTTTTATCGTGACCTGGAACGACATGCCCCGGGACCTGTTGGCCGTGCGCCGGGGCGATAAGCTGTTCGTCTACGTCAACAGTTGCCCCCATATCGGGGCGCCGCTGGATTTCACGCCGGGCCAGTTCCTGAATGTGGAGCGAACCCATATATTGTGCGTCAATCACATGGCCCTGTTCCGCATCGAGGACGGGGAATGCATCGTCGGCCCCTGTTTCGGCGACAAACTGGACCCGGTGGAGACGATGACCGAGGACGGCGCGGTCTACATCACCGCTGTCGGCGGCCCGGCCTAATCCGGCCTCGCCCTTGTAAGGGGCCAACGTTGTGAGATAATTCCGGCCCCGTGGCGCCTGCTGCGCCTTCCCTCGGGGACTTCTTCCCGCGACCAATTCCTGGATCGGAGAGGACGGCGACCATGTCCGAACACCACACCTTCCCGGTACCCGAAGCAATCGCCAAGGCCGCCCTTTGCGACAACGATACATACCTGGCCATGTACAAGCGCTCGATCGAGGACCCCGAGGGGTTCTGGGCCGCGCAGGCCAAACGTATCGACTGGATCACGGCGCCGAGCAAAATCAAGGACTCGTCCTACGATCCCCCGGTCCATATCAAGTGGTTCCATGACGGCACGCTCAACGCTTCGGCCAACTGCCTGGACCGCCATCTGGCCACCCGTGGCGATCAGACGGCGATCATTTGGGAAGGGGACGACCCGGCCGACAGCAAGGCCGTCACCTACAAGGAACTACATGCGGAGACCTGCCGGCTGGCCAACGGGCTGAAGGACCTGGGCATCGGCAAGGGGGACGTGGTCACCATCTACATGCCGATGATCCCCGAGGCCGCCGTGGCCATGCTGGCCTGCGCGCGCATCGGCGCCATGCACTCGGTGGTCTTCGGCGGCTTCTCTCCGGACTCCCTGGCCGGTCGCATCCAGGACGGCAAGTCGGTCTGCGTCATCACCGCCGATGAAGGCCTCCGGGGCGGCCGCAAGGTCCCCCTGAAGGCCAACACCGATCAGGCTTGCGCCAAATGCCCGACCATCGAGCACGTGGTCGTGGTGCGACGCACCGGTGGCGACGTCGCTTGGCAAGAGGGTCGCGACCACTGGTACCACGAGGTCACCGGCAGGGCCGCCGCGGTGTGCGAGCCCGAGCCCATGAACGCCGAGGATCCCCTGTTCATCCTCTACACCTCGGGCTCCACCGGACAGCCCAAGGGGGTGCTGCACACCACCGGCGGCTACATGGTCTACACCTCGATGACCCACGAATACGTTTTCGACTACAAGCCGGGCGAGGTCTACTGGTGCACCGCCGACGTCGGCTGGGTGACGGGCCACAGCTATATCGTCTATGGGCCGCTGGCCAACGGCGCCATCACCCTGATGTTCGAGGGCGTGCCCAACTACCCGGACGCGTCCCGTTTCTGGCAGGTCTGCGACAAGCACCGGGTCAACATCTTCTACACCGCGCCGACCGCCATCCGGGCACTGATGCGCGAAGGGGACGGGCCGGTGGAGAAGACCTCGCGGGCCTCCATCCGCATCCTCGGCACCGTCGGCGAGCCGATCAATCCCGAGGCCTGGATGTGGTACCACGAGGTGGTCGGCGACAAGCGCTGCCCGATCGTCGATACCTGGTGGCAGACGGAGACCGGCGGCATCCTGATCACGCCCTTGCCGGGGGCGACCATGCTCAAACCCGGCTCCGCCACCCGGCCCTTTTTCGGCATCGAGCCGGCGATCGTCGACGGTGATGGCAACGTCCTGGAGGGCGCCTGCGAGGGCAACCTCTGCATCGTGGATTCGTGGCCGGGACAGATGCGCTCCGTCTATGGCGATCACGAGCGGTTCGTGCAGATCTACTTCTCCGCCTACCCGGGCATGTACTTTACCGGCGACGGCTGCCGGCGGGACGAGGACGGCTACTACTGGATCACCGGCCGCGTCGACGACGTGATCAACGTCTCCGGCCACCGCATGGGCACGGCGGAAGTGGAAAGCGCGCTGGTCGCCCACCCCAAGGTCGCCGAGGCCGCCGTCGTCGGCTATCCCCACGACATCAAGGGCCAGGGCATTTACGCCTATGTCACCCTGAACATCGGCGAGGAGCCCGGCGAGGACCTGCGCAAGGACCTGGTTCAGTGGGTGCGCAAGGAGATCGGACCCATCGCCCAGCCGGACCTGATCCAGTTCGCCCCCGGCCTGCCCAAGACACGGTCCGGCAAGATCATGCGCCGCATCCTGCGCAAGATCGCCGCCAACGAACACGACAACCTGGGCGACACTTCGACCCTGGCCGAACCGGCGGTGGTCGATGATCTGGTCGACAACCGCATGAACGGTTAGGGGAGGCTTCTCAAGGTTGGCCCGCCGCCACCTCGGGAGCGCACCACGAACTGCGACGACCGCCGTCATAGGGCCGCGCCAGCCCCTGGTCCACCAGCAGGCTTCCCCAGTCGGCGACAGCGGGACCGCTCACCTTGGCCACCACACGGCCCGCGTACTTGCCGTTCCGGACATCGGACAAGACGACATGGCCGCCGGTCAGGCGTTCCGCCAAGAATGCCCGGGACCGCTCGGCCCACCGCTGTTCCGCCGCGCAGGCGCCACGGCGTTCCGGGGCGTCGATCCCGGCGATCCGCACCACGACCTCGATGTCCTGGCCCAGCCACACCCGCGCCCTGACGGCGATGCTATCGCCGTCGATCACCCGCAGCACCACCGCCGTGATGGGCCCGTCCAGCACTTCGCCGGCGGTTACCGGGGTCGCCGTCGAAAAGCCGGCGCACAGGACGCCGGCAATCCAGGACTTGAGGCGACGCATGTCGGACGAAGACAAGGTGAATCTCGTAAAAGTTGTATTATATGATCATCAATATATACTCATAAGGGAAAATCCGCAACCGTGCATCGTCCGCCGACGACGCCAAGAGCCGGAGGAAGGCCTTCGATCAGAAGTCGATGCAGCGCCCCTTGCGTTCCCAGTCCCCGTAGCGGGTGGGTTCCGGTCCCTTGGGACCGCCGGTTTCAGGCGCGCTAGGTTCGGAATCGACCGCAGGGCTCGGGTGGCGCGCCTTGTCGTCGGAGGGTGGCGCGCTTTCGATCCCGAGGGATGATGCGGGCGCCGGCTTCGTTGGCGACGTGTCGGTCATGGCGTCGTTCCGTGGCGAAGGTCCGCCGGTGTACCCGGCCGGCGCCTATGGTATCAAGCGGGCTAACCCAAATCCACGCCGTGGTCCCGCGATGACGAACCCCGATTCTGACTGGATGCTGCCGGAGAAGATGAAGGGCCAGGCCGCGCGGGGAGAAGGGGTCTACGGAACCTATGACTCCTTCGAATCCGGTCGTGATGCGCAGGCGATCGAGAGCCACGCCATCGTCGACGACGATTACGCGCGCTTCTACGCCCGCAACCTGGCGGGCCATCTGCGGCATATCGGGTTGCCCTTGGACGGGCCGATCCTGGACGTGGGCTGCGCCATCGGCACGCTCAGCAACGCCTTGGAGGAAACCTTGGGAGACGGCGCGACCGTGCACGGCATCGACCTGTCCGCTTCGGCGATCCGGGTCGCCCAGTCCCGCTATCCCCGCTGCCGGTTCGCCGTCTGCTCGGCGGACGACCTGTCGTCCTTTCCCGACCGCCACTTCGCCCTGATCCATGCCCGGGAGTTCTACCCCTTCACCCGCAGCGATCGGGCCCAGGTGCATCGCCCGTTCCTCGAAGCCTTCGCCCCCAAACTGAGGCCCGGCGGCGCCGTGGCGGCGGTACAGATCGTCGACCGCCGTGGCCTCGCCGACAGTTTCGCCGAACTTGTGGCCAACCATGAGGCGATGGGGTTCGCCAGGCCTTTGCGGCGGGTGATGGTGCCGCTCCGCCTCTACCGGCGTTGGGGGGACGCGGTCCATGGGACCGTTGCCCTGGGTACGGCGGAGGTGGCCGGCCGGGTGCTGGAGCGGCTGCGCCCGGGCCTGGTTTCCTACCTCTATCTGTTTCCAGTCGGTGGCGACGGCGCGGAGCCCGACACGCGGCGCTGACGATAGCGCTCCACGGGCGCGGATACCGCCACGATGAGGAGGGCGGCAAGGGCGGTCGCCCCGATCAAGGCCGCCGGCCCAGAGGCGGCGAGCGAATATCCCAGGCCGTCGATGGCCAGCACGACAATGTAGTGGCCGACGTAAATCGGGTAGGAAGTCTCGCCGATCCATCGGTCCAGCCGGCTGTGGCGGGTCGACTCGAAGATCAGCGGCAGGGACAGGAAAACCAACAAGTAGTAAAGCTTCGACGTCCAGGAGGGCGGCAAGGGTACGAAGAAAAACCCAATGGTCAGGGCGGCGACCACGCACAAGAGGACGAGGCCCGGACCCTTGGGCAGGTGCTCCTTCCATCTTCGATAGAACCAGTAGGATACGGCGCCGGCCATGAAGAATCCGATCTGGGCGAAAGGCGTGAAGTAAAGCTTCAGCTCCCAGGTGGTCGGGAACAATTCCTGGTAGGCGAAACGGATTCCCAGGCGCAGCGCGAAGAAGGCGACCATGAGCGCCAGCAAGGCCGGCAGCCCCCGGCGGACGAGAAACGGCGCCAACAGGTAGAACACGAGCTCGATATCCAGGGTCCAGGCCTGGGATACCGGAAAGAACAGATGGGCGACAAGCTGCGGGGCCGGGTCGTCGCCGAAAAAGAACAGGCCGCCGGTTCCCGGATCGATCGCCAGGAACGCGAACAGGGTGCGGAAAAATAGTGCGACGTTGACCAAAAGAATCAACCCGGCGGCGGAAAGCGACGGCGACGCCGCCTCCGACAACCACCCCGAGCCATAGGTGGCGCCCTCCAGCGATACACCGTCCGCCAGCGCACCGAAGAAGAACAGGAGCAGAGTCGCCAGCACCAGGCACACCCAGTAGACGGGGAAAATTCTCAAGAACCGGTTGGAGATGAATAGAAAATAGCCACGGGCGTACTTGCCGTTGAGGATCAGCGCCATGTAGAAGCCGGAGATGATGTAGAACGTCTGCACTGCCGTCCCACCGCCGACGAGGCGGCTGCCCAAAATCGGCCCCGCATGCTCGGCGACCACGGCCGCGGCCAAAAGAAATCGAATCAGGCCCATGGGTGCACCACCGTCGTCCAGTAATATCGCGCCATTGACCGGAACCGTTGGCAAGTCACGGCAGCAGGGGCTCCAGGCGGGGCTTTAGCCATGGCCACAGGAACATCATCGCCGCATGGGGCACCCGTTCGTTGGGATGGGGGTCGCCGGGAAGAAAGTAGTCCCGGTGCCGTTCGCCCACCAGAGCGACCATCGGCGGTTGGAGATCGAGGAAGGGAATGCCCTCCTCGGCCATGATCCGGGAGAACCAGTCCCAATTGTCGGCCGGGCGGGTCCTCAGATATTGAGAGAGAACATACAATTTGGCGTTGTGGGAGTCGCACCATGCCTTGATGCGGCGAAACAGGGCGCGGGCCAAATCCCGCAATTCGGGCGAATCGTCCATGCGAGCCAGCGTCAGGGGACCGGGCGCGTGACGTGCCTGGTCCGTTCCGAACCGAGTCAAGCCAAGCGCGGTAAGGTTTCGAACGAATTGGAACAGGTGGGAATGAGTGAGCAGCCAGTGATAGCCGGGAATCCCGTTGGAGAGCCGGCGCAATTGAAACCGAATGCCGCTGGGGGGTCGGGGCGCAAACACCAATTCTCGGCCAAGGGCGCCTTCCCGCCATGCATAGAGTTTGCTTTCCGTCGAGCGAATTACGTCGCCCGTGTTCGCGAGAACGAGGACGGCGAGGGGTTCAATGGTCTCGCCAAACCGCTCCAGATAGGCCGTATAGCTTGCCGTCCCCCAGCCGCCCGTCGCGGCGTTGAGAACTTGAACCCGACCCTCGCCCCAGTCCCTGTCCACCGCCTTCTGGATCAACCGCGGCGTTGAATCGTCCTCCCGCAACAACCATCCGAAGGCCACCGAATCGCCGAGCACGAGGAGCTTCGACACCCCTTCCGCGGGTTCCGGGCCCCTTTGATGGAGGCTGTTGAACCGGTAGGTGACGATCCGGTCTCCCCATTGGTGCTGGGTGACGTGGCGAGGTCGATTGAGCACCAGGCCGTCCGGATCCGGGTCCAACCATGTCCCGGTGAGATTCTGCGGCGCCGTCAATCGAATGATGGCCTCGCCGCCCGCGACGATGCCGACGAGGGGGAATAGGATCAGAAACAGACGGAGAAAATAAATGCGCACGTAGGGTTCCGTGTGCCGCCTCACATTGCCGTCGGGAGCATAGGGTTTCCTCGGATGTGATCCAAGAACGGTGCACAAACCACCATCGCCGCCGACTTGCGTCGGGGATTTCCACATGGCGACGCGGCCGAACCTACCGCATCGAGGCAAACCCACGCCTCGAAACGGGATACCACCCCGGCGGTCATGTGGTTGCCCGCGATCGAGACGCGCTCCCGCCATCCATCCCGCAAACCGTGAACGCCGCCGCCAGCCACAGGGTACTGATCCACCAGCTTTGAAAGGCGCCGTAGCTCAGGCCCATGAAAACGATGCCGGCGACCGCCTGCCCAGTGGCAAGCGCCGGCGCCCGGCGGGCGGGCAGCACCGTGGCCGCCGCCCACAGGACGGCGCAGATCAGGCCGCTCAACAGCAGGGCACCCGGCAGCCCGAGCTCCATCCAGACCTGGAGCGCCACATTGTGGGGATGCAGCGGAAGGACGTGCCCGTAGGTTCGGTCGCGTATGCGATCGACGATTCGGGCATCGCCGCCGGGCATCGTCCTCGACGCGTTCATGCCCCATCCCGCCAGTGGCTTTTCTCCGATGCGCTCGGCGGCAAACGCCCAGATGTAAAAGCGCGGCAGCATCGTCCGCGGAAACAGGTCGGCCATGGCGCTCAACCGTTCCGGTTCGAGCACGGTTCGCGGCGCCACCGGCGCCAACATGACCGCCACGACCATGACCGCCATCAGCGCCACCACGGCGCGTCGCCCGGCGAGGGCAACGCCAAGCGCCGCGGCGGCGCCGACGACCACGGCAAGCGCGCCCGTCGCGAATCCAATGCCATAAAGGGTTGCCGCCAAGGCGAAAAGAGTAGGCGCCAGGACCCAGCGTCCGACTCGCCGATCGAGCCCCAGGGGCCAAACCAGGATGGCGATGACGCTGCCCCCGGCGTTGAACCAGTAGGCGCCGTAGATGTTGACCTGGAAATCCAGATCCACCAGGTCCCGGTCCTTGTCCGCCAGCAGCTTGCTTACCATCGAACCCTGAAACGATTCGGCGGCGAGGATTATCAGCGCGGCCGCGACACCCACGGCGAGGCCCAAGAGAGCGCGCCGTCGTTCCTCGGCCGTCAGCAGGGTCGCGCCGCCGATCAACAACAGACCAACGACGATGTGTCCGAGAAGTTTGGCTGCTCCCTGCCAAGCCAGGGGTGGATCCAGGGACCACAGAGTGGAAAGGGCGGCGAACCCACAGAGGCCGGCCAGGGTCGCGAACACTCCCGGCGCGGGCAGTCGAAAGGCCGGGCGGCGGGATACGATGATGACGGCTGAGGCAGCAGCCGCCAAAACGGCCAATGCGGTCGGTGTCCGGGGCGCGAACAAGACCATGATGGGCAACAGCAAACCGAGTCCGGCGAACAGCCAGCCGGCCCAGTGCTGGGTCCATCGTCCCATTAGAGGGGTCGGTTTCCCGGGGCCACGCCGATCGCTCCTGTTCGATGCAACAGGTCAAACCACGCGGGTGACCCGATTCGTTTGCGTCGGGGATTTCTGGCCCCTTCGGCCCGATGCGTCAACGACGGGCCGCGAACGCCCTTGCCGTGACGCCGGGATACGGGGGATAAGCAGCCCTCGAAATCCCGGTGCCATGCCAATCGAAGCCCTTTCTTTCCCATGACCGCGCGTTCTCCCGGCCTCGACGCCCGTGCCGCGGCGGCGGCAGTGCTCGACGCCGTGCTGACCAGCCGCCGGCCCCTGGACGGGGCCCTGGCGGCAAGCGCACCCCTGGCCGCCCTAGAGGATCGGGACCGGGCCTTCGCCCATACCCTGGTAGCAACCACGTTGCGCCGCCTGGGACAGATCGATGGGGCCATCGCCCGCCTGCTGGAACGGCCGCCGCGGGGACGCGCGGAATCCGTCATCAACGCTCTGCGACTGGGCCTGTGCCAGCTTCTGTTCCTGGGCACCCCGGCCCACGCCGCCGTCGACACTGCCGTACGTCTGGCGGTGGCGCGGGGGGGTCGCCCCTACGGGCCCTTGGCCAACGCGGTTCTGCGCCGCGCGCAGCGGGAAGCCGCGACCCTCCTCGGCGCCGTCGACCCGGCGCGGGCCAATACGCCCGACTGGCTGTGGGACGGCTGGGCCGCGGCCTATGGGGCGGAAACAACCCGGCGCATCGCCGAGGCGCACATGGCGGAACCGCCCCTCGACTTTTCCGTCGTCGCATGGCCCGACATCTGGGCCCCGCGCCTGGAAGGCCGGGTCCTGGCGACCGACACGGTTCGCCGCGACGCCGGCGGTCGTGTCGCCGACCTGCCCGGATATGACGACGGGGCGTGGTGGGTGCAGGACATGGCGGCCTCCTTGCCGGCACGACTGCTGGGACCGGTGGCGGGGCGCACCGTCATCGACCTCGGCGCGGCGCCAGGCGGCAAAACGGCGCAACTGGCCGCCGCCGGGGCCCGGGTGATCGCCGTCGAGCGTCAGGCGGCGCGGCGCGATCGGCTGGCGGCGAACCTGGCTCGCCTGGGCCTGGCGGCGGAGTTGGTGACGGCGGACGTCCTTCAATGGCGGCCCCCGGCGGCGGCGCCCTTGGTGCTTCTCGATGCGCCCTGCTCGGCCACCGGGACCATTCGTCGCCATCCGGACGTGCCCTGGACCAAGCGGCCGGAGGACGTCCGCCGGCTGTCGGCGGTTCAGGACCGGATGCTGGACGCGGCGGCGGACATGGTCGCGGCGGGCGGTCGCCTGGTCTACGCGGTCTGCTCCCTACAGCCGGAGGAAGGGCCCCAGCGGGTCGACCGTTTTCTCGCCGCGATGCCCGAATTCCGCCGTGAACCGTTGACCCCGGCCGACGTTTGCGGCCTCGCCGAGTCCATCACGCCCGAGGGCGACCTGCGCACCCTCCCCTGTCACGGACCGGACCCAGGGGGCATGGACGGATTTTATGCTGCGCGGCTGCGGCGGATAGATTGAATTGGGACCGGCTCGCCGTCCGAGTCGACCGGGAGCCAGCAGCACCCGCCTCGATTAGCGAACGTCGGGTCGAGGGCGAACGACCCCGCCTTGGCGTGACCAGATTTCAGTGGACAGAACTTCGGCAATCCTGCGGTTTCCATAGTGCGAGGTGTGACCACGGTACGGAACGACCTGGAACAAGGCCTCGTCAAAGGGATGCTCATACATGTCGACCACGATCAGTCGATCGCCATATTGGGCGCGGATGCGATCTCGGAACGGCCCATACGAGGGCGGGATGCGCTCATTCTGCCAATTCTCTGTATGGGGGAGGAGAATGACTGCCGGCTGAGTACCGTGTTGGCTTGTCGCGCTTAGAAATGTGGACACTATGTGGTCCATGATGAGAAGTCCTTCTTGGACGGTCCATAGGTCATTAGAGTTGTTGGAAACGACGGCGTCGCGAATCTTGACAGTCACGCGGTCTAAGAGCCTCAAGGTTTGAAGGGTAAAGGGGAACTCGGGTGTCAAACTGAGCCATCGATTGGCCCAGAAATCCGTCTTCGCCAGTTCGGTCGCAAGCGACTTCAGGCCACTCAAGCTCAAGTCCCTATCTTTCCAGGGATTCGGCAAGTATGCGACCTCGCCGTCTACGGGGTGGAAAGCCGGTTTGAATCCGAGTTTGATTCCAGAGTCATTGTTCAGGAATGGCCTGAACCCGGTGGGAATCCTGTTCAGGTTTCCATCCGAGATGCAGAGAATCGTTACTGGGGCTACGATGCCGAGCACCCAAGGGGCCTGAAATGACTGGCGCGCGGCGGATTTTGACGTAAAATCAATGTGCTAGAAGGATTCACAACAAACCTCCGCCGTGCGCCATGGGTGAAACGCTATCTCTGTTCGGTTCCTCGTTCAACAAGTCCCTTCGCATCGAATCCCGACCCGAGCGGCTGACCGGGGAACCGGGGGCCGTGCTCTTGCGCGAGATCATGGAGCGCACCCGGATCATCGAGTGGCTGACCGAGCGGTTGCACGATCCGCGCAAGGCCGATCGTGTCACCTATCCCCTGGCCGATCTGCTGCGCACGGTTCTGCTTCTCTTTGGCCAGGGTTGGCACGACCAAGACGACGCCGACGCGCTCCGCCATGATGCGGGCCTACGCCTGGCTGCAAGCGGTTCACGGGGTGTCACGCCGTTGTCCACCGAGGCGCACCTGGCCTCGCAACCCACGCTGTCGCGTCTGATCGCGCTTCTGAGCACGCCGGAGGCCCGCACTGTGCTCCATGAGGCGATCACCGAGCTCGCGGGGCGGCGGTTCCGGGGCCTGCGCGGCGGTCACCGGCAGCGATATCTGACCATCGACGTGGACAGCCTGCCGATCGAGGTCCACGGCCATCAACCCGGCTCGGCCTGGAACGGCCATTACCATCAGCGCATGTACCACCCTTTGGTGGCCAGCATCGCCGAAACCGGCGACCTTCTGGACGCTCGTTTACGGGAGGGCAACGCCCACACCGCCGAGGGGGCGCTGGACTTCATCCTTGATCTCGTGGACCGAGCCGAAGAGACGCTGTGCCAAGTCGCTCTGGTGCGCATCGACGCTGGGTTCCCCAGCGATCCCCTGCTGTCGGGCCTGGAGCGTCGCGGGACGCCCTATGTTGCCCGATTGCGGACCAACAAGGTCCTGGACCGCATGGCTCAGCCCTGTCTTGGACGGCCGCCGGGACGGCCTCCGGCAGAGCCGCGGACGTGGTTCCACGAGATGACCTGCCGGGCGAAGTCGTGGTCGAAAGAGCGCCGAGTGGTCCTGGTGGTGTTGGAACGGCCAGACCAATTTCTGGTTGATCACTTCTGGCTGATCACCAGCCTTGATGCCGAGGCCGTGCCGGCGGCCGATCTCCTGGATCACTACCGCCAGCGCGGCCGTGCCGAGGCCCACATGGGCGAACTCATGGACGTGATGGACCCGGCGCTGTCGTCCGCGTCGCGAAGGAAGCGTCATTACCGGGGGCGCTGCCTGCCGGAGCGCGAGAGCACGGTCGATGCCTTCGCTCACAACGAGGTCGTCCTGTTGCTCAACATCCTGGCCTATGAACTGGTTCATGCCGGGCGGTGCCTGATGGAGACTGCGACCGGCGAGGGGTGGAGCCTTCGCCGGTTCCGCGAGCGCGTTCTGCGCGCCGCCGCCCGGGTCGTCGTTTCCGGCCGACGCATCACCATGGTCATCGGGGAAACATTCGCCCGCTTCTGGCAACGGCTCTGGCCGCGCTTGGAACGCTTGCGATACGCCGACCCGTAACCCCGTCCAAGTCGGCCAGCTAGACTTCAAGCCACCGCCGGATCGCCGGTGGCGGTCCCGCTCGCCTCCACGGCGGCTTCTTCACGCCTTTCATGCCTCAAGTGGCTATCGCACAGCTGGGGAAGCACCCGTGACTCGCCAGCCGCGAATGACCCTGCAACGAGACTCGCATCACATGCAGAAAAGTCTACGGCAAGGGGGTTGGTGAATAAGCCGGGTTGACGGCTGATTGTCGGCTATGCGGCCGAAAATCCCACCCTAGTAAAGGATCATGATTCCGCGACAAAAACCTTCTTTATACTGATCATTAATGCGAGAAAAATGTTTATCGATGAATAAATCTATCCTGTATTTGGGATAAATAAAACCCAAACCATATATTTATAATCGAAAATAATTCAATAATAAAGATATTTAGTAATAATATTGCGAAAATTTTCATTAAGGTGTTACTATTCATATCCCCCCCTCCTCCCCCGAGGAATCTTTGGAAGCGATTTGAACTGAAATTGTTATCAGTGATTTCAATTCGCACCCGTCCAATTCAACAATCCTGACTCAGTATGGCATGCGACGCAATTGAACATTGAGCCTGGTGCCGCCAATGCCAGCATTGGGACAGAAATTCTGCCGCCGGTGTCGCCTTGTGTCCCGAAATCCCCGGTGCTAAGCAGGATACTCAGGATACTGTAGGCTAGTGTTGCGATTCTAACATTTGGTTCCTGAGCCCGGGGGTGAAGGTCGCAGTTTGCGTAGATTTAATGGGAACGAAATGTCTCGATCGGAACACTAGCCCCAATTATTCATGACGGCCATCGGATTTCAGCGGGACGAGCGGTAGCGACCGGGTTGACGGCGATTTTTGAGACGGATTGTCGGAGAGGTTGGAGGTTGTTGTTCGGGGCTCGTCCGGCGGCACCTGCCGCTTGGTTCAGGGCCCTTGGGCGGTGATGCGCCCGGCGATGGCGATCATGGCCGGCTGATAGGGATAGGCCGAAGGCAGGGCGATCCTGAGGCGCGACTTGAGCTCCTCGACGCGGACGGCGATTTTGAGAAACGCCCGGCGCAGGGTTTCGAAGGTGGCCGTTCGCCACAGCGATTTCCGAGGCGCCGCTTGGCGAAGCTGATGCAGCAGCCAGTAGGCGCCGGTATGCAGGAAGAGGCGGAACTGGTTGGCCTCCCAACGGTGGCACGACGTGCGGTCGGACTTGGTGTAGAGCTTGTGGTCCTTGATCATGTTTTCCATCCGCCCGCGGGCGCAGTAGACCTTCTCGTAGAGCGCCTTGGCGCGGCCGCTCAGGTTGGTGACGACGAAGCGGACGTCACAGCCCTTGGCGGTAGCTTCCACGCGGGCGATGACCGAGCGTTGCCGTGACCAGCTTTTGGCCTGGTAGCCGGTGTGGAAGAAGCGGCGCACCTTATCCTTTCCCTGCCCCGCCCGGCGCACGGCGGCGTCCTCGCACCACGGCTGGCCGATCCTGTTCAGCCGGGCGTTGCCGGAAAGCCCGAAGATGTAGCCGCAGCCCTGACGTTCGAGGAATTCCATGGCCTCCGGCGTGGCGTAGTGGCCATCGCCCCGCACGGTGATCTCGACCCGTGGCCAGTTGCGGCGGATGCGGCCGATGACGTGTCTCAGGATCCGCGCCGCCTCGTCGCCGGAGGGCCGCTTGCCGGGACGCAGCAGTGACATCACCGGCTTGCCGGTGGCCGCCTCGAAGATATGGATGGGTTGGAAGCAATAGTCGTCGTAATGGGCGTTGAACAGCGCCAGCTGCTGGCCGCCGTGAACGGCGTCGTCGGTGTCGTCGATATCGAGAACGATGCGCGCCGGAACGCGCTTGAAGCTGGCGCAAAACAGATCGATCATCGACAGCCCCATGCGCCCGAGCGCGCGCCATGACGGCGCGTTCTCGAGGCGCGACAGGGTCGGTTGGCTCATCAGGTCGTCGCCGCTCTCGGACAAACGGCCACAGGCCAGCTTGAACGCCGGATCGAAACGCAGAACGTCGAGGTCGTCGCAATCCTCATACCCGCAGGCAATAGCGAACAGGCGCGCCCGGATCATGTCTACGTAAGCGTGGGTCGTGCTCGCCGGGTCGCGCACGTCGGTGACGCAGGAAGCGAGCACGTCGGCGATGCCGAGCCGCCTGTCGATCTCGCCCAACAACAACACCCCGCCGTCCGACGACAGCCGTCCGCCGTCGAAGCGGGCGCAAAGCGGCTTGCCTCCAACGGGTGACAAACCAGGGAGATAGGGGGTAATCTCGTTCATGGTGAGCCGTGGGTTGTTCTGTTGCCATGTGATCTTGTCTTGACACCAAAATCATACGGCATTTCAACAGGTTAATCTACGCTCACCAGCATTTTCAATCAGCGCCGTGAATAATTCGGGCTAGTAGGAACCTTGTACCGATGCACGAAGACCTGAAACGAACCCATGCCCCCGCAGAGGGTGGATCCAACCGGTCTTTCGGGTTCGTGTTCTGTGGGTTCTTCGCCATACTCGCGATCCTCAACGGCTGGCGAGACGGGACTCTGTGGCCCTATTTCGTCGCCATTGCCGGCCTGTTTCTGTTAACCGCCCTGGTGGCGCCGAGGGCTTTGGCGCCCCTCAACCGGTTGTGGTTCCGGTTTGGGATGCTTCTGCACCGGATCGTCAACCCGGTCGTCATGGGATTTCTGTTCTATGGTACGGTGACCCCCATCGCCTTGGTGATGCGTCTGGTGGGCAAGGATCCGCTGAATCGCGCCTTCGACCCGAAGGCCCGCACCTACTGGATCGAGCGTTCGCCACCGGGGCCCACGCCTGAGACCATGCGCCAGCAGTTCTGAGGGAAATTCGCCAGTTTTGAGGGAAGTTCGATGGATTTCATTTCCGAGCTGTGGGCATTCATGCGGGCGCGCAAGAAGTACTGGCTGCTGCCCATCATCGTCATGATGGCGGTTTTTGGCGGTCTGGTGGTGCTCAGCCAGGGCTCGGCGGTGGCGCCTTTCATCTACACCATCTTCTGAGCGTCGAGACACCGTGAAAATCGTCGGCATTTCGGCGTTCTATCACGACAGCGCGGCGGCCCTGGTCGAGGACGGCGCGATCACGGCGGCGGCCCAGGAGGAACGGTTCACCCGCAAGAAGCACGACGCCGGCTTTCCCAGCCGCGCCATCGAGTACTGCCTGGGATCGGCCGGCATCGGCCTTTCCGACGTGGACTTCGTCGCCTTCTACGACAAGCCGTTCCTCAAGTTCGAACGGTTGCTGGAGACCTACCTGGCCTTCGCGCCCCGGGGCTTTCAGTCGTTCAAAATGGCAATTCCCCTGTGGTTGCGGGAAAAGCTGTTCCAGAAAACCCTTCTGCGCAAGGAATTCGAACGCTTCGACCCCGGTTTCGACTGGAAGACCCGCCTGTTGTTCGCCGAACACCACCAGAGCCACGCCGCGTCGGCGTTCTTCCCGTCGCCGTTCGAGGAAGCGGTCGTCCTGACCATGGACGGGGTGGGCGAATGGGCGACCACGTCGGTGGCCTTGGGCTCGGGCGACAAACTGGAGGTGATCAAGGAGATCCATTTTCCCCATTCCCTGGGGCTGCTCTATTCCGCCTTGACCTACTACACCGGCTTCAAGGTGAATTCGGGCGAATACAAGGTGATGGGCCTGGCCCCCTATGGGGAGCCCCGGTTCAAGTCCCTGATCATCGACAATGTCATGGACCTGAAGGAAGACGGCACCTTCCGCCTGGACCAGAAGTTCTTCAACTACTGCACCGGGCTGACCATGACCAACAGCGCCTTCGATGCGCTCTTCGGCGGCCCGCCGCGAGGCGCCGACGAACTGCTCACCCAGCGCCATATGGACCTGGCGGCCTCGATCCAGGCGGTGACCGAGGAGGTGGTGCTGCGCCTGACCCGGTCGTTGGCCAAGGAGACCGGGCAGGCCAACCTGTGCCTGGCCGGGGGCGTGGCGCTCAACTGCGTCGCCAACGGCAAGGTCCTGCGCGACGGCAGCTTCAAGAACATCTGGATTCAGCCGGCCGCCGGTGACGCGGGCGGCGCCGTGGGGTCGGCGCTCTGCGCCTACCATCTGTTCCAGGGCCAGCCGCGAACCACGAATGCTCGCGGCGACGGCATGTCGGGATCCTACCTGGGGCCCGAATTCTCGACCAATGAAATCACCCGCCGCCTGACCGAAGAAGGGGCCCATTTCGAGACGACAGACGAAAGCGCGATGATCGAGGCGACCGCGCAAGCGCTGGCCGAGGGCCAGGCGGTGGGCTGGTTCCAGGGACGGATGGAATTCGGGCCGCGGGCGCTGGGCGGTCGATCGATCCTCGGCGACGCCCGCTCGCCAGAGATGCAGAAGATGCTCAATCTGAAGGTGAAATACCGGGAATCCTTCCGGCCCTTCGCGCCGTCGGTGATGCGCGAAGACGTGGCCGCGTGGTTCGAGTTGGATGGCGACAGTCCCTACATGCTGCTGGTGGCCGACGTGGTGAAGGACCGCCGCCGCGCCATGACCGAAGCGGAACAGGCCCTTTTCGGCATCGACAAGCTCAACGTGCCCCGCTCGGAGATCCCCGCCGTGACCCACGTGGATTATTCGGCGCGGGTACAGACCGTTCACGCCGACACCAACCCGCGCTACCACGCGCTGATCTCCCGATTCAAGGCGCTCACGGGCTGTCCCGTCATCGTCAACACAAGCTTCAACGTGCGCGGCGAGCCCATCGTATGCACGCCGGAAGACGCCTTCCGCTGCTTCATGGGCAGCGAGATCGAACTCCTGGTCGTCGGTGACTGTGTCCTGCGCAAGGAGGACCAGGACCCGGCTTTGAAGCGCGACTACAAGGATGCTTTCGAGTTGGATTGACGGTTGCCGTTCATGGCGTCGTGCCAGGGTTCGTTCAGAAATCGAAGTAGATAAAGGCGCTTGGGTTGCTCACCGAAAGCGCCATGCCGGTCAGGATGACAGCCAGCGACAAGGGAACAATAACCGCCAAGGGCAAACGGCTCGCGGCGGCGTGAACGTGTGAAAGGTTGTCCCAACGGTGCAAGGCGAATACGGCCACGACCAGCACCGGCACCAGTGGTTCGGCGATCAGGAAATTGACGTCGCCGACTACGGCGAGGGATTGGAACATCGCCATCACCTGCTCGAAGCCGTTCGCTCGGAACAAGATCCACCCCAGGCCGACGAAGTGAAGCACCAGAAGCCGAGCCATCCACCGGGGCAGCTCGATCGCCACGCCCATCCGATGGGCCACGTGCTCCACGGCCACCGCCATCCCGTGCAGGGCCCCCCAGGCGACGAACGTCCACGAGGCGCCGTGCCATAGCCCGCCCAGCAGCATGGTGATCACGGCCGCCGCCGCGGTGCCGGCCAGTCCGCCACGACTGCCGCCCAAGGGAACATAAAGATAGTCACGCAGCCAGCGGGACAATGTCATGTGCCAGCGGCGCCAGAAATCCCGAACCGACGTGGCCGCGTAGGGACGATCAAAATTGAGGGGCAATGCCACGCCGAGGAGTGCCGCCAGGCCCAGGGCCATGTCCGTGTAGCCACTGAAGTCACAGTAGATCTGGACGGTGAATCCATAGAAGGCGAGAAGGAAATGCACGGCGGTCAAGGGGACATCCCCGTCGTAGATCCGATCCACGACCGGCGCGATCTGGTCGGCCACCACGACTTTTTTGAAGATGCCGACGCAGAACAGGAGAAGGGCCAGCCTGAGGGACCGGATCTCCAGTCGGATCCGATCGAGCTGCGGCATCAGCTCGCGCGCCCGCATGATGGGCCCCGCCACCAACTGCGGGAAGTAGGCGATGAACAGCGCCGTCCGCCAGAAATTGGGCTCCCGACGCGCGGCACCGGTTCGGCAGTCGATGACGTAGGCGATCGCGGTAAAAGTCACGAACGAGATGCCCAGGGGAAGCAACCAATGGGGCGCGTAGCCCAGGGCTGCCGGCCACATCGTCGCCAGGTTCTCAAGGGCGAAGCCGGTATATTTGAACACCGCCAGGGGCACCAGGCCAGCGCCGATCAGCCAGCCCAAGGGAACGGCCGCCTGTGCCCGCTCCGTCGTGGCGACATGGGCATAAAGGGTCAGGCCAAGTAGGACCAGCAAGTAAGGTGGGTACCACCAAGCATAAAATACATAACTGGATATATAAACGTAATAAATTCTAGCCTTATTATTGAACAAAGGCAATAATATCAAGAATAATGAGAAAAAAATCGCAAATACGTAGCTATGAAATAGCATCAACGGTCCTTGGCGGGAATGGTCGAGTCACCGATGGTCGGGCGCGAGTGACAAGGATGGAACGTTGCCGCAGGAACGGCAAGGATGGGCTGCCATATAGCCAATGACCGGCAATGCCACAATTCGATTTCATGAGCGATCTTTTTGCCGGGGCGGCCAATCCAAGGAGGCGGGTGGCGAAAGGTTAGTCGTTCTGCTAAAGGCTTGCCGGCGATATCCGAACGAATCTCCCGGCAGCGCGAACGCCCCACATGTCGACATCCCGTCTCCGCGCCATAGCTGCCTCGATCGCTCTTTTTCTCGTATCGCTCCTGGTTGCCCTCGGCCTCGGCGAAGGTGTGGTGCGTCTGAGCAACACCTCGATGCAGAGCTACGACATCGAGATGTGGCGCTATGCCCGTGAACTGAAGCTGCCCAGCGACAACCCGGTTCTCGGCCACGAGCACGTGAATAACGCGTCGTCGACGCTGCAATCGGTGGAGATCCGATTTAACAATATGGGGCTGCGCGGGCCACCTGTTTCGGTTCCGCTCAAGGCGGATCGACGCATCCTTTTCCTCGGCAGCTCCGTGACCCTGGGCTGGGGCGTGGCCGAGCAGGATACGGTGACGGCGCGCCTGGAGAGAATGTTTGCCGCCGCTGGCCAACAGGTCGCGGTGCTTAACGCCGGCATCGGCAACTACAACGCCGAACGCTACGTGGAGCGGTATCTGACTCGACTGATCGCTCTCGAGCCCACCGATATCGTGCTCCATGCCTTCGTCAACGATGGCGAAATCCTGAAGCCCGGTGGCGCAAACTTCCTGATTCGCAACAGCCAACTCGCGGCGACGGTCTGGATACTCGCCAGCCGGATGTTGGGCGAGACCGGCGAGGAAGGTCTGACTCAACCCGGCTTATTCACCAACCCCCTTGCCGTAGACTTTTCTGCATGTGATGCGAGTCTCGTTGCAGGGTCATTCGCGGCTGGCGAGTCACGGGTGCTTCCCCAGCTGTGCGATAGCCACTTGAGGCATGAAAGGCGTGAAGAAGCCGCCGTGGAGGCGAGCGGGACCGCCACCGGCGATCCGGCGGTGGCTTGAAGTCTAGCTGGCCGACTTGGACGGGGTTACGGGTCGGCGTATCGCAAGCGTTCCAAGCGCGGCCAGAGCCGTTGCCAGAAGCGGGCGAATGTTTCCCCGATGACCATGGTGATGCGTCGGCCGGAAACGACGACCCGGGCGGCGGCGCGCAGAACGCGCTCGCGGAACCGGCGAAGGCTCCACCCCTCGCCGGTCGCAGTCTCCATCAGGCACCGCCCGGCATGAACCAGTTCATAGGCCAGGATGTTGAGCAACAGGACGACCTCGTTGTGAGCGAAGGCATCGACCGTGCTCTCGCGCTCCGGCAGGCAGCGCCCCCGGTAATGACGCTTCCTTCGCGACGCGGACGACAGCGCCGGGTCCATCACGTCCATGAGTTCGCCCATGTGGGCCTCGGCACGGCCGCGCTGGCGGTAGTGATCCAGGAGATCGGCCGCCGGCACGGCCTCGGCATCAAGGCTGGTGATCAGCCAGAAGTGATCAACCAGAAATTGGTCTGGCCGTTCCAACACCACCAGGACCACTCGGCGCTCTTTCGACCACGACTTCGCCCGGCAGGTCATCTCGTGGAACCACGTCCGCGGCTCTGCCGGAGGCCGTCCCGGCGGCCGTCCAAGACAGGGCTGAGCCATGCGGTCCAGGACCTTGTTGGTCCGCAATCGGGCAACATAGGGCGTCCCGCGACGCTCCAGGCCCGACAGCAGGGGATCGCTGGGGAACCCAGCGTCGATGCGCACCAGAGCGACTTGGCACAGCGTCTCTTCGGCTCGGTCCACGAGATCAAGGATGAAGTCCAGCGCCCCCTCGGCGGTGTGGGCGTTGCCCTCCCGTAAACGAGCGTCCAGAAGGTCGCCGGTTTCGGCGATGCTGGCCACCAAAGGGTGGTACATGCGCTGATGGTAATGGCCGTTCCAGGCCGAGCCGGGTTGATGGCCGTGGACCTCGATCGGCAGGCTGTCCACGTCGATGGTCAGATATCGCTGCCGGTGACCGCCGCGCAGGCCCCGGAACCGCCGCCCCGCGAGCTCGGTGATCGCCTCATGGAGCACAGTGCGGGCCTCCGGCGTGCTCAGAAGCGCGATCAGACGCGACAGCGTGGGTTGCGAGGCCAGGTGCGCCTCGGTGGACAACGGCGTGACACCCCGTGAACCGCTTGCAGCCAGGCGTAGGCCCGCATCATGGCGGAGCGCGTCGGCGTCGTCTTGGTCGTGCCAACCCTGGCCAAAGAGAAGCAGAACCGTGCGCAGCAGATCGGCCAGGGGATAGGTGACACGATCGGCCTTGCGCGGATCGTGCAACCGCTCGGTCAGCCACTCGATGATCCGGGTGCGCTCCATGATCTCGCGCAAGAGCACGGCCCCCGGTTCCCCGGTCAGCCGCTCGGGTCGGGATTCGATGCGAAGGGACTTGTTGAACGAGGAACCGAACAGAGATAGCGTTTCACCCATGGCGCACGGCGGAGGTTTGTTGTGAATCCTTCTAGCACATTGATTTTACGTCAAAATCCGCCGCGCGCCAGTCATTTCAGGCCCCTTGGGTGAATAAGGCGGGGTAAGGGGGCGCAGCGCAACGAAGAGAGCCGAAAGTTTCATATGCGATTGCACTGCCCGGCAACGACAAAAAACTTGACCCTGACGCATCTAGTCCAGCGTCAGCGCAAACCGCGCCACTTTGTCTTCGTCAACGTCAACCCCCAAACCCGGCGCGGTGGGCACCAGGGCGTGTTGCCCCTCCCGGGGGAGCGGGGTCTTCGTGTAGTCCTCGGCAATGTGCTGGGGGCCGTTGAGGTCGACGGGGAAGTCGATGCCGTAGGCGGCGAACAAATGGACCGAGGCGGCAAAGCCGATGGGGGCATCCATCAGCCCGCTGCCGATCAGCCTGAAGCCGCCGTTCAATGCCATGTCGCACAGCTGACGGCCGTAGTGGATGCCGCCCATCTTGTTGACCTTGATGACCAGGCCCTCCACCGTCTCGCGGCGGATCATCTCGATGACGTAAGGCAGGCCCATGGCCGCCTCGTCGAGGGCAATGTTCATGGTGGTGGCGGTCAACAGCTTCTTCATGCCGTAGACGTCGGTCATCGGGATCGGCTGTTCGAAAAGCTCGATGCCGAGGGCCTCGAAAGCCCGCGAGGCGCGCAGGGCCTGATCCAGGGAATAGCCCTGGTTGGCGTCGGGCCAGACGATGCAGCCGGGCGCCGTTTCCATGGCCGCCTTGAGGTTCTCCACGTCGTCGTCCGGATCGTGGCCGACCTTGAGCTTGAAGCTGCGAAAGCCCTGGTCCAGGCCTTCCTGCACCACCTTCGCCGTCGCCTCCGGGTCGGGGGCGGACACCAGATAGGCCAGCTCCACCCGGTCGCGGCGCTTGGCGCCGATCCAGGACTGGAGGGTGATCCCCAGGTTTTTGCAGATCAGGTCGTGCACGGCCATGTCGATTGCCGCCTTGGCGATGGGCTGGCCCGGGTCCAGGCCGGGGGCCAGTTCGGTGTTCATGGCTTCGTGCAGGCCGCCGATGTCGAAGGGATCGCGCCCCACCACCACCGGCGCCAGGTAGTGCTTGATGGTGGTGTAGCAGGAATGGGTGGTCTCCGCCGACCAGCGGCGGCTGGGCCCGGCTTCGCCCCAGCCCACCGTGCCGTCGTCGGCGGTGAGCTTGACGAGGATGATCTGCTTGCCTTCCTCGATGGTGCGGGAGACCCCCCGCGACAGGGTCACCACGGCCTTCAGGGGAAGGCGCACGGGCAGGACGTCCATACGGTCGATCTTCATGGGACTCCTCTTTCGGCTCAGGCGCCGGTGGTTTTGCCGCGCATCTCGCGCATGCCGACGATGACAATGGTGGCCGCCGCGAACAGCAGGAAGGCCGCCGAGATGGGCCGGGTGAAAAAGATGTCGGCGCTGCCGCGGGACAGGATCACCGCCTGGCGCAGGCCCACTTCCAGCAGCGGGCCCAAGATGGAGCCGATCAGCAGCGGCGCGACGGGAAACTTGAACTTGTTCATGGCGTAGCCCAGCAGCCCGAATCCCAGCATCACGTAAACGTCGAAATAGCTGTTGGTGGTGACGTAGACCCCGGTGACGCTGAGCACCATGACGATGGGGAACAGGATCTGGTTGGGGATACGGGTGGTCTGCACAAAGAGCGGCATGCCCACCCGCGCGATCACCAGATGCATGATTGTGCCGACCACCACCAGCACGAAAAAGGCGGCGATGAAGTCCGTGTTCTGCTCGAAAAGCGCCGGCCCGGGAATCAGGCCGTGGACCAGGAAGGCACCCAGCATGATGGCGGTGATCACGTCGCCCGGCACGCCGAGGGTCAGCAAGGGCACGAAGGTGGCGCTGGTCACCGCGTTGTTGCCGCTTTCCGCCGCCGCCACGCCCTCGATGGCGCCTTGCCCGAACCGCTCCGGCTCCCGGGACAGGCTGCGAGTCAAACCGTAATTGAAGAAGGCCGAGACCGCCGCTCCCAAGCCGGGGATGGAGCCGATGACGACACCGATGGGCGCGCTGCGGGCGATTACGGGCAGGGAGCGCCGCCAGTCCTCGCGCGTCAGGCTGTGCTCGGATTCGTTCAAGTTTACCCGCCCCTTATGCACCGCCTTCACAAGGCTTTTCTCGATGATGGAAATGGCTTCGGCGACGGCGAAGACGCCGATCACCAGGGCGATGAAGGCCCAGCCGCCGGACATCTGGCGGACGCCGAAGGTAAGGCGGAAATCGCCGGTCAGCGGATCGACGCCGAACGTGGACAGCAGAAGGCCCATGGTGCCGGCGATGATGCCCTTGACCATGTTGCCCTGGGACAGCACGCCGACCAGGGTCAAGGCGAAAACGCCGAGGGAGAAGTTCTCAGCCGGCCCGAATGCAAGCGCCAAGGTGGCCACCGGCACGGCGAAGGCGATCAGCGCAATGTCGCTGACGATCTCGCCGATGATCGAGGCATAGAGAGACATCTTCAGCGCCTTTCCCGCCTGGCCCTTGCGGGTCAGGGCGGCGCCGTCGAGGGCGGTGGCGGCGGCGGCCGGAGTCCCCGGCACGTTGATCAGCACCGCCGACAGGGAGCCGCCGTAGGTGCCGCCCTTATAGATGCCGATCAGCATGGCGAGCCCGGCGATGGGTCCGAGGTTGAAGGTGATGGGCAGCGCGATGGCCACCGCCAGCGGCACGTTGAGTCCCGGAATCGCCCCGATGACGATGCCGATCACCAGACCCAGCGCCATGATCGCCAGGTTCTGCAGGTGGAAAACCTGCTCCAGGCCCGTCACCAGAAGGTCCATCAGGGCCTCATGCCGATGCGCTTGTGAGATGATCTCCTGGTCGGCGCCTCTAGACGGTGGTCGGGCCGGGAACGGGCGGGTCTCAGACCCGCCCCTACGCAAGCAATTTCAAGTGCGTAGGGGCCGGTCTCAGACCGGCCCGCCACCCAAGCCGGTGCCCGTACCGCGCTCGAGGGGGGAGGCCGTAAATCGGCGCGTTGGCCCGGCGACATCACGGAAACAGGCGGGCGGAAGGCAGGAGGACGATCATGTACTTCTCGAAGAACACCTGGAGCAGCAACGGTAGGCCGACCATCACCCCGACGATCGTCACCGGCGCCCGGGTGCCGTAAAGCAGTGCCATCACCCCCAGGCAGGCCCCGGTGGACAGCAGGTAGCCGAACCAGGGCAGGGCCGCGATGTAGGCCGCCGTCAACACGACCACCGTCACCACCCGGAACGCCGCCCGGTGGTCCACCGGCGCCGTATCCTCGGTGACCTCCTCGGTGACCTCCTCCGGGGGTTGGACGGCCCGCTGCCTGACGGACAGGCTGAGCAGAACCAGGGACAAGGCGACCAGAATGCCCGCCAGCCCGATCGGCAGCGAGGTTGTCTTCAGATATGCGCCGCTGGACTCCGCGCCCCACAGTTCCACCAGGCAGGCGATGCCGGCGGCGAGGAGGACCAGCGATACCCAGGCGTCGCCCGGGATTCGGCGCATGACTCGGAACGACGCCGAGCTATTTGCGCAACATCGGCGCGTAGTTGTTCCAATCCCGCGCCCATATCTTGCCGAAGGCATCGGCGTCCAGATAGGTGATGGACGTCGCCGTCTTCAACGCCTTGGCGCGGAAGGCGGGATCGTTGGCCACCTTCTTGACCGCGGCCCGCAGCTTGTCGAGAGCCGCCTGGGGCACGCCCTTGGCCACGGCGATGCCGACGAAGGGGCTGCCGTAGACCTTGAAGCCCTGCTCCTCGGCGGTCGGGATGTCGGGGAACGCGGCATCGCGCTTGCTGTTGAAGACCGCCAGGCCCCGCATCTTGCCGCCCTTGATGTTGGACGCCACCGTGGCCGCGTTGGCGGGCAGCATTTGAACATCGCCGCCCAACAGTGCCTCGGCGCCCGGCGCGCCGCCTTGCTGGGGCACGTGCACCGCCTCGAACCCGGCGGCCTTGGCCAGGCCGTTGAACGTCAAGTGCGGCATGCCGTTGGGGACGGCGCCGAAGGTGTACTTGCCCGGGTTCGCCTTGGCGTCCTTCGCCAGGTCGGCCAGGTTCTTCCACGGCGCGTCCTCGCGCACCGCCAGGATGATGGTCGCCGCCACCAACTGGCCGATGGGCACCAGGTCGTCGTACTTGTAGCCGACGTCCTTTTTCAGCGGCGTCAGGATGTGATTGCCGCTGGTGGTGGCCAGAACCGTGTAGCCGTCCTTGGGCGCATCCAAGGCCGCCTGGGTGCCGAGGGAACCGCCGCCGCCCTTGCGGTTGACGACGGCCACCGGCTGGCCCAGGACCTTGCCCAGGGGATCGGACAGCAGGCGCGCGATCACGTCGGTACTGCCGCCCGGGGGCCAGGTGACGATCAACTGGATCGGCTTGGAGGGATACATCTGGGCCTGAGCGGCCCCGGTCACGGCCACCAACAGCGGAACCGCCGCCGCGGCCATGAACAGCTTCTTCAGTCGTGTCATCTTCATCTCCTTCTATTTCGACGGCACGCCGCCGCCCTGGTTCAACCCTTGTCGTGTCGTTGCCTCTTGGTCTAATGCCCGCCCTTGACCAGTTCGCCCGCCACGTAGGTGGTGCGAAGCGCCTGGTCGCCGCGCGGGCTGCGCACGAACCTTTTCGGCATCAGCGCGTTCAGGTCCTCGTAGCCGCCCGGGTCCAGGTCCGCATCCCGAATCCCCGGATGGTCTTCGTCGTAGCGGATGCAGCGGAAGACCATGTTGTTGGTGCCGAAGATGGGATGCTCGTAATAGAAGGGACTGAGGAACTCCCACACCACATCCCCCTCCCCCGTCACCTCGAACAGCCGGCCCTTGGTGGTTTCGCAGATCAGGGTGTTGCCGTTGTCCAGGCGCTGGGCGCCCGAACAGATAAAGCTATTGAAGTCGAAGACCGGGTTCTCCTTGTATTCCCATTCGATGGCGTCGGTGCGGGGGTTCACTTCCAGCACCCGGGAATAGTCGATGGTCGTATAGGCACGGTGGGCGCCGTTGTCGAAAACCAGGATGTTGCCGTTCCCCAAAGGCGTCGGATTGTGCTGCCCGGCGATGTGGCCGGGGCCCCACCGCCAGTCGATGTTGCCCGTCTCCCGATCGACGATGGCGATGGTATCGATGCAGCGGAAGCTCACCAGGATACGGCCGTCCGGCATCTCGACGATGGAGTTCAGGTTGGTCCAGCGGTCCCGCGGATGGAGGGGGCCGATGGCGTCCCGCTCCGGGTCCAGATGCTCGAAGGTGAGCCACTCCCAGACCACTTGGCCGGCCCGGTCGATCTCGTGGATCGCCTCGCCATACATCTCGCCACGGCGTTCGGTCCCGGGCTGGCCGCCGCGCACCCGGGCGGCGATGTCGGTTGGCACCGCCCGCCATTTGGCAACCAGGACGTTGCCGTTCCTGAGCGGCGCGAAACAGTGGCTCAGGTAAGGGTCGCGGTATTCCCAGACCCTGTTGCCGTCCCAGTCGTATTAGATCAGTTGGCCCCCGTTGCCGGCGAATTCGGGAATCGCCGGCGGCAGAATTCGCCCGGCGAACAGCAGATTGCCGTTGGCCAGGATCTGGCTGTAGTTCCCCGGCAGGTTCTCCGTCCGCCAGCGATGAACGATGGTGCCCCACATGTCGATCAGCCACACGTTGCGGCCGTACATGGGGGCGAACAGGGTGTAGCCCGCGCGGGTCCGCGACGGCTCGTGGTGGGTGACCCCGTGGACCATGCGCAGCCCGGCGCTCAACGAACCTGCCCTTCGCGACGGCGCGACGCGGGGTTGTCGCCGCGTCGTTCGTTACTCTTTTTCACCGTCGCGCCCGTCACGTCCCTGCCCCCCGGCATGCGATCTTATCAACCAACCAGTTAATAGTGGATTCAACGGAGCGTGGCCCTTGGAGTCAACCGGAATCACGACGTTTCCTCCGGCGCCTTGAGAAACGAGAGCACGAACTCGATCACGTGCTGGCGGCGCCGGTTCACCGCCCGGGGCGCCGCCAGGTCACGGCCGAAGATGGCCCCCAGGGTATGGATGTTGGAGTAGTAGAAGTAGCAGAGGGAGGCCACGGAGACGTAAAGCTGGACCGGGTCCACCCCGTCCCGGAACACCCCTTCCTTCACCCCCCGGGCGATGATTCCACCGATGGTACCGAGCAGACGGTCGTGCAGCTCCTTCAAATGCGGGGAATCCTTGACGTGGCGGGCGCGGTGGATGTTCTCGTCGCTGAGCAGGGCCACGAAATAACGGTTTTCCGTCAGATAATCGAAGGTGAAGCCCATGAAGCGGGTCATCGCGTCGCGGGCCGGCAGGGCCTCCAGGTCGAGGGCCTGCTCAGCGGCGCGGATGCGCCCGTAGGCCCGTTCCAGCACCGCCCGGTAGAGCCCGTCCTTGTCCCCGAAGTAGTAGTAGAGAAGCTGCTTGTTGACTCCGGCAACCGTGGCGATGTCGTTGACCCGCGCCCCGTTGAGGCCGTTCTCGGAGAATTCCCCCTGGGCGGCGTCGAGAAGCTGCCGCTTGGTCCATTCCGGATCGCGCAGGGATTCCGCCGGCCGGCGGCGCCGGGACCGGCTTGGGGATTCGGGCGGCGCCGGGGTCCCCATCAGCCAAGCCGATCCGACCATGCGACCAGCCGGTCCATCAGGGGCCTGGGCATCCAGTCGGCCTCCAGCGCCAGATCGGAGAACAGAACTTGGGCCCCGTTGTAGCCCGGCAAGCCGGTGATGTTGCCGCCCGGGTGGCAGCAGGAACCGCACAGGTACAGGCCCTCGATGCAGGTGCGGTACTGGCCGGCGCCCGGGAAAGGCCGGTCGTGGCCGATCTGACCGTGGTTGAAGGCGCCGATCAAGAGGTCGCCGTGGCGCATGTTGGGAAAGCTCCGCTCGACGTCCAGGGGGCTGCGGGTGAACCGGTCGATCACCTGATCCTCGAGGCCGGGCGCATATTCCGCCCACAGGCGCAGCATATCCCGCCCGTGGTCGTTCTTCACCCGGTCCCAGTTGGCCGCATCGCCGTGCAGCCGGTAGGGGAGCTTTTCCCACATGAAGGCGGTGTGCCGACCGGTTGGCGCCTGGGAGGGGTCGAACAGGGTTGGACAGGCACCCCACATGACCGTCGGAGGGATGGTGCCGGCTTCGTGGTGGCGCACGATCTCCGGGTACTGGTCCACATGCTCCAGGCCCATGATGACCATGAACGGCTTGCCGAGGACCGGATCACCGCCGGCCGCCCGGTAGGCCGGCGGCGCCGAAAGATTGAGATTGAGCGCGAACAGGGGTGCGAGCAGGTTGTAGCGGAAGTCTTCGGCCTTTCGCCGCCAACTCCCCGGCAGGTGTTCGGGTTCCATCAGGTCGAGGAAGGTCTGCTGTGGATTGAGGCTGGAGGCGACGAACCGGCGAGCCCGGAACTGTCGACCGTCCCTGGTTTCGACCCCCACCGCGCGCCCGTTCTCCACCAGGATCCGTCGCGGCTCGACGCCGGTGAGAATTGTGCCGCCCGCCTCCGTCACCGCTGATTCCAGGGAGCGAGCCAGTTCCCGGGCGCCGCCAATGGTCATCTGGGCCTTGGCCGTGCTGGCCAGCAGGGCGGCGATGTGATGGCCGAAACCCTTCACCCGCAGGTCCACTTCCCGGAGGCCGTTGAAGAACAGCAGCCCCGCTTGGATGGTGGGATGGGTGAATTCCCGGGTCACGAACTCCAGGGGCGACAGGGCGCCGACCTCCAGCAGCAGGCGTCCCTCGGAACTGCGTTCCAGGATCGCCCGGCGCTCCGCGGTCGGCAGGGGCGGCGACAGGGACTCAGGGATCAGGATGTTCTCGACGATGGGGCGGAAGTCATCGTGCCAGCGCTTCAGGGTCGCCGCGTCCCGCGCGCTCATGGCGGCGAAGGAGGCGTGGGTGCGCTCGAAATCGGTCCACCATTGAAGGGACCGCCCGTCCTTCAGCAGCAGCGCCACGTTGAGCTCCGGTTCGATGTAGCGCGCCCCATGACGGGCCAGTTCCAGGTCTCGATACCAGGGCATCTGGGTTAGCGCCCGGTGAAAGAAGCCGTGGGTGTTGTGGCGGAATCCGGGCTGTCTCGGGTCCTCGAACGTGGTCAGGCCGCCGCCCGCCTCGGGGGCGCGGTCGAGGGCCAGGATTTTGAGCCCGGCCTTGGCGGCGTAGGCCTGCACGATAAGGCCGTTGTGACCGGCCCCGAGGACGATGCCGTCATACTCGGCCATGGGTGGGCTCAATCGTGGTTGAGGAACACCGGGCTGACCCAGGCCATGTGGCCGTTCTGCTGGCGCACCCGCAGGTAGATGTAGCCGCGCCCCGGCGACACCGGCAGGCGACAGGCGCCGGATACCGCGCTGGCCGCCCGGGGCACGAGGCGGTGCCACTGCCAGGCTTCCTTGGGGAACGGGCCGGTGAAGCGGTTGACGGAGCCGGCGAAAAGATCGCTGACGGTGGTGGTTTCGGCGTCCGTGACAGGTTTGCGCAGGGTCAGGCCGATGCGGGTGTGGGGACCGCCGGTCATCTCCAGGACCACGCTCTGGTTGGGGTTGAGGCGGTAGGCGCCGCGCCGCGAGGTGTAGGAGGTCACCCGCACCACACCGTCCCCGAGGCGTTCGAAGCGATGGCGCCGGTTCTCGTCGAAGGGCCCCGATTGCAGGCACGGAAACACGTCCAGAAGGGCGCCGTCCTCGACCGCGATATCGAACTCCCAATCGGCGATGCGCTCCAGGGCCAGGTCGCCCCAGGGCCCCCAGCCCCATTCCAGGCGCAATTGGAACGGTTCGCCGGTCGCTTCCTCCAGGGGCACCTTGATGCGCGGGTAGGCGCGGTGGACGATCTCCCCGTCCTGGATCACCTCCACCACGTCCAGTTCGTCCCGGCCCGCCACATCGAAGGCCACCTCCACCATTCCGTCGCGGCGCAGGTCGCCGCCCATGGGCACCCCGTCGACGGTGAAACCGACCGCGATGCGGTCACCGGTCAAGGCGTAGGTCCGCCGGGCGTTGATGGCTTCGATAATCGAGGCCCGGTCGTGGCCGCGCACCAGGGCCGCCATCAGGCCCTCTCCATAGGCGCCGGGAAAGCCCGAATGGCTGTCGCTGGAGGCGACGAAGCCGAAGCGCAGGCCCCGGTCCAGGGCATGGCGCACGGTATGCGATGTCTGCCGCCCGCCCATGGAATGGTTGAAGAAGGTCAGTGGACCCCGGTCGTCCTCCGAATTTCCATGTTCGGAGAAAATCTCCACCACCGGGGTGCAGGTGGGATCGAAAACGCTCCAGTTCACCCCCCGCCGTCCCGACGGGTAAGCCAAGTGGTGGGGAATCATCAGCGCCTGTTCCGTGTGACAGAAGGCTCGCAGGTCGCCCACGGTGTCGGGAAAGGCCAGGGGGCGGTGGTCGTCGGGGAACACCACGCACTGGTCGCCGAAGTGACTGGAATGCCACTCGAAGCCCAGGAAGGCGGTGAACGCGTCGTCCCGGTTGGCGTCGGCGATCAGGCCCTGGACCTGGGGCCAGCCTTCCCGCAGGCGGGCTAAGCCCTTTACCCAGTGCTGCTCCCGGCCGCCTTCCATGGCCGCCATGTCGTGCCAGCTCGAATGGCCGGTGAACGCGAAGAAGTCGAGGTGGCCGCGCGCAATGTCGATGCTGCGCTCCATGGAGCCGATGCCATAGCCCATGGCGTTATGGTTGTGGATATCGCCGTAGAGAATGGCGTAGCCGTCGGACATGCCCTCGAACCGATTTGCCTGATGTCGCCGGGTCGGCTTGACGACGATTATGTTTCGCAGACATCTCGTCAGTTATCAACCAAACGGTTACAATGACGCCGTTGCGCCGGGTCAGCACGGGGGGAACACGGCCCATGATCGCCACCGCCAAGACGCAGACGTTTGTGCCAACGGTCCTCGACCGCGCCGAATTGCCCGACCGGTTCGAGGACGTGGCGCACGTGGAATCCTTCATGGCCACGCCCGGCCAGGCTCTGGTCGACGACCTGGCGGCCGTCGATGGCGACATCATGGTGCTCGGCGTCGGCGGCAAGATGGGGCCGACGCTGGCCCGGCTCGCCCGCAACGCCGCCCCCGACAAGCGCATCTTCGGCGTCGCCCGGTTCAGCGACGAGAGCCTGGCTGACCGGCTGAACGGATGGGACATCGAGACGATCCAGGCGGACCTGCTGGACGCCGACGCCGTCGCCCGGCTGCCCAAGCCGCCCAACGTCATCTTCATGGCCGGACGTAAGTTCGGGTCCTCCGGTTCCGAGGAACTGACCTGGGCGATGAACGTCCAGGTGCCCGCACTGGTCGCCGACGCTTTCCGCGACTCGCGGATCGTCGCCTTCTCCACCGGCTGCGTCTATCCCTTCGTTCCCGTCACCTCCCAGGGGGCCACCGAAGACGTGCCCCCCGATCCGCCGGGCGAATACGCCCAGTCCTGCGTCGGGCGGGAGCGGATGTTCCAATACTACTCCAAGAAGCACGGCACGGCGGGACGCCAGATCCGGCTCAACTACGCCATCGACATGCGCTACGGCGTTTTGTTCGATCTCGCCAGCAAGGTGTTCCGGGGTGAGCCCGTTGACGTGACCATGGGCCACGTCAACGTGATCTGGCAGGGGGACGCCAACAGCCACATCCTGCGCTGCCTGCGTCACGTTACCACGCCCGCCTCGCCGCTGAACGTTACCGGGCCCGAGACCATCGCCGTGCGCTGGCTGGCCGGCGCCTTCGCCGAGCGCTTCGGCCGCCGTGCGGAGATCGTCGGCGAGGAAGCCCCCATGGGCTGGCTGGTCAATCCCGCCCGGGCCTTGAACCTGCTGGGCTATCCCCTGGTGCCCCTCGATCGCATGGTCGACTGGGTAGCCGACTGGGTGGCCCGGGACATGCCCAACCTCGACAAACCGACCCATTTCGACGTTCGCGATGGGCGCTATTGAGACCCTGCGGCCGGTCACCCTGGAAGCCCGCCACATCGAGGGCTGCGTGGCCCTGTCCACGGAAGCCCACTGGAACCAGGTGGCGGCCGACTGGGCCCTTGTCATCGCCCACGGCGCGGCCATCGGCTACGAAGACCCGGGCGGACGGTTGGTGGCCTCCGCCCTGGCCCTGCCTTATGGCGACGAATTCGGCTGGATCAGCATGGTGCTGGTCACCGAGTCCTGGCGCCGCCGGGGACTGGCCACGCGCCTGCTCAAGGACTGCATGGATCTGCTGGAGGATCGGGGCCTGGCGCAGATTCTGGACGCCACCCCGGCGGGGGAGGGAGTCTATCGGCCGCTGGGCTTCCAGGATCAGTTCGTCATGCGCCGGTGGGAAGCCGATGGCGTGAGGGTCGCGACCCCGCCCGAGATTCAATCGCGCCCCCTGCTGGCGGGCGAAATGCCCGCTGTACTGGCCTACGACCGGGAGGTCTTCGCCGGTGATCGGGGGTTCATCCTGGAGGATTTGGCCATGCGTGGCGGCGGGCTGGCCCGCATGGCCATCAACGGCCGGGGATTTCTTCTCAGCCGGGATGGCCGGCGCGCCCGCCAGATCGGCCCCATCTGCGCCGATTCTTCGGCTACCGCGCTCGAAATGCTCCAATGCGCGCTGTCCGGCGCTGACGGCCCGCTGTTCATCGACGTGCCGGATCAGCATGCCGTGGTGATCGACTTTCTGCGCGACGCGGGCTTCAAGGAGCAGCGCCGGTTCACCCGCATGGTTCGGGGCGCCAACACGGAGTTCGGCGATCCGTCGCGCATGTTCGCGGTGGCCGGGCCGGAACTGGGATAGGATCGCGGTCATGACCCTTCGCTGGACCGATTGGCCCGGAGACGTGCTCGCCACCCTGCGCCGTGGCGCCGTGCTGCCGGCCCATCCCCTGGCCCTGACCCCGAATCGCAAACTGGACCTCCGCCGCCAGCGGGCGCTGACCCGCTACTACCTGGAGGCCGGTGCCGGCGGCTTGGCCGTGGGCGTCCACACCACCCAGTTCCAGATCCGCGACGTGGGCCTCTACGAGCCGGTGCTACGCCTGGCGATGGAAACGGCGGAGGCCTGGACCGACCGGCCCATCGTCAAGATCGCCGGCCTGGTCGGGCGCAGCGATCAGGCGGTGCGCGAAGCCGGCATCGCCCGCGGCCTCGGCTACCACGCCGGCCTCCTCAGCCTCGCCGCCTGGAAGGGCACCGGCGAGGACGAGATCGTCGCCCATTGCCGCCGGGTGGCGGACGAGATTCCCCTGGTCGGGTTCTACCTGCAGCCGGCCGTGGGCGGCGTGGTGCTGAGCACGGATTTCTGGCGCCGCTTCGCCGAGATCGAGAATGTCATCGCCATCAAGATGGCGCCCTTCCACCGCTACCGCACCATTGACGTGATCCGGGGCGTGGTGGCGGCTGGGGCCGAAGACCGCATCTCCCTCTATACCGGCAACGACGACCACATCGTGCTCGACCTGGTGACCCCCTTCACAGTGATACGGGACGGCGCGCCGGTGGTAGTGCGCATCGTCGGCGGCCTGCTGGGGCACTGGTCGGTCTGGGCCCGGGCAGCGGTGGATTTGCTGGAGCGCTGCCACCTGGCCGCCCGGGCGGGCACCGTCGGTGACGATTTGTTGGCCCTGGACAGCCAGGTGACCGACTGCAACGCCGCCTTCTTCGACGTCGCCAACGACTTCGCCGGCTGCATCGCCGGCTGCCACGAGGTGTTGCGCCGCCAGGGCCTGCTGGAGGGCATCTGGTGCCTGGACCCGGACGAATCACTGGGTCTCGGTCAGGCGGCCGAGATCGACCGGGTTATTGACGCCTATCCCCACCTCAATGACGACGCTTTCGTCGCCGCAAACCGGGACCGCTGGCTGGATTCCTGACATGAAGCTGGCGCTGTGCAATGAGGTGCTGGCGGACCGGCCCTTCGCCGCCCAATGCGTCCATGCCGCGGCCCTCGGCTACGGGGGACTGGAAGTGGCGCCCTACACCCTCGGCGACGAACCCCACTTGCTGCCGGCCGCGGCCCGCCGGGAGATCCGCCAGGCCGCTGAAACGGCAGGCCTTGTCGTCTCGGGCCTCCATTGGCTGCTGGTCAAGCCGGAGGGGCTGTCGGTGACCAGCGCGGATGCGGCCGTGCGGGGGCGCACCCGGGAGGTGCTCGTGGGCCTGGTCCGACTGTGCGCCGAGATTGGCGGCGCGGTGCTGGTTCACGGCTCCCCCGCCCAGCGCCGTCTACCCGACGGTCCGGCGGCGGCGGAAGCCCGCGGCTGGGCCGGGGACCTGTTCGCCGCCGTCGCGGAGGAAGCGGAGACCTGCGGGGTCACCTATTGCCTCGAGCCCCTGGCCCCGCCGATGGCCAACTTCGTCACCACGGTGGCCGAGGCGGCGGCGATCGTCGACGCCATCGGCAGCCCAAACTTCCGCACCATGATCGACACCGGCGCCGCCCGGGCCAACCCGGACGAGGAACCGCTCGAAGCCCTGATCGCCCGCTGGCTTCCCAGCGGCCACGTCACCCACATCCAGTTCCGCGACCGCACCCGCCGTGGTCCCGGACAGGGGGACGATCCCTTCGCCGGCGTTCTCGCCGCCCTCGAGGAACAGAACTATGTCGGCTGGATCGCCGTCGAGCCCATCGAGCTCATCCCCGACGGCCCGGCCACGGCGGCCTTTTGCGCCGGCTACCTGAAAGGATTGCGGGAGGGGCGATAGACCCCTTCTTATCGGTCGTAGCCGTAGACCGTCCGCGCGGCATCGTTGGTGACCTTGCCGTCGCGCACGTCGCGGGCCACCATCGCCCGATCCCGGAGAGAGGGGCTGCCGAAGCCGCCGCCGCCCGGCGTTTCCACCCGCACGCAGCCACCGCGGGGAATATCCACGGTGCACTTGGAAGGCAGGTCCCGGTGTTCCCCTTCCGGGTCGAGGATGAAATGGGCCACGCGGCCGTCTTCACCGCCCTCGAGGCCCCAGGGGGCGAACTTACGGCCGTCTGACATGGCGGTCCAGGTGCAGTCGGCGTCGGGGAATTCGAAATCCCGGCGCACCCCCATGCCGCCGCGGAAGTGGCCGCCGCCGCAGGAATCGGGGATCAACTCATAGCGCTTGATGCGGATCGGGTAGTTGAGCTCCACCTCCTCGATGGGAGCGTTTTCGGTGTTTTGCAGGTTGGTCTGTACGGCGTCGGGGCCATCCTTGGTCGGCCGGGCGCCGTTGCCGCCGGCGATGGTCTCCATGTAGCAGTAGTACTCGCCCTTCTTGGGATGATGGCCGCCGAAGCCGATGTTGACGATCAATCCCTTGCCGGCGGCCGGAATGCGTTCGGGAAGCACCGGGTGCAGGGCCTTGAACACCACTTCGGCCAGCCGCGAGCCCAGCTCCCAACCGCCAACGACGGCGGCCGGGCGCACGGCGGTGCAGACGAGGCCGTCGGGGCCGTCGACGTGGATACGCCGCAGGAAACCCTCGTTGACGGGAATCCGGTCGTCCACCAGGCAGCGGGTGACAAAGGTGACGGCGCACTTGGCCATGGCCCGGGTGCAGTTGATGGGGGAGCGTAGCTGCGGCGACGAGCCGCTGGTGTCCATCCGCACGTGGCCATCGCGGATGGTGATCTTCACCTTGATCCGCACCGGATCGTCGGTGAAGCCGTCGTCGTCGCGGAAACCCTCGGCTTCGTAGCTGCCTTCGGGCAAGGCGCGGATCTCCCGGTCCGCCCAGCGCTCCGTATACGCGATCAGTTCGTCGCAGAAGGATTCCAAGGTGTCGGCGGTATAGCGCTCGACGATTGCCGCCAGGCGCCGGGAGCCGACCACGTTGGACGACATCTGGGCCCTAAGGTCGCCGTTGGTCTCGCGCGGGGCGCGGATGTTGGACAGAACGAGGTTCAGCACGTTGTCGTCGATCTGGCCCTCGCGGGCGATCCAGGTGGGGGGCAGGATAATGCCTTCCTGGAACAACTCCTTGTTGACCCCGAGGCTGGCCGGGGACGAGCCGCCCACGTCCACGTGGTGGGCCATGTTGGCCACATAGCCGATGCGTCGGCCATCCACGTCCACCGGCGCAAGCACCGTGATGTCGTTGAGGTGGCTGGCCCCCCGGTGGGGATCGTTGACCACAATCGCGTCGCCGCCCTTGAGGCGCTCCGCCCCCAGCTCAAGGATCGCGATCGGCGCGATGGTGGACATGGACACCAGATGGGCCGGCTGGGCGAAGGACTGGGCGACGCAGCGCAATTCGCTGTCGAAGAAGGCGCAGGAGAAATCGGCCCGGGTCTTGATATTGGTGGAGAAGGCGGCACGGCGCACCGTGACCGCCATCTCCTCGGTCATGTTGAGGAGCGCGTTGCGGATCACTTCGAAGGTGACCGGATCCATCGCCGGTTTCAGGCCATCGGCGGACGGGGTGGCGGATGTTGCCATGGAGCGTCTCCCTTTCGGGGAATGCGGTTGGCCGTCAGGCCTCGGGCGGGACGGAGATGATCAGATTGCCGTGGGATTCCACCTCGACGGTGGCGCCGGGTGGCACCACGGTGGTGGAGTCCATCTGTTCGACGATGGCCGGCCCGTCGAAGCGGTCGCCGGCCAGCAACTTGTCCCGGTCGTAGAGGTCGACGGGAATCGCCCCGCCGGCCTCGGCGAAATAGACGTCGCGGCGGCCTTTCACGGCCCGGCTTGCCGGCTCGTCGGTGGTCGCCAATGTGCGCAGACGCGGCCGGTCCACCTTGCCGATGCCGAGGAGACGGATGTTGACGATCATCGTCGGCTCGCCCTCGTTGGCGAAGCCGTACGTCTCCGCATGGCGGCCGTGGAAGGCGTCGGTCAACGCCTTGGCGCTGTCGGCGACGATGCGCTCGGGCGCGGCGACACGCAACTGGAAGGACTGGCCCACATAGCACATGTCGAACTGGCGATGGATGGTGATGTCGCCGGCCGCGACCCCCTCTTCGCGCAGCAGGTCCCGGGTCGTTGCCTCCATCTCGGCGAGGACGGCGGTAAGGGCTGCGGGGTCCGCGGCGTCGGTTTCCTTCATGGTGGTGCGCACGGTCTCGTGCTTGAGGTCGGTGGCGAGCAGCCCGACGGCGGAGTTCACCCCCGGGGTCGGCGGGATAAGGACGGTCTTGACCCCGAGCGAACGGGCGATGGCCACCGCCTGCATGGGCCCCGCCCCGCCCGAGGGCACCAGGACATAGTCCCGGGGATCGATCCCCTGCTCCACGGACACGAAATAGAGGGCGCTGGTCATCTTGGCGTTGGCGATGTCGAGGACCGACTGGGCCGCTGCCATGACGTCCATGTTCATGGGCCCGGCAATCTTGTCGGTCATGGCCTTCAACGCCAGCGCCTTGTCCAGCTTGGCTTCGCCGCCGAGGAAGTAGTCGGGATTGATCCGCCCCAGAACCACATTGGCGTCGGTAATGGTCGGCTCGTCGCCGCCCTTGGCGTAGCAGGCGGGGCCCGGGTCGGCGCCGGCGCTTTGCGGTCCCACGGTCAGCGCCCCGCCCGGGTCCACGTTGGCGATGCTACCGCCGCCGGCGCCGATCTCGACCAGGCTGATGACCGGGGTCAGAACGGGATAACCCTGGCCCCGTTGGGCGGTCACGTTGGCCACCGCCGAGGAGCCGACCTCGAACTGCTCGGCGATCCGCGGCTCGCCATGGTTGACGAGGGCGATCTTGGCCGTGGTGCCGCCGATGTCGAGGGCCAGGAGGTTGTCGTATCCGGCCAGCCCGGCAACGAAGGCGGCGCCGATGACCCCGGCGGCAGGCCCCGATTCCACCAGGTGAACCGGCAACTTCTTGGCCACGCCGGCGGTAATGATGCCACCGGCCGACGTCATCAGGTGCAGCCCCGAGCGGACGCCGCGACCCTCCATGCGCTCTTCCAGGCGCGCCACGTAAGGGCCGACGCGGGGAAGCAGCACGGCGTTGACCACCGCCGTGCTGGTGCGCGGGTATTCCCGGTATTCGGGGCTGACGTCCGAAGACAGGACGACGGGGATGTGCCCGCAGACCTCGGCCAGAATCTCGGCCACGCGGCGTTCGTGGGCGGGGTCCTTGTAGGCATGGAGGAAGGCGACGGCGATGGCTTCCACCTCTTCGTCCGCGAACTGCTGGCCGACCCGGCGAACCGCCGCCTCATCCAGGGGCACGATCACTTCGGCGTCGGGCCCGATGCGCTCCGGCACACCAAGGCACAAGTAGCGTGGAATCAGCGGCTTCGGCTTCTCGTAGAAGACGTCATAGAGGCTGGGGCGTGTCTGGTAGGCGATTTCGAGGACGTCGCGGAAGCCTTCGGAGGTGATCAGGCCCGCCTTGGCGCCCTTGCCTTCGATGATCGTGTTGGTGGCGATGGTGGTGCCGTGAACGGTGAACAGAAACCGCGCCGGATCGACGCCGTGGATGGCGATGGCCTTGTCGATGCCGTTGATGCAGCCCTCCGAGGGGTCGGCCGGCACCGTATCCACCTTGGCGACCAGGATCTCGCCAGTGCGCTCGTCCACCAGGACGATGTCGGTGAAGGTACCGCCGACGTCGACGCCGACCCGAAACCGCGATTTCGATGCGTCGCCGCCGCTGTTGCCCTGGCCCATGGATCCCCCTTCTTGCGGTCCCGCCTCGCCCACGGAGACGACGCGGCCTCATAGAGCACAAGCGCCTTCACTTGAGAAGACCCCCACGGCCATATGGCTTGACCCCATGGGCGGCGCAATTTACCGTTCGGCCGCATTTCGCAGTAGGTCGAAGAACTTGCCCGACGGGATCCCTTCGGAACGCCGGGTACCTCACAACAGGGAGAAGAACTGATGCGTCTATCGATGGCTAAGACCCTGGCTGCGGCCACCACGGCCCTCACCGCCCTGGCCCACGTTTCCGTGGCCCAGGAAGTCAAGTGGAAGCGGCCTGCATATGCCGAACGAGTATGACGGCGCGGCCCAGGATCTTCGAATGCGCCCGTTGCGGTCATCAGCCGGCGGGGACATCTTCCACCGCACCCGCACGCCGCTCCGCAAATGGTTCCTGGCGGCGTGGTGGATGGCGCGCGACAAGCGTGGGGTCTCGGCCCTTTTGCTGTCCCGCGAGTTGGATCTTCGAGACAGCGTGGGCTGGGCTCATAAGCTGCGTCATGCCCTGACGGAGCGCTCGGAATTTCCGCTCAGGGCTTGGTCGAGGTCGACGAGAGTTATTATGGCGGGCGCGGCAAGCCGGAGAGCCGGGGCCGGGGCCTTTCCAACCCGAACAAGAGCCTGTTGGTGATGGCCGTCGAGAAGCGGCCGGTCGGGCCGGGCAAGGGCATCAAGGGAAGCGGCTTCGTCGCCGGCCGGGCGCGGCTCGCCATCCTCCCGGCGGCCACCGCCCGCGAGCTGGGCGGCTTCGTGCGCGCCTCGGTCAGGCCCGGAAGCCGCCTCGCCAGCGACGCCTTCAAGCCCGGACTCCGCGACACCTATCGCCACCACCCCGTCGTGCAAGGCGAAGGCAAGAATGCCGAGCGCTTGATGCCGGTCGTCCATGTCCTTCCAACGTGAAGACGTCAACGGCACCTATCACGGTGTCGGCGCCAAGCACCTGCCGCGCTATGCCCGGGAATGGAGCACCGCTTCAACCGCCGCACACGCATCACCGATCTGGCCGACTTCGTCCTCCGCCGCGCCATGGACCAACCCACCATCACCTACAAGGAGCTGGTCGACAGTCTTCAACCGCAGGGTGCGCTACCTGCTTTAACCGGATAGGGACGCAAGTGGGATATGCCGAACGAGTATCAGGAAGCGTCGCTGCCGGGGCAGGCCGATAAGGACTTCGGGCGTCTGGTCGGAGAGTACTCAAAGGGCCGCATCAAGGTGGTTCACCACTTCGGCGGCGCCCTGGGATACAAGTCCCGCGATCACTTCGCCGCCGTCGAGGACGGGGCGGTGCCCCTGGCCAGCACCTATGCCGGCACTTTCATCGGCATGGACCCGATCTGGATGTACCAAAGCGTCCCCTTCCTGGCCACCAAGTCGTCGGAAACCCGGGCCAGCGTCAACACGGCGCGGCCGTGGATCAACCGGGCCATGGGCAAGGGCGGCCAGTTCATGCTGATGGCCGAGCCATGGACACCGGTGGGCATCTGGGCGAACAAGCCGATCACCAGCATCGCGGCCCTCAAGAGCCTGAAGATCCGCACCTACGACGCCAACAGCACCGAGGCCATGCGGGCCGCCGGCGCCTCGCCGGTGCAGCTTTCCTGGGCCGACGTGATCCCGGCGCTGGCCACGGGCACCATCGATTCGGTGATCACGTCGGATGAAGGCGGAGTCAGCGCCAAGTTCTGGGAACATCTGTCCCACGGAGGAATAATGCACCACGCGAGGCGGCCGGGCGGTCCGGTCGCGGCGGCGCAAAATTGTGCCACTCATGGTCCCTTGTCGGTTGCGACGAGGGGCAGGAGATGTACGGCGTGGAGCTCTATGCGGCGGTTCGACTGGCGGTTGTCGACGAGGGTCTGAGCCATCACGAGGCGGGCCGGCGGTTCGGCATCGACCGCCGGACGGTGAAGAAGATGCTGAGCTATTCGGCGCCGCCGGGATACCGCCGGACGAAGCCGGTCAGGCGGCCGAAGCTGGACGGGTTCACCGGCATCGTCGACGCGATCCTGGAGGCGGACACGGATCCGGACGTGCCGCGCAAGCAGCGTCACACGGCGCATCGGATCTTCGAGCGGCTACGGGACGAGCACGGGTTCACCGGCGGCTACACCATTGTGAAGGACTATGTGCGTTCCCGGCGGCAATCGACGCGCGAGGCCTTCGTGCCGCTGCATCACCCGCCGGGCCATGCCCAGGTCGACTTCGGCGAGGCGGTGGTGGAGGTCGGGGGCAGGCGGGAGAAGGTCGCCTTCTTCTGCCTGATCCTGCCCCATTCCAACCTCTGGTTCGTCAAGGCGTATCCCCGGGAGACGACGGAGGCCTTCCTGGACGGCCATGTCAGCGCCTTCGCCTTCCTCGGCGGGGTTCCGCGCTCGATCCTCTACGACAACACGACCCTGGCGGTGGCACGGATCCTGGGCGACGGCACGCGTCGGCGCACGCAGGCGTTCACGCATCTGCAATCGCACTACCTGTTCCGCGACCGCTTCGGCCGGCCCGGCAAGGGCAACGACAAGGGCAAGGTGGAGGCCCTGGTGAAGACGGCACGGCGCCGGTTCATGGTGCCGATCCCGAAGGTGCACGACCTGTCGGTCCTGAACGAGCGGCTGATGGCGCGCTGCCTGGAGCGGCTCGACGCGCTGGAGGCAGGCGACCGGGCGACGGCATTGTTGGGCGACCTCGACGCCCTGCGCGATCTGCCGGCGGTTCCCTTCGAGGCCTGCGAGCATGTGCCGGGCCAGATCTTGTCCACGGCCCTGGTGCGCTACCGGCTGGTGGACTACTCGGCGCCGACGGTGCACGCCCACAAGAAGGTCATGGTGAAGGGCTATGTCGACCGGGTCGAGATCGCGCTCGGCGCCGAGATCGTCGCCCGCCATCGGCGCTCCTATGTCCGCGGCGACGTCATCTACGAGCCGCTGCACTATCTGTCGCTGCTGGAGAAGAAGCCGGGCGCCCTGGACCAGGCGGCGCCGCTGCGGGGATGGAAGCTCGATCCCGCCTTCGACACGCTGCGCCGCCTCCTCGAAGCCCGCTTCGGCCCGCGCGGCAAGCGCGAATACATCCAGGTGCTGCGCCTGCACGAAGACTTCCCGGCACGCCAAGTGGCGGCCGCGGTGCGCGACGCGGTGAAGCGGCGCCTGATCGGCTTCGATGCGGTCAAGCATCTCCTGCTGGCGCGCATCGAGAGGCGGCCCGTGCATCTCGACCTGTCGCGCTATCCGCACTTGCCCCAGCCCTTCGTCGCCGCCACGCGGAGCGCCGACTACGCCACCCTGCTGGCCGGAGGGGCCGGCCATGGCTGAGGCCCCCCGCATCCTGCTCGAACATCACCTGAAGAGGCTGAAGCTGCCGACCTTCCTGCGGGAATACGAGAAACTGGCGCGCCAGTGCGCGGCCGAGGGCCTGGATCATGTGCAGTTCCTCGCCCGACTGGTGGAGCTGGAGCTGATCGACCGCGAGCGCCGCCTCGTCGAGCGCCGCATCAGGCAGGCCGGGTTCCCTGTCGTCAAACAGCTCGAGAGCTTCGACTTCAAGGCAATCCCGAGCCTCAACAAGATGCTGGTGCTGGATCTCGCGCGCGGCGAGTACATCACGCGCCGTGAGAACGTAATCCTGCTCGGCCCAAGCGGCGTCGGGAAGACGCATGTCGCTCTCGCCCTCGGCCTCGCCGCCTGCCAGAAGGGCCTTTCCGTGCGCTTCGCCACAGCCTCCCATCTGGTCCACGAGCTGATCGAGGCACGCGACGAGAAGAGGCTGCTCCGCCTCCAGGACCAGCTCGCCAGGGTCAATCTCCTGATCGTCGACGAGCTCGGATACGTGCCCCTCTCGCAGACCGGAAGCGAGCTGCTGTTCGACGTCTTCAGCCGGCGCTACGAGAACGGCGCCACCATCGTGACCTCAAACCTGCCCTTCCAGGAATGGACGACGGTCTTCGCCAGCGAGCGCCTCACCGGCGCGCTGCTCGACCGCATCACCCACCATGTCCATATCCTGGAGATGAACGGCGAGAGCTACCGGCTCAAGCAGAGCCGGTCACGACACCGGCAACCGTCCGAATAACCCCCCGCTTGCCCGCGTGGGCCCACAGGCCCCTCCCACGCGCGGGCCGCCGCCAGCCGCGCGGAGGGCGCGTCGCCCCGCGCGCGGGTCCCTCCCATGGACTACGCGGACAAGCTACCACCGAGCCCGTGGTACATTTTTGCGCCGCCGCCCCGGTACATATTCCCGCCGGATGCCAAGGGTCGCGCCGATTTTCGGGCGTCGATCCGGGACCGGCTGAAGGTAGCCGAGTCCCTGGACCCGGGCCGACGCATCGACGACCTGGAGACGGTGCTCACGGACCTCTGGCGGCGCGCCGGAGAGGGGTGTTGACGGGCCGCGCGGCCGCCATGACGTCCCCGACGCCTGGAGACCGCGCCGAGAACCTGTACGATAGGAACGCCCGCGCATTCGCTCGCCGGCGGCCGGACATCTGGGATGTTATCTCTGCCCTGACACCCGCATCGACCCTTATGAGCGACGGCAAGGGGCCAACGAACATCGACCTGGGACGGGCGACGCTTTACACGGGCGACGGCGCGGCGTGGAGCGCCGAACAGGTGGCGGCGCATCTTTCCGCGCCCGACGCCATCTATTTCTCCAACCCGACGCACTGCAACGTATCCCCCATCTCCCTGGAACTGCTGAGGAGCCTCACCGGTTTTCTGCTCGAGGAGAATCTCGGGCCCCAGGTAGGCCCCGTGCCGGTGAGGGACACCGGTTTCCTGATCGTTCTAGGGGTCGGCCTTGGCTATCATCTTCCGGAACTGGTGGCGCGAACCACGGCCCGGCACATCGTCCTCGTGGAGCCCTATCCCGAGTTCCTGTGCCATTCCTGCCTCGCCATCGACTGGTCGGCGCTGTTCGACGCCGCCGAGGAGCGGGGCCTTCGGCTCCATTTCATCCTCGAGAATCAGCCCCAGGAGATGTCCCGCGCCGTCGAAAAGATTGTCGTCGCGGAGGGCAACACATTCCTGGAGGGCACCGCATTCCTCCCCCACTACTTCGCCTGGGCCCTGAAGGAGGCCTATCGGCTGCTTCGCGAGCATCTAAAGACCCTTTACACCTCCAGCGGGTTCTTCGAGGACGAGTTGGAAATGGTGCGCAACACGAACGAGAACCTGAAGGCCTGCGACTTCCATCTGGTCCAGGGCCGGGCGCACCTGGAGCAGTCCTTTCCGGTCTTTCTGGTCGGCTCGGGCCCATCCCTGGACGAGGATCTGGGGCACATTCGTCGCTTGCGAGACAAGGCGATCGTCGTTTCCTGCGGGACGGCGCTGCGCATCCTGCTCAAGAACGGCATTCGCCCCGACCTGCACTGCGAGAACGAGCGGGTGGCCCTGGTGACCGACCTGGTCACCGCGTGTCGCGACCAGTACGGGCTTCATGGGATCACGCTGCTTGCGACCACGACCATGTTTCCGGAAGTGGCTTTCATGTTCGATGCCCGGTGGATTTACTACCGGTACAATCTCAGTCCGGCGGTGCTGCTCAACCCCGGAATCTCGCCCCTCTACAACGCCGATCCCCTGGTCATCAACGCCGCCTTCTCGGCAATGACCTTCTTGGGATTCAGCAATTTGTACCTCTTCGGAACCGACCTAGGCCGGCGCCCCGAGGGCCGGCACCATGCTCGCGACGCCATCTACAACGATCCGTCGAGGCCCGACCTGGACAAGCTTTATCGGGATCGGTTCTCCGACGTGCGGATCGTCCCTGCCAACTTCGGTGGCAAAGCGGAGACCTACTGGGCCTTCGACATGGGCCGTCGGATGCTGGGCGAGGTACAACGCGTGCGTCGGGTCACCCTATTCAATTGCAGCGACGGGGTGATGATCGCCGGCAGCACACCCCGCAAGGCTGCCGCCATCGATCTGTCCCATGTGGTGGAAGACCGCGACCGTGTCCTGCGCCAAGTCACCAGCGAAATGCGATACCTCGAGGCCGGCGAGGTGATCTCCAAGATCGACCTCGATATGCCCATCGAGGCTTTCGACCGCTTCGGCCCCGATCTGAGCGCCTGTCGGCCTTTCGCGGCGAGCGCGCGGAGTTCTGGGACATCGTGGCCGGACTGCGCGCCTTCATGGAGGATCGTGCGACGGACTACCGGGGGGTGTTCGCCATGCTGCAGTCCTCCATGCATTCGATGGTGCGGCTGGGGGCCTTCTTCGGCAACCGGATCGCCGACGACCAGGTCCGCCGGCGGTTCATCGAGCACTTTCTCACCCACTACGAAGAGCGTTGCCTCGCCATGGCCGGGGAAGCGGAGAGCCTGTTGAAATCCGTGCGGGAAGACGGCCGGCGATATCTGGAATCTAAATCAGACGACTAAGGACCACGCGGGGGCAAGGTTGATGACCGAACTGAAAGCCATGGGGCGAGCCGGAAACTGGGTATCCACCCATCCGCTGACGCCGGGGATCCGGGTAGGGGACGTCTTGTGGCTCTCCGGTACGGCACCGGTGAACTTGGACACGGGCGCGCCCGTGGAAGGCGACATCGTTGCCCAGGCGGAAGCCATCTTCGACAACATGGCGGCCGTCCTCGCCCTCGAGGGCATCGGGCTTGAGCGCGTGGTACGGCTGACCAACTACCTCACCAGCCAGGCGGACCTTCCGGGACTCAACAGCGTTTATCGGCGCCGATTCGCCGAGCCGTTCCCAGCCCGCGCCACGGTGATCGTTGCCGGCCTCGTCAACCCTGCCTATCGCATCGTTGTGGACGGGGTGGCCATTGGCGGCATTGGTCCCCGGCAGGCCTGACGGACAAAGAAAGACCGCGGCAAGATCCTTGCCGCGGCGCCAAGTTGCTCTTAGGGAGAGAGATGGGAAACGAGAGAGAAGCACTCAATCGGTCGGGGCGCGCCTGGATGACGGCCGACGGCCGTTGAGGACGAGCACCGCCCGCGGAACGGGCGGAAGCACCAGGGTCTCGGCGACGGCGCGGAGGTGCGCCAGAAGCCGCGAAAGCATTCTGTGGAGGTCCGGTCGGTCGACGATCGTCTTGCGGTTCACGAAAAGCCCCTTCACAGTAAATTCGGGTTCGCCTTGGGTCGTGTCGGCGATGTGGAGGGATCATGCACCGGCCGGCGGCGCGACGCAGTGATCCCGGACACCTGGTGACCGCCGTGACGTCGGCCGGTGGTCGATAGGGGGATCGACAGCGCCTCGCCGACGGTCTCGCTCTTGTCGCCTCTTCGTAAGGACCGCAGTGTCTAGCTCCTCGAGTCAGGTCATGCTGTCGCTTCTGCGCATGACCGCATTCCGCAACCCGTGGCTGGCTGGCGCGTTGACCGGCGTGGTCCGGTGGCTTCAGATCCTGGCCATCGGCATCTATGCCTTCGATGCAACCGGATCGCCCTTCGTCGTGGCCGGACTCACCTTTCTGCGCATGGTGCCGCTGGCGCCGTTCAGCACCATGGTGGGTGCCCTGACGGATGTCCTGAGCCCACGCACCGTCTTCATTCTCGGATGCACCGTGATGGCGGTGGCCGACGTTACCCAGGCCGTCCTCGTCTGGGCCGGCGCCATTGAGGTCTGGCATCTGGCGATCGGGTCCTTCCTGGGTGGCGTATTCTGGGCCACGGACTTCCCCGCGCGGCGCAATCTTCTGGGCTTGGCCGCGGGTCCGGAACGCACGGTCACGGCCATGGCCATGGACCAAGCCACCAATACGCTGACCCGTGCCCTGGGTCCGGCATTTGGCGGCGGCCTGCTGGCCCTGGTCGGTCTCGGCGGGGCTTTTGCCGTGGGCGTCGTGCTCCACCTGCTGTCGATTCTGCTTTTCCGGCGGGTCCGCACACCGGCGCGAACCACAACGCCAAGGTCATCCTTGTGGCGCGATGTAGCCGAAGGATTTCGCTACGCGGCGGGGAACCGGGTGATCAAGATTAGTCTCGCGGTCACGATCGTTTACAATCTATGGGTGTGGCCTTTTACCACCATGGTCCCGGTGATCGGTCGCGATTACCTGGGGCTCGGCGCATTTTCGGTGGGCGTGTTGATGAGCGCCGAGGGGGTGGGGGCCTGTGCCGCGTCCCTCTTCGTCGCCCTGTTCGCGCGGCCCCGCGCCCTGTGGGCCGTCTACGTCTTGGGTGTGGTCGCCGCCCTGGCGATGGTGCTGGCCTTCTCCCTTGCCACGGACCCGGCAGTGGCCGGCCTCGCCGTTCTTGCTATCGGCGTAGGCTCGGGGTGCATCACCGCCATGCAGACCGCGATCATTTTCCTGGCGTCGGCGCCGGCTGTCCGGGGCCGGATGTTGGGCGTTCTCATGGCCTGCATCGGGCTGTCGCCCCTGGGCATCCTCCACGTGGGGTGGATGGCCGAGGGACTGGGCGCGCCCCTGGCCATGACTATCATGGCCTGCGAGGGTCTGACCGTGGTGGCTCTGTTCTCGTTCATCTGGCCGGAGATGCGTACCCTGCGCAATCCCGCGGGAGCCTTCAAAATGAACCCGGACGGAGACGAATTGCCGCCGCCCCGCTGATCCTGGCGCGACGACACCTCAGTTGTCGGGAGTGTCTGCCTGGGATTGCGAGGCGGTGGCCCGGGCGGTAGCGAGCAGGCGTCGACGAACGTCGGCTGGGCAGGCGTCAAAGTAGCCGGCTAGATTGCGGACTTCGTCGTCCGACATCCTGGCTTCCAGTGCCTGGTCCGCCGGGCCCTTCGTTGTCGGAAACAAGGACTCGACGGGAATGCCCAGGGCCTCGCCAGCGCGGGCAAGAATTTCCACCGGAACCGGTTCCCGCCCCGACTCATAACGCTCCAGGCGCCGCAGCGTGATATTCAGCCTGCGGGCCATCTCGTCGCGGCCGGTTCCTTGCATCACGCGTCCTTCGCTCAACCGCCGTCCGACGAAGGCGTCGACGGGATGGGGAGCGGCCGGCGGGCGCCCGCCACTCGATGTTTTGGTGCTTGGCCGTCTTGTGGTAGTCACTGTGCCTCCTTGGCATCGGCCGCTTGGCCACTGTCAAGCGGCCATCGTCTAGCGATCATCGAGATGCACTCATTACGCTAATAAATAAATATCATATTGCCTCATAAGTAGCAATCCTGCGGCCTTCGCGGAGCCGTGTCCGAACGCCCCTTTTTTCGCCGTGCCGGACAGAACGCCTCCTTGGTATAGAATTGCCGATACCACCCGATCGGGAGAGTCCCCGTGACAGATCGACTGGCGGGCAAGGGAACATTCGTCACCATCGCCGTTCATCTGGCCGACGACGAGTCCGCCTCCACCACCGGCGCCGTATTCGTGGTCGACGGCGGCATCACAATGTGACGGCGGCAGTCGCCGAACTTGAGCCACGGAAAGGAGCGCCGACATGACGGACAAGGCCCGTATCGGCTTTATCGGCATCGGCATCATGGGTTCGCAAATGGCCCGGCGTCTGGCCGAAACGGGATACCCGCTGACGGCGTGGAACCGGACCCGGGAGAAGGCGGAACGGCTCCGCGACCATGGCGCTGGCGTCGCCGACACCGCCGCCGAAACCGCCCGGGTCCGGGACGTCGTCATATGCATGTTGAGCGATGGCCCCACCTGCGACCATGTGCTGATCGGCCCGGGCGGCGACGGCGGCCCGGCGTTGGATGCGATGACGCCCGGCGCCACATTGGTGGTGATGAGCTCCATCCCCGTGGAGACGGCGCGGCATCAGGCCGCGGCCGCGGCGGCGCGGGGGATCGACTACCTCGACGCGCCCGTTTCCGGCGGCGACAGGGGCGCCACGGACGGCACGCTTGCCATCATGGCGGGCGGGGAGCTACCCGCCTTCGAACGTCTGGCCCCAATTTTCGGCGTCATGGGCCGCCCCACCCGGGTCGGTCCCGCCGGCAGCGGCCAACTGGCGAAGCTGGCCAATCAGATGATCGTCGGCAACACCATCGCCACCGTCGCCGAGGCCCTGCTCCTGGCCACGAAGGGCGGGGCCGATCCGGGGGCCGTGCGGTCGGCCCTGCTGGGCGGGTTCGCCGATTCGACGATCCTGCGGCAGCACGGCGAGCGCATGCTGAACGCCAACTGGGTTCCTGGCGGCCCCGCCAAGCATCAACTCAAGGACCACAATACCGCCGCCGCCCTGGCCGACAGCCTGGGGTTGGATTTGCCGATGACGGTGCTGTGCCGCCAGCTCCTGGACGACCTGGTCGCCCATGGGGACGGCGAAAAGGACCACAGCGCCCTCTATGTGGAACTGGCCCGCCGCAACGGCATGGTTTGAGGAGTCCTCCGGGCGCGAGACACCCCGACCACCAACCTTAGCGAAGTCGATCGGTCAGCAGGATCAAGTGGGCCAGGCTGCGGGCCCCCGACTTGCCCATCATGCGGGCCCGATGGTGCTCCACCGTTCGGACGCCGACGCAGAGGCGCTGTGCGATATCCCGGTTCGACCGACCGTCCATCACCAGGTCCATGACCTGACGCTCGCGAGGGGTAAGACTGGCCAGCCTGCCGCTCAGGGCCGCGCGCTTGGCCAATGCCCGGATGACCGTCCTGTCCCGCCCCAGACACTGGCGAACCAACTTCAACAGAATCTCGGGGTCCGCGGGCTTCTCTAGAAAATCCTCCGCCCCCGCCTTCATGGCCCGAACCGCCATGTCCACGGTGGCGAAACCGGTGAGGAAGATGACCGGAATACGCTCGCCGCGCTCGCGCAGCCGCTGGGCGAGCTCGAGGCCGCTCATGCCCGGCAGCCTCACATCCATCAGCAAACATGCTGGTCGGGGCAGATCGAGTCGCGCCAGCACTTGGCGCGGATCGGCGAAACTCGACACTCGCAGTCCATGACTTTCGAATATGGCGGCCATGGTCTGACGCAGGGCGGCGTTGTCGTCGACGATGATCACCGTCGCATCGTCGCCGTTGTCGCGCCTCGCCGCATGGGAGCCGTCTTTGGACGGCGGCAATCCCGCTCCAGGAACCGGTCGCCCCGACATGACCGACGGAACCGCTGGCGTCGTGTGGATGAACATCGGCAGACCCCTCACCGTCGTTGGTCGAACCGACGCCCGACCAGCGCGGCGGCGATATTGACCTTCTGGATGTCGATGGTGCCACCGGCGATTCCCCATCCCCAGGCGTCCCGGAACCGGCGCTCCACAGGGTAGGCCTTGGCATAGCCATAGCCGCCAAGCAGCTGCATCGCCTTTCCGGTCACCTCGCGGGCAGTCTCGTTGGCGTAACATTTTGCCAGACTGGATTCGAGGATGCCGGGCAGGCCGCCCTCGGTCGCGGCGACGGCCCGATGAATCAGTAGCCGCGACGCCTCCACTCCCATGGCCATATCGGCCAAGGCAATCTGAACCGCCTGGAATTCCACGATGGGCTTGCCGAACTGCTGGCGCTCCTGAACATGATCGATGGCGTCCTCCAGGGCCGCCGCGGCCTGGCCCAAGGCCATCACCGCGTTGCCGCAACGCTCCAGGTCGAAAGCCGTCATCAATCGGCGAAAGCCGCCAGCCGGGACCACCAGGTTTTCCGGAGGAACCGACACCGAATCCAAATAGATGTCGGCGGACGGAATGCCGCGGAAGCCCATCAGAGTTTCGCGGGCGCCGAAACTCACCCCGGGCCGGTCCTTTTCGACATAGACCGCGCCGATCCCCCGGGCGCCGGGCTCGTCGGAAAGCCGGCAGTAGACCACGTACCCGTCGGCATGGCCGCCCCCGGAACACCACCGCTTGGTGCCGTCGATGACAATCGTTTCACCGTCCATGCGGGCCCGGGTCTTGAGGTCGGTGAGGGCCGTGCCCGCCTCGGGCTCGGACATGGCGACGGCCACCGTGATCTCGCCGCGGCAGACCGCCGGAACAACCCGCTGCTTGAGGTCATCGCCGGCAAAATGCTCGATGGCGCGCACCGGCCCGACGGAGGATTCGAAAACCGGAAAAGCGACCGCCGAAGAGACCTTGGCGAATTCCTCCAGAACCAACATGGCTTCAAGATTACCCAACCCCAACCCGCCGAAGCGGGAGTCGACGTTGACACCTAAGAATCCCATATCGGCATAGCGCCGGTGCCATTCAACGTTTAAGGGAATATCATCCCGCTCCAGCGCTTCCGCGACGGCTACCATCTCGGCCCGGGCGAACCGGCGCGCGGCGTCACGCAGCGCCTGCTGCTCTACTGACAATGTGGCTATCAACTGGGACCTCCTCCCCGATGGATGCCGGCGGGCGGCTGGACCCCGGCGGCGTCCTGGCGTAAGGAGCATACCGGATCGCGCCCATGGGGAGAAAGTACGGAGGACGCGCAAACCGTGACCGATTTATCCGTTCGGCTGGCGACGGCCGACGACGCGCCCGCGGTGGCCCGGCTGGTGGCCGGGCTGATCGCCGAACACGACCTGCCGGTGCCCGAAGACCTGGACCGGACCCTGCGCCGCGACGGACTAGGGACGGACCACGGGTTTCACGCCTTGCTGGCCGAACGGGAGGGGGCGGCGGTGGGCGTGGCCCTTTTTTATCGGGTCTACCACCCCAGCGACGGGCGCCCCAGCCTGTATCTGGAGGACCTGTACGTGGTTCCGGCCGCGCGCCGCGACGGGGCCGGGCGCCGGCTCATGGCCGCCCTCGCGGACTTCGCGGAACGTGGTGAGTTCGCCAACGTGGAATGGGTCGTGGAGCAAGCAAACGACGCCCGCGCCTTCTACGAAAGTCTCGGGGCCGAGCACAGGGAAAGCAAGGTCGTCTACCGAATTGTTGGCGACGCCCTGAAGGGACTCGCCGCCGAAGGTCAGGAAGCGGCCCTTCACACCGACGAGCGATTAAATTGACCCAATCAACGCCCCCGAACCGCCACGGGCGTCAGAGGCGGGCCGGTCTGAGACCGGCCCCTACGCACTGGAAATTACTTGCGTAGGGGCGGGTCTCAGACCCGCCCGTCCCAAAGTGGCAATCAAGAAGCGCCAGCGAGCCACTAAAAACGCTCTTTGGTATCAGCCGGCGAAGCGGCCGAGCACGTCCAGCGCCTCGTCGATGTCATCCGGCGTGTGGTCGGCGGCGATCTGAAAGCGGATCTCCTCGTCGCCCTTGGGCACCACCGGGAAGTTGAGCCCCGTCGCCAGGACGCCACAGGCCTTGAGATGGGCCACCAGGGCCGTGGTTCGGGCGGAGTCGCGGACCATCAGCGGCACCACCGGGTGAGCGCCGGGGATTGATTCCAGGCCCAAGTCCCCGAGCCCCGCGGCGAAGCGGCCGCGCATCGCCCTGAGATGGGCCAGCAGGTCGCGGCCCGTCTGGCTGTCGACGATGTCCACGGCCTTGCACGCCGCAGCGGCCTCTGCCGGGGTTATGGAATTCGAATAGATGTAGAAGGGCGCCGTCTCGCGAAAATAGCGGAGGATCGCCGCGCTGCCGACCACGTAGCCGCCGTTGACCCCGAAGGCCTTGCCCAGGGTGCCCACCAGCAGGTCCACGGGACCGGAGCCGGTGTACTCTTCCGTTCCCCGCCCGGTGTCACCGAAAGCGCCGATGCCGTGGGAGTCATCGGCCACCACGACCACGTTGTCGTCGAAGTCGCCGTCGTGGCGCCGCGCGATCTCCATCACCTCGCCCAGGGGCGCGTGATCGCCCCGCATGCTGAAAATGCCGTCGGTGACCACGATGGCCCGGGAACAGGCGCCGGCGGCGGCGGTCAACCGTTCGTCCAGTTGCGTCATGTCCAGGTGCCGGTAGATGTGCTTCTCCTTCGGCCTGGAGATGCGCAGGGCGTTGATGATGCAGTTGTGGTTGAGGCTATCGCTGAGGGACGCTGTCGCCTCGCCGATCAACGACTGCAGGACACCCATCACGGCCGCGTAGGCGGCGCTGAAGATCATCGCCGCCTCGCGCCCATGGTAGGCGGCGAGGCGCGCCTCCAGGGCCACGTGAGGCGACCAGGTGCCGCTGATGAAGCGGGTCGCCCCGGGGCCGGTGCCGAAAGCGCGGACCGCGGCTTCCTCGGCCGCCATCACCTCGTCGCGGAAGGACATGCCCAGATAGCTGTTGGAGTTCATGCGCAGGAAAGGCCGTTCGCCCTCCCCCTCCAGCAGGAATCGCGGGCCCCTGCCGGTGCTGGCCGGGACGACGGCACGCACCACCGTCTCGCGGCCCTTGGCGGTGCCGGCCGTCTCAAGCGCCGCGACCGAGGTGGAGAGCACGGATTGCAGTCGGTCGTGGGGCATGGCGGTCTCCCGAAATCAGCTCAGCGGCTTTCCCGCAATCGTGGCCGCAGGTACTGCAGCATGTCCTGGGTCATGGCGGCAAGGTCGTAGCGGGGCCGCCAACCCCATTCCGCCCGCGCCGCGCTGTCGTCCAGTGAGCGGGGCCAGGTGTCGGCGATGGCCTGGCGCACCGGGTCGACCTCGTAGTCGATGCGGAATTCGGGAATGTGGCCTTGGATCGCCGCCGTCAGGTCGTCGGGGGTGAAGCTCATGGCCGTCACGTTGAAGGCATTGCGGTGCCGCAGGCGGGCGGGTTCGGCCTCGATAAGCTCGATCACGGCGCGGATGGCGTCGGGCATGTACATCATGTCGAGGCACGAATCCGCCCGCAGGAAGCAGGTGTAGTGGCGATAGCGGATCGCCTGATAGAAGATGTCGACCGCATAGTCCGTGGTCCCGCCGCCGGGCAAGGCCTGGTGGGAGATCAGTCCGGGAAAGCGGAGGCCCCGGGTGTCGACACCGAACCGCTGGTGGTAGTAGTCGCACAGCAGCTCGCCAGCCACCTTGGTGACCCCGTACATGGTCGTCGGGCGCTGGATGGTGTCCTGGGGCGTCTTGTCCGCCGGCGTCGACGGACCGAAGGCGCCGATGGAACTCGGGAAGAACACCGCGCAGGCATATTGCCGCGCCACCTCCAGGACGTTGTACAGCCCGTTCATGTTCACCGACCAGGCCACCTGCGGCTTTTCCTCGGCCACCGCCGACAGCAGAGCCGCCAGGTGGACAACGATATCCGGCTGATATCGGCGCACGGCTTCCTGGACCTGATGAAGCTGGGTGCAGTCGACGTGATCGTGGGGGCCGATGTCCGCCGCCTCGGCGCCGGCCCGCATGCGAAGGTCCGTCGCCACCACGCTATCGTCGCCGTATCGCTGCCGGAGGGCGGGCACCAGTTCGGATCCGATCTGGCCCAGGGCCCCGGTCACCAGGATCTTGCGCCGGCGCCCGGTCACCGGTCGGAACCCTCGATCCTCACGGCGCGGGCGGCCGATATCTTGCCGTCTCGAAGGTCCGACGCCACGGCCTGGGGATCGCGGCGGCGCGGATCGCCGAAGCCGCCACCGCCGGGAGTCTCGACCCGCACGCAGCTTCCCTTCGGCAGGTCGAGGGTGATCTTCGACGGCAGTTCCCGCGCCTCGCCGTCCGGATTCAGAATGTAGCGGCCTGGCGCCGCTTCGCCGCCGCCGGCCAGGCCCCAGGGCCGAAATATCCGGCCGTCCGACAGGATGGTGAAGGTGCACTCGGTCTCGGGAAAGATGAAGTCCCGGCGAACCCCCAGGCCGCCCCGGTATGTGCCACTGCCGCCGCTGTCTTCGATCAGCTCGTAGCAGCCGATGCGCACCGGGTAGAACAGCTCCACCTCCTCCACCGGCGCGTTTTCGGTGTTGTGGATGTTGGTTTGGACCGCCTCAGCGCCATCCCGGTCGGGCCGCGCGCCGCCGCCGCCGCCGATGGATTCCATGTAGCAGTAGAATTCGCCGTTGCGCGGGTTGATGCCGCCGAACCCCAGGTTGAGCATCACCCCCTTTCCGGAGGCGGCGACCCGGTCGGGCAAGGGCTCGTAGAGCGCCCGCCAAGTCAGCTCGGTCAGCTTCAGGGTGGTCTCCCAGCCGCCGTAGACCGCCGCCGGCCGGCCGGCGGTGCAGATCAGTCCGTCCGGGCCGGTCACCCGAACCCGGCGCAGGAAGCCGCTGTTGACCGGCAGTTGCGCGTGGACCAGGGAGCGGGCGACGAAGGCGAGGCCGCAGGCGGTCATGGTGCGGGTGCAGTTGAGCGACGTCGCACGCTGGGCGTCCGAACCACCCACATCGAGGGTGATGAACCCGTCGGCGATGGTCACCCGGGCGCAGAGCCGGATCGGCTGGTCCGTGTAGCCGTCGTCGTCACGGAACCCCTCCGCCTCCCAGGTGCCCTGGGGCAGGGCGCGCAGCTCCCGGTCGGTCCATCGCTCCGTATAGTCCACAAGCTCCCGGCCGAAGGTTTCCAGCACCTCGAGGGGGTAGCGTTCGGCCAAGGCGGCGATGCGGCGAATTCCCGTAATGTTGGCGGCCAGCTGGGCCCTGAGGTCCCCGCCCGTCTCCCGCGGCGCCCTGAGGTTGGCCAGGATCAGGCCCAAGACGTTGTCGTCGATGCCCTCGGCGGTGGCAATTCGGGTCGGCGGCAGAATAAGACCTTCCTGGAACAGCTCCTTGTTGAGCCCGATGCTGGCCGGCCGCGAGCCGCCCACGTCCACGTGGTGGGCCATGTTGGCGACGTAACCGAGGCGCGTATCGCCGACGAACACGGGCGACACGCAGGTCACGTCGTTGAGGTGGCTCGACCCCCGGTGGGGATCGTTGACCAGCAGCGCGTCGCCGGGGCGAAACCGCGACTCGCCGTATTCCCGCACCGCCACCGGCACGATGGTGGACATGGCCACCAGGTGGGCCGGCTGGGCGAAGGACTGGGCGACGCAGTGCAGGTCGCCGTCGAAGTAGGCGCAGGAAAAGTCGGCCCGGGTCTTGATGTTGGTCGAATAGGCGGCCCGGCGCACCGTCAGGGCCATCTCCTCGGTGGCGTTGAGCAGCGCGTTGCGGATCACCTCGAATGTGACCGGGTCCATGTCGGGACGCGGACGCTCCGCCGCCAGATGTGCCGTCGCCGTCATCGCCGTTCCATACAGCAATAACCGGCCGGCTGGAACCGGTCGGTGGCAGGCCGGCCGAAAATCCGAATTACGGCCTCATGACCCTGGCAAGCACGGAGAAATTCGACAGCTTCGGCCAAAGGCAGAGGTGACGCCTTGCGTCAATGCCCCGGCCGTCAGATGGATTTAACGGTTCTCGGTGTTATCGCCCGGAAGCCCATCGCCGTTGGCTGTCGACGTCCCGCCCACATCCGACATGGAATGACGGGCTTGATTGCGATCGCTCTCGGCCTCGCCGAGCCTTCGTTCCCGCACGATGTCGGTGAGTATCGACAGGGCGATTTCCTCCGGCGTCACGGCGCCGATGTGCGTGCCGGCGGGGGCGCGAATGCGCGCAACGGCGCCCGGGTCCATGCCCGCGTCGCGCAGGTCCTGCTTCAGTTTTACCGCCTTCTTGCGGCTCGCGACCATGGCGACATAGGCCGATCCGGTGGCGAGGGCGAAGCGGAGCGCGTCCCGGTCCCGCCGCCCTTGAGAGGCAACCACGACGAAGCTGGAGGCGGGGCGAATCGCCTGTTTGGGATCGAAGCCTGCGATTGAATGATCGACATCGGAGAACGATTTCAGATCGTCCGCCATCGCGGCGACTGTGATGGCGAAGCCAAGCCGCTTGCCGAGATCCGACAACGCCCGCGCCACCAACGAGCCGCCGACGACGATCAGGGACGCCCGCGGCAGCACCGGCTCGATAAAGATTTCAACCGTGCCGCCGGTCGGACAAAAATTGTCGAAGTCTTCCGTCCGATTTCCGGAATCCACCTCGGCCGTCGCGCCATCCCTGGGACGAACCCGAATGAAGCGGGCGCGACCGTCGATCAACGCCCGGGCGGAGGTCTTTTTCACCGCGCTCAAAGTGCATCCGCCGCCAATCCAACCGACCACCGAACCATCGCCGCGAACGACCGCCTTGGAGCCTTCCCGCGCCGAGGCGCCGCCAAGCACATGGACGACCGTGGCGACCGCGAAGGGCTGTTCATCGCCCTTCATGCGGGCCATGCAATCGATGACGTCATCCGGTTCCTGGGGCATGGGTCCTCCGTCCCGCGCGATACCGGTATTGCTTACTTGTTCAGGCCCAGCCCGTTCAGCGTCCGCCAGACACTTCCCTGGGTGTGGGGCATCGGCATATGGGTCACGCCATGATGGGCGAAGGCGTCGACGATGGCGTTGGAGAATGCCGGGACTCCGCCGACGTTGGGCGATTCCCCGATACCCTTGGCGCCGATCGGGTGATGGGGACAGGGGGTTACCGTGAAGTCGGTTTCCCAATTCGGCGTTTCGACCGCCGTCGGCAGGAAATAGTCCATCAGACTGGCGCCGAGAACGTTGCCGGTCTCGTCGTAAACGATCTCCTGTCCCAAGGCGATGGCGAAGGCTTCGGCGAGGCCGCCGTGAATTTGGCCGTCGATCACCATCGGGTTGATCCGGGTGCCGCAATCGTCGAGGGCGAAGAATCGGCGCACCTTCACATCACCCGTGAAGCGGTCGATATCGACCACGCAGACATAGGCGCCGAACGGATAGGTAAAGTTCGGCGGATCATAGTAGTCGGTCGTCTCGAGTCCGTGCTCCAGACCCTCCGGCACGTTGGAGTAGGCCGCCATGGCGATGGCTTTCATGGTCATCGAAACATCGGAGCCGGCGACCCGGAAGCGGTCAACCTCCCACTCCAGATCCTGCTCGCTGGCCTCGAGCACATGGGCCGCGATCTTCTTGGCCTTCGCCCTGATCTTGCGCGCGGCCCGCGCCGTGGCGGCGCCGGCAACGGGCGTCGAGCGGGAGCCATAGGTGCCGAGGCCGTAGGGCGCGCTATCGGTATCGCCCTCCTCGACCGTGATGTTGTCGGAAGGAATCCCAAGTTCGGTCGCGATGATCTGGGCGAAGGTCGTCTCATGGCCTTGACCCGTTGACTTGGTGCCAAGGCGGGCGATCACGCTGCCCGTGGGATGGACCCTGATCTCGCAGGAATCGAACATGCCCAGTCCGACGATGTCGCAATTGCGGACCGGACCGGCGCCGACGATCTCGGTGAAGGTGGAGATGCCGATACCCATCAGCTCCCCCTTCTCGCGTTTCGCCGCCTGCTCTTTTCGCAGGCCCGCGTAGTCGACCGCTTCCATGGCCTGTTTCAAGGCGGTGGGATAGTCGCCTGAATCGTACTCCCACCCGAGACAGGAGCTGTAGGGGAACTGTTCCGGCTGGACGAAATTGCGCAGCCTGATCTCGGCTTTGTCGACGCCCGTTTTCAGCGCCAGTACGTCCACCATCCGTTCGATCAGATAGGCTGCCTCGGTGACTCGGAAGGAGCAGCGGTAGGCGACTCCGCCCGGCGCCTTGTTGGTGTAAACGCCGTCGACTTTTACGTGGCCGACGGGGATGTCGTAGCTGCCGGTAACGATGTTGAACAAACCGGCCGGCCATTTCATCGGTTGGGCGTGGGTATTGAAGGCCCCGTGGTCGGCCAGGACATTGGCCCGGACCGCCAGGATCTTGCCGTCCTTGTCGGCGGCCAACTCGCCAACCATGTGATAATCCCGGGCGAAGGCGGTGGTGGAAAGATTGTCGATCCGGCTTTCGATCCACTTGACCGGATGGCCGGTGACGATCGAGGCCGCCGCCGCGCAAACGTATCCCGGATAGGCGCCCACCTTGTTGCCGAAGCCGCCGCCGACGTCGGGCGAGACGATGCGAATGTTGTTTTCCTCGATGCCGGTGATCAGCGAGACCACGGTGCGCACCACATGGGGCGCCTGGAAGGTGCCGTGGACGGTGAGCTTCCCATTGGCCGCGTCCATCGAGGCAACGCAACCGCAGGTCTCCAGGGGCGAAGGATGGCAACGGGGGTAGGCGATCTCCTCGCGGATTGTGACGGCGGCGGCATCGAAGGCCGCTTGGGTGGCCTCCTTGTCGCCAACCTGCCATTCGAATATGTGATTCGGGTGGTGGCGCTTGCCCTGTCCGACCTCGTCGTTTTCGGCAACGTCGTCGCGGATGATCGGGGCGTCGTCGTCGAGCGCCGTCTTCGGGTCGATGAGCGGCGGCAAGGCTTCGTACTCGACCTCGACCATTTGTATGCCGTCGTTGGCCGCGTAGCGGTCCGTCGCCACCACGAAGGCGATTTCCTGGTTCTGAAAATGCACCTTCTTGTCGGCTAGAACGGCGGCCATGTCACCGGCCAGGGTCGGCATCCAGTGCAGGCCCAGCGGTTCCAGGTCCTTGGCGGTGACCACGGCAAGCACGCCGGGCACCTTGAGCGCCGCTTCGGTGTTGATCGATTTGATCAGGGCGTGGGCGTGCGAACTGCGCACAAAATCCCCATGCAACATGCCGGGCAGCTTGAGGTCATCGACATAGTTGCCTTGACCGCGAATGAAGCGCGCATCTTCCTTGCGCTTGCGGGATGTCCCGATGCCGCCGATCGATGCCTCGCGTTCCTCCAGCGTCAGTTCCTGTGTGTCGCCCATCACGCGGCTCCCTCGACCTGATTGATCTTGTCGGCGGCGTATTGGATCGCCTTGACGATATTCTGATATCCGGTACAGCGGCATAAATTGCCCGCGATGCCCATGCGAATTTCCGCTTCGCTCGGGTTCGGGTTCTCCTGCAGCAACCGGTAGGCCCGTATCAGCATGCCCGGCGTGCAGTAGCCGCATTGCAGGCCGTGGCTGTCATAGAAGCCTTCCTGCAGGGGATGCAATTCGGCGCCGTTGGCCAGACCCTCGACAGTCAACAGGTCGCCGCCGTCGGCCTGCACCGCGAAAACGGTGCAGGATTTGACCGACTTGCCGTCGAGATCGACCGTGCAGGCGCCGCAATGGCTGGTTTCGCAGCCGATATGCGAACCCGTAAGGTTGAGGTGCTCACGCAGGAAATGGATCAGAAGCGTCCGCGCCTCGACCTCGGCCTCGACCGCCTCGCCGTTGACGGTCAGGGATATTTTCTGTGATGACATGGCTCAACTCCCCGTCGCGCGGCTCAGAGCCTCGGCAATGGCGCGGCGCGTCATTTCACCGACCATGGCCGTGCGGTATTCAACCGTCCCCCGCAAGTCCTCGACCGGGGCCGATGTGGCCATCGCCGCATCGGCCGCCGCCGCGATGGCGGTGGCATCCACCGCGGTGCCCTTGATGGCGTCGGCCGCCTGCGGCGAAAAGAGCGCCGTGTCGCCGACATTGGTCAGCGCGATGGCGGCGTCGGCGCATCGGCCATCCCGCATCGACAGGGTCACCGCGGCGGCCGCGATGGCGTAGTCGCCGACCTTGCGCTTTATCTTCTGGTAGGACATGCCGACGCCACGGGCCGGAGTCGGGATGCGGATTTCGCTCAGCAATTCGTTTTCCGCCAACGCGGTCGTGTAGATCGCTTCGTAGAAACCTCTTGCGGCGACCTGCCGCTCGCCCCCTTTGTGTCGCAGAACGTAGCGTGCATCGAGGACCATCATGATCGCCGGATCGTCGTTCCCGGGGTCTCCGTTGGCGCAGTTGCCGCCGATGGTGCCGCGACTGCGCACTTGCGGATCGGCAATCTGCGCCGCCGCTTCCGGCAGGATCGGGCATGTCTGGCGCAGTAGGTCCGATGTCAGGACTTCCGCCTGGGTTGTCCCCGCGCCGATCACGATCACGTCCCCGTCTTGGCGAATGCCGCTGAGGTCGTCGACACGGCTGATGTCGATCAAATGCGCCGGCTCGGCCAGGCGCAGTTTCATCATTGGCACCAGGCTATGGCCGCCGGCCAACACCTTGCCGTCGTCACCGAATTGGCCGAGCAGCGCCAACACCTCCTCGACCGAGTTCGGGCGATGATATTCGAATACACCCGGGGTCATGATCTCGCTCCCTGAATTCATGCAATCCTTAATGTCTCGACCTTAGCGCAAATGAACGATCCCCCGCATTCAATTTGTCGCCGGTGGAGCGACCGTAAGTTTTCCTTGAACCCCGTACTGTTCGATGAAGCGCGCAACCAATCCACTGGCTTTTGCCGCCTCGACGAAGTCCTGGAGCCAGGAGTACGCCGCGTCCTTACCCTTGTTGATACCGACGGCTTGTTGCACGGCCGCGAACTGGCCGTCGAGAATGCGCGAGCCGGGAAGTTTCTCCTGCAGGGTAATGAGTGCCGGACGCAGACTGGCCAATGCTTCCATCTTGTCATTGATGAACTGGTCGACAGCAGCGTCGCCCCCGACGACCGGATGCAGTTCGGCCTGCTTGATATTGTTCTCAAGCCATAACCCGTAGGCGCTCCCCTTGGACACTGAAATACGGTTGCCGGGGCGATCGACCTGGTCGATCGACTGAAGGGTAGAGCCGGGAGGAACAAGATACGTCGCTTCGATTTCAGCATAGGCAGCCGTAAAATCCATGACCGCCGCCCGTTGCGGTTCCGCACCGATATTGCCGATATCCCACACGCCGGTTCCCGCGGCGTTGGCGACGGCGCTTGGATTCGGAAAGGGGACAAGTTTAAGCGGTACCCCCAATGCATCGGCGATCGCCGCGGCGATGCTGGGTGACGGTCCGATCGGGTCACCGGATTCGGTCTTGTCGACGACAAGCAAAAAATTGGACATGTTGATACCGGCGCGTAGCACTCCCGTTGGGGCTAATTGCGCAACGACTTCCGCGGAGACTTCATTCATGGAGATAAATTCCGAGCTTGTTTTTAATGGGCATGGTCCCACGAGAATTAAGCCAACGGTCTTGTGTCGATGCAAGGCGCGTTTGCGTCCACCGACCCTTTAGGCTGAATTTTTCTCCTGCCACTGGTCGTCGGAGGCCCACTGGTCCGCGGAGGCAATGTCCGACCAATCCGGCGTGAGCCGGGTGCGGACTTTCAACAGAGAAACCAGAACTTCGTTTGCATTGTTACCGGCGGTCCCTGCAGGGTGATCAGCCGTCCTGCCGCCATGGTCCTTTGGACCGGAGAGATTAGCCCGTGGAAATTCGCGTGAAACGAATCTACGAACCGCCGGAGCCGGCCGATGGGTATCGGCTGCTCGTCGACCGACTCTGGCCGCGCGGCGTTTCGAAGGCGAATGCCGCTCTCGACGCCTGGATGCGGGAGGTCGGCCCCAGTTCGGAGCTCCGCCGCTGGTTTGGTCACGACGCCTCGCGCTGGCAGGAGTTCAAGCGGCGCTATGGCGTGGAGTTGGACATCCGCCATGACCTGGTGGCCGAGATCCTGTCGCTCGCCCGTGACCGTCCGGTCACGCTCCTTTACTCGGCGCGAGACCCCGACCACAACCAGGCGGTCGCTCTCGCGGCGTACCTCGCTGCCAAGGCCGAATGATACCAAAAGTCGTTATTGGTGGCCCTTGGTGTCATCGTCCTTCATGTAGCGGCGCGCCAGGTCCACGTTGCGGCGATGGGCCTTGAAGGTGAAATCGAAAATATCGCCCACAACGGGGATCAATCCCATCGCGAAGTCGAACGCCAGGTTGGCGCCCATGCGCAGAAGGACCCGTAGGGGCACACCCATATGGTGGGCCGTTGAGATCAGCAGAAACCCGGTCAATGCCGTCGCGAAGTCGCCGATTCCGGGAACGAGGCCCAACAACCCGTCGAGGCCGAACCGCAGGTTGGTGCCGGGAACGCGAAATCGCCCGTCCAGCCACCAGGCAAGGATTTCCAACCGTTCGATTTGGTCATCGCGGGATTCCGGGATCGCGTCTTGAGGGCCGACCGTTGGCGAAGCGGCCCCCGGTGGCCGCCGAGGGGGGCCTGTGGGATCACCGGAATCCCCTTCCTCGTGTCTCTGTGTCTCGGTGGTTTTTTCCCGGCCCGGTCCCGTCAAGACCCGGTTCCCGTGCCGTAGACCAGGTAGAGCAGGGCGCCGCCAAGCAGCATCCGATAGATCACGAAGGGCGTGAAGGTGGCGCGGCGCAGCCAGGCCAGCATCACGGCGATGGCGATCAGCGCCGAGAAGAATGCCAGCAGGGTGGCGATCAGCGCCGCGGCTGTCAGGTCAGCATCCTGCGACTGGTAAAGTTCCATGCCTTCCACCACGCCGGCGCCCATGATGGCGGGTACCGACAGCAGCAGCGAAAAGCGGGCTGCGTCCGAGCGCTCCATCCCCAGAATTCGTGCCGCCGACATGGTGATGCCAGAGCGGCTGGTCCCTGGAATGAGGGCCAGCACCTGGGACAGGCCGATGATCACCGCGTCGGCGAATGTAAGATGCTCCAGGCGCCGCAGGGTCAGCCCGATCCGGTCGGTCACAAAAAGCACGATGCCGAACCCCAGGGTCGCCCAGGCGATGACCGCCACGCTGCGCAAGGTATCGCCCAGGTACAGCTTGACCAGGACGCCGGCCGCCACCACCGGGACCGTGCCCACCATGACCAGGAACGCGAGCCGGGCGCCCGGCTCGCGCCGCCCCGCCAGCAACAGGACCGTTCCCGTCGCCATGCCCCAGATGTCGCGCCAGAAGTAGAGCAGGACGGCGCCCAACGTGCCCACGTGTACGGCCACGTCGATGACCTGACCCTGGTCCGGCCAGTCGGTCAGCTTCGGAAGCAGGATCAGATGTCCGGAGGAACTGATGGGGAGAAACTCGGTTATCCCCTGCACCAGGGCGAGCACGACGATCTGATAAAGTGCCATGGCAGGACCGCCCCGAATTGCCGCGGCTCTTATACCACGGGCAAATCCTCGCAACCAAACGACCGAGAGGGACCATTTAGTCTCGAAACAGGACCAAATGGTCCCGCCTCGCGCCTTGTCCGGATTGCTCTCCACGTGCTATGGATGATATCCAGAAGGTAGGTCAAAAACACTTACCCATTTCAGCTTCCGTGGATCATCGCTCCGGGAAATCGCGGAAATCACCCAATTAAAGAGGCACACCCTTGGCCGAGTCCATGTTGCAATTCGTCCAGGTTCCCCATCGGACGCCCGAAAAGCGGGCGGCGGATGCGCGGCGCGAAGACTTCCGGGAGATTTTCCAGGGGTTCGATCCGCAAGCCGGGCGGGTCCAGGCTTCCCGCTGTTCCCAATGTGGCGTGCCCTTCTGCCAGATCCATTGCCCGTTGCAGAACAACATCCCCGACTGGCTGATGTTGGCCGCCCAGGACCGCATGGAAGAAGCCTACGTCGCGGCCTCCGCCACCAACAACATGCCCGAGGTCTGCGGCCGCATTTGCCCGCAAGACCGGCTGTGCGAGGGCAACTGCGTGATCGAGCAGGCGGGTCACGGCACGGTCGCCATCGGCGCGGTGGAAAAGCACATTGTCGATACGGCCTGGGAGCGGGGTTGGGTGAAGCCGCCAACGCCCCGTCGGGAGCGCGATCAGTCGGTGGGCATTGTCGGTGGCGGGCCCGCCGGCCTGGCGGCGGCCGAGCAGCTTCGGCGTAAGGGCTACCAAGTGACGGTCTACGACCGGCATGACCGGATCGGCGGGCTCCTCGTCTACGGCATTCCCAATTTCAAGCTGGAAAAGAGCGTCGTCGCCCGCCGTACCGACCTGCTGGCCGAAGGCGGTATCCGGCTCCATCCAAATTTCGCGGTCGGCCGGGACGCAAGCCTGGTCGATCTGCGCCGGGAACATGACGCCCTGTTCCTCGCCACGGGGGTCTACGAGTCCCGCGAGATCGCCGCCCCCGGGGTCGGCCTGCCCGGCATCGTGCCGGCGCTGGATTACCTGACGGCCAGCAATCGAAAGGGCCTCGGCGATCCCGTCCCGGATTTCGATTCGGGAGTCCTCGACGCCCACGACAAGCACGTGGCGGTCATCGGCGGCGGCGATACGGCCATGGACTGCGTGCGCACCGCCGTGCGCCAGGGTGCGCGCTCGGTGCGCTGCTACTACCGCCGGGACCGGGACAACATGCCCGGGTCCCAGCGGGAGGTCACCTACGCCATGGAGGAAGGCGTCGAGTTCATCTGGCGCACGGCGCCGGTGGCCTTCCTGGGCGACGACGCGGTGACGGGCGTTCGCCTGCAGCCCATGCGGCTGGGGCCGCCGGATGCCACCGGACGCCGCGCGCCCGAGGCGACGCAGGGCGACCAGCCGGTGGAAAAGGCGGATCTGGTGCTCAAGGCCCTGGGTTTCGATCCGGAGGACGTGCCTACCGTCTGCGGCGCCCCGGACCTCGAGGTCACGTCGTGGGGAACGCTCCGCATCGACTGGCGCACCATGCGCACCAGTCTCGACGGCGTCTTCGCCGGCGGCGACATCGTGCGCGGCGCCTCCCTGGTGGTGTGGGCGATCCGCGACGGCCGCGAGGCGGCGCGTCACATCCACGACTATCTGCGATTGCGCGCGCCCGAATCCGCAGAATCCCGGGCCGCGTGAGCATTGCGATGGGAGACCCGACCATGCCCCAGCCGCCACGTACTTCGGATTCAAAGACCTCGGATAAGGAGAAGGCGCTTGCCTTTGTCCGTGACTGGCGGGCCAACGCGGAACGCCTCGAGAGGGACGGCCTTTACGATCCCGCCGAGGAACACGACGCTTGCGGCGTCGGTCTGGTCGCGGCCATCGACGGCAAGCCCCGCCGCCAGGTGGTGGTGGCCGCCGTGGAGGCGCTGAAGTCCGTCTGGCACCGGGGCGCCGTGGACGCGGACGGCAAGACCGGCGACGGGGCCGGCATCCACGTTCAGATCCCCCAGGATTTCTTCAAGACCCATGTGGAGCGCACCGGGCACCGGGCCCAGGAAGGCCGGCTGGCGGTGGGCATGGTGTTTCTGCCGCGCACCGACTACGCGGCCCAGGAGCGCTGCCGCTGCATCGTCGAATCGGAGGTGCTCCGCGAGGGCTACGACATCTATGGCTGGCGCCAGGTTCCCGTCGACGTGACGGTGATCGGCGAAAAGGCCGACGCCACCCGCCCCGAGATCGAACAGATCATGATCGTCAACAGCAAGGGGTCGGACAACGCCCAGTTCGAGATCGACCTCTACGCCATCCGCCGACGGATCGAGAACGCGGTTCTGTCCGAGACCATCAAGGACTTCTACATCTGTTCCCTGTCCTGCCGTTCGGTGATCTACAAGGGGATGTTCCTGGCCGAACAGCTGACGGACTTCTATCCGGACCTGGACGACGACCGCTTCGTCTCCAACTTCGCCATTTATCATCAGCGCTATTCCACCAACACGTTCCCCAACTGGTGGCTAGCCCAGCCGTTCCGGGTGATCGCCCACAACGGCGAGATCAACACGTTGCGCGGCAACGTCAACTGGATGACCTGTCACGAGCCGCGCATGGCCCACCCCCTGTTCGGCGCCGCCATCGAGGACATGAAGCCGATCGTCCAGCCCGGCAGTTCCGATTCGGCGGCCCTCGATTCCGTATTCGAGGTGATGGTGCGGGCGGGCCGCGACCTGCCCATGGCCAAGGTCATGCTGATCCCCGATGCCTGGAGCTACAAGCGCTCCATGCCCCAGGCCCACAAGGACCTTTATTCCTACGGCAACGCGGTCATGGAGCCCTGGGACGGCCCCGCCGCGATCGCCGCCTTCGGCGGCCGTTGGGTATTGGCGGGCATGGACCGCAACGGCCTCAGGCCCCTGCGCTACACGATCACCGATGACGGACTGCTGGCCGTCGGCTCGGAGACCGGCATGGTCAAGGTGAATCCGGCGAACGTGGTCGAGAAAGGCCGCATCGGACCCGGCCAGATGATCGCCGTGCAGCTTGAGGAGGGTCGTCTCTACCACGACGTGGAAATCAAGGATTGGCTGGCCGGCCGTCGCCCCTTCGGCGACTGGGCGACAGGCATTACCATGATCGACAGCCTGATCCAGGGCGGCGCCACAAGCCCGCCCCGCTTCGATGCCGAGACCCTGGTTCGCCGCCAGCTCGCGGCGGGATGGAGCAGCGAGGACCTGGAGCTCATCCTCCAGCCCATGGCGGACGGCGGCAAGGAGCCGGTGGGATCCATGGGCGACGATACCCCCGTGGCCGTGCTTTCCGACAAGTATCGCGGTCTTCACCACTTCTTCCGCCAGAACTTCAGCCAGGTGACCAACCCGCCCATCGATTCCCTGCGCGAACGCCGGGTGATGTCGCTGAATACCCGGCTCGGCAACCTGGGCAACATCCTCGATGAGGACGCCAGCCAATGCGACCTCCTGCAGCTTCAATCGCCGGTCGTGCTCAACGCCGAATTCGAAGCCCTGCGCGAGCACCTCGGCGAGACGGCGGTCGAGATCGACTGCACGGTGCCCGTGGCCGGCGGCGCCAACGCCCTGCGCGAGGCCTTGAGCCGCATCCAGCGGGAAGTGGAGCACGGCGTGCGTGGCGGTTGCGTCCACGTGACCCTCAGCGATCTCGCCGTCGGCCCGGCCCGGGCCTCGGTGCCGTTGATTCTCGCCACCGGCGCCGTTCATACCCACCTGACCCGGCAGGGCCTGCGCACCTTCACCTCGCTTAACGTCCGTTCCAGCGAATGCCTGGACGTACACGGGTTTGCCGTTCTGATCGGCGTCGGCGCGACCACGGTCAATGCCTACCTGGCCGAGGAAACCATCGTCGCGCGCTATCGCCGGGGGCTGTTCGGCGATACCCCCCTGGAGGCCACGCTCGCCCTCTATCGCCAGGCGGTGGATGACGGGCTGCTGAAGATCATGTCGAAGATGGGCATCGGCGTGATCAGTTCCTATCGCGGCGGCTACAACTTTGAAGCCCTGGGCCTGTCCCGGGCACTGGTGGCCGAGTTCCTGCCTGGCATGCCGTCCCGCCTATCGGGCATCGGCCTGCAGGGGATTCAGCACAAGATCCTGGAGCTCCACGAGGTCGCCTGGGACGAGGACGTCGTCACACTGCCGGCGGGCGGCTTCTACCGCTACCGGTCGGGCAGCGAACCCCATGCTTTCGAAGGCCTGCAGATCCACATGTTGCAGGCGGCGGTGGGCAGCGATTCCTACGCCACGTTTCGCAAGTACGCCGAAGCGGTGCGGGCCATGCCGCCCATTCACTTGCGCGATCTGTGGGACTTCGAAAGCCCCGGCACGCCGGTTTCCATCGACGACGTGGAATCAATCACCGAGATCCGCAAGCGCTTCGTCACCGGCGCTATGTCCCACGGTGCCTTGTCGAAGGAAGCCCACGAAACCCTGGCCATCGCCATGAACCGTATCGGCGCCCAGTCGGATTGCGGCGAAGGCGGCGAGTCGGCGGAACGCTTCCGCCCCCGGGCCAACGGCGACAATGCCAATTCGTCGATCAAGCAAATCGCCTCGGGGCGTTTCGGGGTCACTACCGAGTACTTGAACAACTGCCGCGAGATCGAGATCAAGGTCGCCCAGGGGGCCAAGCCCGGCGAGGGCGGCCAGCTCATGGGCATCAAGGTGAGCGGCGAGATCGCCGCCCTGCGCCACTCCACCCCGGGGGTCACCCTCATCTCGCCGCCGCCCCACCACGACATCTACTCGATCGAGGACCTGGCCCAGCTCATCTACGACCTCAAGCAGGTCAACCCGGAGGCCCGGGTCACCGTGAAGCTGGTGGCGCGCACCGGCATCGGCACCATCGCCGCCGGCGTCGCCAAGGCCAAGGCCGACGTGATCATGGTGTCCGGTCATGCCGGCGGCACCGGCGCCAGCCCCCAGTCCAGCATCAAGTACGCCGGCATCCCGTGGGAAATGGGCCTGACCGAGGTGCATCAGGTGCTGACCCTCAACCGGTTGCGCCACCGGGTGCGATTGCGGGTGGATGGCGGGATCAAAACCGGCCGCGACGTGGTCATCGCCGCCTTGCTGGGGGCCGAGGAATACGGCATCGGCACCGCTTCCCTGGTGGCCATGGGCTGCATCATGGTCCGCCAATGTCACAGCAACACCTGCCCCGTGGGCGTCTGCACCCAGGACGAAGCGCTGCGCCAGAAATTCACCGGCACGGCGGAAAAGGTGGTCAACCTGTTCACCTTCGTCGCCGAGGAAGTGCGGGAGATCCTGGCCTCCCTCGGCGCCCAGTCCCTCAAGGAAATCATCGGCCGCACGGACCTTCTGTTCCAGGTGAGCCGCGGCAGCGCCCACTTGGACGACCTGGATCTGAACCCGCTCCTGGTGCGGGCCGACACCGGCGATCACCCCCCCTACTGCACGGTCGAGGGCCGCAACGAAGTGCCCGATACCCTCGATGCCCAAATGATCGCCGATGCCCACGCCGCCCTCGAACTGGGCGAGAAGATGCAGCTCGCCTACTCGGTCAACAACACCCAGCGCAGCGTCGGTGCCCGCCTCAGTTCGATGATTACGCGGCGTTTCGGCATGACCGGATTGGCGCCGGGCCAGATAACCATTCGCCTGCGCGGATCGGCCGGCCAGTCGCTGGGCGCCTGGGCGGTGCAAGGGGTGAAACTTGAGGTGTTCGGCGATGCCAACGACTACGTGGGCAAGGGCCTGTCGGGCGGCACCATCATGGTGCGGCCGCCGGTCTCGGCCCCCTTCGTCGCCCACCACAACGTCATCATCGGCAACGTGGTGCTGTACGGCGCCATCGCCGGCAAGCTGTTCGCCGCCGGCCAGGCGGGCGACCGGTTCTGCGTGCGCAATTCGGGCGCCGAGGCGGTGGTCGAGGGTTGCGGCTCCAACGGCTGCGAGTACATGACCGGCGGCACGGCGGTGATCCTGGGACCCGCGGGGGGCAACTTCGCCGCCGGCATGACCGGCGGCATGGCCTTCGTCTACGACACGGAGGACGCGTTTCCCCTCAAGGTCAATCAGGATTCGGTAATCGTGCAGCGCATCGAGACGGCCCATTGGGCCGAGGTGGTCCGCGCCCTGGTCGCCGAGCACGCCCTCGAGACCCAGTCCCGCTTCGCGGACACGCTGCTGGCCGATTGGGAGCGGGTGCTGGGGCGCTTCTGGCAGGTGGTGCCCAAGGAGATGCTGGACAAGCTCGTCCATCCCGCCCGCCTTGCCGACGCCGCCGTCGCCGCGGGCGCGTAGCCGGGCAGCGGCGCTCCGTTGCCGTGGGCTGGTGGCTGATCCTCGCCGGCGTCAACGGTCTGCTGGCCGTTGTGGCCGGCGCCTACGGCTACCATGGTCTCGCCGTCAGCGACGACCTCTACCGGGACGCCTTCAACGTCGGCGTGCAGTACCACATGTGGCACGCCCTGGCCCTGTTGGCGGTTGCGTGGCTCACGGAGCGGGACCCGAGGGACTGGACACCCCTGGTGGCGGGAATCCTGTTTCAGGCCGGCATCGTGCTCTTCAGCGGCATCCTCTACGCCCTTGGCATGACCGAGGAAGTGCTGGTCCAAGGGGCGGCGCCCTTGGGTGGCTTTCTGCTGATAGGCGGATGGTTGGCCCTGGTCTGGGCCGGCGTGCAAGAATTGCGGCGCTGAGCTGTCCACCGATAATCGTAGGGACAGTAGTGGGGCCAGACACATGATCTCAGAAAACTTGCTATGGATATAAGTATTGTGTCACTTTAATTCCGTGTCACCTTAATTCACCCGAACATGCGTCGATTGACAGCCAAGCTCGGCGCTGGCTAGAAGACCTGTCCCCGCGCCCACGCGGCCGCGGGATTCAGGAAGGGTGGCCGAGCGGCTGAAGACGGCGGTTTGCTAAGCCGGCCAACCCCTTCATTCCCCTTCCCCGTCTATCCCTGACAGCCTGGAAATCTGCGGAATTCGGGGCACCATGAGCCGCCGCCTTCACCAGCTTTCACGCCCTTTCACGTTCCTTCGGTACCAATTTGGGTACCAATTGGTGCCATTAGTCAGGTCCGCATTTTAGCGGGCCAACCGACCAGCGTCGGCCAATTCGGAACAGGGGGCTAACAACCCGCCCATCAACCTCGTAGCCCCACGAAGCTCTTTCGGCGAATGAGGTGAAGGACATATACTACTTGCCCATGGAATGATCGCCGAGGCTGCGTACTATGGCCCATGTCTACTGCCGGCATCTGCTCCACGCCCTGTCCCTCTTGGCGATCCTGCCCCCTCATGTAAGTCCTCTACCGGGGGCGGCTGCGGTGGAACAGGTGAAGGAAGCGGCGTAGTACGGGAACGGGAAATTGTGGAATTGGACAAAGTTGGCCGGTGTCGTCGCCATAGTCATGCTGTTGAGCCTCGGTTGGGGCGTCCGCCGCTCGGTTCGCCTGGCGGGCGTGGCCATGGTGCTTGCGGTTTTGGGTGGATGCAACGGCCTGCCGACCACCATCATCAAACCTCAGCCTGTTAGCGCAGCCGTGTTAGAGCAGCCGTCGTCGGGACGATATGACGTCGTCGCCATCGGCGGCATCACCGGGAGCTGGGCGAGTTCCGAGGATCAGCTTTACTTTCGCCGTCGCTTGGTCGAGGCCCTCAGGCGGTCGAAGGAGTTCGCCAAGGTTCAGGACCCGGCGCCAGAGCCCCTACCGGCTTCCGTACTCCATCTCACGGCTGGCCTCTCGCTGAAGCGAGTTTGCAGGGAGATGATTAATTGGAAGTTGTCGGGCTGCCGCCGCTGGACGTACACCTCTGACGCCAAAGTCGAGCTTCGGGACAGCAAGGGGGACCAGGTCATATGGTTCGAAGTATCGAGCCACCGTCATAGGGTTTCCACGGTTGGGTCCGATGAGAATAAAGACCATTCATTGTTCGGCAGCATGGCTGACGAGGCCGCCGCGGCGATCGTCAGGTGGTCGCGGGGGGAAAGCCTGGTCCAAGAGGCCGAACCCCTAAAGTCGTACGGCAAGGCCGCCGAGCAGGGCGACGCACTTGCCCAGTTTAAACTCGGCCTCATGTATGACATCGGCCGGGGCGTGCCTCAGGACGGCGGGGCGGCAGTGAAGTGGTACCGCAGGGCCGCCGAGCAGGGCCATGCCAAAGCTCAGTATCTGCTCGGCGGTTGGTTCCGTAACGGCTTTCGTGTCCCCAAGGATCCTGTGCGGGCCCAAATGTGGCTAATTCTTGCCGTCAAGAACTCACCACCTGGCCGACCACGTGAATATATGGCGGCGAATCGCGACAAATTCGCCCGAGACCTCACTCCGGCGCAATTAACAGAGGCCCAACGACTAGCGCGGGAGTGGAAGCCGAAGAAGGAGTAGGGGCGTTCAAGGGCTTAAGGGGCAATGCCGCGCCGCCAGGACAGCTTCGGCTTCGGGACCACTCTCCTCCCACCATGGCGCGTCCTGATCCCATCACCGCCTGAGAAAGCGTCTCTTGCCGTCGTGCCCGCGATTCACCTTCGGCAATGGCCGCGATCCCGGATCGAGGTGTCCCCGTGGGCGACAGTGGAATCCGCCGGATAGCTGAACGGATAGCCGTCCCAGCCGTGCATCAGGTGGGTGTTGCGGGAACCGCAGGCGGTACAGCGAAGGCGGTGGCGCAGGTCCGTGAAGGTGGTCGCCGGACCTCAGTGTATTCGTACGGCCTTGGTCGCGACGCACCTACTCATTCTTTAGCCTCCACTCCTTCGCAAGGCGTTCGGCCTCAGCGATCTGGGAGGTCGTCATTGGGACCAATAACGGGGACACAATATTTATTTTTCACGCCTGTTGCGTGTGCTGGGCTTCCTGCACTGGGACATCCGCGCGGTGGCGAAGTTGAAACCGGCGCGCGCGTCGCAATGTTGCGGCGAGCGGGAAACGGGCCGGTCTGAGACCGGCCCCTACGAGGAGGATGCGGAGGGGCGGGACTCAGACCCGCCCGTCCTGCGGTGCAACAGACATCGCGCCGAGACCTCTGGGGACCCGGCGGATTCGCGTCCGGCGATTACTCCGTTGATCGTGAGAAAGTCCCTCGCCTTCGGCTCAGTGTACTTTTTCCCGGGTTCAAGGCGGCCAAATCGGCCCTTGAGGCGGCTCGGCGGGCCGATTTGAGAGTCCGCTTCCCAGCCACGCCATCCGGCGTGTCTGGCAGCTTTTGCAAGGTCTTGCGCCCCTTGTGCGCAAGACCTTGCAAAAGAGAACAAGCGAAAGAGGGGCGCCGGGCCGCCCCAAACCTCTCTTTCTCATTCTATAAACTGCGTCCCTATCCGGTTAAAACAGGATCGACCTAAATGTTCTTGTTATGTTCACGTAGAGGATGTAGGCTGATCGCATTGTCTCGGGCTTTTGGAGGGCGGTGCGATGGGCAGGATGTTGGCGTTTCAAGAACGGCACGGATCGGAAGCGGCCTGCATCGAGGCGCTGGCCCGGCTGCGCTGGCCGCAGGGCTATGTCTGTGCCCGCTGCGGCGAACGGCGGAGCTACCGAATGACGGCGCGGCCCAGGATCTTCGAATGCGCCCGTTGCGGTCATCAGGAATCGGTGACGGCGGGGACGATCTTCCACCGCACCCGCACGCCGCTCCGCAAATGGTTCCTGGCGGCGTGGTGGATGGCGCGCGACAAGCGTGGGGTCTCGGTCCTTTTGCTGTCCCGCGAGTTGGATCTGCGCTACGAGACAGCGTGGCTGATGGCTCATAAGCTGCGTCATGCCCTGACGGAGCGCTCGGAATTTCCGCTCGAGGGCTTGGTCGAGGTCGACGAGAGTTATTATGGCGGGCGCGGCAAGCCGGAGAGCCGGGGCCGGGGCCTTTCCAACCCGAACAAGAGCCTGTTGGTGATGGCCGTCGAGAAGCGGCCGGTCGGGCCGGGCAAGGGCATCAAGGGAAGCGGCTTCGTCGCCGGCCGGGCGCGGCTCGCCATCCTCCCGGCGGCCACCGCCCGCGAGCTGGGCGGCTTCGTGCGCGCCTCGGTCAGGCCCGGAAGCCGCCTCGCCAGCGACGCCTTCAAGGGGTACGCCGGACTCCGCGACACCTATCGCCACCACCCCGTCGTGCAAGGCGAAGGCAAGAATGCCGAGCGCTTGATGCCGGTCGTCCATGTCCTGTTTTCCAACGTGAAGACCTGGCTCAACGGCACCTATCACGGTGTCGGCGCCAAGCACCTGCCGCGCTATGCCCGGGAATGGAGCTACCGCTTCAACCGCCGCACACGCATCACCGATCTGGCCGACTTCGTCCTCCGCCGCGCCATGGACCAACCCACCATCACCTACAAGGAGCTGGTCGACAGTCTTCAACCGCAGGGTGCGCTACCTGCTTTAACCGGATAGGGACGATAAACTGAAGAAAAGTACACTGAGCGACAGCGAAGGACTTTTCTTCACGGACGACTATTCCGCCGCCTCGGGCTGTTCGTCCACGTGCCACACGGCCGGGGCTTCGGCCACCCGCCGGGCCAGGGCCTGGCGCTGGGTTTCCAGTTGCGGCGGCAGCCTGGCGCCGAACTGCTTGAAGTAGACACCGATCTCCTCGGCCTCGGCCAGCCCGTCCTGCCGCTCGATGGTGGTCAGCGCCTGGTAGCTGCCGCGGTCGAACTCCAGGCCGTCCCAATGCAGGTCCTGGTGCCGCGGCATCAGGCCGAACGGCCCTTGCACGGCCTGGGCGGTGCCCTTGACCCGCTCGACGACCCATTTGAGAACCCGCATGTTTTCGCCGAACCCGGGCCAGATGAAGCGCCCCTCTGGGTCCTTGCGGAACCAGTTGACCCGGAAGATTCTGGGCGGCGGATTGACCGTCTTGCCCATGTCCAGCCAATGGCCCCAGTAATCGGCCATGTTGTAGCCGCAGAACGGCAGCATGGCCATGGGATCGCGACGGATGGCCGCCTGGTTGACGGCCGCCGCCGTGGCTTCCGAGCCCATGGTGGCGGCCATGAAGACGCCGTGCTCCCAACTCAAGGATTCATAGACCAGCGGATACATGCGGCTCAGCCGGCCGCCGAACAGGAAGGCGCTGATGGGCACGCCGTTGGGGTCGTCCCAGGCCGGATCGAAACTGGGGCACTGCTTGGCGGAGACCGCGAAGCGGGCGTTGGGATGGGCCGCCGTCCGGCCACTGTCGGGGGTCCAGTCCTGACCCTTCCAATCGATGGCGTGGGCGGGGGGATCGCCGTCCATGCCTTCCCACCACACATCGCCGTCGTCGGTCAAGGCGACGTTGGTGAAGATGGCGTTGCGGGTCAGCATCTCCATGGCGTTGAGGTTGGACGCATGGGACGTTCCCGGGGCGACGCCGAAGTATCCGGCCTCCGGGTTGATGGCATGGAGGGTCCCGTCCGCGTTCGGCTTGATCCAGGCGATGTCGTCGCCGACGGTGCGGACCTTCCAGCCTTCGAACCCTTCGGGTGGGATCAGCATCGCCAGATTGGTCTTGCCGCAGGCGCTGGGGAAAGCGGCGCTGACGTAGGTGGTGTCCCCCTGGGGTGACTCCATGCCGAGGATCAGCATGTGCTCGGCCAGCCAGCCCTCTTCCCGGGCCATGGTCGAGGCGATGCGCAGCGCGAAGCACTTCTTGCCCAGCAGCGCGTTGCCCCCGTAGCCGCTGCCGTAGGACCAGATGGCCCGGTCCTCGGGGAAGTGGACGATGTATTTGGTCTTGCTGCAGGGCCAGGACACGTCCTTTTGGCCGGCCGCCAGGGGCGCGCCGACCGAATGCATGCAGGGGACGAATTTGCCGTCGCCGAGGGTGTCCAGCACGTGCTGTCCCATGCGGGTCATGACTCGCATGCTGGCGGCCACGTAGGCCGAATCGGTGAGCTGGATACCGATATGGGCGATCGGCGAACCCAGGGGCCCCATGCTGAAGGGCACCACGTAGAGGGTCCGGCCTCCCATGCAGCCGTCGAAAAGATCGCCAAGGGTGGCTCTCATTTTGTCCGCGGCGATCCAATTGTTTGTCGGACCCGCGTCTTCTTCCTTTGCGCAGCAGATGAAGGTGCGGTCCTCGACCCGGGCCACGTCGTCGGGGTCGGAGCGGGCGAGGAAGCAGCCGGGACGCTTTTGCGGGCTCAGGGGGTGGAAGGTGCCGGCGTCCACCAACTGCTGGCACAGGCGGTCGTACTCGGCATCGGAGCCGTCGCACCAATGGATGGCGTCGGGCTTGCACAACGCCGCCATCTCGTCCACCCAGCGGAGAAGGTTCCCGTTCCCGGTCCGATCCGTGGCGCTGGTCCCCATCACGTCCCCCTTGCCGTCCCCGCGGGCGGGCTACGGCTCCCCGTTCCCGGTCCACGGGCAAAAATCGCCGTCCGGCGGGCCGGACGGCGCTCGGTCGATAAGTAAGGAAAACATACCCGGGCGTAGTGGGCAAGCATTACGGGTCCGTTGCCGCGGGAAGCCGGCCCCGGGCGTCGTGGGCCAACGCGATCAATCGGCCACGCAAGGCCTGGGCATCGACCACCGGGGCGGGGAAATCCAGCCGTGCCGCCGACCGGGGGGCGCGCATGTCGATACCGTCGCAATCGGCGCCGGTGAGGCGCCAGGGCCCGCCCCGCCGGTTCAGCAAAACCCTTGCATAGAGCGCCACGGCCTGCCGATGATCGGCGTTCATGTGCGCCAGGATGCCGGGCTCGGCGGCGGCGAGCGTCTCGGCGACGCCCGGTTCGGCGCGATAGGCCTTGGCGTCCATCCATCGGGCATCGGCGAAGCCACCCACCCAGTGAGCCCGCGCCACAGTCATGCGGAAACAGCGAAAGTCGGCGAAACCGGCGTAGCGTTCCGCCGACGGGTGACGGGCGAGGAAGCGGTCGCGGCACCGGGTCTCGTCGGTGGGCGCAAGCCGCCCCACCAGCGACACCCGGGGGCCGGTCTGCGGATTGGCCCGCCGGCCGGCCGCTTCCACCAGAAGGGACGCCCGGTCGTCGAGCGCAAGGTTGCGGGTGTGATCGGCCAGACCCGACAGCAGCAGGATCGGGCTGCCGTCGTGATCGCAGGCGATGGTGACGAGGGACGCGTAGGGCCGGCCGCCGTCCTTGGCCAGGGCCGTCGCCAGGGCCGCCGAAAGGGTCCCGCGGACCAGCCGGCGCGCGCCCAGGCCCGGTGACGGCGTGGCGTCTATTTTCCAGCCTCCGCATCGCCGATGTGGCGCATCACGATGTCGCGCAGGGTCACGATGCCCACGGGCATGCGGTCGTGATCGATGACCAGGGAGCGCGCCAGCTGAAACCGGGTCAGCAGGCGAACCGCGTACATCACGTTCATCTCCGCCGGCAGGGTAAGCACGGGTTTGGTCATGATCTCGTAGACATTGACCCGGTCGGGGGAACGGTTCATTCCGATCACTTCGCGGGCGATGTCGGTGACGACGACCAGGCCGAACTCGTCCGTCGGATCGCGGCGGTCGACGGCCAGGGAACTGACGTCCGACTCGCGCAACATGCGCACCGCATCGCGGACCGTGGCCATGGGGTCGATGACGCGCACCTCTGGAGTCATCACGTCGGCGACACGGATAATTGGATGCTCGCTCATAGGACTTCCTCGATCTCGTGCTTCAACACCGGCGTTTGGCTCTTCAATCCCACCGCGTCCTCGATCGCCATCTGGAAGGCGATGCCCGTTCCCGGTTCCTCGTCGAATCGACCCACCCGGTTGATGCTTTCCAGGATGTCGCGGGCCCGGGGCTCGGCGACAAGGAACATGACGACGTCCCGACTGCCGGTGAATTCCAGGCCCAGAAACGTCTTTTCCGGCTTCAGTCCTTCGCCGCGGACGCTGGAGATGACGGTGGCGCCCGTGGCGCCGGAATGGCGCGCCGCCTCGAGGATGGTGTCGGTCTTTTCGTCGTTGACCAGCGCCACGATCAGTTTGAGGTTCATGGTTTGGTCTCCGTCTTGCGGCCCTGGCGCCGCCGCCGTTGCCAGTCGCCCAGCATGGCGTAACCAAGGACAGACATTATAGGGAACACGCTGGCGAAGGCGATCAAGCCGAAGCCGTCGATCAGCGGGCTCCGCCCCGGCACGGTGGAGGCCAAACCGATCCCGAGGGCGGTGACGACCGGCACCGTCACGGTGGACGTGGTAACGCCACCCGAGTCGTAGGCCAGCGGCACGATGCGGCGGGATGCCCGTATGGTCTGAAGAATGATAACGACGTAGCCGGCGATGATGTAGAGGGGCAACGGGGTCCCGGTGACGATGCGGAAGGTCCCCACCGCAACGCCAATGGAGACCCCCGCCGCCACCGCGATCCTCAAGCCGAAAGCGCTGATGGCGCCGCCGGAGATCTCCTCGGCCTTCAGGGCCACGGCGATCAGGGCGGGCTCGGCGATGGTGGTGGCGAAGCCGATCGCGGCGGCGAAAGCATAGACCCAGCCGTAGTCGCGCCAGTCCACAGGGCCGGTCGGATCGACACCGATGAAGGTGGGATCGGTCAACTGCCGCGCCATGGTCTCGCCGAGGGGGAACAGGGCCTGCTCCAGCCTGACCAGGAACAGGGTCATGCCGACCAGAACGTAGGCGAACCCCAGGGCCAGGCGGCGCGGGTTGGGCAGGGGTCGGCGAATCACCACGACCTGAAAGCCGATCAGGATGAACAGGATCGGCAACACGTCCAGAACGGTCGACCAGAAGGTGCCGAGGATCTGCACGGCCATCAGACCACCATGCCGAAAACGAGTACGAACATGATCGGCGTGACGCTGGCAAAGGCGATCAACCCGAATCCGTCGATCAAAGGATTGCGGCCGCGGATGCTCGACGCCAGGCCCACGCCCAAGGCGGCGACCAGGGGAACGGTAATGGTGGACGTGGTAACGCCGCCGGAATCGTATGCGATTCCGACGATTTCGGACGGTGCCACGGTGGTCAGGGCGACCACGATGACGTAGCAGCCGATGATCAGGACAGGCAGGGACCAGCCCTTGAGGATGCGCAAGACGCCGACCACCAGCGCCAAGCCTACGGCCACCGCGACCGTCGCCCGCAACAGGTTGGCGTATCGGGTCCGCACCGCCTCGTCCATGTCGATGGCGCCGGCCTCGGCGGCCACGTCGGCGGCCTCATGGGCGACGGCGATCAGGGCGGGTTCGGCGACGGTGGTGCCGAACCCCAGGCAGAAGGCGAAGGCCAGAAGCGCCCACAGACTGCCCTTGCGGGCGAAAGCGGCGGCCATGGCCTGGCCGATGGGAAACAGCCCGATTTCCAGGCCCTGGACGAACAGGGCCAGCCCCAACACCACGCAGACCAGTCCCACCAGAATCCCCGCAAGGTCTGGAAACGGCTGCTTGATGACCGCGACCTGAAAGACCGTGATGACCAGGATGACGGGAGCCAGATCCCGCAGGGCGTTGCGCAGCAGGCGAACCAGGGGGCCGAAGGATTTCACGGTGAAGTCAGCCGGCCAACGGGTGGGGGATGAATAATGCTGTCATGGCTGTCTTGGCACCGCGGTTATAATTCCGCCACATTGCGCCATCAAAACGTCCCGAACTCATTGGAGATGGAATCATGCCCCTCACCATCGCCCTGGTGGACGACGACCGCAACATCCTGACGTCAGTATCCATGGCATTGGAAGCCGAAGGGTACAAGGTGCGCGCCTATGCCGATGGTATCGCGGCCCTCGACGGCCTGGGCCGCGAGCCGGCCGACCTGGCCGTCCTCGACATCAAGATGCCACGCCTGGACGGCATGGAGCTGCTGGGTCGATTGCGACAGACGTCGGACCTCCCCGTCATCTTTCTCACCTCCAAGGACGAGGAGATCGACGAAGTCCTGGGACTGCGCCTGGGTGCCGACGACTATATCAAGAAACCGTTCTCCCAACGCCTGCTAATCGAGCGTATCCGCGCCGTACTGCGCCGCCGGGGGCGGGACGAAAAGGGCGACGGCAAGAGCGAGCCAGTCCTTCGACAAGGCAACCTGATGCTGGACCGGGATCGCCACATGTGTGCCTGGAAAGACCATGATGTCGACCTGACGGTCACCGAGTTCCTTTTGCTCGAGGGTCTGGCCCGGCGTCCCGGACACGTGAAGAGCCGTGACCAGCTGATCGACGCGGCTTACGGCGAGAACATCTACGTGGACGACCGCACCATCGATAGCCACATCAAGCGCATGCGGAAGAAATTCAAGATGGTCGACACCGAGTTCGCGCATATCGAAACCCTCTACGGCGTCGGCTACCGTTACCGCGCCACCTGACCGCCGGCGACGGCCACGGCGATAAGGGGCATGGCGACGGGGGCATGAAGTCGGAGGGCATGAAGACTGGGGGCATGAAGACTGGGGGCATGAAGACTGGGGGCATGAAGACGGGGGGCATGACGGACGTGGGGCGACGACGACGACCATCGCCCCTGCTCCTCCGCATCCTGGCCATCAACGTCCTGGCCCTGGCCATCCCGGTCGTGGGTCTTCTCTACCTGGGGGACTATCGCAAGGGCTTGATCGCCAGCGCCCAGGACTCCCTGGGCATCCGCGCGGGCATCGTCGCCGGCGCCCTGGGCGAGGGCGCGGTGGCCGAGAATGCGATCCGCCAGACGCTTCAGCCGTCCGTGGCGCGGCCCATGGTGCGCCGGCTGGCGATCACCACCGGCACCCGAGCCCGCCTGGTCGCCGTCGACGGCGGATTGATCGCCGACAGTCGCCTGCTGCCGGGCAACAGCGGTGCCGTCGAAATTCGCCGCCTGCCGCCGCCGGAGGAAGGCCGGGAACCGATCGATCGCATCGCCTCCGCGACGTTCGAGGTCTACGACGGACTGGTGCGATGGCTGTCCGGCGAAGACTCGTTCCCATCCCACATGGAGCGCCCGCCAGAGGAAGCCGGCTTCGACCCGGTCGTTCGCCGGGCCTTGACGGGAGATGTCGCCCGCGCCGTTCGGCAGTTGCCGGACGGTACCCTCCTGCTGGTGGCGGCGGTGCCGGTGCAGCGCTACAAGCAGGTTCTTGGCGCGGTGATGCTGTCGCGGGAGGCGCCGGAGATCGAAGAGGCGGTGCTGGAAGTGCGGCTCGACATCCTCACCGTGTTCGGAGTGGCGCTTTCGATCACCATATTGCTGTCGATCTACCTGGCCGGCACCATCGCCCGCCCCCTTCATCGGCTATCGGAAGCGGCTCAGCGGGTGCGCCACGGCCACAGCCGGCAGTACGACATCCCTGATTTCGGCCGCCGGCGGGACGAAATCGGCGATTTGGCCCACAGCTTGCGGGACATGACCGAGGCCCTGTGGCAGCGTCTCGACGCCATCGAGCGGTTCGCCGCCGACGTGGCCCACGAGATCAAGAACCCCCTCACGTCGTTGCGCAGCGCCGTCGAGACCGCCGCCCGGATCAAGGACCCCGAACAGCAACGGCGCCTGATGGAGATCATCGTCGACGACGTGGCGCGCCTGGACCGACTTATTACCGACATCTCCAACGCGTCCCGACTGGATGCCGAGCTGTCCCGCGGCCAGATCGGCCCGGTCGACCTGTCGGCCATGGTCACGACTTTGGCCGACATGTATGCCACGGTGAGCGATGGCGAGGACGCTGGCGGAATCCGCCCCCCCATTGAGGTGAGCATCTCTGGGGACGGGCCGTTCGTGGTCAGCGGCATGGAAGACCGACTGTTTCAGGTGTTGCGCAATCTGCTCAACAACGCCGATTCGTTCAGTCCGGATGACGGGGTCATCCGAATCGAGCTGTTCGGCGACGGGCCCTGGATCTGCGTCGCCGTCGACGATGGTGGCCCGGGCATTCCCGAGGGCAAGGAGGATGGCATATTCGAACGCTTCTACACCCAGCGGCCCGAGGGCGAGGCCTTCGGCACCCATTCGGGGTTGGGGCTGAGCATCTCTCGCCAGATCGTCACCGCCCACGACGGCACGATCACCGCCGCCAATCGGCGGGACGGGGCAGGCAACGTGATCGGCGCGCGGTTTCTGATTCGCCTGCCCCCTGACCCCGCATCCACCTCGGGCAGGGCGCGGCGGACGCATTGACTCGGCCGCCGCCCGCCGCCACCCTGCCGTCCGCCATGCCCCAGGTTCATGCAACCTGCATTGCCGTGAACGGCCAAGGAGTCCTGCTTTTGGGCCCGCCAGGCAGCGGCAAGTCCGATCTGGCGCTGCGCCTCATCGACGGCGGCGCCGAACTGGTGGCCGACGACAGGGTGGCCGTGACGGTGCGCGACGGGACTCCGGTGGCATCGGCGCCGGCGGCGCTGGCGGGGCTGATCGAAGTTCGCGGACTGGGCGTTCTGCGCCTTGATTACCGGGCCGAGGCGCCGATCCGACTGGCGGCGGACATGGCAGACCGATCGCCGGTCGACCGCCTGCCGGAGGAGGAAGCGTGGAACGAGGTCGGCGTGCCCGTGAAGCTGGTCCGTCTCGTTCCCTGGGAGGCTTCCGCCGCCGCCAAGGTGCGCCTTGCCCTATCGGTGGCCGTGGGTCATATAGGCACCGTCCGATGAGCGAAGAGAGCCAGCCTGCCCTCGCCCCGGCCGCCGCCCCGCGTTCCGAAGCTCGCCGCCGGGTTCTGGTGGTGACGGGCCTTTCGGGGGCCGGGAAGTCGTCGGCGCTCAAGGCCTTGGAGGACCTGGGTTACGAAGCTGTCGACAACATCCCGCTGTCCCTGGTCCCCAGCCTGGTCGCGCCGATCCAGGGGGACTTTTCCGATCCCGGACTGCAGCGCCAGCTTGCCGTCGGCGCCGATATCCGCACCCGGGATTTTGGCGTCGATTCCTTTCTCGCCGCGTTCGACAAGTTGGCCAGCGAGGGTGACGTGGAGGTCAAGGTCGTATTCATGGAGTGCGACGACGACGGGCTTCGGCGCCGCTACGCGGAGACCCGACATCGCCATCCCCTGGCCGTCGATCGGCCGGTCAGCGACGGAATCGCCATGGAGCGACGGCTCCTGCGCGACTTGCGCCGCAAGGCGGACGTGGTAATCGACACCGCCGGCGTCGGTCCCGGCGAGCTGAAACGCATGCTGGCGGGACATTTCGGCTCGATCGACGACGCGGGCCTGTCGATCTTCGTCAACTCGTTCAGTTTCGCCCGCGGCCTGCCCCGATCCGCCGACCTGGTCTTCGATGTCCGATTCCTGACCAATCCCCACTACGTCCCGGCGCTTCGTGCCCAAAGCGGACGGGATCCAGCGGTGGGCGACTACATTCGCGACGATCCGGGGTTCCAGCCGTTCTTCGACGGGCTCACGGCGCTGCTGGCGCCGCTGCTGCCGCGCTATGCGGCGGAGGGCAAGAGCTACCTGACGGTCGCCTTCGGTTGCACCGGCGGGCGCCACCGGTCCGTCTTCATCGCCGAACGCCTTGCTGCCTGGATGCGCGACTCGGATCAGCGCGTCCATATCCACCATCGGGATCTCCCGGATGGGGAGCCAGACCACTAGCCCGAAAGATTCACGAAAAGGTCACCGCCGCCCCCTAATATGCGTTATGATTCAGGTGCTTAGACTGTGTCAAACGCAGGGGAACGGCGGTGACGGATTGTACCCTTTCGAAGATCGAATTTCCACGCTGTTGCGGTCGTCGGGTCGAGGCGGATTTTGCCGGCGGCGATATCTCGTCGCACGGCGGGGCGCCGCTTCTGGCTTTAGCGGACCGCCGGCTCGGCTTGCTGTCGGGCTTGGCGCGCCGGCTCGACGACGGGCGCCAGGCGGGCAAGGTGGCGCACCGGCTTGTGGCGTTGCTGCGCCAGCGGGTGTACGCGATCGCGCTGGGCCACGAAGACGTCAATGACCATGCCGGTTTGCGCGACGACCTGGCGCTGCAGACGGCGGTCGGGCGCGACCGGCGTCTTGCCAGCCCGTCGACCGTCGGCCGGCTTGATCGGGCGGCGGACCGGGCCTGGGCGTGGGCGGCGCATGTGTCCATGGTCGAGGCCTTCATCGCCGCGTTCGATCGGGCGCCGAAGGAGCTGGTGCTGGACTTCGACGCCACCGACGATGCGGTGCATGGGCACCAGGTGGGGCGCTTCTTCCATGGCTATTACGATCACTACTGCTTCCTGCCGCTCTATGTCTTTTGCGGCGACCGCCTTTTGGTCAGCTACCTGAGGCCGTCGAACGTCGATGGCGCCAAGCATGCCTGGGCGATCCTGGCCCTGTTGGTCGGGCGTTTACGAGAGGTCTGGCCGGATGTGCGCATCATCCTGCGCGCCGATTCAGGCTTCTGCCGGCACAAGATGCTGTCGTGGTGCGAGCGCCATGATGTCGGCTACATCGTCGGCCTGGCCAAGAACGCGCGCCTCAACCGGGATGCCGAGCCGGCGATGGCCGCGGCCGAGGCGGCGTATCGGCACAACGGCGAGAAGCAGCGCCTGTTCGCCGAACTCCGCTACGGCGCCAAGACATGGACCAGGCGCCGCCGCGTGATCGCGCGCCTCGAGCACGGCGCCAAGGGCGCCAACCCGCGCTATGTAGTGACCAACCTCGAAGGCGACGGCCGGTCGCTTTACGACCGCCTCTACTGCCAGCGTGGCGAGATGGAAAACCGCATCAAGGAACAGCAGCTCGACCTGTTCGCCGACCGCACCTCGTGTCACGACTGGTGGCCCAACCAGTTCCGCCTGATCGCCGCGTCGCTCGCCTACAGCCTGATCGAGGCGATCCGCCGCCTCGCCCTCCAGCGCACCGACATGGCCCGCGCCCAGGCCGGCACCATCCGCCTCAAGCTGCTGAACATCGGCGCCGTCGTCATCCGCAACACACGGCGCGTCCGCCTGCATCTATCGACCGCCTGCCCGGACAAGGCCCTGTTCCATCTCGCCGCCGCACGGCTCAAGCCCGGATAGACCGCCGCCAAGACAACACAAGCCCCGTCACGCGCAGCGACAGCGCACCATTCAGCATGCCTCGAAACCGCCAAAACCGTCCACGAAACGCGGCCAGGCCGCCGCGATGCCCCGCAACCGGCCAAAGCGCCCTCAACGCAATCCGAAAACGCCACCAAGACAACAAAAACCTTTACTTTAGAAACGTTCGTGACAAATCCGGACTAGCCCGTTGACGTCCGAGGAGTCGATTAGATGATCGGAATGGTGCTTGTTACCCATGGCCGCGTGGCCGACGAATTCGTGGCGGCTCTGGAGCACGTGGTCGGTCCACAGAGCAATGTCGGTACCGTCTGCATCGGCGCCGACGATGACATGGAGGCGCGGCGGCGCCAGATCGTCGACTGCGTCGCCAAGGTCGACGCCGGCCAAGGGGTCATCCTGCTGACCGACATGTTCGGCGGCACGCCGTCGAACCTCGCGATTTCGATCATGGAAGAGGCCAACGTGGAAGTCCTCGCGGGCATTAATCTGCCGATGCTGATCAAGCTGGCCAGCGTGCGCAAGGAAGCCGACCTGCAAACCGCGGCGGCGGCGGCGCAGGACGCGGGGCGGAAATACATCAACATCGCCTCCCGCCTGCTGACGCAGGAAAAGGCATGAGCGCAAACGGGTCCCTAGGAGACGGAACCGGGCGCGGCGGGACGATCCATCGGCGGACCGCCACGGTCTGCAACGAGCGAGGCCTTCATGCCCGGGCGGCGGCCAGGTTCGTGAAGCTGGCCGGGACCTTTCGATCCCCGGTGACGGTCAGCCGCGGCGGTCAGACGGTCTCGGGCGCCTCGATTCTGGGGCTGATGATGCTGGCGGCCTCGCCGGGAATCGAGCTTCGCCTGGAAGCGAAAGGGCCGGACGCCCAAGCCGCCATCGATGCCCTCGGCGACTTGATCGCCGCCGGCTTCGAGGAAGTGTGAAGGACCGCGCCAACATCATGCGAGCACCGAAACACCGCGAGAGAACGTTCCATGGGCTGCCCGTATCGCCGGGTATCGGCTTCGGCGTCGCCCATGTGCGCAATGGCGGCGTTCTGTCCGTCCCCGCCTACTCGATACCGGCCAACCGGGCCAAGGCGGAGGCAACCCGTTTCCACCGCGCCGTTGGCAGCACGCGGCGGCAGGTATCGTCCCTGCGCAGCCGAATCAAGGCGCTTCCAGGGCCGGTGGCGGAAGAAATGGATTTCCTGTTCGAAGCCTATCTCCAGATGCTGAGGGACTCGCGGCTGGTTCGGGGCGTGGAGCGGCGCATTGTCGAGGACAGGATCAACGCCGAGGCCGCGGTCCAGGCCGAGCTGGCGGAAATCGCGGCGGTTTTCTCCGCCATGGACGACGCCTACATTGCCGCCCGCCTCGAAGACATCCGGGAAGTGGCGGCGCGGTTGCTGCGCAACTTGAGCCGGGGCGGCGCCACCAAGCGCGAAACCCTGGTGCGCAACAGTATCGTCGTGTCGACCGAGTCGACTCCCGCCGACACCGCCCTTCTCGATCCCCGGCGGGTCAACGGACTCGCCACCGTCATGGGCGGGGTGGAAGGGCATACGGCGATCATGGCCCGGGCCCTGGGTCTTCCCGCCGTCCTCGGCGCCGCCGGACTGACGGATGTGGTGCGGTCCGGAGATCCCCTCATTGTCGACGGCGAGGAGGGCGTCGTTATCGTCCATCCCCGTTCCGAGACCGCGCAGGCCTTCCGCCACCGCCGGGGACGACAACGCCAACAGGTGCGCCGCATGGCGGGGCTGCGCAATCGCCCCGCGGTCAGCCACGACGGAACGGCGGTCACGCTGCGCGCCAACGTGGAGTTGCCGGTGGAGATGCCCGTGGTGCGCCAGATGGGGGCCGAGGGGATCGGCCTTCTGCGCACCGAGTTCATGTTCATGAACCGACCCGACCTGCCCAGCGAGGACGAGCAGTTCGCCATTCTGCGCGACATCGTGACCCGGGCGGACGGCCACCCGGTGACCGTGCGCAGCGTCGACGTCGGCGGCGAAAAGATATCGGAGGCCCTGGCCGGCGACTTCGGCGCCAGCGCGTCTTCGGCCCTTGGCCTGCGCGGCATCCGCCTGTCCTTGCGCCGGCTTGACGTGCTGTCGGCCTAGTTCCGGGCCATCTTAAGGGCCGGCGCCCACGGCAACCTGCGCATCCTGCTGCCCATGGTGACCAACGTGTCCGAGGTGCGCCGGGCCCGGGCAGTGCTTCGTCGGGCGGCGCGCCAGGTGCGCGAGCGCGGTCTTCCCATGGCCGAGTCCCTGCCGCCCCTGGGGGTGATGATCGAGGTGCCGGCGGCCGCCCTTTCGGCGGACGCGTTGGTGCGGGCGAGCGATTTCCTGGCCATCGGCACCAATGATCTGACCATGTATACCCTGGCCATCGACCGGATCGACGAGCAGGTGGCGCCGTTGTTCGATCCGCTTCATCCGGCGGTCCTCCGGCTCATCGGCTTCGCGGCCGACGCGGGCGCGCGGGCCGGCGTTCCGGTCAGCGTGTGCGGCGAGATGGCGGGCGATCCCCGCTGTACCGCCCTTCTGATGGGCATGGGGATCCGGGAATTGTCCATGGCGGCGGCCAGTATTCCCCGGGTGAAGCGCCGCATCCGGTCGCTTCGCCTCGCCGAAGCGGTTCGCCATGCCGAGGCGGTGCTGTCGGAGACGGACCCCAAACGCATCGCCGCCGCCCTCGACGGGTTTTCGCTCGCCACTTGACCGGAAGGGTGCTTGCGGGCTGGGCGGCTCGGCTGCTAAAGAGCCGGCAACCCGGTTCCCAATTGACTCTGCGGAGATAGCACCCCATGACCGCGACCGACGACTTCAAGGTAGCCGATTTGTCCCTCGCCGACTGGGGCCGGCGGGAGATCGCCATCGCCGAGACGGAAATGCCCGGCCTGATGGCCCTGCGCGAGGCCTACGGCGCCGACAAGCCGCTGAAGGGCGCGCGCATCGCCGGCTGCCTGCATATGACCATCCAGACCGCGGTGCTCATCGAGACCCTGACGGCGCTCGGCGCCACCGTCCGCTGGAGTTCCTGCAACATCTTCTCCACCCAGGACCAGGCCGCCGCGGCGGTCGCCGCCGAAGGCATTCCCGTCTTCGCCTGGAAGGGGGAGTCGGAGGAGGAGTTCTGGTGGTGCATCGACCAGACCATCACCGGACCCGACTGCTGGACGCCCAACATGATCCTCGACGACGGGGGCGACCTGACCAAACTCATGCACGACGACCACCCGGAGCTGTTGAAGGACGTCCGCGGCCTGTCGGAGGAAACCACCACCGGCGTCCACCGGCTTTACGAGATGGCCAAGGCGGGGACCCTGGCGGTGCCCGCCATCAACGTCAACGACTCGGTCACCAAGTCCAAGTTCGACAACCTTTACGGCTGCCGGGAAAGCCTGGTCGACGGCATCAAGCGGGCCACCGACGTGATGCTGGCCGGCAAGGTGGCCGTGGTCTGCGGCTACGGGGACGTGGGCAAGGGCTCGGCCGACAGCCTGCGCGGCCAGGGCGCCCGGGTGGTGGTCACCGAGATCGATCCCATCTGCGCCCTCCAGGCGGCCATGGAAGGCTACCAGGTGGTAACCATGGACGAGGTGGCGCCGGTGGGCGACATATTCGTCACCGCTACCGGCAACATCGACGTCATCACGCTGGACCATATGCGCCAGATGAAGGACCGGGCCATCGTCTGCAACATTGGCCACTTCGATTCGGAGATCCAGATCGAGGCGCTCAGAAACTATAAGTGGCACAACGTCAAGCCGCAGGTGGACGAGATCGAGTTCCCCGACGGCAAGCGCCTGATCCTGCTGGCCGAAGGGCGGCTGGTGAACCTGGGCTGCGCCACCGGCCATCCCAGCTTCGTGATGAGCGCGTCGTTCACCAACCAGGTGCTGGCCCAGCTCGAGCTGTGGGAGAACCACAAGAACTACAAGCGCGAGGTGTACGTCCTGCCCAAGCACCTGGACGAGCGAGTAGCGCGCCTGCACCTGGCGCGGCTCAACGCCCAGCTCACCCCGTTGACGGCCCAGCAGGCGGAATACATCGGCGTCGGCGCGGGGGGGCCTTACAAGCCGGATTACTACCGCTACTGACCGCGGCGGGCGGGTCCGGACCCCGTCCCGACAAAGGAATGGGTGGTGCGTAGGGACGGGTCTCAGACCAGTGAGCCAAAGATCTGACTCAAGGTTACGCCGGCCACGCACCACCGGGGCCGCGGGGGCGTCCCCCGCTTGTTGAATCCGGGGGCACCCCCGTGACCCCCGGGCCCTCTACCCTCCTTGGCCGTCATGCCCGCGCTTGACGCGGGCACCCACCGGGCATGGCGGACGCCACGCCCGGTGCCTGGTGGATTGCCGGATCGCGTCCACTGCGATCCGGTTAAGTCCGCGCCCGTCGCCACCCCCCCTTGTCATTGCCGGGCTCGTCCCGGCAATCCATGGAACAGGGCGGACTCCGGCGGGGGCGGGTAAATGGATACGCGGGACAAGACTGTATGTCCTTGGAGGCGGCTCGCCTCGATGTGCAACGATCGAGGGCTGCGCCGCTTCGGCGCCTGTCCTCATGCACAGGAGACGAGCCATGACGGAGACTATCACGACGATTGGACTGGACGTGCACAAGATGAGCATCTCGGTGGCGGTGGCGGGACCGGACGTTGGCCCCGAGGCGGTGTTCATCGGCGAGATCGCCAACCGGCCGAGGGAGATTGCCGGCATGCTCGGCAAGCTGGCGGCGCGCCACGGCGCTCTGGCGCTGTGCTACGAGGCCGGCCCGTGCGGCTATGGGATCCATCGCCTGGCGAAGCGCCTGGGCCATGACTGCATGGTGGTGGCGCCATCGCTGATCCCCAAGGCGGCGGGGCGGCGGGTGAAGACCGACCGCCGCGATGCGCTGGACCTGGCGCGGTTGCACCGGGCGGGCCAGCTGACGGCGGTGTGGGTGCCCGATGCGGCCCACGAGGCGATGCGCGATCTGGTGCGCGCCCGCGAGGCCGCCATGCGGGCGCTGCGTCAGACCCGCCAGCAACTGCACAGCTTTCTGTTGCGCCACGATCGCATTTGGCAAGGGCTCAGCAACTGGAGCCGCGCCCACGAGCGCTGGCTCGACACCCAGACCTTCGAGCATGCGGCCCAGCAGATCGTCTTCGAGGACGCCCGGCGCGCCATCGCCGCCGCCGCCGCCAAGGCGCGCCTGCAAAGCCTCGACCAGGAGATCACCAGGCTGCTGCCCGACTACTCGATGGCCCCCGTCTCGATGGCCCCCGTCGTTGCCGCCTTCCAAGGCCTGCGCGGGGTCTCCCAATTGGCCGCCGTCACCGCCTGCGCCGAGGTCGGCGACTTCCGGCGCTTCGACAACCCGCGCCAGCTCATGGCTTATCTCGGCCTGGTTCCCAGCGAGCACTCCAGTGGCTCCCGCCAGCGCCGCGGTGCCATCACCAAGGCCGGCAACAGCCGCCTGCGCCGCATCCTCGTGGAAGGCGCCTGGAGCTATCGCCTGCCGGCCCGCGTCGCCACCGCCAAGCGGGCCAAGCTGGAGCCCCTCGAGGGCGCCGTCCAGGACATCGCCTGGAAGGCCCAGCGCCGGCTCTGCGCCCGCTTCCGCCAGATGACCGCCCGCGGCAAGCCCGCCAACCTGGTCACCGTCGCCATCGCCCGCGAAATGGCCGCCTTCCTGTGGGACATCGCCCGCCACACCGCGCCGGCGGAAACCGCTGGCCACTGATCCGCCAACCCCAACCAGCAGCAGCGGAGATATCGCCGCCCAGACATTCCAACCCCGCGACACAACCCGATCCCATGCCCACGGCTGGGGGCGGCGGCGCAGGTACTGGGGAACCCTCGACCGGGCTTTGCGGCCATCAGGACCCGCGCGACAAGACAGAGGCAGCCCCGGGACGCAAAAACGGAAATGCGGTAGCCAACCCGCGCATAAGAGCTTGATCCACCGTCGTCTCACCCGCCGCCTCCAGCCCTGGGCAGGCTACAACCACCCACAGTCCGTTGCACGGAGACGAAATCCATGCCTCAAACCTTGAAAACGGACATAAGAGCCCGCGCATGACGGTTTGGGGGAAGCTGTCGTCGCAAGCGTGTCGCGATCGAGAGACGTGCCCTGAAACGCCTCGAAATTGGCCGATCCAGCCAACCGCGCTTGCCCTGAACCCGGCAGCAGTGGATCGACCCCGGCATTGACGAAGAGGGCAATGGCGGGTCAGTTCAAACGCTCACCGATCTCAGACCCGTCCATTTCAAACCCCTATGTCCATTCCGGGACGAGGAATGGCCGGCTCAAATGCCCGTTGGTATAAGATGCACGGGTGAGCATACCCAGCCCGCGACCGCTCGAAGCTCCGCACGACGACGACCTGCTCGATGCCCTGGGCGTCGGGGTGGCGGCGTTCGACGGCGACGGGCGGCTGGTCCGGTTCAACGATGCTTTCAGCCGTTTGTGGGGGCTCGACGCCGTTTGGTTGGCGCGCCGGCCCGGTTTGGGCGATTTGTTCGACCGGCTGCGGGCCGACCGGCGCCTGGCCGAAAGCGCGGACCCGGCGGCGGAGCGGCGCCGGTTGCTGGCCTCCCTCCGCGCCCCTCCGGCACCGGAACAGACCCTTCTTCACCGGCCCGACGGCCGGGTGGTACGGCGACTGGCGCGGGCGCGGGCGCAAGGGGGCCTCTTATGGCTCGACGAGGACGTGACCGAGCGTCTGGAGCTGGAACGGTCGCTCAACGCCTTGACCGCCGTGCAGCGGGCATCCCTCGACAATCTGCTGGAGGGGGCGGCGGTGTTCGGCGCCGACGGGCGGCTCGCCACCGGGAACGCCGCCTTCAAGGATTTGTGGGGTTTGGAACAATCGCTGCAACCGGGAGTCCACCTGCGGGACTTGACGCCCGTCATGGCCTCGCGGCTGGCCGATGGCGAATCCACGCAACCCGTGGAGCCCACCTTCATCCTGTCGCGCCGACCGGCCGAAGGGCGCCTGTCCCTGGCCGACGGGCGAACGGTCGCCTGGGCGCAGGTGCCGTTGCCCGACGGTTCGGTCCTGTTGCGGCATTTGGACGTCAGCGACGGCACCCGTCTGGCGGGGGCGTTGGCGGCGCGGGACGATGCCATGAGGGACGCCGAAGCGATCAAGCGGGCCTTCCTGGGCAATCTCTCCTACGAGGTGCGGGGGCCGCTGACCACCATTAGCGGTTTCGCCGATATGCTGGGCGAGGGCCTGTTCGGCGAGCTGACGCCCCGTCAGGGGACCTACGTGGAGGGCATCCGGCAGGCCTCCGCCACTCTCGGCCGGGTGCTCGACCATGCGTTGGAGCTGGCGCTCATCGACGCCGGGCTGGCGACAGCGGATCGGCGGACGGTTGACCTGCACGCGCTTCTGGCCCGAACCCTGCTGCTGGTGCGGGAGCGGGCCCGGCACAAGGATTTGGCGCTCACCCTGGAGTGCCCGCTGGACATCGGCTGCCTGGAGGCCGACGAACGGCGTCTGTCCTTGGCCGTGGCCTGCCTGCTGGAAAACGCGGTCGCCTATACGCCGCCCCGCGGCCAGGTCACCCTGTCGGCTGAGAAGCGCAAGGAAGCCATGGTCGTAAAGGTGCGGGACACCGGCGTCGGCCTGACCCGAGACGAGCGTGAGAAGGTCATGGCGCCTTTCGCGCGCGGCGCGGCGGGCAGCGGTGGCGACGGTGCCGGGCTGGGCCTGACCCTGGCGGCGCGGCTGGTGGAACTGCATGGCGGCGGTTTGGACCTCACCTCGGCCCGCAACCGGGGTACGGTGGTGACGCTTATCCTGCCGTTACCCGCCTGATGTGATCGGCGCCGGTAGGGGCCAGTCGGGGCCCGGGATGCGGTTGTCGTCGAGGCCGCGGATGGCGGCCCGGCCCATGGCCAGCACCGCTTCCTCCGAACTGCCGCCGAGGTGGGGCATCGCCAGCACATTGGACAGGTTCAGCAACTCGAGGTCGGTGGGCGGTTCGTCGGCGAACACGTCGAGTCCGGCGCCGGCGAGGCGGCCATCCTTCAACATCGCCTTGAGCGCATCCTCGTCCACCAGACCGCCGCGGGCCATATTGAGCAGCAGGGCATCCTTGTCCATCAGCCCGAGGCGCTCGGCGCTCAGCATGCCCCGGGTGCTGTCGTCCAGGGGCACGTGCAGGCTGACCACCTGGGATCGCCCGAGCAGATCGTCCAGCGCCACCGGCTCGACGCCGGTCTCGGCATAGAATTCGGCGTAGTCGCGAATATCATGGGCCAACACCCGGCAGCCTAGCCCGCGCAGCAGCCGCGCCACCTCCTTGCCCACATGTCCGCAGCCGATCAGGCCGACGGTGCGGGCGGAGAGCTCGCGGCCCTGGATCTGGCGCCAGGTGCCGGCCCGCAACTCGCCGTTGGCGGTGGGCAGGTGGCGCAGCAGGGCGATGGCCACGGCAAGAACCAGCTCGGCCACCGAACGCTTGTTGGTGCCTCCCGTCCAGCCCAGCCGGATGCCGCGCCGGGCCAGGGCGGCCAAATCCATCGTGTCCAGCCCGACACCGTACTTGCTGACCACCCGCAGGTCGGGCAGGCGTTCAAGCAACGCGTCGTCAATCTGCTCCAGCGAAGAGATCACCTTGGTACAGTCGGCGAATAATTCGACCAGCGCCTCTCCCGCGAGGGTGCCGCGGGTCTCGTTGAACCGGGCGGCCGGATACCGCGCCAGCAGTTCGACCCGCAACACCGGGTGGCGGGAGAACGAGCGGGAGGCGACAGCGACGGGATCGCTCACTGGGCGCGAACGTCGTCGAGGAAGGTGGCACAAAGACGGGCGAAACGGTCGTCATTGGGATATGAGCCCTTGCCGATCCGCCCCTCCCCATCGGGCAGGATCAGGGTCACATCACCGGACCCCAGGTTCTTCTTGTCCTTGCCGATGGCGGCGAGGAACCCGTCCAGGGGCACTGGGTGGCGCTCGAAGCCGCGATAGTTGGCGCGCAGAACCGGGCCCATGCGCGCCACATGGGCGGGCGTTCCGACAGCCAGCTCGGCGGCGACGAAATTCGCCATGTCCATGCCGATGGTGACGGCAATGCCGTGGGGGATGGCGAAATCGGTCGCCGCCTCGATGGCGTGACCAAAGGTATGGCCATAGTTGAAGACGTTGCGCCGGCCGCGGTCGAACTCGTCGGTCTCGATATAGCCCTTCTTGATCAGCAGCGAATCCCGGACGTAGCGCTCCATCACCGCTGAGTCGGCGAACAGGCTTTGGTAGTCGGCGGCGATGCGGTCGAAGGCCTCGGGGCCCTGGATGGCGTGCACCTTCAGCATCTCGCCGACCCCCGACCGCAGGTCCCGCTCATCCAGGGTAGCGAGAAAGCGGGTCGAGATGGTCACATGACGGGGTGGGGAAAAGGTGCCGAGGATGTTCTTGGCGGCGCCGGCGTTGATGGAGCTTTTCGAGCCGATGCAGGAATCCGCCTGGGCCAGAAGCGTCGTCGGATAGAACCGCCAGTCGACACCGCGCAGCATGGTCGCGGCGAGAAAGCAGACGATATCCTGAACGATGCCGCCGCCGACCGCGACCAGGCTGTGGTCGCGGCGAAGCTGGTGGCCGACCAGGTGGTCGACGTAGGCGGGGAACCGTTCCAGGGACTTGGCGGCCTCGGTCGCCTCGATGGTCAGTACGGAGGGGTGGTCGAGCACCGGTGCCAGAATATCGCCATGCAGCGCGGCGACTCGCCCGTCGACGATGAAGTGCCGGTCGGGCGGCGGGTCGGCGAAATCCAGCGCTGGGCGATCCGTATCGAATTCGACCCCATAGGGCCCGGTGTGAGAGGCGATGGTGAAGCCTTCAGCGTCGGCGCGCGCCTCCGCCGGTCCGGCCAGCGCCGCCTCAGACACGGGTGAAGCCCCCGTCGATGACGATGTTCTGGCCGCTGACGTAGGTGTTCTCGGGACCGGCCAGCCAGGCGACCAGCGCCGCCACTTCCTGGGGCTGACCCAGGCGCCGGGCGGGGACGCGGGCTGAGAGTTCCCGAATGCCTTCTTCGCCGAGGACGCGGCGGGTCAAGTCCGTGTCGATAAAGCCGGGCGAGACGCAGTTTGCGAGCACCCCTTTTTCGGCCACTTCGGCGGCCAGCGCCGCGGTCATGCCGTCGAGAGCGAATTTGCTGGCCGAATAGGGGCCGCGCAGCTCCTTCGAGACCTTGCCGAAGACCGATGTGATGTTGACGATGCGCCCCCAGCCGCGCCCGCACATGCCGGGCACCACGCCCCGCATGAGACGGAAGGGCGCGGTCACGTTGACCCGCTGGATGCGCTCGAAATCCGCCGGGTCGATGTCGGCGAAGGGGCTGATCTTGTTGATGCCGGCGTTGTTGACCAGGATATCCGGCGGGTCGGCCGCCAGGGCCGCGGCGAAGTCCCCCGTCGCCGCCTCGTCGGTGAAATCCACGGCGTCGTAATCGCAGTCCCCCGGCACGTCGCCGCCGGGCCGGGTACCGGTGCCGAGTACGGTGGCGCCATCGGCCAGCAAGCGTTCGGCGATGGCCCGGCCGATGCCGCGGGTCGCCCCGGTGACCACGGCGCGCCTGCCGGCGAGGGGTTTGGCGGGTTCGGCCGTCATTGTCCTTTGCATGACCTCGAATCGGGAGCGGAGTTTAGGTGAGAGGCTCTTCGGCGGGAAGGGCGTTAGCCCATGGCCTCCTTGAGAAGCCGCAAATAGTCCGCCGCCATGGCCGGGCGCGGGTTGGTGCGGGTGCAGTGGTCGTTCTCGGCGGCCTCGGCCATCCCCGGCAGCACATCGTCGGTGACGCCCATCTCGCCCAGTCCGGCGGGCAACCCAAGGCGGCGGTTAAGCTCGGCGATGGCCGCCGCCAGGTCGGCGCCCTCGGCGAGGCCCATGGCGTGGCGCAGGCGGTCGTACTTGTCGCCCACGTGGTCCTGGTTGAACCGCAGCACGCCGGGCAGGAACACGGCGTTCAGGGTGCCGTGGTGGAGCACCGGGTCACGCAGGCTGCCCAGGGGATGGGACAGGGCATGGACGCCGCCCAGGCCCTTCTGAAAGGTGAGCCCGCCCTCGAGGGCCGCCATCATCATCTGCCAGCGGGCCTCCCGGTTGCCGCCGTCCGATGTCGCCGTTTCGATCCACCCGGCAACCCGCGCCACCCCATCCAGCGCAATGGCCTCCGCCGGCGGGTTGACCGCCGGCGACAGCAGGGTCTCGACGCAGTGGGCGAGGGCGTCCATGCCGGTGGCGGCGGTCAATGGGGGCGGCAGACCGATGGTCAGTTCCGGATCGCACAGGGCGCGTCTGGGTATCAGGTGGGGGCTGATGATGCCCAGCTTGCGGCCGTCCTTCATGGTGATGAGGGCGGCGCGGCCGACTTCACTGCCGGTGCCGGCGGTGGTGGGAATGGCGATCACCGGCGGGGTTCCGGGGCCGATGCGGGCAACACCGCCTTCCACCGCCGCGTAAGAGGCCAGGGGCCCATCGTGGGTTACCCGCAGGGCCGTGGCCTTCGACAGATCCATCGGGCTGCCGCCGCCGAGAGCGATCAGGCCGTCGCAGCCGTGCTCGCGGAAGACCGCGGCCGCCGCGTCCACGGCTGCTTCGTTGGGGTTGGACGGGGTTTCCCTATAGGTGGCGGCCGGCCCGCCGGCCACCAGGCCGGCGACCTGCTCCATCAGCGCCGAACCGGCGAGGCCCGGATCGGTGACCAGCAGCGGCCGGTCGATGCCCAGCTCCGTCAACACCTCTGGCAGGCGGCCGACGACGCCGAAGTCAAACTCCACGTCGGTGAGATAGCGGATGACGGCCATCGGCGGCGGCTCCCTTTCTAAGTCTCAACCACTATAGAAATTCTATGTCACCAGAACGACGACACCGACGACAATCAGCAGCCAAAGACAGGTGCGGGCGAACCAAGTCTCGCCCCAATAGCGAAATAGCCGGTTGCCCGCCACCACGAAAAGGGCGTGGGGCGCAGCGGTCAGGGCCGCTCGCCACGCCAGCTCGGCGGTGATGACGCCACTGGCTATCAATGTGATGAGGGCGACGGTGGCGACGACAGCCGTCATCATCAGGATATTGGCCCGGGTCGTGGCCACGTTGTAGGGCCCAGCCAGCATGTAGAGGGCCATGGGCAGCCCGCCCATGCCGGTGAATCCGGTGATCAGGCCGCCCAATGCGCCCGCAGTGGCGGCGGGAAGAGCACCTCGAGGACCCCGATAGCGGAAGCCGGCAAGTTGCATCCCTGCCAAGAAGAGCACGACGACAGCGATCAAGTCGCGCAGGGCGTCCGGGTCGCCGTGAACCAGGACCTGCAGGGCCAGCGGCGTGACCAATACCGCTGCGGTGCTGAGAGGGAGCACCTCGACCCACTTGACATGGGGGACCGCGCCGGGAGTCAACAATACGATAGAGATCATGCTCCACATGAGCACAACTGCGACAGCTTCCGCCGGGGTCCAGACCAGGCTGATCAGCGGAATGGCCAACGCGCCGGCGCCGAAGCCGGTAAAGCCGCGGGTCAGACCTGCCACTCCGCCAATGGCGGCGACGATCAGCAAATCCCATTGCAGGTTTTCAATGGGGAAGGTCATGCTGGTCGGCCCAGAGAGGCGATAATGCTTTGGGTGTCAGCGACCGGCGTCACGTGACGCTGGGCTCGAAGTCGGTAAGGGATTTCACCATGGCTAGCCATGGGGTGCCGCTTGCCTTGGCCAAAAACCTGCGGTCGGCGGAAACCAAGACGGAGTCCGCCCGTTCCGCCAGGGCCAGATAGAAGCAGTCGTAGACCGGATGGTCGAGCGCTCGCGCGATGGCGGCGGCACGTCGTGCGAGAGGTTGAATCGGATGAAAGGCGTCGATGTACTTGTCGAGGTTTTCCACGATGTCGTCGAACTGGGCGGGGGAAACAACCTTCAAGCGTTGCAGGCGCCATGCCGCATTGAAGACTTCGGCGAAAATAAGATCGGGGGCAATGAGCCGGCCCCCTCCCTCGAGCATCGCGTCGGCGCTTACGGAATCCGGTTCTTCCACGAACCACTTCAATGCGACACTGGCATCGACGACGTGACTCAACGCCGATCTCGGTCCTCGCGAATCAGGTCCTCCGCGGGAGGATGGGGCCTGGGCGGGGACATGGCGCGAATCCGCTTCGCCAGGGCGATCTTTTCTTTTGGCGACAGCTTTGCCTGCCGCGTCAACGTGTCGCGAAGCTCCTGTTGCAGGGAGCGGCCCTTTTCGCGCGCCCGCTCCTTGTAGACGGACACCACGCCCTCATCCAGATTGCGTACGATCACTTGAGCCATTGGATTCCCCCGAGTGATATCAATTATGATATCACTAATTATCGGAGTCCGGCAAGGTCCGCGGGCCATAGGTTTTGAACTTGGCGACCACCCGGGCGATCTCGGCGTTGGACAGGATCCGGGGCTTGCCCACCCCGAGGGCCAGGATGTACTGGCGGGCGATGGTTTCCACCTCGCCTGCCAGCCACAGGGCCTTCTCCACCGTCGGCCCGGTGGCGATAACTCCGTGGTTGGCCAGCAGGCAGGCGGCGCGGCCCTGGAGCGCCTTCAGGGCGTTGTCCGACAGCTTCTGGGTGCCGTAGGTGGCGTAGGCGGCGCAGCGGATCGTGGGGCCCCCGGCGGCGGCGATCATGTAATGAACGGCGGGGATCTCCCGCCCGCAGATGGCAAGCGCGGTCGCCGCCCGTGAGTGTGTGTGGACCACCGCGCCCACGTCCGGTCTTCGGGCCAGGATGTCCCGGTGGAAGCGCCACTCGCTCGACGGCGGATGTCGTCCCGTCGGTGTGCCGTCCATGGCCAGGCGAACGATATCGGTTGGCTTCAGGGCGGTGTACGGGATACCGCTTGGCGTGATCAGCAGCCCATCCCGCCAGCGGGCGCTGACGTTGCCGGAAGTACCCTGGTTGACGCCCGAGGCGTTCATCTCGATGCAGGCCTGGACGATGGCCTGGCGGAGGGATCGGGCGGTGCTGGGCATGGCTCCTCCGGTCGTCCCGATTGGGGCGTTCAAGGTAGCAGCCCGGGCGAACGCGCGCGAGCCATCGGCCAGGGGCGGCAGTGTCTCAGTTTGAAAACGGGCAGATTATCCAGAAAAGCCAAGGGCGCCACCCGCTAGGTGACGCCTTTTTCAAGCACCGCACTGGAGCTTGCCTTCGCCCTATGGTGCGGTGGCCCTTGGTAGGGACTTAGACGCCGATCCCCTTTCGGGGAGAGCAGCACTCGCCGAGAAGTATGATTCACGGCAGGTGTTTTGTCAATCCCGCAAGACCTAGCCCGAATTATTCACGGCGCTGATTGAAAATGCTGGTGAGCGTAGATTAACCTGTTGAAATGCCGTATGATTTTGGTGTCAAGACAAGATCACATGGCAACAGAACAACCCACGGCTCACCATGAACGAGATTACCCCCTATCTCCCTGGTTTGTCACCCGTTGGAGGCAAGCCGCTTTGCGCCCGCTTCGACGGCGGACGGCTGTCGTCGGACGGCGGGGTGTTGTTGTTGGGCGAGATCGACAGGCGGCTCGGCATCGCCGACGTGCTCGCTTCCTGCGTCACCGACGTGCGCGACCCGGCGAGCACGACCCACGCTTACGTAGACATGATCCGGGCGCGCCTGTTCGCTATTGCCTGCGGGTATGAGGATTGCGACGACCTCGACGTTCTGCGTTTCGATCCGGCGTTCAAGCTGGCCTGTGGCCGTTTGTCCGAGAGCGGCGACGACCTGATGAGCCAACCGACCCTGTCGCGCCTCGAGAACGCGCCGTCATGGCGCGCGCTCGGGCGCATGGGGCTGTCGATGATCGATCTGTTTTGCGCCAGCTTCAAGCGCGTTCCGGCGCGCATCGTTCTCGATATCGACGACACCGACGACGCCGTTCACGGCGGCCAGCAGCTGGCGCTGTTCAACGCCCATTACGACGACTATTGCTTCCAACCCATCCATATCTTCGAGGCGGCCACCGGCAAGCCGGTGATGTCACTGCTGCGTCCCGGCAAGCGGCCCTCCGGCGACGAGGCGGCGCGGATCCTGAGACACGTCATCGGCCGCATCCGCCGCAACTGGCCACGGGTCGAGATCACCGTGCGGGGCGATGGCCACTACGCCACGCCGGAGGCCATGGAATTCCTCGAACGTCAGGGCTGCGGCTACATCTTCGGGCTTTCCGGCAACGCCCGGCTGAACAGGATCGGCCAGCCGTGGTGCGAGGACGCCGCCGTGCGCCGGGCGGGGCAGGGAAAGGATAAGGTGCGCCGCTTCTTCCACACCGGCTACCAGGCCAAAAGCTGGTCACGGCAACGCTCGGTCATCGCCCGCGTGGAAGCTACCGCCAAGGGCTGTGACGTCCGCTTCGTCGTCACCAACCTGAGCGGCCGCGCCAAGGCGCTCTACGAGAAGGTCTACTGCGCCCGCGGGCGGATGGAAAACATGATCAAGGACCACAAGCTCTACACCAAGTCCGACCGCACGTCGTGCCACCGTTGGGAGGCCAACCAGTTCCGCCTCTTCCTGCATACCGGCGCCTACTGGCTGCTGCATCAGCTTCGCCAAGCGGCGCCTCGGAAATCGCTGTGGCGAACGGCCACCTTCGAAACCCTGCGCCGGGCGTTTCTCAAAATCGCCGTCCGCGTCGAGGAGCTCAAGTCGCGCCTCAGGATCGCCCTGCCTTCGGCCTATCCCTATCAGCCGGCCATGATCGCCATCGCCGGGCGCATCACCGCCCAAGGGCCCTGAACCAAGCGGCAGGTGCCGCCGGACGAGCCCCGAACAACAACCTCCAACCTCTCCGACAATCCGTCTCAAAAATCGCCGTCAACCCGGTCGCTACCGCTCGTCCCGCTGAAATCCGATGGCCGTCATGAATAATTGGGGCTAGTGTTCCGATCGAGACATTTCGTTCCCATTAAATCTACGCAAACTGCGACCTTCACCCCCGGGCTCAGGAACCAAATGTTAGAATCGCAACACTAGGCTGTTTAGAACGCATCTACGAATCCCGCGAATATCGTTGTCTGGCAAGATCTCAAACCTATATATTCTCTTCCCGCTAATATCTTTCCCGTATCTCAGGAAATCAAGACGCTCAAAACTTACGGCTACTATCATATCCCCTTTAATCCAATTTGGCTCCTCATGATAAGATTTAAGTAGGGGCGGATCAATAGTATTCAATTCATAATGATATGGCATTTTGGCACCGGAGGATCAGTGCTAAGCGGGACCACAGTACACAGCCGATGGCGAACTGAGATTCTCGGACTGATTACGATCACGGGCCGCATCTTAACCATCTCAGGTACGCGGAATCCGCCGTCAAAGTTACAACGCATTATCGTCCCGGCCGCTGGGCGTTCGAAGCGGTCGTGGACCTGCTGGAGGGCGACGGCCGACTGCGCCACGCGGATTCCGGCGACGGGTCGACGGCGATCCTCGACGACCACGGGGCCCTGGCCCGGGCGGCGCTGCGGCTCTATGAGGCGACGGGCAGCGATACTTACCTGGCTTGGGCCATGACGTGGACGGACCGGGCGCTGGACCTGTTCGGCGATCCCGCCACCGGCGGTTTTTTCCTGACCCCGACGGAAGTTCTGCCTCGGTTTCCTCGGGGCTCAGGTAGTGAAATGCCCGGTCGTAGGTGCGGAAGTGTACGGAGAACCAGTCGTCCATGGCCGAAGCCAGCGCGCCCTTGCTCATGGACAGCCGATCTTCGGTGGCCATGCGGATGAGGTCGCGGATCTCCAGCAGCAGGCGGTCGTGGTCCGACTTGTGGGCCGCGTAGCCGGCGAAGCGGATGGACCGCATGACCACCTCCTCTTCCTGGAAGTGAGTCTCGATCAAATGGTGAATTTCGGCCAGATAGTAGCGGATGTCGCTGACGGGGCAGTCGGCCGCCAGGCGATCCATGACCCCGTTGATCAGCCCGATCAATTTCCGATGGTGGCCGTCGATGGTGTCGAAGCGGCTGTCGTAGCTGTCCCGCCACTGAATGTGGTCGTGGCTCACAATGTCCTCGGTATTGTCTCCGCCTTCACGCCACGAAGCGGGCCGGCGAGAAGTCTCGCACCACCTCCGCCAAGCTGCGGCCCAGCACCGCATCGGCGGCGGCCCGCGCGATCAGGGCGCCGGCGGTGAAACCGGCGCCCGCGGGGACGGCAACGAACAGCCGATCCTTGCCCGGCAGCGCGCCGACCACGGGAGCGCCGTCCGGGGTCTCGGCTTCGTAGCCCGCCCAGTGGCGCATCGCCTTGACCTGGCGCAAGGGCGGCACCACCCGGGTGGCCAGCTTCAGGTTGCCGACCAGGCGGGGATAGAACAGCTCCTTGATGCCCCGGTCCATGTCGCCCTGGCCGCGCCAGCCGCCGCCGACCAGGCACGTGCCGTTGGCGAACTGCTTCATGGTCAGTCGGCCCCCGATATGGGTGACAACAGCGTCCAAAAGGGGCCTTGCGCGCTCGGTCACCGTCAGCATGTTGATGTGACCGTCCACCGGCAGATGGGCGCCGAACAGTCGGGCCAGACGTCCCGCCCACGGGCCCGCGGCGATCACCACATGGCGACAATAAATGGGGCCCGCCGAGGTGGACAGGCGCCAGCTCCGGCCATTGTCCGCCGCGCCCACAAGAATGACCGGATGGACCACCCGCGCGCCGGCGGCGTTGACCGCCCGCAGCAATGCCTCACCAGCCAGCAGCGGACTGGCGTAGCCGTCCTCGGCGCAGAAGGTGGCGCTCCGCACCTGCTCCCCCAGCCAGGGATAGCGGGCGCGAAGTTCGTTGCCGTCGAGCCACGCCGTCTCCACGCCCAACGCGATCTGCCCCTCCCGGTCGGCGCGCAAGGCCGCGATTTCCTCGTCGGTTTCCGCCAGCCGCAACCCGCCCGGACGGTTGTGGCCAATGTCCCCGCCCAGGTCGGCGGCTAGCCGGTCCCACTCCCGGTTGGCTTCCCGATAAAAAAGCAGCAGCGACAGCTTTTTGTTTTGCAGCGCCAGGGTGCCGGCGTTGGCGCCCGAACCCTCGCGGAACGGCTCGCCCCGCTCCATAACCAGCACCTCGCGGCCGGCCCTGGCCAGATGCAGCGCCGTTGTCAGGCCGGCGACGCCGGCGCCGACGACGACCGTCTCGACCTCGCGGGGCAGGATCGGCACCCCTAAAAGGTAACTTGGTCGCCGCCCTTCAGGTCGAGCATGGACCGCGCTTCTTTCGGGTCCGCGATCTCGAGGGACAGCTCTTCCAGAATGCGGCGGATCTTGGCCACCTGTTCGGCGTTGCTCTCGGCCAGCTTTCCCTTGCCGGCATAAAGGCTGTCCTCCAGGCCGACGCGGACGTTGCCGCCCATGACGGCGCCCATGGTGCAGAGGCCCATCTGGTGGCGGCCGGCGGCCAGGATCGACCATGCGTAGTCCTTGCCGAACAGCCGGTCGGCAGTGCGGCGCATAAAGACCACGTTGTCCGGGTCCGGCCCGATCCCGCCCAGGATGCCGAAGATGGTCTGGACAAAGAGGGGCGGCTTGACCAGACCCCGATCAAGAAAGTGGGCCAGGGTATAGAGGTGCCCCACGTCGTAGCATTCGAACTCGAAGCGGGTGCCGCACCCCTCCCCCAGTTCCATGAGGATATGCTCGATGTCCTTGAACGTGTTGCGGAATATGAAGTCCCGCGAGGCCTCCAGGTACGTGGGCTCCCAGTCGTGCTGGAACGAAGGGTAGCGGTCCAGCATGGGAAAGAGCCCGAAGTTCATGGACCCCATGTTGAGGGAGCACATCTCCGGGCTGGCGCGCAGCGGCGCCGCCAGCCGGTCCTCCAGGGACATGCCGTGGCCGCCACCAGTGGTGATGTTCACCACCGCGTCGCTGGCCTGCTTGATGCGCGGCAGGAATTCCATGAAGACCGCCGGGTCCGGAGTCGGTCGGCCGTCCTTGGGATCGCGGGCGTGCAAGTGCAGGATCGCCGCCCCGGCCTCGGCCGCGGCCACCGCTTCTTGCGCGACCTCGTCGGGGGTGATCGGCAGGTGCGGCGACATGGTGGGCGTGTGGATGGAGCCTGTCACCGCGCAGGTGATGATGACCTTGTCGGCCACGATGTCCTCCTCTTGGCGATTGCCGTGGTTAAACGTTGCGGTCCGGGTCTTCGTCGAGCCATGCGGAGACCAGCCAGCGGGAGATGGAGCCGCCGCGGGGCAACTGAAATCCCAATTCCTCGAAGCGGAGCACCTCGTCCCGGGTGAACCAGCGGGCGTCCTGGAGCTCCTCGTCGTTGAGGGAGATCTCCGCGCTGACGGCACGGGCCCGGAACCCCAGCATCAGCGAGGCGGGGAAGGGCCATGGCTGGGAGCTCTGGTAACGGACGTCGGTGATGCGCACGCCGGTCTCTTCGTAGACCTCGCGGGCGACGGCGCCTTCCAGGGTCTCCCCCGGCTCGACGAAGCCGGCCAGGGTCGAAAAGCGGCCTTCCGGCCAGGCGGCCTGGCGACCCAACAGGCACAGGCCACCGGCCGGTCCGGGCCGGGTCACCAACATGATCACCGCCGGGTCCGTGCGCGGAAAGTGCTGGCGGTCGCATTTCCCGCTGGTGCAGCGGCGGGCGAAGCCCCCCTGGATGCTGATCGTGGGACTGCCGCAGGCGGAACAGAAGGGATTGTGGTTGTGCCAATAGGTAATGGCCCGGGCCAGGGCCAGCAGCGAGCCGTCGCGGGCGTCCACCAGGGGCCCGATTTCCCGCAGGTCGAGGGGGATCGCGCCGTCGATCAAGGGCGACAGGGACGCCTCGTTTCGATGGGAGACGTCCACCGCGAAAGTGGCGATGCCATCCTCGACGGACAGCAGTGCCCAAGGCGCCGCCTGTTCCAAGAGCCGGCGGCCCCCGTCGCCGTCAAATATGGCTGCCCGATAGGGATTGCCTTCCCGCACCAGGCTTCGGTTGCGCCACACCGGGACGAACCGGCTGACGGGATCGTCCAGGCGGGCGCGGATCCAGGCGTCGTCGCGGCGCAAGGCGGCGCCCCGGTCCAGATCGTTTTCGGCCATGAACATGGGTTGAACCATGGCGCCACCCTCGCACAGGCCGCGGGGACAGGCAACTTCACGCGGTTCGGGCCAAGTGCTTGATTCCATGTTTGGACTTTGACTTTGAGTCCCATGCTGGTAGGGTTCGCGCGGCGCGGCGGGGGATGCCCGCGCGGGGAGAGGGAGATCACCATGAGACGGCACGGTTCTGGTATCGGTCGATTGATTCTGGTCGCGGCCCTGGGCACCGCTGTCGCGGGCTGCGCCGAAACGGACGGCGCTTGGCTGTCGTTGCTGGAGAAATGCGAAAACCGTACGGCCCAGATCTCGGATGTTGACTGGGAAACGGCGACGGTGCGCGAGATCGTCATCGACGACAACGAGTTCACCCCCGCTCTCGTTCACTTTCATCCCCGCTCGCCGTCCGTGATCCGCCTCGTCAACAAGGACGACCGGAGCCACGCCCTTAAGGCGCGCAAATTCTTCCGGAGCGTCCAGGTGGTCGCCGTCGGCGACGGCAACCCGGCGCCCTTGGACGCCTGCATGACCGCCGTTGCCGTGCCGGCGCTCGGCACCCTCGATGTGCGGGGGGTGACGGGGGAGCCGGACAGCTACGACTACGAAACCGATTTCCTGATGACCTATACCATCCCGGTGGGCGTGCACCACGGCGTCATCTCGGTGCAATAGACGGCTCCAACAGAGTCGCGTTTCCACCGATTCCGTCGATTTTCCTCGCGCGATCGCGTACGCCGGCATCACCGTCTTCCGCTGGGATATCAACATTCGCGAATCCACCGTGCTGGGACTGGTCGGCGCCGGCGGTATCGGCCTGCAACTCAACGCCTCCATCACGACTTTGGCGTGGACTCAGGTGTCGGTAATCCTGCTGTTGATCGTTGCCACGGTGGTGGTCAGCGAATGGGTGTCGGCCAAGGTGCGCCACGCCATCATCTGATTTAGGGCCGCAGACAGCGTGTAATGCGCCGGTCGGTGACGATGTCGGCGTAGGTATCGCGAACCCGGTCGACCCAGCCCGACGTCTTGTACGCCTGATACGCCGCATCGTCGGCGAACACCTCGTAGACGAACGCCCGGTTGGGGTCGTCCCGGGACAACAGAACGTCGAATTGTTCGAAGTGCGCGAAGTGCTCGAGCGCGCTTCGCGCATACTCGCGCATCAGGGCCTCGAACCTGTCCTGACTGTTCGCCGCCAGGGTGTACTCGGCGATCATCACCACTTTCGCCATGGGGACCTCCCGCACATCGTTTGAGGGAACGGTGCCTGTCCCCTGGCGCGCACATCTACGACATGAGCGAAGGGCTGGGCGAGATTAACCGGACTCACGGCGAAAATGGTGGGGCCGACGGGAGGCGAACCCTTGACCTCAGAATGTGGTTGTCGGGGTAACGCGTCCACCCGAATTTCCAGGTTCGTAATTCGCCTCAATTTTCGCCTCCAAGCATTTTTGTATCTGCGCATTAGAGCGGCATTCGACCGCATGAAATCGCCTCGTGAACTATATCTCGCCCGGGAATGTCTCGCTTCTTCCGGCAGCGAATACCTGGGTCACGTACCTGTGGCATAGTAGGCTTAAATTCTTGCCGTGCCATGGGACATCGCCAGTTATCCAGGCATCGATATAATAGGGAGACTGTCATGCTCAAACAATCACCTTCAAAAATACTCGCATCAGCATTTGTCTTGAGTCTGTTCGCAATGCCGTCGCTTGCCGGCAAAAGCGATGACACTCTGAACTGGGCGACGGCACGCAAGACGCACTGAAGCTCCGCAATGAGCCTGACAAGCGGCTGCGGCCGGTACAACTGATTGCGGCTAAGCGCCTGCCCCTATTATCTAAATTCCATTTGTGGCGCAGCTATTTTCACCTATAAAACGGGTGCGCCCCGTTAACAATTGTTGACATTGGCAGACGGTCCACGCCCTCGGATATGTTGAGAATTGCTAAGGTTGCCAGGCGGGACCGCCAGGACCGCGCAACCTGATAAAACCTGACATGCCGACGACGGTCCACCGCACGCGTAAGGGCTGCCGAAAAGTCCGTTAAGGCCCACCACGAGGACCGCCCTCATAGCAGCCGCGCCTGCCGTTCCGGCAACATGGTGACGGCCAGGACGAGCCTCTCGGCGGCCCCCCCCCCCCCCCCCCCCGGGCGACAATTTCCCCAACGCCGCCACAGGGGCCTTAAAATGCGCCTCAGAGGCCTTCTGGTCTGCAAGAAATGGGGGACGCCATGAAATGGCTCGTCGCCGTCATCACCATCCTGTTGACAACGCCTGCCTGGGCCGACTTCGAAGACGGACTGGCTGCATCGCGACGCGGTGACTTCGCCACCGCGCTCCGTGAATGGCGACCGTTGGCCGAGCAGGGCGACGCCAAGGCCCAGTTCGGCCTCGGCGTCATGTACTTCAAAGGCCAGGGTGTGCCCCAGGACGACGCCGAGGCCATCCGCTGGTTCCGCAAGGCGGCCGAGCAGGGGTTTGCCGGCGCCCAGACCCTCCTCGGCGTCATGTACTTCAAAGGCCAGGGTGTGCCCCAGGACGACGCCGAGGCCATCCGCTGGTTCCGCAAGGCGGCCGAGCAGGGGTTTGCCGGCGCCCAGACCCTCCTCGGCGGCATGTACGAGCGGGGCCAAGGCGTATCCCAGGACCTCGCCGAGGCGGTGAGGTGGTACCGCAAGTCCGCCGAGCAGGGTGTCGCCCAGGCCCAGTACAACCTGGGCGTCATGTACGCCAACGGCCAGGGCGTGCCGCAAGACTACGCCGAGGCAGCGAAGTGGTATCGCAAGGCCGCCGAACAGGGTTACCCCGCCGCCCAGAACAGCCTCGGCCTCATGTACTCCAACGGCCATGGTGTGCCGCAGAACCACGCGACGGCGATGACGTGGTATCTCAAAGCCGCCGAGCAGGGCTACGGCGAGTTCGCTAAAGTGAGCCCGGGCCTTATACAGTGGGTACGCACGACTGCCGAGGCAGGTGAAGCCGCAGCTCAGAACCGCCTCGGCCTATTATACGACGAGGGTCGGGGCGTGCCCCAGGATTACGTCGAGGCGTTGAATTGGTATCGCAAGGCCGCCGAACAAGGAAATTCCGACGCCCAGTTCAACCTCGGCGTCATGTACACCAGCGGCCGGGGCGTAGAGCGGGACGACGCCGAGGCAGGGAGGTGGTTCCGTATGGCCGCTGAGCAGGGCGACGCCGACGCCCAATTTATCCTCGCCATAAGGTCGCCGGACGCTGCGGAATCGGTGAAAATGTTGCATAGGGCCGCAGAGGCAGGCAGCGCTAGAGCAATTTCATTGAAGGATGATTCAGAAAGGGGATTCCCATTCTGATCTTGTTCTGATTCCCTTTGTTATAGATTCGCAAAGGGAGTTTCCGATGAGCAAAGCCTACTCGGCAGACCTTCGGCAACGGATCGTGGATGCGATTGATGGCGGGGCTTCGCGGCGCCAGGCGGCGAGGCGATTTGGCGTCAGCGTCAGTTCGGCGATCCGCTACGCTCGGCGCTGGCGGGAGACGGGCAGCGTTCAGGCGGCTGCGATGGGCGCACCCAAGGGCTCGAAGCTTGACCCTCATGAGGATTGGTTGTTGACGCAGATCGACGCGGCGCCGGACCTCACGCTTGAAGAGATCATTGCCCGGTTGAGCTCGGAAAAGGGCGTCAAGAGCAGTATTGGGGGATTGTGGAACTTCTTCCATCGTCACGGCATCAGCTTTAAAAAAAACCGCGCACGCAGCCGAGCAGGAACGTCCTGACGTCGCCGAGAACCGGCGATTGTGGCGCGCGCAACAGCCGGCGCTCGACCCGACCCGGCTGGTCTTCATCGACGAGACCGGTGCCAACACCAAGATGGCGCGCCTTCGCGGGCGGTGCCGGCGCGGCGAGCGTCTGGTCGCCGCCGTGCCGCATGGCCACTGGAAGACGATGACCTTCGTTGCCGGGCTGCGTCACGATGGCATCGCCGCACCGTTCGTCGTTGATCGCCCGATGAACGGCGCCATCTTCAGGCTCTGGGTGGAACGTTGTTTGGTCCCGACGCTGGCGCAAGGCGACATCGTCGTCATGGACAACCTGTCCTCACACAAAGTCACCGGCGTACGCGAGGCCATCGAGGCGGCGGGCGCCAAACTGGCCTATCTGCCGGCCTACTCACCCGACTTCAATCCGATCGAACAGTTCTTCGCAAAGCTCAAGGCGATGCTCAGAAAAGCCGCCGTGCGAACCATCGATGACCTGTGGCGCGCCATCGGAGATATCATCAACACCATCAGGCCAAACGAATGCGCCAACTATTTTGCAAACTCAGGATATGAACCAAATTAAAGTGAAAGTGCTCTAGTGTTCCGATCGAGACATTTCGTTCCCATTAAATCTACGCAAACTGCGACCTTCACCCCCGGGCTCAGGAACCAAATGTTAGAATCGCAACACTAGTGCCCAGGTAGGTTTGGGCTTCGCGTATGAGAAGGGCATGGGAGTGCCGCAAGACTATGTTCAGGCCCTCATGTGGGTAAATTTGGCGGCAGCGCAAGCGCCCTCAAGCTGTGGGTTCCCGACAAACCGGGTGTGCGAACCTACTTCCTTCCAGCTGTTCAGCGGCAACGCCAAAAATTTCCGTGAAAAGCTCGCCAAGAAAATGACGCCAGACCAAGTAGAAGAGGCCGAACGCTTGGCGCGGGAATGGAAGCCAAAGCAAGAGTAGGCCCGCAAGAAAGCTCAAGGGCGGCAGGCAAGTAAAGTAAAGGGAGAGAGTACCATGAAACGCCTATTTCTTACTCTCGCCATGCTGTTCGGGCTGGTCGCCTGCCAGGCCACGCAGGTCCGAGAGGACGCGCGGGGCGAAACCAAGGCTCAGGTTACTACGGAACAAACTGCTGCCTTCAATGTGGGCGTCGCCGCTGGGCAACGAGGCGACTACGCCACCGCGCTCCGTGAATTGCGGCCGTTGGCCGAGAAGGGGAACGCCGCCGCCCAGTACTACCTCGGCGCCATGTACGAGAGAGGCCAAGGCGTGCCGCAGAACCACGCCGAGGCGGTGAAGTGGTACCGCAAGGCCGCTGAGCAGGGGGACGCCAGCGCCCAGTTCAACCTGGGCACCATGTATCGCAACGGCCGGGGCGTGCCGCAGGACTACGCCGAGGCCGTCCGTTGGTGGCGCATGGCCGCCGGGCAGGGGGTTGCCCAAGCCCAGCACAACTTGGGCTTTTCGTACGAGAGCGGCCAGGGCGTGCTGCAGGACCATGCCGAGGCGGTGACTTGGTACCGCAAGGCGGCCGAGCAGGGTGTCGCCCAAGCCCAGCACAACTTGGGCGTTACGTACGACAACGGCCAGGGCGTGCCGCAGAACCATGCCGAGGCGGTGACTTGGTACCGCAAGGCGGCCGAGCAGGGTGTCGCCCAATCCCAGGGCAACCTCGGCTCCATGTACGCCAACGGCCTGGGCGTGCGGCAGGACTTCGTTCAGGCTCACATGTGGTGGACGTTGGCAACGGCGCAGGGGTCCGTACCCGCCCGGATTGGCCTCGACCAAATAGCCAAGATAATGACCTTCGCCCAGATAGCCGAGGCCGAACGCCTGGCGCGGGAGTGGAAGCCGAAACCGTCCCGCTGATGTAGGCTAGTTTTTGCGGGTCTAAAAAATGGCCTGCAAGAAAGAGGGGCACGCCATGAAGTGGCTCGTCGCCGTCATCGGGATACTGCTGGCAACGTCCGCCTGGGCTGACTTCGATGACGGAATGGCTGCTGCGCAACGAGGCGACTTCGCCACCGCGCTCCGCGAGTGGCGACCGTTGGCCGAGCAGGGGCACGCCCAAGCCCAGACCAACCTGGGCCTCATGTACGAGCGGGGCCAAGGCGTGCCGCAGGACCATGCCGAGGCGGTGACTTGGTACCGCAAGGCGGCCGAGCAGGGGGACGCCGATGCCCAGACCAACCTGGGCGTCATGTACGCCAAAGGCCGGGGCGTGCCGCAGGACTATGCCGCGGCGGTGACGTTGTACCGCAAGGCGGCCGAGCAGGGGTTCGCCGATGCCCAGCACAACCTTGGCGGCATATACGCCAAAGGCCGGGGCGTGCCGCAGGACTACGCCGAGGCGATGACGTGGTTCCGCAAGGCGGCCGAGCAGGGGTTCGCCGATGCCCAGAGCAGCCTGGGCCTCATGTACGCCAAAGGCTGGGGCGTGCCCCAGGACTACGCCGAGGCGATGACGTGGTACCGCAAGGCCGCCGAACAGGGGTTGGCCAAGGACCAAGCCGTCCTGGGCCTCATGTACGCCCAAGGCCAGGGCGTGCCGCAGGACTTCGTCCTATCCCACATGTGGCTTAACCTTGCGGCGGCCCAAGGGCACGAACAGGGCATCGCAGGCCGCGATATCGTCGTCGAGACAATGACCCCCGCCCAGATAGCCGAGGCCCAGCGCCTGGCCCGGGAGTGGAAGCCGAAGCCATCGCCCTGATGTAGGCTAGTTTTTGCGGGTATAAAAAATGGCCCGCAAGAATAGGAGGGCGCCATGAGGTGGTTCGTCACCGTCATCGGGATACTGCTGGCAACGCCCGCCTGGGCTGACTTCGACGACGGCTTGGCCGCCTACAACCGGGGTGACTACGCCACCGCGCTACGTGAGTGGCGACCGCTCGCCGAGCAGGGCCATGCCGCAGCCCAGTTCAAACTTGGCTTCATGCACCTGTGGGGCGATGGCGTCGCCAAGAACCACAACAATGCCGTCGGGTGGATTCGCAAGGCCGTCGAGCAGGACCACGCCGAGGCCCAGTACTACCTCGGCTTAATGTACAATAGGGGCTGGGGCGTGCCCTCGGGCCCCCGAGATACTAGTGTTGCGATTCTAACATTTGGTTCCTGAGCCCGGGGGTGAAGGTCGCAGTTTGCGTAGCGTCCCTATCCGGTTAAAGCAGGTAGCGCACCCTGCGGTTGAAGACTGTCGACCAGCTCCTTGTAGGTGATGTTGGGTTGGTCCATGGCGCGGCGGAGGACGAAGTCGGCCAGATCGGTGATGCGTGTGCGGCGGTTGAAGCGGTAGCTCCATTCCCGGGCATAGCGCGGCAGGTGCTTGGCGCCGACACCGTGATAGGTGCCGTTGAGCCAGGTCTTCACGTTGGAAAACAGGACATGGACGACCGGCATCAAGCGCTCGGCATTCTTGCCTTCGCCTTGCACGACGGGGTGGTGGCGATAGGTGTCGCGGAGTCCGGCGTACCCCTTGAAGGCGTCGCTGGCGAGGCGGCTTCCGGGCCTGACCGAGGCGCGCACGAAGCCGCCCAGCTCGCGGGCGGTGGCCGCCGGGAGGATGGCGAGCCGCGCCCGGCCGGCGACGAAGCCGCTTCCCTTGATGCCCTTGCCCGGCCCGACCGGCCGCTTCTCGACGGCCATCACCAACAGGCTCTTGTTCGGGTTGGAAAGGCCCCGGCCCCGGCTCTCCGGCTTGCCGCGCCCGCCATAATAACTCTCGTCGACCTCGACCAAGCCCTCGAGCGGAAATTCCGAGCGCTCCGTCAGGGCATGACGCAGCTTATGAGCCATCAGCCACGCTGTCTCGTAGCGCAGATCCAACTCGCGGGACAGCAAAAGGGCCGAGACCCCACGCTTGTCGCGCGCCATCCACCACGCCGCCAGGAACCATTTGCGGAGCGGCGTGCGGGTGCGGTGGAAGATCGTCCCCGCCGTCACCGATTCCTGATGACCGCAACGGGCGCATTCGAAGATCCTGGGCCGCGCCGTCATTCGGTAGCTCCGCCGTTCGCCGCAGCGGGCACAGACATAGCCCTGCGGCCAGCGCAGCCGGGCCAGCGCCTCGATGCAGGCCGCTTCCGATCCGTGCCGTTCTTGAAACGCCAACATCCTGCCCATCGCACCGCCCTCCAAAAGCCCGAGACAATGCGATCAGCCTACATCCTCTACGTGAACATAACAAGAACATTTAGGTCGATCCTGTTTTAACCGGATAGGGACGTTGCGTAGATTTAATGGGAACGAAATGTCTCGATCGGAACACTAGGGGGAACACTATCGAGGGCACGAAATGGTACCGCAAGGCCACCGCGAGTTTTCGACCGCTAGCGAAAGCCGGCGACGCCGAAGCCCAATACTACCTCGGCACCATTTACGGAAGCGGCCTTGGCTTACCCCAGGACTACGCCGAGGCGGTGAAGTGGCACCGCAGGGCCGCCGAGCAGGGCAACGCCCAGGCCCAAACCCGCCTCGGCAACATGTACCGCAACGGCCGGGGCGTGTCCCGAGACGGCGCCGAGGCAGTGAAGTGGTACCGCAAGGCCGCCGAGCAGAGTGACGCCCACGCCCAGTACTACCTCGGCGGACTTTTCCGGGGAGGCCAGGGCGTGCCGCAAGACTACGCCGAGGCATTGAATTGGCTCCGCAAGGCTGCCGAGCAGGGCCTTGCCCTCGCCCAGACCCTCCTCGGCCAGATATATGCCAAGGACCCGGGCGTGCCGCAAGACTACGCCGAGGCAGCGAAGTGGTACCGCAAGGCCGCTGAACAGGGCTACGCCAGGGCCCAGTTCAACCTCGGCTCAATGTATGCCGCAGGCCAAGGCGTGCCGCAAGACTACGCCAGGGCGCTAAAATGGTCCCGCAAGGCCGCCGAGCAGAGCTACGGCGTCGCAACTAGCGGGTTTTTGTGGGCACGTGGCCATCCCAGCGCATACGCCAAGTTGGGCACAGCCCTCATACAGTGGGTACGCACGACCGCCGAGGCAGGTGAAGCCGAGGCTCAGAACCTTCTCGGCTTATTGTACGACGAGGGTCCGGGCGTGCCCCAGGATTACGTCGAGGCGTTGAATTGGTATCGCAAGGCCGCCGAACAAGGAAATTCCGACGCCCAGCACAACCTCGGCGTCATGTACACCATCGGCCGGGGCGTAGAGCGGGACGACGCCGAGGCAGGGAGGTGGTTCCGTATGGCCGCTGAGCAGGGCGACGCCGACGCCCAATTTATGCTCGCCATGAGGTCGCCGGACGCTGCGGAATCGGTGAAAATGTTGCATAGGGCCGCAGAGGCAGGCAGCGCTAGTGCCCAGGTAGGTTTGGGCTTCGCGTATGAGAAGGGCATGGGAGTGCCGCAAGACTATGTTCAGGCCCTCATGTGGGTAAATTTGGCGGCAGCGCAAGCGCACTCAAGCTGTGGGTTCCCGACAAACCGGGCGTGCGAACCTACCGCCTTCCCGCTGTTCAGCGGCAACCCCAAAAATTTGCGTGAAGACCTCGCCAAGAAAATGACGCCAGACCAAGTAGAAGAGGCCGAGCGCTTGGCGTGGGAATGGAAGCCAAAGCAAGAGTAGGCCCGCAAGAAAGCTCAAGCGCGGCAGGCAAGTAAAGTAAAGGGAGAGAGCACCATGAAACGCCTATTTCTTACTCTCGCCGTACTGCTCGGGTTGGTCGCCTGCCAGGCCACGCAGGTCCGAGAGGACGCTAGCCCCATGTTTCGTGAGACGCTTCGGCATGCCGAGGCAGGCGACGCCGTCGCCCAGACCGCAATTGGCGCCGCGTACACGATGGGCAAAGACGTGCCGCGGGACTATGTGGAAGCGGCGAGGTGGTACCGCGAGGCTGCTGAGCAGGGTTACGCCGACGCCCAGTACCTCCTCGGCGACATGTACGACGATGGTCAGGGTGTGCCCCAGGTCTATGTGGAAGCGGCGACGTGGTTCCGCAAGGCCGCCGAGCAGGGTCACGCCGGCGCCCAGTACCTCCTCGGCGACATGTATCATACTGGCCAAGGCGTTTCCCAGGACCTGCCAGAGGCGGCAAGATGGTATCGAAAGTCCGCCGAGCAGGGCGACGGCGTCGCCCAGTTGCTCCTCAGCGGCCTGTACCATTTTGGCAAGGGTGTGCCCAAAGATCGCGTGCGGGCCCAAATGTGGATGATCCTTGCGGTTAAGAACTCGCCACCTGAACAACGTGAACGGATCATGGCGGAGCGCGACAAATTCGCCCGAGATTTGACTGCGGCGCAGTTATCAGAGGCCCAGCGCTTGGCCCGGGAGTGGAAGCCCAAGAAGGAGTAGGCCCGCAAGAGCGCTCGAGAGCGGCAGGCAAGTAAAGTAAAGGGAGAGAGCACCATGAAACGCCTATTTCTTACTCTCGCCGTACTGCTCGGGTTGGTCGCCTGCCAGGCCACGCAGGTCCGAGAGGACGCGCGGGGCAATCCCCTGGCGCAAGCGGAACTCGTCTTCGACCGCATCCAAGAGGGCCTGGGAAGCATCATCCCGGAAGCTAGAACCGACGCCCAGCGATCCGCCGACGACCTCTTTTGGAGTCAACTAGCCGTGGCAGCGGCAGTATACGGCCGCGAAGGCGAGGCCAAGGTGCTTGCGGGAGGGGCCAAGCTGCTTGAGAGTACCATCCCCAATCTCTCGACCGGTAAGACTCGCGGGCGCCTAGTGTTCCGCTCGAAACAAATGATTCCCATCGGGCAGGTGTGATGCGATTCTGGGTTCATGGGGAAGAAAGTGAGGATCCAGCTGGCGCCTGGGGATCAGGACAGGCTGGAGGCGTTGATCGCCAATGGCAACACGCCGCAGAAGCATGTCCGACGGGCTCGGATTGTACGGCTGGCCGGCGACGGCGTTGGCACCGATGAGATCCAGCGCCGCTTGGGCGTGAGCAAACCGACCATCCGACGCTGGCGGACGCGCTATGTGGAGGCCGGCGTGGACGGTTTGTGCCGCGATAAGACGCGCCCGCCGGGCAAGGCACCGCTTGCGGCGGATGTGGTCATGCGGGTGATCGAGAAGACCAAGACGGAAACGCCGCCGGACGCGACCCACTGGAGCCTGCGAACGATGGCCAAGGCGGTGGGCATCGCGCCGTCGAGCGTTCAGGCGATCTGGAAGGCACATGAGCTGAAACCGCATCTGGTGGCGACTTTCAAGCTGTCCAATGATCCGCGGTTTGCCGAGAACGTCGAGGACGTGGTCGGGCTGTATGTCAACCCGCCGGAGCACGCCATCGTCCTGTCGGTGGACGAGAAGTCCCAGATCCAGGCACTCGACCGCACCCAGCCGGGCCTGCCGATGAAGAAGGGCCGGGCCGGCACCATGACCCACGACTATAAGCGCCACGGCACCACCACCCTGTTCGCGGCGCTCGACGTGCTCGACGGCACGGTCATCGGCCAATGCATGCAGAAGCATCGCCATCAGGAGTTCATCCGCTTCTTGAACAAGATCAACCGCGCGACGTCGAAGCACCTGGCTCTCCACCTGATCGTCGACAACTACGCCGCCCACAAGACGCCGGAGGTCAAGCGCTGGCTGAAACGCCATCCCCGGTTCCACCTGCATTTCACGCCGACCTCGGCGTCGTGGCTCAACTTGGTCGAACGCTTCTTTGCCGAGATCACCCGAAAGCGCATCCGTCGCGGCGTGTTTCACTCCATCGTCGAATTGCAAATGGCCATCAACGACTACCTCGACCAGCACAACGCCGACCCCAAGCCTTTCGCCTGGACGGCTTCCGCCAGTTCCATCATCGATAAGGTCAACCGAGGGAAACAAGCGTTGGAATCGCTACACTAGCGTTCAATGTTGGCGCCATATATTTCAAGCTTCAAGAATTTGATGAAGTCGAAAGGTGGTACCGCGAGGGCGCCGAGCTGGGCGATGCCGAGGCCCAATTTAGACTCTCCGCCATGTACTACCAAGGCCGTGGCGTGCCCCAGGACTACGCCGAGGCGGCGAAGTGGTGGGCCAGGGCGGCCGAACAGGACGTTGGCTTGGCCCAACTCGCCCTGGGTGGGATGTATGGCGCGGGCGAAGGCGTTCCCCAGGACAGCGTGCGGGCCCACATGTGGCTGAACCTTGCCGTCAAGAACGCACCCGGCCAAAGCAGTGAAGTGGCCGTGGCGGCTCGCGATATCTTGGCCGCGAGTATGACGCCCGCCCAAATTGCCAAGGCCGAACGCCTGGCGCGGGAGTGGAAGCCGAAGAAGGAATAGGACCGCAAGAGCGCTCTGGATCCGCTGGCCTGTGAAGTAACAGGAGAGAGCATCATGAAACGCCTATTTCTTACTCTCGCCATGCTGTTCGGGCTGGTCGCCTGCCAGTCCACGCAGGTCCGAGAGGACGCGGGTAGCGATACCCAAGTGCCGCCCACTCCGGGATCGGCCGACGACCTCGCGGCTCAGATTCGAGCCGGGACGGAACGAGCGGTTGAGGCCTTCGCCGCAGCAACGCAGAGCGCCGACCTCCTGTTTGAACGCGGTTCCCAGTACTACCAAGGCCGTGGCGTGCCGCAGGACTACGCCGAGGCGGCGAGGTGGTTCCGCAAGGCCGCCGAACAGGGTGAGGTCGGCGCCCAGACTCAACTCGGTTTCATGTACGAAAAGGGCCAAGGCGTGCCGCAGGACTACGCCGAAGCAGCGAGGTGGTACCGGAAGGCCGTCGAGCAGGGCGACGCCAAAAGCCAGTTCAACTTCGGCGTGATGTACTTCGACGGCAAGGGTGTGCCTCAGGACCACGTGGAGGCGATGAGGTGGGTGCGGAAGGCCGCCGAGCAAGGCCTTGCCGTGGCCCAGTTCAATCTCGGCGGCATGCATGTACTCGGCCGGGGCGTGTCACGAAACTACATCATGACTTACATGTGGTTGAAATTGGCGGCCGCGCAGGGCCACGAGCAGGCCCAGTCAAACCGTGACAGAGTCGCCAACAAAATGACCCCCGCCCAGATAGCCGAGGCCCAGCGCCTGGCCCGGGAGTGGAAGCCGAAACTGTCCCCTTAATGTACCGTGCAAGTTTGGGCTACTTGATCCCGAAAACTCCCCAAACACAGTTGATATCCTCTTGAAAATACAGGCACTTATGGAACTGACTAGTCCAGGCGAAACGCTCATTTCCGCTCAGGCGATTGTCGTCATAACTTGTCATCGCCGGAAGGACGCCTGGGGGTGGCCGGCCTGCGTTGCCAAGCGCGCCGGGGAGACGTATCGTGAGCGGGCTAGCTTCTGTACCCCGCCCACCGTTCCGGACGCCGCATCTGACATTGCAATTGAGTCAAACCTCGAGAGCCGGAGCATTCGCGTGTCCATGCAGGTGGACGCGCCCGCGGACAGGAAGAGCACGAAAGCGCGGGTCAATCGGGATGCGGTGCTGTTGGCGCTTTTATTCGGCTGCTTCTATTTCATGGTCAAGGGTGCTTGGGGGCACGCGTTGGTCTTCATCCTGCTGGCCCTGTTTGTGGGCGGTGTCATGGGCGAAATCCTGCTATTTTTCGTCTGGGTCGGCTACGCCCTAGCGGCGCCGTCAGTCGTCGCCACAAACTATCTTAGGCGCGGATGGATAGAAGTGGACGAAGAGGAAGATGGGGAGACCTTCGA
>CBDFHV010000084.1:0-329398 GCA_965247705.1 Rhodospirillales bacterium | reverse complement strand
CCATGGAATTCCTCGAACGTCAGGGCTGCGGCTACATCTTCGGGCTTTCCGGCAACGCCCGGCTGAACAGGATCGGCCAGCCGTGGTGCGAGGACGCCGCCGTGCGCCGGGCGGGGCAGGGAAAGGATAAGGTGCGCCGCTTCTTCCACACCGGCTACCAGGCCAAAAGCTGGTCACGGCAACGCTCGGTCATCGCCCGCGTGGAAGCTACCGCCAAGGGCTGTGACGTCCGCTTCGTCGTCACCAACCTGAGCGGCCGCGCCAAGGCGCTCTACGAGAAGGTCTACTGCGCCCGCGGGCGGATGGAAAACATGATCAAGGACCACAAGCTCTACACCAAGTCCGACCGCACGTCGTGCCACCGTTGGGAGGCCAACCAGTTCCGCCTCTTCCTGCATACCGGCGCCTACTGGCTGCTGCATCAGCTTCGCCAAGCGGCGCCTCGGAAATCGCTGTGGCGAACGGCCACCTTCGAAACCCTGCGCCGGGCGTTTCTCAAAATCGCCGTCCGCGTCGAGGAGCTCAAGTCGCGCCTCAGGATCGCCCTGCCTTCGGCCTATCCCTATCAGCCGGCCATGATCGCCATCGCCGGGCGCATCACCGCCCAAGGGCCCTGAACCAAGCGGCAGGTGCCGCCGGACGAGCCCCGAACAACAACCTCCAACCTCTCCGACAATCCGTCTCAAAAATCGCCGTCAACCCGGTCGCTACCGCTCGTCCCGCTGAAATCCGATGGCCGTCATGAATAATTGGGGCTAGCTTCGATGGCGGCTTCGGAAGGCGCGTAGGATGTTGAGGGCATGCGACCTCAGTTTGTTACCCAATCAACATTTTCACCACCATTAGCATACTTGACTCAACGCAGTTCAGAGGAAAGATAGAGCGGCGCTTGCGTCGAAGACGGTGATTGCGGGCTTTGGCCAGGCACGTCACCGGCATGCCCCTCTGTCCGCGTGGGGAACTATCGACCACGATTCGGTACGCGGAGAGAACACGGCCACCGGTTTGTGCGCAGTTACGTCCCTTTTTGGCGAGGTTTTCCCCGGAACCACCTGCCTCGCAATGACCGCTTTCCACGTTGGAGGGCGGCAAACGGGCTGATCTCAATCGTCCGCCTTGGGGTCGTGACGGCACCTGTCAGCTCATGTAACCGCTGGTCCGGTCCGGGAACAGGGGCGGACCGGCTAACATCTGATGGCGGACCGCATCGTTGGCTCCGTGGTACAGGGCCGCCGCGCGCCTTTGTGCGGTGGCCTCGACGGCGTTATGGTATCGGCCAAGGACCGGCATTCAGTTGGGAGTAGCGTCATGAACAATGGCAATGTCGACTGGCGGGGCAATTTTCCGGCCGTGGTCAGCCCCTTCACCAAGGACGGCGAGATCGACGGGGCCAAGTTCCAGGCCAACATCGACGTTCTGATTTCGGAAGGCATCGACGGCTGCGTGGTGTCGGGCTCCAACGGCGAATCCTGGGCCCTGAAGGGCGAGGAGCGGCTGACGCTGTTCCGCCTGGCGGTGGATGTGGCGGACGGCCGCATCCCGGTCATCGGCGGCACCGGTACTATCGTCACCGAGGACGTGGTGGCCTGGTCGAAGGCGGCCAAGGACACCGGCGTCAGCGGCGTCATGGTCATGCCGCCCTACTACTGCCACCCCAACCGCCGGGAGGTGGTGGCGCATTTCCGCATGATTTCCGATGAGGCGCGGATTCCCATCCTGATCTACAACACCAATTCCACCGGGATTAACATCGACGCCGGCTACTGCGAGCCGATGGCCGATATCGAGTGGGTCTGCGGCATCAAGCAGAGCAGCCCCGACTACGTGGACCTGGAAGAGACCGTCGCCCGCGTCGGCGAGAAGATCATCGTCTTCACCGGCATGTCGGCGGTCCGCGGCCTGGGGTGCGTGCTGATGGGGGCGGAGGGCTTCGTCAGCAGCTTCGATCCCCACGTCATGGGCGCCGAAGGCGTCTCGCTGTGGCGCCTGGCCGACAGCGGCCAACTGGACGAAGCCCGCCGTGTCCAGGTCCGCACCATGACGCTGCACAAGGCCCTCAGCAAGATCGGCACCGGCCCGGCGACCATGAAGGCGGCGATGAACATATTGGACCGTCCCGGCGGCTACCCCCGGCGCCCGCTGCTGGAACTGACCGCCGACGAGAAGGACCAGGTGCGCACGGTCCTCGATTCCATGGGCCTGCTGACGAGCGCCCACAAGGAAGCGGCGGAGTAACCGGCCCCTTCGTCTGCGCCGACGAAGCTGGAGGGGCGGCGATGGGATCGCGGGTGGCCCGTGGCGGCAAGACCGTCTATGGGGCGCGGGTCGGCATCCTGCTCATGGAGACCCACTTTCCCCGGGTTCCCGGCGACATCGGCAACGGGCTGACCTGGCCCTTCCCGGTGCTCTACAAGGTCATCCGCGGCGCCACCCATCAGGCGGTGATCGTCGACAAGGCCAAGGACCTGCGGGACGCCTATATCGCCGGCGCCAACGAACTGGTGGCCATCGGCGCCGACGGCATCGCCACCAGTTGCGGTTATCTGTCGATCATCCAAGAGGGGCTGCGGCGGGGCTGTCCGGTACCGGTGGCGGCGTCGTCCCTGGCGCAAGTGGCTTTCGTTCAGCGCCTGCTGCCGCCGGGCAAGCGGGTCGGCATCATTACCGAGACGGCGTCGCTCCTGACCGAGGCGCATCTTGAAGCGGCAGGCGCGCCCCTCGACACCCCCATTATCGGCTGCGAGGGCGGCCGCGAGCTGACCCGGACCTTCGTCGGCGATCGGCGGGAATTCGACCTGGTGGCGGCGGAACTTGACATGATGGACGCCGGCGAGGCGATGACCTCGCACCATCCCGAGGTGGGGGCCGTGGTGCTGGAAACCACCAACATGGTGCCCTTTTCCCGCGCCTTGAGCGAGCGTATGGGCCTGCCCGTCTTCGACATCTACAGCTTCATCTGCTGGTTCCAGGCCGGCCTGGCGCCGCGCGATTTCGGGTGGCCGGGGAGTGCGTCCGCTGGGTCAATTCACAATTGATCATCCGGCTCGGACCGGTCGAGCATAGTCAGCGAGCAAAGCCTCCGATCTGTGACATGTGCACGGCGCCAAACCCCGCCAGTGCCCCTCTGACCTCGTCGTTCGGGTTGCCGTAAACCACGAAGCGCGTCGGCTCCGCCGCCGCCAAGAAACGCTCCGCGAAATTTTGACCGAACGATCCGAGATGGGTCATGGTGGCCGCCGAGTCGACATAGCGTTCGTAGATATGACAGGACTTCCCGTCCTCGCTGATGAACCACTCATAAATCAGGGTGCCGGGTTCGTTGGCCCGCGTGGCCCCCACCATCTCGTTCATCAACGCCTTGAAGTCGTCGGATTTCCCATCCTTGATGTTGAGTTCGAGCAGCCAATGCACGATATCGCTCATGTGATGCGCCTCCTCCTGGTTCCCGCGAAGGCTCATGGGTAAAGCCTTCGCTTCCGGAATCCTCCCATATTACTCGACAAGTCCTGAGGTTTGATCGAGTGGATTGAACCTGAACCCCCGGGGTTTGACTGTCCAGACCTTGCAGATGAATTCGTCGGGCATGAGGCCATCGAGGGTCTTCACTCAGCGGGCGACGTTGGAGGCGGAGATGACGCTGCCGCGACGTCCGCCGACAACCGCCGGGCTGTCTGGTGGCGAAGGGATGGCATTGCTCGGAACCAATGACCGGGGCTATGATTTGGGGCGACCGGAAGGAGGCCGTTCGCCGACGAGGACAAGGCCCATGAAGCCGAAACCGAGCGACTGGTACGCTTGCGAGATCGACCGTGGCGAGCTCAAGGCGTTCATGCGCCGGAACAATGCCAGGGCGTTCGCGCAGTTCGGCGGCTTCCTGGCGCTGGTGGCCGCGGCCGGTTGCCTGGCCTATCTGTCCCTCGGCACCGTGTGGGCCGTTCCGGCGTTCCTTTTTTACGGCACAATTTTCGCCTTTGCCGAGGCCGCGACCCACGAGTTCGACCACGGCACCCCGTTCCGGACTCGCTGGTTGAACGACGCCGGAAGCTGGATCGCCTGCTTCATGATGTGGCGGGAGCCGGTCTTCGGTCGCTACAAGCACGCCCGCCACCACAGCTATACCTCGATCCTCGGCATCGATACGGAGGGGGCGGGATTCCGGCCCCGCAACCTGTTCGACCAGGCGATCGAGATGATGGTCCGCTACCGTCATGCCCGTCTGCACCTGGGGGCGACCCTGCGCCACGCCGTCGGGATCGTCTCGGAGCGGGATCGAACCTTCTACTGCATTCCGGAGAGCGAACATCGGCGCATGTGCTGGAATTCCCGCTTCCTGCTGCTCGCCTACGGGGCGGTGATCGCCTGGTCGGTGGCGGCGCAGAGCTGGCTTCCGCTGCTGTTCCTGGTTCTTCCCCACTCCTACGGCGCGTGGCTGTTCGACCTCTGTTCAAGGGCCCAGCACGACGGGCTGGCGACCAACATCACCGATCACCGGGTGACCACCCGCACCATGCTGCTGGGCCCGGTCCTGCGGTTCCTCTATTGGAACATGAACTACCATATCGAGCACCACCTCTACCCGACGGTGCCGTTCCACGCCCTGCCCAAGCTCCATGATCGGATCAAGGACCAGTTGCCGGCGCCGACCACGGGCCTGTGGGGCACCTGGCGGCAGATCCTGCCGGCCCTGATCCGCCAGCGGAAAGACCCGGCCTACCACCTGACGCCGGCCCTGCCCTGACTGGCGGGCGGGGATAGCTCAGAAATCGGTGCCCAGGCGGGCGCCGATTTTCTCCAGCATGTCCCGGGTCATGGACGGCAGGTCGTAGCCGGGCGCCCAGTCCCACTCGGCCCGGGCGGCGCTGTCGTCGACCGAGCGCGGCCAGGAATCGGCGACCGCCTGGCGCCCGGGGTCGATGTCGTAGTCGACGGCGAAGTCGGGGAGATGCTTCCGAATCTCCTCGGCGAGCTGGCGGGGGGTGAAATTCATCGCCGTAATATTGAAGGCGTTGCGATGGCGAAGCCGCGCCGGGTCCGATTCCATCAGCCGGATCATCGCCTCGACGGCGTCCGGCATATACATCATGTCGAGGCGGGTATCGGGATCGAGCCGGCAGGTGAAGCGCCGCTGTCGCAGCGCGTGGTGGAACATGTCGACGGCGTAGTCGGTGGTGCCGCCGCCCCGCGGCAGCGCCGTCGAGATCAACGGCGGCAGCCGGAGGCCGCGGACGTCGAGCCCGAAGCGCCGCGCGTAGTGGTCGCACAGAAGTTCGCCGGCCACCTTGGTCACGCCATACATGGTGATCGGCCTTTGGATACAGTCCTGGGGCGTCTCCTCAAGGGGCGCGGTGGGACCGAAGGCGGCGATGGAGCTGGGCACGAACACCGCGCAGCGATGCCGCCGCGCCGCCTCCAGAACGGCTTGCAGCCCTCCCATGTTGACGTTCCAGGCGCGCTCGAGGTCCGCTTCGGCGTCGGCGGACAGCAGGGACGCCAGGTGGTAGACGGTGCCGATGCCGTGCCGTCGCATCACCTCGGCGACCTGGTCGGTGCGGGTGCAGTCCAGGCGCTCGAAGGGGCCATTCGGGGTGCCAACGCCGGCCGACGGCGCGCGGACGTCCGAGGCCACCACCCGATCCGCCCCATGACGGGCCTTGAGCGCCGGCACCAGTTCCGAGGCGATCCGCCCGAGGGCGCCGGTGACGAGAATCATTTCCATGGGACTCCCCTGGGTCGCGGGCATCGACGGTCGAGATTGCGACCTCGACGATTCGAGCTTCGCCGCCGCCATGCGTCAAGCCTCCGGGCGGTCCGTGCCGCGGCCGACTCTGTTGTTTCGATGCCCGAAGCACGATAGCCTTTCATCGACGCCAAGGGCTCCAACATGAGAAATAGGACCCGGGATTGCCCGATCGAACCCGGGCGAAACAATCAACGGAGGACTCGACCATGCGAACGCTTCTCTATGGCGCCAGCGCACTCGCGTTTCTGGCCATCGCAAGCCCCCCGGCGACGGGGGCGTATCCTGAGAAACCCATCCAGATCATCGTCCCCTTCGGCCCCGGCGGCGGCGGCGATACCAATGCCCAGCTGTTCAAGCGAGCACTCGAAGAAAACAAACTGCTGCCCCAGCCGACGGTCATCATCCATGTCCCCGGAGCCGGCGGAAACATCGGCGCCAAGAGAGCGCTGGGCGCGAAAGCCGACGGCTATACAATCCTTCAGACCATCGTCAACCTGGCGTCCAACCAGGCCCTGGGCAATATCGACTTCGGCCCGGGGACTTCGATCCGGTCGCCGTGGCGGGTGACAGCTGCATCGTCCCGTCAGTGATGGAGAGCTCGCCCTACACCACCCTTCGCCAACTGTTGGAGGCGGCCAAGGCGAAACCCGATACCATCACGCTGGGGATCAACATCGGCGGCATCAACCACATCGCCGCCCGGATGATGGAATCCGCGTTTCCCGGCGCCAAGTTCCGGCTCGCCAATGTCGGCGGCGGGGCCAAGAACTTTGCGGCCCTGATCGGGGGGCACACAGAAACGACGCCGTTCTCGGCGGCCGACTTCACCCGCTTCAAGGTGAAGGGTATTCGCGGCCTGGGCTTTACGGGGGCAACCCGCCATCCGGCGCTGCCCGACATTCCAACCACCGCGGAACTGGGCTTTGCGTCGGTCAACTTCTGCTTCTCCCACTGGTGGCTGGCGCCGAAGGGAACGCCCAAGGACCGCATCGCGGTTCTCGCCGACGCCATCGAGAAAGCGTTCGCCACGCCCCTGGTGAAGGAGAAATGGCAGGCCCTGTCGATGACGCCCAACTTCAAGAAGGGCGCCGCTGCCGTGGATCGGGTGATGAAGGACGCCGCTGCGGTCAAGAAGATGTTCGCCAAGTAACAGGCCTGACGTTTCGCCGATCGCGAGGAACGGCCGTGGGCGCCGGTTCGGCCGCCCACGGCCACCTTCCTTTGGTTCCATGACAGACACCGTGCCCCACAGCCCGGCCGGCGTTCCGAACCCCGCGTCCGATCGTCGTTCGGCGATGAGCGATCTCGTTCTCGGCCTGGTCATGCTGGGTTTGGCGGGGGCATTCCTGTGGGAAAGCATCGGACTGCCGGAGTCCGATTTCGAGACACTGGGTCCCGCCGCCGTGCCCCGTGGCATCTGCCTGGTGATCGCCGTCTGCGCCCTTATCATCTCCGTCAACGCGGTGCGCCGCCTCGCCAACGGGGCCAACGCCCCGGGGCCACGGGCAGAGATCGCGTTTTCCCTGCGACCGGGCCTGACCGGGGCAACGCTCCTGGCATCGACGCTCTACGTCCTGGCAATGGCGCTGGAGCTCTTGAGTTTCCGGGTATCGACGGTCTTCTACGTCCTGGTTCTGGGGGCCGTCCTGACCGGTTTCGAACGGCGCCGGCTGCCGGTGCTGCTGATTCTTGCCCTGATCCTGGGAATCGGCGGGCAGTACGTGTTCACACAGGTGTTCACCGTTGACCTGCCTTAGCCCTCGGCACCCACATGGATAGCCTGATCGCCGCGCTGACGGGGATTCTGGTTGCCCCGCAGTCCCTGTTCCTGGTCCTCCTGGGCACCATTCTCGGCGTCGTGGTGGGCGCCATTCCGGGTCTCAACGGCGCCATGCTGATCGCGCTGACCCTGCCGCTGACCTACACCATGCGGGACATCCACGCGCTGGTCCTGCTGGTGGCCATGTATGTGGGCTCGATCGCCGGCGGCCTGATCACGGCGACTCTGCTGCGGATGCCGGGAACGCCGGCCAACGTCGTCACCACCTTTGACGGCTATCCCATGGCGCGGCGAGGGCAGCCCGGCCGCGCCCTCGGTTTCGGCATCACGGCCTCCCTGGTGGGCGGGCTGATCTCATGGGGGTTCCTGGTCACCTTGACCGAGCCCCTGTCCGACCTGGGCGTCAAGTTCGGACCCTTCGAGTACTTCGCCCTGGTGCTGATGGCGCTGGTCCTGATCGCGTCGGTCAGCCAGGGCAATTTCGTCAAGGGAATCCTCTCCGGATTCTTCGGCATGCTGGTCGCCATGCCCGGGGTGGACCCGTCCTTCGGCCAGGAACGCCTGACCTTCGGCTTCTTCGAGCTTAGCGCCGGGCTCAACCTCCTGCCGGTGCTGATCGGCGTCTTTGTCGTCGGCCAGGCCCTCACCGACGTGCTGGAGATCGACCGCAAGATGGAGCGCATTCCCCTGTCCCACCAGGGCCTGTTTATGACCCTTCACGACTGGGGCAGCCAGGCGGTCAACCTGATCCGTTCCTCGGTGATCGGTACCTGGGTCGGCATCCTGCCCGGGGTGGGGGCCAGCATCGGTTCGGTCATCGCCTACACGACTGCGCGCAACATGTCGAAGACGCCGGAGGCCTTCGGCACCGGCTTCGAGGACGGTATCGTCGCCTCGGAGGCGGCCAACAACGCCACCGTCGGCGGCGCCTTGATCCCCCTGGTCGCCCTCGGCATTCCGGGCAGCATCATCGACGCCATCCTGCTCGGAGCCCTGTTTCTGCACAGCGTCCAGCCGGGGCCCCTGTTGTTCATCACCCGCCCCGACGTGGTTTATTCGATCATGGCCGCCTGCCTGATCGCCAACATCGTGATGTTCCTGTTCATGACCGGCGCGGTCGGCATGATTTCCAAGATCGTCTTTGTGCGGCGCGGCTATCTGCTGCCGGCGATTCTGGTGTTCTGCGTGATCGGGACCTACTCCCTGAGCAATCGCATGTTCGACGTCTGGGTGATGCTGGCCTTCGGCGTCATCGGCTTCGCCCTGGAGCGGGTGCGGGTGCCCCTGGGGCCGTTCATAATCGGTCTGGTCCTGGCGCCCATTGCCGAGCAGTCCATTCGTTCGGGGCTGATGCTTTCCGGCGGCAGCTAATGGCCCATGGTCACGCGACCCTTTTCGCTGACGTTTCTGGTCGTCTCCCTGGCCTTGCTGCTGTGGCCGCTCTACCGGGAGGCACGCGATCGACGGAGGGAATCATGACCGGTCGACCCAACTTCCTGTTCATCATCACCGACCAGCAACGGGCGGACAACCTGGGCTGCTACGGCAGCAAGATCGGGAAAACGCCCCACATCGACGCCCTGGCCGCCGAGGGTTGTCTGTTCGACCGGTTCCATGTCGCCAGTCCCATCTGCATGCCCAATCGGGCGACCCTGATGACCGGCCGCATGCCGACGGCCCATCAATGCCGGGGCAACGGCGTTCCCCTCCCCCTGAACACGACCACCATCGCGGATCTGCTGCGAGCGGCGGGCTACCGGACGGCCCTGGTCGGCAAATGCCACCTGCAGAACATGATGGGCGAGGCCACCCTGCAGCGGCGCGAGGCGGTCGACCCGGCCTCGACGGCGCCGCCGCCGGAACTCGCCGAATCCCGGAAGGCCCCCGAGGGCGACGGCCCCTACGACCAGGAATGGCTGACCCGATGGGTCGAGGACCCGGAACACGATCTGACCCTGCCCTATTACGGGTTCGAGCATGTGGAACTGTGCATCAAGCACGGCGACGAGGTGCACGGCCACTACGGGCGCTGGCTGGAGGCCCAGCATCCGGGATCGGACGCCCTGCGCGGCGGCGCCAACGCCCTGCCGGGGGGCAGTCCCGTCGCGCCCTATGCTTGGCGCACCCGGGTCCCCGAGGAGCTTTACCCGACCACCTATGTCGAACAGCGCACCATCGCCTGGCTGGAGGACTACGTGGCAGGTGGCGACAGTGCGCCCTTCTTCCTCAAGTGCTCGTTCCCCGACCCCCATCACCCGTTCACGCCGCCGGGCCGCTACTGGGATATGTTTGATCCCACGGACATGCCCTTGCCGGAAACCTTCGGTGGCAAGGAATCGCCGGCCCTGCCGCACCTGACCCACCTTCGGGCCCAACGGGACAGCGGCAAGCGGAACCTCGGCCTGGGCTTCTGCGTCCCCATCGACGCGCCCGAATGCCGCCAAGCCACGGCGCTGACCCACGGCATGAACGTCATGATCGACGACGCCGTGGGCCGCATCGTCAACCGGCTGACGGCCCTCGGCTTGGCGGAAAACACGGTGGTCGTCTACACCAGCGATCACGGCGAATACCTGGGCGAGCACGAACTCCTGACCAAGTGCCCCATCCACTATCGGGGCTTGATCCAGGTTCCGTTCATCTGGAAGGACCCGCAAGGGCCGGCGAAGGGCCGTCGAAGCGACGCCCTGACTGGGAGCATCGACTTCGCGCCGACGGTCCTGGAACGGGCCGGCCTGGCGCCCTACTACGGCATGCAGGGCAAGCCCCTGGGAGACTTGATGGCGGGCCGGACCGATCGGGTTCGGGACCGCTTGCTCATCGAGGACGAGAACCAGCGCATCCTGCTGGGATTCGACGGCCACCCGCGGGCGCGGACCCTGGTCACGGAGCGCTATCGGCTGACCATTTACGACCGGGTGTCGTGGGGCGAGTTGTACGACCTGGAGGAAGATCCCCTGGAGATGCACAACCTGTGGGACGACGCCTCGGCGCTATCGGTCAAGTGCGACGTGCTGGACCTGATGACCCATGAGATGTTGGAGCTCGCCGACCGCAGTCCGTTCCCCATCGGACGCTCATAAGGCCGCCCGCGAACGGCGGAGAGGTGGGAGCCCATGACCGAACAACCCAACTTCCTGTTCATCATCACCGACCGTCAGCGGGCCGACCATGTGGGCTGCTACGGCAATCCCCTGGTGCGTACGCCCCACATCGACGGGCTGGCCGACCGGGGCATTCGATTCAGCCGCTACTACGCCGCCAGCCCGGTGTGCATGCCCAACCGGGCGACCCTGATGACCGGGCGCATGCCGTCGGCCCATGGGCTTCGGGTCAACGGGGTCAACCTGCCCCTCAACACGGTCACCCTGCCCATGCTGCTGCGCGACGCCGGATACCGCACCGCGCTGTCGGGAAAGTGCCACCTGCAGAACATGGAATCCGAGGCCGCCATTCAGACGCCGGCCGAGACCGATTCGTCCTGCCGGCCGCCGCCGGCCGGGCATGCCGAAGCCCGCTTCATTCCGGTCCATGAAGGCCCTTACGAGCAGGAACGCCTCACCCGCTGGCGCGATGAGCCGGACCACGACCTGAGTCTGCCCTACTACGGGTTCGAGCATGTGGACCTGTGCGTCCAGCACGGCGATCGGGTGCACGGCCACTACGGGCGCTGGCTGGAGGCCCGGCACCCCGGCTCCGATGCCCTGCGCGGGTCCGCCAATGCCTTGCCCGGCGGCGAGAATGTGGTGGTGCCCATGGCGTGGCGGACCCGGGTGCCGGAAGAGCTGTGGTCGACCACTTATGTGGCCGAGCGTACCATCGGCCACCTGGAGCGCTTCGCCGAGAACAACGAGCCCTTCTTCCTCCAATGTTCGTTCCCCGATCCCCACCCGCCGTTCACGCCGCCGGGCCGTTATTGGGGCATGTACGATGCCGCCGACATCCCCCTGCCGGACGCCTGGGGTGGACATGAAACCCCGCCCATGCCCCACCTCGACTACATGCGGGGCCTGCGCGACAGGGGCACGCGGCCCGATCTCGCCATCTCCCACATGTGGGCCATCTGCATCGCCGTCAACGAACGCGAGGCCCGAGAGGCCATCGCCCTCACCTACGCCATGATCGCCATGATCGACGATGCCGTGGGACGGATCCTGAAGCGCCTGGAAGAACTGGGTCTCGACCGCAACACCGTTGTGATCTTCACCACCGACCACGGCGACTGGATGGGCGACCATCAGCTCATGACCATGGGCCCCGTCCACTACCAGGGCCTGATCCGGACGCCGTTCATCTGGGTCGACCCCGACCAACCCCGGGGTGGCCGGCTGTGCGACGCACTCTCCGGCAGCTTGGACTTCGCACCGACCATCTTGGAGCGGGCCGGTCTGCAGCCCTTCCACGGCATGCAAGGCGAAAGCCTGCTCGGCCTCGTCAAGGGCGGTCGGCAGACCGTTCATGAGGACCTGTTGCTGGAGGAAGAGAACCAACGCACCCTGATGGGCTTCGACGGCCATCCCCGGCTGCGCACCCTGCTGACCGACCGCTATCGGTTGTCCTTCTACGACCGGGCGCCATGGGGCGAGGTGTACGACCTCCAGGAAGACCCCCACGAGATGCACAACCTGTGGGACGACCCGGGCAAGCTCGGCATCAAGTGCGAGCTGCTGGAAAGGATGGCCCGCCGGATGAGCGAACTGGCCGACCGTAGTCCCTTTCCCACGGCGCGGGCGTGAGGGCGGACCAATGATCCACCGCTGAGATGGGGCGCCCGGCTACTCCCGAGCCCAGGCGATGTCGCCCAGGCCGAAGTCGTTGAAATTATTTTATTTTCCCTGGGAGTCATACCGACGAGCCTTTGATGTGACTCACGGTGCGATTGCTGCCTGCCCGAGGGTCTGAAGCGGGCGGGTCTCAGACCCGCCCGTCCCCGCTCCAGCTCCCGCCCCGGCGGTCGGGCCGGGTCCCCTTCACAGGCGTCAAGGGAAAGTCGTTTCATAGGCTCGTCGGTATCAAACTGACGGCCCGAGGTTGCCGTCGCGAAGGTCGCCCAGCGCTTGCTGCAATTGGAGAAAAGCGTCGTGGCACCCCTCGCCCGAAAAGTCGGTGACGGGAATGCCGGAGGCCGAGGTGCAATAGTCCCGAATGTAGCGCTTCAGATCCTCGGCAATTCGGGCGTGGTGACGTTGTTGCTCATTCATCGTGCGTCTCCCTGAATTTGGTTCCGTACCGGGACATGCTTACGCGTTGGCGTGGTGGTTCAGCGCTTCAAGCTCGGCGATCCGCTGCTTGAGCGGCGCCGTCGCCCTCTCCATCTCCGCTTCGGAGTATCGCCGGGTGATGTGCTGGGGGCAGTTCACGTCCCAGGCCGTGACGTGGAAGACAATGGCCTGCTCCGGCTGGGCTTTGTAATCGGCATCGGCTAAGCGCGCGATCAGATCCGGGTCGTCGTCGACCACCCGCGCCCGGCCCCAGATCTTGATCCGGCGGCGGTTGGCGTAATCCATCAGAAAGATGTAGGCCTTGTCGTTCTCGCTGAGATTTCCGGTGGAGATGTATTGCCGGTTGCCACGAAAATCGGCGAAGGCCAGGGTGCGATCGTCCACCACCTTGAGGAACCCGGGCTTGCCGCCCCGGTGCTGGACGTAGGGATGGCCATCGGCACTGGCGGTTCCCAGATAGAACGACTCGCGAGCGCCGATGAAGCGGGCCAGGTCATCCGTCACCGTGTCCCGCCAGCCGCCTTTTGCCTCCATCCGCGCATAGGCTTTTCGCGAACCACGGTGCTCCTGCACCTGCTTGACGGCGGGGGTGAAGGCCACGTCGCTGATTTGCTGGGTCATCGGATCGTTCCTCGTTGTTCGGGGTCGAGGGCGGGGAGCGGACGCATCGGCCCGCTCCCCGCTCGAGGCGTCAGTGAACGTGGGTCTCAAGGAAGCGCCGGATGTGGCGGGCAATCTCGTCGCCATCTTCTTCCAGGGCGAAGTGTCCGGAATTCAACAGGTGGACTTCGATGGTCTTCAGGTCGCGTGTGTAGGGGTGGGCGCCGGCGGCGGGGAAGATCTGGTCGTTCTTGCCCCAGACGACCAGGGTGGGCGGCTGATGGGCCCGGAAGTAGGCCTGCCATTGGGGATAGAGGGGCGGGTTGGAGCCGTAGTCATAAAATAGCTGTAGCTGGATCGCCTTGTTGCCGGGACGGTCCTGGAAGTACTGATCGACGATCCAGGCGTCTGGACTGATGGCCGCTGGGTTCCGGGTGCCGTGGGTGTACTGCCACTTTGTCGCCGCGAGGTTCAGAAAGCCCTTCAGCGGCTCGGCGGTCTTTTCGGTCCGGTTTTGCCAGTAGGCGCGGAAGGGGGTCCAGAAGGCGCCCAGGCCTTCCTCGTAGGCGTTGCCGTTCTGGACGATCAGCGCCTGGACCCGCTCCGGATGCTGTTCGGCGAGGCGGAAACCGACGGGGGCGCCGTAGTCCATGACGTAGAGGCTGTAGCGATCGAGTCCCAGCTTCCGGGTGAAGCCGTCCATGACCCGGGCAATGTTGTCGAAGCTGTAGTCGAACTCATCCACGGACGGCATGGAACTGTTGCCGAAGCCCGGATAGTCCGGCGCCACCAGGTGGAAGCGGTCGGCAAGGGCCGGTATCAGATCGCGAAACATTTGTGACGACGTCGGGAAGCCGTGAAGAAGCAGGATCGTTGGCGCGTTGGGACGTCCGGCCTCGCGGTAGAAGATGTCCAGTCCGTCCACTGCGACGGTCTTGTGAACCGTTGTCGTGTCGAACAATTCCACGGAAGCCGCCGGGGTGGCCGCGGCCGCGGCGAGAATCAATCCGGCGGCACCGGCGGCAATGGCCGTGGCCCTGCCGAAGCGGGCGATCGAGGGGGTCGAGGTGTTGATGGTGAACATGGGATGTCTCCTTCGGTGCCTGGTCTGATGACGGTGACGGGATCGCCTGTCGGGATCGCCTGTCGGGATCGCCTGTCGGGATCGCCTGTCGGGATCGCCTGTCGGGATCGCCTGTCGGGATCGCCTGTCGGGATCGCCATCGTGGTGGGATGTGATTTGTCGGTTATAGATTGATCGTTCTATCTAGTCAATACCCTATTTATGGCTGATCCAGGAATTTCGGAAACCTCATTTTTTTGGCGCCAACGCTTTAACCCACCGCCTGCTCCCCACAAGCATTACCGATTCCGTATAATTCGTTCGCCTTGGTTGGGATGGGAAATCAGTCCCGACGACTGCCACCACCTCCCAGTCTCCCCAGCGCAGGCGGGGGTCCATGGGACTGCCGGTCGTGGACCCCGCCTGCGCGGGGGTGGCGGGGGAACTGTGAAGCCTGCCAGCCGTAGCCGCATTCGCGAATGGTTCAAACGGAAACCGAATGGCACACGGATTCGCATCAAGCCGTCGCATATGACTCTTGCAACCCGTATCGTTATCGCTTAGTTTATTGACTGAACGTTCTACATAAATCGGATTTGGACTCCCATGGCATCCGGCAAGCGCGACCACCTCGTCGATACGGCGCTCGAGATCTTCTACCGGGACGGTTTCCACGCCAGCGGCATCGACAAGATCATCGCCGAATCCGGTGTGGCGCGGATGACGCTCTACAACCACTTCAAATCGAAGGACGAGCTGATTCTTGCCGCCCTCCGGCGGCGCGACGAGACGTTTCGCAACTGGTTCATGCGCGCCGTCGAACGTCGCGGGGCGGCGCCCCGGGATCGCCTTCTCGCCGTCTACGATGTTCTCGACGAATGGTTTGCGGAGAAGGGATTCTCCGGCTGCATGTTCGTCAACGCGTCGGCCGAGTTCGCCGACCCCAACCACCCCATCCACCGGGCCTCGGGCGAGCACAAGATCCTGATCCTGAACTACGTGCGGACGTTGACCGAAGCCGCCGGGGCGTCGGAGCCGGACGACCTCGCCCATGGACTGATGCTGCTGATGGAAGGGGCCATTGTCATGTCCCACGTCGCCGGCGACCGCAAGGCCGCCATGCGCGCGCGAGCGGCCGCCGAAGCGTTGCTTCGACAGGCTGGTCTCTAGTGGTCTAAGTCTGACAGACGGTACCCATTGGTATCAACAGGCCGTAGGCATCCGACTATAAGCATCGGCAACGCAGACGATATTCATGTCCAGGAGCCTCATTGCATGCATATGACCGGAATTCCCTTTGGGACTACCGACTGGTCCGCAGTCGAGCGCACGGAACACAAGGGCGAAACAGGCGTTGCCTATTGGCAAACCCAAAATTTTGGCGCTATCCGCGTCCGAATGGTGGAGTATTCCCCGGGATATTTGGCCGATCACTGGTGCGTCAAAGGCCATATTCTCTTCTGCATGGAAGGCGCGTTACACACTGAACTGGACGATGGTCGAGAGTTTGTTCTTAAGCCGGGCATGAGTTATCAAGTTGCCGACAATGCGGAACCACACCGATCCTCCACTCTGGTCGGCGCCAAGCTGTTCATAGTCGATTGACGATCAGAAATTGCATGTCCGCTTCGGATCAAACGCGAGCCTCGGACCGTGTTGCCGATTGCTGATGCCTCGGCTTCAAATGATACGTCAGCGATAGGGAAATGCAGTGTTTTAGGGCATCCATGGCTATTGGTTGATCATCGGAGAACAGAAGGGCCCGACGACCCCGAAAGTCAAACTGATCCGGATAAAGCCCCCGGAAAGTCTCAATCAGCGTTGTTTGGCAGTGAAAGAACATCCCGTAACGACCCGGTTCATTTCTCACTGTACCTATTCGAATCGTAGTGCCGGTTTTTCGTTTCGCCGGCAAGTAGGCCGGTTGTCCCCATTTCGTCGTTTCAACCAATTCGCCAACACCTTCGGTCTCGTGGGCGGTGTCAAATATCAGCTCCCGCAATCGCAGAAGCGCCGTGCGCAATTCGCTTGGATAGGCATCGAAGGCCGCTCTTACCCGTGGATCGTGGAAGGGCCGGGTGTGTTTTGATATAGCCAACTGGTCTATCCGTTCGAGCAGCGTTTTCGTGTCCTCGCATCGTATGGGCGCATGCTTGCCGATACAACGATCTGTCTACCCTCAGGGCCAGCATTCCCGTCCAGACCCCTGACAGCCACGTTCCGATGCTGGCGGTACACTTGCCATCGACGGTGTTGCCACACGCCTCACGCCGCGATCATGCATGCTTCGCGAAAATCGGTACTGATCTTCGACAGATGGGGTAGGTCCCACCGATTGGTGTAATACCAAGGGTCACTGATAATGACCCATGGAGACGGCTTCCCAGGGTTTTCGGCAAGGAGCGTTCGTCGTGGCGATGCGGTGCATCGCAAGGCGAGCGCGACGACGTCCGAAAGCCCTGGGAAGCCGCCGTTCCGGTCGTCACTGCGTCCCAGTGGGCGTCCCGTCTTAGGGCGTCGACAAACCTCGACGATGCACCGCATCGCCAGCGGCTTGTCTCCTACCCGACGGGACGCAGTGACGATCTCCATGGGTCATTATCAGTGTCCCTTGGTATAAGAGTGCAGCCTCCGGCTTCCGGCCATAGGGAGCCGTAGGCGACCGGAGGGCGGAAGCCGGGGGCAACCGCGGCGGCTCTAGAGACTTCCCGACAGAGACGGCACGACGGCGGAAAGAAATGCACTGGCGGAGAACACTAAGCGTCATCGGCGCGCACGCCGAGGGGGAGGTCGGGAACGTCATCACCGGCGGCATCGTCGACGTTCCCGGCGCGTCGATGTTCGAGAAAAAGGAGTATCTGGAGCGTCAGGCGGACGAGATCCGACGCATGATCCTGTTCGAACCCCGGGGAGGGCCCTGTCACGCGGTTAACGTCCTGCTGCCCCCGACGCGTCCCGAGGCCGATATCGGCTTCGTCATCATGGAGGCCACCAAGTATCCGGCCATGTCCGGATCGAACGCGATATGCGTCGCGACCGTGGTGCTGGAAAGCGGCATAGTGCCGATGGTCGAGCCGGAAACGCGCCTGGTGATGGAAGCGCCAGCCGGCCTGATCGAGGCCCGTTGCCGATGCCGGGACGGCAAGGTCGAGGCGGTACGGCTCACCCACGTGCCCGCCTTCATCTGGGGCGGCCAGCGCATCCTCGATGTCCCGGGTCTCGGCATGGTGCACATCGACATCGCCTACGGCGGTATTTTCTACGCCATCGTCGACGCCGGGAGCCTCGGGTTCGCCGTCAGCGCCGACGAGGCTCACGACATCGCCCAAGCCGGGCTTGCGATCCGTACCGCCTGCAACGCGCAGTTCGAAGTGGTCCACCCCACCGAAGGACGCATTCGCGGCATCGCCAATGTTCTGTTCGCCGGCCCGATCGAACGCCGGGACGGGCAGTTGCACGCCCGCAACGCGGTGGCCTGCGGCAATGGGCGCCTCGATCGCTCGCCGTGTGGAACGGGCACCGCGGCCCGTCTTGCGCTCCTCCACGCCAACGGCCTCATCGGCGCGGGTGAGGCGTTCGTCCACGAATCCGCGTTCGGCACCCGTTTCTTCGCCGAAATCGTGGCGATCACGACCGTCGGCGCCGAACCGGCTGTTATTTCGACCACCGCCGGGCAGGCCTGGGTCACGGGGATCATGCAGTACGGACTGGATCCCACCGACCCCTTGCCCGAAGGCCACACCCCGCCGGATGTCTGGTTCCAGAGCTAAAACCAAGGAGCAGGAGATCTCGTACGCGACGTCGCACGGACGGTGCGCAATGGGACATAAATCCCCTTCCGAACTCCCGTCGCTGGCGGCCGACCAAGGAGTGTGATCCCGCCTACGATCCTTCGTAGGGGGCCGCGGCCTGATCGATGGCGCCGAAAACGCTGTCGCCTGCTTGGTCGAACATCTCGATGCGCACCCGATCGCCGAACTTCAGGAACGCAGTCTTGGCCTCGCCGTGGTCTTCGGCCTCGTGGATGCGTTTCTCGGCGATGGCGGCGCAGATGTCGTCGTGGCCGCGCCCCGACACGGGACCGGAGCCGACGATGGTGCCGGCGCACAGGCGCCGGGTTTTCGCTGCGTGGGCGATCAGGTCCCCGAAGTCGAACACCATGTCGGCGCCGGCGTCGACGGCACCGAAAGGCTTGCCGTTCAGGTGGGTCACCAGGGGCAGGTTGACCCGCCCGCCGTCCCAGGCCGCGCCCAGGTCGTCCGGCGTCACCGCCACCGGCGAGAAGGCCGAGGTGGGTTTGCACTGGATGAACCCCAGGTTCTTCGCCTTTTCGGCCACGATCAGATGCCGCAGGCTGAAATCGTTCAGCAACATGACCAGCTTGATGTGGTCGCGCGCCGCGGTGGCGTCGATGCCCATGGGCACGTCGTCGGTCACCACCGCCAGTTCGGCCTCGAGGTCCAGGCCCCACGCCTCGTCGGCGGCCAGCATGGGATCGCAAGGCCCGGCGAAGCTGTCGGAGCCGGTCTGGTACATGCAGGGCTCGGTCCAGAACCGTTCCGGCATCTCCAGCCCGCGAGAGCGGTGCACCCGCTCGATGTGATGGACGTAGGCCGAGCCGTCCAGGAACTGGTACGCCCGGGGCAGGGGGGAATGGGCCTGTGCCGGGTCGAAGGGCCGGGCGCCGGCGGCCTTTCCCTGGTTGAGCAACCGATAGACCGATCGCAACGGACCCACCGCCTCGGCCCAGTCATCTAGGGCCGCCTGCAGGGTCGGCGCCACGTCGGGCACGGTCACGGCGCGGTTGAGATCTCGCGAGACCACCGCCAGGGTTCCGTCCCGCCCGCCGGCCTTCAGGGTCGCCAGTTTCATGGCACTGTCGCGCCTTCCCGGTCGAACCGTGACCGTAGTGCCCCGACGCGGCCGAAACAACGGGCCGGGCACGGACACCGTTCAGCCCGCGTCGAGGGATTCCTGCAGGCTCGCCGCCTCCAGCCATTCTTCTTCGGCGGTTGCCAAACGGATTTGCGCTTCCTCCAGGGCTGCCGTCTCCTTGGCGAATGCCGTGGGGTCCTGCCGGTAGAGTTTGGGATCGGCGAGACGGGTTTCCAGAATTGCGACATTGGCCTCCAGCGCCGCGATCCGCCCGGGAAGAATCTCCAGCGCCCGCTGGTGCTTGTAGCTGAGCTTGCGTTGTTGCCGGGGTACCGTTGCCGGTGGCTTGTCCCGCTTGGGCGGCGGGGCCTGGTCGGCGGCCGGGGGCGGGCGCTGGGCGAGGTAATCGTTGTAGCCGCCGGCGTATTCCACGATGCCGCCCGCCCCGTCGAGCGCGATGACCGAGGTCACCACCCGATCCAGGAAGTCCCGGTCGTGACTGACCAGCAGCACGGTGCCGTTGTAATCCGCGATGGTCTCCTGGAGGACGTCCAGGGTCTCCATGTCCAGATCGTTGGTGGGCTCGTCCAGCACCAGAAGGTTGGACGGCCGGGCCAGCGCCCGGGCCAGGCGAAGCCGGTTGCGCTCGCCTCCCGAAAGGGCGCTGACCGGTGAATTGGCCTGGGACGGCGCGAACAGGAAGTCCTCCAAATAGGACACCACATGGCGCGAGCGGCCGGCCACCACCACATGATCGCCGCCCCGTTCGCACAGGGTCTCCCGCACCGTAAGATTGCCCGGCAGGTCCGCCCGGTTCTGGTCCAAATAGGCCGCTTTAAGGCTCGTCCCCAGGCGCACGGTGCCGGAATCGGGCGCCAGATCGCCGATCAGAAGGCGCAAAAGGGTGGTCTTGCCGGCCCCGTTGGGGCCGATAAGGCCGATCCGGTCACCACGTAGAACGCGGGACGAAAACCCCTCGATCACGGCGCGACCGCCGAGGGACTTGGTGACGTCCTGGGCCTCGATGACCAGACGGCCGGAGGTCGCGGCGGCTTCCGGTCGCAGGCGAACCCGGCCCGGGAGTCCCAGAATCCGCCGCCGCTCGGCCCGCATCTCCATCAGCCGGCGGAGGCGGCCCTGGTTGCGCTTGCGGCGCGCGGTGACGCCCTTGTGCAGCCAGCGGGTTTCCGCGCCAAGGCGCCGGTCCAGCTTGCGCGTCGCCTGTTGCTCCTGGGCCAGAAGGGTCTCGGACCATTCCTCGAACCCGCCGAAGGAACCGTTCATGCGCCGCAGCCGCCCCCGGTCAAGCCACAGGGTGACCCGCGACAGGTGATCGAGAAAGACCCGGTCATGGCTGACGACAATAACCGCCCCGGGAAAGACGTCGAGGGTTTGTTCCAGCCACTCGATCGCCGGCAAGTCCAAGTGGTTGGTGGGTTCGTCCAACAGCAGAAGGTCCGGTTCGCCGGCCAGGGCCCGCGCCAGCGCCGCCCGGCGCGCTTCGCCGCCGGACAAGGCCGTTGTCGACGCGTCCGGGGAAAGCCGCAGCGCTTCCAGCAGCGGTTCCGCCTTGTGGAACGCCTCCGACACCAACCCTCCCAACCCCGCGCGGACATAATCGCCGACGGTCGCGAAGCCGGCCAGGTCCGGCTCCTGCGCCACATAGGCGACGCGGGCGCCTGCCCGCACGGACCGTTGCCCCCGATCGGCTTCCATATGGCCGGCCAGGATCCGCAACAGGGTGGACTTGCCGCTGCCGTTGCGGCCGACCAGGCACATGCGCTCGGACGAGCCGATATGCAGGGTAAGGTCCGCGAACAGGGGCTCGCCGCCGAATCCGGCGGTCACGCCTTGCAGCGACAGGAGCGGTGGCACCATCGAATGATTCCGGCGGAAGCCTCTATGGCCGATCCAGTTACGGTCTCCGAGCCCGCGCCGCAAGAGCCAGGACTAGGGATATCCCGGCTGGCGGTCCGCCGTGGCGAAGGCTATAGGCGGACCATGCCGTCCCCGTTTCAGCCGCTGCGAGCGCGCCTCGAAGGACTGCCGGCGCCGGTCAGGGCGGCGGCGTGGATGGTGCTGGGCGGCTTCAGCTTTACCATCGTCGCCATCTGCCTGCGCTACGCCACCACCGACGTCCATCCTTTCGAGGTCGCCTTTTTCCGCAACGCCTTCGGCCTCTTCATCATCGCGCCGGTGCTGCTGCGCCGCGGCCTGGGCACCCTGCGCACCCGGCGGCTGGGCACCCATGCGCTCCGCGCCACCACCAGTGTCCTGGCCACGCTGTGCTGGTTCTCGGGGTTCGCCTCGATGCCGATCGCCGACATGACCGCCCTGACCTTCACCGCGCCCCTGTTCGCCACCGCCGGGGCCGCCCTGTTCCTGGGCGAAGGCGTCGGCGCCCGGCGCTGGCTGGGCGTCGCCGTGGGGTTCGCAGGCGCGGTCATCATCCTGCGCCCCGGGGTGACGGTGGTGTCGCCCCTGTCCATGGTCATGCTGGCCGGCGCCGCGTTCGTCGCCGCCGGCGTGTTGTTAGTGAAGAGCCTGTCGCGCACCGAGTCGCCGGTCACCATCGTGTCGATGCAGATCTTGCTGATGACGCCCATATCCCTGATCCCCGCCGCGTTCTTCTGGCGCCTTCCGGCGCTGGAGACCGTTCCCTGGCTGATTGGCGTCGCCGCCTGCGCCACGTTCTATCAGTTCGCCCTCGCCCGGGCCCTGTCCATCGCCGACGCGGCCTCCGTAATGCCCTTCGAGTTCGCCAAGCTGCTGTTCGCCGCCGCCCTGGGATTCGTGCTGTTCCACGAGTTCCCCGACGCCTGGACCTGGATCGGCGGCTTGGTGATCTTCAGCGCGGTGATACTCACCACCCGATCGGAAACCCGGCGGGGCAAACACGCTTAGGCAAATACCGGCTGCTCCCATAGGCCACCAGACCTATACTGTAACCCTGTGTCAGCCACCGGGAGGGGTCCGATGACGGGGAGGATTTGGAGCGTGGCCGCAACGGCCGTCGTTGCCGCGGCAGTCACCACTTCGGCCCTTGCCGGACAGTTCGTTGTTATCGCATCTACCGCTTCCAGCCTGGCGCCGGGCGCCGTCGTCGCCGATGCGCAAGAGGTGACTCTATTGGCGGGCGCGTCCGTCACCGTGGTCGATCCTGCCGGGGCGGTGCTGACGCTGGTCGGCCCCTATAGCGGTGCGATCGGCAGCGCAACGGGCACCTCGGGCGGCTCCTTTGGCGCTGCCATGGCGAAGCTGATTTCGGGCCAAGGCACCCACTCGGCCGCGATCGGCGCCATGCGCGGCGATGCGCGGGAGGGTCCGCCGTCGCCCTGGCTGATCAATGCGGCACGGTCCGGAGCCCAATGCGCCCCGGCGAAGGAAGCGGCGTTGTGGCGCGCCAGGGACACCCATTCGGCAAAGCTGACCATCATTGTCAACGGGCGGCGGTCGACGATTCAGTGGCCGCGGGGCAGCAGCGAACTCGAATGGCCAACGAGCGTACCGCTGACGGACGGGACCACCTACAAGTTGCGCCTCGGTTCGCGGATCGTCCGCGTCAAACTGAATATTGCCGCGCAACCCTTCGAGTCCGACAAGATGGCCATTGCCTGGATGGCCGCCCGCGGCTGCCGAACCCAGGCGCGGGCCCTGCTGAGCCGGCTTGGAAACTCGGATTCCTGAGTGACATCTCGGGTGACGGTGGCGCGCGCCAAGCCTGTCACATGGGGGTGGCGAGCCGCGTCGCCCGTCCTGATCGCCGTTGCCGTCGCCGCGATGGTATGGGCGTCGCTGCGGTTTCTGCCCTTCGCCATCGTCGCGGAAAGCTGGGTCGGCGACCTGCGGATCGCCCATTTCGCCACATCCGCGCCGCAACACCCGACCATTGCCGTGGTCACCCTCGACGAGTCCCTGATGGCGACCCTGCCCTATCGGTCGCCGATCGACCGCCATTTTCTGAGCGCACTGGTGGCGGACGTGGCGGCGAAGGGGGCGGCATCCATCGGCCTCGACGTCCTGCTCGACCAGCCGACCGAGCCGCAAAAAGATGCCCGGCTTGCTGAAACCCTGCAGGGTCTGACGATCCCGGTGGTGATCGCCGGAGCGGACGCCGAGAACGGGCTTAGCAAGCGACAGATCACGTATCTGCGCGGCACCTGGCCCGGCACCCGCATGGCATCCGTCAAGCTGTTGAAGAACACCACGGACCAGGTCGTCCGCCAGGTGCCGGTTCGACAGACGCTGTTCGGCGAGCCGACCACGGGATTCGCCGCCGCCCTCGCCGAAGTCGCCGGCGCAACGCTGCCCGTCGCCGATCGGGTCCAGTTCACCCTCTATGGCCGGCCCAACGACAACCCGCCGCCGTTCGCGCACATTCCGGCCCTCGGCGTCCGCTTTCTGCCCCGTGGATTCTTCGCCGGCAAGATTGTCCTCATCGGCTCCGACCTGGGCCTGGAGGATCGGCATCTCACGCCGTTCGATCGCGCCGCCGGCGATGGGCGAGGCATGGCGGGAGTCTTCATCCACGCCCACGGGTTGGCCGGCTTTATCGCGACGCCGCATGCGGACATCCCCAACCCGCTGCTCAGCGTCTTCCTGTTGTTGGTTCCGGCCGGATTGGGCGTTGCCCTCGCGCTCATCAGGGCTCGTCTATGGATCAAGCTGGCGAGCCTCGCGCTGTGCGCCATCGCTGCGTGGGGCGGCGCCTTTTCGCCGCTCGGCGCCAACCTGGTGGTGGTCCCGCTGGTGGGTTCGACCATCGCGCTGGTGGCCGCGTTCGGGCTTGCCATCAGCGAGCAGTGGGGCCGCGAGAGGGCCCAGCGCCGATTCATCCGCTCGGCGTTCTCGCAGTTCCTGGCGGACAGTGTCGTGACCCAGTTGGAGCGCGAGCCGGAGCGCCTCGCGCTGGGCGGCGAACGCAAGGAGCTGACGTTTCTGTTCACCGATATCGCCGGCTTCACCACTCTGGCGGAGGGCGCGGATCCCGACGACCTGACCCGGCTGGTCAACGCCTACCTGGACGGCACCTCCGCCATCGTTCTGGCGCATGGCGGGACCCTGGACAAATTCGTCGGCGATGCCCTTCACGTCATTTTCAACGCGCCCCTGGATCAACCCGACCATCGCCGCCGCGCCGTCGAATGCGCCCTCGAACTGGACGCCTTCTGCCAGGCGTTCGCCGCCGCGCCCGCCGCGGAGGGTTTCCCTTTCGGCATCACCCGGATCGGAATCAACACAGGCTCGGCCATTGTCGGCAACTTCGGCGGCGCGGCGCGCTTCGACTACACCGCCCACGGTGATTCCATCAACACCGCGGCGCGGCTGGAAGGCGCCAACAAGGCGCTGGGAACGCGGCTGTGCGTTTCCGAATCGACGCGAGAGGGTTGCGACGGGCTGGCCTTCAGGCCGGTGGCCCGCCTGATCCTCAAGGGCAAAACCGAAGCCGTGCGGGTTTATGAGCCGCTGGCGGACGGCGCCATGGCAGGGGACCAGTTGGACGCCTATGCCGCCTGCTGGGCACTGCTGGAGAAATCGGCCCCGTCGGCGGCCCAGGCCCTCGACGATTACGTGGCGGCCTATCCCGACGATCCAGTCGGCAGCCTCCACCAACGTCGCCTGGCCGCGGCGGAAACCGGCACCCTGATGTTCATGGACAGCAAGTGACGATCGCGAACGGGTGGATCAGGTTCCCGGCCGCACCCCGACGGGATCGCCCATTCCGAAAAACCAAGAATAACCATTCAACCTGCGTTAGTGCGGATTGTGGACCCATGGTCCATAAGCGCCATTGGACGGCCGCGCGCATCCGCGGGAAGACCGTTGCGATCAAACGTCGTTGCCAGGAAGGGACCACACCATGTTCAAGACCATCCTTGTCGCCACCGACGGTTCGGCCCATGCGCAGAAGGCCGTGGACGTGGCGGCCGACATCGCCAAGATCTACGGCGCACGCCTGGTGCTGGCCCATGTGCTGATGCGGGGCGCCGCGCCGGCGGACCTCTATGCCCTTGCCGACACGGTGGGGCTGCCCGATGGTGCGCGCGAGAAGCTCGACGCCCTATCGGAGATACCACTGGCGGCCTCGGCCATGAGCGGCGGTTACGCGGCGGTGCCGATCCCCTACGAATTGTTGGAAGACGTGGGACAGAATATTCTGACCCGCGCCCGCGAGGCCGCGGTGTCTGAAGGCGTACTGTCGGTCGAGACCTGCATGCTCGACGGGGATATGGCCAATGGTCTGCTCCAACGGGCGGCGGAAGAGAACGCCGATCTGATCGTCCTCGGCAGTCGGGGAATGGGGGAGATCAAGGGCCTGCTGCTGGGCAGCGTGTCACACAAGGTGAGCCAGCTCGCTCCCTGCCCTTGCATGACGGTAAAAGCTCGGGACGCGAACTAGACGATTGGCCCGTCGGGGGCGTAGCGGCTCTCCGGATCCTCGATCTCGACGATCCAGATGTCCGGGTCGTATTTGACCTGGCGTTCCAAGTAGCTGTCGGCGTCCGCTTCCGGCACCGGTTCCGGGCCCGTGCCCCAGGACCAGCCGAGGCTGCCGTCGGCGAGGCGGGCCTGGGACAGCACCGCCCACAAACCGCCGGCGCGGCGCAGTTTGAGCAGGATCGCGCCGGCGTCCGCGTCGCCCTTGCGGACCACATAGACCGCCAGCCCCAGGCGGCCGCAAAGGCGCACCTGGGCCGACACCCAGATCCCCGACTTCAGCCGATCGGTTTCCCGCATGGTTGCCGTTCCTTCGATGCCGTCGTCTACCGCCCGGCCCTGATATAACCTGATTCGGCATACCCGCCCGTCTCCAAACTCGGAACCGAGCCCGTGTCTGACCCCGCCTTGGCCACAGACAGCGCCCCCGCGCGGCGCGCCGCCGACAATTTGAGAGGCATGGCCTGGGCCCTCGGCGCCGGCGTCGGAATCGCCATCATGGCCTCCGTGATCAAGGAAGCCACCCAAGAGATGAAGCCCACCATCATCGTCTTTTTCCGCATGCTGTTCCTGTTTGCCATCTGGCTCCCCTGGGGCTTGCGACGGCACATGGCGGGCTTCAGGACCAAGCGGCTGGGCCTCCACCTGTTCCGCGCGGTCACCGGCTTGGGCGCCTTCTCCTGTCTTACCTTCGCGGTCACCTACCTGCTGCTGGCCGACGCCACCGCGCTGGCCTTCGCCCAGCCCCTGTGGATGATTCCCATTTCCTTCCTGGTCCTTGGCGAGGTCGTCGGCTGGCGGCGTGGCGCGGCGACGGTGGCCGGCTTCGCCGGCGTCCTCCTGATCGTCAAGCCCGGCGGTGCGATGCATCCCGCCATGTTGGCCGCCGTCGCGGCGGCGATCTTCGGCTGCCTGACCATGCTGGCAGTGAAGAAGCTGATGCGCACCGAACGCCCGGGTACCATCATCCTTTATTTCGGCTTGACCGGCGCCGTGCTCAGCGCCGTCCCGGCTTGGCTGACCTGGGAGACGCCGTCCTGGTACGGGTTGTCCCTGATCGTGCTGGCCAGCCTTGCCGCGTCTTTCGGCCAGTACTGCAACGCTCGTGCCTTTGGTCTGGGCGACGCAACCGTGGTGGCGCCCGTGGGCTATAGCCGCCTGGTTTTCGGCGCGGTGATCGGTTTGGTGGTTTTCGGCGAGGTGCCGGACAATTTCAGCATCGGCGGCATCGCCGTGGTCCTGACCGCCACCATCGCCATCTCCGTCCTGGAAGCCCGCGCCCGCGCCCGCGCCGCGCGCCAATGAGTCATGCCAAGCGTCGCACGCATCCCTGTGGTTCCCCAGTCCGGAGTGATACCCTGTGGTCCCGCCACGGAGGAAATGCATGGGCAAGACGATCACCTGGATCCTGGTCGCCGACGGCGCCCGCGCCCGGCTGTTCGCCAACGACGGTCCCGGCCAGGGACCGCGCCAGCCAATGACGGCGGAAGTCAACAAAGACCTGACCAAATTGCTCGTCCAGGGCCTGTCCCGCCACCTCGAGGGGGTGATGGTCCCCTGAGGGCCGTCCCGCAGCCAAGATGACCTTCCACCTGCACTTGGATTGCCTGGGCGGACTCGCCGGGGACATGTTTCTGGCCGCTATGATCGATGTCCGGCCGGACTGCCGCCAGACGATCGCCGATGCCATCGCCGCCATGGACGGGCCAGAAAAACTCGGGTTCGCGGCGGAGCCCCACGATGACGGGGTCTTCGCCGGGCATCGCTTCAAGGTCGGCGGTGTCAGCGACGGCGGCCATCGAAGCTATGGGCAGATACGGCAGATCCTGGCCGCAAGCCGGCTGCCCGACCCGGTCCGCGCCCGGGCCGAGGACATGTTCCGACGCCTTGCCGAGGCGGAGGCCCGGGTCCATGGCAAGGATGTCGAGCAGGTCCACTTTCACGAACTTTCCGGCTGGGATTCGGTGGTCGACGTGGTTGGCGCCGCGGCGGTCATCGAGACTCTCGGCGTGACCGGCTGTTCCGTTTCCGACCTGCCCTTGGGCGGCGGCCGGGTAAACAGCGCCCACGGCCCCCTGCCCGTCCCGGCCCCGGCGACCATCCTGCTGCTCGACGGCCTGCGCCTGGTGGACGACGGCGTGCGCGGCGAGCGCGTCACGCCCACCGGAGCCGCCATTCTGCGCCACCTGGATGCCCGCCAGGACGGCACCGGTGTGACGGGCGTGATCGCCGGACAGGGCTACGGCTTCGGCACCCGCAGTCTGCAGGGAATCAGCAACGCGGTGCGGGTTCTGCTGTTGAAGGCGGACACCGTCACGGAAGGGGATCGGGTGGGCCTGATCGCCTTCGAGGTGGACGACCAGAGCGGCGAGGAGCTGGCCCTGGGGCTGGAACGCCTGCGCGCCGTGCCCGAGGTCTTGGATGTGCTGCAATCCCCCGCCTTCGGCAAGAAGGGACGCCTGACCGTACAAGTCCAGGTCCTGTGCGGACCTGAGTCCTGTGCCACCGTGGCGGAGGCCTGTTTGTCCCAGACGGCCACCCTGGGGGTTCGCGTCCAAGTCGTTGCGCGGCTTACCGCGCCGCGTTGCACCGTCGCCATGCCCGTGGACGGCGCGGTGGTGCGGGTGAAACGGGCACGGCGGCCCGATGGCGCCCACACGGCAAAGGCGGAGTCGGCGGATCTGGACAGCCTGGGCCCGGACCTGGCGCGACGTCAGCACCTGCGCCGCGCGGCCGAGGCCCGGGCCCTGGCGGAGGATGGGACCGGTGACGATGGCTGAGTCCCCGCCGCCAAGCTTGGAAACGGTGCTGGGCGCGCTGGACCGACCGGCGATCGCGGTCAGCGGCGGCATCGATAGCACCGTGCTGGCGGTGGTGGCGGGGCGCCTGCGCCGAGAAGAGAGGTTGGTGGCGATCCACGCCGTGTCTCCCGCCGTCCCTAAGTCGGCTACGGATCGCGTACGGCGCCATGCGGCGGCGGAGGGTTGGGACTTGCGGCTGATCGACGCCGGCGAGTTCGCCGACGCCCGCTACATGAGCAATCCGTCGAACCGCTGCTTCTTTTGCAAGTCCAACCTCTATGCCACCATGGCGGGACTTCACGACGGAAACTTGGTCAGCGGCACCAACCGGGATGATCTGGGCGATATCCGCCCCGGGCTGAAGGCGGCGGCGGAACAAGGGGTCCGCCACCCCTATGTGGAGGCCATGATCGGCAAGGCCGGCATTCGGGCCCTCGCCCGCGACCTGGATCTGCATGACCTGGCCGCACTGCCGGCGGCCCCTTGCCTGTCCAGCCGCGTGGAGACCAGCATACCCATCGACGGGGCCACCCTGTCCATGATCGATGCTATCGAGAGCCGCCTGCGGGGTTTCCTCGGCGGCGGTGACGTGCGCTGCCGGGTGCGGCGCCGGGGCGTTGTCCTGGAACTTGACCCGGACGGTCTCGCCCGAATGGACGGCGTCGGGATGCTGCGCGCGGAAATCGAGTCCCTCTGCCGCCACCACGGTTTTGACGGCATCGCCGGAGTCGAGCCCTATCGCCGCGGCAGCGCCTTTCTCGGCCTCGAGATTTCATGACGGCGCCCGTGACCTTCGATCATGACCGGGAATCCCGCATCGGCATCCCGGAAAGCGTCTTCTGCGAAGGCAAGTCGGCCGATCAGGTGGGGACGTTGCTGAACCTGGCGCGCAAGGCGGGCCGGCCTCTGCTTCTCACCCGCCTGGACGGGACCACCCTCGCCACCCTGGATCCCGACATGGCGGCGGGCCTGGACTACGACACCGAGTCTCGCACCGCCATTCTCGGCCGACTTGGGCGTCTTCGGGCGGGGACCCGTGTCGCCATCGTGACCGCGGGCACTTCCGATGAGCCGGTGGCGCGGGAGGCGGAGCGCACCCTCCGCTACCTGGGTCACCGGGCGCATCGGGTTTCCGACGCGGGCGTCGCCGGTCTGTGGCGGATCCTCGAGCACCGCCAGGCGATCGACCAATTCCCGGTGGTGATCGTGGTCGCCGGCATGGACGGCGCCTTGGTGTCGGTGGTCGGAGGCTTGGTCGGCGGCGCGGTGATCGCCGTGCCCACCTCGACCGGGTACGGCGCCGCGGAAGGCGGTCGAACGGCGCTCATGTCCGCCCTGACCAGTTGCGCCCCCGGCGTGCTGGTGTGCAACATCGACAACGGCTATGGCGCCGCCTGTGCCGCCCACAGGGTCCTGGGCGCAGGCACCCGGCGCGGCAGGGCAGCAGCGGCCTCTTGAAGGCGGCCGCGGTATGGCCCACCCTTTGGCCATGGTGACGGAACCCGGCGACAGCCCGAGAATTCTGGTGACCGGCGCCAGTCGGGGGATCGGACGCGCCGTTTGCCATCGCCTGGCGTCGGAAGGTCGGTCCGCATCGCTGCCTGCGGCAACTCTCACCCGGATGAACTTCAAGGGACGGTGGACACGGTCCGCGACATCGGCGGCGAAGCGGTGGCCCTGCGCGGGGATCTGTCCGACCCGAGAACGTCGGAACGCCTGGTGGATGGCGCGTTGGAGGCGCTCGGGGGACTGGATGGCCTTGTCGCCAACGCCGGATTCGGCTGGCCGGGCACCTTGCTGGATACTGACCTCGACCGGTGGGACGACCTGTTCGCCGTGAACCTGCGCGCCGTATGGCTGCTCGCCACCGCCGCCCATCCCGCTCTCAAGGCCTCGGGCGGGTCCATCGTGACGGTGGCTTCGCTGTCCGGCGTCGCCCCCCATCCGGGCATGGGTGCCTACAGCGTCGCCAAGGCCGGCGTCGTCATGCTCACCCGGCTGATGGCCCAGGAATGGGCCACGGACGGCATTCGCGCCAACTGCGTCTCGCCGGGCTTTATCCGGACGCCACTGACCGAAGCCGCCTATAAGGACGAAGACTTCAAAGCCAGGCGCAAAGCCTGGGTGCCCCTGGGCCAGGTGGGCGATCCGGCCCGGGATGTGGCCGGCGTGGTGACCTTTCTGCTGAGCAGCGCGGCCGCCTACTGCACGGGCCAGAACATCGTCGCCGACGGGGGAGTCCTGGATGCGGGCTTGGGCGCCGCGCCCCGACGACCCGCTTAGGCAACGGCAGAAATCCTTGCACAGTCGATAGGAGAGAACTGTGATCCTGCAGGCGGAACCCCTGAGGCGCGTCGTCGGGCGCATCTTCGCCACCATGGGCTGTTCGGACGAGGAAGCGGCGGGCGTGGCCTGGCGTCTGGTGAACGCCAACCTCACCGGGCACGACAGTCATGGGGTGATCCGCGTGCCCCGCTACGCCCAATGGATGGAGGCGGGAACCCTGGTAGCGGACCAGCGCATCCGCGTCCTCTCGGAAACGGCGGGCGTGGCGGTCGTCGACGGCTGCCATGGCTTCGGTCAGACCATCGGCCCCCAGGCCGTTCAGCTGGGCGTCGAGAAATCCCGGCATGGCGGCGTCGCAATGGTCGCGCTGCGTAACGCCGGACATCTGGGACGGATTGGCGACTGGGCGGAGATGGCGGCGGACGCGGGGCTGATGTCCATCCATATGGTCAACGTGGCCGGATCGCGTCTGGTGGCGCCTTTCGGCGCCATCGACCGGCGCATGTCCACCGATCCGGTGGCCATCGGCGTGCCGCTGGATGGCGCGCCGCACCTGATCCTCGATTTCGCCACCTCGGTGGTGGCCGAGGGAAAGGCCCTGGTCGCGGCGCGGGGCGGCAAACCGCTGCCCCCGGGCGCCCTGGTGGACGGGGACGGATCCCTGACCAGCGATCCCCTGGTGCTTTACGGTGATAGCGCGGCGGAAGGCCGTTACCGCCCCTCCGAGGGGCCCGGCGCCCTTCGGGCCATGGGCGAACACAAGGGTTCTGGCCTCGCCTTCATGTGCGAGATCCTGGCCGGCGCGCTGACGGGATCGGGCTGCGCCGGACCCCACGCCCGCCCCACCGCCAACGGCATGTTGTCCCTCTATGTCGACCGGGACATGGTCGACACGGACGACACCTTCGTCGCCATGGCAAACGAATATATCGCCTTCTTCAAGTCCGCCCGGCCCGTCGAAGCGGGCGGAGAGGTGTTGATCCCCGGGGAGCAGGAACGCCGCCTGCACGGGGAACGGATGGCGCGGGGCATTCCACTTCCCGACCAGGCATGGCAAGCCATCCTCGACACCGGCCGCGACAACGGTTTGAGTCAGGCGGCGATCGACGAGGCCTTGGCGACGGACTGACCGTCAATTACGGGTGGTCTGAACCACGCCGTTCGGGTAACTCGATGAAAGGTTCGATGATAGGATCGTGGTCAAACGGGCCGCCAAGCCCTTGGTATGAGCGGAGTACGGATGCGCGATATCGGCCGACGCATTTCCCTTGAGGACGTCGTCGACCAGCTCCCCATCGGCGTTTTCCTCACCGATCCCGACGGGAACTGCCTGGCGGTCAACCGCCATTGGTGCCGCTACGCCGGCATGACGCCCGAGGCCGCCGCCGGCCAAGGCTGGGTGGAGGCCATCCACCCCCGCGACCGCGACCGCGTTTCCGCGGCTTGGAACCGAGCCGTGAAGGCGGGTCGCCGGTTCGAGCTTGAGTATCGTTTCCGGTCGCCGACGGGGCGAGTCGTCTGGCTCCACGCCAGCGCCTCCACCGTGATCGACTCCAGGGATCGCCTTGCCGGCTACGTGGGGTCGGTGGTGGAGATCACCCGGCTGCGCAAGGCCGAAAGCCGGATTGAACGAAGCGAACGGGAGGCGAAGCGGGCGAACACCCTGCTGGCGGATCTGCTCGACGTCATACCCAGCGCCATCAGCCTCTATGATTCCGACATGCGGATGGTTCTCTGCAACGCCGCCTATCATGACCTCTATCCCCAACAGCGCGAGATCGCCGTAGCCGGCTCCCGGGTGGAGGACATCATTCGCTACGGTCTGGAGCGGGGTCTCTACCCGCCCGCCCGGGGACGGGAGGAAACGTGGCTTCGGGAGCGTCTGGACTACCAGCGAAACCTGTCGGAGGACGTCAGCGAGCGATTGATCCACAGCCGCCGGGGATGGCTGCAGATCCGCGAACGGCGGACCGCCGATGGCGGCAGCGTGAGCATTCGCACCGACGTCACCCAGATCAAGGACGCCCAGGAAGCCTTGTCGGAACAGGCGGCCATCCTCGAGGCGGCGTCCCATCACATGGATCAGGGTTTCCTGATGCTGGATGCGAACCTGCGGGTTGTGGCTCACAACGCGCGCATGGCGGCACTCTTGGGCGTTGCCGAACCGGTGCTGAGGAACAAACCGGATTACGAACAGGTGCTCCGCGCGCAAACGGTAGCGGGGGAACTGTTGAATCCTTCCGGTGACCCCGATGCCCTCATCTTTTCGAGCCTACGCGATCTGACGGTCGCCGAAGGCGCCTTCTCCGTGGAGCGGCGGCGGCCCAACGGTGCCGTCATCGAGTTGCGATGCAGTCCGCTGCCGGACTCCGGCTGGGTGCTGACCGGTATCGATGTGACCCGCCGCAAACGAACGGAGGAAGACTTGCGGCGCAATTTGGACGCCATGGGCCGCCTCTACGCCGTCACCTCCAGCCCCGACATCGCGTTCGAGGACAAGGTGTCGCGGCTCTTGGCCCTGGGTTCGGAGATCTTCGGTCTGCCGCTGGGCATCGTCAGCCGCGTCACGGGGCAGACCTATCGAATCGAATACGTTCACGGGCCCGCGGACGCACCCCGGGCAGGGGCCGCGTTCGATCTCGGCACCACCTATTGCGTCCATGTGTTCGACGGCGACGGGCCGCGAGGATTCGATCACGTCGGGCAGTCCTTCTTGCGGGATCACCCTTGCTACCGGACCTTTCGTCAGGAGGCCTATCTGGGGACTCCGATCCTGGTCGGCGATCAACGGTACGGAACCCTGAACTTTTCCTCGCCTTCGGTGCGCAACCAGCCGTTCAGCGAGGGAGATTACTCGCTGATTCGCCTCATGGCCCAGTGGATCGGCGGCGAAATTCACCGCAATCGAGTCCAGGCTCGCCTGGCCGAGAGCGAGGAGCGGTTCCGCGCCATCGCCTCGACGGCTCCCCTCGCCGTCAGCATCGGCCGGATTCCGGACGGGACGCTCCTGTATTCCAACGAGCAGACGCTGGCGCTGTTCCGCATCCCCCGCTCCTTGGTGGGCAAGCTCTCCGCCCGGAAGCTCTATGCCGACCCCGCGGACCGGGACGCCATCATCGCCGAGCTGGAGGAACGGCGCGAGATCGTCAGCCGCGAGATCCTCATGCGGCGGCTGGACGACGAGGAATTCTGGGCTTTGATGTCGGCGCGCATCATCACCTTCGACAATCAGCGGGCCCTGATCGTCGCCATCTTAGATCTGACCGAACGCAAGAAAATCGAGGATATGAAAAACGTCTTCGTCTCCACGGTCAGTCATGAACTGCGCACCCCCCTGACGGCGATCAGCGGTTCCCTGGGATTGCTCGGCGGCGGCGTCGGCGGCCCTTTGCCGACCCAGGCGCGCAACCTGGTGGAGGTGGCCCATCGCAACAGCAAGCGGCTCATCGAACTGGTCAACGACATCCTGGACATGGAAAAGATCCGTTCCGGACGGATGACTTTTCGTTTCGAGCGGGTGGACATGAACGACCTGATCCTTGGCGCGGTGGAAGCCAACGCCCCCTACGCGGAACAGTTCGGGGTGACCCTCAAGGTCCGGACATGCCGTGGGGACGCCCGTGTCCGTGGCGACCCCGACCGCCTGACCCAGGTTCTGACGAATCTTCTGTCCAACGCCGCCAAGTTCTCGCCCGGGAACGGAATCGTTACGCTGACCGTCGCCTGCGAGAGGGACCTGGTTCGGGTTCGCGTGGTCGACAAGGGCGAGGGCATCCCAGAAGCCTTTCGTCCCCGGCTGTTCGAACCCTTCGCCCAGGCCGAGACCTCCGATTCGACCCGGGTGCCGGGAACCGGGCTTGGTTTGACCATCTGCAAGGTGATCGTGGAGCGCCACGGTGGCCTTATCGGATACGAAAGCGAAATCGGGCACGGGACAACGTTTCACGTGGACCTCCCGGCATGGAGCGACGAGTCCCCATGATCAAGGACATGAGCCGCGTTCTCGTCGTCGAGGACGATCCCGATATCCGGGAAGTCATGCGACTGTCGCTCGAAACCCTGGGCGGGTTCGAGGTGCTGACCTGTGCCTCCGGAAGCGCGGCCATCGAACAGGCGCCGTTTTTCGCGCCCGATCTGATACTCCTCGACGCGATGATGCCGGCGATGGACGGTCAGGCCACCCTGGCGGCTCTACGCGAATTCCCACCCCTCGCCGACACCGCCGTCGTGTTCGTCACCGCCAAGGCAATGCCCGACGAGGTGGCGCGGATGAAGGAATTGGGCGCCGTGGACGTCATCGCCAAGCCCTTCGACCCGATGACCCTCGCCGATTCTCTGCGTCGGATCTGGAACGCGCTCCATGGCTGACATACCGCCGAATTTTGCCGCCCGTCTGGCGGCGTTGCGCCGCAAGTTCGAAGAATCCCTGGACGCCCGGATCGCCGAGTTTGAAGCTGCCTCCGCGCCCCTCGATGGTGGGGCCGACGGTGGGGCCGACGGTGGGGCCGACGGCGCGATCGTCGCCATCCACTCCCTTGGCGAACTGGCGCATACGCTTAGCGGGTCGGCCGGAACGTTCGGGTTCGCCTATCTGGGCGATATCGCCGTCGATATCGAGGCGCGGTGCAAGGCCGTTCTCAAGACGGGGCGAGCGCCACAGCCTCAGGAGTGCCGCCTCATCACCGCCCTTGTCGCCGATCTTCGCCGGGCCCATGAGACGGGTTGAGGCCGTGGCGCTAGAAAACGCCTCCAAACGACGTATGTATGCCGTATGAATATATGTTAAGAACAGGCGTCACAATTGTCGTCCGGTCCCTGAACGGTCGGCGACGGAGCAGAGTGCACACACCCTTGGCGCGATGAACCGAATTCACCGGACATGGGTCCGCGACGTGAGTCCCCACGTTCTCATCGTCGAAGACGACCCCTTCGTTCAGGCCCTTCTCGGGGCCTATCTGGGCGGCAATGGATTCAAGACCACGCTGAGCGCCAGCGGGCAGGAGATGCTCGCGGTCCTGGACTCCGATTCCGTGGACCTGATCGTCCTTGACCTCACCCTGCCCGACGAGGATGGCCTGACCCTGGCGCGTCAGGTTCGGGCCCGGTCGTCCGTGCCGATTGTCGTTCTGACCGCCCGCAAGGGCCGGGGCGACCGGTTGTCCGCCCTGGAGATGGGGGTCGACGATTTCATCACCAAACCGGCCGATCCGGAGGAACTGTTGCTGCGGCTGCGCAACGTCCTGAAGCGATCGATCAATGGCGACGGTGCCGCCGTCGGGACCGTGCGCCGGGCGATTGGCTTCGGAGAATGGCAACTGGATCTCGAAGCCCACAGCCTGACCGGCGCCGACGGCCGGGACATCCCGTTGACCCGGGCGGAGTTCAACCTGATCGCCGCCCTGGCTCGGGCGCCCAATCGGGTGCTGAGTCGCGATCGCCTCCTGGACGCTATCGCCCTCAACGACGAAGCGCCAGGCGAGCGGATGATCGACGTTCTCATCAGTCGCCTGCGAAAGAAAATCGAGGTCGACGCGCGGCGTCCACGATGGATCATCACCGTTCCCGGCTGCGGCTACAAATTCGCCAGCGGCCCCTGATCGCGCCCGTCGGCCGACGGAACCGTGGGATGACAGGGGTCGTCAACGGACTTATTGTCTCGCCGCCTGAACCTCCAAACCGCTGAGAGTCGGTCATGCGCCTGTTGATCGCCCTTCTTTTGCCCTGGCTGTTGTTCTTCACCATCGGTCGTCCCATCGTCGGTATTATTTGTGAGTCGGACCCGATTTCCTTGGACACAGAATTGGCTTAATCGAAGTGTCCAAGGAGGACCGGAACATGACCGATAATTTTGAGAAGAAAGTTGCTGTTGATGGGCCTGTGGTAAATGCGGGCGAGCTTGGCTCGTCCACGTTTTCCCCAGGACAGGCTTTGCCGGCAGGCCCGCTGGGACTTGGCCAGCGATGGACGGTGGCGCGCAAGCGTGAGGTCGTTCTGCGGCTTTTGCGTGACGAGCCGGTGCAACTTCTGTCGCGCCAGTTGGGCGTAGAGATCTTCCGGCTCGAGCAGTGGCGTGAGAAAGCGATCGGCGGGATCGACGCCTCGCTCAAGCAACGCAAGGGCGATCCGGTGCAGGCGGAACTGGATAGCGCCATGAAGCGGATCGGAGAGTTGACCATGCAGGTGGAACTGCTGGAGGCCAAGACGGAGACCTTCGGCCCTTTGGGGCGGCGGAGGTCGCGGCGATGAGTGCCGCCACCTCGCCCGGCACGGGTCTGGCCTACGGCCTGCGGCGGGTCTGCGCCGCCTGGGGCATGGCCCGCTCCTCGTTCTACGCCGTGACCTCCGGCCAGCACGCCGAGCAGCCGCCGGCAAAGCGTCGGGGACCGAAGCCCGCGATCTCGGACCAGGCGCTGCTGGTGGCGATCGAAGCCGACCTGGAGGCATCGCCCCGGGAGGGCGAGGGCTACCGCAAGGTCTGGGCTCGGCTTCGGGTCTGTCGCGACATCCGGGTTGCCCGCAAGCGGGTGCTCCGCCTGATGCGCGAGAACAATCTGCTCTCGCCCCATCGCTGCCGCCGCCGTGGCGGCAATCCCCATGACGGTGAGATCATCACTCATGCCCCGAACCTCATGTGGGGCACCGATGGCGTTCGGGTGTTCACGGTGGACGACGGCTGGGGCTGGATCTTCACCGCCGTCGAGCATTGGAACGCCGAGTGTGTCGGCTGGCATGTCTGCAAGCGCGGCGACCGCTTCGCCGCCCTGCAGCCGATCTCCATGGGGCTTGCCGGGCTGTATGGCTCGACCGCGGCCGGCGCGGCTCGGGGGCTGGCCTTGCGGATGGATCACGGCTCCCAGTATCTGTCGGACCACTTCACCAACCAGATCAAGTTCTGGGGCATCCAGCCGTCCTACGCCTTCGTCGCCGAGCCCCAGACCAACGGCGTCGCCGAGCGGTTCAATCGCACGCTGAAGGAACAGATCATCCATGGTCGCATCTACCGCAACATCGCGGAGCTGCGGGACGCCGTCCGCGACTTCGTCGAACTCTACAATGCCCAGTGGATCGTCGAAAAGAACGGCTGCCTGAGCCCCGCTCAAGCTCGTCAGGCGTGGCACGCCGCGATCTCAATCAGGCCCGCCGCGTGAGACAAACTTGTGTCCAAGGAACCGGGTGCGCTACAGTCGGTATTATTTGTTTGATCCTTCAGATCACCCTGATCGGTTGGGTGCCGGCGGCGATCTGGGCCGCCTATGCCCTGAGTCAGTACAATACCGACCAGAAGATCGCCGAGATTTCCGGGAACTGATCCCCGCTCCCGGACCCGGCCCATGCCCCGCATCACCTTCGGCACCATCGTCAAGATTCTGATCGCGTCGCTGATCGTCGGGCTGTTGCTGACGTGGCTGAACGTGGATCCCACCACCCTTCTTAACGATCTTGTCGGCCTGGCGAGGGATCTCTTCGAGTGGAGTGTGTCGGTCCTGGGCGATGCCATGACCTATGTGGTAGTGGGCGCTGTCGTGGTGGTGCCCTTGTGGGGGATCACCTACCTGTGGCGCATGCTGCGCGGGCGCCGGTGAGCTTGACAACCGTATAGGACCCGGCCCTGGACTCCGGAACGGGACGCGACTTAACCTGCGACAAGACCGGAGAGGCCAGCTTGGGGGGCGGTTCCGCACCATGACCGATTTCGATCTCATTATCCGGGGCGGCACCGTGGCTACCGCGTCGGACAACACGGTCTGCGACGTCGGCATCAAGGACGGGCGCATCGCCGCCCTGGCCGATAAGCTGGAGGACGGCGAGCGCATCATCGATGCTTCGGGGCTTCTCGTCCTGCCCGGCGGCATTGACAGCCACTGCCACGTGGAGCAAGTCTCCGGGTCCGGCATCATGTGCGCCGACGATTTCTATAGCGCCACGGTTTCCGCCGCCTTCGGCGGCACCACCACCATCATCCCCTTCGCCGCCCAGCACCGGGGTCAGTCCCTGCGCGCCGTGGTCCAGGACTACCACCAACGGGCGGGGCCCAAGGCGGTGATCGACTATGCCTTCCACCTGATCGTCTCCGACCCCACCGAGCAGGTCCTGGGGCAGGAACTGCCGGCGCTGATCAAGGACGGCTACACCTCGTTCAAGGTCTACATGACCTACGAGATGATGAAGATCAGCGACTACCAATTGCTCGACATTCTGTCGGTCGCCCGTCGGGAAGGCGCCATGGTCATGGTGCATGCGGAGAACGACGACGCCATCCGCTGGATCAGCGACCGGCTGCTGGCCGCCGGCCACCGGGAACCCCGCTACCACGCCATGAGCCATCCCCGCATCGCCGAGGGCGAGGCCACCCACCGGGCCATCTCCCTGTCGCGGCTGATGGACGTGCCGCTGCTGGTCGTCCACGTCTCCAGCGGCGAGGCCACCGACCATATCCGACAGGCCCAGGCGGCGGGCCTGAGGATCTATGGCGAGACCTGCCCCCAGTATCTGTTCCTCACCGCCGAGGACCTGGACCTGCCGGGCAGTGAGGGCGCCATGATGTGCTGCAGCCCGCCGCCCCGCGACGCCCAGTCCCAGGAAGCCATCTGGCGGGGCATCCAGAACGGCACCTTCCAGGTTTTTTCGTCGGATCACGCACCCTTTCGCTACGACGACACGGGCAAGTTGGCGAAGGGCCCCAATCCCTCGTTCAAGGAAGTCCCCAATGGGGTGCCCGGCCTCGAGACGCGGCTGCCCCTGCTCTTTTCCGAGGGCGTGGGCACGGGGCGGATCGATCTGCAGCGCTTCGTTTCCCTGGCCGCGACCAACGCGGCGAAGCTCTATGGGCTGCATCCCCGCAAGGGCGCCATCGCCGTGGGGTCGGACGCCGACATCGCGCTTTGGGATCCCGTGCGGAAAGTCACCCTCAGCGCCGATGTCATGCACGACGACGTGGGCTACACGCCCTACGAGGGCCGCACCGTCACCGGCTGGCCGATCACCGTGATCAGCCGGGGCCGGGTGGTGGTCGAGGACGGGGACCTCAAGGTCGAACGGGGGTCGGGGACGTTCCTGCCGTGCGATCCGCCGCCAATGGCCCGGCCCCTGGGCCGCCTGGAGCCGGAGGTGGACCCGGCACGGAACTTCGGGGCGAACATCCTGAGTTGAGGAGCGATGGCATGGCGCGAGCGATTCGGGTAGCGGCGGCCCAGATGGGCCCCATCCATCTGAGCGACGACCGGGCCAGCGTCGTCGAGCGGCTGATCGCGCTGCTGCGCGAGGCCCATGGCTACGGCGCCGAACTGGTGGTGTTCCCGGAGCTTACCCTGACCACCTTCTTCCCCCGCTACTGGATGGAAGACCAGGAGGAGGTGGACGCTTTCTTCGAGCGCAGCATGCCCAGCAACGAGACCCAGCCGCTGTTTTCCGAGGCCGCCCGGCTGGGCGTCGGGTTCCACCTGGGATACGCCGAATTGATCGAGGAAGACGGCGCCCTTCACCGCTACAACGCCGCCATTCTGGTCGACAAGGCCGGCAAGATTGTCGGCAAGTACCGCAAGGTTCACTTACCCGGCATTACGGAGCACCTGCCCGACGCCCCGTTCCAGCATCTGGAGAAACGGTACTTCGAGGTCGGCAACCTGGGGTTCCCCGTATGGCGGACCATGGACACCATCACCGGCATGTGCATCTGCAATGACCGCCGCTGGCCGGAGACTTTCCGGGTGATGGCGCTCAAGGGCGCGGAGATGGTGGTCCTCGGCTACAACACGCCGACCACCAACATCCATCACGACGAGCCCCTTCACTTGCGGATGTTCCACCACCACCTGTCCATGCAGGCGGCGGCCTATCAGAACGGCCTGTGGGTGGTGGGCACGGCCAAGGCCGGCCGTGAGGACGGGTTCGGCCTCTTCGGCGGCAGCTGCATCGTCGCCCCGACGGGGGAGATCGTCGCCCAGGCCACCAGCGAGGCGGACGAGGTGATAGTCCACGAATGCGACCTGGATCTCGGCGACTACATCCGACGCACCATTTTCGACTTCGCAAGGCACCGGCGCATCGAACACTACGGGCTGATCACCCAACAGACCGGCGTCGTGCCGGCGCCTGAGAACTGATTTCAGGCGGGGTCCCGGCGCGTGCCGCGGCGGCCGTCCAGCAGGAGCCAGGCGAAGGCCACCACCTGTAGGGCCAAGATGATGCCGAAGGACGCCATGTAGCCCTCCTGCGCGTAGCCGCCGTCCGCCGTGGTCGGCCACAGGTCGAGGACGGCGCCGACGAAACTCTGGCTGGCGAAGGCGACGCAGAAAGTGATCATGTTGATGGCCGTGTTGCTGCGCCCGGCGAAGCCCTCGGGAAAGTGGGCCGACAGCACCGGATAGGCGAGGATCGCCATGTGGTTGGTGAGGCCGAAGCCGACCCAATGCCACATCCCCGTCGGGTCGACCTGAAAGACGATGGCCGCCTGGGACAGGATGAACAGCACCATGCCGCCGGCCATCACCTGGGTCAGGGTCAGGCCGCGGCGCACCAGTTGGTTGGCGACGATGCCGCTGGCGACGAAGCCAACGGTCATCACCGCGCTCAGCGCCAGCAGGCGGTTGGCGACGCCCGTTTCGTCGAACCCGCCCACGTCGCGCAACCAGGGCCCGGACCACAGGCCGTGGATCGCCAACCCGCCGCCGCCGGTCAGCGCGCAGACCGGGGTCAGGCGCCAGAACAGCCGGTCCTTGAAGACGCTGCCGACGCCCCGCAGTTGCTCGCCCAGGGTGCTAGGGCGGCCCTCGGCCTGCCGCTCCGGCACCACGATGGCGATGAACAGTGACACGGCGAAGCAGGCAACGCAGAGGATCAGGAACACCCCTCGCCAGTCGGTGATGCCAAGCATCAACTCCACCGGCTTGGTGGCGGTCATGGCGCCGACGCCGCCGGTGCCGAGGATAAAGCCGTTGACCACCGGCCAGCGGCGCTGGTCGAACCACAGCGTGATGGCCTTGAACGACGCCATCAGGCCGCCCGACACGCCGAACCCGATCAGCGCCCGGGCGACCAGCAAGGCATCCCGGCTCTCGCCGATGGAGAACAGCGCCGCCCCAACCCCGGCCACCACCAACAGCACCGCCTGGGCCCGCCGCGGGCCATAGCGGTCCAGCAGCACGCCAAGCGGGATCTGGAAGGCGGCGAAGCTCAAAAAATAGGCCGAGGTCATCAGGCCCAGGTCGGTGGCGCTCAATCCCACGTCGGCCACCAGACGGGGCGCGATCACGGCGTTCACGGTGCGGAACATGTAGGACAGGAAGTAGCCGGCGGCGAAGGGCAGGAAGACCCGGAATGCCAGCCACGCCGTCGAAGGCCGCGGCGCCGCGGCGCCGTTACTGTCTGGCATGATTTCCCCGCCCCTGGACGCCGGCGAGTGTCGCGGGCGCATGGTTGGCTGTCAAACGGGCACCTGGGCCGACGGGCTCAAGCCCTCGATGGCCGAAGCGAGAGCCCCGTGGTAGCGTCCGCCGTTCCATCTGGAAGGGATAGTCCAAGATGCTTCAGGGCAAGCGCGCCGTCGTCACCGGCTCCACCAGCGGGATTGGGCTCGGCATCGCCCGGTCCCTGGCCGAATCCGGGGCCGACGTGATGTTGAACGGCTTCGGCGACGCCGATGAAATCGAACGTCAGCGCGCCGACATCGCGACGACGTTCGGCGTCCGCGCCCTCTACCATGGGGCGGACATGTCCGACGGTGACCAGATCGCCGATCTGGTCGCCACCGCCGAGCGGGACTTCGGCGCGGTGGACATCCTGGTCAACAACGCCGGCATTCAGCACACCGCGCCCGTGGATGACTTCCCCGTCGACCGCTGGAACGCCATCATTGCCATCAACCTGTCGGCGGCTTTTCACGCCATCCGCGCGGTGCTGCCCGGCATGAAGAGCCGCGGCTGGGGCCGCATCGTCAACACCGCTTCGGTCCACGGGCTGGTGGCGTCGGTGGAGAAGGCGGCCTACGTCGCCGCCAAGCACGGCATCGTCGGGCTGACCAAGGTGGTGGCCCTGGAGACCGCGGGCAGCGGCATCACCTGCAACGCCTTCGCCCCCGGCTGGGTGCGAACGCCCCTGGTGGAGCGCCAGATCGAGGCCCGGTCCGAGGCCGAGGGGACCACCGTCGAGGAAGCCGCGCGGCGCCTGCTCAGCGAAAAACAGCCCTCCGGCCAGTTCGTCACCATCGACAACGTGACCTCCCTGGTGCGGTTCCTCTGTTCGCCCGCCGCCGACCAGATCACCGGCAGCACCATGACCATGGACGGCGGCTGGACGGCCCAATAGGGGAACGCGATTCGATCCCGCACACCCGCCGCCGTGACGCCCGAGGCGGGCCGGTCTCAGACCGGCCCCTACGCCCGCAGGAATGTGAAATTTACTTGCGTAGGGGCGGGTCTCAGACCCGCCCGCTTTGCGCGCATGGGGCAGAAGGGTGCGTGCTCGTGGCTTTCGTCAGACGGTGTCTTCCAGCACGCAGTTGATCGGGATGAACGCCACCGAGGCGTTGTTGGGCAGGCGCAGGGCTTGCGCCACCAACTCGGCGATGGTTTCGGGCTGGGTCATGTCCGCATCCGACACCGGCGCCCGGCCGGCCATCATGTCCGTATTCACCGGCCCTGGGCAGATGGCGGTGACCCGAACGCCGTGCTCCCAGCCGGCGAAGCGGGTGGCGTGGGTCATGGCCATGACGGCGAATTTGGTCATGGAATAGGTCGCCGGTGCTCCTTTGACCCGTAGCCCACCCAGGGACGCCATGTTGACGATACGGCCGGTCCCGCAACGCTTGAGATGGGGAAAGGCCTTCTGGGTGAGGAGGAAAGGGCCTCTCACGTTGACCGCATAGATTTCGTCCAGGTCCGCCTCGGTGGCCTTTTCGACGGAAAGGAGCTGTACGATGCCCGCATTGTTCACCAGGGTGTCGATGCGGCCGAACCGATCCACCGTGGCGGCCACCCAGGCATCGGCGTCGGCGGGCCTGGTGGCATCGTAGGGGACGATCAGGACCCTCTCCGGATCCCCCCGCAGGGTCGAATCCAGGGCCTCCGGTTTGCGGGTTCCCAGGCTTAGCCGGTAGCCGTCCCCATGGAGGCGAAGGGCGATGGCCCGGCCGATGCCCCGGTTGGCCCCCGAGACCATGGCCACCCGGTCCTTGACGTTGAGCATTATGGTCCCCCCGAAACGCTTGATCCCGGGAACGGCATGCCGCTCCCGGGATCGTCGATAGCAGTTGGCCGCGCGGAAGCGTTACTTGGCTTTGGTGCGGCCGTCGACCTTTGGCGCCACCGTCCCCTGGGCCTGGATGTGGTTCATGACCGTGGTCGCCATCAGGGTGGCGCCGGAGGCATCGATCAGGACTTTGCCCTTTTTCAGCGCCGCGTAGCCGTCGCCGCCGCCGGCCATGTAGTCGTTGGTGGCGATCTTGTAGGTCTTGGCCGGGTCCAGGGGCGCGCCGCCGACCTTCACCTCGACCACCCGGTTGCCCTGGGACGCTTTGGGGTCGTAGACGAAGGTCATGCCGGCGATTTGGGGGAAACGGCCCGCCTTGTCCTCCACCCGGGACACCCCGTTTTCCAGGGCCGCTTTCAGATCGGCCCCCGAGAGCTCCATCAGAACCGTCACGTTGCCGAATGGCAGCTCGGTAAGGATGTCCTTGCGGGTAAGCTCGGTGCCGGCGGCGTAGGTGCGGTCGCCCCGGATACCGCCGCCGTTGGTCAGTCCCACGTCGGCGCCGACGCCCTGGCGCATGGCCTCGGCGATCAGGTTGCCGGCGGTAGTCTCCATGGTGCGAACGCTGGAGCGGCGGGTGTCAAGCTCGACCGAGGTCTTGCCGATGACCACGCCAAGCTCCTTGTCGAGTTTGCCGGTGTGCTTGTCGACGATGGCCTGGATGCCGGCGTCCGGAGTCACCCCGGCGGTGGAGACCAGGCGCCATTCGGGCCGCACCGACAAGGACTTCTTGCCCCGCCGTTCGACCCACTCCACATGCAGGTCGATCGCCCCCAGGTAGTGAGCGTCGTAGCCGGCCTTGAGGATCGCCACGCCACCTTCGTAGAAGGTAATGGGGTCGTGGTCATGGCCGCCGAGAATCAGGTGAATGCCCCGTACGCCCGAGGCCAGCGCTCGGTCATCGGCGATATCCAGATGGGTCAGCGCGACGATCAGTTCGGCGCCCTGGGCCTTGAGGTCGGCGACGGCCTGCTTCGCCGTTTCCATAACGTCGGCGAATTTGATGCCGGGACCCGGCGACGACAGGACATCGGTTTCAGCCGTGATCACCCCGAAAAAGCCGACCTTGAAGCCGCCCTTCTCCATCACCCGGGAGGCGATCAGTCCGCCCACAGGCTTGCCGTCGGCGCCAAGGACGTTGGCGCCCAGCCAGGGAAACTTGGACGCGGCGAAGTTGCGGGCCGCCACCTCGGGGCCGAAGTCGTATTCGTGATTGCCCACCACCGCGATATCGGTGCCGATGGCGTTCATCAGTTCCACCATCTGGCTGCCCTTGGTCAGGCCCGACATGACCGACGGCGAGAACAGGTCGCCGCCGAACGTGGTGAAGCTGTTGGCCGAAGCAGCCCGCTCGCGCTTCAAAAGCGTCATCAACGGCGCGAAGCCCCCCTGCCCGCGCTTGGGCGCGATCTCGTAAACGTCGTTGGTGTGGAGAAAGGTGAATTTCGTCGGCTCGGCTTGCACCGCGGACGCTGCCAGGAACAAAACGCCGGCCAATGCAGTCGCGGCCAGCCCCCTCCATGCGTTCATGATAAAACCTCCTCATTGCCGGTCGGACGCCAATCCGACCTTCCGTTGCCGTCCCTGCTTGACGGTCGCGAAAGAGTGTATCATGCGGTGCCCACGGGTGCCCATGATCACACAGGGAGTTGCGACAGATGAAACACCTGCTCCTCGCCGCGATAGCGGCAACCTGCTTCGCCCTCGGTTCCGCGACGGCGGCCGACATCAAACCGGGAGTCGTCTACGATCTCGGCGGCAAATTCGACAAGTCCTTCAACGAGGGGGTCTTCAACGGCGCCCAGAAGTTCAAGACCGACACCGGAATCGACTTCCGGGAGTTCGAGGTCCAGAACGATTCCCAGCGGGTGCAGGCGCTGCGCAACTTCGCGCGTAGGGGGCACGACCCGATCCTGGCGGTGGGCTTCCAGCACGCGTCGGCGGTCCAGAAAGTGGCCCCGGAGTTCCCGAAGACCCGGTTCTCCATCATCGATTCGGTGGTCGATCTGCCCAACGTGCAATCGATCGTATTCAAGGAGCACGAAGGCTCGTTCATCGTCGGCATCCTGGCGGCGATGGCGGCCAAGGGCGGCAAGATCGGCTTCGTCGGCGGCATGGACGTTCCCTTGATCCGCAAGTTCGCCTGCGGCTACGTCCTGGGGGCCCGTCACGCCAGTCCGGGCATCCAGGTGTACCAGAACATGACCGGCACCACCGGCGCAGCCTGGAACGATCCCGTCAAGGGTGGCGAATTGGCCAAGTCCCAGTTCGACCGCGGGGCCGAGGTTGTCTACCACGCGGCCGGCGGCACCGGCCTGGGCGTCCTGCAAGCGGCCGCCGACGCGGGCAAGCTGGGCATCGGCGTCGATTCCAACCAGAACCACCTCCATCCGGGCAAAGTGCTCACGTCGATGTTGAAGCGGGTCGACGTGGCCGCCTACCAGGTGTTCGATTCGGCGCGAAAGGACGCTTGGAAGCCCGGTCTACAGGTCCTCGGACTCAAGGAGGACGGCGTCGGCTGGGCCGTGGATGAACACAACAAGGCGCTGATCACGCCGGACATGCAATCTGCCGCGGACAAGGCCGCCGCGGGCATCAAATCCGGTGCCATCAAGGTGCACGACTACATCGCCCAAGGCGCTTGCCCCGTCAAATAGGGACGCAGGCGCCCGGGCCGGAGCCGCTGCGCGTGGAGGCGGAAACCACCGCCGCGCCGCCTGATGCGGGCGGCGGCACGCTGGCCGTCGAGCTGCGCCACATCGACAAGCGCTTCGGCGCCATCCACGCCAACCGGGACGTGAACCTTGTGGTCCGCGGCGCCTCGATCCACGGCATCGTCGGTGAAAACGGGGCCGGCAAGTCGACCCTGATGAGCATCCTCTACGGCTTCTACCGGGCCGACCGGGGAGAGGTGCGCATCGCCGGCCGGCCGGTCGCCATGCGCGGCAGCGAGGACGCCATCGCCGCCGGCATCGGCATGGTCCACCAGCACTTCATGCTGGTCGATACCTTCACCGTGGTCGAGAACGTGATCCTGGGCGCCGAAGGCGGTTCGTTGCTGGCCACGGGCGTGGCCAAGGCGAAGCGGGAACTGGCCAGGCTGGAGCGGGACTACGCCCTGGAGGTGCCCTTGGACGCCCTGGTGGGCGACTTGCCGGTGGGCCTGCAGCAGCGGGTGGAAATCCTCAAGGCCCTCTACCGGGGCGCCGATGTCCTGATCCTCGACGAGCCCACCGGCGTGCTCACGCCCCAGGAGGCGGACCACCTGTTCCGCATCCTGCGCCTGCTCAAGGATCAGGGAAAGACCGTCATCCTGATCACCCACAAATTGCGCGAAATCATGGCGGTGACCGATCAGGTGTCGGTCATGCGCCAGGGCAAGATGGTGGCCCATCGGCCCACCGCGGACACCACGATGGACGAACTGGCCGAGCTCATGGTCGGGCGGCGGGTGCTTCTGCGAGTCGAAAAAGGCCCGGCACACCCCGGTGGGGATCTGCTGACGGTCGAGCACCTGAGCTTGCGGGACGCCCAGGGGGTGGAGCGGGTGCACGACGTTTCCCTCACCCTCAGGGCCGGCGAGATCGTCGGCATCGCCGGGGTCGCGGGCAACGGGCAGAGCGAGCTTCTGGAAGCCTTGGCCGGGCTGTGGCCCATCGCCGGCGGCCGGATTCTGCTGGAAGGCGAACCGGTGACCGCGGACAGCGATTTCCTGCGCCGCCGGGGTCTGGCGCATGTTCCCGAGGACCGCCAGCGCATGGGCCTGGTGATGCCCTTCGAGGCCTGCGAATCGGCCATCCTCGGCTACCAGGACGATGCCCGCTACGGCCGCGCGATGCTGCTCGACTGGACCGCGGTCTCCGACGACACGGCGGGCAAGATGAGCGCCTTCGACGTCCGCCCGGCCGACCCGCACCAGATCACCGCCAACCTCTCAGGCGGCAACCAGCAGAAACTGGTCCTGGCCCGGGAGATCGAGCGCGACCCCCTGGTCCTGCTGGTCGGCCAGCCCACCCGCGGCGTCGACATCGGTGCCATCGAGTTTATCCACCGCCGCCTGGTGGCCCTGCGCGACGCCGGCAAGGCGATTCTTCTGGTGTCGGTGGAGTTGGACGAGATCATGGGCCTGTCGGACCGCATCCTGGTCATGTTCGACGGAACCATCGTCGGCGAGGTGCCGGCCGATGAGGCGACGGAGCAAGGGCTGGGGCTGCTGATGGCCGGCGTCCGCCCGACCGCCGAGGCCACGACACCCGAGAGTGCGGCGCCGTGAGCACCATGGCGACCGGGCCGGCGGCCGGCCTGCCCCGTTGGGCCGTCCTGGGGTTGCTGCCGGCGCTCAACCTGTTGGCGGCCTTCGCCGTCTCCGGGCTGGTGGTCCTGTTGATTGGCGAGAGCCCGTGGGAGGTGGTGCGCCTGCTGGTATGGGGCGCCTTCGGATTCGAGGAAGCCATCGGTTACACCCTCTTCTACGCCACCAACTTCATCTTCACCGGCCTGGCGGTCGCGGTGGCCTTCCATTGCGGGCTGTTCAATATCGGCGGTGAGGGTCAGGCCTACATCGGCGGGCTGGGCGTCGCCCTGGCGTGCCTGCATCTGGATTTCCTGCCCTTTGTCCTGATGGTGCCGGCGGCCATCGCCGGGGCGGCCCTGTTCGGCGCCGCCTGGGCCTTTATCCCCGCCTACCTGCAGGCCTATCGGGGCAGCCACATCGTCATCACCACCATCATGTTCAACTTCATCGCCGCCTCGGTGATGGTCTATCTGCTGGTCAACGTGATGTCCCGGCCGGGCTCCATGCAGCCCGAGACCCGAGACTTTGCCGAGCAGGCCCGCCTGCCGTTCATGCACGAATTTCTGGGCGCCTTCGGCATCGAGATCGCCGAGTCGCCCCTGAACATGTCGTTCGCCTGGGCGCTGGTCTGCTGTCTGGTGGTGTGGCTGTTCATCTGGCATACCCGGGCGGGCTACCGGCTGCGGACGGTGGGCATCAGCCCGCCGGCCGCCATCTACGGGGGCATCTCGCCGCCGGGCCAGATCCTTATCGCGATGGGCGTCTCCGGCGCCTTGGCCGGATTTATGAGCCTTAACGAGCTGATGGGGGTCCAGCACCGGCTGCTGCTGGAGTTTACCGCCGGCTACGGCTTCGTCGGCATCGCGGTGGCGCTGATGGGGCGCGGTCATCCGGTGGGCATCATCCTGGCCTCGATCCTGTTCGGGGCGCTCTACCAGGGGGGCGCCGAGCTGTCCTTCGAGATCCCCAAGATCACCCGCGACATGGTGGTGGTGATTCAGGGGATGGTGATCCTGTTCGCCGGCGCGCTGGAGTACATGTTCGTCCCCGGTTTGCGCGCCGCGTTCGGCCGCCGGCTCGGGGTCTGACATGGAAGACCTCACCCTCTTTGTGCTGATTCTGGATTCGACACTGCGGTTGTCGACCCCTCTGATCCTGGCGTCCCTTGCGGGCATGTTCTCGGAACGCGCCGGAGTCATCGACATCGGACTGGAAGGCAAGATGCTGGGCGCCGCCTTCGCCGCCGCCGGGGTGGCCGCGATCACCGGGTCGCCGTGGATGGGAATGGCCGGCGGGATCGCCGCCGCGGTGGCGCTGGCCCTGGTCCACGGCTATGCCTGCATCACCCACCGGGGCAATCAGGTGGTGTCGGGCGTTGCCCTCAACATTCTGGTCTCCGGTCTGACAGCGGTCCTCGGCATCGCCTGGTTCGCCGAGGGCGGGCGGACGCCACAGTTGCCCAATACGGCCCGCTTTACCCCCTTCGAATGGCCGGGGGCCGAGGCGCTGCGGGACGTGCCGGTGCTGGGCGCCCTCTATGGCGAATTGCTGAGCGGCCATAATCTGATCGTCTACATCGCCTTCCTGGCGGTGCCGGCGGCGGCCTGGGTGTTGTACCGGACCCGGTTCGGGCTGCGCCTGCGGGCCGTCGGCGAGAACCCCCAGTCGGTGGATACGGCAGGCATCTCGGTCGCCGGGCTGCGCTATCGGGCGGTTATGTGCACCGGTATCCTGTGCGGGATCGCCGGGACCTACCTGTCCCTGGCCCAAAGCGCGGGGTTCCTGCGCGACATGACGGCGGGCAAGGGCTACATCGCCCTGGCAGCCCTGATTTTCGGCAAGTGGCGGCCGGTGCCGGCCATGCTCGCCTGCCTGCTGTTCGGCTTCCTGGACGCCGTGGCGATCCGCCTGCAAGGGGCCGAAATCCCCTTGATCGGCGAGGTGCCGGTGCAGTTCGTCCAGGCCCTGCCCTATGTGCTGACCGTGGTCCTGCTGGCCGGATTCATCGGCCGGGCCATTCCGCCGCGGGCCATCGGCGTGCCCTACGTGAAGGAACGATGAGCGACCTCGGACCCCTGATCGCCGCCGCCCGGGAGGCCCTGGAAGCGGCCTACGCCCCCTACTCCTGCCGCCGGGTGGGTGCCGCCGTGCGCGGCGCCAGCGGCGCCATCTATTCCGGCTGCAACGTGGAGAACGCCGCCTACCCGCAGGGCCTGTGCGCCGAAGCCGGGGCCCTCGCCGCCATGGTGCGAGCCGGCGAGCAGCGCTTCGTGGAGGTGGTGGTCCTGGGCGAGGGCCCTGTCGAATGCACCCCCTGCGGCGGCTGCCGTCAGAAGCTGTGGGAGTTCGGCGACGCCGACGCCGCGATCCACGTGTGCGGCCCGGATGGGCTGCGCGGCACCTACACCCTCGGCGATTTGCTGCCCCGCGCCTTCGGCCGGGAAAACCTGCGGTGACCGCCGCCGAGAAGGTGCGACAGCAGTGGCCCCACAATCCCGTTGCCGCCATCGTGCTGGGCAGCGGCCTCGGGCCCCTGGCCGAGGCCGTGGCCGACCCGGTGACCTTCGCATATACCGAGTTGCCCGGATTCCCGGCGGCGGGGGTGGGCGGCCACGCGGGCAGCCTGGTGCTGGGCCACATCACGGGCCGCCCGGTCGCCATGCTCAAGGGCCGGGCTCACGTTTACGAGACCGGCGACCCGGCGGCCATGGCGGCGGCGCTCGACACCCTGGCGAACCTGGGCTGCGAAACACTGATCCTGACCAATGCCGCGGGATCCCTGAGGACCGACGTGGGACCGGGCGAGGTGGTTCTCATTGTCGACCATATCAACCTGACCGGCCTCAATCCCCTCACCGGCGACGCGGGAGACGCGCGGTTCGTGGACATGAGCCGGGCCTACGACCGGGACCTGGCGGAGCTGTTCCGCGACGCCGCCCCGGGGCTGGCCATCGACCTCCACGAGGGCGTCTACATGTGGTTCCCGGGGCCCAGCTTCGAGACCCCGGCGGAGATCCGCGCCGCCCGCGTCCTCGGTGCCGACGTGGTCGGCATGTCCACCGTGCCCGAGGTCATCCTGGCGCGGCGGCGGGGGATGCGGGTGGCGGCGCTTTCCAACATCACCAATCTGGCCGCCGGCCTGTCGCCCGAGCCCCTGAGCCACGCCCAGACCCTGGCCCGGGCCGAGGCCGGCGCCGACAAGATCCGACGGTTGCTGATCGAGGTTGTGGGAACTTTGAACGATGACGACTGAGCGCGACGCGGCGGCCCGGGCGCTGGGCCTGCTGGACCTCACCGACCTCAACGAGCCGACCGACGATGGGGCGGCAAGCCGGCTGTGTCAGCGGGCAAGTGGGCCCTTCGGGTCCGTGGCCGCGGTCTGCGTATGGCCCCGCTTCCCGGCCTTGTGTCGCCAACGCCTCGCCGGCGGCGGTATCCGGGTGGCGACGGTGGCCAACTTCCCGGCCGGCGGCGACGACACGGCGACGGTCGTCGCCGAGTGCCGGCGGGCGCTTGCCGACGGCGCCCATGAGGTCGACGTGGTCCTGCCCTACCGCACCTGGCTGGCCGGCAACCGGGCGCGGGCCAAGGCCCTGGTGTCGGCCTGCCGCGCGACGGTGGAGGGGCAAGCGCTGCTCAAGGTGATCCTGGAGACCGGATGCCTGTCCGACGCCCGGGCCATGGGGGACGCCAGCCGCGACGCCATCGAGGCCGGCGCCCAGTTCATCAAGACTTCCACCGGCAAGGCCGCCGTCTCGGCGACAACCGAAGCCGCCGAGGCCATGCTGCGGGCGATCGCCGACTGCGGCCGCCCGGTGGGTTTCAAGGCCGCCGGGGGCATCCGCACCGCCATCCAGGCGGCCGCCTACTTGGCGATCGCCGACCGCATCATGGGCCCGGCATGGGCCACCGCCGACACCTTCCGCATCGGCGCCAGCGGCCTGCTGGACGATTTGGAGCGGGTGCTGGGGGACGGACACTGACCCTGCTGCCCCAGGAGATCATCCGCCGCAAGCGGGATGGCCACGGGCTGACGGTCGAGGAGATCGCCTTCATCGTCCGCGGCATCGCCGACGGCGGCCTGGGCGACGCCCAGGTGGGCGCTTTCGCCATGGCCGTCTTTTTGCAGGGCATGGAGCGGGACGAAGCCGTGGCCCTCACCCGGGCGATGCGGGACAGTGGCCGGGTGCTCGACTGGTCGGATCTGGACCTGGACGGGCCGCTGCTGGACAAGCATTCCACCGGCGGCATCGGCGATACGGTAAGCCTGGTGCTGGCGCCCCTGGTGGCTGCCTGCGGGGGATACGTGCCGATGATCTCGGGCCGCGGGTTGGGCCATACCGGCGGCACCCTGGACAAGCTCGACAGCATCCCCGGCTACCGCACCGCGCCCGACACCGCCGCCTTCCGCCGCGCCGTCAAGGACGCCGGCTGCGCCATCGTCGGCCAGACGGGCGACCTGGCCCCCGCCGACCGGCGGCTCTACGCCGTCCGCGACGTTACCGCCACCGTCGAGTCGATCCCTCTAATTACCGCCTCGATCCTGTCGAAGAAGCTGGCCGCCGGGCTTCAAGGCCTGGTGATGGACGTCAAGACCGGCTCCGGCGCCTTCGCCGCCCAGCTTTCCATGGCCCGGTACCTGGCCCGCAGCATCGTCGAGGTGGCCGGCGGCGCCGGCCTTCCGGCCACCGCCCTGATCACCGACATGGACCAGCCCCTGGCCAATGCCGCCGGCAACGCCGTCGAGGTGCGGTTCGCCATGGACTACCTGAAGGGCGACCACCGCGACGGTCGGTTCCACGAGGTGACCATTGCCCTGGGGGTGGAGATGCTGCGCCTCGGCGGCCTGGCGAAGACGGACGTCGACGCCGCGCAGAAGCTCGCCGACGCCCTGGCCAGTGGCGAGGCAGCGCAGCGCTTCGCCCGCATGGTCGCCGCCCTGGGCGGTCCCCCCGACCTGCTGGAGCGCCCCGACGCCCACCTGCCCCGCGCCCCGGTAGTGCGGCCCACATTTCCCGAGATCCCCGGAACCGTCACCGCCATGGACACCCGTGCCGTTGGCCTTGTGGTGGTCGAGCTGGGCGGTGGCCGCCGGGATCCGGGCGATTCCGTCGATCCGGCCGTGGGACTGACGGAGATCGCGGAAATCGGCACGCCAGTGGGGCCCGACCGCCCTCTGGCCTTGATTCACGCCCGCACGGACGCCGACGCGGACCGGGCGGAGGCCGATTTCCGGGCGGCGGTCACGGTGGGGAAAGCGGGAGTGCAGTCAACCCCCGTGATACGGGAGCGACTGCCCGCGGGGTCCTGAAGGCGGCTGGGCATGACTGCCCGCCAAACTGTCATGCGCGGGCTCGTCCCGCGTATCCATTCATCCGCCCCCGCCGGATTCCGACCTGTCCCATGGATTGCCGAGACAAGCCCGGCAATGACAGAACCGGGGGTGTGGCGTTGGGTGCGGACCAGGCGACGAGCGGGCGGTACCTAACCGCCGTCAGCCTGCGTCCAGCTCGTTCTTGAAGAACACCCCGTCTTTCATGATGGCGGGGATGTGTTCACCCTGGTTTTGCAGCAGACCCAGGTCTTCGAAGGGATCGCCGTCGACCACCAGGGCATCGGCCAGGGCCCCCGGCGCGATGACGCCGAGCTGGCCGTCCATGCGGATGACCTCGGCGCTGATGATGGTGGCGCTGCGGATCACGTCGGCGGGCTTGAGCACCTCGGCGCGTATGAGAAACTCCTCGGCCTGGTATTCCTTGGGCGCCCGAAAGAGATCGGTGCCGAAGGCCATCTTGACGCCGGCCCGTTGGGCGATCTCGAGGGACCGGGTGCCGGTGGCGGCCACCGCGCGGGCCTTGGACAGGTGCAGCTCGGAGACCCCGACCTCGTGCCCGTGCTCGATGATCTTGCGGTAGACGACCAGGGTCGGCACCAGGTAGGCGCCCCGCTCGGCCATCAGGCGGGCCGCCTTCTCGTCGATCATGTTGCCGTGCTCGATGGTGCGCACCCCGGCTTCGACGCAGCGGTAGATGGCGTCGGCCGTATAGGCATGGGCCATGACGTAGGTGTGGCGACGGGTCGCCTCGTCCACCATGGCCTCGATCTCGTCCACCGCGTACTGCACGTAGTCGATGGGATCGGCCGGCGAGGCGACGCCGCCGGAGGCCATGATCTTGATCTGGTCGGCGCCCTTGCGCAGCTCGTCGCGCACCGCGTGGCGTACCGCCGGCACCCCGTCGGCGATACGGCCCAGGCCCCTGAGCGTGCCGCAGGCGCAGGGCTCGCAGTAGTCAGAGGTATCGCGACCGTCGCCGTGGCCGCCGGTCTGGGTGATGGCGCTGCCGGCGACGAACAGCCGCGGCCCCACCAGCAGCCCGTCCTCCACCGCGCGGCGGTAACCGGCGTCGGCGCCCGCCGCGTCGCGCACGGTGGTGAAGCCGCGCATCAAGGTTTCGCGCAGGATCTTGCCGGCGGTGGCCGCCACATAGGACGGGGACATGGTGGGGTAGGCCCGCATGCCCTCCGCGCAGATGTGGATGTGACAGTCGATCAGGCCGGGCATGAGCGTGCGCCCGCCGAGGTCGAACTCCCGGGCCCCGGGCGCATCGATGCGGCCCGCCGCGACCTCGGCGAAACGGCCGTCCCGGACCAGCACCTGATGGCCCGATCGGAGAACGCCTTCCACCGGGTCCAGGAGGGCCAGGTTGGTGAACAGGATATCGGTCATGGGCCGGGCTCGCCGTCTCGCCACGGGGCAACTCAAACGCGCGGTTGCAGCCTATCCGCTGAACGACCACAATTCCACGACCCTGACCGACAGGGAGCCCATCAGACAGTGTCAAGGGAGGCTACCGTGCTCAAATCCGCTTTTCGATTCGCCGCCATCGCCAGCGTCGTCGCGGCGACGATCCCGGCCCAGGCCGCCGACTTGACCATCGGCGTCCGCGCCGAACCGGCGGTCGATCCTCACTTCCTCTATGCCAACACCAACATCGCCTATTCCCGTCACATCTTTGGCGCCCTGACCGACAACAACGCCGATTCCCAGGCGGTGCCGGGGCTGGCGGTTTCCTGGCGCCCGGTGGACGACAAGACCTGGGAGTTCAAGCTGCGCCCCGGCGTGAAGTTCCACGACGGCGAGCCGTTCACCGCCGCCGACGTGATCTTCACCTTCAATCGGGTTCCCAACATCCCCAACAACCCGAACCCCTACAACCCGCCCATGCGCTCGGTGGCCAGTGTCGACGCAACGGGCCCGCTGACGGTCATCATCAAGACCAAGGCCCCCGACCCGGTGCTGCCGGCCAGCCTGTCGAACATCTTCATCGTCTCCCATGACGCGGCCGAAGGCGCGATGCCGGCCGATTTCAAATCGGGCAAGGCGGCGATTGGCACCGGTCCCTACAAGTTCGTCGAGTTCAAGCCCGGCGACCGGCTGGTCCTGGAGAAGAATCCCGATTTCTGGGGTCCAAAGGAGCCCTGGGACAAGGTGACCTTCCGCATGATGAGCAATGACGCGGCGCGGGTCGCGGCCCTGCTCGCCGGCGACGTGGACATGATCGGCGCCGTCGGGCCCGGGGACGTTGCGCGCCTGGAACAAAGCGCCGACATCGACGTCTTCAAGCGTCCCTCGGACCGGATCATCTACCTGATCATCGACGTGGCGCGGGACAAGTCCCCCTTCATCACCGCCAAGGACGGTTCGCCCCTGGGCAAGAATCCGCTGAAGGACGCGAAGGTGCGCAAGGCGCTGTCCATGGCCATCGACCGGGACGCCATCACCAGTAAGATCATGGGTGGCTTGGCCGAGCCGGCCAGCCAGTTCGCGCCCGCCGCCATCACCGGCTACGATCCGTCGATTCCGGCGATCAAGTACGACCCCAACGGCGCCAAGGCCCTTCTCGCCGAGGCCGGCTGGGGCGATGGCTTCGGCATCACCATCCACGGCCCCAACAACCGCTACGTCTACGACTTCAAGGTGGTCGAGGCGGTGGGCCAGATGTGGGCGCGCCTCGGCCTCAAGGTGGAGGTGTTCACCGAGCCGATGAACGTCTACTTCCCCAAGATCAGCGTCGCCAAGGGGGTCCAGTACAGCGCCATGCTGATGGGCTGGGGCCATTCCAGCACCGGCGATACGTCCCGGTTCTTCACCACCGTGCTGCACTCCTACGACAAGGCGCGCAAGTTCGGCCCTGGCAACCGGTCCGGCTACAAGGATCCGGTGTTCGACGCCCTGATCGAGGACGCGGTCGGGACGCTGGATCCCGACGCCCGGGTGAAGAAGTTGCGCCAGGCCATGACCATGGCCGTGGACGCCAACTTCTCCATTCCCCTCCACACCCAGTTCACGGTGATGGCGGCCCGCAAGGGGATCAAGATCACGCCGCGCCTGGACGAATCGACGGTGGCCATGTCGGCGCGCCCGGCATCGTGAGCAGCGCGAACATTCGCGGTGCGTGATCGTCGGGGCGGGTTTCGAACCCGCCCCGACAGCCGCTGCGAAGGGGAGATAGGCGGGAACCGGCGATGATCGTCTTCATTCTTCGCCGGTTGATGCAAAGCGTCGCCGTCCTGGCGGTCGTTTCGGTCCTGGTTTTTGTCGGCGTCTTCGCCATCGGCAACCCGGTCGACATCCTGATCAGCGACGAGGCGTCGGAGGATGAGAGAGAGCGGGCGATCCGCGACCTCGGCCTGGATCTTCCCTTGTGGCGGCAATACGGCGTTTTCGTCGTCAATGCCATGCAGGGGGATCTGGGCACCTCATTTGTCCACAACGAGCCGGCGCTCGGACTCATCGCTGAGCGCTTGCCGGCCACCCTGGAACTGGCGCTGGCCGCCATGGTCATTTCCCTGGTCCTCGGGGTGCCTCTGGGCATGGTGGCGGGTCTGAAGCCCAACACCTGGACCGGGCGCGCCATCATGGGCGGATCCATCCTCGGTTTCAGCCTGCCCACCTTCTGGGTGGGGATCGTGATGATCCTGATTTTCGCCGTCGAGCTGGGCTGGCTGCCGTCCACGGGGCGGGGCGAGACGGTCACCGTCGGCGACGTGGAGCTGAGCATCCTGACCATCGATGGCTTGGCGCACATGGTGCTGCCGGCGTTCAACCTGGCACTGTTCAAGCTGTCCCTCATCATCCGCCTGACCCGCGCCGGCGTACGGGAATCCGTGCATCTGGACTACGTGAAGTTCGCCTGGGCTAAGGGCCTGTCGGCCCGCCGGGTGATCTGGGTCCACATCCTGAAGAACATCCTGATCCCGGTGGTCACCGTGCTGGGCATCGAACTGGGCAGCGTCATCGCCTTTTCCGTTGTCACCGAGACGATCTTTTCCTGGCCCGGCATGGGCAAGCTGATGATCGATTCCATCGGCGTCCTCGACCGGCCGGTGATCGTCGCCTACCTGATGCTGACGGTGTCCCTGTTCGTGACGATCAATCTGCTGGTGGACATCGTCTATTCCTACCTCGACCCCCGGGTTCGCCTGACCAGGGCCCAGGCATGACCGCGCCGGCCGCCAACCCAGTCGCGGCGGAACGGGTGCAAACCCCGGTCCGCCGCTTCGTTTCGGATTTTTCGGAGAATCCCCTGGCCGTGCTGGGGCTTGCCGTGTTCGCGGCCCTGGTGGGGATCGCCATCGTGGCGCCCTGGATCTCGCCCCAGGACCCGTACGATCTGGCCCAGCTCAACATCCTGGACGGACAATTGCCGCCCGGCTCGGAGGGGTTCGAGGGCAAGGCCTACGTACTCGGCACCGACGAGCAGGGCCGCGACATGATGAGCGGCATCTTCTACGGCCTGCGCATCAGCCTTGGCGTCGGCGCCACAAGCACTCTGATCGCCCTGGTCGTCGGCACCTCCCTTGGGCTGACCGCGGCCTACTTCGGCGGCCGGGTGGACGTGTTGATCATGCGCACCGTCGACCTGCAACTGGGGTTTCCGACGATTCTTGTGGCGTTGGTGTTGTTGGCGGTGCTGGGGCGGGGAATCGACAAGATCGTCCTCGCCCTGGTGATCGTCCAGTGGGCCTACTACGCCCGCACCGTGCGCGGTACTGCCCTGGTGGAGGGCGGCAAGGAATACATGGACGCCGCCCAATGCCTGGCCCTCGGCCATTCGCGCATCGCCTTTCGCCACCTGATGCCCAACTGCCTGCCGCCGCTGATTGTGGTGGCGACGGTGCAGGTGGCCCACGCCATCACCCTGGAGGCGACACTGTCGTTCCTCGGCGTCGGTCTGCCCCCCACCGAGCCGTCCCTGGGCCTGTTGATCTCCAACGGCTTTGGCCACATGCTCAGCGGGCGCTACTGGATCAGCATCTTTCCGGGCATCGCGCTGTTGATCACCGTCGTCAGCATCAACCTGATGGGCGATCAGCTTCGCGACGTGCTCAATCCCCGGCTCCAACGCTAGCCATTTCCATCTTCGAAAGGGGGACCCCGAACCATGACCTACGTCGTCAAGGACATGCCAACCCAGGTGGATGCCCGCATCATCGGCAAGCTGGCCGCCTGCGAGACCGCCACCATCGGCCATCTGCGCCAGTTGGGCTTCGTCAACCGGGCTATCCAGTCGGTCATTCCCGGCAAGCGCCTTGCCGGCACCGCCGTGACCTTGGCCCTGCCCGGCCAGGATTCGACCCTCATGCATCACGCCCTGGGACTGCTGAGGCCCGGCGACGTGCTGGTGGTCGACCGCATGGGAGACCACAAGCACGCCTGCTTCGGTGGCGGCACCGCCGCCCAGGCCAAGGCCCAGGGCGCCACCGCCGTGGTCGTCGACGGCGCTTGCGCCGATTTTCACGAGATCCGCATGTACGACGTGCCCGTATGGTGCCGCGGGCCGGCGCCGGTGACCACCCGGCGCTACGACATCGGCGGCGCCATGAACGTGCCCGTCTGCTGCGGCGGGGTGGCGGTGCTGCCCGGCTATTCGGTGCTGCTGGACGACGGCGGCGTGCTGATCATGCCGCCCGAGGACACCGAGTATATGGCCGACTGGGCGCTCGATAAAATGGCCACCGAGCCCGCCATGCACCGCCGCATCCTCGAGGGCGGCGAGAAGATCGGCGACATCGGCGGCGCGACCAAGCTGGTGCAGGCCAAGTTGGGCGATAATTTCTGAGGCGAGGAGCCGATTCGTGGGCGCGGCCATGCGCCGCCTCCGTTCCATTCTCGTCACCGGCTCGGGCAGCGGCATTGGCGCCGCCACGGTGCGCCGCCTGGCCGCGCCCGGCGTCGGCTTGGTGATCCACGCCAGGGTCAACCAAGCGGGATGCGAGCGGGTCGCCGAAGGGGCCCGGGAGGCGGGCGCTGAGGCCCGGGTGATCACCGGCGACCTGGCGGAACCCCAGGTCGCCAGTGACCTGGCGGCGGCGGCGGTGGCGGCCTTCGGCGGCTTGGACGTGCTGATCGCCAACGCCGGGTTCGGCGACGCGCGGCCCTTTGGCACCATTGACCTGGCGGGCTTCGAGAAAGTGCACGATGTGGTGGCGGGCGGGTTTTTCCGCATGGTGACAGCGGCGCTGCCTCACCTGGAAGAAGCCACCGATGGCCGGGTGATCGCCATCAGCGCCGTCGGCGCGCATGTTTACCGCAACGACATCCCCAGCTTCCCCGCCTCTGCCGCGGCCAAGGCAGCACTGGAGGCCATGACCCGCTGCCTCGCCGTCCAGCTCGCGCCCCTGGGCGTCACCGCCAACGCCGTGGCGCCGGGCTTTATCGAGAAGGACCCGGGCACCCATTCGTCCCTGACCCCCGAGCAGTGGGCGGACCTGGTGGCCCGCATTCCCTTCCGGCGCATCGGCCGCCAGGACGAGGTCGCCGCCATGGTCGCCTTCCTCGCCTCCCGGGACTCAAGCTACATCAGCGGCCAAGTGATTCACGTCAACGGGGGGCTGGTGTAGGGTCGGAGACGTCGCGGCGATACGGGTCACGCAAGTCTCAACGCGTTCCCGCCCACGGCCATACCGAACCGATTTGTCGTGCCCGGACTCGTTCCGGGTACCCATGGAACATGGCGGACTCAAGCGTTGACGGCGCCATGGGTTGCCGGAACAAGTCCGGCAACGACAAATTGGAGTGAGGCGCCTATGTCTGCCCCGGCCACGCCTCTCCAGCCTCCCGTTCGGCGCGGCGGAAGGCCTCGCGGATCTTGGCCATGGCGTCTTCGGGCAGCGGCCCCTGGCCGGCGATCGCGATGTTGCGGCGCACGTGACCATCGCTGGTGGTGCCGATGATGGCCGTGGTGACCCCGGGCTGGGCCAAGGTGAAGCGGAGCGCGATCTCGGGCCACGCCTCGGCGGGGTCGCCGCCGAAGCCCAGGTCGGCGGGCGCGAGGCCCATGGCGGCCAGGCGGGCGGCATAGGTCTTGGCATAGTTCACGTAGATGCCCCGCCGCTCCGAAACGTCCTTCCAGGCGGCGTTGGCGATGGGACGCTTGGCGAGGACGCCGATCCCATTGCGGGCGGCCAGAGGCAGGACGCCGTCGATGTTCGCCTGGTCGCAAATGCTGACCGAGGTCTCGATGACGGCGACGTCGGGAAGCCCGGCGGCGTGGACCGCCGCTTCGTTGTCCCCGGAATAGCCGACGAAGCGGATCTTGCCCGCCTCCCGCGCCTTGATGAGGGCCCCCAGGGCGTCGCCTTTCTTAAGGATTTCCAAGTCGCAGGAATGGAGCAGCATCACGTCCAGGCGGTCCGTCTGCAGGCGCCTCAAGGACCGGTCCACGGTGGCGGAGACCAGATCCGGCGACCAGGCCTCGCCCGGCAGGTCCTCGAACGGGCGCCCGCACTTGGAGACCAGCACATACTCGTCCCGGCGGTGGGCGATGGCCTTGCCGATGACCTCTTCGGAGCCGGCGTAGGCGGCGGCGGTGTCGATAAGATTGACGCCTTCATCCAGCAGTGTGTTGAGGACCTGGGCCACTTGGCGCTGTTCGGTCTCCAGGTAGCCGACCTCCGCGCCGCCGAAGCCGAGGGCGGAGACGTCATGGCCGGTCTTGCCGAAGGGTCGATTTTCCATTGGGTTCTCCTCGGTCGCGGGGTCAGATTGCTGCCCAGGGCGGTGGGGCGGAAGGCTTCAGGAAGGCGATGGCGCAGCCCAGGTCGGGCGATGGGGGAACCAGGAGCCCGCCGTCGAAGTCACCGGGGACGATGTCCGCCTGCCGCAGCACCCGGGCGGTTTCCGCGGTGTCGGCGCTGTCGAGGGCGAAGGCGGCCATGAAGGGCAGGCCGGGCACGGAGACATCGGGCAAAAGGGTGGCCGCGCCGCCTTGGTCCAGGAACGTCAGCCACCCCCGATCCAGGGCCAGGTCCCAACCGCCGTCAGTTCGCCGCGCCGGGGCGGCGCCGGCAAAGCGGCCGATGCGGACCGCCGCCTCCGCCGGGTCGGCCACCACCAGGGCCATGTGGGTCAGCGCCATGGCCCGGTTGGGGTGGGCGATCCAGCGTGACTGCCACACCACCCCGGCGGTGTGATGCCGGCAGAATTGGATGCGGCCTTCGGGATGGGTGCCGGGGGGCACCCGCAGCACGGAGAATTGGGCGATGGCCTCGCCGTCCGGGGTGCCCACCGTGCGTTGCAGGCGGACCACCGGCGCCGGCTCGAAACCAACGTCCGCGAGACGGGCGTGTTCCGCCTCCACGTCTCCGCTGCCGAAAGCGATCAGGTGCAGGCCCACATAGCGCTTCATGGCCGCGGTGATCTGATCGGCGATGGGACCCTCCCCCACCACCGCCAGCATCTCCACGTAGCCCTGCCGCAACATGACGGTGCAGTTGGCCGTGCCCGCCGGCACCACCGGCTCCCCCGGGCCCAGGGAGTGGCGCTGGGGGGTGACGGGGGGCAGGGTGAAGCCGAGGCGGGCCAGGGCTTCCCGGCCCTTGTCCATATCCGGCACGAAGAGGCCGACGTGGTCCAGCACCCGCTCCCCGGGGCCCGGCACCTGATGGGCGGCGGCGCTGTCGTCGGAGAGCTCGGCGGCGGCCATGGGACGATCCTTTCTTGGCAGGCAACGCGGGACGGGATATGGCTGGTCCCTCGTTCTCTTACCTTAATGGACGCGCGGGAGGAAACGCCCCATGACCGACGCAGCGCTCACCGACGCCGATCTGGCGGCCCTTCGGGCCCTCGACACCCCCACCGTCTGCAACGCGCTGGAGATCGTGGCGCCCGAACGCCGCACCACCGGCTTTACCATCAAGCCTTTTGTCTGCGTCGACCCGGCCCTGCCGCCCATGGTCGGCTATGCGCGCACCGCCACCATTCGCGCCATGGACCCGCCGGGGCGATCGGCGGACGAGATGAGAGAGCAGCGGCTGGCCTACTACGACTACGTCGCCTCGGGCGCCGACCCAACGGTGGTGGTGATCCAGGATCTGGACCCGGTGCGCGGCGTCGGCGCCTTCTGGGGCGAAGTCAACAGCGCCGTCCACAAGGGCCTGGGCGCCATCGGCGTAGTCACCGACGGCTCCATCCGCGACCTGAACGAATGGGCCGAGGGCTTTCAAGCCCTGGCCGGGATGCTGGGCCCCAGTCACGCCCACGTGCACATCGTGGACTTCGCGACGCCGGTAAACATCCACGGCATGGCCGTGCGCTCCGGCGACCTGATCCACGCCGACGGCCATGGCGCCGTGGTAATACCGGCCGCCGTCGCTCGCGATGTCCCTGCCGCCGCCGACCTGGTGGCGCGCAAGGAAAAGCTGGTTATCGACGCCGCCCGGGCGCCCGGCTTCACCGTCGCCGCCCTGCGGAAGGCGATGGCGGGCCAGGCGGATATTCATTGAGGGGGGCGGGAGGCCGTCCCGTGACGGCCGCCAGCCTTGATGCCGCCGCCATCGGCAAGTTTGCCAACGGTGGGAGCGCGACAACCGTTCTAAACGGAACGGGCGGATCCCATGCCTCTCTTGCGTGGCGGCTGGTCCGATCGGCGTGCGATCTATCATGTCCCGACACGGCTCGATTGCCCATAATCAGAACCAGGCTGAGGTCTTGTCTGGATAATATTAGAATATTACATATCACTTCATTATAAATAATTATTTATTAAGTATAAAATTTTTCATAGGGCTATTTTTATTTTATCAAGACTATCCAATATCACCCGAAAGGATAGTATGAATTCTAACACGGGTTCGGCAGAATGCGACGCCGATGGTCGACACTGCGTTATCGGGGCGATCATCTTTTTCGAAGGGCGTTTGCCATGATTCCCGCACCGCTACCGGCGAACGAGGAACAGCGGCTCCAGAAGCTGTACGAGCTCGACATCCTGGATACCCTGGAAGAACAGGTCTACGACGATATCACCCACTTGGTGGCGCAGATATGTGGCGTGCCGATCGCGCTGATCAGCCTGATTGACCGCGATCGCCAGTTCCTCAAATCACACCTTGGCTTGGATGCCACCGAAGTGTCCCGCGAGTTGGGCTTCTGTCCCCATGCCATTCTCGACAACGACCTGACGATTGTCGAAGACGCGACCAAGGACGAGCGTTTTCACGACAACCCGTTGGTCACCGACGGGCCGCGGGTAAGATTCTATGCGGGCGCGCCGCTGATCATGCCAGGCGACCTGAGGGTCGGCACCTTGTGCGTCGTCGGCACTGAGCCGAGAACGATCAACGAAGACCAGGCAAAGGCTCTGGAGGCGCTGGCACGCCAAGTCGTGTCGCAGTTGAAGCTGCGGCAATCGGTCAAACTACTGGAAGCCGCCAACTGGAATGGCCAGGCAATTCTGGAGGAATTGGAGCGTTCCGAGCAGCGGGAACGGAACCGCGGTGTGGTCCTGGAAAAGCTCGCCAAGGGCAAGCCGATCGGCGAGATCCTGGAAACCCTGATCCTCGGCATAGAGGAAGAACTCAAGGGCTCCCTTTGCTCCATCCTCCTGGTCGACAAAGGTGGCCGGCACTTTCTCCAGGGCGCCGCGCCCAACCTGCCCGCGTTCTATAACGACGCCATTGATGGGCTGGAATTCGCCGTTGGCCTGGGCAGTTGCGGCAACGCTGCCGCCACGGGCGAACGGACCATCGTCAGCGATATCGCGCACCACCCCTTCTGGGAACAGTACAAGGATCTGGCCGCCGAGGCGGGACTCGCCGCGTGTTGGTCGGAGACCGTCCTCGACGGATCGGGCAACGTGCTCGCCACGTTCGCCATCTACTACGATACGCCGAGGTCACCGGTGGAATCGGATATCGCGGCGATCGAGAATGCCGCCAATCTGGCGGGCATTGCCATACAACACAAAAAGGACGAACGCTCGCTGATCGACGCCAAGCTGACGGCCGAATCCGCCAGCCGGGCCAAGTCCGAGTTTCTTTCCTCCATGAGCCACGAACTGCGCACGCCCATGAACGCGGTCCTCGGCTTTGCCCAGTTGATGCAACTCAACCCGAACGATCCGTTGAGCGAAAGCCAGAAATCCTACGTCCTTAACATTCTCAAGGCCGCCAACCATCTGCTGGAACTGATCAATCAGGTGCTGGAACTGAGCATGATCGAGGCCGGAAAGCTGTCGCTCAGCCTCGATCATGCCGCGGCCCGGGATGTGATCGATGAAAGTCTGCAGCTTGTCGGGACACGGGCCAAGGACGAAGGTATCCAAATTATCGACCGGACCGTCGGGGTCGATCTGCCGCTTCTGTGGACCGACAGCACCCGAGTCACGCAGGCCTTGCTCAACCTATTGTCCAACGCCATCAAGTATAACCGCGAGAATGGCACGGTGACCCTAACCGCCCAGGAATTGCCCAATCGGATGTTGAGGATAAGCGTCGCCGATACCGGCAGGGGCGTCCCGATCGCCAAGCAGGATTTGCTGTTCAAGCCCTTCGAGCGTCTGGGATGGGAATCCGGTGAAATCGAAGGCGCTGGTGTCGGCCTGACCATTACCAAGCAGATCATCGAACTTCTGCGCGGGCAGATCGGTTACCGGAGCGAGCAGGACAAAGGCAGCACCTTCTGGATCGACGTTCCCTTAAGCAGCAAGCAGGCGCACGGTCCACAGGAAGTCGAGGTCGAACCGGATGCCGGCGGAAATATCGAACTGAAGCACGTTGAGGGTTCGGTTCACACGGTTCTTTATGTCGAGGACAACCTGGCCAATCTGCAGTTGGTGGAAGCGATTCTTGATCAGTTCACAAATATAAGAATGTTGACCGCCTACAATGCGGAGCTGGGGTTCGACCTTGCCAAAAGCGAAAACCCGGCCCTGATTCTAATGGACCTCAGCCTCCCTGGAATGAACGGTATCGAGGCCCTGAAGCAGCTGCGGGATGCGCACGAAACCAGAGACATCCCCGTCATCGCCATTACCGCCGCCGCCATGCGCAAGGACGTGGAGGCGGGCAAAATGGCCGGATTCAGGGACTACATCACCAAGCCGATCAATGTGCCGGGCCTGATCCGGATTATCGAGGACGCCCTGCACAGCCCGCGGGGGATCACCTGATGGAACGGGCCGCCATCGATCGACCGGGGTCGGTGCCGACCATCCAGTTTCTGCGAGCGAGCGATCTGACTCACGGTTTCGCCCGCACCACACCGCGGATCCCTTCGTTTCCCCGTCCGTCATAGGCGGATTTCGATCCGCGTATCCACTGATCCACAATCCGCCTTGTTCCGTGGATGCCCGTGTCAAGCACGGCCATGACGATCAGAGGGCGTTACGGCGGCCGCGGGCTTAACCGGACAGCAGTGGATCGATGTCCGCGCATGACGAATTTCGAGGAGCTGCGAATAGGGATCTGGTTTTGAAAAAAGCCTTCAAGCCACGGTGGTTGAAGGTCTTATACCAAGGGACACTGAGTAACTGGAAAAAGGTGGTGGCGGTCAGGTCCAACCGTCACATCCCCTTCCCCCAATCCCGATCCAGGCGCAGGTTGACGTCGCCGTAGAAGCCGTAGGCCAGGTAGGTGGGGTCGCCGGTGTCGTAGAATCGGGTCCGGGCCTGGCGCAGGAGGTCGGCGATGTAGACGGGGCTTGTGCGCAGGTCCTTTTCGAGGGCGCCGTAGAAAGTGGCGGCGAAATCGTAGGCGCCAGAGTCGCTGAGGGGCCACAGGCCACCGATGTAGCCGCTGGCGCCGGCCTCGAGGACCGCCGGCGCCCAGCCGTCGACGAAGTTGGCGACCCTGTCGGCGCGGCCGATGTCGCAGGCGTTGAAAAAGAACAGGGGACTGCCGAGCCCGCGGCCGGCGGCGAGGCCCCGCCAGGTTGTCAGGTCCAGCGCCCCGTCGCCGAGCAGGATGGCGTATTCCGCCGCTCCATTCTCCTCCCGCACCTGGCCGTGGCCGGAGAAATGGATGGTGCCGTCGGGCCGATCGGCGATCAGGGCGGAAAACGCCTCGAAATCCCCGGGAATCTGGCGGAATCCGGCGACCGAGGAAAGAGTCTCCATTTCGCGGGCCTGGGCCGGCAGACGGGCGCGGCCCTTGTAGGCCGGGGCCACGGCCAGGAGGTTGGCGATGGCGACCCCCTGGGGCGGCCGGCCGAGCTGGTCGCCGCTGTCGCTCACGTGCCAGCGGGCGATGCGGTGGGTAACGCCGAGAAAATCCCGCGGCTCTGCCCCGGGACGAGCGGGCCGCATGAGCTCCCATGGCAGCGAGGGGTCGTCGGTGTAGACCTGGACGCTGCGGAAGTCCTCGCCCAGCTTTTCGTCCAGCAGCCAGAAGGCCTCCTTGACTGGGATGGGAGCGAATTCCCGCCACAGCTTGGCGCCGAAGCCGCCCATGAAGGCCACACCTTGCATCCGCCGGCGGTCCGGGTCCCGTTGGGCCGCTAACCGCAACATGGCCGCGTATTGGCCCGCCAGCCAATCCCTGAGGCCCCGCGGCGTGGCGTAGCCGTGGCGGGAGACCTGCAGGTGGGGCGACTGAACGATCACCTGACCCGCCTCGCCCCCCTCCCCGCCGCCGAACAGGAATACCGTCAGGTCCGGCGCCTGGAAGGCCTCGTCCAGGCGCACCGGCTCCGACGCCGGGTCGCCGGCCGCGGTGTCGAAGTTCCAGGGCACGGCTTCACCGGCCCGATCCGCCGCGGCGGTCGGTCGCGGCCTGTCGGTCACGGTGATGGCGCGGGTCAGGCGGGCGAGATAGGCGCCGTCCCGCCACAGGGTGGCGAAAATCTTGCGTTGGGGATTCAGGGCGTCTTCGGCCCGGGCGACAATTGTGAACAGAGCGGGGGTGGAATCCCCGTCCCGGGGGACCAGGATCGCGGCCTTGTTGCGGCCGTCGGGGAAATCGAAGCCGGAGGCCGACAGGACCACGTCGATGGTCACCCCGTCGGTGCCCCCTGTCGCGTCAAGCCGTAGGGCGCCAGCGTCGGTGGCCGACCCGCCGGGGGCGGGGCGCAGGCGCACCTGTGGGGTGATCTCGTCCTCGGTCAGGGACACCTGGACGGCGAAGGGCACCCCCGCCACCACCCGCTCGGGCGCCTCCACGGTGGGGAAGCGGGAAAGGCCCGCCTGCCGGCGCCGGTCACCCTTGCCCAGCGCGCACCAGGTGACCAAGGCCCGGTCGTGGCGGCAGGCCGCTGGACCTTCCGTTGCCGCCCCGGCGGCGGTGGCGAAGTCGGGCAGCGGGCCATGAGCCTCGGCGATGGCCTCGGCGCGGGCCGTCAACCGTTCGGCATCCGCCTTTCGGCCTTGGGCGCCATAGACTTCGGCCAGGTCCCACAGGGTCATCGCCGCTTCCAGGCTTTCGGGTCCCTTGTCCCGCTCCCGGATGGCCAGCGCCCGGCGCACGAAGGGTTCCGCCTCGGCGGCCCGCTCCTGGAGGACCAGCGCGTTGGTCAAGCCGTCCAGCAAAGAAGCCAGCGAGCCATGCCACGGCCCGACCGCCGCCTGGCGCAGGCGCAGGGATTCGCGCAGCAGGGCCTCCGCTTCGTCCCACCGGTCCACATCGGCGAGGAAGGCAGCAACGCTCTCCAGCAGGTAGGAGCGGGTTTCCCCGTCGGAGTCCGGGTCTTGCCGGCTGTGGTCGAGCACACGGCGGGCGATGGCCAGGGCGCGCCTGTCATCGCCCCCGTCCCGGGCCGCGACGAAGGCTTCCACCGTCGAAAGCAGGGTCTCCGCCGCTTGAGAGACCGCCGCGGCGCAAAGAAACAAGGCCGCGCAGACCGCTCGAATCAGTGTCGTTCTGTTCAATTTCCTTGCCCGGAATCCGTGAACGTCCGGCGCGGCCCGGGCCGATTATACCATGATCGGCGGAACTTCGCCTCAGGAACCCCGTGTCAGGGCCGCGACCAGCCGCTCGGCGATGATCGCCTCGTCACCGTCCCTGAGGCCGTCGGGCTTGATGGTCAGCACGCCCTCGGTGGTTCGGCCTTCGCCGGCGTGGATTGGCGGGCTGCCGGCCATCAGCGCCCGGCTCACCGCGGCGACGTCGCGACCCAGGGCCGCCTCGTCGAGGCTGACCGCCAACTCGGGCCAGCGGCCGGCGTCCCCTGGTGGGACGATCCGGCAGCGGCAATGGGGAACCGCTTCCAGGGCGCTGGCAATGGTCTGTAGTCGGGCCTCGTGGACCGTCGTCTCGGCCGCAAGGTCCCGTTGTCCGAAGCGCTCGAGGGCCACCATCAGGCCGGCGATCTCCTCCTTGCCAACCTTGAAGCCGCGGCCGAGCCCGTGGTGGGGAATACCACGCAGGGCGTCCCGGGGAATGAGGTCGGCCGGCGGCGCCCAGGTAGCGGGCGAGACGTCCATGTCCAGCATCTGCAGGGCGGCCGAGGCGATCAGGTCCCTCCGCCCGGCGAGAATGCCGCTGCTCTGGGGGCCGCGGATGGCCTTGCCGCCGCTGTAGGCAACCAGGCTGGCGCCCTCGGCGATGTAACGGCGCAGGTTTTTCCGCGGCGGCAGCTGGGCGGCGGCATCGACAATGACCGGCAGGCCCCGGGCCTCGGCCACCGCCGCCACTTCGGGGAGCGGCGGCTGCCCTTGGGGGGTGGCGGCATAGGCGATGGCCACGGTTTCGGGCGTGATCGCCGCCTCGATCTCCCACGGCTCCACGCCGCGCACCCCGGCGCCGGTGCCCCGGTCGTTGAACCCCACCTCGACGATGCGGGCGCCGGCGGCGCGAATGGCGTGATCGTAGCCGGTGCGGTGCATGCGGCACATGATCACCTGATCGGCCATGCCGTCCGTGTCCGGCAGGCGGTCCATGCGGGCCGCGTCCAGGCCGGCAATGCAGGCGGCGGTGCCCAGGGTGAGGGCGGCGGCGGCCCCCGAGGTGACGATTCCGGCCTCGGCGCCGGTTGCCTCGGCGATGACGCGGCTGGCGGCGGCCTGAAGCTCCGCCATGTCGACGAAGGAACCGGCGGCCTCGCGCATGGCGTCCTGCACCTCGGGCTCCATGAGAGTGCCGCCGAGGCGGGTCAGGGTACCGGCGGCATTGATCCGCTGGATGACGCCAAAACGGTCGTAGACGCTCATGGGGCAATCCTTTCGCTGGCAGGCGGTCAAACCAAAGCCCGGCGCAGAAGGTTGGCGCCGATCAGCAGGAGCAGCACCAGCAACAGCCGGCGAAATCGCTCCTGGGGGATGCGGTCACGCAGGCGCTGGCCGGCCGCCAGACCGCCCAGGACGGGCACGCAGGCCAGCGCCGACAACCACACGTTATCGCCGTTCAGCACCCCATGCAGCCCATAGAACGCCAGCAGGGGGGCCGAGCCAACGAAGAACAGGGTGCCGATGGCCTGCACGAAGGCGTCCTTGCGCAGATCGAGGGCGACCAGGAATAGAATCAGGGGCGGCGCGAAGACCGTGGACAAACCACCGGTGATCCCGGACAGGGCCCCGACGATCAATCCCGCGGGCCGCTCGCCACCTGGGGGAACGCGGATCCGTACCGAAGCCAATTCCAGCCCGGCGAACAGGATCACCATGGCGCCGAGGATTCCAGAGAGCAGCCGGGCATCGGCCGTGGCGACGAAGCCCGAAGCCCACCACAGGGCGGCGATCATGGTCAGGATCAGCGGCCAGAACCGTCTCAGGAGGGCGCCCGGCCATCCCAGATGCAAGGCCTGCCACAGGTTGGAGACGACGATGGGAACGATCATCACCGCCACCGCCGTGGGCACGTCCACCAGCATGGCCATGCCCGGCACGGCGATCAGGGGCAGACCGACCCCCATGGCGCCCTTGACGGTACCGCCGAGGAGCAGGACGACGGCTATCGCGGCCAGCACCTCGATCCCGAGGCCGCCCACGCCAGCCTGCTCCCGTCTTGAAAGGCCGGCGTCTCAGCCTTTCGACGGCGCGGACCGCTTCGGGTGACGGACGGCGTTCGATGACGGCGCCGACGGGGCGGGCCGAGACGCCCCTTGCGCGGCGGCCCATTGGGCGACGAGGTCGCGGTATTCGACAATGCTGGGTTGGGGCATGAACCGGGATCCTTCTCCGCGGATGCGTACGACCACGGTACGCACCAAAGTGTCATCAAATTGTAAACGGGGTTCTTTCCCGGTCAGTCGAGAATATTCGCCACTTGCCAGGCGACGACACCGGCGATCAGGACGGCGATCGCCAAGTGCAGGGCCACCGCATAGCGCCACGGCAAGCCCCATCGAGTCCCGCGGCGTCGAGGTCGCGCCGGGGGGGCGCCTTCGGCGGGGCCCGCCGGCGATGGTTTCGCCTCCGTGGCCATGGGTTCTTGGACTCCGCAAGATCGGAACGGGGCCGTGGCCCTTCTGGCGTGTGGTCTAGCGGCAATGGAAGCCCATTCCAAGACGATTGTGACGAACCCTGCTCGCCTGGATAGGATGGGCCATCGAGGCCCGCTACCCATGCCGGCAGGTTCCCTTGGCCCCGATGCCATGGCCCACGGCCGCGGGGTGGCGATGCGCGAGGCGTCGTAATAGATTTAAGCTTGCGATGACACCTGTTCCCAAGTCGGAGATTGCGCCATGACCGTCGTCCACGAACTGGCCCCCGGGGTCGATGCCGTTGGCCAGGCCCGCGTCGATCTGGCCGCCGTCCTGCAACTGCTGGCCCGTTTCGACTTGAACGAGGGTGTGGACAACCACGTGACCCTGCGGGCTCCCGGCACCACTGACCGGTTTCTGTTCAATCCTCGCGGCAAGCACTGGTCGCTCATGGCGGCCAGGGACATCCTGGTCCTGGACGCCGAAGGCAATGTCGTCGAAGGGGACGGACTGCCGGTCTCCACCGGCCCCAAAATCCATATTCCCATCCATCAGGCCCATCCGAGGGGCGGCTGCGTGCTGCATACCCATTCGCCCTGGGCTACGGCGTTGGCGACCATCAAGGGCGGGCGCCTGGCGATGTGCAGCCAGAATTCGATCCGGTTCTACGAGGACACGGCCTACGACGACGACTTCAACGGCATCGCCACGGGCGTCGAGGAGGGACGGCGCATGGCCGCGGTCATGGGGGACAAGACGGTCCTTTTCCTGGCCTGCCACGGGGTCGTCTGCGTGGCCGACACGGTGGCGGAGGCCTTCGACCACATGTACTACCTGGAGCGTAGCTGCCAGGTTCAGCTTCTTGCCATGTCCTCGGGTCAACCATTCCACACCTTGCCCGAGGAATTGTGCCGGACCGCCAAGGGGTTCTTCGATAAGGCGGCCGCGGTTTCGGGCGCCCGCCATCTGGAAGCCTTGAAGCGGGTCCTGGATCGAGAGGACTCCGATTACGCCCGTTGACGGGTACAGCCCCGGGGCGCCGCACCGTTCCCTGTGACCGGCGTCACTGAACGGAAGGGGCCGTTTGCCCCATAAAGCCGCTTCCAACGAAAAGCGGGGCACCCGGACATGAAGGCCAAACGGAAACAAAAGATCGAGCCGCCCGTTTCCCAGACGAAGACCGTCGGCGAAGTATCCGATAAGGAGGAACCGGCGACGGCCGCGGGCGCGTCGCACCTCAACCGCACACGCGACGCCATGGAGCGCTACCAGGCCTACATTACCGCCTATCAGGTGTGGGTCCGAGGCACCTGAATCGCGAAAACGGCGGACGGCTGATCACGGTCAGGGAACCGGTGTCAACAGCGGCTTGCCCGCGAAGTGGGCGAGCAGGTTATCCACCGCCAGGTTCGCCATCCGGGTTTTCCCTTCAATGGTGAAAGCAGCGGCGTGGGCCTGAAGGACCACATTTTCCATCCGGCAAAGCGCTTCCGGCACATCGGGCTCGTCGGCGAAGACGTCCAATCCCGCGGCGGCGATAGTCCCATCCGATAGGGCCTGGATCAGGGCTGCCTGATCGACCACGCCACCCCGGGCGATGTTGATCAGCACGCCTTCGGGCCCCAGGGCATGGAGGACCCGCGCGTCGATCATGTGACGGGTCTCTTCGTTCATCTTGCAGGACAGAATGAGAAAGTCCATGTCGGCGGCCATGGCCGCGACGTCCTCGTAGAACGGATAGGCCACGTCTGGCTTGCGGCGGGGGCCGTAGTAGCAGACGGCCATCTCGAAGGCTTCCGCCCGCCGGGCGACGATACGCCCGATACTGCCGAAGCCGACGATACCCAGCCGCTTGCCACTGACCCTGCGGCCGAAGGGCATGGACCCGTGGAGCCAGCCGCCGGCGCGAACGAAACGATCGGCCTCCCGGACCCGCCGGCACACAGCCAGCAGCAGCGCGATGCCGAAATCGGCCACGTCGGGGGCCGATACGTGGGGCGTATTGGTGACCGGGATGCCCCGCGCCCGCGCCCGGGCAACATCCACTCGGTCCAGGTGGCCGCCGGACACGACAATGATCTCCAAATTGGGAAGGGCGTCGATCAGCGATCCTTCGAGCCCGATGAGGGTTCCCGTGACCGCGCCGCGGACCCGGTCCTTGACCGACGCCACGAGGGCGTCGGGATCTTTCGCCCGGGCCATCTTATGGACGGTGAAGTGTTCATCCAGGGCCGGTTCCACTTGCGCCGGCTCGGCGCCGACGAGGAGGATCTCCGGGACCACAATGCGCGTCATCGCGCCAGGTTCTCCAGGATGCGGAATAGCTTATCCTCGGTCACGCCCATGCCGCGCGCCACGACGGCGGCGACCCGCAGCGCCGAATCGGCCTCGTTCAGGCTACCATGTCGCCCCGCCATTTCGACGGCCACCTTGTCGGCCTCCCACACTTCTCGCGACCCCTCTGGAAGCAAAGCCGCGCCCCCATCCGACGCCACAACCACGGGGCCCTCGGTGACCCGGACCAAAAAGCCGATTGCCGCGCGCCCGATGGGCAAGGGAGCCTGCGCACCGTCACCCGCGTCCAGGATCGCCGTCACCCGGCAACGGTCCACCGACAGGCCGTCACGGGCCAGCGCGGCGGCGGTCGTCTCATAGACGGCGGCGTCCACGTCCGGATGGTACACGGCCGTCTCAAGGGGATCCAAACGGCCGCGGACGGGGCGAACGCTCGCGCCGCCAACGGTCACGCCGCGCGGGCTTGCCCGGCCCACCACGTGGCCGGCAGCGGCGAGCATGCGCTCCAGGTCGTCGGCCACGGGCCGCGGGTCGCCGCCGACGACAACGGCCAGGGGCACGCGAGTTGGGACCCCCGGTGGAATCAGAAGGTCCAGGATCGGACCGGCCACGTCGGGCGGATCCCCATCGGCCGCCAGGTGAGGCCGAAAGCTGGGCATGGCGTTCACCTCACAAATGGCGCCGGCGCCGGTCCGCCACGACCGCCCAATATCCGGCGTCACGAAATCGATCCCCGCCACGTCGAGGCCGACGACCCGGGCGGCCAGTTCCGCCATCGCCTTGTTGTCGGCATGGATACGGTCGGTCACGTCCAGGGCACCACCGCCCTCGGGCAAGAAGGCGAGGCGCCGGAGGAAGACTTCCTCGCCCGCCGGGACGACCGAGTCCGGCGTCATATCCCGCGCCCGCAACAGGCTCAAGGCCTCGTCGTCCAGTTCGAGAAGACCCAGGTGGTTCCACGTATGGGGACCGCGCCGCGGGTCATGATTGGTTGCCGTCACGAGGTCGCGAACGCTGGACTTGCCGTCGCCAACGACACCGCCAGGGCGTCGGTTGGTGGCCGCCACGAACCGGCCGCCGACCACCAGCAGGCGATGATCCAGACCGGCTATCATGCTTTCCACCAGGACCATCGACCCGTGGCGGCGGGCCTCCCGGAAAGACGTTTCGACCGCCGCCCCATTGGTCAGGCTCAGGCTGACGCCAACGCCCTTGTTTGCGTTCGCGGGCTTCACCGCGACCGGGTACCCCAAGTCCGTGGCGGCCTGGATCGCCTCTTCGCCGGTTCGCACGCGGGCCTGCCGGGGCACCGGAAGCCCCACGTCCGCCAAGAGGTCCAGGGTCGCCGGCTTCGAGTTGGACAGCGAGGTCGCGATACGGCCCGTCGAGTCGAGGGCGGTCTCGTAAATCCGCCGCCGAAAGCGGCCCTGCCCAAGTTCCACCATCCGGCTGGCCGTCGTCGGCCGGCGCCAGGGGATGTCGCGGGCCTGGGCCGCGGCAATCAGCGGCGCCACGTAGTAGTCGGGGGCACGATGGCGCGCCGCCAGGATCAGTCGGTCCCGCGCGGCCGCGGGGTCGAAATCCTGTGGCGTCGTACCGCCATCGCGGAGACGTTCGGGGAGGATGTGCAGGATCAACTCGACCATGAACTGGGACGCCGCCAATCCGGACACCGGTTCCCCATAGGCGAACGCAACATGGTGGACGTGGGGCGTATTCTCGGGGGCGGTGCCGTGAAAGTCGATCGCCTCGCCCGCCATCCGTTGCAGGAGCGCGGACCCGGCGGCGACCACGCTGGGCGGGGTGGCGTCGGCCGCCGGCACGTTGAGCAGCACCGCGGCCAGGCGATCCGCCATATCGGTGCCGAGGTTCGCCAGCGCCCCCTCGGCCGCCGGCGCCAGGGCGAGCCTATGGGCGATCACGGGTACGCAGGCGTATATGTTGGGACCCTTGAAGACGCGGGTGGCGAGGATTCGCACGGTATCGGTCCCCCAGGGTCCGCCAAGAGTCGTCTTATGGTATCGGGGGACGCGCCGCAACGCGACGGAAAACGAGCGCAAAACCCGTGTATGGACCAGGCACGCGAAGTCCACCTTCGCCTTGCACAGACCACAAAAAGGCTGAGACCATGACGGTATTTCGCAGGATTGCTTCGACCCTCCTCGCCGGCGTGGCCGCGGCGGCCATGAGCGCGGGAACGGTGTCGGCTCAGGGAACCACCGCCGATGGCGGCAAGCCCTTGGGTCACCAGTTGGGTGTTCTCGACACGGGCGGCGACAACAAGGTCACCATGGACGAGATTACGGGCGAACATGGCCGGCTGTTCGGTGGCGCCGACGTCAACGGCGACGGCCGATTGTCGGTGGACGAGTTCCGGCGCCGTGGTGCCTGGTTTCAACGGGTGGGTACCACCACCCTGTTCGATCTCCTCGACAGCAACGGCGACCAGTACGTTTCACCCGGCGAAATCGACGCGCCCGCCGCGCGCTGGTTCAAGCGTTATGATACAAATGTCGACGGCGCACTGACCGCCGACGAAGTGCCGACGCGCGGCGACCGGCGCGGGAGGCGCTAGCGGTCTGGCCGACAACCTCGGGCGCGAATGCGAAGAGGCTGATCGAGGACGGATGGACAGAAAGGATGTGGACGACGCGCTGATGGCGCGGGTCGCGGCAGGGGACTCCCAAGCCTGGCCGACCCTCGTCAACCGGCATCTGCGCGGCGTGGTGGCCTATGCCTGGTCCATCCTAGGCGACGGAGCCGAAGCGGAAGACGTTGCCCAAGAGACGTTCGTTCGCCTGATGCGCAAGGCACCGCAATGGCAGCCGGGAGCGGCGCGCCTGCGGACGTGGCTATTTCGGGTGGCGACCAATCTGTGCATCGACCGGCTTCGAATGTATCGGCCGGAGGGCATGGAATCGGCGGGTGACGTGGCCGCGGAGGGCTATGGGGAGCGGATCACGGTGCGGCGCATGGCACAAAACCGCGCCGTGGGCGAAGCCCTGGCGAAACTTCCCGATCGTCAGCGGATCGCCTTGACGCTGGTACACTACCACGGCCTGTCGAACGGCGAAGCGGCCAAGATCTTGGCGGTAAGCGTCGATGCCGTGGAGTCACTTCTGTCCCGGGCCCGCCGTTCGCTGCGGACTTACCTGGCGCCTGTGGTCAGGGAACTGCTGGAGGACAACGGATGACCCGAAAGCAAATTGTGGAACGCCGGAAGGAGCCGGACCGGCGTGGGAACCTCGGGGACCTGCAAGGGCCCCCGAGCCCGGAGTCCGCCGCCGAGGCCCACTTGGATCGCATGCTGGACAGCCTGGTCCCGCCGCCACCGTCACCGGCGCTGAAGGGGCGGGTGCTGGCCCTGGGGGATGGGCAACCCGTCGCGGTTCCGGGTCGGCCCATGGGGGTGACGCCGCGCCCGTCCGTCTGGCGCCGCGCCGTGTCCCTGCCCGTGGCGATGGCCGCGGCCCTGTCCGTGGTCGCCGTCAGCGGATCGCTGGGACCTTTCGTCCATGACACCGAGGGGACGCTCGTCGAGTTCCTGCCTGTTCCCGTTTCCCGAGCGGCGGAAGTCTGGACCATCGATCTGGCCGCCGACTGGGGACTGGACGCGCCGGGCACGTTCGCCGACGGACGCGACGATGGCGTGATGCTGGTCGGTCCGATCTTCCCCGCCGATGACGCCGCCGTCGATCGACGGCTGGCCGCCATCGGCGTTCCGCTTTTCTAGTGGTCTAAGTCTGACAGATGGTACCCATACGACGACCGACCGAGTTCCTCCGGCCAGGCGCGGGACGCGCGGCGATGCTGTCGCATCGCAAGCGTCCCGCAACGCCGCCGGGGGGTCTCAGGGGGAATCCCCCCGGACATCGATCCCGGGGACACCCCGTGGCCCCGGGGGGCTCGGTCGGCCGCCCTCTGGGTCGCGTTTCCCGCTTCCTCGGGGCGTCAGGGACCCTTGTCGATGCGACAGCATCGACGGCGCGCCCCTTCCTGCCGAGGAAACGGGAAACGCGATCGTATGGGTTCCATCTGTCAGACTTAGACCGCTAGCCCGAATTATTCACGGCGCTGATTGAAAATGCTGGTGAGCGTAGATTAACCTGTTGAAATGCCGTATGATTTTGGTGTCAAGACAAGATCACATGGCAACAGAACAACCCACGGCTCACCATGAACGAGATTACCCCCTATCTCCCTGGTTTGTCGCCCGTTGGAGGCAAGCCGCTTTGCGCCCGCTTCGACGGCGGACGGCTGTCGTCGGACGGCGGGGTGTTGTTGGGCGAGATCGACAGGCGGCTCGGCATCGCCGACGTGCTCGCTTCCTGCGTCACCGACGTGCGCGACCCGGCGAGCACGACCCACGCTTACGTAGACATGATCCGGGCGCGCCTGTTCGCTATTGCCTGCGGGTATGAGGATTGCGACGACCTCGACGTTCTGCGTTTCGATCCGGCGTTCAAGCTGGCCTGTGGCCGTTTGTCCGAGAGCGGCGACGACCTGATGAGCCAACCGACCCTGTCGCGCCTCGAGAACGCGCCGTCATGGCGCGCGCTCGGGCGCATGGGGCTGTCGATGATCGATCTGTTTTGCGCCAGCTTCAAGCGCGTTCCGGCGCGCATCGTTCTCGATATCGACGACACCGACGACGCCGTTCACGGCGGCCAGCAGCTGGCGCTGTTCAACGCCCATTACGACGACTATTGCTTCCAACCCATCCATATCTTCGAGGCGGCCACCGGCAAGCCGGTGATGTCACTGCTGCGTCCCGGCAAGCGGCCCTCCGGCGACGAGGCGGCGCGGATCCTGAGACACGTCATCGGCCGCATCCGCCGCAACTGGCCACGGGTCGAGATCACCGTGCGGGGCGATGGCCACTACGCCACGCCGGAGGCCATGGAATTCCTCGAACGTCAGGGCTGCGGCTACATCTTCGGGCTTTCCGGCAACGCCCGGCTGAACAGGATCGGCCAGCCGTGGTGCGAGGACGCCGCCGTGCGCCGGGCGGGGCAGGGAAAGGATAAGGTGCGCCGCTTCTTCCACACCGGCTACCAGGCCAAAAGCTGGTCACGGCAACGCTCGGTCATCGCCCGCGTGGAAGCTACCGCCAAGGGCTGTGACGTCCGCTTCGTCGTCACCAACCTGAGCGGCCGCGCCAAGGCGCTCTACGAGAAGGTCTACTGCGCCCGCGGGCGGATGGAAAACATGATCAAGGACCACAAGCTCTACACCAAGTCCGACCGCACGTCGTGCCACCGTTGGGAGGCCAACCAGTTCCGCCTCTTCCTGCATACCGGCGCCTACTGGCTGCTGCATCAGCTTCGCCAAGCGGCGCCTCGGAAATCGCTGTGGCGAACGGCCACCTTCGAAACCCTGCGCCGGGCGTTTCTCAAAATCGCCGTCCGCGTCGAGGAGCTCAAGTCGCGCCTCAGGATCGCCCTGCCTTCGGCCTATCCCTATCAGCCGGCCATGATCGCCATCGCCGGGCGCATCACCGCCCAAGGGCCCTGAACCAAGCGGCAGGTGCCGCCGGACGAGCCCCGAACAACAACCTCCAACCTCTCCGACAATCCGTCTCAAAAATCGCCGTCAACCCGGTCGCTACCGCTCGTCCCGCTGAAATCCGATGGCCGTCATGAATAATTGGGGCTAGGCGAAGCCATCGTGGCAACGACGCGCACATTGAACGTCGTGAACGGGCGCATACAGCGCGTGCTGGTTCTTTCCCTGATTCTGGCCGCCAGCACCTTCGCGGCGGCCGACGCCCAGCAGCGCGGGCGCGGCGGCGATGGACGGCTTACCCGCGTCGTCGTCGATGCCGTGCGGGAAGAACCGCTCGTCCAGACCATTCCGGTGCTTGGCCGCCTGGTGCCACGCCAGGCCGGCGTGATCGCCGCCCGCATCGCCGGCCCGGTGGCCGAGATCCACGTTCAGGTCGGCGATCGGGTCGAGGCGGGAACCACCCTTGCCGCCATCGATTCCGCGACCCTGAAGTGGACCCGCGCCATGCGTGCCGCCGACGTGGCCGAACAGGGGTCCAGCGTCGCCAAGGCCGAGTCCGAGCTCGCCCTGGCCAAGCAGGAATTGGCTCGGTTGGAGAGTTTGCGTAGCTCGGCCGCCTTTTCCGAGGCCCGCTACAACGACAAGCGCCGCGACGTGGATCGTACCGCGAGCGTCGTCGGAGAAGCGCGGGCCAAGCTCCAATCGGCTCGCGCCAATCACAATATGGCGAAAACGAACCTCGCCTATGCCGTGATCAAAGCGCCCTATCCCGGCGTGATCACCCACCGATACGCGGAAGTCGGTGCCTATTTGAAAGTCGGCGACTCGGCCTTTTCCATGATCAATGACACCAACCTGGAGGTCGAGGCGGACGTCCCGGTGACCCGCTTGGCCGGGATCGTGCCCGGCGGCGGCCTTTCGATAGCCTTTGAAAGCGGCGCCACGACCACTGCGGTGGTCCGCGCCATCATCCCAGATGAAAATCCGCTCGCCCGGACCCAGGCCGTGCGATTTACGCCCGACCTGTCGGGCATGGCCGTTCGCCTGGCCAAGAACCAAAGCGTCACGGTGCGCATTCCCTTGGGTCCGCCCCGCGACGTGGTGACGGTGCACAAGGACGCGGTGCTGATTCGCGGCGGTGACCGGGTCGTCTATGCGGTGGAGGAAGGGAAGGCCATTTTGCGGCGGGTGACCTTGGGCGACGCGGTAGACGGGCGGTTCGAGGTCATGGACGGGTTGAAGCCGGGCGATTCGGTGGTGGTCCGCGGAAACGAGCGCTTGCGCCCCAACCAGAAGGTGGAAGTCGCGAAGCCCGGAAGCGCCAAGGGCGGAGACAAGAGCGGGGGCAAGGGCGGCCGCCAGGGGTCGTAGGGCGGCCGCCGAGGACGGTGTGACATGAACGTGATTCGATTGGCCGTCGACCGGCCGACCGCGGTGTTGTCGATCGTCCTCATGATCATCCTCATGGGGTGGCTGGCCCTCACCACCATCCCCATCCAGTTGACGCCGGACGTCCGCAAACCCCTGATCATCGTGCAGACGACCTGGTCGGGCGCGGCGCCGGCGGAAGTGGAACGGGAAATCCTCAACCGCCAGGAGGAGGCGCTGAAGGGCCTTGAGGGCCTGGAGCGCATGGAAGGCCGGGCGCGCCGGGGCAGAGCCACGGTGATCATGGAGTTCGGCATCGAGCAAGGCGTCGATCGCCTGCTGCTGCTGGTCAACAACCGTCTGAGCCAAATCACCGGCATGCCGGACGAGGCGAGGGAACCGCGGCTTCGCACCCGCGACACGGACGAGAACCCGGTCGCCTGGTTCGTGCTCAAGACGACGCCCGGCAACCCGCGCCACATCGACACTTACAAGGACTATGCGGAGGACGTCATCCAGGACCGCATGGAGCGGGTCACCGGCATCGCCCTGGTCAATGTCTATGGGGGCGACGAGCGCGAGCTGCGGGTGATCGTCGAACCGCAGAAGATGGCCCGCTACGGCCTGACCATCACCAGCATCGCCGAGGCCCTGCGCGGCACCAACGTCAATATCTCGGCCGGCGACCTGGACGAGGGCAAACGCCAGTACGTGGTCCGCACGGAAAGCGAACTGACCAGCCTCGATAGGGTGCGCGCGGTGCCGTTGCGCACGGGCATCGACGACGCCACGGGGCGCATCTCCCGGGTTACCGTCGGCGACATCGCGACCGTCGAGTTCGGCTACAAGCGCCGGACCACCTACATCCGCAACGAAGGTGAGCCGGCGGTCGTTCTCAACGCCGTTCGCGACACGGGCACCAACGTGATCTCGGTCATGGGCGGCGTTCAAAAGGTGGTCGAGGAACTCAACGCGGGACCGCTGCTGGCCGAAGATCTGGTGTTAGAGCAGGTCTACGACGAGACCATCTACATCCGCTCCGCCATCAATCTGGTGACCCAGAACATCTGGGTGGGCGGGATCCTGGCGACGATCCTGCTGATGATCTTCCTGCGCTCCTTTGGCGCCACCCTCGTGGTCGCCCTGGCCATACCGGTGTCGGTCATCGGCTCGTTCGTCGCCATGGCGGCGCTGGGTCGATCCATCAACGTCGTCTCCATGGCCGGCATCGCCTTCGCCGTGGGCATGGTCGTCGACGCGGCCATTGTCGTGCTCGAGAACATATTCCGCCACCGCCAGCGGGGCGCCACCCGCAAGGATGCCGCCCTGCAGGGCGCCCGACAGGTCTGGGGCGCGGTCCTGGTCTCGGCCCTGACCACGGTCGTGGCTTTTGCGCCGGTCTTGGTGATGGACCTGGTGGTCGGCCAATTGTTTCGGGATATCGCGGTGGCGCTTTCGGTTGCGGTCCTGCTGTCGCTGCTGGTGTCGGTCACGGTCATCCCGACGTTGGCGACCCGGCTGCTGGGCGATCGCATCGCCGGCGGTGAGATGATGTTCTCCCTGCCGGGAATTGATCATCTGGCGCGTCTGTTTCTCCGAACGGTGACGGGATTTGCGCGGCTGATGGTCCGCAGCCGGACTGCGTCCATCACGGTGATCGTCCTGATCTGCGGCGGTGCCGGCGTGGCCACCTGGCTTTACCTGCCGCGGCTGGAATACCTGCCCGAGGGCAACCGCAACCTGGTGATCGCCATCACCCAGCAGTCGCCGGGGTACAACTTGGGCATCACGACCCGCATCGCCGAAGACGTCGAAAACCGGCTGCGCCCCCACTGGGCGTCGGAAACCGGACCCGAATCCGGTCCCGGGGAGCCGCCGAAGATCGAGCGGTTCTGGTTCGTCGCCAGGCCGACGGCCAATTTCATCGGCGCCGCTGCCGTCGATCCGACCCGCGCCAAGGAACTGATTCCCCTGTTACGCAAACACGCCTTCAACGAACCGGGTACCTTCGGCTTCGTCAATCAGACATCCCTGTTCGGTCGCGGGTTCGGCGGCTCGCGGGTGGTGGAGCTGGATATTTCGGGCCCCGATATCGAGCAGCTTCTGGACGCAGCCCGGGACGCGGTTCGCGTCACCCGGCAGGCCCTGCCCCGCAGCGAGGGAACCCAGATCCGTCCGCGGCCGGGCCTGGAACTGGGGGCGCCGGAGGTGCGGGTGATCCCCGATCTTCAGCGCCTCGCCGACAACGGCCTGACGGCCCGTGACCTGGGCCTGACCATCGACGCCTTCAACGACGGGCTGCGGGTGGCCGAGGTGACCGCCGGCAGCCGGCGCATCGATCTGACGGTGATGGGGCCGGAGCGGCGTATTCAGCGCACCCAGGGGATCGGTAACCTGCCCGTGGTCACCCGCGACGGCACCATCCTGCCGGCGGGAACCCTCGCCACGGTGGAGGTAACCGAGGGGCCGACGGAGATCCTGCACCTGGAACGGGAACGGACCGTCAACGTGCAGATCCGCCCCGGTCCCGACGTTCCCCTGGAGACGGCGATCCAGTCGGTGCGCGACGATGTCATCGGGCCGCTAAGGGAACAGGGCCTGCCGCCGGGGGTGCGCCTCAGCATATCGGGCACCGCCGACGAGCTGGCCCGCACTTGGAACGCCATGAAGCTCAACCTGCTGATCGCCGTGGTCATCGTCTATCTGGTCATGGCGATCCTGTTCGAAAGCTTCATCTATCCCCTGATCATCCTGTTCTCCGTACCGTTGGCCACCGCCGGCGGCGTCGGTGGGCTGGTGATCCTCAACCTGTTCGTCTTCCATCCCTTGGACATGCTCACCCTCCTCGGCTTCGTCATCCTCATCGGCACCGTGGTCAACAATGCCATCCTGCTGGTGCACCAGACTCTGCTTCACGTGCGCGAGGACGCGATGGCGGTCGCCGATGCCATCGTCGAGGCGACCCGCAACCGGGTGCGGCCGATCTTCATGTCGACCCTGACCAGCGTCTGCGGCATGCTGCCGCTGGTGCTGATCCCGGGCGCCGGATCGGAACTCTACCGGGGCCTGGGTTCGGTGGTCGTGGGCGGCCTGGCCCTGTCGGCGGTATTGACGCTCTTGATCATCCCACCGTTGCTCGGCCTCATCGCCCGCGCGGTGGAGAAACCGGCAAGTGCGGGGGTCGCCGCGGCCCAGCAGCCGGCGCAGTGACCGGGCGAGGTGGCGCGCGTTCGTTTCCGATACCCGTTGCGCGATTGCGCTGTTCTTGGAATGCTGACGGCGGGAGTTGGCGCCGTTGACCCTGATTCGCCTTGCCGTTCAAAGGCCGACCGCGGTGACCGCGGTCGTCCTGATGATCCTCCTCATGGGCTGGCTGGCGTTGCAGTCCATTCCCATCCAGCTCACGCCTGACGTTCGCAAGCCACTGATCTCGGTGTCCACGTCCTGGCCCGGGGCCGCGCCCGCGGAAGTGGAACGGGAGATCGTCGAACGCCAAGAGGAAGCCCTCAAGGGGCTTGACGGTCTGGAGCGCATGGAAGGCCGAGCCCGTCGGGGTGGCGCCCGCATCATCCTCGAATTCGCCATCGGCCAAGACATCGACCGTTTGCTGCTTCTGGTCAACAACCGCCTGGCCCAAGTGAGCGATTTGCCGGACGAGGCGAGGCGCCCCCGCCTCTATACGCGCGACGCCGAAGACAGGCCCGTCGCGTGGCTCAACGTCCGCACCTTGCCGGGGACTCCGGGGGATATTGAGAACTACCGCGATCTGGTCGAGGACCTGGTCCAGGACAGGATGGAGCGCGAGCCGGGGGTCGCGGTCGTGAACGTAAGGGGCGGACGGAAGCGTGAACTGCAAGTGATTGTAGAGCCCCGCCAAATGGCTCGCTACGGACTGACCATCGCCGATGTCGCGGCGGCGCTGAGCGGAACCAATATAAACATCTCCGCCGGAGACCTTGACGAAGGCAAACGGCGCTACACGGTCCGCACCGAAAGCGAGCTGACGACCCTTACCAGAGCACGCTCCGTGCCCTTGCGATCCGGTATCGACCCGGAAACGGGACGGATCGCCCGGGTCACCGTCGGCCACGTGGCTGATGTTCGCTTCGGCTACAAGCCACGGAGCGCGGTCAGCCGCAGCAAGGGCGAAAATAACATCAACATTTCGGTAATCCGCGACACCGGCACCAACGTCATTCGGGTCATGGACCGGATTCGTCGCGTTACCGAAGAACTCAACAAGGGCGCGCTACGGGACGCGGGCCTCGCTATTCACCTGGACTATGACGAAACCGACTACATCCGCTCCTCCATCGCTCTGGTGACCCAGAATATCTGGGTCGGAGGCAGCATGGCCGTTGCCATCCTGTACATGTTCTTGCGCTCCTTCGGCGCCACGCTAGCCGTCGCCTTGGCCATTCCCATCTCCATCGTTGGCGCCTTCGTCGCCATGTCGGCGCTTGGCCGATCCATTAACCTCATATCTCTTGCCGGCCTCGCGTTCGCGGTAGGCATGGTGGTGGACGCGGCCATTGTTGTACTGGAGAACATCTTCCGCCTTCGTCAGCAAGGGATTCCCGCCATGGAGGCCGCCGCGCGCGGCGCCTCCCAGGTGTGGGGCGCCGTTTTCGTCTCGGCGGTCACGACCGTCGCCGCGTTCGCCCCCGTGCTGGTGATGGACATGGTTGTGGGTCAGCTTTTCAGGGACATCGCCGTCGCCCTTTCCGTGGCAGTCCTGCTCTCGCTCTGCGTCGCCGGAACCGTCGTCCCCGCCATGGCCGCTCGCATGTTGGCCAACACGCCGAAGACATCGGAAACCCGGGGGGCCTTCCTGGTTATAGACCGCCTGGCGGCGCGGTTCGTCGATGGGGTCGGCCACGCCGCCCGGTTTGCAGTCCGGCGGCGGGCAGCGGGCCTGGCAACGGTTGCCGTGATTTGTGGCACGGCCGCGGCGGTCACGGGATTCTTCCCACCCTCCCTCGATTTCTTGCCGGACGGCAAGCGCAACCTGTTGTTCGCCATCGCTCGGCATCCGCCGGGCTACAACCTGAAGACGACGCTGCGCATGGCCGAGGAGGCGGAACAGCGGGCCCAACCCCACTGGGCATCGTCCGAAGAGACCGTTTCGAACCCCGACGACCCCCCGAAGATGAGCCGATTCTGGTTTACCGCGCGTAAGGGTCGGAGCACCTTCGCCGCCGCTAGCACCGATCCGGAGCGGACGGGGGAACTGATTCCCATCCTTCGCCGTCTTGCTTTCAACGAGGCCGGCACGTCCGGCTATGTGAGCCAGGGTTCCATCTTTGGACGCGGATATGGCGGTGCCCGGATCATCGACCTGGAGGTTACGGGTCCCGACTTCGACGAGATCCTGGACGTGGCCCGCGACGCGATCCGCCTGGTCCGGGAAGAAATGCCCGCGGCGTTTGGTATCCGGGTTAGCACGCGGCCGGGCCTGGAACTGGGGGCGCCCGAAGTGCGGGTGATCCCCGACCTTCAGCGCCTCGCCGACAATGGCCTGACGGCCCGCGACCTGGGCCTGACCATCGACGCCTTCAACGACGGGCTGCGGGTCGCTCAAATTGTCCTGGATGGCCGTCGAACGGACCTGACGATCATGGGCCGGAAGGGCGCATCGACCGCACCCAGGGCATCGGCGATCTGCCCATCGTGACCGCGTTCGGCAATATCCTGCCCATCTCGGCCCTCGCCACCATCGAGGTGACCGCCGGCCCGACCCAGATCCTTCACCTGGAGCGAAACCGAACGGTGTCCCTTCGGATCCGCCCCGGCGCGGACGTTGCCCTTGAGACGACGATCCAGTCGGTGCGCGACAACGTCATTGGGCCGTTGACGGAACGGGGTCTGCCCCCGGGGGTTCGCCTCAGCATATCGGGCACCGCCGACGAGCTGGCCCGCACCTGGGACGCCATGAAGCTCAACCTGCTGATCGCCGTGATCGTCGTCTATCTGGTCATGGCGGTTCTGTTCGAAAGCTTCGTCTACCCCCTGGTCATTCTGTTCTCCGTACCGCTGGCCACCGCCGGCGGCGTCGGCGGGCTGGTGATCCTCAACCTGTTCGTCTTCCATCCCCTGGACATGCTCACCCTCCTCGGCTTCGTCATCCTCATCGGCACCGTGGTCAACAATGCCATCCTGCTGGTACATCAGACTCTCTTGCACGTGCGCGAGGACGCCATGCCTGCCGCCGATGCCATCGTCGAGGCGACCCGCAACCGGGTGCGGCCGATCTTCATGTCGACCCTGACCAGCGTCTGCGGCATGCTGCCGCTGGTGCTGTTTTCGGGCGCCGGATCGGAGATCTACCGGGGCCTGGGTTCGGTGGTCGTCGGGGGCCTTGCATTGTCGGCGGTGCTGACCCTCTTGATCATCCCACCGCTTCTGGGCCTCATCACCCGCGTCGTCGAGAAACCGAATCCCGTCCCGGCTTCCGAGTCTTCAGGTATGGCGAAACCGATTCCTCGACGCTAGTGTTCCGATCGAGACATTTCGTTCCCATTAAATCTACGCAAACTGCGACCTTCACCCCCGGGCTCAGGAACCAAATGTTAGAATCGGAACACTAGAGCAATTTCATTGAAGGATGATTCAGAAAGGGGATTCCCATTCTGATCTTGTTCTGATTCCCTTTGTTATAGATTCGCAAAGGGAGTTTCCGATGAGCAAAGCCTACTCGGCAGACCTTCGGCAACGGATCGTGGATGCGATTGATGGCGGGGCTTCGCGGCGCCAGGCGGCGAGGCGATTTGGCGTCAGCGTCAGTTCGGCGATCCGCTACGCTCGGCGCTGGCGGGAGACGGGCAGCGTTCAGGCGGCTGCGATGGGCGCACCCAAGGGCTCGAAGCTTGACCCTCATGAGGATTGGTTGTTGACGCAGATCGACGCGGCGCCGGACCTCACGCTTGAAGAGATCATTGCCCGGTTGAGCTCGGAAAAGGGCGTCAAGAGCAGTATTGGGGGATTGTGGAACTTCTTCCATCGTCACGGCATCAGCTTTAAAAAAAACCGCGCACGCAGCCGAGCAGGAACGTCCTGACGTCGCCGAGAACCGGCGATTGTGGCGCGCGCAACAGCCGGCGCTCGACCCGACCCGGCTGGTCTTCATCGACGAGACCGGTGCCAACACCAAGATGGCGCGCCTTCGCGGGCGGTGCCGGCGCGGCGAGCGTCTGGTCGCCGCCGTGCCGCATGGCCACTGGAAGACGATGACCTTCGTTGCCGGGCTGCGTCACGATGGCATCGCCGCACCGTTCGTCGTTGATCGCCCGATGAACGGCGCCATCTTCAGGCTCTGGGTGGAACGTTGTTTGGTCCCGACGCTGGCGCAAGGCGACATCGTCGTCATGGACAACCTGTCCTCACACAAAGTCACCGGCGTACGCGAGGCCATCGAGGCGGCGGGCGCCAAACTGGCCTATCTGCCGGCCTACTCACCCGACTTCAATCCGATCGAACAGTTCTTCGCAAAGCTCAAGGCGATGCTCAGAAAAGCCGCCGTGCGAACCATCGATGACCTGTGGCGCGCCATCGGAGATATCATCAACACCATCAGGCCAAACGAATGCGCCAACTATTTTGCAAACTCAGGATATGAACCAAATTAAAGTGAAAGTGCTCTAGAGCGATATCCGCCGATTGAATCGCCGAAGGCGATTCCATTCGATCGGATGCTGCTCTCTCATGTCCGAATTCAAGGTTTCGGACGAAGATCACCGCTCACCGTGTTGCCGGTGTCGAGATACGTATAGCGCCAGCGCACATGGCAGGGGCGAAACCGTCCTGACGACGGTTGATCGATCTCTGATGCGCGGGTTGGGACCGCATGACCCTGGGTTCGTCGTGGGGCTGCCTCGGTCTAGATGACGAGCGTGGGACAAGTCCCGCTCGTAGAGCAGTCGAGGGTTCCCCTCACCGTGGTCTCGCCCCCAGGCATGGGCGCCGGCGGACTGTTGGTAGGCTGCTTCGGTCCTCCTCTTGTGGGGTGACGATTTTTCCCTGCTTTTTCTCAGCCGGCCTTGCACGGCGCGACCTCGCGGGCGATGGCCCAGACGAAGCCGAGCATCTCGCGGGCGATAGCCGTTGTGACCAGGGGGGTATCCTTGCCTTGGGCGCCCATGCGGCGGTAGCGGGCGCAGAGGCGGGTCTGGGCCTTCCAGGCGACGTCGCGGACCGCCTTGGGTTGGCCCTGGAGGCGCTCCAGGAGGCAGCGGCTGACCCGCGCCGGCAGGCGGTAGCACCAGGCGGCCTCGATCATGACGCGGCGCGCCTCGGCGTTGCCGGCCTTGGTGATGGCGCCGCGCCGGATGTGAGCGGCGCTGGAATGCTCCGAGGGCACCAGACCGAGGTGCGCCATGAGCTGACGCGGGCTGTCGAAACGGGTCAGGTCGCCGATCTCGGCCAACAGGGTGACGGCGGTGATCAGCGCCACGCCGCGCATGGCCTGAAGGGCCTGGGCGACGGCAGCCAGGGACCAACGGGGGACCAATGCTTCGATCTCGGCCGTCAGGCGGTCGCGCCGCGCCTGGGCATCCTCGATGGCCTGGATATAGTCCTCCAGGACGATCTGCTGGGCCGGCTGCTCGAAACGCAGGCTCGCCAGCCAGCGCCGGTGGGCCAGGGTCCAGTTGTTGCCGTCTCGCGTGCGGGCGTGGCGTAGCAGGAAGCCGCTCAACTGCTGACGCGCCCGGCGCAGGGCCTTGACCGCCGCCGCGCGGGCCCGCACCAGATCGCGCAGGGCCTCGTGCTCGGGCTCGGGAACCCACACCGGCGTCAGCTCGCCGGCGCGGTCCAGCTTGGCCAAGCCCAAGGCATCGCGGCGGTCGGTCTTGATCCGATCGCCAGGACGCCGCGGGATCAGCGACGGCGCCACCACCACGCAGTCGTGGCCGAGCGATGTTAGCGTCCGATAGACCCCGTAACCGCACGGCCCGGCCTCGTAGCAGAAGCGCAGCGCGCGTCCCTCGCGCCCCAGCCTGTGCGCCAACTTCCGCAACGCCGCCGGTTGGTTCGCGATGGTGCCGAAATAGCGCGCCTCCCGGCGCAAGCCGCCATCGGCAATGGCGACCGAAATGCTCTTCTTGTGAACGTCCAGACCCACGTACGTGATAACCTGTTCCATGACCCGTCTCCTATGCATGAGGCAAGACACCGGACCATCCGGTGCAACCCTCGACACCCGCATAATGTGAGACGGGTCACCCACATCCCAGTCGGACATGGGGTCTAGGTTGGCCGCGCGCCATTCCCGCCCCCGAGAGCGCGGAGGTTAAGCATGCGAATCATCGTCAACGGCCAGCAGGCGTTCGGCAAGGCCGTGCTGGAAGCCTTGTTGGAGCGAGGCGAAGACGTCGTCGCCGCTTACTGTGCCCCAGACAAGGAGGGGCGCCCGGCAGATCCCCTGAAGGCCTTGGCCGTGGAAAAGGGTCTGACGGTCCTGCAGCCGGCGTCGTTCAAGGGCCCGGACGTGGCCGATCAGATGACAAGCCTGGAACCGGACCTCTGCGTCATGGCCTATGTGATCCTGCTGGTTCCCCAGGCGGTGCTGGACATTCCGCAGCGGGGGACCATCCAATACCATCCGTCGCTGTTGCCAGAGCATCGGGGGCCCAGTTCCATCAACTGGCCCATCATCCAGGGAAAGACTCGAACCGGCCTGACCATATTCTGGCCGGACGAGAAATTGGACGAGGGGCCCATCCTGCTCCAGAAGGAAGTGGAGATCGGCCCCGACGACAGCCTGGGCAGCATCTATTTCAACCACCTTTTCCCGATGGGCGTGGACGCCATGTTGGAGGCGGTGGACCTGGTTCGCGACGGCAAGGCGCCGCGCATCGAACAGGATCACGCCCGGGCCACCTACGAAAGCTGGTGCCGCAAGGCCGACGTGGGGATCGACTGGTCGCGGCCCGTGGCCGAGGTCTACAACCTGATTCGCGGCGCCAACCCCCAACCGGGGGCGTGGACGACCCGCGACGGCAATACCTTGCAGGTCTTCGATTGCCGGCCCGCCGAAGGCGATGGGGCGCCCGGCACCGTGGTCGCGCTGTCCGACGATGGCTTTGCCGTCGCCGCTTCGGGAGGGCGCATCCTGGTTCAGCGGGTGCGGCCGGAAGGCGGTGGCAAGGTGCCGGCGGCGGCGTATGCGAGCGAGTCGGGACTGGCCGTGGGGACCGTTTTCGGCGGCGACTGACGACCTGGGTCACAGGCCTTCGATGTGGTCGACGACCCGCTCGAAGACGGGCGCCATCGTCGGCTTCAGGCGGCGAAGCTCCGACCATTCTCCCGCCCTGCCGGCGGTCTCGAGGGCTTGGCACAGGTCGGCCAAATCTCTGGCGCCGATGGCCCGGGCCGCCGATTTGAGCTTGTGAGCGGCCCCGGCCACGCCCGGCGCGGACTCGGCGTCGAAGGCCGCCCGCATCTCGGCCACGCAGGACGCTCCCGGTTCGATGAACTCCTTGAGGATCTGAAGGATCGATTCGGGGTCGTCCCCCAGCAGATCGCGTTGGGCGTCCAGATCCAGGGGGCCGTCGATGGGGGCCGCCCCGTCCACGGGCGCGGCACCGGCCTGGCCAGGCGGGCCAAGCCATTTTCGCAACGCTGCCCGAAGCCGTGACAACTCCAGCGGTTTCGGCAGCACGTCGTCCATACCGGACTGGTAGCAGCGCTCCACCTCGACCTCTAGGGCGCTGGCGGTGATGGCGATGATCGGCAGGCGCGGCGCGGCGTCCGGGCTCTCCGCGCGGATGCGCTTCGCCAGATCGTAGCCGTTCAGCCGGGGCATGTGGCAGTCGGTCAGGAGGGCGGCAAATCGTCGCTCGGCAAGCGCATCGAGGGCCTCATCGCCGTCGTCCACGATCACCGCCGCGTAGCCCAATCGTTCGATCTGACGCCGGACGACCGTCCGATTGGTTGGATTGTCCTCGGCGACCAGGATCAATTGCCCTAGTGTTCCGCTCGAAACAAATGATTCCCATCGGGCAGGTGTGATGCGATTCTGGGTTCATGGGGAAGAAAGTGAGGATCCAGCTGGCGCCTGGGGATCAGGACAGGCTGGAGGCGTTGATCGCCAATGGCAACACGCCGCAGAAGCATGTCCGACGGGCTCGGATTGTACGGCTGGCCGGCGACGGCGTTGGCACCGATGAGATCCAGCGCCGCTTGGGCGTGAGCAAACCGACCATCCGACGCTGGCGGACGCGCTATGTGGAGGCCGGCGTGGACGGTTTGTGCCGCGATAAGACGCGCCCGCCGGGCAAGGCACCGCTTGCGGCGGATGTGGTCATGCGGGTGATCGAGAAGACCAAGACGGAAACGCCGCCGGACGCGACCCACTGGAGCCTGCGAACGATGGCCAAGGCGGTGGGCATCGCGCCGTCGAGCGTTCAGGCGATCTGGAAGGCACATGAGCTGAAACCGCATCTGGTGGCGACTTTCAAGCTGTCCAATGATCCGCGGTTTGCCGAGAAAGTCGAGGACGTGGTCGGGCTGTATGTCAACCCGCCGGAGCACGCCATCGTCCTGTCGGTGGACGAGAAGTCCCAGATCCAGGCACTCGACCGCACCCAGCCGGGCCTGCCGATGAAGAAGGGCCGGGCCGGCACCATGACCCACGACTATAAGCGCCACGGCACCACCACCCTGTTCGCGGCGCTCGACGTGCTCGACGGCACGGTCATCGGCCAATGCATGCAGAAGCATCGCCATCAGGAGTTCATCCGCTTCTTGAACAAGATCAACCGCGCGACGTCGAAGCACCTGGCTCTCCACCTGATCGTCGACAACTACGCCGCCCACAAGACGCCGGAGGTCAAGCGCTGGCTGAAACGCCATCCCCGGTTCCACCTGCATTTCACGCCGACCTCGGCGTCGTGGCTCAACTTGGTCGAACGCTTCTTTGCCGAGATCACCCGAAAGCGCATCCGTCGCGGCGTGTTTCACTCCATCGTCGAATTGCAAATGGCCATCAACGACTACCTCGACCAGCACAACGCCGACCCCAAGCCTTTCGCCTGGACGGCTTCCGCCAGTTCCATCATCGATAAGGTCAACCGAGGGAAACAAGCGTTGGAATCGCTACACTAGAGCCTCCGCTTCGTCAACGGTGGGCGCCGGGACCGCGGGGCCTTCCATCGGCTTTCGGTCGTCGGGCAACACGTCCGGGCTGGCCCGGCCCACGGCGATGGCCACGGCCCGCAGAAGACCCGCGCGACGGAGAGGATCGGACCCCACCCAATGCACGCCCGCCACCTGGGGCCGGTATGACTGCGTCCGCTTCGTCGTCATGACAACGAAGCGGACGTCCTTGCCGTCACCGGTCGCCTGGGAGGCGCCGACCGCCCCCAGTCGTTGTTCGATCGGCCAGCCGGACCCAATGAGCACGACGTCGAATGGCTGGTCCAGGTCGGCCGCCAGCGCGATGGCCGTGGACGTGGCGGCAATGTCGCCAAGGGCGGTCGGCACCGCGCCGCAGTGTTCCAGATAGCGGGCGAAGAGGGGGCGCATGTCGTCGTCCCGGGTGACGACCAGAACGCGGATGTCGGTCAAGTCCTGTCGGTCGCTGCGGATGGCGCGTTCCGGCGCGACGTCGAACGGAAGGTCGATGGTGAACGTGGACCCTTTGCCGGGGACACTGTCAACGGTGATGGTGCTGCCCATCATTTCGCTGAGCTGCCGGCAGATGGACAGGCCGAGGCCGGTTCCCCCGAAACGCCGGGCGGTCGACGTTTCCGCTTGGGTGAAGTCCTCGAACAGGGTCTCGTGGATCTCCTCGGCGATGCCGATCCCGCTGTCGATGACCTGGAAACGAACGGTCACACGTTCCTGGTCAACGGATCCGCGGTCGGCCCGAACAAGAACCTTGCCCGCTTCGGTGAATTTCGCCGCATTTCCCGCCAGGTTGAAGAGAATCTGGCGGATGCGCACCTGATCGCCCAGCAACCCGTCCGGGATATCCGGGTCGATGAAGGTGCTGATCCGGATGCCCTTGCTGTTGACGTTGGGCGCCAGGGTTTCCGCCACGCCCTCGATGATGTCGCGCAAAGAAATGGGCACGCGCTCCAGTTCAAGACGGCCGGCCTCGATCTTGGAGAAATCCAGGATGTCATTGATGATCGCCAGCATGGAGAACGCCGATTCGCGGATCGTCTCCACCATCTGGTGCTGGTCGTCATCCAGCGAACTCTCGCGCAGCAGATCGATCATCCCCACGACTCCGTTCATCGGCGTGCGGATCTCGTGGCTTGTGGTGGCAAGGAAGTTCGCCTTCGCCTGGTTCGCCGCCTGAAGGGACTTCGTGATGCGGTTGAGTTCGGCCTCGTTGCGATCGCTCAAGCGCACCAACCGCTGTGTCCTGCGGACCAGCTTCCGATAGCCCTCCAGGAGGCCGCCGTACGATTCCTCCCACGCTTCGGAGGTCGAGGGCGGCGCCTTCAAAAGCGCCTGCCCAGATTTGAACAACTGGCGTTCTTCCTTGAAGAGCTCGACTGCCACGGTTGAACCTACCCCCTTGCCCCCTCCAGCCCGCCGATTCATAGGAGATTCCCGTTCAGCGGCCGGGCGGTATCTTGGCGCCGATCGGCGGCCGTGTAATGGCGGCAATCATGCGGGACTCGAGCTTTTGCCTGGAAACCGGTTTGACCAGAAAACCGTTGATTCCCAGATCGACGGCCTCCTGCAAGTTTTCCGAGCTGGAATGTCCCGTGAGAATGATCACCGGCGCGCGTCGATGATTCTTGGGGGCCTTGGTCCGCAGAAAGCGCACGAACTCAAACCCGTTCATCACCGGCATTTCCAGATCGCAAATGATCAGATCGTAGGGCGTGCGCGACCTCATGACCAGGTCCATGGCCTGGTGACCGTCCTCGGCCATGTCGATTTCCTTGATGCCGATCTCCGACGCCAGCCGCACGACCAACTTGCGCATGAAAACTTCGTCGTCGACGACGAGGACCCGCATCGTATTCACGTCCAACCGATTCACGGCACCGCAGCCTCGTGCACGCAAGGAACGACAAACTCCGCCAATCATAGCCGTTCGCGGCGCGAGGCGACAACGGCGTTGCCCATTTCCTTGTCGGCCGGATGGCCTCGACGAAACGTGCCTATGACGCCTGCGTTGGCATCGCTTCGGCCTCATCGGCTGGGCGCGGGTCCTTGGCGACTTCGTTGAAGGCCAAAGGTGACCGCGAGCCGTCCCCAACAATGAACGTTGCGAGGTGCTATGGTTCGCGCCGCCGCCGGTTCGTCGCCGAGTCCCGCCCCATGCCCCGCTATTCCCTCTTCTCCCTCGCCCGCCATGCGCTGCACCACCATCGGCGCTGGCCCCGCGCCTGGCGGTCGCCGAAGCCGAAGGCCACTTACGACGCGGTCATCGTCGGCGGTGGCGGTCACGGTTTGGCCACCGCCTACTACCTGGCACGTAACCATGGCATCACCCGTGTGGCGGTGGTGGAGAAGGGCGGCATCGGGCTCGGCAACACGGGGCGCAACACGACCATCGTGCGCTCCAACTACCTGCTCGAACCCAACGCCCATTTCTACGAGTTCTCCCTGAAATTGTGGGAGGGGCTGAGCCAGGACCTCAACTACAACGTCATGCTCAGCCAGCGGGGCCGCATCGACCTGGGCCACAACGACGGGCAGATGGACGCCCTGATACGCCGCGGCAACGCCATGCGCCTCAACGGCATCGATGCCGAGCTGGTGACCCCGGCCGAGATCAAGGATCTGGTGCCCCTGGTGGATTGCTCTCCCCGCACCCGCTTTCCCATCGTCGGCGGCATCTACCAGCCCCGGGGCGGCATCGCCCGCCACGACGCCGTGGCCTGGGGCTTCGCCCGGGCGGCGAGCGCCTTGGGCGTCGACATCGTCGAGAACTGCGAGGTCACGGGCTTTCCCATGGTCGACGGCCAGGTCCGCGGCGTCGAGACGTCCCGCGGCCCCATCGGCGCCGAGCGGGTCGGCATCGCGGTGGCCGGCCACACCTCCCAGGTCGCGTCCCTGGCCGGCCTGCGGCTGCCCATCGAATCCCACCTCTTGCAGGCCATGGTCAGCGAGCCGGTGAAGCCGGTCATGGACATCCTGATTTCCTTCGGCGCCGGGCACTTCTACGTCAGCCAGTCCGACAGGGGCGAGATGGTGATGGGAGGTAGCCTGGACGGTTACAACTCGTATGCCCAGCGGGGCAATTTGCCCATGGTGGAACACGTGGTCGCCGCCGGTATCACGTGTTTCCCCTATTTCAGCCGCCTGCGCATTCTGCGCACCTGGGCCGGCATCATGGACATGACCATGGACGGCACGCCGATCATCGGCGGGACGCCAGTCGAGGGCCTCTACCTGAACGGCGGCTGGTGCTACGGCGGCTTCAAGGCGACCCCGGCGTCGGGTTGGGTGTTCGCCCACACCATCGCCAACGACGCCCCCCACCACCTCAACGCCGCCTTCACCTTGGACCGTTTCGCCCGCGGCCACATGATCGACGAAAAGGGCATGGGCCCGGTGCCAGGAGCGCATTAGTGCGGCAACCGCGTCGTCGCTGCAATTCCGTTTACGAGGCCTTCCGCGCCACGAAATAGGTCGTTTGGCCTCCCTGCCGGCGCGTGGCGTCGCGTTCAGCCACATAGGTTTCGAGACCACCGCTCTTCCGGAGCTCTCGGATCTTGGTTTCGGCGGCGGCGATTTCCCGTTCTGGCGCCAGTGCCCAGCTCGATTCAGCCTTGCGCCACTCCGGCTTTAGCGGCCCCTCGGAGTCGAAATATGCCGCGCCCTGCAATACACCGTCGAGGGGTACGAAACGGCCCTCCAGGGAGAAGCCGGTGTCCGTCAGTATCGCCTCAAGTCTTGGGGCGGGGATGCAACGGTTTTGTAGCGCATGGCGCGCCGTCGGAATGAGCTGCAGGTACCAGAAACCATCGCGAAGCTGCTCCTGGTTCGTGCAATTGACGACGACGACGCCACCTGGACGCAGGACACGATAGGCCTCGGCAAGGGCGATCCGGTGACCGTCGAAGCCGCCGTCCTGGCCCGTTTCCAGGTGGTGAAGAACCTGGTTGAACATCACCGCGTCGAAATGAGCCGCCTCGAAAGGCAAGGTCTTGATGCTGCCTTCGTGAAATGCAATGCGGGCACCGTCGTTACAATCCACGAACTTTTGTCGTGCCACGGTGAGCATGTCGGGATTGATGTCGATGGCGTCGATGCGATCGACATGTGGCAGCACAAGTTCCGAATAGGCGCCGGTACCGCATCCCGCATCGAGCAACCGGAACTCGGAACGCGATCGCCTCGCGTGAGCCAGCACGCCGATCAATATCTCAACGCCAACGGGTACGCGGGTCTTGTCGTAATACTTCGATGCCTCGGAGTAGTTTTCGTAATTGCTCATGGTCCGCTTTTCCCCGAATTTGTCGACGCGAAACCCCTTCCCTCGCGGCGTATGTCATTTGACCGAAATTCTGGAGCGCTTGGCTCGGGAAGGTTGTCCGTGAAATGCGAATGAAGACGGTGAAGGAACCATACAGTCCAACGGGCGGTTGGGCGACGGGCGGCACGGAAACAGATCGTCTGGACTCTGGTGATTGTTAGAAGCGGCATGGCGAGGCCCGACTCGACCTGTCTGAAAGCGAGCGGCAAGCCTACCCTCGGCCTGCCGGATTGCATACCTCGAGGCGTACACGCCGCTACCAACCCGGCCTTCGCTTGACTCGTTTCGTCGCCCTTCGTTACGGTCGCGGCAAGCAAAATAGGGGCCGGATGGCCCCGCAAGTACGGGTACCATCTGTCTCTTCCAGGACACCAATCGTGACGTGGGGCGGCCATGCCCATCGATCAGGTACGTTTCGAGATCATCCGCAACGGGTTGGAGCGGGCGGCCGAGGAAATGTCGGTCACCCTGACCCGGGCGGCCTATTCCACCAATATCAAGACCCGTCTCGATCTTTCGTGCGCCTTGCTCGATCGCCATGGGCGGGTGATCGGCCAGGCGGCGCTCATGCCCTGTCACATCGCCGCCATGAACATCATCGTTCCCTACTCCATCGACAGCTACGGGGTGGAGAACCTGGCGCCCGGGGATCAGCTGGCCTCCAACGACCCCTACCAGGGGGCCACCCACTTGAACGACATCGTCGTCATGGCCCCCATCTTCCATCGTGGCGAGATCATCGCCTACGCCGCCAACCTGGCCCACCACGTGGACGTGGGCGGGGCCCATGCCGGCAGCCTCGCCCCCAGCAAGGAGGTCTACCAGGAAGGCCTGATCCTGCCGGTGGTCAAGATCGCCGCGGAAGGCCGCCTGAACACCGACGTCTACAAGATGTTCGTCGCCAACATCCGCGCCAATAAGGAAACCGCCGGCGACTTCCGGGCCCAGTGCGCGGCCAACGTGATCGGCGGCCGGCGCCTGATCGAGCTGATGGAACGCTACGGCCTCGAACACCTGGAAGAATTTACCGAGGCCCTGTTCGACTATACCGAGACACGGGCCCGTCAGGCCCTGGCCGCCCTGCCCGACGGCGTCTTCGAGGCCGAGGACTGCTTGGACGACGACGGCCACACCGACGAGCCAGTGCGATTCAAAGTCAAGGTCACCATCGACGGTGGGCGGGTGCACTTCGACTTCACCGGCAGCGACCCTCAGCGGCCGTCGGCCATGAACGCCACCATGACCCAGACCTTCGCTGCCTGCGCCTATGTCATCAAGTGCCTGTTCGACACCGATGTACCTGAAAACGACGGCTTTTTTCGCCTGATCGAGGTGACCGCGCCACCGGGCTCGGCGGCCAATGCCCAGGCTCCGGCGGGGGTGGCGGGCGGTTGGGAGGTGTCCCTGCGCCTCTGCGACCTGCTGTTTCAGGCCTTCGCCCCGGCGCTGCCCGCCAAGGTGCCGGCGGGCTGCAAGGCGATGGTCTGCCACGCCGTTTTCGGCGGCCGGGACCCGCGCACCGGCGAAGGCTACGTCTTCATCGAGACCCTGGCCGGCGGCCACGGCGGGCGCCGTGGAAGCGACGGTCCCGACGCGGTCCAAACCCACCATCAGAACTCCCAGAACACCCCGGTCGAGGAGATGGAGGTGTTCTATCCCGTGCGCACCCTTCACTACGGCCTGGTGACCGATTCGGAAGGGGCGGGTCGCAATCGGGGCGGCCTTGGCGTCCATCGGGAGTACACTTTCCCCGACCATCAGCCCAACTTCACCATCCTCGCCGACCGCCGCGTCTTCCCGCCCAAGGGCCTGTTCGGCGGGGGCGACGCACGGGTTGCCTTCTATACCCTCGTCCAGCCTGATGGGACCGAGCAGGAACTGAGTTCCAAATGCACGTTCGAAGTCCCCGCCGGCGCCGTGGTTCGTTACGAGACTTGCGGCGGCGGCGGCTACGGCAGCCCCTGGGAGCGGGATGTGGCGTTCGTCGAGCGTGACGTGGCGGAGGAAAAGGTGACTCTGCAACGTGCCCGCGACGCCTATGGCGTGGTCATCGACCCGACTACCGGAAAGGCCGATGCGGAAGCCACCCGACAGCTACGCGCCCGGCAGCGCGCCGCCTGACCATGGCCGGAAACTGGCGCATCGGCATCGACGTCGGCGGCACTTTCACCGACGGCATCCTGTGGAACGACCAGGGCGGCGCCCAGCTCAGGGCCAAGGTGCTGTCGACCCCCGCCGACCCGGATCTGGCCGTGCTGGAGGCACTGGACCGTCTGTTCGCCGACTCGGGCGCCGACCCGGACGCTGTCTCCTACCTGGTGCATGGCACCACCGTGGCCACCAACGCAGTGCTGCAGCACAAGCTGGCCCCGACCGCCTTCGTCACCACCAAAGGCTTCCGCGACATCCTGGAGATCGCACGGCAGGTCCGGGCCGATGCCTACGACGTTTTCGCCGAGAAGCCGCCGGCCCTGGTCCGCAGGCCCCTGTGCCTGGAGGTGGACGAGCGGATGAACGCGGACGGCAGCGTGATCCATCCCCTCGACGAGGAGTCCGTCGAGGCCGTGGCGGCGAAGATCCAGGGGTTGGGCGTATCGGCGGTGGCCGTCTGCCTGCTCCACGCCTATCGCAATCCGACCCACGAGCGCCGGGTGGCCGAGATCCTGGCCCAGCACCTGAACGGCGCCGCCATCACCATTTCCTCGGACCTGGCGTCTGAATTCCGGGAGTTTCCTCGCGCCTGCACGACGATCATCAATGTCGGCCTGATGCCGGAGGTGAGCGGTTACCTGTCGCGCCTCGGCAGCGGTCTGGACGCGCGCCGGCTGTCCGGGGCGCGCCTGGTCATGCAGTCCAACGGCGGCGTCGCCGATTTCGCCGTCAGCGCCGGGCGGCCGGTGTTCATGATCGAATCCGGTCCCGCCGCCGGGGTGGTGGGCGCCACCCACTTCGCCGACAGCCTGGGCGAGCGCGACATCATCTCCTTCGACATGGGGGGCACCACCGCCAAGGTCGGCATGGTGCGCGACGGCGAGGCCCACCGGGTGCAGGAATTCGAGATCGGCGCCGAGGCCAGCCAGGCCCGGGCCTGGAACTGGGGCGCGGCGGGCTATCCGATCCTCACCCCGGCAATCGATCTGGTGGAGATCGGCACCGGCGGCGGCAGCCTGGCCTGGGTCGACGACGGGGGCCAGCTCCGCGTGGGACCGCTGAGCGCCGGCGCCGACCCGGGGCCGGCCTGCTATGGCCGCGGCGGCGACCAGCCGACCATCACCGACGCCGACTTGGTCCTCGGGCGGCTCAACCCGGACTACTTCCTGGCCGGAGAGATGGGCCTGGACGAAGCGGCAGCACATGCGGCGGTCGCGGCAGTCGGCGCGCGTATCGGCATGGACACCGCCCAAACCGCCGCCGCCATCGTCCAGATCGCCAACGCCGCCATGAGTCAGGTCTTGCGCGTGGTTTCGGTCCAGCGCGGCCATGATCCCCGGGATTTCAAGCTCGTCGCCTTCGGCGGGGCGGGTCCCCTGCACGCGGTGGCCATCGCCGCCGAAACCGGCATCGACACCGTGCTGGTGCCACCCCACCCGGGCCTCGCTTCCGCCTTCGGCCTGTTGGTGGCCGACCTCAAGCACGATTTCGCGGTGACCGAGGTGACCCGCCTGTCCGACGCCGACCCGGCCGCCCTGGAGCAAGCCTACGGGGAGCTGGAGGCGCGGGGCCGCGAGACCCTCATCGCCGAAGGGATCGCGGCGGCCAACATGGCCTTCGAACGGGCGGTGGACCTGCGCTACGTGGGCCAGTCCTATAACCTGACCCTGCCCCTGGAGGGGAAGGATCTGTCCCGCGACGTGCTCGACGGCCTGGAGAAGCGCTTCACCGCCCTTCACGAACAGACGTATGGATTTGCCGAGGCGGAAGAGCCCTGCGAGCTGGTCAACGCACGCTTGACCGCCGTCGGCCGCATCGCCAAGCCCCCCATCGCTTTCGAAGCCGCCGCCCCCGGCGCCACCGGCGAGGCGGTAACGCGCCCGGTATTCTTCGAAGAGCACGGGGTGCTCCCCTGCGCCATCGTCGCCCGCGCCGCGCTCCGCCCCGGCGTTCCCCTCGACGGCCCCGCCATCGTCGAGGAAGCGGATTCGACAACCCTTGTCTACCCCGGCTGGCGCTGTGCGGTGGCCGACCACGGTGTGATGGTGATTCGACGGATCTGAGGTGGCGGTCGTCGCGGAATGGCGGAGCAACGTTCGGGGCCGAATGAAGGGCGGGTCTGATACCAATTAGCTTTCTATTAATGAATATATGAGACGCTTCTCCCTCTGTTTTTAAAGGGGGAGATTGTGATGTCTGGATCCCGGACACCATGAGGTGGCGGTCGTCGCGGAATGGCGGAGCAACGTTCGGGGCCGAATGAAGGGCGGGTCTGAGACCCGCCCCTACGTAATTCGACCCCTTTGCGTAGGGGCGGGTCTCAGACCGGCCCGCTTCACACGCTGATGGGGACCGAAAACTCCCAGGGTTCCGCCATAATTTCAGTGCTCGACCCGTTCCGCGTGATGACAGGCCACGTCACGGCCGTCGACAGGGCGCAGGACCGGCCGCTCGGCGCTGCAGCGATCCGTGGCCAGGGGGCAGCGGCCGTGAAAAGCGCAGCCGGTTGGCGGGTCCAGCGGCGACGGAAGCTCTCCGGTCAGCACGATTCGCTCGGCCCGATCCCCGGGTTCGACTCGGGGCGTGGCCGACAGCAGTGCCCGGGTATAGGGGTGGCGGGGCGAGGCGAAGATGCGGTCCTTGGTCCCCTGTTCGGCCGGCCGGCCGAGATATAGGACCAGAACCTCGTCGGCGATATGGCGCACCACGCCCAAATCGTGGGAAATGAACAGGTAGGCCAGTTTGAAACTTTCCTGCAAGTCCATCATCAGGTTGAGGATCTGGGCCCGGATCGACACGTCGAGGGCGGAAACCGGTTCGTCCGCCACCACCACCCGGGGATTCAGCATGAGGGCCCGGGCGATGGCGATGCGCTGCCGCTGACCGCCGGAAAACATGTGCGGATAGCGCCCCGCATGTTCGGGCCGCAGCCCGACGCGGCCCATCATATCGGCGACGGCGTCATGGACCTCGGCCCGGTCGCGGTTGGTGTTGACCGTCATCGGCTCGCCGATAATGGTCCGCACGGTCTGCCGCGGGTTGAGGGAACCGTAAGGGTCCTGGAACACCATCTGGACCTCCCGACGAAGACGGCGGCGCTGGTCTTGATCGGTTGTCCTTGCGTCCACATCGGCGATGGTCAGGCGGCCACCGGTGGGCGGCTCGATCATCGTGACCACGCGGCCGAGGGTCGACTTGCCGCTTCCCGACTCACCGACCACCGCCAGGGTCCGGCCGGCCTCGAGGGAGAAGTCCACCCCGTCCACCGCGCGCAACGTCGCGCTGCCGCGGAGAAATCCGCGGGTGACGGAATAGTGGCGGGTCAAGCCTTCGGCCCGCAGGAGCGGCGATTCGCTCACGTCGCGCCCACTTCCGCGCCCAGGGGGTGATGGCCCAAGGGGTGATGGCATCTTACGCCGCCGTCACCGTCGGCGATCAGGGATGGCGGCTCGGCCCCGCATCGCGCGTCCGCCCGGCCGCAGCGGGGATGGAACAGGCAGCCTTCCGGCCGATCGTACTGGCCCGGCACCACGCCGGGTATGGTGGGCAAGCGGCGACGCGCGGCACTGCGCTCCGGCAGTGCCTCCAGCAGGGCCGAGGTATAGGGATGGCGGGGGCCGGCGAACAGATCGGCCGCATGCCGCGTCTCGACCACTTGGCCAGCATACATCACAGCCACCCGGTGGGCCGATTCCGCCACCACGCCCATGTCGTGGGTGATCAGGATCAGGGCCATGCCACGCTGACGCTGAAGCTCGAGAAGCAGGTCCAGGATCTGGGCCTGGATCGTCACGTCCAGCGCCGTCGTCGGCTCGTCGGCGATCAGCAAGCGGGGATTGCAGGAGATCGCCATGGCGATCATCACCCGCTGACACATGCCGCCCGACAACTGGTGGGGAAAGGCCGACAGCCGGGCTTCGGGTTCGGGGATGCCCACCTGCTCCAGCAGTTCGATGGCGCGGGCGCGCCGCTCGGCCCGGTCGGCGTCGGTGTGAGTCTTCAGGGTCTCCATGATCTGAAAGCCGACCGAGAAGCAGGGATTGAGGCTGGTCATGGGCTCCTGGAACACCATCGCCACATCGCGGCCGGTTATCGCCCGCCGCTGGCCGGGGGTGAGGCCCGGTAACTCGACGTCGTCAAACCGTATGCTGTCCGCCTGAACCCGCCCCGGATGGCCGATCAGGCCCATGACCGCCAGCATGGCGACGCTCTTCCCCGATCCGGATTCGCCGACAATTCCCAACACCTCGCCCCGGTCCACGGACAAGTCCACGTGTTCCACCGCCCGCAGGGGCCGTTCCAGGGGCCCGAAGGCGACGCTGAGGTCGCGGACCTCGAGGAGGGCCATTACCGCTTCATCTTGGGGTCGAGGGCGTCGCGAAGCCCGTCGCCCATCAGATTGAAGGCCAGCACGGTGACCAGGATGGCCAGGCCCGGGAAAGTGACCACCCACCAGGCGCGCTGAATGAACTGCATGGCGTTGGCCAGCATGGTGCCCCATTCCGGGGTTGGCGGCTGAGCGCCCATGCCGAGGAAGCCGAGGGCCGCCAGGTCGAGCACGGCGGTCGAGAACCCGAGGCTGGCCTGCACGATCAAGGGAGCCATGCAGTTGGGCAGCACCGTCACCAGCATCAGGCGCGGCAGCCGAACCCCCGACACCCGGGCGGCGGTCACGTAGTCCTTGGTGGTCTCGGTGATCACTGCGGCGCGGGTCAGGCGCACGTAGTGGGGCAACTGTACGATCACCACCGCCATGGCGGCGTTGAGCAGGCTGGGTCCCAGGATGGCGACGATGACGATCGCCAGCAGCAGGCTGGGCAGGGCCAGCATGATATCCATCGCCCGCATGAGGGCGATCTCCACCATGCCGCGAAGGAAACCGGCCACCAGGCCGAGCGCGATCCCCGACCCAAGGGCCAGGGTGACCACCAGACTGCCGATGGACATGGACACCCGGGAGCCGTGGATAATGCGCGACAGGATATCGCGGCCGATGTCATCGGTGCCGAGGAGGAAGCGCGTGCTGCCCTCGGCCGTCCAGGCGGGCGGCTGAAGCAGGGCATCCCGGTACTGCTCCTCGGGGACATGGGGCGCGATCCAGGGGGCGAAGAGCGCCACCGCAAGCAGGGCGACGATGACCAACAGCCCGGCCAGCGCCCCCCGGTTGGCGCGGAAGGACCGCCACGTTTCCGGCGCCGGATGGGGTGGGGCTATCTCGGTTGTCGGCGCCACGGACGTGGTGGTCATGCTCAGCGCCCGTGTCGAATGCGCGGATTGATCAGGCCATAAAGCACGTCGACGAACAGGTTGACCCCCATGATGGTGGTGGCAATCAGCAACACGCCCCCTTGGAGCACCGGGTAGTCGCGCCGATAAACGGATTCCACCAGCCATTTGCCCACCCCGGGCCAGGCAAAGATGGTCTCGGTGAGGATGGCGCCGGCGAACAGGACGCCAACCGCCAGGCCGATCACGGTGACCACCGGAATGAGGGCATTGCGCAGGGCGTGCAGGCCCACCGTGCGCCACCAGGGCAGGCCCTTGGCCCGGGCGGTGCGGATATAGTCCTCGTTGAGCACCTCGAGCATGGACGAACGTGTCATGCGGGCGATGATGGCCAGCGGAATCGTGCCCAGCGCGATCAATGGCAGGATCAGATGACTGACGGCGGAGGTGAACGCACCCTTTTCGTCGCTGAGCAGGCTGTCGATCAGCATGAATCCGGTCGTCGGCTCGATCCAGAATAGGGCCGACAGCCGCCCTGACACGGGCGTCCATTGCAGACCTACGGAGAAGGTCAGGATCAGCAGCAGCGCCCACCAGAAGATGGGCATGGAATAGCCGGTCACCGACAGGCCCATGGAGACGTAGTCCACCACCGTTCCCCGTCGTACAGCGGCCATCACGCCCAAGGGCATGCCGAGGAACAGCGAAAACAGGATCGCGCAGATCGACAGCTCCAGCGTCGCCGGGAACAAGGCCAGGAACTCTTCCAGCACCGGCTTCTTGGTGACGATGGAACGCCCCAGGTCGCCTTGCAGCACGTCCGTAATGTAGATGCCGTACTGGACCAGCAACGGCCGGTCGAGGCCCAGGTCGGCACGCAGCATGGCATGGCGCGCCGGATCGATATTGCGCTCGCCGACCAGCAGCAGGATCGGATCGCCCGGCACCAGGCGGATCAGGGCGAAGGTCAGCAGGGTCACGCCGACGAACGTCGGGATGACCAGGCCGGCCCGCTTCAGGAAGAACGCGAGCATGTCGGTCGGTCAGAAAAGGCCGTCGGGGCGGGACCGAATTCCGCCCCGACGCAGACGTTCAGGCAACGGGAAGACCGTGCCCTACTGCAGGTCGACGCCGTAGAAGATGTGGCCGCCGAACGGATCGATCAGATAGTTCTTCACGTTCTTGCGCATGGGCATGAACACCACCGAATGGGCGATGGTGAACCAGGGTGCTTCCTCCTTGAAGACCACCTGGGCCTGTTCGTAGAGCTTGGTCCGGGCGGCAACGTCGGTGGTTGACTTGGCCTTCATGATCAAGTCGTCGAAGGGCCTGTGACACCACTGGGCCCGGTTGGTGCCCTTAACCCCGTCACAGCCCAGCAGCACGTGAAGGAAGTTGTCCGGATCCCCGTTGTCTCCGGTCCAGCCCAAGAGGACCATCCGGTGCTCGGCATCCTTGGTGCGCTTCAGGTACTCGCCCCATTCGAAGGTGACGATCTTGGCTTTGATGCCCACCTTGGCCATATCGGCCTGCATCATCTCGGCCATGCGCCGGGCATTGGGATTGTAGGGGCGTTGCACCGGCATGGCCCAGATGTCGGTCTCGAAGCCGTTGGCGTGACCGGCCTCGGCCAGAAGTTGCTTCGCTTTCGCGGGATCGTAGGCGTAATCCTTCACCGCGTCATTGTAGGACCAGATGGTGGGCGGGATCGGGTTCTTGGCCGGTTTGCCCGCGCCCAGGAAGATAGCCTCGATGATGGCCGCCTTGTTGATCGCCATGTTGATGGCCTGGCGGACCCGTCGGTCGGTGAACGGGGCCTTGGCGGTATTGAAGGCGAGGTAACCGACGTTGAGGCCTTCCTGCTCCATTACGTCAATGTCCGAATCCGCCTTCATGGCCGCGATGTCGGCCGGATTGGGGTAGGGCATCACGTGGCATTCCCCGGCCTTCAACTTTGCGTAGCGCACCGCCGCATCGGGGGTGATGGCGAACACCAGCTTGTCGATCTTGGCCGCGCCGGCCCAATAGTCGGCATGGGCTTCGTAGCGGATGACCGCGTCCTTCTGGTATCCCACCAGCTTGAAGGGACCGGTGCCGATGGGCTCCTGGTCGATCTGGTCCGGCTTGCCGGCGGCGCGCATCTTGCCCGCGTATTCGGCCGACAGGATGGAAGCGAAGTCCATGCCCATGTTGGCGAGGAAGGGGGCTTCCGGCTTCTTCAGCACGAAGCGGACCGCGTGGTCGTTCACCTTTTCGACCGCCGCCAGAAGGTCCGGCATGCCCATGCCGTTGAAATATTCGTAGGTGCCGCCGGACAGCTTGTGATCCGGGTGGTCGGCCTTCCACATGCGATTGAAGCTGTAGAGGACGTCGTCGGCATTGAAGTCGCGGCTGGGCGTGAAGGCCTTGGTGGTGTGGAACTTGACGCCGCGCCGCAGGTTGAAGGTGTAGGCGAGGCCGTCGTCGGATACCGACCAGGACTCGGCCAGCGCCGGCTCGATCTTGGTGGTACCGCGCTTGAATTCCACCAGCCGGTTGAAGAGGGCGCGCGACGAGGCGTCGAACGTGGTGCCGGAGGTGTAGAGCGACGGATTGAAGCCCTCCGGGCTGCCTTCGGAGCAATAGACCAGGGTCTTGCCCTGGGCGCTGCCGATCATGGCCGCGGCGCAAACCAGTGCCGCCGCCGGACCCATAGGACGAAATGCCATTGTTCAGTCTCCCTGTTGTCCTGGCGCGCACCGTGGAGCCCACGCCACTACCGTTCAATCGGCACGGTCCCCCATGGTGCGGGAGTAGGTCAAGACACATTTCCGGCTGCCGCGACTGCCCGGACCGGGACCCAGCCACTGACCCCGCCGACGCACGGCATGGGGAGTTGCCAGATTCAAGGCCATTCGCCCGACTCGCCGATCTGGTGATCGACCGTCAAGTCAGTCCGCTTTGGGGGATATCAGATCGTTTGCCCGTCACGCCGGACGCCGCTTTTGCCGCGCAGCCATGGCCATTGTTGACACAATATCACGGCGCCATAAGCGGCACAGATAATAACCACCGGCATGATTGGCAGGCGATAACGGACTATGACATAAAAGGCCATATGAAGTGCTGCATATAGTGCGATGCCTCCATAAAGTAAAAAGACTTCGCGTCGACATCGTTTTGGCAACAAGAGCGGCACCAATGCCAGCAAGACTACCGCCACATAGTGACCGAGCCATGCGAGCCGAGCGATCTCTTCTCCCCGCCCATATTGTTCCTTGTCTGTCTCGCTCCCGTGGATCGGCGGCAGCCAAAAATAGCCGAGTTTCTTGATCGCCAACAGGCCCGCTTCACCGGGATTGTCGCGAATATAGGCGAGCGACTGATCCCACAAGAAAGCCTGAATGCCATACTCCCCCTTCTCACGCCTGATTCGATGCCAGTCCACACCCAATGCAGACTTGTCCGAACCGGTAAACCGGCCGGTGGCTTTCGGATTATTGCCCTGATAAAAATTATGAGCGCCATTGGTGTTCAAGATTGGTGCCCCGAACAACAGATAGTTGCGATACATCCACGGACCCATAACGATCAACGCGCACAGCGTGATGACCGCAAGGTGCCGAATTGCAACCAACTTGCTACGGGCGGTGACAAGGATCGCGATCGCGACAACGGGAACGAGAGCGCCACCGGCAGAGCTGACCAGACCCTGATAGCCAAACAACAAACCGAGACCCATTGCCACCCAAACATGAAAATATTTCGATTTTTCTTTCCTAGTGTTCCGCTCGAAACAAATGATTCCCATCGGGCAGGTGTGATGCGATTCTGGGTTCATGGGGAAGAAAGTGAGGATCCAGCTGGCGCCTGGGGATCAGGACAGGCTGGAGGCGTTGATCGCCAATGGCAACACGCCGCAGAAGCATGTCCGACGGGCTCGGATTGTACGGCTGGCCGGCGACGGCGTTGGCACCGATGAGATCCAGCGCCGCTTGGGCGTGAGCAAACCGACCATCCGACGCTGGCGGACGCGCTATGTGGAGGCCGGCGTGGACGGTTTGTGCCGCGATAAGACGCGCCCGCCGGGCAAGGCACCGCTTGCGGCGGATGTGGTCATGCGGGTGATCGAGAAGACCAAGACGGAAACGCCGCCGGACGCGACCCACTGGAGCCTGCGAACGATGGCCAAGGCGGTGGGCATCGCGCCGTCGAGCGTTCAGGCGATCTGGAAGGCACATGAGCTGAAACCGCATCTGGTGGCGACTTTCAAGCTGTCCAATGATCCGCGGTTTGCCGAGAACGTCGAGGACGTGGTCGGGCTGTATGTCAACCCGCCGGAGCACGCCATCGTCCTGTCGGTGGACGAGAAGTCCCAGATCCAGGCACTCGACCGCACCCAGCCGGGCCTGCCGATGAAGAAGGGCCGGGCCGGCACCATGACCCACGACTATAAGCGCCACGGCACCACCACCCTGTTCGCGGCGCTCGACGTGCTCGACGGCACGGTCATCGGCCAATGCATGCAGAAGCATCGCCATCAGGAGTTCATCCGCTTCTTGAACAAGATCAACCGCGCGACGTCGAAGCACCTGGCTCTCCACCTGATCGTCGACAACTACGCCGCCCACAAGACGCCGGAGGTCAAGCGCTGGCTGAAACGCCATCCCCGGTTCCACCTGCATTTCACGCCGACCTCGGCGTCGTGGCTCAACTTGGTCGAACGCTTCTTTGCCGAGATCACCCGAAAGCGCATCCGTCGCGGCGTGTTTCACTCCATCGTCGAATTGCAAATGGCCATCAACGACTACCTCGACCAGCACAACGCCGACCCCAAGCCTTTCGCCTGGACGGCTTCCGCCAGTTCCATCATCGATAAGGTCAACCGAGGGAAACAAGCGTTGGAATCGCTACACTAGCATAGATTATAGCCAAATATAATTGGCCAAGAATCAGCGGAATCATCATGTTTTCTTTTGCAAAATATTCTGTATACACAATCGCTGGAGGATATGTTGCCAGCAAAGCAGCACTGACCAAGCCTACCGCAGGATCGCGAGCGATCGCGGCGCCAATCAAGTAAGCCAAAAAGACCGAGAGCGTTCCAAGAAGAGCGTTAAAAAACTGGACTTTGATATCGCCTTTCCCGAAAAGAAAATATATTGCGGAGATCGCAAATGGGTAACCAGAATTGTAGAAAGCATGGTTGCCCATTGGATCAATAACCTGACCCTCCTCATAAAGGCTGGTCGCCATGTATTTGTAAGTGGCATAGTCGCTGACAGGCCGGATCTCAACAATCGCAATGAATGTGACCCGGACAAGTAGTGTCAACAGTACGATGGCGACTGCCAACCGTGCAGGATTGGCGCGAATCCACTGCAATATCGGGTCTCGATCGCTTACATCCGTCATCTGACTGCAATTCTTGATCTTAGTGGTGCGGGGGACTTGATCTCAATGATGTGGTCGACCCGATTCTACGGCAAGGATCGCCGACTGTGAAGAATCTTCACGACAGGAATTTAGGGTGTCGCGGCGCGCCGGCCCCATCGGACGCAATGGCGCTATTGAAGCCGACAACAATGGCCTGGTTCCTTCCGATAGCAGGATCTACATGGCGGTCAGAGAAAGGTGTCAAGGCATCGTGCCGAGACTACGCCGGCGGTCCGCACCCAGCAACAATGATGGCCAGCCATGTTCTCAGATCGCGAAGATTCCGTTTTCGCGCAGCGAACGGATGCCCCGCGCGGCCTGCGCCATGGCAGCGATAAGCTCCTGTTTCGGCGCCTTGAACCACTCGTCCGGATGCAGTTCTCGTTTTTCTCTCACCAAGGCGATCGCGTCTTCCAGTTCGGGGTACTGAATCGGGTCCTGAAGATGAAGATACAGCGCCACCAAGGCGACGGAACGGCTGCGTCCGCCGCGACAGTGGACGAGGACGTTGCCCCGCTCCCGTCTCGGGTAGCTCTGCTTCTCGGGCAGGGTCTGGTGGAGGGCGCCGTGCAGCATGTAGTAGGCGGCGAGCATCATGCCATGGGGATTGCCGCCGCCATCCACCAGCCCCAACTTGAAAACCCGAAATGGCCCGGTTCCAGCACGACTTTGGGACTTGGAATCTGGGTCCGCCTCGCCTTCGACCGGCGCCGCGACATAATTGACATCCAGATTGACCGCGCAGTTGACGACGGTTGAAATGCCGTGGTGGCGCAACAAATCGATATCCCGCGCCGCCGCGGTGCCGCCGATGAACATGTCGGCGCCGTCGGGCTCGAGGCCTTGGGCGATCAAGCTGAGTTGCGGAAGGGGATAGTCGGGAACTTCGATCAGCCGATGTCGAGTTTGCTCGGCGCCTCCGCCGACCTTGCCGTTGGCCTCATCGCCACCAAGCTCGGTCATGGGCTATCCTTCCTCGGTCCCTTTCGATGGAGACGGCATTATACCAAGGGTATTTGTCCGTGTTCCCTGCCATGAGGTGCCCACATGTACGTCGTCACCGTCACGTTCGTCGCCAAGCCGGAATTTTCCAGCCAATTCCGGAAGCGCGTCGTCAAACAGGCCGCCGATTCCCTTGAGCACGAGGCCGCCTGTCGCACCTTCGATGTTTGCACCGACCCGGAGGACCAGACCCGGATATTCCTCTACGAGGTCTATGACGACGCGGACGCCTTCAAGGCCCATCTCGACACCCCCCACTATAAGGCGTTCGACCGGGACAGGGCCGACTGGATCGTCTCGAAGTCGGTGGCGATTTTCAACAAGCTGGCGTGACCCTCGACCGGCGCGCGGGGATGGCGGGAGACCCCACCCAATTTCGGGAGGACAACGATGAATAATCGGGACAAAGACGTCGACGGCAAGGTGGCCGTCGTCACCGGCGGGGCCACCGGAATCGGGCTGGCAACCGCGCGACGATTCCTCGACGGGGGCGCCGCGGTGGTGATTTGCGGCCGGCGTGAAGACGTGGTGGCACAAGCCGTCGCGGACCTGCGGGACTCGGGCGGGCAGGCCGACGGCCTGGGAGCCGACGTCACCAAGGATGACCACATGGTACGCCTGATGGCGCTTGCCGAAGAACGCTTCGGCGGCGTCGATATCCTGGTCAACAACGCCGCCGCCCAGGCGGTAGGAACGGTGGAGACCACCGACGAGGCCACCTGGGACCTGATTATCGACTCCTCGCTGAAGGGATCCTTTCTGGCCTCCAAGCACGCCGTCCCTCGCATGCGCGCCCGGGGCGGCGGCGCCATCGTCAACGTGGCCTCCATTCATGCCTACGCCACCGGCAAGGGCCGCGCCGCCTACGCCGCCGCCAAGTCGGGCTTGCTCGGCCTGACCCGGGCGATGGCCCTCGACCACGCCGCCGACGGTATCCGGGTCAACGTGGTCAGCCCCGGCGCCACCGACACCGAAATGCTGCGCGAGGGCTGGGCGGCCACCCTCCCGGACGCGCCCGTCGAGCAAAGCCTGCGCGACCTGGAAGCGCGGCTTCCCCTCGGCCGATTGGCGCGGCCCGAGGACCTGGCTGAGATGATCGCCTTTGTCGCCGGCCCCTATGCCGGGCTGGTCACCGGGGCCGAATTTCGGGTCGACGCCGGCGTGCTGGCCCGCTTTTCCATCGCGCCTCAGACTTGAGGCTGGAACGCCGGCGGCGGCCGTCCGAGGATCAGGTCGGCCGCTTTCTCGGCGATCGCGACCGTGGTGGCATGGGTATGAACGGCGGGGATGGTTGGCATCACCGAGGCATCTGCGACCCGTAGTCCGGCCACCCCTCGAACCCGCAGCCGGGCGTCGACCACCGCCTTCGGCCCCGTGCCCATGGCGCAGGTCCCCACCGGGTGGCACTGGTGATCCGCCGTCGCGCGAATCCAGTCCCGCACCTCGGCCTCGGTGCGGACGCCGGGACCCGGCGATACCTCTTCGCCCCGGTAGGGATCGAACGCGGCCTGCGATACCAGGGCCCGGTAGAGTCCGACACTTTGGGCCAGCACGTCGAGATCCTCGGCCTCGGACAGATAGGCCGGGTCGAAACCGGGCAGCTCCAACGGATCGGGGGAACGCAGGAATACCCGGCCCCGGCTTTTCGGCCGCAAGAGCGCCAGGCGGCAGGTGAAGCCGTCACCGCCCGGGCCGGAGCGGCGGCGGCGGAACGGATCGGCCACCCAGATGCCCCCCTCCAACGACGGGGAATCCAGGAACATGAACTCCAGATCGCTGAGCGGTGCATCCCGCCGGGACCGAATGAAACCCCCGCACTCGCAGGGAAAGCGAGTCGCCGGCCCGGTGCCGAACAGATAGGCGCGGGCCATGGCGATCACGATGCGGTCGGCGCGCAGCCGGCTGTGGAGGCTGACCGGCAGCGGGCAGGTATGGCCGATCGCCACGTCGAGATGGTTCTGAAGGTTGCCTCCGACCCCCGAAAGGTCGGCGACCACGGGAATGTCCATGGCTTGGAGAGTTCGGCCGTGACCGATCCCAGACAGCAGCAGCAGATGGGGCGAGCCGAGGCTGCCGGCGCTGACGACCACGTCCCGCCCGGCCCGCAGGACCCGCATCCGGTCGCCTTCCTGGATCTCGACGCCAACGGCCCTGCGGTCCTCGAACAACAGCCGCCGCGCCCGAGCGCCGGCGATGACCGTCAGGTTGGGACGCCGTCGGGCCGCGTCCAGGTAGGCGATGGCGGTGTTGCGGCGACCGCGACGGATGTTGAAGTGATAGGCGCCGAAGCCCTCGACGGGGGCCGTGGTCAGGTCCTCGAGGACGGTGTGGCCGGCCTGCCGCGCCGCCGCCAGGAAGGCCCGGGTCAAGGGAGTCGGCGGCTTCGGCGGCGCCACGTGAAGGAGTCCCTCGCCCGGCGTCTCGGCACGCTGGAAATAGGGAACGAGGTCGGCGTTGGACCAGCCCGGGTTGCCAAGCGCCCGCCAGTGGTCGTAGTCGACGGGATTGGCGCGCGAGTGGACCATTCCGTTGATGGCCGACGATCCGCCCACAACCCGTCCCGCCGCCAGACGCAGACGCCTGTTCGCCAACTGGGATTGCGGTTCGCTTTCGAAGGGCCAGAAGTACGTTGGGTTGCTGCGAATCCGGCCGATACCCAGGGGGATTCGAAAGAGAGGGCCCCGGGCAGGCGGTCCCGCCTCCACCAGAACGACCCGATGGCGCCCATCGGCGGTCAGCCGATTGGCGAGAACGCATCCCGCCGCGCCCGATCCAACAACCAGGAAATCACAGTCGTTCAAGTGCCGCCCGAGGCATTCAATTGCGATATGGTGACGACTATGGGCGACCGGCGGGCCTTCGAAGAGGGACGACCCGGGGGTTGAGACGGTCGCCATTCTCGATCAGGTCCTCGATGCGCGATTGCAAGCTTGCCTTCTGATAGGGCTTGCGCAGGACCGACATACTCGGGTCCATGTCGTCGCCGCCAGCGACGTCTCGAAGGTCATGGCCGGTGGTCAAAAGCACTTTGAGATGGGGATGGATCGCCTTCGCCGCTTCCGCCAATTGCCAGCCCATCAACCCGCCCGGCATGACGACATCGCTGAACAGCAGGTCGAAGGCTTTTTTGCCTGCCAGCACGTTGAGCGCTTCGCTACCGTTTTTCGTTGCCACCACGTGGTGACCCAGATCCTCAAGCATGGATACGACGACTTCACGGACGCCCTCGTCGTCCTCGACGACAAGTATCGTCCGCCCGGGCGCCGCCGTGGTTAGAGGTGCCGCGCGCGCCGATGGCAATGCAATGCCAACGTCCGCCCGGGGCAGATACAAGTGCACGGTCGTACCCTTGCCGAGCTTGCTCTCGATATCCGCATGCCCCTCCGATTGTTTGGCAAATCCATACACCATGCTAAGGCCCAGACCCGTTCCCTTGCCGACATCCTTGGTCGTGAAGAACGGTTCGAACGATTGGGCGATGGTTGCCTCCGACATGCCGCATCCGGTGTCGGAGACCGAAACCTTCACATAGTCGCCCGGGCTCAAGTCATTGCTCAACGCCTCGGCCATACGCCGATCCAGCGTTTCGTTGGCGGTCGAAATCGTTATCCCGCCCCCTTCGGGCATGGCATCGCGCGCATTGATGGCAAGATTCAGCAACGCATTTTCCAACAGCCCTCGGTCAATGCGGCTCGGCCACAGGTCTTCGGACAAGGTGGAATCGATGGTGATCGTTTCGCCCAGCGTCTGGCGGAGAACGTCCTGCATTCCCTGGACGATATCGTTCAGATCGCACGCCTCCGGTCGCAACGGCTGTTTGCGCGCGAAGGCCAGCAGCCGGTTGGTCAAATCGGCCCCGCGATCGGCACCGGCCATGGCGAAGGTCAGGTACCGACCCAAGACCTTGTCATCCCCGACACGATTTTGCAGGAGTTCCAGGTTTCCGCGAACGACCATCAACAGGTTGTTGAATTCATGTGCCAGACCACCGGTCAGGTTGCCAACGGCCTCCATCTTGTGGGCTTGTCGCACCTGCTCCTCCAATTGGCGGAGTTCGGTAACATCCTGCGCGGTTCCCGCCGTGCGTCGGGGCGCGCCGTCATCGCCGAGGATTACCTCGGCCTGGACGCGAATATGACGGCTATCGCCTTCGGGAGTCACCACCCGGAAATCGATTTCAAAGGATCCTCCATCGCGGACTTTGGATTTGATCAATGAGGCAACGTCCGGCCGATCGCTCGGGTGAATTTTTTCCAAAACCATTTCCAAGGTCACCGCCGTTGTATCGCTTGGCAGCCCGAACAGGCGACACATCTCGGCCGAGCAGGACACGGTTCCGGTTTCAAGGTCGCGATCCCAACTGCCCAGACGGGCGCGACGTTGGGCCTCGACCAAACGGGCTTCGCTCTGGCGCAATTCGGCCTCGGCGCGCCTTTGTTCGGTCACGTCAATTCCGACCACGCCGATACCCGCCGGCTGGCGGTCCTTGCCGAGAATTGGAAACTTTACGATGAAATAGTCGCGCATGCCTCTTGGGGTCTGGCGGGGCACGATTTGCTCGGTCGACGCGCCTGTTCGCAAGGTCTCTCGATCTTGTTTCGTGTGCCGGTCCGCCGCTTCCTTGGACAACAATTCGTGCACCGTACGACCCAGGACTTGCTCCTCGGGCCGTCCAATGACCTCACACGCATGTCGCCCAGCGTGCAGGAAGCGACCCTCCGTGTCCTTGATCGCGAGGATGGCCGGCGCATGATCGAAGATGGCGCTGAGCCGGTTGCCGATGGTTTCCGCCTGCTCGCGCGCCTCGTTCTGCTGGCGAACGGAGTCTTCCAGGGACGTGGCCATGTCATTGAACGAAGCGGCGAGATCGGAAAGCTCTCGCGGCCGCCAGAACTGTGTCACCCTTGCCCTGAGGTCGCCCGATGCCATGGTTCTGGCCGCCTCGGCCACCGCTTTGACCGGACGGGTTAACAGACCGCTGATGATCCAACTTAATGCCGAGGCAACGACCAGCCCGGCAAGTATTGTGATGAGGGCAAACAATTTGGCGCCGTCGGCCTTGGCTTCGAGTTCGCTCATGGGCTGCGGAATCATGACCCCCCATCCCGTTCGCGGTACCGTGGTGAAGCCGGAGATCATGTCCGCCTTGAGCGCCGGTGAGAAAAACTGGGAGATTCCAGTTTCACCCGCCAGCATGCGTTTGACCGGCGCGACCTTGGAGATGTCCTTTATCTCTTGGCGCCAGATCGGCGAGGGGTGGGCAAGAACGTGCCCTTTCTGATCGACGATGGCGGCATGTCCTTTCTCACCGAACGATATCGCCATGCCAAGTTGGACGAAGTATGTGGTCTCGATCGCCCCGATCGCCAGGAGATCGCCAATCGGCGCAACCATATAGATTGTCGGCTCTCCGCTCGGGGAAGGAAGCGCGGGCGAGTATTTCACTTCTCCTTCTTGAGCCAGCGCCTGAAACATCGCGAAACGCTCGGCCTGTACCTGCTGCGGGCAAGGCGAACTGTCGATTGTCGCCGTGTAGACAATCGCGGGATCGTCGCGCCGCGTCACACAGATGTGTCGAATATGAAAGCCTTTAACGACCTGATCGATATCGTTCGGTTCCTCACCGGAAATCGTTTCTATCGCGATGTGGAGGAAAATCGCGCGGAGGTCACGATCATAGCGTTGCAAGGCGTGACCGACGTTTTTCGCCAGTAGAAGGTGCCAGTCGACGACTTCCTCGAGCTCGGTTTCGAGGGTCTTCGACACCTGCAAGACGGCGAAAATTGTGATGGGAATAATGGCGACCAATGCCATGGCCGCAAACAAGACGAGACGAATCCGCATGGATGCTTCCTTAGGTTCGCGTCCCATCCCCGGGCATAATACCCACAAGCCCCGTTAGCAACAGTGACCCATGTCACTTTTGGAGCATCAGGGGGGCGCGATACCGGGCAAGAGAAGGGTTTCGCGCGATGCTCTGCTCTTTTAACGAGTATTCCAGAATTACAGCCGAACTCATGGTTTATATGCCGGACACCGGGCACCAGCGCGCAACCCAGGATCACAACGTTCAAGACCCGACGATCGCCCACCTGCTTCAGGCGATGGGGCTGGACCCTGAAACTTGAACAGGTGCAAAGCCATAGCGGTATAGTTTCTTCCGTTGCCCGGCCCTCCGCGAAATCACCCCTGGAGATGACAATGGCGATCAACCAATCAGACGAGCGCCCCGGCCAGACCGCGCCAGGTTCGGGCGCACCCCGTGCCCCCGCCGGGATGTCGCCTCGCGGGCTGTATTACGAGGATTTCGAGATTGGGCTGGAAATCACGACGCCACGGCGTACCGTGACCCAGACCGACATCGTCAACTATTCCGGTCTTTCGGGCGACTTTCTGCCGCCCCACATGGACTGGGAGTTCTGCAAGCAGCAGCCCTATGGCGAGCCCATCGCCCATGGCCCCCTGATCCTGGCCATCGCCTCGGGCCTGCTGTGCCAGAGCGGCATCTACCAAGGTACGGTGATCGCCATGCTCGGCGTCGACAAGTGGCGCATTCACGCACCGGTCAAGCACGGCGACACCCTCCACGTGATCCAAAGTGTCCTAAGCAAGCGTCCCTCAAGCAATGGCGGTCGCGGCATCGTGACGTTCCTGCGCCGGATCATCAATCAGCGGGACGAAGTGGTGCAGTCCCTGGAGACCACCAACATGTTCCTCTGCCGGCCGCTGTAAAAACCTTCCCCGCAGCGATCACAGCCCCATGTAGCGGGCGATGAGGTTGCGCTGGATCTGGCTGGTCCCCTCGCCGACCACGAACAGACGCGCGTCGCGGAAATGACGCTGGATGTCGAATTCCATGGTGTAGCCGTAGCCGCCGTAGACCCGCATGGCGTCGGACGTCACCTTGACCAGGGTTTCGGTGGCATGGAGGTTGGCCATGGACGTCTCCTTCACGCAAGGGACCCCGTCGTCGACCAGGGAAGCGGCGCGATACAGCAGCAGGCGGGCGGCGTCGGTTTCCACCTGCAGATCGACCAGCAGGTGGGCGATGGCCTGGAACTTGCCGATGGCCTGGCCGAACTGCTGGCGTTCGCCGGCGTAGCGGACGGCGTCGTCGATTACCGTCTGGGCGCAGCCGACGCAGTAGCTGGCCTGGGCCAGGCGGGCCCGTTCCAGGGTCGCGCTGACCACCGCCCAGCCGCCGTCGAGGGGACCCAGCAAGGCCGTGCCTGGCACCCGCACGTCCTCGTAGTGGACCTCGTAGAGGCCGCCGGCGGCGCGCATGCCCAGCTTCTCGATCCGCCGGCAGGCGATGCCGGGGGCCGTCCCATCGACCAGGAAGACGCTGATGCCCTTGCGCTTGGCGGCATCCGGGTCGGTGAGCGCGGTCACGATCAGGCACGGGCACTCGCCGGCGCCGGTGGTGAAGATCTTGCTGCCCGAGATCACGAAGTCGTCCCCATCGGCCACCGCGCGGGTGCGGATGGCGGCGGCGTCCGAACCCGCATCGGCCTCGGTCAGCGAGAAGGCGAAGATCATGTCGCCGCTGCAAACCTTGGGCAGATAGAAGTCCTTCTGGTCTTCGGTGCCGAAGCCCAGGATCGCCTCGGTGCCGAATCCAATGACCCGGTTGAGCAGGGACGCCACCGCCAGCGAACCCCGACCCAGCTCTTCGAGCAACACCACGACGTCCCGCGCACTGCCGCCCGCGCCGCCGTACGTGGTGGGAATCGGCAGACCGGTGAAGCCGAGTTCCGCCATCTTGGGCAGCAACTCGTGGGGCGTCCGTCCGGCGGCATCCAGCTCGCGCAGGAACGCCGGCGACAGTTCGCGGGCGACGAACCCCCCCACCGTGCGGCGGAACAGGGTTTGCTCGGGGGTGTCGGAAAAGCTCACTTCTCGCCCTCCCCACGCTGCGACAGGGGCAGTTTTTGCTTGGCGACCTTGCCCATGGTGGTGCGGGGCAACGCGTCGACGAACGTGATCGTCTTGGGTTTCTTGTAGCTCGCCATGTGACTCCGGCAATGCTCGATGAGTTCTTCGGCGGAGGCCACGCCGCCACGGCCAAGCTCGACGTACGCTATCACGGCCTCGCCCCAGTCTGGATCGGGCACGCCGACAACCGCGGCGTCCTGAACCGCCGGGTGCTTGACCAACACGCGCTCGACCTCCGCCGGGTAGACGTTTGCGCCACCAGTGATGATGATGTCCTTGCTGCGCCCGGTGAGGAACAGAATACCGTCGTCGTCGAACCAGCCGATGTCGCCGGTACGGAACCAGCCGTCGCGGAAAGCCGCGGCGGTGGCTTCGGGATTGCGGAAGTACCCTTCCATCAGGGCCGGCCCCCGGGTGAGGACCTCGCCCGCCTCGTCGACGATGACCTCCTTGCCGAAGACCGGCGTGCCAACGGACTCGGCCTTCTCGGCTTGCAGCCATGGGGGCAGCAGGGTTAGGCCCCCCGATTCGGTCGATGAATAGAACTGATAGAGGTTGTCGGTAACCGCCTCCGCGACCTGGTCGCGCACGTCGCCGCGAAGCGCCGATCCGCTGGAAATCAGGCACCTCAGGCTGCTGGTGTCGGCGTCGGCGGCGCCCGGAAACGCGGCCAGGCGGCGCAACATGGTGGGCACCATGAAGGCCACGGTGATTCCCTCGCCAGCGATGGTGGCCAGCACCCGATCGGCATCGAACTTGGGAACGACCACGACGCAGCCGCCGCGGATCAACGTCGCCATGGCGAAAGCGCGACCCCCTCCCTGGGCCATGGGGGTGACCGATAGCCAGCGGTCCTCGGGGCCGATACCCAGGTCGAAGGCGTAGATAGGGATGCGCCAGAGAAGGCTTCGGTGGCTGAGCACGATTCCCTTGGGCAGCCCCGTGGTCCCCGAGGTGCAGCCGATGCAAAAGGCCGCATCGGCCTCGACCGGGACAATCGCCTCGCCATCGTCGGCGCGGGACAGGAGCGACTCGTACTCCCGCTCGAAGTCGATGCGCGGCCCAGGGATCGCCGGCGCCACCGGCCGGGTCGCGTCCTCGAAGATGACCCCGTGGGGATCGAACAGATCGACCGCATGACGGATTTCGTCTTCCCCCCAGCGGTGATCGACGGGGGCGGCGACGACACCGATCTTGGCGGCGGCGAACAGCGCCTCCAGATGCTCGCCACGATCGCCGAGCAGAAGCATGAGGCGGTCCCCGGGGCCGAGCCCGAGGCCAGTGAGCGCGTGGGCCAGTCGATTGACCCGCCCGTTCAGGGTTCGGTAGTCGACCGCGCGGCCCCGGTCGCGAAGGGCGATCTTGTCCGGATAGCGTTGGGCGCTCCACACCAGACCGTGGGCGATGTTCCAGGCGATTTCCCTGCTTTCCATGGCCTCACGTGCTCTCGCGACGACGTGGGCTTGGTTCCCTCGTTCGCTCGGCCAGGGCGCGGCGCAGGCGGCGGGTCTCCTCTTGGTCGACGACGAGGGACTCGTCGCCGTCGAAAGCCACTCCGTACTCTTCCGTGGCCATTTCCCGGGTCACCAAGCCGGTTCTTACGTCGGACACGATGGCGTCCAAGTCCCGTTCCCATGCCGGGCCGACGGCGCCACCGCCAGCCACCCGGCCGACCAGCCGGTCGCCGGCCGCCAAGTTTCGCAGGGAATGCAGGGGGAAGTCCTCACTTTCGCCCGATGGATGGACGATGGACACAATGTTCAACCGATCGCGAACGTCCAAGGGGGAGCCGCCCCCGTCCCGACTCGTCGGGGCATAGCGGATGCCGCCCCCGGTTCGCGTGACGATGCATTCGCTTCCCTCGCTCTCGATCTCCAGGTCGACGCCACAGCCGCCGCGCCACCGGCCGGGGCAGCCGGAGTCCGGCAGCAACTGGTGGCGGACGACGTGGATCGGTAGTCTGAATTCCAGGAGCTCGATCTCGCCGGTCATGTTGGCGCCGCCGGCGGCGGCGATTCCCCACATATGGCCGCCGTCCCGTCCATGGTAGGCGCCGCCGCCGCCCTTGCTCATGAGATGGGACATGTATGAATAGGGCTCTCCGTCGCGGGGATCCGTGCCGCAAAGGGTCACCGTGTTCTGATACAGCCACGCCGCGCAGGACCGCTCGGGATTGGCTTTGCTGAGGGCCTCGCAGACAGCCGAGAAAATGGTGCCGAACGTGACCCCGGTACAGGCATAGGAAGCGGCCGGCGCGACCGGGTTGATGATCGAACCCTCCGCCCCGACGTCAACGTGAACGGGGGCGTATAGCCCCTCATTGACCGGCATGCCCGGTTTCAAGGCGCTGAGGAACGCCCAGTAGGCGGCGGAGACGGTGTTCGATTTGTACGAGTTGAGGTTGTTCCGGGTCTGGGGCGGACCGGAGAGGTCGATGTGAACCTCATCCCCGGCGATGCGCAGGGTACATTCGATGGTGATGTCGCCGGAGTCCCGGGCGTCCCCCTCCATGGTATCGCTGCCGGTGTAGACCCCGTCGGGCATGGCGAGAATTTCCTCCCGGGCCATTTCCTCAGCCCGGCCGACGATGCGGCCCAGGCACTGGCGCACGGTGGACAGGCCGAACTTCTCGCACAGCTCCGTCATGCGCGGCTCCACCGCGTTCAACGCGCTGAGGAGGGCGCCCATGTCGGCTCGGGTGGTCTCCGGTGTCCGCATGTTGCAGACGACGAAGTCCCACACGTCCTTGCGCATCTTGCCGGCGTCGCTGAGCTTGACGTGGGGTACCCGCAGTCCCTCGGAGAACAGGTTCTCCGCATCCGGGTTGTAGCCTCCCGGGACCGGGCCGCCGATCTCCGGCATGTGGGCGGTGACGGCGGCCCAGGCGAACAGCTCGCCGCCGAAAAAAATCGGCCGGTACATGGAAAAGTCGGGCAGGTGGTTGCCGCCGGTTCCGGGATCGTTGTGGTACATGACGTCGCCGGGCGCGATGTCGTCGCCGAAATAGGCGGCGCCCACTTTGAGCTTGCCAACCAGGACGCCCAGGTGCACCGGCTGATCCTCGCCCTGGCAGACCATCACCGGCTGGCCATCGAACACACCAAAGAGGGTGGTGGAGAAGTCGTGCCCGATGGCGACCGTGACCGAGCGGGCGGTGTTGCGGACGACCTCGGTCATGTACTTGATCGTGCTATCGAGGGCTCCCTGCACAACCGCCAGGGTGATGGGGTCGAGCTCGTCGCGGGTCACGGCGTCGTCCCCCCATCGGCCGTCATGGCGGTCATCAGGTAGGCGGGATGGGCGGTCACCTCCAGGCGCCACCCGGGAAGCACCACGATCGCCGTGTCCGGCTCCTCGACGACGGCCGGGCCATCGATGACGTGCCCGGCCGCCAATCGGTCGGCGCGGTAGACCGGAGAGTCCACTGCGCCATCAGAGCCGGGAAACAACATTGGCCGGCTGGCGGTGGCCTCGGCGGTCAGCGTGGAGGCCTTATCCGTCGGTTGGAACGCGACGGCGGGCGTCTTGGCGAGCACCGTGACCCGGGCGTTGATGACTTCGCAGGCCTGACCCTCCTGCGCGTACTTGTAGAGATCGAAATAGACCTGGTGGAATCTGGACAGGAGCGCCGGAATTGATTCCGCGCTCAATGCCAGGTCGGTGACGTCGACGGGCGTTTCATAGGTCTGATCCTTGTAGCGCATGTCTAGCACCCGGGTAACGGCGATGTCGTCGGGCGATGCGCCCTCCCGGCTCAGCTCGGCCCTTCCCTCGCGTTCCATCTCCTCGAGCATGGCCGTCAGAAAAGCCGGATCCAGTTCTTCCACCCGCGACGCGCAGGACCGGCGATAGTCGTGGCGCAGATCGCAGACCAGGCCGCCGAAGGCGCAAAGCTCGGCCGCCACCTTGGGCACGATCACCCGGTCGATGCCGACCAGCCGGGCCAGCATGGCGGCATGCACGGGCCCGGCGCCGCCGCCGGCGACCAGGACGTAGTCGCGCGGGTCGCGACCGATGCCAAGGGTCATGGCGCTCAGAGCGTCGGACATGTTGCGGTTGACCACCTCGAAGATGCCCATCGCCGCACGATCGACGCCGATTCCGAGGGGTTCGGCGACGGCGTGGCGGACAGCCTCCCGAGCGCGGTCAAGTCTGAGCGACAGGCTGCCGCCCAACAGCCCCTCGGGATTGATGTATCCGAGGAGGAGGTCGGCGTCGGTGACCGTCGGCGCCTCGCCCCCCCGGTCATAGCAGGCCGGTCCCGGGTCGGCGCCGGCGCTCCCCGGACCGACGCTCAAGAGGCCCCGCTGAACCTCCGCTATGCTGCCGCCGCCGGCGCCAATGGTCTCGACGCTGATCGCCGGCGAACGGATGCGGTGTCCGCCGACCGTGAACACACTACGGGTTTCCGGCATGCCGCCGGTTACCAGGCAGGCATCGAAGCTGGTGCCCCCCATGTCGACCACGATGGCGTTGCCCTCGCCGAAGAGGTCGGCGAAGACCATGCCGGCGGACGGCCCCGCGGCGGGCCCGGACAGCATCGCCGCCACCGGCATGGCCCTTATCGTGCTGCTTCCGGCAAGGCCGCCGTTGGACTGCAGGTAGCGGATCTCGCCCTTGAATCCGATGTTGCGCAGATAGCCTTCGAACCTGTCCTGATGATTGGCCAAGGCATTGGCCACGTAGCCGTTGACGACCACCGTACTTGTCCGTTCGTATTCCCTGATTTCCGGACAGACGTCCGATGACAGCCACACGGGCACTCCCGGCAGGCGTTTGCTCAGAATGTCGCGCACACGGCGTTCGTGCGACGGGTTGAGAAAGGACCACAACAGGCAGACCGCGACAGCGCCGACGCTGTGGCGTTCGAACACATCGGCGGCCTCCTCCACATCCTCGGTCCGCAGCGGTAAGACAACGTGGCCGTGCCTGTCCATGCGCTCCCGCACGGGCCGCCTGAGGTTGCGGGGGATCAGGGGCGCCGGCGTCTCATAGGTGAGGTCGTAGCGGACCTCCCGATAGCCGAGGCGCAGCTCCAGGGTGTCGCGAAACCCTTCCGTGCACAGCAGCCCCATGGTCGGCCCCCGCCCCTGGAGCAGCGTATTGAGGGGCACCGTGGTGCCGTGAACGAGCAGCCGGACCTGGCCCAGGAGAGCGTCCGTGGTCATGCCGGCGGTCGCCGACAGGACGCCAAGTCCCTGGGACATGAAGGCGCTGACGTCCCGGGACGACGGGACCTTGGCCTTGCCCAGGGTGCCGTCTTCGTCGGCCAGGGTGAAGTCGGTGAAGGTGCCGCCGGTATCGATGCTCAGACGATACATGGATTGCGTTTCCCGGTTGGCACGTTTGGTTTCGTTTGCCGGAGTCTTTAAGACCGAGGCGTCGACTTCTTGGGATGTTCGACCAGTTCCGTCAGCAGGCCGTCGGTCGCCGCGGGGTCGATGAACACCGTCAGCGAACCACGCGCCCCCGATTGGGGCGCCTCGCTCATCAACGGAATGCCCGCTTCCCGCAATCGCGCCATTTCGCCCTCAATGTCGGCGACCTCGACGGCGATGTGAGGACTGCCCGGCCCCTGCTCTCGAAAGTAGCGACCGACCGGACTGCCCGCCTCGCCCCAATGCTGGAGGAGCTGGAGCGGCGTATCTCCCAGGGGCACGAACCCCAACTTGACCTGGTCCTCGTCCCGGGTTTCCCGCCCGAAGGCTGTCACGCCCAGCACCCGCTCGAGGGCGGCGATCGTGTCGTCGATATCGCTGACGGTCAGGCCAATGTGGTCGAGCTTCTTGATGTCCATGGTCGTTCTCCGTCTTCAGTGCCCGAGGTAGGAAGCGAGAACCTCGGGATTGTTGATCAGCTCTCCGGCCGGCGCCGTGAGGGCCACCTCGCCGTCGCGGAGAACGTGTGCCACCTCGGCGACCGCCGAGGCAACGCCCACGTTCTGTTCCACCAGCAGGATCGTCAATCCCCGCTCGTCCCGCAGCATCCTGATGGTGTCGATCAAGCCTTCGACGATGATCGGCGAAAGACCCGCCGATGGCTCGTCCATCAACAGAATTCGCGGCCGCGCCATCAACGCCCGGCCGATGGCAAGTTGCTGCTGCTCGCCCCCGCTCAGCAATCCGGCGCGGCGCGACTCGCGCTCGCGCAGTACGGGAAACGTGTCGAGCATGGTCTCGGTGTCCTGGCGGATCTCTTCCTTGTCGCGACGGGACGCCGCCCCCAGGACCAGGTTGTCCCGCACCGTCATCGTGCTGAATACTTCGCGGCCTTGCGGGACCTGCACGATGCCAAGCTCGACGATGCGGTGGGTCGCAAATCCGGTGATATCCCGATCGTCCAGCAGGATCGCGCCCTCCTTGGGTCTGATCAGGCCGCTCAACGCGTTCAGCATGGTGGTTTTGCCCGAGCCGTTTCCGCCGAGCAGCGCGATGACCTTGTTGGACGGTACGGAAAAGGAAACGTCGCGCAGCACCTCGGTGATGCCGTACCACACCTTAAGACCGCGGATGTTCAGCATCAATGCCCCTGCCCAGATAGGCCTCGATCACCCCGGGATCGCGGCGGATTTCGTCGGGCGTTCCCTCGGCGATCTTGCTGCCCGCGTTGAGGACGACAATGCGGTCCGATACGCCCATCACCAGGCGAATGACGTGTTCGATCAGCACCAGCGTGACACCGTGTTCGTCGCGGATGCGCCGCAACAGTCGATCGAACTGGGCCACCCGATTGACGTCCAGGCCCACGGCCGGCTCGTCTAACAGGACCACCTTGGGGCTGCTGATGAGCGCCCGCGCGATCTCCACGATCCGCTGCTGGCCGAATGACAGCGCATCGCCCGGCCGGTCGGCGAACGCTTCCATGCCGACGAATTTCAGCGCCTCGCGGGCGCTGGCCGACATCTCGGCCTCTTCCTCGCGCATGGCCTTGCTGCGGAACGCGGCCGAAAACAACCCCGTGGTCCCTCTCAGATGCAGCCCGGTCATCATGTTCTCGAGCACCGTCAGGCCAGGGAACAGTTGCGAGGTCTGGAAAGTACGCCCGATGCCCAGCGCCGCAATGCGGCTGGGCTTCATGCCGCTGATGTCGGTGTCGTCGAGGACGATCTCGCCTTCACTCAGTTTGTTCAGCCCGGAAATGACGTTCAGCAGCGTGGTCTTGCCAGCGCCGTTGGGGCCGATCACGCCCATGATCACCCCGGGCGCGACGTCGGTACTGACGTTGGACAGCGCGCTGACGCCCCCGAACGCGATGGATACGTCGCGAATGGACAAGACGGTCATGCCGGTCGCCCGGGTTGGTCTGGCGGCGCTTTGCCGTCGCGCAGCAGCGCCGCCTGGAACCGGCCCGCCTCGTCGGTCGCGGTTGCCTTGCAGAAGGGCTCCTCCCAGCCGGGGAGCCATCGCTTCAACTGGGCGGCGATGCCCTTGGGCATGAACAACACGAAAAAAAGGAGAAGGCCGCCGAAGACGATTTCCTGGGTCGATTTGAACTCGCGAAGAAACTCGTTGGCGATGATCAGGAACAGCGCCCCCAATACGGAACCGACAACCGAGCCGATGCCGCCGACAACGATCATCGCTTTCTGCAGGACAACCTGGAAAAGGTCGTAGCCCTCGGGCGCCACGAAGTTCAACAGGGCGCAAAACAGACCGCCGGCGAGACCGGCGTAGCAACCGCTCAGTGCGAACGCCAGGGTCTTGTACTTCAGGAGGTCGATGCCGAGAGCCTCCGCGGCGACTTCGCTGTCGCGAATGGCGACGAACGCCCGCCCGATGCGCGAGCACATGGCGTTCCAGGCAAAAACGACTAGTCCGATGGTGAGCAGCCAGCTCAGATAATAGACGCCGTATTCGGATTCGATGGGCAGCGGCGAAAAGTCGACGGGTGGCACCGCGAACCCGCCGACGCCGAAAGTCACACCTTCCCAGTTTATGAACACCCACTGGGTGAAGTGGGCGAAGGCAAGGGTCGCCAGCGCCAGGTACAGCCCACTGATGCGCAGGGCCGGCAACGCGATAAGCGTGCCGATCATCGCCGCCACCAAGGCACCGCTGGGCAGGGCAAGCCAGTAGGGAAATCCGAAATGAACCTGGGTCAGACCGGCCGTATAGGCGCCGATACCGAACATCGCGGCGTTTGCCAGGGCGAACTGCCCGGCGAAGCCGACCAGTATGTTCAGGCCCAAAGCCAGGATGATGTAGATAAAGACGAGATTGGCGACGTACAGAATGTATGGATTGGCCACCACCGGCAGCAGGGCCAGGACCGCGAACAGGACGACAAGAAAGCCGCGGCTGCCCAAAAGCCGTGCCCCCATGTCACGCCTTCCTGAGGCCACGAATGCCAAAAATGCCGTTCGGCATGAAGATGAGCGCGAACATGATGACGATGAACGCGGCAACGTCCTGCAAAGCCGTGTCGATGTAGCCGGCGGCCAGGGTCTCCACGACGCCGATGAAGAGGCCGCCAACCACCGCGCCGGGCAAGCTGGTGAGGCCTCCGAAGATGGCCGCCGCGAAGGCCTTGAAGAACAGAACGAACCCCATATCGGGGAACAGCAGGGTGATCGGTGCCATCAGTATCGCCGCGGCGCCCGCCAGGCCGGCGCCCATGCCGAACGTCAACATGTAGACATGGGCAATGCGGATGCCGACCAGCCGGGCCGCCTTGGGATTGTCGGCGACCGCCTGCATTTTCTTGCCGATGCTCGTCGTCTTGAAGAACAGCCAGAAGACCAGCATGATCAAGATGGACGCCGCGAAGGCGACCAGTTGATACGGCGGGACGATCATCTCGCCGACGATGATCGGATCCGATGAGATCATCGGCGGAAACGGAATGAAGTCGCCCTTGCCGCCCCAGACCAGACGACCCGTCCCCTTGAGAACGAACGACAGCCCGACCGTGGCCAGCAGCATGCTGAGCAGGGTTACGTTCATCAGCGGGCGAAAGACGAGGCGCTCGATGACGACGCCGATGACGAAGGAGCACGCAATCGCCAGCAGGATGGCGGGAAAATAGGGCAGCCCACCGAGCACGTGGAACGTATAGGCGAGGAAGCCGCCGATCATCAGCAGATCGCCGAGCGCCAGGTTGACCACCTTGGTGGCCTTGTAGACCAGCACCAGACCGATGGCGATCAACGCGTAAAGGCTGCCGGCGGTAAGCCCGCCGATCAGGAGGTAGACGAGCATCTAGTGTTGCGATTCTAACATTTGGTTCCTGAGCCCGGGGGTGAAGGTCGCAGTTTGCGTAGATTTAATGGGAACGAAATGTCTCGATCGGAACACTAGCGACCGCCGCAACAGGGGGCCGCCGAGCCATATGGCGATGGCCCGGCCGCCAGGTTCGGTATCGGGGGGTCTAGCGGGCCGAGACCACCTCGTTGGTGCTGATGTTCAGCTTCACCCAGCCGGCGCTCTTGTTGCACTGGTGATCCTTTTCGGAGCAAGTGATCGGCCCGGCGAAGACCGGCGAGCGGAAGTTGGCAAGCTTGGCTATTTCCTGGCGGAAGCGATCGCGGGTCAGGTCGCGCCCGGCACGCTTCAGAACCTCGACAACCACGGTCGCCGAACCGACGCCGACCAGGTGGTTCACCAGCATGGTGTCGCCGGGATAGTACTTTTTGAACAGCGTCCGCCATTCGGCCATTTCCGGATCGGTCGGGGTGAAGTTCACCAGGCTGATGGAGACTAGGTTTTCCAGGGCCTTGGCCTCGCCAACCTGCTTGCTGAGGGTCAGCAGGTCACCGGTGGCCGAGGTGCCGATGGTAGCCGGCTTGAAACCCAGCTTGTGGGCGTCGCGCATGTACATGGCGGCCGAGCGCGAATAGAGCAGCATGAGAACCGCGTCCGGATTGGCCTGCTTGATTTTCAGCACTTGGGCCGTGGCGTCGTTGGCTGTGTCGACCATTTCGACGTCCGCGACCGGCGTCATGCCGTTCTTCTTGAACTCCTCAATCAGCGGCTCGTAGCGCGACCGACCCCAGGCGTCCTGGGAGGCGATGATGGCGATCCGCTTGAAACCCCGGTCCATGGCGTTTTTGAACTGGGCCCGGCTCTCGATCTTCGAGGTCAGCACCGGCGTGTAGATGTAGGGTGCCGGCGGATTGGTGATGCCCTCGCCGATGGAGGTCAGAATCACCCACGGGATATTGGCCTTTTCGATCTCCGGACGCGCGGCCAGGCTGGGGTTGCTGCAGCCGCCGCCGTTGATCATGAACACCTTTTCCTGGTGGATGAGCTTCTTGACCGCGGCGATCGCCGAGGCCGGCTTGCACTGATCGTCTTCCCGAATAAGCTCGATCTTTCGGCCATGGATGCCGCCGGCGGCGTTGGCCTCGTTATAGACGATCTGGGCGCCGTCCATCATCACCTTGCCGTAGGTGAAATAGGGACCGGTCATGACACCGAAGGTGCCGATCTTGATGGTATCGTCGGTGACACCGGTTTCCGACTGTGCCGCTTGGGGCGACAGGCCCACGGCCGCCGCCACCAGGGCAACGGCCAAACCGTCTCTCAGAGTTTTCGTATCTAACATGAACTTCCTCCCGTTGGTCGAATTGTCGATTTCAAGGCGACCTACATGCAGATTTCGGCCCACTTGATGTGGCTCTTGAACGATGATTTCGAGATCTCCGAGGCCGCGGCAAACCAAAAGTTTGTCCGCGCCCGGAAATTATGTCAAGTTTCCAGCGAGACTCCCAGACGCTTGGCGATGGTAAGTACCGGGCAAATCGATGGTCACGTCCGAGCAGTATTATTTCGAGGATTTTCGCGTTGGTGACCGTTTCGAAGGCGCAACTCATACGATAATCGAGGAAGATTATCAGCTCTTCGCGAAATTAACCGGGGACAAGCACAAGATTCATTACGACCCCGAATACGCAAAAACCACGAAGTTCGGCAAGCCGGTCGCCCATGGGCTTCTGGTCATGGCGATGACGGTTCTCGGCGCCACGCCCCTGTCGGAACGGCTGCACGCCTCGATCGTCGCCTTCATCGAGCAGGGCTGCCGGTTTCTCCATCCGGCATTCGCCGGCGACACCCTTCAATCGTCGTTCGAGGTGGCCGAGGTCGTGCCCAAGGACGGCCGCGATTTCGGCATCGTCCGCTTCAACGTCGATCTCACCAACCAGCGGGGCGAGACGGTGCTCTCCGCGTACCATGCCTACATGTTGCGCAAGCGGCACCACCATTCGTCGTCATAGGCGCCCGATCGCGCCGTCGCCCCTCCAGAGGAGATCAAGACCATGCCGGTGTACGAAAGAGTCATCGCGGGACAGCGCTGGTCGGATCGGATGACGTTCTCGCCGGCGGTGCGGGTCGGGAACCTGATGTTCATCTCGGGCATGACGGCGACGGACGACAACCGCGACATCGTCGGCCGCGGCGATATTGCCGCCCAGACCCGCTATATTTTTCAGAAGATGGGGGCGCTGTTGACCACGGCAGGGGCTTCGTTCGACAACGTTGTCGAGACGACGGACTACTTTCTGACCATGGAGGGATACGAAAAGACCGCCGATGTCCGCCGCGAGTTCTTCAAGCCGCCCTATCCGGCGGCCACCGGGGTGCTTGTCGCCGCCCTCATTCGGGAACATGCGCTTATCGAGATCAAGGCCACGGCCGTGCTCGATAACTGACTCCCTTGCTCACCCCTGTCGCGCGAAGCCGATCCCGGGAGAAGACCATGACCAAACCGGTGACCCATATTTCGACCCACGATGCGTCGAGCGTGACCATCAGGGGGAAAGACCTGGTCAACGATCTGATCGGCGAACGTACGTACACCGAAGTGCTCTACTTCCTGCTCACCGACCGGTTCCCCGAGCCAGGCGAGGTGCGGATCCTGGATGCCTGCCTGGTGACCCTCATGGAGCATGGGTTCACCCCCAGTTCCCTGGTCACCCGCCTGATCATCGACAACATTTCCGATCATCCCCAGGTCGCCATCGGCGCCGGGCTTCTGGCGTTGGGGAACGTCTTCGTCGGCACCATCGAGGACTGCGCCCGAATCCTCCATGGGGGGGTCGAGGGCGACGAGCCAGGCGATGCCTATTGCCGCCGGGTGGTTGCCGAGCACCGGGCGGCGAAGCGGGCGCTTCCCGGATTCGGGCATCCGTTCCACAAACCCGACGACCCGCGCACCCAGCGCCTTCTGGAGATCGGCGAGGCGGCCGGGATCGGGGGAACCTATGTTGAGCTGCTGCTTGTGCTGGGCGCCGAGGTCGATCGCAATCTCGGCCGGCATCTTCCCATCAACGCCACCGGGGCCATCGCAGCGCTGCTCCTCGAGATCGGGCTGCCGTTGGATGCCATGCGCGGCATTGGCGTGGTCTCCAGGGCCGGGGGCCTCATCGGCCACGTCATCGAGGAGAAGGCCAATAGCACGGCGCGCTTCCTGTGGGACCTGGCCGAAAAGGAAATTCCCTACGCGCCGCCGCCCGGCCAGAAATCCGATTGTTGACGCCAGGTGGACCAGGCCCCACCGCCCGATCAGGACCACGCTCATGAGCAAGTATTACGAGGACTTCACGGTCGGCGACCGCTATCCGACCTACGGCCGGACCATCACCGAAGGCGATCAATCGCTCTTCTGCGCCTTTGTCGGCTACCACGTGCCCCTGTTCATTGACGAGGAATTCGCCAAGAAATCCCAATTCGGCGGACGAATCGTACCCAGTTCGTTGACCATGGCGATCTCGACCGGCATGACGGAGAGCCTCTTCCGGACCACCATGATCGCCTTGCTGGAGGTCAATCGTGGCCGCTTTCTACTCCCCGTTCGTCCCGGCGATACCATCACCACCGAGGTCGAGGTCTTGTCGAAGCGGGAGACCTCCAAGCCCAATGCGGGCCTGGTCGTATTCCGTGACCACGTCCTCAACCAGCGCGGTGAGATCGTCTTCGAAATCGACAAGACGACCTTGATCAAGCGTCGTTCCGCGGACTGATCGGTACCCCGCGCGGCCAACGGAAACGTTCGCACGCAAGCGGCGGAGATCGAACTCGACGGCGATGTGGCCAACAGGGTCGGCGTTGCCCAGCAGGGCGCCGGCCACCATTAGGCCATCGTGGCCATGATCTCGTTCGCGGCCGCGGTCATCGCCCAACGGTTCGTTCTCAACAAGGTCCTTGCTGCCGCGGATCGAGGTGGGTCAGCACTTCCGACAACGCCATGACGTCGGCGTATTTCATATCCATGTCGAAGAGGCTGACCTTGTGGGGCAGCGACGTGCGGTCTCCGACGCACTCGGCGGGCACGATGACGCGGAAATTGTAGGAGAAACCGTCGACAACGGTGGCACGGACGCAGCCGCTGGTGGTGACCCCGGTGACGATGATGGTATCGACGCCCTGATAGAGCAGCATGCTGGCAAGCTGGGTGCCGAAGAACACGCTGGCCTTTTCCTTGGTGACCACGATATCGCTCGGCCGCGGCTTCAGGTCGGCCACCACCAGATCCGCTTCCGGCGTGATCTCCTTCGCGCCCCCCACCTTCTCGCCCCAGATGCCCTTCTCCGGCGCGCTGGCGCGAAGGCCGACGTTGGAATAGTAGATCGGTACGTCCCCCTTCCGCGCGGCATCGAGCAAGACCTTGTTGGCGTCGATGACGGCGCGGGTGTTTTCCCCGTGGCCCAAGGCAAAACGCGGGCTGACGTAGAGGTTGATCATGTCGACGACGACGACGGCCGGTTTCCTGCCGAAACCGATCCGCGCCCCGTGACCGCCGGCCTTGTAGCCGGCCAACTCGGTGTTCTCGAAGAGCTTGTCCCAGTCCATGGAGGTTCCTTCCGGGCATTGCGCTGGGGCGGGTGGGGCCGCCTAATCCAAAAGCGCGTCCTCGTAGGGGGCGCGGCTGATGATGCGGAATCCGTCCTTGGTCACCAGGTACGTATCTTCCACCCGGACGCCACCGACCCCGTCCCACCAGATGCCGGGCTCCAGATTCAGCAGCATCCCCTCCTCGAGGGTCACGTCCATCTCCTTGAAGCGGGCGGTCACGTTGAACGCCTCGGCCCGGATGCCGATGCCGTGACCGGTGAAAGGATAGCCCCCGTAGTGGTCTTCGAGTCCGGCTTCCTTGACCGGCTCCAGGCACGCTTTCTCCAGGTCCGATGTGCGCGTTCCCGGCTTCAGGATCTTCTGCGCGGCCTGATGGGCCTGCCACACGGTTCGATAGATGCGCTTGTGATCTTCGCTGGGCGGGCCTCCCGTCCACACCGTGCGCGCGAACTCGGAGCGGAAACCGTTGAAGCTGCCGGGGCCGTCGATGACAACCAGTTCGCCGCTTCGAATCATCCGGTCGGTGCTGTAGCGGCGGACCGGCGCCGCCCGCGGCCCGGAGGTGACCCAAAGGTCGGTCGTGTTGCAGCCGCGGCGCAGCATCTCGTACTGTCCAAGGGCGCCGGCTTCGATCTCCGTATAACGTCCCCCGCCCTCCTTGCACGCCCGGATAATGGCGTTGATGCCCGTTTCGACCAGGCTGACCGTGACCTCGTAGGCCTTGATCTCTTCCGGGTTCTTGACTTGGCGGATGCGGTCGAGGACGGGGCTCGCATTCGCCAGTTCGGCGACCGCCAGGGCGTCGGCCAAGCGGTTGTGAAGCGATGCCGTCATGCGCCCGTCGAGGCCAATCCGGGCCTTGGCGAGGCCATGGTCGGCGACCGCCTGTGTGTAGATCGGAACCCACTGTCCTTGTGCGGGCGGCAGCACCCGAATGTCGTCATAGAAACGATCAGATAGGCTGGCCCGGGAATCCCCCTCTGAACAGAAAATCACTGGCTCCGGCTCGTCCCGTACGAAGAGGACCCCATAGGCCCCCGGATGCACGCTGGTGCGGTGTTTGGGCCAACCGGTTAGATAGATGACGCTGTCGACCACGTTGGTGAGGATCGCATCCAGTTTTTCCTCGGCCATGATCTGGCGGGTCCGCTCCCAGCGCAGGGTCTGGAGCAGCGGCCAGTCGATCATCGGTCTCGTGGGTTCGACGAAGCTGAGAAATCCTGCCATGGCTTATTCCTTGACGAGCAGTCGGGTAAGGTCGCGGACGTTGGTCAACGTCTCGAGGCGGGCCACGGTGGCGATGATCTCGTCGAGGACCGCACCATCGAGCGCTGGCGCCGCGGCGCGCTTGAACTTTGCGTTCAGTTCGTCCCGGGACAGCGGATTCTCCGGTTCGCCCTTGCAGTAATCGACCCGGCTGGTGATGGTGGTGCCGTTCTTCAGCGTGATGTCGACGAAGGTGGTCTTGGTTTTCGGCGACAGTTTGTCGGCCTCGGCGTCGGGCACCGTGCGGACCTTGGCGGCAAGTTCCAAGATCTTGGGGTTGTGGATCTTGTCGTCGGTGAACTGGTCCATCGTGCAGGCGCCGTCGACAAGTGTCACCGCCAAAATGTAGGGCATGCTGTTCTGCGCCTCGAAGAAATCGCCGGGTGGGAAGAGCTGCAGGGCCCGGTTGTTGGCGATTCCCGACGTTGCCCGCACCAGGATGGCGTCGATGTCCGCCGGCCCCAGCGGACCCCGCGAAAGCATGTCGAGGACGCAGTCGATGGCCGAATGGGCGCCGCCCTTGGTGGGGTAGCTCTCCAGCCCGATCTCTCGCGTCATCCAAGTGACGCCGAGGTCCTTGTCGATCAGGTCGGGCTCGTAGGCGGGCGAGATGATATGCCCGATATTGCCCCATTCCCCATCGAAGATGTCGAAGCCGCCGGTGACGCCCTGGGCGGCCATGAAGGCGGCGGAGATCCCGTTTTCGGCGGCGCGTCCAATATGCACCCGCTTGGCCATGGACATGCCGCCGCTCCAGATTCCGCAAGGCTGGCCGCCGGCCAGGGACAGGGCATGGGCCAATTGTTGCGTGGAAAATCCAAGCAGACGGCCGGTGACGACCGCGGCGCCGAAGGCCCCCATGCTGCTGGTGCCGACCCACCCGCGGGCGTAGCCGTCGGTGCCCACATGGGTGGCGGTGGCAATGCGAAGGCATATCTCGTTGGCGGCAATGGCGGCCGTCAGAAGGTCCTGGCCGTTTGCCCCGACCTTCTCGGCGACGGCGATCGCCGCCGGCGTCAGGACCGTGTTGGGCTTGAACTTGGTGCGAAAGTGGGCGTCCTCGAGCTCGCCATAGTTGGCGAAGCTGGCGTTCGCGAAGGCCGCCAGCAGACATCCCATCCTGCGCGATGTCCCCCACACCACGCATTCGGATGCGCTGTCGATGGCCGCGGCGTAGCGGATGACCATTTCGCCGAATGTGGAAGCGGCACCACCCAGACCATTGCCGAGACCGTCGAGGAGATGATCCTTTTCCTTCTCGACAACGTCCCGCGGGATGTCCTCATGGCGGAGACCAAGCGCGAACTCGGCGACGTTGAGACAGGTGTTTTCGGTCATGTGCGCATGTTCTCGATGGGGACCAGCGGCGAGGGGCTCGCGGCCGGACCGATCCCGCGCCATGACGGCAAGTGAAGAGGCACAATCGGATCGCGGCCAACGCACTGGATCAAGCAAAAGGTGCACTGGTGGACTAAGTCAGACAGATGACCGGTGTCGCACGGGACACGACGCGGGCTGATAAAGTTCACCTGAACGCCATTATGATAACGCACTAAGGGCTGTCAATATCAGCCACTTTAAATGCGGCATGACGTGTGGATGAGGTATCGAAAATGGGCGCCAAAGGGGCACGGGAGCCACCGCGAAGTGTCACCAGGAAGCTGATCGAGGCCCACCGGCTCGACGGCCGGTTGGTTCCCGGCGAAGAGGTGGCGCTGCGGATCGATCAAGTTCTGCTGCAGGATGCGACGGGCGCGCTCACCATGCTGGCCCTGGAGGCCATGGCGCTGGACCGGGTTCAGGTGGACCTGGCGGCGCAGTATGTCGATCACAACCTCTTTCAGGCGGACTTCAGGAATCCGGACGACCACATCTTCCTGGAAACGGCGTCCCGGCGGTTCGGCGTATGGTTCAGCCGGCCCGGCAACGGCATCAGCCATCCCGTACACATGGAGGCGCTGGGCGCCCCCGGCGCGACGCTCGCCGGTGCCGACAGTCACTCATGCTCCGCTGGGTCCATGGGGATGCTCGGGTTCGGCGCCGGCAGCCTCGACATCGCGGCGCTTCTTGCCGGCGAGCCCCTTCATCTGCGCATGCCCGAAGTCTGGGGCGTGCGGCTCAGCGGAGCGCTTCCGCCCTGGTGCAGCGCCAAGGACGTTATTCTCGAAATGCTGCGTCGGCACTCGGTGCGCGGCGGCGTGGGTCGGATCATCGAGTACCATGGAACCGGGGTGACAAGCCTGTCGGCCATGGACCGCCATGTCATCGCCAATATGGGCGCGGAACTGGGCGCCACCACCTCTGTCTTTCCTTCGGACGGCGAGACGCGCGCCTTTCTCGATGCCCACGGTCGCGGGGCCGACTGGCGTGAACTGAAAGCCGACCCCGGCGCCGACTACGACCTTCACGACGAGATCGATCTCGGGGCTATTGTCCCTCTGATCGCCAAACCGTCCAGCCCCGGCAACGTCGTTCCCGTACGCGACGTTGCCGGAGAGCCGGTGTATCAGTCCTATGTCGGGTCGTCCGCCAACCCGGGCTTCAGGGATTTCGCCATTTGCGCCCACATGGTGCGCGGTCGCCAGATCGCGCCGGGAGTATCCTTCGACATCAATCCCAGCACCCGGCGGGTGCTGCTGGACCTAATGCGCAGCGGCCTTCTCGCCGATCTGGTCCAGGCCGGCGGGCGCCTTCATCAGGCCGGGTGCAACGGCTGTATGGGCATGGGGCAGGCCCCGGCCACGGGCCGCAACTCCCTGCGCACGGTGCCTCGGAACTTCCTCGGCCGGTCGGGCACCAAGGAGGACAGTGTCTTCCTGTGCAGTCCGGAAACGGCGACCGCATCGGCGCTCACCGGCCGGATTACCGATCCTCGCGACCTCGACATGCCCTACCCGCGCATCGACTTCCCCACCGCCGGCAAGTCGCCGCGGGACGACCTCATTCCCCCGCTGCCCCTTGCCGAGGCTCGGAAAGTCCAGATCGTCAAAGGACCGAGCATCGCTTCGCTGCCGCCCATCGAGCCGTTGGCGGATAATATGGAACTGCCGGTGCTGATGAGGCTGGGCGACGACGTTTCCACCGACGACATCGTGCCCGCCGGGGCCGAAGCCATGCCGCTGCGCAGCAACGTTCAGAAAATCAGCCGATTGAGTTTCTCGCGGATTGACGAGACCTATGTTCGACGGGCCGAGGAATGCCGAGGTGCCACGGGTCACGCCATTGTTGGGGGGACCAACTATGGGCAGGGATCGAGCCGCGAGCATGCCGCGCTGGGCCCGAGCTTCCTCGGCACCCGCGCGGTCATCGCCAAGAGTTTCGCCCGCATTCATTGGCAAAACCTCGTCAACGCCGGCGTGCTGCCGCTAACCTTCGCCGATGCCGCCGACCACGGGCGATTGAAACAGGGTGACGTCCTGACGCTCGCCGACGTCCGTCGAAGCGTGCAGGAGACGGATGCGATCCGTGCGCGCCTGCCGGGGAAAAGCGGCGAAATCCTCCTCCGCCACCAGATGTCGCCGCGCCAGGTCCGGATCCTTCTGGTTGGCGGCTTGGTCACCTGGTTGCGGGGACGCTCGAAACACGCCGCCGATCAAGCCGCGACGGCGGAAGGGGGCGGAGGATGACCGACTCGATTTTCGATAGAAGCCGACCCACCATGGCGGAGAGGTTCGCCGAAAAGCTGGCAAATACCGGGCTAACCGATGTGCCGCCGCGAGCCACCGAAGCGGCGATCAACGATTTTCTCGACATGGCGGGTTTGTGCATCGCCGCACGCCAGAAGGACTACGTTGATCAACTTCTCGGCGGATGGGACGGCGAGGGAAACTGTACCGTCTTTGGACACGCGAGAAGTCTCGATTCCGGGGGAGCCGCCCTGATCAACGGCACGGCCACCCATGGTGAAGACTTTGACGATACCCTGGAGGGCGCCCCCATCCGAGTCGGCGCCATGGTCATTCCCGCCGTCCTTGCCGCCTGCGAACGGTTCGGACGCAGCGGCGAAGACCTCCTCCGCGGCATCACGGTCGGGCTCGAAGCCATCTGCCGTTTGAACCATGTGGCCCCTGGCAAGATCCACAAACAATGCTTTCATCCCGTCGGTGTCATCGGTCCTTTCGGCGCCGCCGCCGGTGTCGCCTCGGCCTTGGGCCTCGGCAAGGACGCGATGACCATGGCATTCGGCATCGTCGGCAGCATGTCTTCCGGTATAGTCGAGTACTTGACCGATGGTGCCTGGACCAAGCGCCTGCACCCCGGCTGGGCCGCCCAATCCGGTCTGCGCGCGGCCCTATTCGCCAAGCAGGGGTTCAACGGCCCGCGCACGGTATTCGATGGCCCGCACGGATTCTTCCGCGCCTTCGCGCCCACGGCGACACCGAACTTCGATTACCTGACCAATGGCGTCGGCGCGGAATGGCTGATGGAGCGGATTGCCTTCAAGCCTTACGCATGTGGCACGATGATCCATCCCTATATCGATTGCGCGATCCGCCTTGCCGCAGAAGGGGTCGATGCGGAAGACATCGTCGACATCGAATGCGAGACCGGCGAAGGACTGGTGCACCGCCTGTGGGCGCCCTTGGCCGACAAGCACGTCCCACCGACCGGCTACGCCGCCAAGTTCAGCATGCCATGGTGCATGGCGGTCGGCTTCTTCGAAGGTGACGCGGGACTGATCCAGTTCACCGATGAGAAGGTGAAGGATCCGCGAATCCTGCGTCTCGCCGCAAAGATCCGCTATGTCATCGACCCGAACAACGAATATCCGGATAACTATTCGGGGCACATGAAGGTGACGTTTCGCGATGGCGCGGTGAAGGAAATGCGTCAACCGCATATGCGGGGCGGCGTGCGCGAGCCTCTGACCCGAGACGAATTGATGGGCAAGTTCCGGTCCAATGTCGCCTATGGGGGCTGGCCCGCCGATCTCGGTGAGCGACTCCTGGAGTTCTGCATCGACGTTGGCGGTAAACCGGACTTGAGCGACTTGAAAGCGTTCCGCGTTTGAGGGATTCGACGCACTCGACTCACGTGCTTGGCACACTGCCGACAATGCCGAACACGCCCCGTTTTCGAATACCGCGGCGCATCAATTCAAGCTCGAACACCTGATGGCTCTCCACGTCCAGGCTGACGTCGTTGCCCAAGGTTTCCATGAACCACTGCTGCGTGTCGGAATCCTTGGCCTGGAAAATGAGGTCGTCGACGCCGAAACGGGCGACGATATTGAGAATCAGTTCTTCCTTGCGTGCTTCCACGTCTTCCGAAATGCCCTCGCCCTGGACCAGGATCCGCCATGCGCCCGCCTTCATGCAGGCCTCGATCTGGCTGAAGATGTAGCTCTGGTAGCGAGTCCAGGTCTCGTTGCCTTTCTGTCCGACCTCGGCGACGACTAGGAGTCCTTCACCGGCGGCCATGCGAATCAGTTCGCACTTATTGGCCAGCGTCATCGAGACCTGGGCGCTTGAGACTTCCACGCCGTCCGACCCCATCGCCTTGACCGCCTTGTAGAGCTGGTCCGAGACACCCTGGCAGAAGGCCATCTCGGTCGCGTCCCCGGCAATCCAAACCCGCACATCGTGGCGATGATAGAACTCGATCTTGCGGGTCAGAAACTCTGGCGACTGAATGCGGAATACGCCGGTCCCGAACTTGGCGAAATCCACGTAGTCCGCGACCGTCTCCATGAGGTCGGCGCAGGCGTTCATCCCCAGGTTCTTATCGGCCAGAACCGTGAGGCCCCGGTCCCTCGGCTTCGGCGGCCGGGGCGCCACCCGGATGAACGGACAGGCCTTGTCGCCGAGAAACTGGTCCGTAGCCATGAACACGCCTTCCCTCACCGTTCGTCCGCGGGTGTCACGGCTCGGATCATACACGGCGCCTCGCACAAGGACGTAGTCTTCGATGCCACTATCGATTCGAGGACATGGGTCTTTATTCGTGCGCCCTGGTATAACCGGGAGCGGGCGCAACGCCATGCCCACGCGGGAGGTCTTCATGACCGCGGGCGACGATCGACTGGCCTTTCTGAGCGTCGCCGAGCAGGCGCGTCTTATGGAGCGCCGTGAGATTTCACCCGTTGACCTGGTCGAGATCTATCTGCGTCGGATCGAACGCTGGGATCCTATTTTTCGCGCCTACATCACCGTGTGCGGAGACCGCGCCCGGGCGAAAGCGCGCGAGGCCGAGCGGGAGATCGCAGCCGGGCGCTATCGCGGTCCGTTGCATGGGATTCCCTATGGGGTAAAGGACCAACTCTGCACCCGGGGAATTCTGACCACCCTGGGCTCGCGCATTCTCGCCGACCACGTTCCGGACCACGATGCCACGGTGATCGAGCGTCTCGACGCCGCCGGTGGGATTCTTCTCGGCAAACAGAACCTTCACGAGTTCGGAAAGGGGGGAACCGTCCATTTCCCCTTCGGCCAGCCGCGAAATCCGTGGCATGCCGAGCACTCGCCGTCGAGCTCGTCCAGCGGTTCGGGCGTCGCCACCGCGGCCGGCCTGTGTTCATTTTCCCTCGGCGAAGACACGGGGGGGTCGATCCGGGGACCGGCGGCGGCAAACGGCGTCGTCGGCCTCAGGCCCACGTTCGGTCGGGTCAGCCGATACGGCGGCGTCATGTTCGGCTGGACCAACGATACGATCGGCCCCTTGACCCGTACGGTGGGGGATTGTGCCATCGTCCTAGAGGCAATTGCCGGTGCCGACCCGAAGGACCCACTCGCCAGCCACCAGCCGGTCCCGGACTACGGGGGCGCCATGACGCCGACCCTGAAGGGGGTTCGTTTGGCGGTCGTGCGCGAAATGGCGTCGGCCGAGGGCATCCACCCCGAGGTCCGCTCTGCGATGGATGCCGCCGTGGACGTATTTCGATCTCTCGGCGCCACCGTGGAGGAGGTCTCCCTCCCCCGCGCCAAGCACGCAATTCCCTTGCAAATGCTCACGTCCGACGTGGACGTAGGCTCTGCTTTCCTTCGTCGATGGTTGCGGACGCGGTGGCACGAGTTCGATCGAGGCACGCGGACCCGGTTGGCGACGGCAAGTCTCGTCCCGGCCGCGGTCTACACTCGGGCCATGGCCGCCCGGCGGATCGTCCGCCGCGAGATACTCGAGGCACTGAGCCGAAACGACGCCCTGCTCAGCCCAACGAATCTCACCCCCCCGGAACGAATCGATGAATCGCCCGAAAAGGCGGACATGAGCCAAGATCTGATTGCGAAACAACGCATGCGCCGTCTCTGCAACTTCCCCTTCAGCGTCGCCAACGTGCCGGCAATGGCGATCCCCATGGGCTTCACCCGATCCGACCTGCCCTTGTCCCTGCAGATCGCGGCCCGTCCGTTCGCCGAGGACGTGATCCTTCGGATGGCTCATGCGTACGAGCAGTCGACCCCGTGGCGGTGCCGTCATCCCGACCTGGAGGCCGCGGGGAAACAACGAGTGGGGCGGGAGCCATGGAGCTGACAAGGGATCAAGTGCGCGCAATGGCCCGCGCCGTCGATCTGACGATTCCGGACGACGAACTGGATCAGGTCATGCGCCGCCTCGCCGCCCTTCTGACCGCCATGGAGGAGATCGAGCAGGAGATCGGCGACGAGATGGACGAGATAGATCCTATTCCCCCGGTTTTTCCGGTCGAGGACTTCTGACCTCTCGCTACCCCAAAATCAGAGGGCGATGTCTGAATGCCAGTGAGCGATTGAATTGACCCTATCAACGCCCCCGAACCACGGCAGGCGGCAGAGGCGGGCCGGTCTGAGACCGGCCCCTACGCCCTCGAAATTGCTTGCGTAGGGGCGGGTCTGAGACCCGCCCAACCCGGTCCCGAATGGGCTTCCAAGAGGCGCGGGTGAGTCACTTCTGTCACTTGCCGGGATTAGATAGCCGCGTAGCCGCCATCGACGAGGAGATCGGCACCGGTCATGAAGGAAGACTCGTCGCTGGCAAGGAACAGCGCCGCGGCGGCGATCTCGTCGGGTCGTCCCATGCGATCAAGCAGGGTACGCACGCCCATGACTTGGCGTGCCGCTTCCGCGCCACCGTAGTTCCGAAGTGTCCGCTCCGTGCCGACGGGCCCCGGCGACAGACTGTTGACCCGAATGTTGTCGGCGCCATGATCCGCCGCCATCGCGCGGGCCAGGTTGATCAGCCCGGCTTTCGCCGCGCAGTACCACGACCGACCGGGTTTCGCCACGTGGCCGAACTGGGATGCAACGTGAATGATGTTCCCGCCGCCGCTCTCGATCATGGCCGGGATGGCATGTTTGCTCATCAGGAAGGGGCCGGTCAGGTTGACGGCCAAGGTTCCGTTCCAGTCCTCCTCGCTGGTCTCGACGACGGTCCCGTCAGCCACCCAGGTGGCGGCGTTGTTGACCAAGATGTGCAACGCGCCAAAACGCTCCAGGGCGACATCGGTCGCTTTCTTCGCGTCGTCGTTGTTCGAGACGTCGCACGCCAAACCGACCGCGCCGCCACCGGTTTCGCCAATGATGCCCGCCGTCTCGCCCGCCGTTTCCATGTCGCGATCGGCGCAGATCACGTTTGCGCCCTCTTCCGCGAACCGGACGCAGACCGCGCGGCCGATACCCGCGCCGGCCCCGGTCACAATCGCCGTCTTCCCGGCCAGCCGTCTCCCGTGTCCGCTCGGTTCCATTTCCTGACCTCCGTCTTCACCGGGACTCGCTGGAATTTTGCCAACCCACCATCCTTGATCTAATGTGTCGGCTGGAAAAGCTAAATCCTGACGCGTCGCGACAGATAAATCCTGGCAAAAATCGCGGGCCGGCGCGTGAAGCCTTGAAATTGGGAGGAAACACACATGCGCACTAAATATATCTCCGCAGTCCTGGCCGGTGCCGTGGCGGTGGCGTCCGTCCTGGCGACCGCGCCGGCGATGGCCCAGATGAAACCGGCGTCGCTCGCCATCAAGACGGGGACATCCGGCAGCACGTTCTTCGTCACCGGTGCCGGTCTCGCCAAGCTGTTCAGCGACCACGGGGTCAAGACCAGCACCGAACTGGGCGGCGGCAACGCTAACATCGTGTCCCTCGACGACAAGAAGGTGGATGTGGGCCTCGCCCAGGCCGTGGCGCTGAACATGGCGGCACAAGGGCAGGCGCCGTTTCCGCGCAAGATCAACAGCGTTCGCGGCCTCGCCGCCCTGTGGACCAGTGCCGTTCACCTCATCGTCTCCAAGGAAAGCGGCGTCACCAATGTCGCCCAACTCAAGGGCAAGCGGTTCTTCTCCCAGCCCAAGGCGGCTACGGCCGTTCAGATGGTCGACATGATTCTCCAAGTGCATGGAATGCCGGGCGGTGAGGCCGACCTCAACATCATCGGCCGCGGCGGGTTCGGCCATGGCGCGGCGGCCCTCAAGGACCGCCGGGTGATCGGCTTTCAGACCGCAAGCGGCTATCCCTCGGGCGCCGTTTCGGAAGTGGCGGCGAGCCTTCCGGTCACCTTCCTGACCATCGGCGAAGACAAGTTCAAGATGCTGCAGAAGAAAAACAGCGGCTTCGTGCGCAGCGCCATTCCGGCGGGAACCTACAAGGGACAGGACAAGGAGATACCGACCGTCGGCTCGAGCGCCAATCTGATCTGCCGCAGTGACACGCCCAACGACACCGCCTATTGGATCATGAAGACGATCGTCGACAACATCGACGATTTCCGCGCCATCCACGCCATCTTCAAGACTCAGAACCCGAAACGGCTGGCGGCTGTTGTCGGTGTCGAATTGCATCCCGGCGCGGCGCGGTACTACAAGGAAATCGGCGCGCTGAAGTAGGCGATCCGCGAGGCGGGGCGGCACCGAGGTGACGCTCCGCCGCCGTATCCCATAGTCCGGCATGGGGACCTCGCCCGACGGCCGTCTCAATAGGGCCCTTCGACGAGCCTTCGCGGCGGTCGCGTTGGCCATGTCCGGGTATCACCTGGTGGTGGCCTACGTGGGCACCCCCATGGCCGAGATCCACTACCCCACCCATCTCGCCGGCGCGCTGATCGTCCTGTTCGGCCTTTCACTGACCCGTTTCGACGGATCCCGAGGCAGGCTGGGGATGGCCGCCGACGGCTGCCTGATCGCCATGACGGTGGCGCCGTCCGCCTATCTGGTCTTCAACGCCGTCGAGATCTCCAATCGGCTTACCTACGCCACCGACTTGACGACCATGCAGACCGCGATGGGCGTCGTCTTGGTCATCGTCCTCCTGGAAGCGGCCCGGCGGACCGTTGGATGGGCTTTGGTGATTCTGACGGTGGTGTTCCTCTTCTACGCTTTGTTCGGAAATGTCTTTCCGGAACCTTTCTGGCATCGAGGGTATGCCCTCGGCGAAGTCATCGAGCTGGCCTACCTCACCACGGATGGCATCTGGAACATCCCGATCGCGGTGACGGCCAACTTTATCTTCCTGTTCGTGCTCTTGGGCACGTTGCTGCTGTCGTCCGGGGCGGGAACTTTTTTCACCGACATGGCCCGCGCGCTGACCGGGCGGACCGTCGGCGGACCGGCCAAAACCGCCGTCGTCGCCAGCGCCTTCATGGGCATGCTGTCCGGCAGTTCCCCCGCCAACGTGGTGACGACCGGCGCCTTCACCATTCCGGCCATGAAGCGCAGCGGCTATCCGGCCACCTTCGCCGCCGGCGTCGAGGCGGTCGCCTCCTCCGGCGGGCAATTGACCCCGCCGATCATGGGGGCGGCGGCGTTCCTGATGATCGAGTTCGTCGGCGTCTCTTACGCCGACGTCATCGGGTTCGCGCTGATGCCGGCAATCCTCTACTTCGTCGCCGTCTTTGCCATGGTGGATCTCGAGGCGCGGCGCCTGGGTCTTGGGATCGACGTGGACGACGAGATGCCCGCGATCACGCGCCTGATCCTCAAACGGGGATACCTGGTGCTCCCCATGGTGGTGATGATCTACCTGCTTTTTGAAGGCTACACACCGACCGCGGCGGGCCTGTGGTCGGTCATCTCCTTGGCGATCCTGGTGGTCGTTCTCGACCCCGAGAACCGGCGCAACGCCAGAAAGGTGTTTACGAAGGCCTTGTTGGAAGCGCCGCGGGTGATCGCCCCGGTCAGTGTCGCTTGCGCCATCGGCGGCATCCTGGCCGGCGTCATCACCATGACCGGATTGGGACTGAAGGTCAGCAACATCGTCCTCCAGGCATCCCACGGCATCACTATCGTGGCCCTGGTGCTGACCATGATCGTCGCGGTCATCCTCGGCATGGGCATGCCGACCTCGGCCGCCTACATCATCCTGGCGACCCTGCTGGCGCCGGGACTCGCCAAGATCGGCGTCCCGCTGGTCGCCGCCCACATGTTCATCATCTATTGCGCCGCCAAGTCGTCGATCACGCCGCCGGTCGCGGTGGCGTCCTACGCGGCCGCGGCGATCGCCGATTCCGACCCCTGGAAGACCAGCATCAGCGCCTTCAAGCTTGGGATTTCCGTTTTCATCATTCCCTACATGTTCGTCTATGGTCCCGCCCTGCTCGGCTTCGGCGACCCCGTCGAGGTGGCCTGGACCTTCGCCACGGCGGTGGTCGGCATTCTGGCGCTTTCCGTTGCCTCCATCGGCTGGCTGGTCATGCCCTTGACGGCGGTCGAGCGCTTGATAGCGCTGGCGGCCGCCTTCGTGATGATCTACGCCGGCTGGCTGACCGACGTGATCGGCTTCGCGCTGCTGGCGGTGTTCGCCGCGATTTGGCATCTGCGCTTGCAACGCATACCGGTCCCCAGCGCCGTCATCGACGGAAGGTCGGACATTCCATGACTTGGGCGGCTCCGAGGGTCGCCAGGGGTAGCGTCCCACCGCGCATCGCCCCGATATCCAGTTGATGGGCCGGGAAACATCGCTTAGCGTGATAGCTTGGATTGGTGTTCGGGATCGCCGCCGGAGATGGCGCGCCGTCCACGCCACGAGGTGTCCGCCTGCGAGGCGCTTCAATGCGGTGCTCGACCGCAAAATAATGGGAGGAAATTCGGATGACAAAGCAACAACGCGGCAAAAGCAGTTCCCGCCGTTCGTTTCTCAAGAAGGTTGGCGCCGGCGCAACTGTCGCGGTGGCGAGCCCCTATTTGTCGGTGCGGGCCCGTGCCCAGGAAAATGTCGTGACGTTTTGCGGCTGGGGCGGATCTTTTCAGGACCACCTTCGCGAAGCCTTCTTGAAGCCGTTCGAGAAGGACACGGGGATCAAGGTTCTGGAGGCCACGCTACCGACGCTTTCCAAGATCAAGACCATGGTCGATGCGAAAAATGTCACCATCGACGTTTTCGACACCCAAGGCTTTGTCCTGATCACTCTTGGCAAGCTGGGCTACTTCGAAGAGATGGACTACGACATGTTCGATAAGGCGAACTTGGCCAATATGATCGACGGCGCACGGAAGAAGTACGGCGTTAGCAATTATTCAGCTTCCGAGTGCATGGCCTTCCGCACCGATGCATTTCCGGGCGGATCCCACCCGAAGGACTGGGCCGAGTTCTGGGACGTCAAGAAGTTTCCGGGCCGCCGCACCATGGCCGGCGGCGAGCGGGGGATTCGCCCCAACCTGGAGTTCGCCCTGCTTGCCGACGGCGTGCCCAAGGACAAGCTCTATCCGATCGATCAGGACCGTGCTTGGAAGAGCCTGTCCAAGATGAAAGATCACGTCATCAAGTGGTGGACGGACAGCGGACTTTCTCCGCAGTTGCTGGTCACCAACGAGGTGGTGCTGGCGACCGCGTTCAACGGGCGTGTCGATACGTTGAAGCTTCAGGGTCAGCCCATCGACATCGAGCTCAACGAGGCTGCGAACCGGACGAACAATTGGTCGATACCGAAAGGCACGAAGCATAAGGAAAACGCAATGCGGCTGGTCGCCTCCTTGTCGATTCCCGAACGCCAGGCCCGTCTCGCCGAGCTGATCGCCTATGGTCCGACCAATCGACTCGCCTTCAAACATCTTTCGGTCGAGCGGGCGCGTGAAATGCCCAGTGGCCCCGAGAACGAGAAGCGGGGTTTCTGGGTCAGCGACCAGTGGTGGGCCGACAACGGTGGGGACGTGGCCACGCGCTGGAGCAAGTGGATCCTGGAGTGAGCTCCAGGACGCTCCGGGCTGTTGCGGCCACTGGGCGAAACTGCGGAATCCGCGGCACGTCTTGAGTAAATCCGCGGATTCGGCTCAAGACACAGTGACGACGGCGCGCACCAACGCCTCGGTGCTTTGCGCCGGGGCGTTGGCGCGTTGGTGGCACCGCCTGAGGCGGTGCCACCACGGGGATCATTGGGTCCGCTCGGATTTCGAATCGTGTCCGACAGTCTGAGTTCAACGGCATTCGCGGCGCGCGGCAGGCGCGCTCACCGTTTGCTGATAGCGCCGTGCCTGGCGTTCGTCGTTATCGTGCTCGTGTACCCGGTCCTGCGGTTGCTGGCGCAGGGATTTCACAATGAGTCGGGCTTCACGCTGGCCTACTACGCGCGCTTTTTCTCCGACTCCGTGTACCTGCAAGTGCTGTGGATTACCATCGAGTGGAGCGCGCTGGTCACGCTTGTCTGTCTGGTGCTCGCCTATCCGGTCGCCTATCTGCTGACCTCCGTTGGAACGCGCACCGCGACCCTGCTGATGCTGGTGGTGGCCATCCCCCTGGTGACCAGCTTGTTGGTGCGGACCTATGCCTGGATCGTGATCTTGGGCCGACAGGGGGTGGTCAATGTCGCGCTGCAATGGCTCGGCATCATCAGCGAGCCCCTCGACCTGCTGCACAACAGCCTCGCAGTGCTCATCGGGCTGTCTCAGGTGCTGCTGCCATTCATGGTTCTGACCCTGTACGGCGTGATGAAGAACATCGACCGCCAACTGGTGCTGGCGGCACGGACCCTGGGCGCCAGGCCGGCGCGCGCATTCCTCGAGGTGTTCGTGCCGCTCACCTATCCGGGGGTCGGTTCGGGCTGTCTTCTCGTGTTCGTCATGTCGTGCGGATTCTTCGTCACCCCGGCGCTTCTGGGCGGGCCGAAGGATGTGTGGATATCCATGCTGATCGAGACCCAGGTGAACAGCCTTGTCGACTGGGGCTTCGCCGCCGCCCTGGCGGGCATTCTGCTGCTGGTCGTGGTGGCCATGTTCTGGGTCTACGAGCGCTTTTGGGGCCTCGACAGGATGTGGGGTGGCCTGTGATGGCCGAGGCGGGCGCGCAGAAGTTGACCCTGACCGAGCACGTTCTGATCCGCTCGGGGGCGGCGGTCTACTGGGGAACGGCGATCCTGGTTCTGATCCTTCTGATCCTGCCCACGTTCGTCATCATCCCCATGTCCTTCACCTCGACGTCGTTCCTGATCTTCCCCCCCCAGGGGTTTTCCGGGCGCTGGTACGCCGAATACTTCGGCCGGCGCGATTGGACCGGCCCGACGCTGTTGAGCTTCCAGGTCGCGGCCAGCGTCGCCTTGCTGTCGACCCTCATCGCCACCCCGGCGGCGATCGGACTGGTGCGGGGGAGGTTCTGGGAGAAACGCCTGCTGCACGTGATCATCGTACTGCCGCTGGTCGTGCCGGTGATTATCTCGGGGATCGCTGTCTATTTCTCCCTTTCCCCGCTGAAGCTGGTGGGCACGCCAATCGGCCTCGTTCTTGCCCACACGGTCCTTGCCCTGCCGCGCCAGGTCATCGTCATCAGCGCCGTGGTGCGGGGGTTCGACCGGTCCCTGGAGCTGGCGGCGCTGAGCCTCGGCGCTTCGCGTCTGAAGACCTTCTGGTTCGTGACGCTGCCGCTGCTGTCCCATGGGATCGCCGCCGGCGCGGTGGTGGCTTTCATCACCTCCTTCGACGAGGTGATCATCACCATCTTCATCAGCGGCACGTCCGCCGTAACCCTGCCGCGGCGGATGTGGGACAGTGTGCGCCTGGAGTACGATCCGATCATCGCCGCCGTGGCCTCGCTGTTGATTACTTTCGCGGTGGTCGTCGTCGCGCTCGGCCTGTTGCTGCGCCGCCGATCATGACGGGCGACGACCCCCTACCGGACGGTGGACCGGCGGGATCGACCGCCGCCCTGGCCGCCTTTGCCGCGGAGACAACCCTGGCCTCGATCCCGCCCGAGGTGGTGGCGCGAACGAAGGACGTGCTGATCGATTCCATCGCCTGCCTGCTCGCCGGCTATGCCATCGATCTCGGTACCATCGCCGTCGCGTTCGCACGCGATCAGGGCGGTCCGCCCGAGGCGCGCATCATTGGCTCCGACGCCCGCCTCGGCTGCGCTCCCGCGACCTTCGCCAACGCCGAGCTTATGAATGCGGTGGACTTCGACGAGGTGCTCCTCAACTGGGGGCACGTCGTCCCCTTCGTCTTCCCCCCGGCGATTGCCGTCGCCGAACGCGTCGGCGCTTCCGGGCAAGACCTGTTGCGGGCGCTGGCCATCGGCTACGAGGTGGCGGCCGGTGTGACGGCCGCGCTCGCCGGCTCGGTGGTGCTGGACGGCGCCCCGCCGGAGCTGTCGGCGGGGCACCTGGCGGTGTACGGATTCAGCGCCAACGCTTTGGGCGCGGCGGCGAGCACAGGCGCCTTGCTCGGTCTTGACGCCGAACGCATGGCGTGGGCCTTGGGCATCGCCGGTTACAACACGCCCGTCGGCAACGCCATCAAGCTGACGGCGTCAACGCCGGTTCCCATGACCAAGTACGGCTGCGCGGGCTGGATCGCCCAGGCGGGTCTCACCGCCAGCCTGCTGGCGGCACGGGGGTTCACCGGCGATCCCCGCGTCCTCGAGGGACCCTACGGGCTGTGGCGCATGCTCGGCTCGCCGCGCTGGGCCGGGGAGACCCTGGTGGCGGAACTGGGACAACGGTGGTGGATTCGGGATACCTCGTTCAAACCCTATCCCTGCTGCCGCTTCCTCCATCACGGCATGGACCTCATCGCCGCACTGGTCGAGGAGCACCGCATCGAGCCCGATGGGATCGAGCGCATCGTCGTGAACCTGATGGGACGGGCGGCAGAGAGCCCCGTGTTCCGGACTACCAAGCCGCGGGACGCGCTGGACGCGACCCACAGCGCGCCCTACGCCTTCGCCGCCAGCGCCTACGGGCGCCACCACTTCCCCGAACTGCTGGAACCCGAGACCATCGCCGATCCCCGCATCCTGGGACTGGCAAGCCGGATCGAGCTGGCGCCGGAACCCCGCGCGATCGAGGTGCGGTACGATGCGTTCGGGAACGACCCGGTCGGACCCATCGCCCGCGCGCCGACCAGTGTCGAGATCGTCACCGGCGCCCAACGCTACAACGGCTACACTGAGATTTGCGCCGGCGACCCGTGGGATCCGCGTACCCGATTTACCGCCGACGATATGGAACGGAAGTTCGCCCGCTGCGCCGCCGCGGTGCTTGACCCAAACGCCGCCGGCCGGGCCCTCGAAAGCCTGCGCAACATCGAGCACGCCGCCGACGTCCGCACCGTCACCGCCCTCCTCGCACCGTCCTAGTGGCCTGTCGGGACCAATGGGCGGCCCCATTGTTGCCAGGGCTTGCATTCATGCCCATTATCCCACCGATCAAGCCACGCAAGCGGCGTTTCTTAGGGGCGGTATTCTGAGTGTTGGGCAGCACGGGTCCGGCTGCCGAGACAACGTCACGAGTTTCCGGTGCGGGGGAGGACATGAGCGCAGCGAGGCCATTTCTGACGTCCACCTACGGCGCCTACCATCAGCGTGACGTTCCCCACGAGACCCGGGAAATGACCCACGTGGGTCCGGGGACGCCCTGCGGCGAATACCTGAGACGCTTCTGGCAGCCGGTCGGGTTCGGCCACGAACTGAAGGACCTGCCGGTACGCATCCGCATCATGGGCGAGGACCTTGTGCTGTTTCGGGATCGTGGCGGGCGCGCCGGTCTCCTGCAGCTTCACTGCAGTCATCGCGGTGTCTCGTTGGAATACGGTCAGATCACGGAGCGCGGCATCCGATGCTGCTATCACGGATGGCACTATGACGTTGACGGCCGGATCCTGGAGACACCCGGGGAACCCCCTTCGAGCACGCTCAAGGACAGGCTTTTTCACGGCGCCTATCCGGTGCAGGAGTGCAGCGGCGCGGTCTTCGCCTACATGGGGCCGGCGGCGGAGATGCCACCGTTTCCCCTTTACGACACGCTCACCCATCCGGGGTACTTCCCGGCCAAGTTCATCATCCCCTGCAACTGGATGCAGATCTTGGACAACGGCATGGACCCCGTCCACGCCGTCTTCCTTCACACCCGCTCCAGCAATGTGCAGTTTTCCGAGGCCTACGGACTGGACGGCGTCTTCGAATGGCAGGAATCGCCCCTCGGCATGATTTACACGGCAACGCGGCGGGTCGGCCCCAACGTCTGGGTGCGGATCAACGACCTCATCTTGCCCAACGTCATCCAAGTGCCGCCGAACTGGGAGGACGCGAAGGAGGAAAAGGTCTTCAGCCGGCCCGGCGCCACCATCTGGTCGGTTCCCATCGACGACACCCACACCATGAACATCAACCTCCGCCAGCCGGAACCCGGCCACGGGGCGATGAGCTGGGAGATGGCGGCGAAGACGGCCTTCGGCGAGCTGCCCGGCCGGTCCTACGAGGAGCGCCAACGCTTCCCCGGCGACCTGGACGTGTTCGTCGGCCAGCGGCCGATCGCCATCCATGCCCTGGAGCACCTCGCTTCGACCGACCGCGGAGTCACCCTGTTCCGCAAGATGGTGAAGCAGGGTATTGGCATGGTGAAGCGCGGGCGCGACCCCAAGGGGATCGTGCGCGAGGACGCCGAGTCCATCCCCACCTTGTGCCAAAACACGATCCTGAAGCTACCGAAGGAAGCGAGCGAGGAAGCCGAGGAACGGCTGCTGCGGGAAACCGGTCGCCGGGTCGCGGAGGGTTACTATCGGACGCGCGACCCCGGCGGCGAGGCGTCTCTTCGCCACGCCGGCGCGTAGCCCGAGCGATCGGTATGGATTGCGCGCCGATGGCGCACCGTGGACTATCGGGACCGACGGTGGCAGGACCGACGGTTGCGGGACCGGCGGCGGGCGGCGTCCCATGAAGCTGCAACTGGCGGACGTGACCAAGCGCTACGGGGAAGTGACGGCGGTTGACGACCTGTCGTTCTCCGTCGGCGAGGGGGAATTCCTCACCCTCCTCGGGCCCAGCGGCTCGGGGAAGACGACGACGCTGATGCTGATTGCCGGGTTCATCGCGCCGGACCGGGGGCTGGTGTATCTCGACGGCCGCGACGTCACCAATCTGCCGGAGTTCAAGCGCAACATTGGCGTCGTATTCCAGAACTACGCCTTGTTTCCCCACATGACAGTGGCGCGCAACATCGCCTTTCCCCTGCGGATGCGTCACGTCGCCAAGGCGGAGATCGACGAAAAGGTGACGCGGGTGCTGACCATGGTGGGCATGGCGAACTACAACACCCGCTATCCGCGACAGTTGAGCGGCGGTCAGCAGCAGCGGGTGGCCCTGGCCCGCGCCCTGGTGTTCGATCCGCCGATCCTGTTGATGGACGAACCCCTGGGATCCCTGGACCGCAAGCTGCGCGACCAGATGCAGGTGGAATTCAAACGCATCCAGCGCGAGTTGAACGTGACCGTGGTCTACGTGACCCACGATCAGGAGGAGGCGCTGGCGATGTCCGACCGCATCGCGCTCATGCACGACGGCCGGATCGTCCAGGTCGGAACCGCCAGCGACCTCTACGAAAGGCCCGCCAACCGCTTCGTCGCCGACTTCATCGGCGAGGCCAATTTCATCGAGGGCGAGGTCGTCGAGCGGGGCCCGGGCGGCATCTCGATCGCCATCGCGGGTGAGCGCCGTATCCGGTCCCGCGCCGACTTTGCGGCGGGAACGCGAGTTGTCGTGGCAGTGCGGCCCGAGCGGATCACGCCGATCCTTAAAACGGACGACATCGACGGCGGGACGGAGGACTCCCATCCATACAACGAGCTGTCTGGAATTCTCATCGAAGAGGTCTATACCGGGGCCACGGTCAAGTACACGGTGACCCTGGACGGTGGGTTGGCAGACTTCCTGATCCGCCACCAAAAGACGAGCGGAGAGGACGAGGGAATGCACCTGGGACGTGGAGATCGACTCATCCTGCGGTGGCTCCCCAACGACACGATTGTGATGCTCGCCGACGATGAAAATTCATCGGATCTGCTGTCCCAAAGGCACTATTCGGTATCGCCGCCGACCGCCGTGGCCCGCTAGCACAGAGGAAGTGCCATGGCCAGCCGACCGCGCTTCGCCCTTTTGCTCCCGAACCAGAGCGTAAGCTTCGGCGCCACGTCGCCGTTGGAACTCATCGAGATGGCCGAGTTCGCCGAAGCGACGGAGGGCTTCGACGACGTGTTCGTCGGCGACAACCTGTTCGCCAGACCGCGGCTGGAGTCCATTGCCCTGTTGTCGGCCGTCGCGGCGCGAACCCGGCGGGTTCGGCTCGGCGTGGCCTGTATGGCGAGCTTTCCCTTGCGCCATCCGATCCTGCTCGCTGCCCAATGGTCGGCGCTCGACAACCTTTCGGAGGGCCGCACGGTGCTTGCGGCATGCATTGGCGGACGCGAGTTCGGCGCCAACTTCGACCTGGAATATAAGGCCTTCGGCATTGATCCACGGGAGCGGGTGGCGCGGCTGGAAGAGGGAATTCGGGTTCTGCGAACCCTGTGGACCCAGGAACCCGCCAGCTTCTCGGGCACCTTCTTCAATTTCGAGGAGATCGCCATCCATCCGCGGCCGGTGCAACAACCCTGCCCGCCCATCTGGATCGCCAACAACCCGCTGGTCAGCGGCAAGCCGGGAATTATCCGCAAGGCGTTCGAACGGGTTGCGACGTTGGCCGACGGCTGGATGACGGTCGGCATGACGCCAGCCCAGTTCGCGAGCTCTTGGGAGACCATTCGATCACGGGCTCAAGCGGCGGGACGGGACCCGGAGGGCATGGAGTCCTGCATCTACTACAACCTCAACGTTGGCGATGACGAAGCCGTCGCCTATGAGGAGAGCCAGAAATTCCTCAGCGCGTACTATCGTTCCGAGATGCCCATGAAGAAGATCCGGTTGTGGGTCGCCGCCGGCCCCGCGGAGCGCTGCGCGGCACGGATTCGTGAGTATGCCGAAGCTGGCGCGACGACCGTGAGCCTTCGGTTCCCGTCCTACGACCAGCGCGCGCAGGTCCGCCGCTTTATCGACGAGGTGCTGCCGCTCCTGTAGCCGATGGCGCGGCAATAGCGGACCATCGGAGGAAACTCATGATCTCGTATCCCTGCCTGGTCGGCAGCACGATCACGCGGGTGATCGAAGGCGGCGGCGGGAGCGTGCCGATGGTCTTCGTCCACGGCGTCAGTTCCTACGCCCATCGCTGGCTGCACAACGTCGAAGCCTTCGCATCCGCCGGCTATCGGGGCTATGCCATCGATCTTCCCGGCCACGGATTCGCCACCAAGGACGGGGCCTTCGACCATTCCGTCCCCGGCTATGCGGCGTTCCTGGAGTCGTTTCTGGACGGGATCGGGACGGGGCCGGCGGTGCTGGTCGGCTCCTCGCTGGGGGGTCACATCGTCGGCGCCCTGGCCTGCCGGGAGCCCGAGCGGGTGCGGTCGCTGGTGATGGCGGGCAGCCTGGGAATAGTCGAGGTCGGGGCCGATGTTCGTCACATGATCGCCAACGCCATCCTGAAGACCGATGCGGATGGCATTCGCCAAAAATTGACCCGGGCGCACGCGGATCCGTCCCTGGTCACCGATGCCTGGGTCGACGAGGAGGTGCGGATCAACAACTCGCCCGGCGCCAGGGAGACGTTCGAGCGGCTGGCCGGCTACTTCTCCACCAAGCTGGACGACGACTGTGTCGGCGCGGACCTTGCGTCCCTGTCCCGGCGCATTCCCATCCTGTTGGTGTGGGGAGAGCGGGACCGGTCGGTGGGGCTCGAGGTGGCCGAGGCCGCCCACCGCCGGCTGGCCGGCTCGCGTCTGGCGGTGATCCGCGGGACCGGGCATGCCCCCTACTTCGAACGCCCCGACACCTTCAACGGGGTGGTGGAGGGTTTTTTGTCCGGCGCGCTCGATGCCTTCCCAGCGGCGGACATCATTTATCGGTAGCCTGGCGGGCGAGGCGAGCGCGGTGGCGGGGCCGGCCGTTTCACTGGTTGACGCCGTGGTCAGGCGCCGTTTTCCACCGGCGGGGCCGTCGTTCTCATATTCTGGCGCAAACGGGTGGTGGCCGCGGTATCCACGCTGTCGTCCTTGAACACGACGCCGTAATCGTCTCGCGCGTTCTCGCGGCTGATCTTGCGGTCGAGCAGATCGTCGAGGACGGCTTCGGGCGGCCGTTCCAGGGGATCTCCGTAGCCGCCGCCCCCGGTGGTGGCCATCACCACCCGGTCCCCATGGTTGAGAACGATGGTCTGCTTTGACGGCACCTTGTGCTCGCTCCCGTCCGCCCTGATCACGGTGGTCCAGGATGACGCGCCCGGGCCGCCGCCGGCCTGCCCCCAGGGCTGCGTGTAGTGGCGCTCGCCGCGGTGGGACAGGATCACGTTATCGGCCAGGCACTCGTATTCCTTCTCGAAGCCGCAGCCGCCCCGATAGCGGCCGGCGCCCCCGGAACCGGTGCGTATCCGGTAAAAGCGGATGCGCATCGGGGTGGTCGATTCCGCCACTTCCACGGGGATGTTCGCGGAATTGGAGGTGTCGGTGAAGATGCAGTCGATGCCGTCCTTGGAGGGCCGGCCGCCCATGCCGCCGGTGCCCATCTCGGAGACGATGAAGTGGCGCCCCGTGGCCTCGTCGTAACCGCCGAAATGTCCCTGCAGGGGGTGGCCGTTGCTGGCCGCCGGCACCCGTCCGGGCAAGGCCTGGGCCATGGCACCCATGGTGGCATCGACGCAGCGGCGCAACGTCACCGCCCGGCAGTTGACGGCGGCAGGACGCACCGGGTTGAGGACGGTGCGCTCGGGCACGCTCACCCGCAGCATGCGGTAGCAGCCCTCGTTGTTGGGGATGGTGGGATCGGTCAGCACCTTGATCACGTAGCGCACCGCCGACAGAGCGCAGGACGGCACCGAGTTCAGGGGTCCGCGCACCTGGGGGCTGGTGCCCGCGAAGTCGACGTGGATGTCGGAGCCCGCGATGGTGACGTTGGACTTGATGGCGATCCGCTTGTCCAGCTCGATGCCGTCGTTGTCCAGCCAGTCGGTGAAGCTGTAGGTGCCGTCGGGGATGCGTTCGATCTCCCGCCGGGTCAGGGTCTCGGCCCGGTCCATCAGGGCCGCCATGGCCTCGACGATCAAGTCGCGGCCGTAGGTGCCGATCAGCCCCTTCAGCTCCGCCGCCGCCGTGGTGCCGCAGGCGATCTGGGCGTTGAGGTCGCCAAACAGCAGATCCGGGTAGCGCACGTTGCGGCGCAGGAAGGCTTCCACCACCGGGTTCATGGTGCCCCGTTCGAAGAATTTCACCGGCGGGATGCACAGGCCCTCTTCGTAGACGTCGGTGGCATCGACCGGGTTGGAGCCCGGGGTGCGCCCGCCTACGTCCTGCTGATGGGCCAGCGACACGGCCAGCGCCACCGTCTCGCCCGCGTCCACCACGGGCACGATGCAGATGATGTCCGGGTTGTGCTGTCCCCCATCGTAGGGGTCGTTCATGATCACCACGTCGCCTTCGGCCATGTCCTTGGCGGGGTGGGCGCGCAGCATGCTTTTCACCGCCGGCGGCATGCTGCCCAGGTGAACCGGCAGGGCCAGGCCCTGGGCCACGGTGTTGCCTTCGATGTCGAACAACGCCACCGAGCAGTCGCCACCTTCCTTGATGATGGTGGAGTAGGCGCAGCGGATCAGGGTCGACTCCATATTGTCGGCGATAGCGTCGAAGCGGTGGCGGAGCACCTCCAGGGTGACGGGATCCAGGCTCATTGGCTGTAGGCCTCGCTGACGCCCTCGATGAACAGGCTGTAGTGCGGGTCCACCCGCGCGGTTTGGCGGGGATAGACCAGGACGGTGGTGTCGGGCTGCTGGACGATGGCGGGCCCCTCGACCACGTCGCCGGGTCGCAGCCGGTCACGGCGATAGATGGCCGTGGGCAGCGGCAATTCCGCGCCCAGGAAACGGGCCTCGGTCTCGCCGTCGCGGGCGTCCTTGCCGTCGCCCGTCTGATGGAGGTGGTAGTCGTCGAGGGACTCGACGGGAATGTAGGCGACCGCCCGCAGGTTGACGATCTCCACATCGTTGCGGTTGGAGAAACCGTAGAGGCGGACGTATTCGGCCTCGAAGTCGCGGACCACGGTCTCCAAGGTCGCCGCGGTGACGGCGCCGTCGGCGATGGAAACGACGATCTCGTAGGACTGTCCGATGTAGCGCATGTCGGCGCTGAACCGGGTCCGGGCGCCGTCGGTCGCGAAGCCGTCGGCGCGCATGACGGCGAGGCACTTATCCTCAAGCTCCATCAGGGCCGTGCCGAGGGCCGCGGGGTCCGCCTCGGAAACCCGTTTGAGGAAGCTCGACTGCTGTTCCACTTCCACGTCGGCGACAAGCAGGCCGAACGCGGACAGCACGCCGGGGGTCTGGGGAATAAGCGCCGCCTTCATGCCGAGCATGGAGATCAGCGCGCCGGCGTGCAGGGGGCCGGCGCCGCCGAAGGCCATGAGGGTGAACTTCCGGGGATCGTGGCCGCGGCGAATGGTGATCAGTCTGATCTGCTCTGCCATCTGCACGTTGATAATCCGCTGAGCCCCCAGCGCCACCTCACTGGCCGACATGTTGAGTCGCGCGCCCAGCTTGGCCAAGGCAGCATCGGCGGCCGAGGGATTCAGCTGCACTTCCCCGGCGGCGAACCATCGGGGGTTCAGGTAGCCGAGGGCCAGGCTGGCGTCGGTGACGGTCGGCTCCTCGCCGCCCCGGTCATAGCAGACCGGACCCGGCATGGAACCGGCGCTGCGGGGGCCGACCCGCAGGCTGCCGCCGCCGTCCAGCCACAGCACGCTGCCGCCGCCGGCGCCGATGGTGTTGACGCCGACCATGCTGATGGGCAGCGGATAGCCGGCGATGTTGCCGGTGGCATTCACCGCTGGACGGCCATCGGCGATCAGCGCCACGTCGCAGCTGGTGCCGCCGATATCGACGGTGACCACGTCCGGCTCGCCCACCGCGTGGGCCAGTCGGGCGGCGCCGACCACGCCGCCGGCCGGGCCCGACAGGAACAGGTGCACCGGCCGCTGGCCGGCCAGCCGGGTCGAGGTAACGCCGCCGCGGGACTGCATGACGTGGATTTCCGCCGTCAGCCCGAAGTCCCGCAGCCGTTTCTCGAGGGTGCCCATGAAGCGCTCCACCACCGGGCGCATGTAGGCGTCGAAGGCCGTCACCGCCGTACGCTCGTACTCCCGGTAGATGGGGTTTACCTCCGACGACAGGGAGACGAAGATCCCGGGCTGGCGCTGGCGGATGATGTCGCGGGTCTGCTGCTCGTGGCTGTCGTTGCGAAAGGCGTAAAGGTAGGCCACGGTCACCGCTTCGATGGCATGCTCGGAGACCAGCCGGTCGATGGCCTCGGCGACGGATGCCTCGTCGAGGGGTTCGAGGACCTTGCCGGTCGGGTCCAGGCGTTCGGGGATGCCGATGCGATAGCGGCGGGGGCACAGGAAGACCGGGGTCTGCACGTCGATGTTCAAGTCGTACATGTCCCGCCGCTTCAACCGCCCGATCTCGAGCACGTCCTCGAAGCCGCGGGTGGTCATCAGGGCCATGCGGGCGCCGGCCCGTTGAACGACAACGTTGGTGGCGATGGTGGTGCCGTGGGCGATGCGGGAAATGTCGGCGGCCTCGGCCCCCACCTCCGCCAGCATCTTGGAGACCCCCTCCAGAACGCCGGCGACGATGTCGGCGTAGTTGGTGGGGACCTTGGTAAAGAAAATCTCGCCGCTTTTCGGGTCGACGCACACCACATCTGTGAAAGTGCCGCCGATGTCGACCCCGATGATCATTGGACCACTAGATGTCGATCATTTCGCGGCGGAACAGGGGCCGGTAGTCGTCCACGCCAAGGGTGTGGTAGAGGCTGAACTCGTACACCGCACCGCCGTCGATGGAACCCGGCGACAGGGTCATGCCGACGTTTCCGGCGGTGGTGTAGCGACCGGGATAGCGCCAGAAGGCGACACGGGTCTGCATGTCGCAAGCCACGTCGTGGGCCAGCTCGGCGCTGTCGGCGACGATATCGGCGACCACGCCCACCTCGTTGGGCAGGGTGTTGGCCCCCGGCTCGGCGCCCTGCAGCACCGCATCCTTGCCGAACCGGTGCCAGTGGATGTCGTACCGGCCATGGGGGTCGAAGCGCTGGTGGGAGACGGCCGTGGCCTCGGCCAGGATATCGTCGAGCTGGGCGATCATGCGCGGCGTACGCACGCCGAAGATGAAGACATACCGGTGGCCCACCGGACGGGTGCCCTCGAGCAGGATCGAGTAGGGCTCCTCGCGAAAACGGGCGCCCGAGATGCAGGTGGTGTTGGGATCGTGCTGTTCGTAGCGGGCTTCGACCTTGTCGAGGACGCCGCCGGGCAGCTTCGAGGCGTAGATGTCCATTCGCTCGTAGAAGGCATGCATCAGGCAGGAGTTGGGCGTGCAGGCCAGAGCATCGAGCGCCGGCCATAGGTAGAAGCAGTCCCGTTCCATGCGCCCGATGATGGGAATGCGGTTGTGGGCCATCGCCCGCAGGGTGGGGCGGAGTTCCTCGGCGGCGGATTCGCCGCATTCCATGATGTCGCCCATGTGATAGGAGAGACCCCGGTCGAAGCCCTTCCACACCGGGTAGGCGGCGATGACCGCCGAATCGCAGGCCCGGCCGCACAGCACCACGTCGGCGCCGTCGTCCAGGGCGTCGATCATCGGTTCCACCCCCATCAGGCCGACGATGACGTTGCTTTCGTCGACCGCCGCCGTGGTCAGGGGGCTGTCGTCATCCAGGCTGTGGGTGCCGGGGATGGTGCCGTTGTCGGCGCCGGCGCTGAGCACCTCCTTGTCAATGTCCGAATAGATCACCGCCATGCGGAAGTGCAGGTCCTTCTCCACCGCGATCCGTCGCACCTGATCCACGGTCCAATCCACGTGGGCCTTGGCGCCGGAGCCCCCGGCCGAACCGATCAATACCGGGATCTTCCGCGGCACGGCGGTCCCGAGCACCGCCTCCAGATCCCACATGATGTCGAGGGTGGGACTGTGGGCCTTGCCCGCCCCCAGATACCAGGGGCCACAATCCATCGATCCCGCATCCATCGCCAAGGCATGGGGTTGGTTCTTTTCGACGGCGTCGAGGAGGGCGTCCGTGTCGACGCCCCGGTTGCCGATGCAGCCGACCGGCGTGATAACGGTTACGGATTCCATGACAGTGTCCTCAATGACTTACCAGCTCACGCAAGAGCCCGGCGAGTGGTTCCTCCTGGTTCATGCCGTAGCAGTCGGGATCGCCCGGGTGGCCGCAGGGACGGCGGCGTCGGAAGGAGATCTTCGCCGCCTTCAGTTCGTCGAGGAAGTCGTAGGACAGCACGTCCGCCCGATCGATTCGATAGGCGGAGGCGATCCCGTCCGCCGACAGGGCCTGGCGTACGATGTCGAAATCCGACTGCTCGGTGAACACGACATCAAGGGTGATGACGAAGGGTCCGGCGTTCTTGCTGCGCAGCACCTTCAGGCGTTCCACCACGTCCATGATTATTGTCCTTCCGGGGGTTCAGGCGACGCGCCGGGCGCTGTCCGCCTCGTCCTCGACATAAACGCGGGGGATCGACGCCGGGATCGCCATCACCACGTCGGCGATCCGAGGATGCCCCTGATGGCGTTGCACGTCCTCGAGGGTAATTTCGGCGCCGCCTTGGTAGCCGATGATTACCGCCTCGTCGCCCGGCACCGCTTCGGGGACGTCGGTTAGATCGACTCGCGTGTGTTCGGAGGAATGCCTGCTCAGCAACCGCACCCGGCGCCCGCGCACCAGCACCGACCCGCAATGGAGACCGGTGAATCCGTCGCTGAAACCAATGGGGATGACGCCGACCCGGGTCACTTCGGGCACCGGAAACGGCCCCGCGTCCCTGTAGTCGGTTCGCGTCACCTCGTGGACATGGACAATAGCGGTCTTGAACCCGCGCAGCGCGGGGCGCAGGTCAATGCCGGTCGTGACGGGGGTGCCGCTGGGGATGCCAAAGGTCATGTGACCGGGGTCGACCGCATTGAGGTTCATCGCGCCGGTGACCGCCATGACCTGGGAACTGGAGGCGAGGCGAAGGGGAACGGTGAAACCGGCATCGGTGAGCGACTGCACCGCCGTCTGGAAACGGTCGAACTGCCAGTCCAGATAGGCTGCCAAACCGTCCATGCCCGGCACGTGCATGTGGGTGGCGACTCCCTCGACATGGACGAAGGCGTGGTTGTGGAGGGCCGCCACGGCCTGGCCGGCGGTGGCGGGCTCGAGGCCGAACCGCTCCAGGCCCACGTTGACCTTGACGAATACGCCGAGCGGCGACCGGGCATGGCGCGCCACCGCGTCCACCGACCAGGCATCGTGGACGGTGAGCGTCAGGTCGTGATCGGCTGCGGCCGCCACCACCTCGGCGGTAAACAGGGGGCCGCCATATACGAGGATCGGCAGGCCCAACCCGCCTTGACGCAGGCGGATGCCGTCGGCCAGGTCCGCCACCGACATGCCGTCGGCCCCCGCGGCGGCGGCTTCCCGCGCGGCGCGCATTAGGCCAAATCCGTAACCGTTGCCCTTGAGCGCCGCATAGATGCGGGTGTCCGCGCCGACGAAACGCCGGATCGAGCGAACGTTGTGGGCGATCGCCGCGCAATCCACCTCGACCCGGTTGGGACGGGCGAATCGGTCGAGGCTGTTGCTGTCCACCATGGCTGAAGGCCTTCGAGGGATGGGAATTCGAGCGCCGGCACGTACCGCCATTAAGAAGCGGCCCGCGTGCGACGTCAACCTCGCCCCGCCGACGTCACGGGTTGCGCCACGCCGGGCAAACCTGGATGATCGCCTAAGGATCGGGTGGGAGAGCGCCATGAACCAGCGGCAGGAAACCGTCAGCGACGCCCTGTGCGCCTATGCCTTGAACCTCCGTTACGAGGATATTCCGCCGCCGGTCATCGAGCGGACCAAAGACCTTTTCATCGATTTCCTCGCCTGCACTCTAGGTGGCCACGCGGTGGCCGACTCCACGGGCCCGATCACGGCGGGGGTCAAGGCGCTGGCGGGCGGTAGTGGAGGATCGTGCACCGTCATAGGCGAGGTCGACAATTACCCGCCACAATACGCCGCCCTGCTCAACGGCGCCTATGCCCATTCGATGGATTTCGACGACATCCACCGGGACGCGGTCATGCATCCGGCGGTGACGATCTTTCCCACCGTGCTGGCGGCCGGCGAAATGGCCGGGACCACGGGACGGGACCTGCTGGCGGCCGCGGTCGTCGGCTATGACCTGGCCAACAAGATCGGCAAGGTGCACGGCACCTTTGTCCACGCCCGGGGGTTTCACCCCACGGCCACCACCGGCACCTTCGCCTGCACCGGTGCCGGCGCCCGGCTGCTGGGCTTGACCTTGGAGCAGACCCGCAACGCCTTCGGCATGAACATCAGCCAGACCGCGGGGGCGTTGCAATACGAGTTCAACGGCGCCTGGGACAAGCGCATCCACGCCGGCCTGGCCGCCCACAACGCCCTTCTCAGTCTGGTTCTGGCCCGCCACGGCTACCGGGGCTCGACGGAACCGCTGGAAGGCAAGTACGGCTACTTCGCGCTCTACGCCAGCAAGCCCCTGGAACCGGCCCGCGCCCTCGACGGCCTGGGCACCGAATTCGAGGTGATGAACACCGCCGTCAAGCCCTACCCCTGCTGCCGCTGCAGCCAATCCATCATCGACGCGGTCATCGGCTTCGTTACCGAGCACGGCCTGGCGCCGTCGGACATCGCCGCCATCACGGCGGAGATCGGCCACTACAGCCATGGCCTGGTGGCTGACAACGCTGCGGCCAAGAAGCGCCCCCGCAACATCGTCGAGGCCCAGTTCAGCGCCTATTTCGCCGCCGCCGCGGCGGCCCGCGGCGCCTACACCTGGGCCAGCTACGACCTGATCGGGGACGCCGAGATGGAAGACCTGATGCAACGGGTGACGGTGAACGCCGTCGACGACGTTTCCCAGTACGGGACCCGGGTGGTGCTGGCGACCGTCGACGGCCGTCGATTGGAGGCTGACGTTCCCCTGCCCAAGGGCGAACCCGAGGTCCCCCTCGGTGGCGACGAATTCGATCGCAAGTTCCTTGAATTGGGCGAACCGGCGTTGGGAGCATCCATCGCCGCCGAGGTGACCGGCATGATTCGGCGCCTGGAGGACGTCCCCGACGTTCGGGCTCTGACTGAAAGGCTTCGGGCGCCGGCGCGCCAGGAGGTCGCCGCCCAGTAGCCGCAGCTACGCCGCGAGCGCCGGCTGCCTTGACTCACCGCCGCCACCCGGAAACCATGCCTGCCAACAAACGAGACCATCATCGATCCAACCACGTTCAACAGACCGCAAAGGAGCACGACCATGAGCAGCCGTATTCTTTGGACTCTCGCCGGCGTGGCCGCGTCGGCGGCCCTGGTAGCGGCCCCCGCCCAGGCCCAGAAGATGGATTTCCCGGCCGTCAGCTTCAAGATCATCAGCGGCACCCTGGGCACGCCCGGCGACATCCTGATGAAGAACGCCTGGAAGGACATGTCCAACATGACCGGCGGCAAGGTCGCCGTGCGGGTTCAGAGCCGGACCGATTTGGGCCTCAAGGGCCCCGAGGTCTACCGCATGGCCAAGCTGGGCGTCGCCGAGATCAGCTCTACCGCCATGCAGTATTCGGCCGGCGACGTGCCCCACAACGACGGTGTCGACATCACCGGCCTGCTGACCGATTTGGGCACCGGCCGCAAGGTGGCCGATGCCTGGCTTCCCCACATCAAGGCCGCCTACACCAAGGACGTGGGCGTCGAACTGCTGGGCGTCTTCCCGATCGTCGCCCAGGTGGTGTGGTGCGCCGTTCCCATCAGCGGGCTCGACGACCTCAAGGGCAAGAAAGTGCGGGTCAGCGGCGGCGCGTTGGGCAAGCTGATCCAGGGACTGGGCGCCGTGCCGACGACCATCCCGTTCCGCGAGGTGGTCCCCTCCCTGCAGCGCAAAGTGGTGGACTGCGCGGTCACCGGCACAACGTCGGGCAACCTCAACAAATGGCCGGAAGTGGCGACCCACATGATGCCGGTTACCACCGGCTGGGCCTTCCAGGGGATCTATGCCAACAAGAAGTGGTGGGACGGCCTGGACTCCAAGGCCCGCGCCTACCTGCAGGGCAAGTTCGACGCCATGATCGAGGACGGCTGGAAGCGGGCCGAACTGGAGACCAACCACGGCATCTGGTGCTCGGTGGGCGATCCCCGCTGTGACGTGAACGTGCCCTTGAAGCCGCTGACCAAGTTCAACCTGAAACTGGTCGAACCGACGGCGGCGGAGAAGCAGCGGGTGCAGCAGGTGGCCGCGGAGATGGTCCTTCCGGACTTCGCTAAGCGCTGCGGCGCCGCCTGTGCCGGCACGTGGAACGATTCCGTGGGCAAACTGCTCGGGGTGAAAGCGGTCGCCAACTGAGGCCGCCGTTTTCGCGGGGACGGGAGCGCCGGATCGCGGCGCTTCCGTTTGAGCCCCGGCGGCCGGACGCCGCCCGCCTTCTTGTAAACTGAACGGCCCCAGCCATGGAACGCCTGCAGGCGATCGTCGAGCGCATTTCGAGGCTGAGCGTCTATGTGGGCGGCACCCTGCTGCTGATCGCCGTCGGCCTGGTCACCTTCGAGGTTATCGCCCGCAAGGCCTTCAACTACTCCATCGCCGGGGCCGACGAGCTGTCGGGCTACGCCTACGCCCTCAGCATGACCTGGGGTTTCGCCTACGCTTTTCACCGCGGCGCCCACATCCGGGTCGACGCCCTCTACCGGCGGCTGCCCCTGGTCGTCCGCTCGGTCCTCGACGTGATCTCCCTTTTGGCCTTCGGCGGGCTGTTTTTGTTTCTCACCTACCGGGGCTACTTCGTCGTCGAGCAGACCTACGACCTGGGCGGGCGGGCCGACACGCCCATGGGCACGCCCCTGATGTACCCGCAGGTGCCGTGGCTGTTGGGTCTGGCCTTCTTCGCCTTCTGCATCGTGCTGATGTTCCTGCGCGCGGCCCGCGCCCTGGTCCGCGGCGACCTCGAGACGGTGGAGCGCGTCGCCGGGGCGGGCGGCCATGGGTTCGAGGGCCTGGAAGCCGGCACGGCGCCCGAGCAAGGGGCGAAATCCGATCCCCGCCCGGGGGGCGACGGATGCTGACGACCACCGTCCTGGCCCTGCTGGCCCTGATCGCGCTGTCCCTGCCCATTGGCGCGGTGCTTGGGGTTCTGGGCCTGTTCCTGGACCAAGTGTTTTCGATGCTGCCCTTGCATCGGGCCTTCGGCGAGGTGCTGTGGGGCCACAGCCGCGACTTCCTGCTGATCGTCGTGCCGCTTTTCATCATGATGGGCGAGATCATCCTCAGGGCCGGCATCGCCAATCGCATGTATGCCGCCATCGCCCAGTGGCTGTCATGGCTGCCGGGCGGCCTGATGCACGCCAACATCGGCACGTCGGCCCTGTTCGCCGCCACTTCGGGGTCGAGCACGGCGACCGCCGCCACCATTGGCGTGACCGCGCTGCCCCAGATCGACAAGCGCGGCTACAACGAGCGGATTTTCCTCGGCAGCCTGGCCGCCGGCGGGACGCTCGGCATCCTCATTCCGCCGTCGATCAACATGATCGTGTTCGCCTTCCTCACCGATACCTCCATTCCCCAGCTGTTCCTGGCCGGCATCATTCCCGGCATCACCCTGGCGCTGCTCTACATGCTGGTGATCCTGGTGCTGTGCATGTACCGGCCGGACTGGGCGGGCGAGCCGGAGGAGACCAGCTGGCGCATGCGGTTCCGGGTTCTGCCCGACCTCATCCCGCCGCTGCTGCTGTTCACCGTGGTCATCGGTTCCATCTACGCCGGATTCGCCACCCCCACCGAGGCGGCTTCCGTCGGCGTCATCGGCGCCCTCGGGCTCGCGGCCATGAACAAGTCTCTAAGCTGGCGAATGCTGGGCCAGGTCATGGAAGGCACCATCCGCACCTCGGCCATGATTACACTCATCCTGATGTGTTCGTTCCTGCTCAACTTCGTGATCGCCGGGATTGGCCTGGTGGAGCAGATCAACGCCTTCATCCTCGACATGGGCTTGTCGCCCATGGGAACGATGCTGTTCATCATTGGCATCTACATCGTGATGGGTATGGTGATGGATGCCCTGCCCATGGTGGTGCTGACGGTGCCGATCCTGGCCCCGGTGGTGTTCTCCATGGGCTTCGATCCGGTGTGGTTCGGGGTGGTCATCGTGCTGGTGAGCGAGGCCTCGATCCTGACCCCGCCGGTGGGCATCCTGTGCTACGTGATCCAGGGCATCCGCGGGCGGGGATCCCTCAACGACGTGTTCGTCGGGGTGGCGCCGTTCCTGACCGCACTGGCCGCCATGCTTGGCCTGATGCTGGCCTTTCCCCAGATCGCCCTGTGGATTCCGACGATGTTGTACCGATAGGGGGCTGGCCCCCTACTGCCACAGGGTCTGCGGCAGCCACAGGGGGATCTGCGGAAAGACGACGATCAGGGCAATCACGACCTGCAGCGCGAAGACAAACGGAAGGGCGCCAATCATGACATCGTGCACCTGGCCGCGCTGCCGCACCCCCTGGATGATGAACAGGTTGAAGCCGACGGGTGGCGTGATCAGCGCGGTCTCGATCAGCAGGATCATAAGAATGCCGAACCACACCGGATCGAACCCCGCGGCGATGATCACAGGGGTGATGATGGGCACCGTCGCCACCATCATCGACAGGGTCTCCATGAACATGCCGAGGATCAGGTAGAAGACGATCACGGCGAACAGGATGGCATAGGGCGACAGGTCCAGGGAAGTGATGACCGAATTGACGTGGCCGGTCAGCCCGACGAAGGAAAAAACGAAGTTCAGGAAGTAGGCCGCCAGGACGATGATCATGATGATCCCGGTGGTCATGATGGTGCCCTCGATCGCCTCGACCATGATCGCGAAGGAGAGCCGCCGGCGCGCCGCCGCCAGGAACACGGCACCGACAACCCCGAGCGCGGCCGACTCGGTCGGCGTCGCCCATCCGGCATAGATCGACCCGACGACGAGCAGGAATAGGATGATCGGCGGCAGCAGGTCAGGCAGCAAGGCCATTCGCCGCCGCCAGTTGGTATCCACCGGTTTGCCGCCCAGGTGGGGACGAACGATGCAGATCAGAAGGACGATGAGGACGAAGGCGGTGGTCAGCAGCAGACCCGGGACGATCCCGGCCAGGTAGAGTTTCGGGATCGAGGTGTTGGTCAGCACTCCGTACACGATCAGGTTGATCGACGGCGGGATCAGGATTCCCAGCGTTCCGCCGCTGGCCAGGGAACCCAGGAACAGGCGTTCGTTATACTCATAGCGCTCCATCTGATCGATCGCCACCGTCCCGATGGTCGCCGCCGTCGCCGCACTGGACCCCGACACGGCGGCGAACATGGCAGACGAGACGATGTTCGAATGCATCAGTCCGCCCGGCATCCAGGAAAACCACTGGGACAGCGCGCTATACATCCGCTCCGCGATGCCCGAGTGCAGGAGCAACTGGCCGAGAAGGATGTAAAGGGGAATGGCGACCAGGATGAAATCCGTGCTCGCCTTCCACGCCACGTCGCCGAGGCCGCGGACCAGGGGAATCATGGAGTAGACCTGGTCGAGGGTCAGGCCGATGATTCCGAGCACCGCCACGACGGGGATGGTCAGCGCCATGAGCCCCAGCAGAAGCGCCAGGCTGAGGAGGATCATGGGGTGTCCCCGCGGTGATACACCACGCGCTCCTTCTCCTGCTCCGCTTCTTCGACGGCCGAGCGGGACCCGATGAGGGCCCGCAGCGCGGCTAGATCCCCGGCGAGGAACGCCATCAACGAGCGGAGAAGAAGAAGGACGGCGAGGACCGTGAAGACAAGGAAGCCGGCGACCCAGAACGCTTGCGGAATCCACAGGGGCACGTCGAGCATGTCGGCGACCGCGCCCATGTCGATCGACAAGGCGAGGACGCTCGTGGCGTACCAGCCGACAATGGCGACGAAGCCACCAAGCAGAATGAGACCGACGATGTCGAGGACCGCGTTCAAGCGCTTGGGGAGCACGAGTTGGAGCGTTTCGACACGAACATGAGCCCGGCGCAGGAGCGCGAAGGCAAAGCCCCAGGAGCAGCTCGCCGCGAGGACGAAGCTCGAAATCTCGTCGGCGCCGACGATCGACACATTGAAAATCTTGCGCATGATGACGGCGACCGCGATCACGAACGAGATGAGCACGCACAGGCCGCCGCAAACGAGCGCGCCCCCACGGCACAGCGCGCCCGTCCAGTGAATCAGGCGGTCAAGCCACATCATGGGAGAGAGATCGCCCTCCGGCGCCGGAGGGCGGTGTTAGGCCGTCAAGGCAACGGCGACTGGATGTTGAGCGCCTTGCCGACGGTGCCGTTCCACTCCTTCACGCAATCGGCGCCGCATCGCTTGGCCCAGCCCTTGAGCACGTGCTCCTTGATGATGCTTTTCGTCAGCGCCCTGTCCGCGTCGGAGATCTGGACCAGGGTCATCTTGTAGCTGTTCAGTCCGGGGAACTTGCATTCCCGCCCGACGCTGCAATCGATGGCCGGCTGGGCGCCGTCCAGGGCCGCCTTCCACAACGCCTTGTCCAGTTCCGCGAACTTCTTTTCCAGGTACGTGCGGACCCCTGGGTCGAGCCGGTTCCAGGTCTTGATGTTGGCGGCCCAGTACTGGACGCCCCAGCCCATGTAGAGCGGCAGCAGGTGGGTCATCACCTCCGGCCACTTGCCGGTGTTACCATTGGTGGTGCCGGTGACCGCGCAATCGATGACCCCCCGCTGGGCCGCGGTCACGACCTCGGACGACGACATGGTGATCGGCGTTCCGCCGGCCCCTTCGACGAAGCTCGCCAAACCCTTGTTGTAGACGCGCACCTTCAACCCCTTGAGATCGGCAACGCCCTTGATCGGCGCGTTGCACCAGATGACCTGGGGCGTATTCGGGGCCAGGAACAAGAGCTTGATGCCCGATTCCTCCAGGATGGCGTCGAAAACGTGGCGGTAGGACTCGGCGGCATTGCGGACATCGTCGATGGTCGGCGTCAGACCGGGGAAATCGAGGGCCTCGAAATGCGCGTTGTCGCCACCGTGGGTGCTGATGTCGCCGCGGGAGAACTCGAGGGCGCCGACCTGCAGCATGCGCAGCATCTCGAAGCCCCTGAGGCCCACCTGGTTGTAGGGCAAAATTTCGCCGGTCACCTTGCCGTTCGTCTCCTTGCTCATGGACGCCGCCCAGGGGACCTCGACGTTTGGCAGCTGCCACATGTAGCTGGCGCCGCCCACGGACTTGAAATGGAAGTTGGGCATGTCCTGGGCCACCGCGGACCCGAAGGCGAGAGCGCTGGCCACGCCGGCGGCCAAGGCGATCGCACGAGACGTCATTGCAACAACGGTCATGGTTTCCTCCTCCTGCTTGGTTGTGGTTGGAATTGGGCGCACCACCGCATTGTCTTAGGCGGCGGCACCCCCGAGCCCGGTCTCGGTCGATAGGGACCCGAGGTACCGGAGAACGTAGTCGACATCGACGACCTCACCCATCTTGACCTGGATATCGAACAGGTTGGCCTGGTGCGCCTCGATCGTACGGTCGCCGACGCAATCGGCGGGCACCAGCAGCCGATATCCATAGCTGTAGCCGTCGACCGCGGCGGCACGGACGCATCCGCTGGTCGAACAGCCGGTCAGGATCAGTGTATCGATCCCGAGGGTAATCAGCGACGATCCGAGATTGGTACCGAAGAAAGGACTGGCCGCCTTCTTGGTGATAACCGGCTCGTCCGCTCGCGGCGCCAGCCGGTCGTCGATCTCCACCGCCTCGGAGCCTTCCGTGAGGCAGGCCAATGCCGGCTGCTTGGCATAGAAGATGCCGGCATCCGATAGATCGTGTCGGTAGGCGATACGGAAGAAAAAGATCGGCACCGACTTTTGTCGCGCCGCATCCAGGATCCGACACGTATTCGCGACGACCCGATCGAGGTCGGACCCGACGTCGGACGTTGGGTCGGTGAACGCCTTGCTGAGGTCGATGACAATGACGGCGGGCCGTGCCCCCGGCTCGATCGATCGCCCGAACCCTTTGCGCTCCAAGAACTCACGCGCCGCCGGTCCAAAGTGGTCGAAAATCTTGTCGCCGTTTTCCTCGTGAATATTGTTCATTTTCGGCGCCATTGTCCCCGATACAGCGGCCTCCCGACGTCGGATGCTTCCAGAAACCGTACGGGCCGCTCAATTGGGAGTCAAGGTCGCGACTCGTCGCGGCCGCCGTCGACGTTGGAACGTTGAACGCGCGGGAAACCTGGAACATTGCCGAGGCCTACGGGGCCGGGCTTACGCCTGCAATTCAGCCTCACATTTTTGATTCGCCGTTGACATGATATAGGTGCGCGCGGGAAAACCTGGATCTAACATCGAATAGGGGCTGCCATGAGAACGTTCACATCCTTGACCGCTGGCGCATTACTGGGCGCCATCCTTCTCGCCGCCGGCGCCGCGGTCGCCGCCGACCTGCCCAACGTCCATCTCAAGCTCGCCGGCGCGGGCACGAAATTGAACATGGGCAAGATCGAGAAAGCTTGGTGGTTGGAGGAAATTCCGAAGGCTTCCGGCGGCAAGATTTCGACGTCCTACGTAAGCATATTCGAGCTTGGCCTGAAGGGTGACGAACAACTGCGGCTGGCGAAACTCGGCGTGCTCGAGTTCTTCGACGGCAACTTCAATCCGATTTCCAAGGAAGATCCGATCTTCCGCGGCATCGACATGTTTGGAATGGCGCCGACCCACGCACAGGCAAGAAAGATGGCAGACGCGTATCTGCCGGTCCTGTCGAAGATCGCCGAGAAGAAGTTCGGAATTAAGATCCTCATGGTGTGGCCCAATCCGGCACAGACGATGTATTGCAAGGAAAAAGGCACGGGCCTGACGGATTTCCTCAAGGGCAGGAAGGTTCGCGCCGGTCAGGGCGCCGTGGCGGCGTTCGTCGAAAAAGCCGGCGGGATCCCGGTGAGCATCCCGTGGACGGATGTCATCCCCTCGGCGCAGACCGGCCTGATCAATTGCGGGATCACCGGTACCCTGTCCGGAAACACGGCCGGCTGGCCCGAGGTTTTCAACTACCTGTTCCCGATGAAACTCTATTGGGGCTTCTGGTTCTCGGGAGTCTCCGTCAACGCGTGGAATCGGCTCGACCCCGCGGTGCGGACCTTTCTCCTCGCCGAAATGGCCAAGCATGCCGAGAAGCGGTGGAGCGTCTCGGGAGAGGAGACCCAGGACGGCATCAATTGCAACACCGGCCAGGGTGTCTGCAAGTACGGCGTAAAATCGAAAATGAACATGGTTGAGGTCGAAGCAGAGGACACCAAGCTGCTCAACCAGTGGGCTATCGAAATCGCGCCGCAGTGGGTCAAGGCCGTTGGTGTCGACGCCGCGAAGGAATGGAACGCGACCGCCGGCAAGGCCCTCGGCGTAAGCCTCCCCTTGGGTAAGTAACGTTCCGTCACATTCCTCGACACATAACCGCGATGGAAGCAAAGGCGTGAATTCTGCACGCCTTTGCTTTCGTGCCGGGTGGGAGACGGACCCATAACCCTGCTGGAACGCCTGTCGAACTATCTGCTGGACAAAGGGCTTCGCCTGTCGAAGCTGGCTTCGATCGTCGCCGGGCTGATGATTCTGATCATGGCCTTCGTCATCAGCATCGACATCACGGCGCGGAAGTTCCTGAGCTGGACGACCAAGGGCGCCGACGAGTTCGCCGGTTACACACTGGCGATCACCGGCGCGCTGGCACTGACCCACGCGCTGTTTCACAAACGACACATTCGGATCGACAGCACGTTGCGGCCCCTGGAGCGGTGGCCCATGCTTCGCGCCGCCATGGATATCGTGGCGCTGGCGGCCTTGGCCGTGTTCATCATTCCACTGACCATTCTCGCCGGCAGGGTATTCTGGGATTCGTGGTCCTATGGAAGTAGGGCCAACACCATCATCGAAGTCCCCTTGATCTACCCGCAGAGCCTGTGGCTGTTCGGGTTCGTCTTTTTCTCTGTCGTTATTGTGCTGCTCCTGGTCCGCTCGCTGATCGCGCTTCGTCGTCGTGACCTGGCGACCGTCAACAGGCTGATCGGCATGCGCTCGGAAATGAAGGTATCGGCCGAAGACAAGGACCTGACGGGATCAGCCGAATCCGAAAGCTCTTCAACGCGCCAGAGCGGAACCTGATCGATGGCACTCTATGCCTTGGTGATCCTGTTGGGTCTGCTCGCGCTGGGGGTTCCTATCGCCGCGGCTTTGGGCGGTCTGGGACTGGCCCTGGGGGCGCTGTTCTCCGACATGCCGCTGCACCTTGCGATGGGCGAGGTGACCTGGGGGCTGTCGACGCGGATCCTGCTGTTCACGCTGCCGTTGTTCATGCTGCTGGGCGCGATCATGGTCCAGACCGGCATGGCCGGACCGATGTATCAGGCGCTCTCCCACTGGCTCAGCTGGCTTCCCGGCGGACTGATGCATACCAATGTGGGTGCCAGCGCGATGTTCGCGGCGACCTCCGGATCGAGCGCCGCCACGGCTGCGGTCATCGGTCAGATGGCATTGCCCGAGATGGAAAGGCGCGGATACAACAAGCGCTTGTTTCTGGGATCCATCTCGGCCGGGGGAACTCTCGGAATCCTGATCCCTCCCTCGGGACAGATGATCATGTTCGGTTTCTTGACCGACACCTCGGTTCCGAAACTCTACGTGGCCGGATTGATACCCGGGTTGATCATTGCCGCGGCGTTCATGTTGACGACGCTTGTTACCTGCATGATCGTTCCCCGCTGGAGCGGCGAGAAGTCTGAATCGACCTGGGCGGATCGATTCACGAACTTGCACCACCTGATACCGCCCCTGACCATCTTCGCGGTCGTTATCGGGACCATCTATACGGGGTTCGCGACTCCCATGGAGTCCGCTGCCTTGGGGGTCGTCATCGCGCTCGCCTTCGCGGCGGTCAAGCGCCGGCTTAGCTGGCGGGTGATGCTTGCCATAATGGACAACACCGTCCAGTTGACGGGAATGATCCTGCTGTTGCTGATGGGCGCGTTTTCTCTGAACTTCGTCCTGTCGGCGACCGGGCTCACCAGGGAACTCGTTGGCCTGGTCGAGCAATCCGGATTGTCTCCGACGGAGCTCATCCTTCTGGTGTGCCTCTTCTATTTCATTCTTGGCTGTTTCATGGAAAGCCTGGCGATGACGGTGACAACGGTGCCGATCGTCTTTCCGATCGTCGTCTCTCAGGGATGGGATCCGGTTTGGTTTGGGATCCTGGTCATGGTGCTGGTGGAGATCGCCATGATCACGCCACCGGTCGGTGCGACCTTGTTCGTCTCCCATGGAGTCCGAACCGACGGGGGCCCCATAAGCGACGTGTTTCTTGGCGCTGCCATATACCTGCCGGCGCTGTTTTTCTTCATTGCGCTGATGATCATATTTCCCGAGATGATTCTCTGGCTGCCCAATATCGCGTTCAACTAACACTAAAATTTCTCTGACGTCATTCGCGCCGGGCCGAACCACATCGTGCCGATGAGCCAAGGAGAGCCGTCATGAGTACTTCGCAAGCCGCCTCAAGGATGGATGGACTTGGGGTTTCGGCGAGCATGAGGATCTCAATCAAGGCGCGAGAGCTGCGGCAACAAGGCAAGGTGGTCATCGATTTCAACAGCCGGCCCGATGCGCCCGCGCGGGCAAAGGAAGCCGCCAAGGCGATGCTGATGTCGCCGGTCAACGCTGCTTATACGGAACCGAGGGGCTTGCCGGCGCTGCGCCAAGCGATTGCCGCGAAGTTGCGAAAAGAGAACGCCCTGGAAGTAGATCCGGACACCAACATCCTGGTGACGGCGGGCGCCATGGGTGGAATATCCGCAATTCTGCTGGCCTTTGTCGGCCCTGGTGATGATGTGCTTGTCTGTGATCCCTGTTTTCACGCGTTTGAGTCGAAGGTGCGGATCGCCGGCGGTACCACCGTGGGCGTGCCGCTGCTGAAAGACGACGGATTCCGCTTCAGCATCGATGCTCTGCGCGAACGGGTGACACCGAAAACGAAGCTGCTGTTCCTGTGCAATCCGGACAATCCGACGGGCCTGGTTCTGACCCGCGCCGAACTGCAGGCCGTCGTCGATGCCGCGAACGAGTTCGACTTCCACGTCCTCATCGACGAGGCCTACGAACACTTCGTCTACGACGGACGGGAACATGTGAGTATGGCGTCGCTTGGCGGGCCGACCGAGCGGGTTATCACTGTTCAAGCGGTCAGCAAGACCTACCACATGCACGGCTGGAGGGTCGGCTGGGTGGTGGCCGACGAAAAGGTGCTGGAGCCGATCGTGACCGCGCATCAGGCATTGCTGACCTGCCCGACGTCGTTCGCGCAGGCCGGCGTTGTGGCCGCCCTGGAAGACGCCCTGGGCGAGGGCGATATTCCGATTCCCGAGCTTGTCCGCCTCTATCAGGAGAAGCGGGACGTCATGGTCAGAGGCATGCGTGGCATTCCCGGCGTCCATTGTCCGCTGCCGCAAGGGGCGTACTTCGTCTTTCCGGACTTCAGCGACTACCACATGTCTTCCAACGACATGTGCGCGTACTTGCTCGAGGATGGACTGGTCTCTTCGACCCCCGGCGCGGCTTTCGGGCCGGTTGGCGAGGGTCACCTGCGTATCAACATCAATTCTCCGCTGGCCGAGATCGAGCAGGGCGTGGCTCAAATCGCCGACGCTCTTTCGAAGTTGGGTCGCTGACCGTTTTGTCCTTGGAATTGGATTCAGGCACGTGAGCTTTCGGATCGGCGCCGATATCGGCGGCACCTTCACCGATGTGGTTCTTCTGGGCAGCGACGGTTCCGTCCGCACGGCCAAGGTCTCGTCGACGCCGGACGACTACGGCCGCGCCATCATCGACGGCATAACCCGTCTGGTGAAGGAAGGCGGATTGGCGTTCTCGGAAATCGACCGGGTCGTTCACGGCACCACCGTGGCGACCAATACCATCCTCGAGGGCACGGGGGCGAAGACAGCGCTCATCACCACGGCGGGCTTCCGCGACGTCCTGGAACTGGCCCGCACCCGCTACGCGAGGCTGTTCGATATCAACACCGTGAAGTTGAAGCCGCTGGTGCGCCGGCAGCGGCGATTCGAAGTCGAAGAGCGTGTCGGACCGCGGGGCGATGTATGGAGACCGCTGGATGACGCCGACGTCATCCGGGTCATGGAGCGCGTTCGAAGCGAAGATGTGCAGTCCCTCGCCATCTGCCTGCTCCATTCCTATGTCAACCCGCGACACGAGCAGCGCATCGCCGAGATTGCCCGGACCGTGCTGCCCCCGGACGTGTTCATCACCTGCTCGTCGGACGTGCTTCCCGAAATTCGCGAGTACGAACGAACCAGCACGACCGTGATCAACGCGTATCTGGGCCCGGTGGTGGCCGACTACGTCCGGGCACTATCCGAGAGCCTGATACGCTGCGGTATCACGGCGCCACTGCAGATCATGCAATCCAATGGCGGCATCATGTCATCGACGGGGGTGATGAAGAGGCCGGCGACGATCGTCGAGTCGGGCCCCGCCGCGGGGGTGATCGGGGCGGCGCGGGTGGCGGAACTTTCCGGCTATCGCAACGTCATCACCTTGGACCTTGGGGGGACCACGGCCAAGGCTTCGATCGTCGAGGGCGGCCTGGTGGCGAAGTCCTCGGAGATGGAGGTGGGCGGCGGCGAGAACTTCGCCAGCAAGATGTCCATGGGCCGGGGACACGCCCTGAAGCTTCCCGCCATCGACGTGTCGGAAGTCGGGGCGGGGGGTGGCAGCCTGGTGTCCGTCGACGGCTACGGGCGTCTTCTGGTGGGGCCGAAAAGCGCCGGCGCCGTGCCCGGTCCGGTCTGCTACGACCAGGGTGGTGAGCAGATAACGCTGACCGATGCCCTGGTCGTTCTGGGTTACCTCAATCCCGAGTACCTTGTCGGCGGCGAGATGTCGCTCAACTTCGAGAAGACGGCTCGGGCCATGTCGGAACAGGTGGCGCAACCCCTGGCCAAGGATTTACCGGAGGCGGCCCATGGGATCGTCCAGGTGGCGGCCGTGAACATGATGGCCGCGGTTCGTTCCGTGTCGACCCATCGGGGCAGGGATCCCCGGGATTTCGACCTGTTTGCCTTTGGTGGGACGGGTCCGGTGCTGGCTTCCGATCTGGCGCGGCAATTGGGAATAAGACGCGTGATCGTGCCGACGAACCCGGGCCTGTTCAGTGCTTTCGGTCTGCTGCATTCGAGCATCGAGTACGACTTCGTGCAGACATTCCTCAGCCCGGCGGCGAAGGTCGATCCCCAGGAGCTGGAGGCCGCCTATGGACGGATCGAGGATCGGGCCCGCGCGGACCTGGTTGCCGATGGCTACCGACCGGAAGAGATCGTGGTGAGTCGACAAGCGGACCTCCAGTACGCGGGACAGGCCTACGAGCTTAAGGTGCCCGTAACGCCGGGCGAGCCCGTCAGCGAAATGGTGGAGGCTTTTGAGGCGGCCCACGAGCGGAGCTACGGCCACCGCTCCGAAAACGGGCAGGTGAAGCTCGTCAGTCTGAGGATCATCGCCTCGGTGGAGACCCCGCCCGAGGCGCAAACGGCACGGCCGGTCGAGGAAAAGGCCGCCAACGGCACGGCAGTGACGGGTGCGCCGCGGCAGCGCGAGGCGTACTTTGGCGAGGAGCACGGTTCGTCGCCGACGCCGATCCTCGCCCGCGCAGATTTGTCGGCGCGACGCCGTGCGGGTCCGGTCATCGTCGAGGAGTACGATTCGACGGTGGTTGTGCCTCCGGGCTGGGCCGCCCGACTGGATCCGCATCGTAATGTCATCATCGAGTTGGAGTGAGTGCCATGGCGCCGGTGATCGATCCCATTCGCTTCGAGGTCATCAAGAGCGCCCTCGATGCGATCGCCGACGAGATGGGTGTGGTCATCGTCCGCAGTGCCCACTCGCCGATCATTCGGGATGCCTTGGACTTCTCCACCGCGGTGATGGACCACCAGGGCCTGATGCTGTCCCAGGCTCGGCTGACGCCAGGTCATATGGGCTCGTTTCCCCACGCCATGCGGGTCCTCATTGACGAATACGGGGACGGCATGCGTCCGGGTGACGTCTTCATCACCAATGACCCCTATGGCGGCGGCGGGATGCACTTGCCGGACATCTACGTCGTCAAGCCGGTTTTCTTTGAAGGCCAAGTGGAAGGCTACGTAACCACCTTGTGCCATCATAACGACGTTGGCGGAATTACGCCTGGCAGCAACGCGGTATTTGCCAAGGAGATCTACCAGGAGGGTTTGCGGATTCCCTTGGTGCGCTTGTACGACGCGGGAAAGCCGGACACGACCGTCCTCAAGTTCATCGAGAAGAACGTGCGAATTCCCGTCGACGTGCTGGGGGATCTGCAGGCCCAGGTCGGCGCCTGTTGGTCGGCGGAGAAGCAGTTGCTGGAATTGCTGGAAAAGTACGGCGCGCCGACCATGCGGCTCTATACCAACGAAATGCTGGTCTTGACCGAGCGGGTGATGCGCGACGTGATCCGGGGGATCCCCGACGGCGTGTACGAGAACACGGATTTCATCGACGGATTTGGCGACGACCCCGAGCCGATCCGGTTCCAGGTAAAGATAACGATCGAGGGCGACGAGCTGACCGCCGACTGGACGGGGACGTCACCGCAGGTCAAGGCGGCAATCAATGCCCCAGTCCCGTGGACCTATTCCCACACCTATATTGCGCTGCGGTGCCTGGTCGACGCGGATATCCCCAGCGCGGAGGGGTATATGCGCCCGATCAAGGTCATCGCGCCCCTCGGCAGCATCGTTAATCCCAGACTTCCCGGAGCGGCCAATGCCCGGGGAATGACCGGCGGTCGAATGCTCGAGGTTCTATTTGGCGCACTGGAAAAGGCAGTTCCGGGCCGCTGTCTCGCGGCCGGTGGTAGTGAGCCAGGATCCTTTGGATTTGGTGGCATCCACGATGGAGAACCGTTCGTGTGTCGTGTCGGGATGTGGGGAAGCTGGGGCGGACGGTCCAAGTGTGACGGCGTCGATGGGCTTTCCTGGTTGAGCGGAAACCAATCCAACCAGCCCATCGAGTTGATCGAAAGCAATAACCCGGTCGAGGTCCGACGCTATGGCTATGTGCCGAACACGGGCGGTCCTGGAAGGAACCGCGGCGGGCTCGCGATGATGGTCGAGTGGGGTTTGTTTGCGGAAGAAGCGGTCTTCACCGGCCGCAGCGACCGACGCTTTCACCTTCCCTATGGCCTGCACGGGGGCAAGGCGGGAACACCCTCGTGGATTATTCTCAATCCAGGTCGGTCGGACCAGAGAGTGCTGCCCGTCCTACAGACGGAAGCCCTGGACGTGAAGAAGGGGCAATCCGTGATCTACATCAAAGAGGGGTCCGGCGGTTACGGTGATCCCCTGGAACGGGATCCCTCGCTGGTGCTGGAGGAAGTTCTCGACGAGAAGTTCACCGTTGAATACGCCCAGACCGAGTACGGCGTGGTCATCGATCCGAATTCTCGTACCTTGAATAGCGAAGCCACCGGGGATCTTCGCAAGCGCATGGCGACGACGCAGGGCGGCCGACCTGATGCAGAGAGTCACGTCGACCGCTTTGTCCAGTCTCTCGGGCTCGATCCCCAGTCGCGTCGGCGCCAGCCCCGAGCGCGTTGATCGTCCGATACGGTCGGGACCCAAAAGCCTTCGCGGTCGTCGAGCACCGGTGGACGACACCGCCTCGCGGACCGCGAACATCGTCAGAGGAGAGCGAGACGTGAGTGATGTCACCTTCGCCGCCAGGTTGCAGGGCGTCCAACTTCCCGTGTCCCACGCGATTATGAACAGGGTGCGCGATCTCCGTCGGCGGGGCGTCGAGGTGATAAATTTCGGTACCAAGGGCGATACGCCAAAACGCGCGAAAGAAGCCGCGATCGAAATGCTCGCAACCGACGCCGCCGCCTATTACACGGATTCCAAAGGCCTGATCGAGTTGCGGCAAGCCATCGCGCGAAAATTACAAAACGAGAACGACATCGAAGCCGATCCGGAAACCGATATCATCACCACTTTGGGCGGCATGGAGGGTCTCTTCTCATCCATTCTCGCCTTGGTCGATCGGGACGATGAAGCCCTGGTGGATGACCCCGGTTGGTTTTCATTCGAGCCTATTATCCGCATTGCCGGCGCCACACCAGTTCCGGTTCCTTGGATCGAGGCGAACGGTTTTGGCTTCGACATCGACAGACTCCGCGACAAGGTCACGGCGCGAACCAAGCTGCTTATCCTGTGCAATCCGGACAACCCCACGGGACGGGTTCTCGACCGGTCCGACCTCGAGGCCATCGCGCAATTGGCGCAGGAGTTCAATTTCCTGGTCATTGTCGACGAGGCCTATGAGTACTTCACCTACGATGGCCGCAAGCACGTCAGCCTCGCGTCCCTCGATGGTATGGGGCAACGGACCATCACCATCCAGACCGTAAGCAAGATTTACAACATGTTCGGTTGGCGTATCGGATGGATCGTGGCCGATAAGGACATCATCAGAGCCATCCAGGCAGTTCATTCCCGCACGGTGGGCTGCCCCGTATCCTTCGCCCAAGCCGGCGCCGCCGCGGTTCTCGGCGATAACCTGGCTCAAGGCGACCTCCCCATAGGGCAAATCGTGCAAAACTACGAAAAGCAGAGAAACGCGATGGTCGAAGGGCTGGGGAATATTCCGGGTGTGACCTGTGGGAAACCGCAGGGCGCCTATTTTGCGTTTCCAAACATCAAGAGCTTCGGCATGCCATCCGTCGATATGGCCGAATATCTGCTTGAGGAAGGAAGGGTTGCGACGGCCCCGGGATCCGCCTTTGGCGCCATGGGAGAGGGTCACCTGCGGCTGCTGATCAATTCCCCGGTCGAGGAAATCGAGTACGGCGTGGAACGGATTGCCCAAGCGCTCGCCAAACTGGATGGGGGCGGATAAGCCCGCGGTTCCGTGGGTCTTACTGGGAGCCCTTCACTCCACATAGATCCGGCGCGCGTTGCGGGCGAGCCGCGGCAGGAGTTCGAGCATGGGCAGGCCGATACTGTTGGCAAGCTCGTCGCTGGTAATCTCTTCGCCACCTTGGCGGCCGAGCAGCACGACCTCGGATCCAACTTCAACTCCCGGCACCTCGGTAACGTCGATCAGCGAGTGCTCGATACTGCGGCGCCCGAGCACCGGCGTGCGGCGGCCGCAGATCAGCACCTCCCCCAGGGGCGGCGCATGGTTGAGACCGTCGTGGAAGCCGATCGGCGCGACCGCGGTTATAAGCGGTCGATCGCTTGCAATCGGTTGCCCGTAGCCGATGCCCAGAGTGGCTCCGGCTGGGTGGTGTTGAAGTTGTATGATCCGGCTCTTGACCGCGCTCACCACGGGGCGCAATGGCAACATGTCCGCCCAAGGCGGGGACAGCATGCCGAGCAGCAGCCGACCCGGATCGACCGCTGTATAGTGGTATTCGGGATAGCCCAGGACGACCCGGCTGCTCGCCCCAATCTTTTCGAGGTCGCGGAATCCTATCGCCGTGGCATCGGCATAGGCACGGTCAAACCGGGCGGCTTGGTCACGGGTTGTCTCGCGATCCTCCGGTTTGCTCATGTGGGTGTAGAGGCCCTTGACCCGCAACATGGGTGCTGCCTGAGCGGCCTCGAAAGCACTTCGCCACTGGCTCTCGGTAAAGCCCAGCCGGCCCATGCCGCAGTCGATCTTGATGAAGACCTCGACCGGCCGATCAAGCGCGGCAAATGCCTTGAGGCTCGAAAAATCATGCACCGCCACTATCGCCCCCAGCGCCGCAACCTCCGCGGCCTGCTCGGGAAGCGTTGATGCAAACAGGAAGACCGGCAGCGTCAGGCCGGCACTTTTCAGCTTTGGCACGTCATCGGGGTCGCTGAGCGCGAACGCGTCGGCTCCGGCCGCCGCCATCGTACGGGCGACCGGCACCAGGCCGCACCCCATGGCGTCGGCCTTGCACACGGCGAAGAGCTTCACCTTGGGTCCGATCAGTTCGCGCGTCAGGCGCACATTATGGGTGATGGCACCGAGATCGATCTCGACCCAGGCCGGTCGAAAGGGGCCTGCCATGACGTATCCTTTACTCTCTCGAGACTCCGATCGAGTTGTGGAAATGACTCAAATAGGCCGGCCCATCCGGCGCCATTGTCTTGAGCTCCGACCGGCGCTTCTCGGTCGCTTCCCGGTCGACGCCATTGGCACCGGTGACCACGCCGTAGACGTCGAAGGCGTAGCCCTCGGTGATCATCTGGTTGAGCACGGCGTCCCACACCTTTTCGGGATCCCGTTCGAGCGGCGCGCCATGGCCTCCGCCGCCGGGGCAGATATGGCAGAAGATGTCGCCGCGCTTGATCGGAATGTGCTCTGTGGGACAAACTGGCAGGATCCTTTGGTTCGGTCCCGGGTTGACGATGTTGTAGGAAGGGGTGCCGGGAAGGCCGCCATAAAGGCCATAGGGCAGAATCGCGCGGCGGTCCGTGCGCAAGGTCAACACCGCTTCCTCGGCCAGCAGACGGTACTCGCGGACCAGCGCGTGGCCGCCCCGGGAGCGGCCCGGCCCGCCTGAGTTTTCGACGTAGCCGTAGCGCGTGATTTCAAGCGGTTGCTGGGATTCGAAGATCTCGACCGGGGTGTTGCTCAGGTTGGCTCCCGGGTTCGACAGGCCCTCGAGTCCGTCGCTGTTGCGCCGGCCACCCCAGCAGCCAAGCATACCGGCGGCGGCGACAAAGGGCTCGCCCTCGTGCTGGCCGCCAATCATGATTGCCGACGGCCCACCCTCGCAAGCCGCCGGGACACTCTCGGGCACGACCTGCGACAGGGCGCCGAACATGGTATCGAGCATGCGATAGGCGGTAATGCCGCGGGCCGCGCAGGCGGCCGGCTCGGTCGGGTTGGTGACGGATCCCAAGGGCGCGATCACCTTGATCGCCCGCATGTAACCTTCGCAATTGGGGATCGGCGCGCGTACCGCGCAGCGCACCGCCAGGTAGCACATGGAGTTCGTGGTCGGCAGCGGCTGATTGATCGCCCCCTTGACCTGGTCGGACGAACCGGCCCAATCGATCGAAACGCCGTCCCCGGCAATCGTGATGGCGACCTTGAACCGGACCGGCTGCGGATCGTCGCCCAGGCCATCCAGCCAGTCCTCGAACTCGTACACACCGTCGGGAAGCGCCGCGATCTCCTGGCGCATGAGCCGTTCCGCGTAGTCGTGCAGTTCTTCGACATAGCGGCGGAATTCGGCCGCGCCATACTTGTCGATGAGCTGGGTAAGCGCGCGTTCCCCGTTGTCGCAGGCGGCGAGCTGGGCACGAAGATCGCCCATCACCAGCACCGGAACCCGCACGTTCTGTTTGATCAGGCTGAAGATGGCTTGATTGGGCTTGCCCGCCTCATAGAGCTTCAACAGCGGTATGCGTAGCCCTTCCTGGTAGATCTCGGTCGCGAAGACGGCCATGCTGCCTGGCGCGATGCCGCCGATGTCGCACTGGTGCCCCAGGGTCCCGGCGAAGCCCTCGAGCTGCCCGTCCACGAACACCGGTTTGATGATGAAGACATCGGGCAGATGCATGCCGCCGGAACCGTAGGGGTCGTTGAAGATGAAGATATCGCCCGGCTCCACGGTCTCTTTGTGCTCGGCAACGACCCTGCGCATGGCGTCGGGAAAAGAACCGAGGTGTATCGGGTTCGTCAGCCCCTGGGCGATGGAGCGACCATCCCGGTCGCAAAGCGCGGTCGAATAATCCATCGAATCGCGCATGATGTTTGAATAGGCCGTCCGCATGATGACCAGCGCCATCTCATCGGCAATCGTGCCGAGGGCGTTCTTGATGACCTCGAGGGTAATTGGATCGATACGATCGTTCATCGGTCAAGTTCCATCGGTCACGTTCCCATGCGTATGTCGATGTTGGCCGAGTCGTCGACTGTTGCCTGACAGCCGGGTGGAACGACGCAGGTGGAGTCGTATTCCTCGATGATAAGCGGACCCTCGAGCATGCGGCCGACCAAGTCGCTGCGAACCATCACCGGCGTGGCCAGCAAGCCGTGCTCCGATCCGAAGTAGGCCATGCGCTCGCCAGGCGCGCGGTGCGCGGCGCCCCGCGGGGCAACCAGCAAATCCGGATCGACGGCTTTCTCGCTGTGGGCCTCGACACGCCCAACCACCCGTATGTTGACCAGTCCGACCGGATCGTTTTCAGCCATGTGCCCGTAGGTGCGCTGGTGCTCGGCGTGAAAATCGCTAACGATCTGATCGAGATCGGGCAGGCTATCACCGGTGCCCCTGACCGGCAGGGTCAGCTCGAATGCCTGTTTGTGATAGTGCAGGTCGGCGTAGCGCATGATCTCCACCGCGTCGGGCGCGTATCCCTCCTGGTCGAGGAGATCTCTGGCTTCAGCCTCCAGCCGGACATAGGCGTCCTTGAGTTCGACCGCCCCGATGTCACCCACCTTGCCATATAGCGTCTGCAGAACTTCGTGCTCGACGTCCGACAGCAACAGGCCGCAGGCGCTGAAAACGCCCGGACTCGGCGGCACCAACACCCGGTTCATCTCGAGGGAACGGGCAATCTCGAACGCCACGACCGGACCGTTGCCGCCAAAAGCGAATAAGGTGAAATCCCGCGGATCGCGCCCGCGATAGGTCGAAACGGCTTTCACCGCACGGGTCATGTTCGCAATTGCCACCGTGAAGGCGCCACTGGCCGCCTCGAGAATCGATCTTTCAAGAGGTTTGCCGATCTGGTCCTCGACGGCGATCCGGGCTCTCTCGGCATCGAGGGGCAAGGCGCCGCCGATCAGATAATCCGGATTGATATAGCCCAGGATGACCAAAGCGTCGGTGAGGGTCGCCTGCGTGCCCCCTTCTCCATAGCAGACGGGACCGGGCACGGAGCCGGCGCTTTGCGGTCCGACCTGCAGCAGGCCGCCTTTGTCGAACCAAATGAGACTGCCGCCGCCGGCGCCGATCTCGGAAAGGTCGATGATCGGCAACTTGACCGCGTAGCCGGCGCCTTGAATGAGCTTGCTCGACAGGTTGATACCCGCGCCAACCTCGTACTCGGTGGTCTTGACCGGCATGCCGCCTTCGATCATCGATGCCTTGGCGGTGGTGCCGCCCATGTCGAGGGTGATCAGATCGGTTACGCCGACCAGATTGGCGACGCGGGCGGCGGCGATCACCCCCGCGGCGGGACCCGATTCAAGAATACAGGCCGGCTTGGCAATCGCCGAGGTTGCGCTCATCAGACCGCCGTTCGATTGCATGATCTGCAACCGTCGCCGAATGCCGATCTCATCGAGCTGGTGTGTGAGCGACTGAAGATATTGGGCCACGACCGGACCGAGCAGGGCATTGACGACCGTGGTGCTGGTGCGTTCGTATTCGCGAATTTCCGGCAGGATCTCGTGCGAGCAGCTGACGTAGACGTCCGCCGGCAAGACCTCCCGGAGGAGCTCGGCGATTCGCCGCTCGTGTACCGGATTGGCGTACGAGTGCAACAGGGCGATCGCCACCGCCTCGACTCCCGCGTCGCGCATCAGCTCGGCGGCGGCCAGCACCGTTCCCTCGTCAAGGGCCACCCGCACCTCGCCGCCGGGGCCCATGCGCTCGACGACCTCGGCCCGTAACCAGCGTGGCACGAGGGGCTTGGGCTTCTCATAGTCGAGGTTGTACAGCTCGGGAATTCGAATGCGCCTGATCTCCAGGACGTCGCGAAACCCGCGTGTCGTGATGAGGCCGGTTTTGGCTCCCTTGTCCTCGAGTATCGCGTTCGTGGCGACCGTCGTCGCGTGTCCCACGCCCTCCACGTCGGCCGGCGACGCCCCGATCTCGCCAAGCAGTTCCTTGAGCCCAAGAACGATGCCGCGACCGTAATCGTCCGGGGTCGAGGGGACCTTCTTGAGGTCCACCGAGCCGCCGCTGCCAAGCAAAACGATGTCGGTGAATGTCCCACCGATATCGACGCCGACACGGTATGTCTGTCCTTTGGTCACGAACCGTCCTTCCTTCATGTGGCGTGGAGCAGGTGACAGGCCGCACTGTGCGCTGGTGTGAGCGGTTTCAACTGGGGCGGGACGGAATGGCAGATCGACATCACCTCGGGACAGCGTGCCGCGAACGGACACCCCTGGCCAAAGCTCTCCGACTTCGCCGCGGGCATCGGCGGCTTGCCGTCTCGACGATGCTCCAGACCGCGTGGCACCGCGGCGATCAGGGCTTGTGAATAGGGGTGGGCGGCGGCCTGCAACACGTTGTCGGGCGAACCGGTCTCGACGATGCCGCCGGCATACATGACGGCGACCCGGTCGCACAAGTGGTTGACCAGCGCCAGGTCGTGGCTGATGAACAGCATCGTCAGGCCACGCTTGGCGCGGAGTTCCTTCAACAGGTTGATGATCTGTGCTTGCAGCGAGACGTCGAGGGCGGAAACCGGCTCATCGGCGATGATGAACTCCGGCTCCATGGCCAGGGCGCGGGCAATGCCGACACGCTGGCGCTGTCCACCGGACAACGCATGGGGATAGCGCGCCAAGACCTCGGGGCCGAGCCCCGCGGCGGCCAGGAGTTCGACCGCGCGGGCCTCCAGGTCGGGTGCCCGGCCGTATCGGAACCGTAGTGCCTCGATAAGCGTGCGCCGTACCGTCTTGCGCGGATTGAGTGCCGATTGGCTGTCCTGGAACACCATCTGGACCCGCCGTCGAAACGGTCTTAGGGAGCGCCCCGACGCCTGTGTGATGTCCTCCCCGCGATAGCGAATCGAACCCGCGCTCGCATCGAACAATCGTACGATCAACTGCGCCGTCGTCGTCTTGCCGCTGCCGCTTTCGCCGACCAGGCCGACAACCTCGCCCTTGTCGACGCTGAGGCTGACCCGGTCGACGGCGCGCAACGTCCGCCCGGGGCGGAGCAAGCGCATCAGCCGGTTGCTCTCCAGCGGGAAGTCCTTCGTGACCTCGCGGAGTTCGAGCAACGGGCCGGAACTCATGCCCTGGTTTGCCATCAGATCTTGGCTTCCCAGCAGGCGACACGATGCCCGCCGGCCCGCTGTTCGACCGGGCGGCTGGCACGGCAACGATCGACCGCCGACGGGCAGCGCGGCTCGAACGGACAACCCTCCGGCACGGCGCCAAGGGACGGCGGCATGCCCGGGATCAGGGTCAGCTCGTGGCGCTGGTCATCGAGACGCGGCACGCAATCGATCAGCATCCGCGTGTAGGGGTGGTCCGGCCTGGCGAACAGGGCTTCGATATCGCCGGCCTCGACGACGGTGCCGGCGTACATGACGATGGCGCGGTCGCACAGCTCGGCCATTAAATCGAGATTGTGGGTGATGAACAGCAAGGTGAGGTCGAGTTCGCGCCGCAAATAGCCGAACAACTCGACGATCTGGGCCTGGATCGTCACGTCGAGCGCGGTGGTCGGCTCGTCGGCGATCAGAAGCCGGGGCCGGCAGGCGAGCGCCATGCCGATGAGGGCGCGCTGGCGCATGCCGCCGCTCAGTTCATGGGGGTAGCTCAGCATCACCCGCGGCGGATCGGGAAGACCGACCATGTCGAGAACCTCGAGCGCCCGTCGGCGGGCCTTGGCCGCGGACTGGGATTCGTGGGCATGGATCACGTGCAGCAGTTGGCGGCCCACCCTGAACGCGGGGTTGAAGGCGGTCAGCGGATCCTGAAACACGATCGAGATCTCGCCCCCGCGGACCGTGCGCATCTCCGTCTCGCCAAGCGACAGAAGGTCGCGTCCGGCAAAGTGGATGGAACCGCCGGTGATTCGGCCCGGCGGCGCGATCAGGCCCATCATGGCAAGGGCGCTCACACTCTTGCCCGAGCCCGACTCGCCGAGCAAGCCGACCGCTTCGCCCTTCTCGATCGTGAAGCTCACGCCGCGCACGGCCTCGGCCATGGCGCCCCCGACCGGGAAGGCGACCCGCAACTCCGCGACGTCAAGCAGGGACTCGCCCACTATCCGAGCAGCCGGGAACCCGTGGTCCGGCGCGGATCCAGGTAATCGCGCAACGCGTCGCCGAACAGGTTGAAGCCGACCACGGCCAATGAGATGGCGACGCCGGGAAACAGCGACATCCACCATTCGCCGCTGAAGATGAAATTGCGTGCCTCGGACAGCATGCCGCCCCAGCTCGGTTGCGGCGGCTGCACACCGAGGCCAATGAAACTGAGCGAGGCTTCGATGAGGACCCCGGCCGCGATCAGCAGGGTCACCTGCACAATCAACGGCGACAGGCAATTGGGCAGGATGTCGCTGACCATGATCGTCAGGTCGCTGGCCCCCTGAACGCGCCGTGCCCGCACGTAGTCGGATTTGGCTTCGGCCGAGGCGACGGAGTGGGTGATCCGCGCCAGGACGGGCATGAACAGGATGCCGATGAGAATAATGATCTTGGCCTCGTTGGAGAATACGAACGGGCCGACCGCGATCGACTTGACGCCGAGCACGCCGACCACCGCGATCGCCCAGATCAGCAGCGGGATCGAGGAAAACACTTCCATCGTACGCATCAGCGCCTGATCGAGCAGCCTGCCGTAATAGAAGCCAGCCAGGAGCCCCACCGCAACCCCAAGCGGCAGCCCGATCATGATCGCGCCGACGCCAACCAGCAGCGAGGGCCGCGCGCCCCAGATAACCCGGCTCAGCAGGTCCCGCCCCACATGATCGGTGCCCATCCAATGATCCAATCCCGGTGGCAGCAGCTTGGCCGCGGGATCCATGACGGTCGGATCGTAAGGTGACAAGACGGGCGCCAGAACCGCCATCACACCGACCGCGATCACGATCAGCGCGCCAAGGCAGCCGGTAAAATTCTCCGCCAGCAGGTGCAGGGCGGCGGGCCAGCGGCGGGACCGCGGGGCCGTCTCGCTCGTCCAGGTGGTCATTCCGACGCCGCTTTGAGTTTGGGGTTGAGCGCCCGGTTGAGCACGTCGGCGGCCAAGTTCGCCGTAATGAAGACCGCCGTGATCACCAGAACGACCATCTGGATCGTCGGGTAGTCGCGCTCCTGTATGGCGTTGAGCAAGGCGCGCGACATGCCGGGGATGCTGAACACATGCTCGATGATCAGGGCCCAGCCGAAACTGTAACCAAACGCCATGGCGCTGACCGTCACCACGGGCGCCGCGGCGTTCTTGAGGGCGTAAATCCAGATCAGCGGCCGACTCAGGCCCATCGCGCGGGCGGTGCGGATATAGTCCTGGGACAGCGCGTCCAGCATGCTCGATCGGGTCAGCCGGCTCAGCACCGCGACATAGTGAAGGCCGAGCGTTAACACCGGCAGCACCAGCGCATAAAGATGCGCCAGAGGATCCCGCGAGAACGGCACGAAGCCGCCGGGCGGGAACCAGCCGAGCCCGACCGATACATAGACGATCAGGATCAGGCCGAGCCAGAAGCTGGGTATCGAAACCCCGAGAACGGCGAACAGCCTGGATACAGTGTCCACCGTACGTCCCGACTTGAACGCCGAAATCATGCCGATCGGCACGCCGATGACGATGGCGAAGGCGATCGACAGGATGACCAGCTCGAGGGTGATCGGGACGGTCTCGGCAAGCTCCGCGCCCAGGGGCAGGCCGGTCATGTAGGAGTTTCCGAGATCGCCCTTAAGGACGTCGCCGGACCACGTCACAAATTGCTCGAGCATCGGACGGTCGAGGCCGTGATCGCGTTCGAATTGCCGCAACTCCTCGGGCAGGGATTCGATGCCCAGCACGATGATCGCCGGCGACCCGGGCACCGCCCGGGTCAGCATGAAGAGCACCAGCGAGACCACCACCAGAACGAAGGCAGAGAAGGCGGTCCGACGCAGCGAATCCCACAACATGCGGCCTTAACCTCCCAGGCAGGGGAAGCCTATCCCTACCCGGGGTCGACGTCGCGCAGCCGCATCGTAATGGCCACGTTGACATCGAATCCCTTCACATCCTTGCGCCACAAATTTGCCGCATGGGGCACGCCGAGATAGAACATCGGGCTGTCCTTGCCAACGATCTTGAACAGGCGGTCGAGGATTTCCTTCTGCTGGGCTGGGTCGTTCGTGGCGTAATACTCGTCGACCGCGGCGTCGAACGCAGGGTTCTTGTAACCGTAACCCTTGGCCAGGATTTGGCCGGTGTAGAAGGACCGTTCGACCGGGTCGGCCGGGGTCATGAAGACGACGATCCCGGCGGTGAAGTTGCCGCGGATCATGTCGCCAATGACCTGCCCCGTTTCAAGCACCTGCAGGTTGACCTTGACTCCAAGGTTCTCCTTCAACTGGGCCTGGACGATCAGCGCGGCGTCCTTCACGTCGACCAGATAGGGCTGGGCCGGGAGCAGCAAATCGAACTCCCCGTCTGTCGCATACTTGGACTTGGCCAGGTATTCCTTGGCCAACGCGAGATCGAAATCCATCATCGCGTTGGCTTCCTTGCTGAACCACGGGGAGTTCTTGCCCATGGGCAAGGCCGAGGGTTCGAGGAGACCGTAAAACTGATCGGCGATTTTCTGACGGTCGATGGCGTGGGTCACGGCCTTGCGGAAGTTGAGGTCGTCGAACGGCTTCCTGTTGTTGTTGATGCCGATGAAACAGCGACCGCCGATGGAAACCTTGTTTTCGCCTTGAATGCCGGGCAGATCTTTCAGGCGGATGAATTCGCGCGGCGGCGGCGCGCTGATCACCTGTACCTGATTGGTGATCAAATAGGCGACGCGCACGGCGTTTTCGGGGACCACCTGGGCGATCAGCTTGTTCCACGCCGGCACGCCCTTGCGCCAGTAGTTCGGATTGCGCTTGAACTCGACATAGTCGTTCTTGCGCGCGCCGACGAAGATGCCGGGGCCGGTCCCCAGTCCAACCGGGTTGGAGGTGAAGGCGGCCGCGCCGTGCTCTTCGCGTGAACCCTTGGGGAATATGCCCATGTACTTGGTCATGTACAGCAGCATCGATCCATAGGGCTGCGCCATCTCGAAGCGCACGCGGGTGGGGCTTTCGACGACGATATTCTTGATCCGCGTCCACACCGACCGCCGCCTGGCCTTGTTCTTCGGGTCGAGAATCCAGTCGTAACTGTACTTGACGTCCTCGGCCGTCATCTTCTGCCCGTTATGGAAGACAACATCGTCCCGAAGGTCGAACCACCAAGTCATCCCGTCGTCGGCGACCTGGTGGCCGACGGCGAGCATCGGTTGGGGCGTGGCGTTGACGTCGACCTCGTAGAGGTTCTCGAAGACCACCTGCGACATGGCCATGGCGTCGTGGTTTCTCTGGTTGGCCGGATCGAAGGTGGTCGGGTTGTTGGGCAGCGCCACCGTCAAGGTGCCCCCGGCGGCGAGAGCCACGCTGGGGTCGAGCCAGGGCACGGTGGCCGCCGTGGCGATTCCCGCCCCCGCATTACTCAGAAACCGGCGGCGATCCATATTCAAGAATTTCTGCATGACAATACCTCCCCAAAAGGTGCCAACGTCGATACTGACCGAAAGACTCAACGAACCGGCCCAATCATAGCCTTGCGGGCCGGAGCGCGAAACCGGCAAATCGCTCTCACGGCCCCGTGGCATGGAATTGGGCGGCCAAACTGCCTTCAAGGGACGCTCCTCAAGCCCTTTCAATCAAATCCACCACAAATCCTTGACGCTCACAGGCGAGGGGCGGTTCCGAAGACAGGCAAGGGCCGTTTTGCGAAGATCGACCATTGTTCTAGCGCTTTCCGGATCGGACGACGGACTTGATTTTCACCCGTGGTCGGCCCGACGCCTGTTCGATTTTTGATTCCTGCGCCTCGAGGAAAGTCCGGGCGGGCTCGTCGCCGTCGAGGCCACCGAGTTCGGCGGCTGGAACCTTGCGGTTCGAACTGCGCGAGCCGTCCTCATAGAACACATCGAACAGGACGGAGCCCGCCTTTGCGGTCGATTTTCTTCGGGCCATTATCGTTTTCCTACATCGCTGGAGATGCGCACGGTGTCCTTGGACATCGGGCATTGCGGACATCGGGCATTGCGCACATCTGGTATTGCGCACTGGCGCGTTCCCGTTGCGCTCGTATTCTCTTGTTGCTGCTTCCACCCTGCTTCCGTCGAGCAAAAGGCCCGCGGTGAGGTGGGCCGAGGCATTGATTGTTTTTTTGGGGGGTATTGGTTGCGGGGGCGCGATATGTAACAAGTTTAACTCGCCTGAGCTGGTGGTGCCGTTGGTAACAGAAGGAAAGCGGACAAATACTGGCAGGTTGGCGAACTAATTTTATGCAATGAAAGCGTTCCTCTAACAACGTCCATTTCTTATCCGACCAGTACCCCCTGGGTTATTACCGTCCGGACTACAATAACAGCCGCCACTAAAGCACGTCTCAAGCTGCCCATCCACAACCCGCATGAACTTTACCGGATCGCCGCTATATAGCCTACGAGTCCTGCCTTTCCCACCTAAATTGCGTCCATCAGGGCTAAAGGCATTGCCAGACTAAACCCGCCTTATTCACCCAAGGGGCCTGAAATGACTGGCGCGCGGCGGATTTTGACGTAAAATCAATGTGCAGAAGGATTCACAACAAACCTCCGCCGTGCGCCATGGGTGAAACGCTATCTCTGTTCGGTTCCTCGTTCAACAAGTCCCTTCGCATCGAATCCCGACCCGAGCGGCTGACCGGGGAACCGGGGGCCGTGCTCTTGCGCGAGATCATGGAGCGCACCCGGATCATCGAGTGGCTGACCGAGCGGTTGCACGATCCGCGCAAGGCCGATCGTGTCACCTATCCCCTGGCCGATCTGCTGCGCACGGTTCTGCTTCTCTTTGGCCAGGGTTGGCACGACCAAGACGACGCCGACGCGCTCCGCCATGATGCGGGCCTACGCCTGGCTGCAAGCGGTTCACGGGGTGTCACGCCGTTGTCCACCGAGGCGCACCTGGCCTCGCAACCCACGCTGTCGCGTCTGATCGCGCTTCTGAGCACGCCGGAGGCCCGCACTGTGCTCCATGAGGCGATCACCGAGCTCGCGGGGCGGCGGTTCCGGGGCCTGCGCGGCGGTCACCGGCAGCGATATCTGACCATCGACGTGGACAGCCTGCCGATCGAGGTCCACGGCCATCAACCCGGCTCGGCCTGGAACGGCCATTACCATCAGCGCATGTACCACCCTTTGGTGGCCAGCATCGCCGAAACCGGCGACCTTCTGGACGCTCGTTTACGGGAGGGCAACGCCCACACCGCCGAGGGGGCGCTGGACTTCATCCTTGATCTCGTGGACCGAGCCGAAGAGACGCTGTGCCAAGTCGCTCTGGTGCGCATCGACGCTGGGTTCCCCAGCGATCCCCTGCTGTCGGGCCTGGAGCGTCGCGGGACGCCCTATGTTGCCCGATTGCGGACCAACAAGGTCCTGGACCGCATGGCTCAGCCCTGTCTTGGACGGCCGCCGGGACGGCCTCCGGCAGAGCCGCGGACGTGGTTCCACGAGATGACCTACCGGGCGAAGTCGTGGTCGAAAGAGCGCCGAGTGGTCCTGGTGGTGTTGGAACGGCCAGACCAATTTCTGGTTGATCACTTCTGGCTGATCACCAGCCTTGATGCCGAGGCCGTGCCGGCGGCCGATCTCCTGGATCACTACCGCCAGCGCGGCCGTGCCGAGGCCCACATGGGCGAACTCATGGACGTGATGGACCCGGCGCTGTCGTCCGCGTCGCGAAGGAAGCGTCATTACCGGGGGCGCTGCCTGCCGGAGCGCGAGAGCACGGTCGATGCCTTCGCTCACAACGAGGTCGTCCTGTTGCTCAACATCCTGGCCTATGAACTGGTTCATGCCGGGCGGTGCCTGATGGAGACTGCGACCGGCGAGGGGTGGAGCCTTCGCCGGTTCCGCGAGCGCGTTCTGCGCGCCGCCGCCCGGGTCGTCGTTTCCGGCCGACGCATCACCATGGTCATCGGGGAAACATTCGCCCGCTTCTGGCAACGGCTCTGGCCGCGCTTGGAACGCTTGCGATACGCCGACCCGTAACCCCGTCCAAGTCGGCCAGCTAGACTTCAAGCCACCGCCGGATCGCCGGTGGCGGTCCCGCTCGCCTCCACGGCGGCTTCTTCACGCCTTTCATGCCTCAAGTGGCTATCGCACAGCTGGGGAAGCACCCGTGACTCGCCAGCCGCGAATGACCCTGCAACGAGACTCGCATCACATGCAGAAAAGTCTACGGCAAGGGGGTTGGTGAATAAGCCGGGCTAAATCGGCTTGAGGCGGTTAGCGGCGATCCGTAGGCTCGTTCGATGAAAAATCCGTTCCGCTGTTTTAACAGCTCGCCGGAGGTGATCCGCCTCGCGGTGATGATGTACGTCCGCTACCCGCTTTCGCTGCGCCAGGTCGAGGACCTGCTGTTCGAGCGCGGTATCGACATCTGCCACGAGACGGTGCGTTTCTGGTGGCATCGGTTTGGTCCGCTGTTCGCCGATGAGATCCGGAAGCGGCGCCTTCATCATCAATCGTATGCGCGCTGACGCTGGCATGTGGACGAGGTGTTCGTGCGGATCAACGGCGAGACACACGACCTGTGGCGCGCCGTCGATCATGAGGGCGAAGTGCTCGAGGTTTTTGCCACGAAACGACGGGATCGTAAGGCAGCGCTTAAGTTTATGAAGCGAACAATGAAACGCTACGGCCGGCCCTGGGCGATCGTGACCGAGCGGCTTCGCTCATCCGGCGCAGCGATGAAAGTGATCGGAAATCTGGAGCGTCAGGAGTGTGGGCGATGGCTCCATAACCGGGCCGAAAACTCACACCAACCGTTCCGACGACGAGAGGGCGCGATGGCCAGGTTCATGGACATCAAGACCCGGCAGAAGTTCGCTTCCGCTCACGCCTCCATCCACAACCATTTCACCCATCAACGCCATCTCAACCGCCGTAACACGGCTGTTGGAGACTGGTTCGCATTGGTCTGACCGTCCCTGGCCGACCGACCCGCAAGAACCCGCGCGCTCCTGGTCGGTGAAGCGACTACGCATCCTGACCGTCGAAGTCCATGGGGCCGGACGGCATGGCGTGTATCACCGGTTCCGGTATGGTGGCGACCATTGCCTCGGCGGTGACCAGCAGGGCGGCCGCAGAGGCGGCGTTCTGCAGGGCGGTGCGCAACACCTTGGTGGAATCGATCAGGCCCGCCTCGATCATGTCGGTGTAGGTGCCGTCGCGAACGTCGAAGCCGATGTTCGCCTGGCGCCGTTCCAAGAGTTTCGCCGCCACGACCGAACCGACGTGCCCCGCGTTGTCGACAATCTGGCGCAGGGGTTCACCGAGGGCGCGGCGGACGATGTCGATACCCGCCTTTTGATCCATATTGTCGTAAGACGCCTTGTCCAGGGCGTGGGTCGCGCGAAGGAGGGCGACGCCGCCCCCTGGAAGAATGCCCTCCTCCAGGGCCGCACGCGCCGATCGCAGGGCGCCGTCGAAGCGGTCCCGGCGTTCGCTGGCTTCGAGTTCCGTGGCGCCGCCGACCCGGATCACGGCCACCCGTCCGGCCAGCTTGGCCAGGCGTTCGCGCAATCGCTCCTCATCGGGATCCGATGTGGTTCCGCCTAGGTGCGCCCGCAGCAGATCGCATCGTTCGGCCAGTTCTTTCTTCCCGCCACCGCCTTCGACAAGGGTGGTAGTGGTGGCGGTGATGATGGCGCGCTTCGCCGTCCCCAGCATGTCGAGACCCGTGTTCTCCAGCTTCAGGCCCAACTCTTCGCTGATCATCTGGGCGCCCGTCGCGATGGCGATGTCTTCCAGCAAGGCCCGCCGATGTTCACCGAAGGACGGCCCCTCGACCGCCGCCGCGTCGAGGCCGCCGCGCTTCTTGTTGACAACCAGCGCGCCCAGGGCCTCGCCTTCGATACCCTCCGCGATCACCAGGAAGGAACGTTCCGACTCGAGCACGTCCTCGAGGAGGGCGACCAGGGGATCGAAGGTAGAGACCTTCTGTCCGCAGACCAGGATGTAGGGGTCCTCGAGCTCACAGGTCATGGACTTGGCATCGGTGACCAAATGGGGGGAAACGTAGCCGCGGTCGAATTGCAGGCCCTCGACGACCGCGAGCTCGGTATTCATGGAATTCCCCACCTCCACGGTGATCACACCCTCGCGTCCCACACGGTCCATGGCCTCGGCCACCAAGCGGCCGATCTCCGAATCGCCGTTGGCGCTCACGGTCGCCAGCTTGCCGATGTCGTCCATGGCGGACACCTTCCGGGCCCGCCTTTGAAGCTCCGCCACGGTGGTGGCGACGGCGCGTTCGATGCCGCGCCGCAGGTCCATGGGATTGAGGCCGGCGGCGACCGCCTTGGCCCCTTCCCGCACGATCGCGTGGGCGAGGATCGTCGCCGTCGTGGTTCCGTCTCCGGTCTCGTCGCTTGTCTTGACCGCCACATCGCGCATCACTTGCGCGCCCATATGGGCGAAGCGGTCGGAAAACTCCATCATCCGGGCAACACTGACACCGTCCCGGGTCAGGCGGGTACCGTAGTCCCGCTCGAGGAACGCATAGCGTCCCTTGGGACCCATGGTGACCCTGACGGCCCGCGCCAGCAGGTCGACTCCGCGCAGAAATCCGGCCCGCGCCTGGTCGCCGAACTTGATCTCCTTAGCGGGCATGACTCACGGTTGCTCCCCACTCCTGGGCCCCAGGGGAGTCATAGCACGGCCACGGGTGTGCGTGTTCGGCGAAGGGGCCGTCACCGGCAAGGAAACCGTGGTAACTTCGGGCGCAATCGATTTGGATCGCCAACGGATAGGGGTGGGGCCGCCATGGGGAAGAAATCGGTCGGACAGAAGGTCATATTGACCGAAGCGCGGCTGAAGGCGCCGCCCTCGGAACAACTGATCCGATACACCCACGCGCCGCGGTTGGTCCGCGAGAAAAAGAGGTTCGACCAGTTCCTGCGGGTGGACATGGCCCATACCGTCATGCTGGCCGAACGGAAGATCCTGTCCAAAAGCGACGGCCGGAAAATCCTCAGGAGGCTTGGCGAACTCGTCGCGCTGGGGCCCGACAAGTTCCACACCGATCCCGAAAAGGGAAGTTTCCTTCTCCAGGTCGAGGATTTCCTGTTCGATGCCTTGGGCGAGGAGATTGGCGGCAGGATGCACACCGGGCGCAGTCGCATCGACCAGGGCGCGACGGTCGAGAGGCTCTATGCGCGGGACCGCCTGCTCGACGTCGTGGACCGCCTGATCGACCTCCAAGGCGTCCTGATAAAAGTCGGAGCCAGGAACGCCACGGCGATCATGCCCGGCTACACCCACATGCAACATGCCCAGCCGTGGATCTTCGGCCACTACCTGATGAGCTTCTTCGAGACGTTTCACGAAGACTTTCAAAGGCTGACCGAGGCCTACGGCAGGACCAACATCAATCCCCTGGGAACCGTTGGCCTGTCCGGCACGTCGTGGCCGCTGGACCGCAACAGGACCACGGCGCTCCTCGGCTTCCAAGGGCTGGTGGAAAACGCGAAGCTGGGCCGCGAGGCCTATTATGCGATCGAGGCCATCTCGGTTCTGTCCTTCATTATGTCCAGCATCAATGACCTGGCCAGCGACCTGCATCTGTGGTCGAGCTTCGAATTTGGACTGGTGGAGACGGCGGACGCCTATTGCGGTTCGTCGAGCATCTTCCCGCAGAAGAAGAACCCATACGCCCTGGAAACGATCAAAAAGGCGGCCGGTCGGTCGACGGCCTGGGCGGCCACCGCGCTCGCTTCCTTCAGGGCGGAAGGGACGGGCGACATCGCGCCCCGGGAAGTTCACGAAATGGACAATGCGTTGGACGTGACCCAAGACACCCTGGACTACATGGCCGGGGTCCTTGACACGCTGATCGTCCACAAGTACCGCATGCGGCAAATGGCGGCGGACAACTGGTCGACGGCCAGCAACCTGGCCGATACCATCGTCAGAGAAAAGGGGCTGTCCTATCGGCAAACCCATCACGTGGTGGCAAGACTGGTCCGCATCGCCATCGAGGAAAACATCCATCCGGCCCAGGCGACCGGTGAAATCCTGGATCGGGCGGCGATGGAGACCATCGGCAAGACCCTGCGCCTGAACACACGGGTCGTGCGCGACGCCCTGGACCCGGAGGTGTTCGTCAACACCCGGGTGACGACGGGGAGCCTCAGTCCCGACGAGATCAAGCGGATGATCCGGGGAGGACGGGGGAAACTCGGTGCGGAGAAAAAATGGCTCACCACCCAGCGACGGGCCTTGGAACGGGCCAACGGGAAACTCAGGCAGGCAATGGGAAAGATCTGATATCGCCAAATTGGCCGGATTTTGAAACCGCGGGTCAATCGCCGGTGGCGGGCCGATGTCGCGGTCGCGCCAGGAATGCCGACGGGACCATGCCGACAGCCAGGTAACCGAAAGTGAGGTAGCGCCAGTTCTTGCGACATAAATCCAGGTATTCCACTGCGAACTCCAGGTGCGAAATCCAGGTGCGAAATCCAGGCGTCTACGGTCTGCCGACCGAGCGTCTACCCGCCCCAATGCATGAATGATGCGATCGAAATTACCGGATCAAGCCTCTTACGGGCGGCCCGGAAGCGGCAACACCAGGGTATCCTCGGCGGCCCAGGCCACCGTCACCGGCGCGCCCCCGGCCGGCATGCGCCGCCCCGCCTTGGTCAGTTCCTGCACGACCATGGTGTTGCCGTCACCGAGGCGCGCGTAGCACTTGATCACACCGCCGAAGGAGATGGTGTCGACCGCCTCGGCCGGTAGCTGATTGGCCAGGTCGCTGGTCTCGCCTTGCGCCAGCATGGTCACGTTCTCGGGCCGCACCATGACCTTGACCGACTCGCCCACCGCGGCGGCGGACGATGACTGGCAGGCGATTTTATGACCCGCCTCCGTCTCGACGGACATCGCGGGGGACGCTCCGTCCACCTTGCCGCCCAGGATATTCGAATCGCCCAGGAACTCCGCCGCGAACAGGGACCGGGGTTGAAAATAGAGCTCGTCCTGGGTGCCCATCTGCTCGATCCGGCCGGCGTTCAGCAGCACGATGCGGTCCGTCATGGTCAGGGCCTCTTCCTGATCATGGGTAACGTAAAGGGCGGTGATCCCCAGCTCGCTGTGCAACCGCTTGAGCTCGAGCTGCATCTCCTCGCGCAGCTTCTTGTCCAGGGCGCCGAGGGGTTCGTCCATGAGAATGATCGCCGGGTTGTAGACCAGGCAGCGGGCGATCGAGATGCGCTGCTGCTGGCCGCCGGAAAGTTCGCCCGGCCGGCGCCGGCCGACGTCGGGAAGCCGCACCACGTCCAGCACCTCGGCGACCTTGCGCTTGATCTCGTCCTTGGGGAATTTGCGCACCCGGAGCGGAAAGGCGACGTTCTCGAACACCGTCATATGGGGCATCAGGGCGTAGTTCTGGAACATCATGCCCAGGCCGCGCTTGCTGGGTTGAAGGTTGGTGCTGTCGCGGCCGTCGATCCAGATGCGTCCCGCCGTCGGCCCCACCATCCCCGCGATCAGGTTGAGAACCGTCGTCTTGCCGGAACCGCTGGGACCGAGAAGGGTCAAAAATTCGCCGCCGATGACCTTGAGGTCGATCTCGGCCAGCGCCACCACCGGGCCGTAGTTTTTGGTCACGTCCTGGAGCCAGACCTTGGCCTCGCTGGACCCAGTCGGCTCACTGCGTTGCGGAGCACTCGTCATGGCACAACGTCCCTCGCATCCGATTGATTGCCTGCCCTTGGTATTGGTGGGAGCGTTCAAGCAGGACTTTACAACATTTAATGTAACATTTAAAAGTCTCTGAGTTGGTGCCCTTGGATGTCAATCTCAAAGTCCGGCCAATCTCATCCATGTCAGCACCAGGTCAGGGTTCATGAACCTTTTCGCAGTCCGAAAACATAATGGAGATCGACATGACTGAATCCAGTCCACAGACAGTCGCGACCGCCGAAGCCCATCACCTGATTGCGTTTTCCTGCCTCTATTGTTAACGGTAATGCTCCACGCGAGGCGGCCGGGCGGTCCCGGTCGCGGCGGCGCAAAATTGTGCCACTCATGGTCCCTTGTCGGTTGCGACGAGGGGCAGGAGATGTACGGCGTGGAGCTCTATGCGGCGGTTCGACTGGCGGTTGTCGACGAGGGTCTGAGTCATCACGAGGCGGGCCGGCGGTTCGGCATCGACCGTCGCACGGTGAAGAAGATGCTGACCTACTCGGCGCCACCGGGCTACCGCCGGACGAAGCCGGTCCGGCGGCCCAAGCTGGACGGGTTCACCGGCATCGTCGACGCGATCCTGGAGGCGGACACGGATCCGGACGTGCCGCGCAAGCAGCGCCACACGGCGCACCGGATATTCGAGCGGCTACGGGACGAGCACGGGTTCACCGGCGGCTATACCATCGTGAAGGACTATGTCCGGGCTCGGCGGCAGTCGACGCGCGAGGCTTTTGTGCCGCTGCATCACCCGCCGGGCCATGCCCAGGTCGACTTCGGCGAGGCGGTGGTGGAGGTCGGGGGCAGGCGGGAGAAGGTTGCCTTCTTCTGCCTGATCCTGCCCCATTCCAACGTCTGGTTCGTCAAGGCCTATCCGAGGGAGACGACGGAGGCCTTCCTGGACGGCCATGTCAGCGCCTTCGCCTTCCTCGGCGGTGTGCCGCGATCGATCCTCTATGACAACACGACGCTTGCGGTGGCGAGGATCCTGGGCGACGGCACGCGTCGGCGCACGCAGGCGTTCACGCATCTGCAATCGCACTACCTGTTCCGCGACCGCTTCGGCCGGCCCGGCAAGGGCAACGACAAGGGCAAGGTCGAGGCCCTGGTGAAGACGGCACGGCGCCGGTTCATGGTGCCGATCCCGAAGGTGCATGACCTGTCGGTCCTGAACGAGCGGCTGCTGGCGCGCTGCCTTGAGCGGCTCGACGCGCTGGAGGCAGGGGGGCAGGCGGCGGCGCTGCTGGCCGATCTCGAGGCCCTGCGCGATCTGCCGGCGGTTCCCTTCGAGGCTTGCGAGCATGTGCCGGGCCAGATCTCGTCCACGGCCCTGGTGCGCTACCGGCTGGTGGACTACTCGGCGCCGGCGGCGCACGCCCACAAGAAGGTCATGGTGAAGGGCTAATGTCGACCGGGTCGAGATCGCGCTCGGCGCCGAGATCGTCGCCCGCCATCGGCGCAGCTATGTCCGCGGCGACGTCGTCTACGACCCGCCTGCACTATCTGTCGCTGCTGGAGAAGAAGCCGGGCGCCCTGGACCAGGCGGCGCCGCTGCGGGGATGGAAGCTCGATCCGGCCTTCGACACGTTGCGCCGCCTCCTCGAAGCCCGCTTCGGCCCGCGCGGCAAGCGCGAATACATCCAGGTGCTGCGCCTGCACGAAGACTTCCCGGAACGGCAGGTGACGGCCGCGGTGCGCGACGCGGTGAAGCGGCGCCTGATCGGCTTCGATGCGGTCAAGCATCTCCTGCTGGCGCGCATCGAGAGGCGGCCCGTGCATCTCGACCTGTCGCGCTATCCGCACCTGCCCCAGCCCTTAGTCGCCGCCACGCGGAGCGCCGACTACGCCACCCTGCTGGCCGGAGGGGCCGGCCATGCTGAGGCCCCCCGCATCCTGCTCGAACATCACCTGAAGAGGCTGAAGCTTGCCGACCTTCCTGCGGGAATACGAGAAACTGGCGCGCCAGTGCGCGGCCGAGGGCCTGGATCATGTGCAGTTCCTGGCCCGGCTGGTGGAGCTGGAGCTGATCGACCGCGAGCGCCGCCTCGTCGAACGGCGTATCAAGCAGGCCGGGTTCCCTGTCGTCAAACAGCTCGAGAGCTTCGACTTCAAGGCGATCCCGGCGCTCAACAAGATGCTGGTGCTGGATCTCGCCCGCGGCGAGTACATCGCGCGCCGCGAGAACGTAATCCTGCTCGGCCCGAGCGGCGTCGGAAAGACCCATGTCGCTCTCGCCCTCGGCCTCGCCGCCTGCCAGAAGGGCCTCGGCGTGCGCTTCGCCACCGCCCCCCACCTGGTCCACGAGCTGATCGAGGCGCGCGACGAGAAGAGGCTGCTCCGCCTCCAGGCCCAGCTCGCCAGGGTCAATCTCCTGATCGTCGACGAGCTCGGCTACGTGCCCCTGTCGCAGACCGGAAGCGAGCTGCTGTTCGACGTCTTCAGCCGGCGCTACGGAGAACGGCGCCACCATCGTGACCTCAAACCTGCCCTTCCAGGAATGGACGACGGTGTTCGCCAGCGAGCGCCTCACCGGCGCGCTGCTCGACCGCATCACTCACCATGTCCATATCCTGGAGATGAACGGCGAGAGCTACCGGCTCAAGCAGAGCCGGTCACGACGCCGGCAACCGTCCGAATAACCCCCCGCTTGACCCCGTGGGCCCACAGGCCCCTCCCACGCGCGGGCCGCCGCCAGCCGCGCCGAGGGCGCGTCGCCCCGCGCGCGGGTCCCTCCCATGGACTACGCGGACAAGCTACCACCGAGCCCGTGGTACATTTTTGCGCCGCCGCGCCGGTACATATTCCCGCCGCCGTTGACACTCTATGCCACAAACACCACGGAGGGTGTCGAGGAGCAAGCGGCACAGGTTTGAGTCGGACCCGATTTCCTTGGACACAGAATTGGCTTAATCGAAGTGTCCAAGGAGGACCGGAACATGACCGATAATTTTGAGAAGAAAGTTGCTGTTGATGGGCCTGTGGTAAATGCGGGCGAGCTTGGCTCGTCCACGTTTTCCCCAGGACAGGCTTTGCCGGCAGGCCCGCTGGGACTTGGCCAGCGATGGACGGTGGCGCGCAAGCGTGAGGTCGTTCTGCGGCTTTTGCGTGACGAGCCGGTGCAACTTCTGTCGCGCCAGTTGGGCGTAGAGATCTTCCGGCTCGAGCAGTGGCGTGAGAAAGCGATCGGCGGGATCGACGCCTCGCTCAAGCAACGCAAGGGCGATCCGGTGCAGGCGGAACTGGATAGCGCCATGAAGCGGATCGGAGAGTTGACCATGCAGGTGGAACTGCTGGAGGCCAAGACGGAGACCTTCGGCCCTTTGGGGCGGCGGAGGTCGCGGCGATGAGTGCCGCCACCTCGCCCGGCACGGGTCTGGCCTACGGCCTGCGGCGGGTCTGCGCCGCCTGGGGCATGGCCCGCTCCTCGTTCTACGCCGTGACCTCCGGCCAGCACGCCGAGCAGCCGCCGGCAAAGCGTCGGGGACCGAAGCCCGCGATCTCGGACCAGGCGCTGCTGGTGGCGATCGAAGCCGACCTGGAGGCATCGCCCTGGGAGGGCGAGGGCTACCGCAAGGTCTGGGCTCGGCTTCGGGTCTGTCGCGACATCCGGGTTGCCCGCAAGCGGGTGCTCCGCCTGATGCGCGAGAACAATCTGCTCTCGCCCCATCGCTGCCGCCGCCGTGGCGGCAATCCCCATGACGGTGAGATCATCACTCATGCCCCGAACCTCATGTGGGGCACCGATGGCGTTCGGGTGTTCACGGTGGACGACGGCTGGGGCTGGATCTTCACCGCCGTCGAGCATTGGAACGCCGAGTGTGTCGGCTGGCATGTCTGCAAGCGCGGCGACCGCTTCGCCGCCCTGCAGCCGATCTCCATGGGGCTTGCCGGGCTGTATGGCTCGACCGCGGCCGGCGCGGCTCGGGGGCTGGCCTTGCGGATGGATCACGGCTCCCAGTATCTGTCGGACCACTTCACCAACCAGATCAAGTTCTGGGGCATCCAGCCGTCCTACGCCTTCGTCGCCGAGCCCCAGACCAACGGCGTCGCCGAGCGGTTCAATCGCACGCTGAAGGAACAGATCATCCATGGTCGCATCTACCGCAACATCGCGGAGCTGCGGGACGCCGTCCGCGACTTCGTCGAACTCTACAATGCCCAGTGGATCGTCGAAAAGAACGGCTACCTGAGCCCCGCTCAAGCTCGTCAGGCGTGGCACGCCGCGATCTCAATCAGGCCCGCCGCGTGAGACAAACTTGTGTCCAAGGAACCGGGTGCGCTACACTGCTTCGGTTCGGTTCTTCGCTGCGCCGAACTCCGATCCGGGCAATTCTAGCCCAGATCATTTGAAATTTTAAGCGGTATGATTGGCTGCTTGTCTCCTATTTTGGGTTCGCATGCCTTCGCCTGGTCCGGCATCCCAAAATCGGGAACGGACTTGCGGACCATCGGACGGAGGAATCGAGGTCGTGGACATTTCCCAAATCAAGGCCCTGACCTTCGACGTCCTGGGGACCGTCGTGGCGCACCGCGGCAGCCTGATCCGCGAGGGGCGGAAACTGGGCCACGACAAGGGGATCGATGTGGACTGGGAGGCTTTCGTCGACCGATGGCGCGCCCACCAGGGAACGTCCTTGGACGAGGAACGAAAGGCCGGCAAGGGCTGGACCAAGTCCTTCGTTCTCTACCGCCGGAGCTTGGAGCACGTGCTCGCCGAGTTCGGCGTTCAGGGCCTCAGTCCCGCAGACTTCGATGACTATAACCGACGTCCCTATCCGGTTAAAGCAGGTAGCGCACCCTGCGGTTGAAGACTGTCGACCAGCTCCTTGTAGGTGATGGTGGGTTGGTCCATGGCGCGGCGGAGGACGAAGTCGGCCAGATCGGTGATGCGTGTGCGGCGGTTGAAGCGGTAGCTCCATTCCCGGGCATAGCGCGGCAGGTGCTTGGCGCCGACACCGTGATAGGTGCCGTTGAGCCAGGTCTTCACGTTGGAAAACAGGACATGGACGACCGGCATCAAGCGCTCGGCATTCTTGCCTTCGCCTTGCACGACGGGGTGGTGGCGATAGGTGTCGCGGAGTCCGGCGTACCCCTTGAAGGCGTCGCTGGCGAGGCGGCTTCCGGGCCTGACCGAGGCGCGCACGAAGCCGCCCAGCTCGCGGGCGGTGGCCGCCGGGAGGATGGCGAGCCGCGCCCGGCCGGCGACGAAGCCGCTTCCCTTGATGCCCTTGCCCGGCCCGACCGGCCGCTTCTCGACGGCCATCACCAACAGGCTCTTGTTCGGGTTGGAAAGGCCCCGGCCCCGGCTCTCCGGCTTGCCGCGCCCGCCATAATAACTCTCGTCGACCTCGACCAAGCCCTCGAGCGGAAATTCCGAGCGCTCCGTCAGGGCATGACGCAGCTTATGAGCCATCAGCCACGCTGTCTCGTAGCGCAGATCCAACTCGCGGGACAGCAAAAGGGCCGAGACCCCACGCTTGTCGCGCGCCATCCACCACGCCGCCAGGAACCATTTGCGGAGCGGCGTGCGGGTGCGGTGGAAGATCGTCCCCGCCGTCACCGATTCCTGATGACCGCAACGGGCGCATTCGAAGATCCTGGGCCGCGCCGTCATTCGGTAGCTCCGCCGTTCGCCGCAGCGGGCACAGACATAGCCCTGCGGCCAGCGCAGCCGGGCCAGCGCCTCGATGCAGGCCGCTTCCGATCCGTGCCGTTCTTGAAACGCCAACATCCTGCCCATCGCACCGCCCTCCAAAAGCCCGAGACAATGCGATCAGCCTACATCCTCTACGTGAACATAACAAGAACATTTAGGCCGATCCTGTTTTAACCGGATAGGGACGATAACCGAACATGGGAGCGTCTCGATCCCTGGCCCAATTCCGTGGCCGGCCTGACCCGACTGAAGGGCAAGTTCATCATCGCGGCCATGTCGAACGCCAATATCTCGATGATCATCAACGGGACGAAACACGCCGGGTTGCCATGGGACACGGTCCTCGTCTCCGAGATCGCCAAGCATTACAAGCCGCACCGGGACGTCTACCTGATGGCCGCCGACTATCTCGGCGTCAGGCCGGAGCAATGCATGATGGTCGCCGCCCAGGAATACGGTTATCGCGCCGCCTTCATCGACCGGGGCGCGCCGGCCCACGGTCCCGACGACACCGAGGACCTGAAGCCCACGGGCGATTACGATCTGATCGCCAAGGACTTGCTCGACCTCGCCGATCGAATGGGCTGTTGATACCGCTCACGAATATCCGCGGGTCTTGAACATTCCCTGGTAGCGCTCGCGCAGGACCTTCTTTTCCACCTTGCCGAGGACGTTGCGGGGCAGTGCGTCGACGAAGAACACCCGCTTCGCCACCTTGTAGTCGGCGATCTCGCCCTTGAGGCGGCCGATGATCCGTTCTTCCGTCAAGTCTTCGTCTCCCGGTCGGCGGGTGACCACGGCGGTGACGGCTTCGCCGAAGTCTGGGTGGGGCACGCCGATGACGGCCGATTCCTCGACCCCGTCGATGGCGTCGATGAAGGTTTCCACTTCCTTGGGGTAGACGTTGAAGCCGCCGGTGATGACCACGTCCTTCGCCCGCCCCACCACCGAGACGTAGCCGTTGGGATTAATTCGGCCCTGATCGCCGGTGATGAAGAAGCCGTCGGCACGGAAATCAGCCTCGGTCATTTCCGGCATTCCCCAATAGCCCTTAAACATGTGGGGCGTCTTCACCTCGATCATGCCGATCTCACCCATCGGCAGACTGTCGCCGTTCTCGCCGGTAATCCGCACCTCGACCCCCGGCAGGGGCGGACCCGAGGTGTCGGGAACGCGCTCGCCCGAGAGAGGATTGGAGGTGAACAGCAGCGTCTCCGTCAGCCCGTAGCGGTCGAGAAGGGTGTGGCCGGTGCGCTGGCGGAAGGCAAAAAAGGTTTCGGCCCGGAGGGGCGCCGAGCCGGTCACGAAAAGGCGCATGTCGCGGCACACCTCGGCGGTGAACTCGGGATGGGCCAGGAGCCGCGCGTAGTAGGTGGGGACGCCGATGAACACCGTCGCGCGGGGCAGCAACCGGATCACCGCATCGGCGTCGAACTTGGGCAGGAAGATCATCCCGGTTCCGTTCAACAGCACCAGGTTGGTGGTCCCGAACAGGCCAGTGGCGATGGGGTTGGCGTGCAGGAGAACGTCGTCCGGCCGCCAGCCCCAGGCCTGGTGCAGGGTCTTTGCGTTCCACGCCGTCAAACCGTGGGTCATCATGGCGCCCTTGGGCCGCCCCGTGGTGCCCGACGTGTAGACGATGGCGCAGACGTCCTCGTCCGCGGCCGCGACGACCGGAAATTCGGTATCGAGGCCGCGACTCCGATCGGCCAGCGACCCGCCGCCCGCCCCATCCAGGGTCAGGACATGGGGGACACCGCTTTTGGCGGCGATTTCGCCCAGCATGTCCTCGGCCCCGGGGTCGCCGACCACCACACGGGGCGCGGCGTCGGACAGGAAGTATTCCATCTCCGCCCTTCGGTAGGCGGTGGTCAGCGGCATGTAGATGGCGCCGATGCCGAGGACGGCGAGGTAGAGAAAGACCGCCTCGGCCGACTTCTCCACCTGCCCCGCCACCCGGTCACCCTTCTCAACCCCTAACTGGCGCAGCAAGCGGGCGTAGCGGCCGCAGGTCTCCTCGAGGTCGCGGTAGGAATGGACCCTGCCACCGGCGCTGTCGATGAACGGCCGAGAACGGTCGACGGAAAACCGCTGGCGGAACAATTCGTAGACGTTAGCAGTCATTCATCGGGGAACTCCGGGCGGGTGCGGCCCTTCGACGAGTCGGTTGGCACGTTACCGGTTGCCCATGCAATTATCCACGACGGCGCTGTCATGTGTGGACGGCCTCTTCGAGTGTTGTAGGGGGTGGCTTTTTGGGCGAACCTTGGCCAAGGTCGTCGTCGCGGCAGGCAAGAAGAACAGGGTGCGCCTTTGCCGCCAAGGGAGCCGCCCCAAATTTCACGCTGTGGGGCGCCGCGCTCACGGACCCGACAAGGCCGCAGATGCGGAAAATACGGCCATTGCATTGTCATAGGACGGGAAGCGGCAAATCATGAGCACAAGCACTCGTTCGACCTCGGCAGAGGACCATATGGCGCCCACCGTCTCGGCGCTGCGGCGGCTGATGACGTGGTCGAGCGGCATGGCGTGGCACGACATTCCCGAGTCCGTGCGTCGGCGTGCGGCCCTGATCCTGGTGGATGATCTCGCGGCCATCATCGCCAGCCGAAATGAGCCCGAAGTCATGCAGCTCCAGGACCGCATGCTGCGCTTTTCCGGGGTTGGAGAGGCCTGTGTGCTCAATGGCCGCGGCGTGCGGGCCGACCGTCACACCGCGGCAACCGCGAACGCCATCGCCGGTACCTGGTGCGAGCTGGACGAAGGCTATCGTGTCACCATGTGCCACGCTGGAATCTATGTCCTGCCGGCGCTGCTGGCCGAGGCCGAGGCCGAAGGCGCCTCCGTCATCGACGTCCTGCGCAGTCTCGCCGTAGCCTACGAGATAACGACCCGCATGGCGCGGGGATTTCCCGGCGCCACGCGGGATCTTCACCCACACGGCATTTTCGCGGTGCTTGGCGCGGCGATGGGGCTCGGCCTGCTTCGCGCCTACGCGGCGGAACCGTTGCACGCCACGTTGAACACCGCCTGCTGCATGGTAACGCCGAGCCCGTTCGACAACGCCTACCAAGGCGCCCTGGTGCGCAACGTGTGGGTGGGAATCGGCACCGCGAACGGCATGCGCGCGGCCGACTGGGCCCCCCTGGGCGTTACCGGGTTGGACACCGCGCCCCACAAGGTGTTCGCCGACACCATCGGCGCGACGGCCAAGCCGGCGGCCATGACCGAGGATCTCGGCGGCGATTGGGCGGTTCTGTCGAACTTCCAGAAAATTCATGCCTGCTGCCACTTCTCCCACTCGACGGTCGATGCGACGCTCGATTTGCTGGCGAAATTGCCGGAGGGCCGCACGGTTGGCGATGTGGAACAGATCGTCGTCGATATTCACCCCGCCGGAATGCACATTGATTCGGTGACCCCGACCACCACGTTGGGCGCCCGGTTCTCCATTCCGCACATCGCGGCGGCGGCGGCGCTGCTCGGCCATGCCGGCACCTCCGCTTTCACCATGGAACGCATCGCCGAGCCGCGGATTGCGGCCCTGCGGGAGCGGGTTCAGATGCGCCCCTTCGAACCAACGCCGGTGCCGCCCAAGGACCGCCCGGCGCGGGTCACGTGGCGGTTCTCCGATGGCACCGAACGCACCGCCGTGTGCCAGAGTGCCCGCGGAGAGCCTGGCCACCCCTATAGCGAAACGGAGATCCTGGACAAGGTGACGTCGATCACCGAACCGGTCTATCCGGGCCTGGCGGACACGGCCCGGGCGCTCCTCGACCTGGAGCCGGCGGTGCTGAATTCGGCTTGGTCATCGATCGTCGCGGATTTCGGTGGTCGCCCCAGCGAATGAGAACCACGGTGGCCTCGAGTCTCCGGCGGTGGTCGTCCGGCGGTTTGACTTCAGTCGCCGGCCACCGCTGCCTGGCTTGGGGACTCGGCCAACCCGAGTTCCTCCAGCGCCTCGTCGGTGGTGCGAACACGGCCGAACAGCCGCTGGAAGTTGGTCATGGTCATGTCGTGGTATTCCTGCCTGATGGTACCGCAGGCGTCGTCGACCAGGGTCACACCGTAACCGCGATCCGCGGCTTCACGGGCCGTGGTTTCGACGCACATGTTGGTCGACACCCCCGTCATGTAGAGCTGGTCGCGGCCCAACGACCGCAATAGACTGTCGATTCCCGTCGAGGCGAAAGCGCCGATCGTCGTCTTGTTGAGCACGAAGTCGCCGGGTTGGGGCTTCAGTTCATCGACGATCTCGTGCTCCCGGCTGCCTTCGTAGTTCTCCATATCGCGGAAGAACTTGCGCATGTGCGGCGGGGCATCCAAGGCGTCCGGCATTCGCGCCCCAATGGTCAAGTAGAGCACCGTTCCAACGCCGCGCTGGAATGCGTCGATGAGCCGCCGGTTGTTGGGAACGACGAGGGTCTCGATCCGGTTGAACCGATAGTCGGTGACGTTCGAGCCCTCGCGGGCCATGCGCCGACCCAGCGCTCCGTCGCGAGAGCCGGTGGCATACTGCATATCGACGACCACCAGCGCCGCGCGCGCGAAATCAGCGGGCCGATCTGTCATGAAGGCACGGATGTAGTCCGTCTCGTTCAAATCGATTCTGGCCATGTCGATCCCTTTCGGTTCCGAATCAGGTTGCTTCGCCGGCGGGTGTCCGGGCGTGTTCGGCGAGAAACCACGTGGCGATTTCGCCCGCCGTGGCCTGCCAAACCGCATCATAGGCCGCGATCCGTCGCAGCGCCTCGTCCAGGTAGCGGATGCGGTGCGCCTGGCCGAACAGCCAGGGATGGATTCCGATCTCGAAGAGGCGCCCCGACTCAGCCCCTTCCTCATGCAGGGTTTCGAAGGCTTCGGCAACCAGGTCGGGGTAGCGGGGCATGGGAATCCGACGCAGCGACAGCGCCTGTACGTCGTCCCATTCCGGATGGGTGGGAACCGCGACCAGGGGAGGACCGACGGTCAACGGATAGGGCTGGTCGTCGTTCGGCCAATCCATCACGTAATCCAGGCCCGCTTCGGCCAGCAGACGCGGGGTGCGCGTCGATTCACCATGGTCCTGGCCGAGCCAACCGGTAGGCCGGCGGCCCGTCGCGCCCTCGACCGTCGCGATGGATTCGGCGATGACGGCGCGCTCTTCGTCTTCGCCCATGCGGCTGGTGATCATGCGGGTTGCGTGAGTGCCGTGGGCGGCGAATTCCCAACCCCGTCTCCGGCACTCCTCGACAAGGTAGGGATAGCGTTCCACCGCCGCTGCGTTGGCCGCGACGGTCGCTTTGAGGCGATAGCGATCGAGGACTTCGAAGATCCGGAAAATGCCCACCCGGTGGCCGTACTCGCGCTGGGAGTAGTTTCGATAGTCGGGGAAATAGCTTCCCATCTCACCGTCCAGGCGCCGATCGCGAACCGCGTCGGTTGGCGGATCCAACTCCCAATACTCCAGGTGTAACAGGATCCAGAACGCGATCCTCGCGTTGTTCGGCCAGTGCAGCGTCGGCCGCGACGGCAGGGGCGAGTAACGATAGTGCTCGTGGTCCATGCCGGGCCGGCGTCGTTCCGCCATCTCATGGTTCCCGGTCGAGGTGCGCCTGAAGGCTTGGCAGGGCGTTGGCGTAGTACCAATCGGCGATCTCCTCGCCCGTCGCTTGCCACACGCCGTCGTGGCCGAGGATATAGGCAAGCGCCGAGTCCAGGTGTTTGATCCGGTGGGGCTGGCCGAAGATGTAGGGATGGACGGCGATACACATGACTCGCCCGTTCTCCGCCCCCTCCCGGTAGACGGTGTCGAAATAGTCCCTGATCATCCGGGCGAACTCCTCGCCCTCGGTCGGGTGGCGGTATTCGATCGCGTCGTTGATGTCCATCGAATAGGGGACGGTGATCAACCGGCCCTGGCGGACCTTCATCGGAAAGGGCTGGTCGTCGTGATACCAGTCGGTGCAGTACTTGAAGCCGGCCTCGGCCAACAGATCGGGCGAGTTGAGGGTGAAGGACGCGGCCGGACCGAACCAGCCGGCGAGTTGGCGACCGGTCGCCCGGCGATAGGTATCGACGCAATCCGCGATGACGCCCCGTTCTTCGTCCTCGGCCAGATTCCACAGATATCGCGAGTTGTAGACGCCGTGGCAAAGGTAGTCCCACCGGCGCTGCTCGCATGCCTCGAAGATTTCAGGGTAGTGTTCGAGGACGGAAATGCTGATCGAGACGGTGCAGCGAATGTCGTGGCGATCCATCACCTCGAACATGCGCCACACACCGACCCGGTTCCCGTAGTCCCTGATCCCGTAGCCCAACACGTCTGGGTGAGGGGAGCGTGGCCAAGGATCCTTGATGCTGGAGAAACGGGGCACGTATTCGTAGTGCTCGATATTCGGCACTACCCACAGGGCCACTCGGCAGCCGCCGGGCCAAACGATCTTTGGACGGGTGACGATGGGCGAATAGATGAAGCGATCGGGTTCCATCGCACTATGGGATAGGACCATTCGAGGCGTCGTTCATCGACCGACAGCATAGGCTGGCGCGGGGCTGGTTTCAACGTGACCCAGTCGTTTCCACCGTCGCTTGTCACCCTGCGGAGGCGCGCAGGCGCGCCGTTGCATCCCGATCGATGGTCGAACCGCCAGCGTGGAACACCACATCGTAATCACGGGCGGCTGAATCCCTGCTGAGAAGGCCGTCAGCCACGTCGGCCTCAACCAGCTCGAGGCCCCGCTCCCTCGGATCGCCATAACCGCCCGCGCCGGCGGTCTGCACCGCGACCACTTCGCTTTGGCGAACCTGGAAAGGATGAGACTTGGGCGTCACCGCCGCCTCGTTCGCCTGTCCCGGATTTTGCCGCACCGAGGCGAGCGCCCCCGGCTGCCCTCCGAACAATCCATAGGGCCTGAACTTGGCTCGTTCGTAAACGGTGGCGACGGTCGCCTCATCGGACAGGATGCGGTACACGCGCCGCAGCGCGCATCCGCCGCGGTATCTGCCGACCCCGCCCGTGTCGGGCACGATTCCATAGCCCTCGATCATCACCGGGAAGTGAATCTCGACGGATTCCACCGGGATGTTTCCCGCGTTCCCGGTGCCGACCCGGGTCCCGTGAAGGCCGTCCTTTTCATAAGTGGCGCCGCACGGGCCGCCGGCGACTTCGTAGAGAACGAAGCGTTCACCCTGCCGCTCGGCCCGCGAATCGGATCCGGAAATTACCACCAGCCCACCCTGGGAGCCGTAGCCGGCCGCCGGCACCCGTTCCGGCACCGCCTGGGCCAGGGCACCGAACAGGGCGTCGCAGATTCTCACCTGGGTTTCGTGGTAGGCCGCGATGGGCGCCGGGCTCAGGCAGTTCACCAGCGATCCCTCCGGAGCGATCACCTCGACCGGCCGATAGCAGCCCGAGGTCACCGAGTTCCACGGGTCGGTCACACACTTGACCACATAGAACGCGGCCGACGCGCTGGCGGCCAAGGTATTGTTGATACCGGCCTGGGTCTGGTCGTCGGTGCCGGTGAAATCGATGGTCATATCGCTGTCCCGCACGGTCACCGCCACCTCGATCTTGATCGGCCGCTCCTCGACGCCGTTATCGTCCAGGTAATCCGTGAAGCGGTAGACGCCGTCGGGAAGCTTTGAGATCTCGGCCCGGGTCAGTCGCTCCGAGTGGTCGATGATTTCCGCCATCGCCGTCTCAACGGTCGCGGCGCCATACTTTTCGACGATTCGATTCAGCCGTTCCGCCCCCACGCGGCATCCCGCCTCCTGCGCCCTCACATCCCCCCGTCGCTCTTCCGGCGCCCGGCTGTTGGCCACGATCATGTTCATCAGATCGTGATTCAATTGACCACACCGGTACAGTTTGACCGGCGGGATGATGATGCCCTCGTCGAAGATCTCCCGCGCCGTGGCCGAATAGGGATCGGTCCAATGACCGCGCACCGCGCTGAACGCGATGACGTCTCCGTCGGCGAACAGCGGGATGGTCATCAGGACATCCGGCAGGTGCGTGTTGCCCCCGCAGTAGGGGTCGTTCTGAATGAGCACGTCGCCCTCTTCGAGGCTGTCCAGCGGGAAGCGCTCCAGAATGCCCTTCAGGGAGAACGGCATGGTCGCGAGGTGCACCGGGATGTCCCCCCGGCCTTGAGCGACCAGTTCGGCCTGCCGGGTCAAAATGGCGCACGAAACGTCTCCGGCATCCTTCCACAGCGGCGACACGGCGGTCCGAACCACGACGTTCTTCATTTCGCTGGTCACGGTGAGGAGTGCATTGCGGATCACTTCGAGGGTGATCGGATCAATCCGGGGCGCGCTCATTCCATACCTCTCGGCCGATGACGACGTTCCCAAATCGATCGACGGTGCCGACCATGCTGGGCGGGATCACGATGGTGGAATCCAATTGTTCGACGATGGCCGGGCCCGGAATCTGGTTGCCCGGAAACAACCGTGACCGGTCGAAGATCCCGCAGTCCACGAAGTCCTTGGCGCCGTCGAAGTACACCTCCCGGCGACCGGCCAAGGCCTTGTCCGGCGCCGCGCCACCCATGACTTCGAACGTCAATTCCGGACGGCCGATGACTCCGACCCCCCGCAGTCGCAGATTGACAAGCTCCACGGCCGCGTCCGCCGTCTTGAACGTATAGAGCGCCTCGTGCTTGCGATGAAAGTTATCGACCATCGTCTGGATGGTATCCTCGCCGATGGGGCCGCTCGGCACCGCGACGTTGACCGTATAGGTCTGGCTGCGATAGCGCAGGTCCGCGGTCCGGTGCAGGATCCTCGCCTCGGGCGGCACCTGGTCGGTGTCCAAGGCCACCTGGGCGCCGGCCTCGAGTTCCGAAAGGATCTCCGCGACTGTTGACGCTTCCATATGACGGCGCGAATAGGCCTGGATGAAATCGTGAACGATATCGCTCACGACGAGCCCGAGCGCCGAGTGGAGGCCAGGGAAGCGTGGCACGATGATCCACGGGATCTCGAGTTCGCGAGCGATGTCGCAGGCGTGCATCGGGCCGGCGCCGCCGAAGGCCAGCAAGGCGAACTCCCGCGGATCGTGCCCCTTGCTGATGGATACCAGACGGGTGGCGTGCGCCATGGTGGTGTTGGCGATCTTGACGATGCCGGCGGCTGCTTCCCGCAGGCTTAGGCCAAGGGGCTTGGCGAGTCTGGACTCGACGGCCCGAACGCCCAGTTCGGGTTGCAGCTTCATCCTGCCGCCGAGGAAGTTGTCCGGATTGATCACCCCCAGGATCACCTGCGCGTCGGTGACCGTGGGCTCCTCGCCGCCGAACCCGTAGCACGCCGGTCCGGGCCTTGCGCCCATGCTGCGCGGTCCGACGCGAAAGGCCCCGGCGGCGTCGATCCAGGCGATGCTTCCGCCCCCCGAGCCGACCTCGGTCACTTCAACCGCCGGCAAGCTGATGGGAAAGCCGGTGCCCCGTCCGTGCAAATGCCCGCTGGCCGAAGACGCGGCCAGTCCGCCGACCTCGTATTCCACGGTTTCGACGCTTTCACCGTTGATGATGAGGCCCGCCTTGGCCGTCGTGCCCCCCATGTCGAAGGAAATGACGTTTGGCACGTCCATGAGTCGGGCGATGTGCACGGCGCCGACGACGCCCGCCGTGGGTCCGGATTCCAGCGCCCGCACCGGTTGCTCCCGGGCGTCGTCCGAGGTCAGCAACCCGCCATTGGATTGCATGAGGTAGAGGCGGGTCCGCAGGCTTTCGGTCACATGGCCGCCCATCACCTCCAGGTATTTCCGGAAGACCGGTCCGATATAGGCGTTAATGACACTGGTGCTGCTGCGCTCGTACTCGCCATAGAGCGGCGACAAGGCGCTCGAAATAGTTACGAACAGATCCGGGTGCTTCGCCTTGATACGGGACAGGATCAGTTTTTCATGCTCGGGGTAGAGGTAGGAGAAGAGAAAACAGACGGCGACCGATTCCACGTCGGACTGCGTCAATTCGTCGCAAATGGCGTCCACCTCGCCGGGGTCGATTTCCGTGAGCACGTCGCCGCCGGCGCCGACTCGCTCCGTCACTTCCATTCGTAGGCGGCGCGGGACCAGGACCTCGGCCTTCGTGTGAGCGACGTCGTACAGCAGTTCCGCGGAACGGGCGACGCGACCCAACTCGAGGACATCGCGAAAGCCCCTCGTCGTGATCAGGGCCGTCCTTGCACCCCGCCTCTCGATGACCGTGTTCGTTCCGATCGTGCTGCCGTGGGAAACGAAACGCACGTTGCGACGGGTAACGCCAAAGGCGTCCACCGCTTCGCCAAGTCCCGCAATCGCCGCGTCGGCGATCCGCTCCGGGGTGGAGGCCACCTTGGTAACTTGAAGCTCTCCGGAATCCTCATCGAGCACCATGACGTCAGTGAACGTGCCGCCGATGTCGATGCCGATGCGCTTCATGGTTCAAGGTGTCCGATCACGATTGCTCCGATCAACAAAACTGCTCGGCATGATGACACGCTACCCAATGGGGGTGGGCCTCGCCGCCCAGGTTGCGAATCAGGGGTTCTTCGTTGCGACACGCATCTGTGGCGTAGGCACAGCGAGGATGAAAGTGGCAGTTCTGGGGTGGGTTGGCGGGATTGGGGACATCTCCTTCGAGTACGATGCGCCGTCGCCTCGCCTCCGTATCGGGATTGGGGATGGGCACAGCCGATTGCAGGGCCTGCGTGTATGGGTGCAAGGGCCGTTCGAATATCTCATCCCGAGCCCCCAACTCCACAATGCGCCCCAGATACATTACCGCCACCCGGTCACTAAGATAGCGCACCATGGAGAGATCGTGGGCGATGAAAAGGTAGGTCAACTCCAGTTCGTCCTTCAGGTCCTCGAGCAGGTTGACGACCTGCGCCTGGATGGACACGTCGAGCGCCGAAATGGGCTCGTCGGCCACAATGAAGGTTGGATTGGTGGCGAGCGCCCGGGCGATGCCGATTCGCTGCCGCTGCCCGCCGGAAAACTCATAAGGGTAGCGACTGGCGAAGGTGGGGTTGAGGCCCACCATCTCCATCAAATGTGCCACCCGCTCCTGGCGTTCCTCGCTGCGGCCGATGTCGTGGGTGTGTAGCCCCACGCTGATGATGCTGCCCACCGTATGCCGCGGATTCAGCGACGCGTACGGATCTTGAAATATCATCTGCATGTGGCGGCGCATCTGGCGCAGTTGTTCGTGTTTAAGGGCAGTGAGATCCTGCCCCATGAATATGGTTCGACCAGCGGTCGGCTTCAAGAGTTGCAGGATTGTCTCGCCCGCCGTCGACTTTCCGCAGCCACTTTCGCCGACCAGTCCCAGGGTCTCGCCCCGCCTGATGTCGAAGCTGATTCCATCGACCGCTCTTACCGCCCCAACCTGCCGTTTCAGGATACCGCGATAGATGGGGAAGTACTTCTTGAGGTCTCGCACCTCCAACAGCATGTCGGACGGTTGTTCCCGTCCGCCGTTTTCATTTTCCATCGATGTTGCCGCCGACGGGATCTGACCGGTTTGAACCGCTTTGTTTCGCACCTTTTCCCAGTTCCAGCAGGCGGCGTCGTGGTCGCGGGCGATCGGAACCAGAGGCGGGTTTTCCCGCCAACAGCGATCGACAACGAAGCGACAGCGGGCGGCGAAGGGGCAGCCTGGCGTTTCGTCCAGCAAATCCGGTGGCGATCCCTTGATGGGAACGAGCCGTTCTTCCTTCCCTTCGAGGGTGGGAATGGATTCCAGCAGACCCAGGGTATAGGGATGACTGGTCTTGAGGTAGAGATCGCGCACGGGGGCCATTTCGATGATGTAACCCGCGTACATGACCGCCACTTTTTCCACCAAACCGGCCACCACGCCCAGGTCATGGGTAATCCAGATGATGGCCATCCCCAGCCGACGCTGCAGATCGGCCACCAGTTCCGTAATTTGGGCCTGGATCGTCACGTCCAGCGCGGTCGTCGGTTCGTCGGCAATCAGCAGCGAAGGGTTGCAGATCAGCGCCATGGCGATGCCAATGCGCTGTCGCTGTCCACCTGAGAACTGATGAGGGTAACTCTGTAGCCTCTCGGCCGCATCGGGAATGCCCACGAGGCTCAGCATCTCGACCGCTTGTCGTTTGGCGTCCTTGGGGTGGATACGTTGATGGGCTGTCAAGACCTCGGTTATCTGCGTCCCCACGGTCAGTACGGGATTGAGCGAAGTCATGGGATCCTGGAAAACCATGGCAATTTCCCGTCCCCGAACGTCGCGGATTTCTTTATTGGAAAGGGTTAGAAGGTCACGGCCGTTGAACCACACCTCCCCCCTTTCGATTCGCCCCGGCGGCGCCGGAATCAACCCCAAGATCGAGAGGACGCTTACCGATTTCCCCGACCCACTCTCGCCGACGATGGCCAACGATTCGCCAGCGTCGAGGGTGTAGGAAATGCCGTTCACGGCGTGGACGACGCCGTCTTCCGTGTCGAACCGGGTCACCAGGTCGCGTACGTCAAGCAACTGTGTCATGGACCACTAGATTAATTCTTATTCTCTATCTTGTTCGCTCGACCCGATCGATAGCGTGGGTCAAGGGCGTCGCGCAATCCATCGCCGAGAAAGTTGATCGCCAGCACGGTGATGCTGATAGCGACAATGGGCACCAGGATGAGCCAGGGCGCGTGACGGACGTAACGCCGGCCATTGCTCAAGTCGTATCCCCAGTCGGGCGTCGGCGGCTGCACGCCCAACCCCAGGAAACTGAGGGTGGCCGCCGCGACGATCGCCAAGGAGAACGTGTAGGTCGCCTGCACCACGAGGGGGCTAATGATGTTGGGCAGGATATGAACGAAGAGAATCTTCGGCGTGCGAACGCCCGCGTTACGCGCCGCCTTGATGTACACCTCTTCCTTCACCGACAGGGTGGACGCCCGAGCCAAGCGCGCGAAGGAGGGCATGAAAACCACGGCGAGGGCCATGATCACGTTCTGAATGTCCGGCCCCAGAATGCCCATCAAGGCCAGGGCCAGCATGATGGCCGGAAAGCTGAGGAAGGCATCCATGATCCGCATGGTGAAGTTGTCCCAGCGGCCGCCGACGAAGCCCGAGACAAGTCCCAGGGGAACGCCGACCAACAACGCCACCAGAACGGTGGCCGACCCGACGAACAGCGACGTGCGGGAGCCGTACATCAGGCGGCTCAGCACATCCCGGCCGAAGGCATCGGTGCCCAGGAGGTGGTCCAGACTGGGGGCCGCCAGTTTGACCGACATGACCTGCGCGGTGGGGTCGGCGGGCGCCAGGATCGGCGCCAGAAAAGCGGTAATGAGGGCGCCAAGGATGATGAAGGCGCCGAAAACCGCCAACCGGTTGCGCCGAATCTGCAACCAGGCCAGCCGCCAATGGCTCCGCTCAGGTTGCCGAAGGGTCGAGCGCATCGGCGTTCCGTCAGGCGGCTGGTTTCGCGCTTCCGTTGTCGTCACGATCCTTTGTCTCCGTAACGAATGCGCGGATCGACCAGCGCATACATCAGATCAGCGATCAAATTGGCCAGGATAAAAACAGAGGCGGTCACGAAGGTGATCCCCTGGATCAGGGGAAAGTCCTTCCAGTTGATGGCGTCGAGAATGAGGCTGCCCAGGCCCGGTAGGCCGAAGACGAACTCCATGGAGATGGAGCCCCCCAGGGCCTGGGCGAAGCTGATGGCGACGATCGTGATGACTGGAGGCAGCGCGTTCTTCAGCGCATGGCGGTAGAGAATCGTCCGCTCCGACAACCCCTTGGATCGCGCCGTGCGAATGTAGTCCTGGTTAAGCACCTCCAGCAGACTGGAGCGCAACAAACGGCTGATGAGTGCGAGCTGGGCCGTGCCCAGGGCGATCACCGGCATCACGTAGTAGCGGATGGAGCCGATGGGATCGTTCCACGGGTCGCCCGGCCCGGAGATGGGAAGAATATCCATCCATACGGCCAGCACCAGGATCAACAGCACGGCCAACGCGAAGTTGGGGATGCTAATGCCCAGCATGGCGCCCACCATGGACGTGTAGTCGACCATGGTGTTGTGATGACGGGCCGCGACGATGCCGATGGGAATGGCGATGAGGAGAGCGAAACCGACGGACAGGGAGGCCAGGAAGATGGTGTAGGGTGCCCGTTCCAGGATCATCTCGGAGATCGGTTGGAGGGTATGGAAGGAGTTTCCGAAATCCAGGTGCGTGGCGCCCCAGACCCAACTGAAGTACTGAACGTAGAGTGGCCGATCCAGGCCCAGATCGCGGCGGAGTTTGGCCGCATCCTCCGCCGTGAAGTAGTCGCCCAGCATCACCATAACCGGATCGCCGGGGGCGATGTGCATGAGCGAAAATACGATGATGGAAATGAAGAAGAGTACCACCGGTATCTGAAGCAGGCGCTGTGCTACATACTTCTTCATCCGCGCCAGTCTCCCGAGTTCGTCGTGTTGGTCGGCCAGACTTGCGGCCCGACGAGAACCTCCGCTCCTCGCACGGCAAGCTCACGGATCGCCTCGGCGAAGTTCCAATCGTAGCAGATCATTATGCCGATGTGGGCGACGGGGACCGTCGCCTCTCCCAATCCGACGTCGCTCATCCGCAGAGTTCAGCGATCGAAAGGGCCAACGTCTTGGTACAGACCACCAACTCCTCGAGACTGACGCACTCGTTGGCGGTCGGCCAGGCGTCGAACATGCGCAGGTCTCCGGGGCCGTACATGACGGTCTCCACACCCGCCGCCGACAGCATGTTGCCGTCGTTGTAGGAACCCAACCTGGGCTCCGCCCCGATCACCGGCGGGCTGCCGGCGACCTTTTCGTGATTGCGCGCCAGCGTGGTGACCAGCACTGAGTCGGCCGGCGTGGTGAGGGCCGGACCCTCGAAGCCGGCCCACCTTCCGTCCTTCGGCGGCGCCTCGACGGTCACGTCGAGGTTGGGGTGTTCCCCGGCAAGTGCCGCCATCAGCCGCTCCACATCCGCCTTGATGGTCTCGGCGGATTGTCCGGGCACCGTTCGCACCTGCACCGTCATGCTCATCCCGTCCGAGGTGACCCGGCTCATGTGGTCGCCGACGATCTCGTCATAGTGGAGCTTGGGGAAATCGGGCAGATCGGGGTGCCGCTCGAAGGTCATCCAGTCCCCTTCGGGTATGGGTCGGATCGAAGGCCCCATCCGCTGCACGATCAAGGCCAGTTGCTCCGCGGGATTGAGATAATGGGCGCGCTGGGCGGGTGTGCTGTTGACATGGATCAGCGGTGAACGGGCGTGCACCCGGAACCGGATCAAGCCGCAGGACACCCGGGCAATGCCGTTGCCCGAGTTCTCCGTGTTGATGCAGAGATCCGTAATGAACCCCTGCTCGATCAGAGCCCGTGTGCCATGGCCACCCGGCTTGTGTGCCATGACCGGGCAGACCAGGACATCGCCTCGGAGATTCACGCCGGCCGCGACGATGGCCGCCGCCGCCGAGATCATTGCGACGCATCCGCCCTTGTCGTCCTGGGCGCCACGGCCGTAGATCAGTCCATTCTCGAAGTGCCCGCTGAACGGATCGCGTTCCCATTCGCCCACCAGTTCCCGGTGGTCCATATGCCCGTTGAGCATCAAGCTCGATCCGCCCCCGGTACCCCGCAGGCGGCCCACGGGCTGCTGGCCGCGCCGGCCCGTTCCCGTGGGATCCTCGACCTCGACCATCTCCACATCCAGGCCGATGTCGCGCATCACGCGGGCGAAGTAGGCGGCGCACTTCGCCTCTTCGTAGGTGAAGCTTGGAATACGCACGCATTCCTGCTCCATGGTCAGCACCCGTTCTTGATCCACCGCGGCCAGGATGCGGTCAGCGACACTCGCTTCCAAAACCATTGATATCCCTCCGTTTCACCCGCAGCGGCCCCTGGACGCGGATCCTGTACGATTATCTGCACACCGTGAGCGAAGTGAGGCTCAGCCGCAGAGATCGAGTGTGGTCAGCGCGTATACCTTGGCGGCGGTCACGATATCATCGAGCAGGATGCGCTCGTCCATCGCCGGCCAGAATTCGAAGATCCTGATGCTTCCCGGACCATAGAGCACAGTCGGGATGCCGGCCTTTTCCAGGTAAGCCGAATCGCCGACGTGGCCCATCCGGGGCTTCTCCCCCACCACGGGTTCCTCGCCCGTCACGTGCTCGTGCCACCGGATCAACGATTGGACCACGTCGTGATCTTCCGGGATCGAATGGGGCTCCTGGCTGGGGCTGTAGATTTCGACTTCCCAGTTCAGGTCCGGGTCCTCTCGCGCCAGCCCGGCCAGCAGTCGCTCCAGGTCCGCCCGTATTGTCGTGTCGGTCTGCCCGGGCACGGTCCGCACCCAGAACTCAATGCTGGCGCACGGCCCTTCGCTGTCCTCGGTGGAAACCTTGAGGATGTTGAAGCGGGGAAACGTCGGCAGCCTGTCATAGGGTTCGAAGGTCATCCAGCCGGTCGTCGGATCGCCCGGCTGGTTGTTCGGCCCCATGGCCTGGATCACATTGGCCAGTTTTTCCGCGTAGTGGACCGGTCGGGCGTCCTTGGTCGGATCATAGAACCACCACGGTTCGCCGGTGATCCGAATTAACCCGGTCACCCTGCCGCCGCAGACCGTGGAAACGCCGTTGTTGCTGTTCTCGGTGACGATGGCCATGTCCGCGGTGACGCCGGAGGCCAGCAAATGACGCACGCCGACGCCCTCACGCTTATGGCCCATCACCGGTGCGTAGATTACGTTCCCCTTGAGCGGGGCGCCGGACTCGATCAGGGCTTCGGCGGACGACACCATGGCCGCGAGACCGCCCTTCTCGTCCTTGCATCCGCGCCCGTAGAGCCAGCCATCCTCGATCACCGGGTCGAAGGGGTCCCGCTGCCAAATCCCCTCCGTCCGCCCCATGTAGTCCATATGGCCACAGAACAAGAGCGTCGGGCCCTTTCCGTTTCCGCGCAGTCGTCCGACCGGTTGCTTGCCGACCCTCCCGTCGGGGATGGGAACGTTTAGCATCTCCACGTCCAGACCGATCCGGTCCATGGTGGTCATCAGGTATTCGGCCAGGTCCGCTTCCTCGAAGGTAAAGCTGGGGATGCGGACCAGATCCATCTCGAGCTGCGCGACGCGCTCGGCGTTCACGTGTCTGAGGACGACATCTCCCTTCTCGGCTTTCAATCGACCGATCTCCAGTTCTGTCTTGTGCGAGGTGCGTCGCCGTAGCCGCGGCTATGATCCAGCCGCGGCTACCCGACCTGCTTCTCCGAAGATTACGCTGTCCAGTGGAGGCCTTCGAAGCCGATATTCCATTCGGTACGATTCGATTTGAAGCCTTTCAGCTTGCTGTTCATGCAGTAGATATTCTTCGGAAAGGTCGTGTAGATCATGGGGTTGTCCCGGTGGATCAAGTCCACGACCTTGTTGTACGTCCGGTTGCGCTCCGCCGGATCGGAACTGGTCCGGCCCTTCTGCAGGAGCTGATCCATCTCGTCCGTGCCGTATCGCGGGAAGTTGACGTACTGACCTTTGAAGTCGCTGTGCAGGAAGTTGTAGACGGACGGGTCGGAGTCCGGGCCAATCATGCCGATGTCCTCCAACGCCATTTCGTAATCCCTTCCCTCCTTCATTCTCGCCCGAAAGCCGGCATTGTCTGTTTGCTCGATCTTGACCTTGATGCCGACCTCCCCCAGTTGCGCCGCGATCACGACCAACTGATCGCGCAGCTCCGGCTTGTGGCTGACGAAACAACTGACCTCGAACCCGTCGCCGAATCCCGCCTCCTTCAGGAGCTGGCGGGCCCTGGCCTGGTCGCCGTCATGGGGATACTTAATCGGGTGGTCGCTCCCCGGCAGGCCCGGCGGAAGGGGGTGGTCCGTCGCAGAGGCATTGCCGTAATAAACGTTCTTGACGATGGAGTTGCGGTCGATGGCGTAGCCGATGGCCTCGCGTACCTTGGGGTGCTTGAGGGGGTGGCTGTCCGGCAATTCGCCGTTGAAGGCGATGTAGTCCCACTCGTCCGTCGTCGGGCTCAGCACCGTGATGTTAGGATCTTTTTGCAATGCCGGCAGTTCACTGAAGTCGGGCGCATCGATCCAGTCCAATTCGCCGTTGCGCAGCTTTTCGACCTTCACGAAGCTGTCTGATACGAACTGGAAGGTCAGCCGCTCCACCCCCGGCAAGTTGGAGTCCCGATAGCCGTCGAACTTCTTCAGCTTGATGTGCACGCCGGCCTTCCATTCCACCAATTCGAACGGACCGCTGCCGATGGGGTTGCGCCCGAACGCTTCCTTTCCCATCTCCTCGAACGCCTTCTTGCAGTGAATAGTCGAATAGGAGCTATGGGGCCCCCAGGTGGAGAGGAAGCCGCCATAGGGCCGCACGAGCTTGACGATGAACGTGTACTTGTCGCGGACCTCCGTACGGTCGATGTAGTTCGCCGCCCCTCTACGCTTGTTTATCTCGAAGTACTTCTGATAACTGAAGACGGCGTCCTCGGCGGTCACCTCGCCGTACCCCTTGTGCCACTGCAACCCTTCGCGAAGCTTGAAGGCGTATGTCACTGGATCTTCCTGCTTCCAGGACTCGCACATCGCCGGCGCGAGTTTCATGGTTTTGGCATCGGCGATGGTGACGGGGGTTTCGTGCAACTGACGACCGATCTGGGCGCCATGGAGACCCTTGCGCGTCAGCGGGGCAATGGACTTTGGCTCGGCGAACAAGGCCGCGACGATCTCGTTCGTGCCTGGCTTCGCCGCCGCCCGTCGGTAGGGAATCGTCATTCCCGTACTCAAGGCGCCCACCGCGCCCGCCGTCTTGAGAAATGTCCGCCGGTCGATGTGATTCCTCGTACGCCCAGACTGTCTGGTCATGGATCCGTCTCCTCTGATCTTATCCATTGTTTGCCCCCGGAGTGCGCTCCGGCACCATCCACGGACCTGGCGCCGTAGATCGCTGGAGTCAGCGGCATGACGCCCCTCGATCGACCCAAGGGAACGCGCGCGCGATTGGCTCGGCCAGCAGTTTAACGGCCGGGCCAAAAACGGGCTCTCGTTCCATGGGCGCTCTGGCGCACCGTGGCCAACGTTTACTCGATCGGATTGCGGTTCGAACAAGCTCCCACCGCGACGCACTGAGGTCCCGGATCCGATCAAGGCCGCCAACGAATGTTCATATCACCACCCCGCTTTGTCAATCGTATTCGGCGGTTTCTATTTCGGGTGCCCTAAGTGTCCTGTTCCAGAAGTTTCTAGTCGCGTTGAATGATCTGTGATTCGCTGCGCCTCTGGTCATCGATTTGGAGGCGGCTATGGCACGTGGTTCAGCGGTTGCGATTGTCCTGAGCGATGGGGAGCGCCTTGAGCTTGAGATGCGGATTCGGCGTCGCAAGTCATCGCACGGGGCGGCGAGGCGGGCGCGGATCGTCCTCTTGGCGGCGGACGGATCCAGAGCCTGCCCCCGGCTTGATCGGGGGCCCTCGACCGCACGCAACCGATGCTGCCCCTGCGCCCGGGTCAGGTGGAGCGGCGCACCCACCATTACAAGCGCCACGATGATAAGCGCCATAGAACGACCACGCTGTTCGCCGCCCTCGACGTGACGGCGGGTACGGTCATCGGCACGTGCATGAAGTAGCACCGGGCAAGCGCGTTCTGCAGGTATCTCGACGCCATCGAGAGCAACGTGCCCGCTGTCTTTGAGTCGGACCCGATTTCCTTGGACACAGAATTGGCTTAATCGAAGTGTCCAAGGAGGACCGGAACATGACCGATAATTTTGAGAAGAAAGTTGCTGTTGATGGGCCTGTGGTAAATGCGGGCGAGCTTGGCTCGTCCACGTTTTCCCCAGGACAGGCTTTGCCGGCAGGCCCGCTGGGACTTGGCCAGCGATGGACGGTGGCGCGCAAGCGTGAGGTCGTTCTGCGGCTTTTGCGTGACGAGCCGGTGCAACTTCTGTCGCGCCAGTTGGGCGTAGAGATCTTCCGGCTCGAGCAGTGGCGTGAGAAAGCGATCGGCGGGATCGACGCCTCGCTCAAGCAACGCAAGGGCGATCCGGTGCAGGCGGAACTGGATAGCGCCATGAAGCGGATCGGAGAGTTGACCATGCAGGTGGAACTGCTGGAGGCCAAGACGGAGACCTTCGGCCCTTTGGGGCGGCGGAGGTCGCGGCGATGAGTGCCGCCACCTCGCCCGGCACGGGTCTGGCCTACGGCCTGCGGCGGGTCTGCGCCGCCTGGGGCATGGCCCGCTCCTCGTTCTACGCCGTGACCTCCGGCCAGCACGCCGAGCAGCCGCCGGCAAAGCGTCGGGGACCGAAGCCCGCGATCTCGGACCAGGCGCTGCTGGTGGCGATCGAAGCCGACCTGGAGGCATCGCCCTGGGAGGGCGAGGGCTACCGCAAGGTCTGGGCTCGGCTTCGGGTCTGTCGCGACATCCGGGTTGCCCGCAAGCGGGTGCTCCGCCTGATGCGCGAGAACAATCTGCTCTCGCCCCATCGCTGCCGCCGCCGTGGCGGCAATCCCCATGACGGTGAGATCATCACTCATGCCCCGAACCTCATGTGGGGCACCGATGGCGTTCGGGTGTTCACGGTGGACGACGGCTGGGGCTGGATCTTCACCGCCGTCGAGCATTGGAACGCCGAGTGTGTCGGCTGGCATGTCTGCAAGCGCGGCGACCGCTTCGCCGCCCTGCAGCCGATCTCCATGGGGCTTGCCGGGCTGTATGGCTCGACCGCGGCCGGCGCGGCTCGGGGGCTGGCCTTGCGGATGGATCACGGCTCCCAGTATCTGTCGGACCACTTCACCAACCAGATCAAGTTCTGGGGCATCCAGCCGTCCTACGCCTTCGTCGCCGAGCCCCAGACCAACGGCGTCGCCGAGCGGTTCAATCGCACGCTGAAGGAACAGATCATCCATGGTCGCATCTACCGCAACATCGCGGAGCTGCGGGACGCCGTCCGCGACTTCGTCGAACTCTACAATGCCCAGTGGATCGTCGAAAAGAACGGCTACCTGAGCCCCGCTCAAGCTCGTCAGGCGTGGCACGCCGCGATCTCAATCAGGCCCGCCGCGTGAGACAAACTTGTGTCCAAGGAACCGGGTGCGCTACACAATCATGTGGGCAGATCCGCCATCATCGGCTTTGCAGATCAATCGAGAAATATCGCAGGAAGACTTTGGAATTGCGGGCCCACTCGGTTGAGACCTTATGGTGCGGCATTCAGGACGTGAATGAGCAACTCACTGACCGATAGTTCGTTCACCCTTCCTCCCCCTCCACCCCAGTCCGAATATTCCTACTCTCCATCCGCTCCACATCGATCCTTTCCGCCATGTAGTCCCGCCACACCTGCCGGCGACGCTTGGCTATGTAGCCGCGTTCGGTGTCGGCCATGCGGATGTTTTCGTTGGAGTAGCGGACGTCTTCGGGGTCGAAGTCGTCGTGGAGGAGGCCCTCGGCGACGCATTCGTCGTAGAGGCGCGTGCCGGGCAGGGGGTTGACGATGCTGAAGGCGATGCGGTCGAAGTCGTAGGTGGTGGCGGCATCGAAGGTGCGGTCCATCTGTTCCTTCGTTTCGCCGGGGAAGCCGACCATGAAAGCGCCCTCCACCGTGATGCCGTGGCCGCGTAGCCGCGCCACCAGGGGGGGCAGGCGGTCGAGTTTTACCTTCTTGTCCACGTGGGCGGCCTGGATCGCCTCGTCGGCGCTTTCCACGGCGAGGAAGATTTTCGAGAAGCCGGCCTCGGCCATCAGGTCGATGACCTCTTCGTCGAGGGCATTGACCTCGGTGCCGGCGGGCACCTGGAAACGGAGGCCGGCGCACTCGCGGGTGATGGTCCTGAGGACCTCCTTGACCCGCTTCTTGTTGACGAAGAAGTTGTCGTCCCAGAAGTGCACTTCCTCGACCCCGTGGGCTCCCGCATGTGGTGGATCTCGGCGATCAGGTCGGCGAACGCGCGCTTGCGGTAGCGCCGCCCGCCCATGAGGGTGGCGGTGCAGTAGTAGCAGTCGTGGGGGCAGCCCCGGGACGTGAGCATGACGGCGAAGCGGGGGTTGCGTTCGCCGCTCACCGGCGCCTGCTCCAGGTCCGCCATGCCGGCATCCCAATAGGCGGGCAGGTCGACCGAGCTCCAGTCGGGCCAGGGCAGGGCGTTGACGTCGGGGTAAATGACGGTGGGCGAGCGCCAGAATTTCTCCCCGTCCGGGAGCACGATCTGGGGCACGTCGCGCAGGTCGCCGCCACGGCGCAAGGCGTCGCAGAGGGCGACCATGGGCTCGTCCGCCTCGCCATAGAGGATGAAATCCACGGCCGGGTCGGTGACCAGGGCGGGCATGCCCGACGGGTGCTGGCCGCCGAGGACCACGGGCACATGGGGCAGGACGTCCTTGGCCAGGCGGCACAGCTCCAGCGCCTCCCGCCCCCGGTTGGAAAACAGGCAACTGACGCCGATCAGGTCGGGGGCGGCCACCGCGATGCGCCGCGCAACGTCTGCCTCGTCCAGACCGTAGCGGATCACCCGCCCGGCCCCGTTGGAAACCAGCCGTTCGTTATCGTAGCCGGCGATCAGCACATCGATGATCTCCACATCGTAGCCGGCCCGGCGCAACGAGGCGGCCAGGTAGGCCGGCCCCAGGGGCGGCACCGCCAGCTTGCGTTCCTGGGCGCCCTCGGGGGTGGAGACGATCTTCCCCGGCGGGACAATCAGCAGCACCTTTTCCAGGCGGGCGCTCATGCGGCGGTGGTCTCCACGGCGCGGCCTGACTCCAGGGCCTCTTCCAGGTCCATCTTGTCGAGCACGGCATCCAGCACCGTCTGGAACCGCCTCACCAGGTCCCGCCGTCCCAGCAGCTTGGCGGCGGCCAGCAGCGAGGTCAGGCCGATGATGCGCTTGTGGAAGATCTTGCCCTCCCAGCCCCGGCGGCCGGCGATCCGTTCCCGCTCCTCGGTCTCCGCCCGCCACAGGTTGTCGAGCACGTGGCGGACCGCCGGGTCTTTCGGCGGGAAGTAGGCGGCGATCTCCACCGTCGTGCCAGTCCTCGGGTGGGTCCAGGTCTCGACTTCCAGGTCATAGAGGCCGGCGCCGTAGATGGGCGCCCCCGGGAGCGCCAGCAGGTGGCGCGACACGGCCACGTCGCAGCCACGGATCATAAAGTCGACGGCCACCTCCATGGTGAAGGCCAGTTCGTCGGCCGTGTATTCGGGGAGGCCCAGGATCTGGTTGATCTGGGGGATGACCCCTTCCTCCAGCATGGCCTCCAGCACCATGCGGCAGGTCTCCAGGGTAAGGCCGCCCTTGTTCACCGACGGCGCTTTGTAGAGGCGCTCGACGAAGGTCTCGACGCCCAGGCCGACGCTGCGGAAGCCGGCCTGGTACATGAGCTTCAGCAGGTCCCGCATGGGGCGCCGGGGGCCGCCGATATTGCGCTCGACGAAGTCCAGGATGCGGGCCTGGCAGGCGAAGTGCAAGTCCTCGGGCAGGCGGCCCGACGCCTTGTCGGCGATGATCAGCTCGCACAGGCGGCGCAGGCGGTCGAGGCCCGGCTTGTTGCCGACCGGGAAATCGTCGTCGCTGAACAGGAAGCCCCGGGCGCCATAGCGGTCCACGTACATGCGGATCAGGTCCAGCACCTGTTCCGGGGTCAGCATGGTGATCTTGGCGTTGGTGCCTTGGGATTCGGGTAGGAAGGACTGGGAACTGCAGAAGCCGCACTGCCGGGGGCAATGGCTGGAGGTGTAGATGCGCGCGTTCTCGATGATGAACTGGGACGCGCCCAGGGTGGTGTCGGCGGATTTTTCCCTGAGGATGTCCCAGTAATCCTGGAACGGGACGTCGATGGTCAGGATCTGGTGGTAGAACAGTTGCTGGAACATCTCCGCCGTCAGCACCGGGTCCGGGTTGCGCACCGTCTCCCCCTCCGGCCCGATGAAGGTGGCGCCGTCCAGGCCCAGGGTCAGCTCGGCCAGGGCCGGCGCGGCGACGCCGGCCGCCTTCAACGCTTGCAGGCGCCTCAAGAAGCCCTCGAAGGGGTGCTCCGCGAATCCCAAAAAAAATCAGGTCGATGCCCAGGTCCAGCCATTGGCGGGAATTCATGGCCGCTTCCTGGCCTCCGGCGACGAACAGCACCGGGTGGCCGCTGGCTTCCGCCGCATCGCGGAACCGCCACAGCATGTCCAGGTCCTCGGCCATAACGTCGTGGGCGACGCTCATCCCCACCACGTCGTAGCGGCCAGCGTGGATATCGGCCAGGGCTTGGTCCGGCTCGTAGAGGTCCCGGTCCAGGAGATCGCAGTCGAACCCCCCGGTCTTCACGTGGTGGCGCAACTGGTAAAGCCCCAGGGGCGCCGCCAAGTTGTAGCCGGCCTGGGATTTGCTGGTGACGAGCAGCGTACGCATCGGTTCTCCACGGCAAGGTTCTACCCGCGGGAGCCTGCCGGGTGGGGGCTCGGCCCCGTCGTTCGCCGGCTTGGCCCTTCTGGCATCGCCGGGAACGCCCGTTCCCTATGGCACAGACTACCAGGAACGGGGATGATCGGCCAGGGAGCTTAAGAATAGGTCAAGGTGGTCGGGTGCAAAATGGAATCGCGCTCCCGACCATAGCAGATCGTCGCGGTGCAAGACGGAGCCACCACACCATGGGCCAGGAGATCAACCTCCTCGACCGCTATCCCTGGTCCAGCCGGCCGATCGAGGCGCGGGGCGCGGCGATCACCGAAGCGCACATTCTAATCGCCCGCCAGTTCGGCCGCGACTACTTCGACGGCGACCGCCTCTACGGATACGGCGGCTACGGCTATCATCCCCGGTTCTGGACCGAAACCGTGCGCCGGTTCCGCGATCACTATGGCCTCACCGAGGATGCCCGGATCCTCGACGTGGGCTGCGCCAAAGGCTTCATGATGCACGATTTCCAGGCCCTGATGCCGGGGGCGACCGTGCTCGGGCTGGATATCTCGGCCTATGCCCTGGACCACGCCATCGAGGACATGCGGGGCCGTATGGTGCGGGGCAACGCCCGCGACCTGCCCTTCGCCGACGGCGCCTTCGACCTGGTGATCTCCATCAACACCGTCCACAACCTGGCGCGCAACGAATGCCGCCACGCCTTGAGCGAGATCCAACGGGTGACCCGCGGACACGCCTTCGTCATGGTGGATGCATGGCACGACCAGCGGGAGCGGGAGAACATGTGGAAATGGCGCCTCGGTGCCTTGACCACCCTGCAGGTGGACGAATGGCGGGCATTGTTCGCCGAAGCAGGCTACGAGGGCGACTATTATTGGTTCATCGCCACATGAGGGGGCGGCGGTGAAAGCGCGCGCGGCGGTCCTCGTCGCCCCCGGGAATCCCCTGGAGATCCAGGAACTGGACATTCCGCCACCCGGCCTTGGGCAGGTGCTGGTGCGGGTCGCCTGGGCGGGACTGTGCCGGACCCAGCTCGACGAGGCGCGGGGCCGCCGGGGGCCCGATCCCTATCTGCCCCACGCCATGGGCCACGAGGGCTCCGGTGTCGTTCTGGAGGCGGGGGAGGGGGTGAAAAAGGTGCGGCCCGGACAGCAGGTGGTCCTCACCTGGATCAAGGGCCTGGGTCGGGACGTGCCCGGCAGCGTCTACGGCGGTCCCCACGGGCCGGTGAATGGGGGCGGCGTCACCACCTTCATGGAGGCGGCCCTGGTGTCGGAGAACCGGACCGTGCCCCTGCCCCCCGGCGTCGCCCTGCGGGAAGCGGCGCTGCTGGGCTGCGCGGTGCCGACGGGGGCCGGCATGGTCCGCAACACGGGCCGCATCGAGGCCGGTCAATCGGTCGCGGTGTTCGGCGTCGGCGGGGTGGGACTGTGCGCGGTCATGGCCGCCAAGGCGGCTGGTGCCGCGCCCATCGTCGCCGTCGACGTGGACCAAGCACGGCTGGCCCGCGCCCGCAAGCTCGGCGCCACCCATGGCGTCTCGGCTCGCGACGGGAACCCGGCGGACGCCATCCGCGAGATCACCGGCGGCCGGGGTGTCGATCTGGCGGTCGAGGCGGCGGGGGTTGCCGCGGCCGCCGAGGCGGCCTTGGCCAGCACCCGCGACGCCGGCGGCCTGTGCGTGCTGGCCGGCAATCCGCCACCGGGCACCCTGGTGGCCGTGGATCCCTATCTGCTGATTCGCGGACGGCGGCTTGTGGGCTCCTGGGGCGGCGACACGGACCCGGACCGGGACCTGCCCCGCTACGCCGCCGACGCGGCGGCGGGCCGCATGGACCTGGCGGCCTTGATCACGCACGTCTACCCCCTGGACGACATCAATCGGGCCCTGGAGGATCTGGAGCAGGGTCGGGTCGGCCGTGCGGTGATCGAGGTTGGTGGTTCGGCGCCCACGACCGCCTCCTATTGAAATAGCCCGCCAAGGGCATTAGCGTCCGGCGGCGCCGCGGCCCCATCCAACCCGACCGCCGGCACAATCCCCGACAGGGACGATGAGGAGGCTTCCATGAACCAGTCCGCCGCCGATCAGCACGCCAGCCCCAAAAGCGACATCGAGATCGCCCAGGCCGCCACCATGCGGCCGATCGTCGACGTCGCCCGCGACAAGCTGGATATGGACGCCCCCAACCTGGAACCCTATGGCCACCACAAGGCCAAGGTCTCCCAGGACTTCGTGGCCTCGCTGTCGGACCGGCCCGACGGCAAGCTGATCCTGGTCACCGCGATCACCCCGACCCCGGCGGGCGAGGGCAAGACCACCACCACCGTGGGCCTGGGCGACGGCCTCAACAAGATCGGCAAGCGGGCGATGATCTGCCTGCGGGAGCCCAGCCTGGGGCCGTGCTTTGGCATGAAGGGCGGCGCCGCCGGCGGCGGCTACGCCCAGGTGGTGCCGATGGAGGACATCAACCTCCATTTCACCGGCGACTTCCACGCCATCGGTACGGCCAACAACTTGCTGGCGGCGATGATCGACAACCACGTCTACTGGGGCAACGGGCTCGACATCGACAGCCGACGCATCACCTGGCGCCGGGCGGTGGACATGAACGACCGCTCCCTGCGTTCCATCGTCACCTCCCTCGGCGGCGTGGCCAATGGTTTTCCCCGCGACGGCGGTTTCGACATCACGGTGGCTTCGGAAATCATGGCCATCTTCTGCCTGTCGCCGGACCTCAAGGATTTGCAGCGCCGCCTGGGCAACATCGTGGTCGCCCACACCCGCGACCGCAAACCGATCACGGCCCAGGACATCAACGCCCACGGCGCCATGTCGGTGCTGCTGAAAGAGGCCCTGGCGCCCAACCTGGTGCAGACGCTGGAGGGCAACCCGGCCTTCATCCACGGTGGCCCGTTCGCCAACATCGCCCATGGTTGCAATTCGGTCATCGCGACCCAGACGGCCATGAAGCTTGTCGATTACACGGTGACCGAGGCCGGCTTCGGCGCCGACCTGGGGGCCGAGAAATTCTTCGACATCAAATGCCGCAAGGCGGGGCTGAAACCCGACGCGGTGGTGGTCGTCGCCACCGTGCGGGCCTTGAAGATGCACGGCGGCGTGGCCCGCGACGCCCTCAAGCAGGAGAATGTGGCGGCGGTGGAGGCGGGCCTCGCCAACCTGGAGCGCCACATCGAGAACCTCCGCAAGTTCGGTGTGCCACCGGTGGTGGCGCTGAATAAGTTCTCCGCCGATTCACCGGCCGAGGTGGAGGCCGTGGTCAAGCGCTGCGCGGGACTGGGCGTCACGGCGGTCGAGTGTGACCACTGGGCCGCGGGCGGCGCCGGCGCCGGCGCGTTGGCCGAGGCGGTGGTCTCCGTCATCGACCGTGGCGAAGCGGACTTCAAGCCCCTCTATGCCGACGAACTTCCCCTGGTGGAGAAGGTGCGGACCATCGCCCGCGAGATCTATCGGGCCAAGGACATCGCCGCCGACGACAAGGTCCTCAAGCAGCTCGACGACTTGAACGCCGACCATGGAACCTTCCCAATCTGCATGGCCAAGACCCAGTACAGCATCTCCGCCGACCCGGTGTTGAAGGGCGCTCCGGACGATTTCATGCTGCCCATCCGCGAAGTCCGCCTGTTGGGCGGCGCCGAATTCGTGGTGGTGCTGTGCGGCGATGTCATGACCATGCCCGGCCTGCCCCGGGTGCCGGCCGCCAACAGCATTCGCCTGGACGAGGCGGGGCGGATCACGGGGCTGTTCTAGGCTCGGCCTCGGGCACCTGGCGTATCACCCCGGGCAGCAGCGCACCCAGGCTGACCGCCCGGCCGAGCATGAAGACGACGTAGCCCATCCACAGGCCGTGGTTGCCAAAGCTCGGAAAGAGCACGACCAGGGACAGGGCATAGACGACAAAGGCGACGACCGAGCAGTTGCGCAATTCGGTCGTTCTTGTCATGCCGATGTAGACCCCGTCCAGCATGAAGCCCAAGACGCCCACCATGGGCGCGGCGATCATCCACGGCAGGAACTGGCGCGTCGTCGCCCGCACCTCGGGCAGGCTGGTCATTACGTCGATGATCGCCGGGCCCAGAAGCGCGTAGACCGCCGACATCAGGGCCGCGAAACCGGTCGCCCACAGGCTGGTGACCCGGATCGCCTGGCGCAATCGGGCGCGGTCGCGGCCGCCGACGGCGCCGCCCACCAGGGGTTCCGCCGCATGGGCGAAGCCGTCCAGGAGGTAGGCCATGAAGGCGTGCATCTGCAGGAGAATAGCGTTGGCGGCAAGGAACACGTCGCCGGTGCGGGCGCTCAGCGCCGTGAACAGGGCGAAGGCGCCGGTGATGAACAGCGTGCGGATGAAGATGTCCCGGTTGATCCCCATCATGCGCCGCAGCCGCACCCAATGGAGCGCCCGGTCCAGCCGCCAGCCGCCGCCCATGGGCCGCACGATGCGCGCCACCAGCCACAGGCCCAGGGCGACCGAGGAAAGTTGCGCGATCACCGAGGCGATGGCCACGCCTTTCACCCCCAGTCCCAGGCCCATCACGAACCACAGGTCGAGCACGATGTTGACACCGTTGGCCAGGACCTGGAGGGCGAGCGCGGCGCCGGCCTTGTGGACGCCGATGAACCAGCCCAGCAGCGCGAAGTTGGCCAGCGCCGCCGGCGCCGCCCAGATGCGGATGGCGAAGTATTCCCGGGCCAAGGTGTCCACTTCCGGGCTGGCGCCCATCAGGCCGAAGGCGGCCCAGGCGAAGGGGGCCTGGAACAGGAGGATCAGCGCGCCCAGGATGACGGCGATCCCCATGGCCCGCAGGAACATGGCCCGCACCTCGTCCGGATCCTCGGCTCCCAGGGCCTGGGCGGTGAGGCCGGTGGTGCCCATGCGCAGGAAACCGAACCCCCAGTAAATGAAGTTGAAGACCACCGAGCCCACGGCCACGGCGCCGATGTACTGGGGGCCTGGCAGGTGGCCCACTACGGCCGTGTCCACGGCGCCCAGAAGCGGCACCGAAACGTTGGACAGCATGATCGGCCCGGCCAGGCGCCAGACCCGGCGGTTCCAATCCCGGGAAGACATGGTTGGAGAATCTCAGGTGGCCGGACCGACCACAGTGGCACAGCCGGTCGGCGAAGGCACGCGGTGCGGGCGCGGCGGCGAGGGCTGTGACGGTCGCGGGCCGACGCGGCAAACGGACCCTATGGAGCGACTCCCGTCGGCTTCGCGGACGGCGGCGGTTCAGTTCGGCGTCCCGGAAGCGGTGGTGTTCGCGCAGGATTTGGTCCGCGGAGTAGGGACTGCCGTCGGTGAACTTGGGGAACTCGATGGCGATCAGGTCGAAGCGGGCGAGGTCAATCTCCTTCAGTGTTAGGAAATATTTCCTTATGTAGTTGAAAGTTGGAAAAGCCGAGCAATATCATTCCTGACCAATCGGTATCATTGGAATCAGATTGTGTAGCGGTGAGATCCATGGACGGCACGGACCGGCAGATCCTGATGTGCCTTCAGGAGAGCGTGGCGATGCCCGTCGCACAGATCGCGCGGCGAGTGGGACTGCCCAACACACCTTGTTGGCGGCGGATTCAAAGGCAGGACGCATCGGATGGCATTTGACGGCGAGGAGTCGATCATGGTGACCCACGCACATCGTGACCGGGAAGCATCTCTTGGCTTCCTCGGCGATCTTCGGGAGGGCATCGACGCGATCATGACCCGCGACCCCGCTGCCCGATCGCGGCTGGAAGCGGTTCTCTGCTACCCGGGTCTGCACGCCATCGCCCTCCACCGTATCGCCCACGGCGTGTGGCGCCGGGGGTGGATAGTCGCGGCCCGCATGTTGTCCCACGTCGGCCGTTTGCTCACCGACATCGAGATCCATCCCGGAGCCCAATTGGGCCGGCGCCTGTTCATCGATCACGGCGCCGGCCTGGTGATCGGGGAGACGGCGGAGATCGGCGACGACGTGACTCTCTACCACGGCGTCACCCTTGGCGGGACGTCGGCGGACAGGGGCAAGCGCCACCCGACACTGGGTAGTGGGGTCATCGTCGGCTCGGGCGCCCAGATCCTGGGGCCGATCACCGTCGGCGACGGTGCGCGCATCGGCGCCAACGCGGTGGTGCTGAAGGACGTGCCGCCCGGCGTCACCATGGTGGGGGTGCCGGCCAGGCAGGTTCTGCCGCAAGTCACGGAGGCCGATCCAACTTTTCACGCCTATGGGACGCCGCGCGCCGATCTGCCCGACCCGACAGCCAACTTGATCAATGAGCTTCAGGCGGAGGTTGAACGCCTACGGTCGCGGGTGGACGATCTGGAGGAGGCGGCATCGGACAACCCAGCCGAGCGAACATATGGCGATAGGAGTGTCTCGTGACGGCAACAGCGATGGAACAAGGACTGCGGGTCCTCGACGAGGATATCCGCGACGGCTTCGTGGGGGCGGTCGGTAACACGCCGCTGATCCGGTTGCGCGAGGCCTCGGCGCGCACCGGCTGCGAGATCCTCGGCAAGGCCGAGTTCCTCAACCCCGGCGGCTCGGTGAAGGACCGGGCAGCGCTCTACATCATTCGCGACGCGGAGGAACGGGGCGTGCTCCGCCCCGGCGGCATCGTGGTCGAGGGCACGGCCGGCAACACGGGGATCGGTCTCGCCTTGGTCGGTGACGCCCGGGGCTACCGCACGGTCATCGTCATGCCGGAGACCCAAAGCCAGGAGAAGAAGGACATGCTGCGGCTGGCGGGGGCCGAGTTGCGACAGGTGCCGGCCGCGCCCTATCGGGACCCGGGCAACTACGTGCATGTGTCGGAGCGGCTGGCCGCGGAGCTCGCCGTAAGCCATCCGGACGGCGCCCTGTGGGCGAACCAATGGGACAACCTGGCCAACTGCCGGGCCCACGAAGAAGGCACCGGCCCCGAAATCTGGCGCCAAACCGGCGGTCGGGTGGACGGCTTCGTCTGCGCCATCGGCACTGGGGGCACCATTGCCGGTGTCAGCCAGGCACTCAAGGCGCGCCGGCCGGACGTGGTGATCGCCGCCGCCGACCCGGAAGGCGCGGCCATGTTCAGCCACTTCAAGGAAGGCACGCTCAAGGCCGAGGGCAGCTCCGTCACTGAAGGCATCGGTCAGGGCCGGGTGACCGCGAACGTGGCCGAAGCCCAGGTGGACGAGGCCTTCCGCATTCCCGACGCCGAAGCGTTGACGGTGCTGTTCGAGCTGCTCCGGAAGGAGGGGCTGTGCCTGGGCGGCTCGTCGGGCATCAACGTTGCCGGCGCGATCCGCCTGGCCGAGGCGATGGGTCCCGGCCACACCATCGTCACCATTCTGTGCGACGGCGGCCAGCGTTATCAAAGCAAGCTCTACAATCCCGCCTTCCTGTCCGACAGGGGGTTGCCCGTTCCGGAATGGCTGTAGGGGAGCCGGCGGAGAGAAGTTCCGCCGAAAACCGAAGGATACGTGATCGTCAGCCGTGGGGCCGTCGGGTCCGCCCCGATAGGGCAGGTTCCCACTGGTACAAGATCCTGCTTCAAGCCTTCATATTCCGGCATTCCTTATTCGGCCTCCCACCCCTAAAAGAGGACGTGGACACGTCACGGGCGGGGCACAGACGGCACCGCGCCGCGAACGCAACGGCACAACGATTGGATGAAGGGTTAGGACCATGAAAAAAGGCCTCTTGATTGGCGGCGGCGGGTTGATCGTGGTGATCGCGGCGGCCGTGTTCTTTCTCGTTGCCGGTATCGACGAACTGGTCAGGGTGGCGGTGGAGGAAGTCGGCTCGGAAGTGACCCAGGTGGAGGTGACCCTGGCCAAGGCGGAAGTGGCGCCCACCGAGGGGCGCGCCGTGCTGAGTGGTTTAAGGGTTGGAAATCCGGCCGGTTTCGAGACCGACAGCGCCTTCTCCATGGGCGCCATCAGCGTCACCATCGACGCCGCCACCGTCACCCAGGACCCGGTCGTCATCAAGGAGATCGTGATTACCGGACCGGAGGTGACCTACGAGCTCGGGTCCGACGGCAGCAATATCGACGCCATCAAGAAGAACGTCGCGCGCTTTGGCGCCGGCGGCGAGAAAGCGGACTCCGAAGGTCCCAAAGTGGTCATCGAGCACCTCTACGTCCGCGGCGGCAAGGTCAACGTCAGCGCCGTGCCCTTGGGCGGCAAGAGCATGACCGTTCCCTTGCCCGAGATCCATCTCCAAGACATCGGCAAGGACGAGGGTGGCGCCAGTCACGGCGAAGTGGCCCAGGAAGTCCTGGCCGCCCTGACCGACCGGGTCGGCGGTTTCGTGACCGGCCTTGACCTCGGCGGCGTCTTCGACGGCGTCAAGGACGTGCCCGACGCCCTCAAGGGCCTGGCCGGCGGTGCCGTGGACAAGGCCAAGGACGTGGGCAAAAGCGTCACCAAGGGCGCCGAAGACGCGATCAAGGGTGCCGGCGACGCGGCCAAGAAGCTGTTCGGGAAGTAGATGGCGCCTTCCGGCGGCCCCCTTCCGCTTCCACTCGACCTCCGCCTGGACCCGACACGGGACACATGGCGTCAAACCCATTAGGTTGGTTTGATTGTGCGGGTCGGGTGTTCAAGAAGGGGCAGTGGCATGGCGAAGAAGTTCGACGCGATCATCATCGGCACGGGCCAATCCGGTCCGTCCCTCGCCGCACGCATGACCCGGGAAGGGTTGAAGACGGCGATCATTGAGAGAAAGCTCTTCGGCGGCACATGCGTGAACGTCGGCTGCATCCCGACCAAGACCCTGGTGGCAAGCGCTCGGGCCATCCATATGGCGCGGCGCGGCGCCGACTTCGGTGTCGACATCGATGGCGCGATCGCCGTCGACATGAAGAAGGTCAAGGCCCGCAAGGACTCGGTCGTGAAGCAGTCCAACGAAGGCGTGACGAATTGGCTCAAGAACATGGAAAACCTGACGGTCTATGAAGGTCATGGCCGTTTGGAGAGCGCGACTTCGGTTGCCGTCAACGGCGATATGCTCGAGGCCGACAGGATCGTCCTCAACGTGGGCGCCCGCGCCTTTGTCCCCGACATGGCGGGCCTGGACGAAGTGGATTACCTCACCAACTCGCAAATCATGGAGGTGGATTTCCTCCCCGAACATCTGATCATCATCGGCGGCAGCTACATCGGGTTGGAGTTCGCCCAGATGTACCGCCGCTTCGGCAGCCGTGTCACCGTCGTCGATAGAAACGACCGGTTGATCGGCCGCGACGACGAGGACGTTTCCGCCGAGGTTAAGCGCATATTGGAGAACGAGGGCGTCGAGTTCCGCCTCAACGCCGAGTGTATGGCAGTGGAAAAACGTGGGGACCAGGTCGCGGTCACCGCCCGCTGCGAGCCGGCCCCCGAGGAGATTGTCGGCAGCCACCTGCTGTTGGCCGTCGGCCGAGTCCCCAATACCCACAACCTGGGGCTCGACAAGGGCGGCGTTGAAATGAACCGGCGCGGCTACATCCCGGTCGATGACCAGCTTCGGACCAACGTGCGGGGTATATGGGCCATCGGCGATGTCAACGGCCGGGGCGCCTTCACCCATACCTCCTACAACGATTTCGAGGTCCTCGCCGCCAACATGTTCGACGACGACCCCCGCCGGGTGACCGACCGCATAACGACCTATGGGCTGTTCATCGACCCGCCCCTGGGCCGGGTCGGCATGACCGAGCGGGAGGTCCGGGAGTCCGGCCGCAAGGCGTTGGTCGGCAAGATGATGATGACCCGCGTCGGCCGCGCCCGGGAGCGTAGCGAGACCGATGGTTTCATGAAGATCCTGATCGACGCGGAAACCGAGAGGGTTCTCGGCGCGGCGGTTCTCGGGATCGGCGGCGACGAGATTGTCCACTCCATTCTTGACGTGATGTACGCCGACGCACCCTACACCGTGATCCAGCGCGCCATGCACATCCACCCGACCGTCACCGAGTTGATTCCGACCATGCTGGGCGATCTGAAGTCCCTGGAGTAGGGCGACTCCGAACGGATGAGGCCACCCAAGGGAATTCGGCCCATGCCCTTGTCCCCATCGACGGGGCTCCCCATAGTTCCGGTCGAAGGGAACAGACCGGACATGGCTTCGGAATTCATCGTCAAGCCCGACCCCGACGACCCGCGATTGACGCAGGTGGTGCCGGGGATGGACCAGGACGGCGCGCCGATCACCACTTCGGTGACCGTGGAGCGGCCGCTGACCCTGTTCCTCAATCGCCGCGAAATCGTCACCATGATGACCATCGGCGACTATCCCGAGTATCTCGCGGTCGGCTATCTCCTCAATCAGAACATGCTGGCCGCCGACGAGACGGTAGTCGCGGTCGACTACGACGAAGAGATCGACACCGTGGTCGTGCGCACCGACCGGGAGACCGATTTCGAGGACAAGCTCAAGAAGAAGACGCTGACCTCCGGCTGCGCCCAGGGCACGGTGTTCGGCGATATGATGGAGCGCTTCGATTCCGTCCACCTGCCCCCCGAGGCCCGGCTGCATACGTCCTGGCTTTACGCGCTGATGAAGAAGATCAACACCGCCCCCAGCCTCTATCTGGAGGCGGGCGCCATCCACGGCTGCGTGCTGTGCCAGGAGGATAAACCGCTGATCTACATGGAGGACGTGGGCCGCCACAACGCGGTCGACAAGATCGCCGGTTACATGTTCCAGAACCATATCGGGGCGGCGGACAAGATCTTCTACACCACCGGCCGGCTGACCAGTGAGATGGTGATCAAGGCGGTGCAGATGGGCATTCCCATCCTCATTTCGCGCTCGGGCTTCACCGCCTGGGGCGTCGAGTTGGCCCGCCAGGCGGGCCTGACCTTGATCGGACGCGCCAAGGGGCGGCGATTCCTTGCCTTGGCGGGGGAGGACCGCATCGTCTTCGATACGGACCCGGCCGCGGTCGCCGAGGAGTCGCGCCACGTGGCGCGAAAAGGCGGCCGCAAGGGCGCTTCGGCGTGACCGGCGGTGCGCCGGTGGCGGGCGTCATTCTGGCCGGCGGCCTGTCGCGGCGCATGGGCGGCGGCGACAAGACCCTGGAGTCCCTTCACGGCCGCCCCATGTTGGCCCGAGTGGTGGAGCGAGCGCGGCCCCAGGTCGACGCCCTGGTCCTCAACGTCAACGGCGATCCGGCACGCTTTGCTTCCTTCGGCTTGCCGTCCGCGCCCGATACGGTGGAAGGTTTCGCCGGCCCCCTGGCCGGAATCCTGGCCGGCATGGCCTGGGCGGCCGACGCGGTGCCCGGAGCCCGCTGGCTGGCCTCGTTCGCCGCCGATGCGCCGTTCTTTCCCACCGATCTGGTGGCGCGTCTGCTGGCTGCGGCCCGCTCGGCGGAATTGCCCCTGGCCTGCGCGGCCTCCGGCGGGCGCAGCCATCCGGTGTTCGGCGTCTGGCGGCTGGACCTGCGCCAAGACCTGGATCGCGCGGTGGCCGTGGAGGGTATGCGCAAGATCGACCACTGGACCGCCCGTCATGGGGTGGCGACGGTTGACTACCCGCAGGCGCCGGTGGACCCCTTTTTCAACGTCAACCGGCGCCAGGACCTGGCGCGGGCCGAACAGCTTGTCCAGGGCGAAGCGTGACGGCAGAGAAAAAAGAGAGCCGCCGCTGTCGGCACCAAAGACGGAAATCTTGGGGAGGAAGAAGAAGACATCCGTCAATGCCAGCAGCGGCGGCTCGGTTGTCAGCCATGTCCCCGCCACTTTCGCGAAACCCGCGTGTCGCGGCGGAATGCGTGGCCAGAGCAAGATGCCGGAGGCGGCCAGACCTCCGGGTCCGCACCACCTTGCCCACGGGGGGGAAGATTTCACGCCCGGGACGGCGCGTCCTTGATCTAGTGTTCCGATCGAGACATTTCGTTCCCATTAAATCTACGCAAACTGCGACCTTCACCCCCGGGCTCAGGAACCAAATGTTAGAATCGCAACACTAGATCAATAACTTTCATCTGCCGTTGTGAACCGTGACCGGTGGCGATTCGACGAAGGGAGGCGATGGTGGATCGGGATCGAGATATCGACGAAGCGAAGGCGACCCATCCGCCACCGCGGGTGCGGGTGCTGATCGGCGCGGCCACCTCCCTGGGCCCGGGCAAGATGGACCTGCTGGAGGCCATTGCCGAGACCGGCTCCATATCGGCCGCGGCCCGACGCATGGGGATGTCCTACCGGCGGGCCTGGACCCTGGTGAATTCCCTCAATAGCGCCTTCCGGGAAAGCCTGGTGGAGACGGCGACCGGCGGGCGGCGCGGCGGTGGTGCGCGGGTCACCGAGTTGGGCGAAGCGGTGCTCGAACGCTACCGCCGCATGGAGACCCGCGCCGAATCCTGTCTGGCCGACGACCATGAGGCGCTGTCCCGGGTGTTGGCCCATCCAACCGAGCCGGGGGATCGATGAGAATCGAGGGGCTGGTCCGCGCCGGTTTCTTTGAACGCTTGGACCGCCTGGAGGCGGAAATAGCGCGGTTCGGGGCGAAAGCCGGTCTACCGGCGGGCGGTCCCTCGGGGAACCGCGAGGAGACGGCGCGGCTGGTATCCCATCTCCTGGACCTGGAGGCGTTGGTGGCCTCACTCCTGCGCGCGGCGGACGCTCAATTCACCGTGAGACGATTGCGAGGAACGGGACGCGGATCGCCGACCAACCCATATGAGGCGAAGGGGCGACGGCCGAAACCGGGCCAGCCCTCCACCCTTTGACCGGTGAGGGATGCCATGCGACAGATTACATATTCGGGACTCATTGCGGCCATCGTGGCGATCGCCGTTTGCGGCCAGGCCGTCGCCGCCGACGAAGCCACCGTCATCGAACTGACCCAGACCCCGTGCCAGTTCCTGGAATCGGAAAACGGGGTCGATCACGGCTACAAGTCCACCTCGGCCGACGATTGCCTGGCCGTCAACAAGCGGTCGGGCTCGGACCGGCTCGCTAAGGCGAAGGTTCTGGAACTGAAACCCGGACGCTACGTCTTTCGGGTCACCAACGAGAACGTGCCCTACGAACTGGGATTCTGGATCCGGGAGCACGACTACAATTGGAAGAACCCCCTCCACAAGCTGACCAAGACCAGCCTGTCGGGCGGCGGGCTGACCCTGGGTACCACCCAGGACTACGCGGTGGAGCTGGAGCCCGGCAGCTACCTCTATTCCTGCCCCCTCAACCCGACCCCCGACTATCGGGTCGAGGTCAAAGGTTAAGTCCCTCCGTCCACCAACGCTCCCCCCTGTTCCGATGGCCGCGGGATCGTGCTATCCAGGATCGTCATCGGAACAGGGGAACGACCGTGAATACCTTCGATGCCATCGTGGTCGGCGGCGGCCTCGTCGGCAGCGCCATCGCCTTCGGCCTGGCCCGCCAGGGCCTGCGCGCCGCCCTTTTGGACGAGGGCGACGCGGCCTTTCGGGCGTCGCGCGGCAACTTTGCCTTGGTGTGGGTGCAGGGCAAGGGCCTGGGCATGCCGCGCTATGCCCGTTGGACCCGCCTGTCGGCGGACCTGTGGCCCGAGTTCGCCCGCGAGCTTCACGACCGCACCGGCGTCGACGTGGTCTATGAAAAGCCGGGCGGCATCAAGACTTGCCTGGGGGAGCAGGAGTTCGAGGAACGGCGAAGCCTCCTGGAGCGGCTCAAGGCCGCCGCCGAACCGCCGGCCATCGACTTCGAGATGCTGGACCGCAAGGCCCTGGAGGACATGTTGCCGCCCCTGGGACCCGAGGTGGTCGGCGGGTCCTATTCCCCCCACGACGGCCACTGCAACTCCCTTTTCTTGCTGCGCGCCCTGCACCGGGCGTTCACCGACCTGGGCGGCACTTACTTCGCCGACCACCGGGTCACCGACATCACCCGGTTGGGCGACGGCGCCGCCGTCACCGCCGGCAACGAGGTCTTCCATGCCCCGCGGACGGTCATCGCGGCCGGCAATGCCTGTGCGTGGCTGGCGCCCCTGGTGGGGCTCGACGTGCCGGTAAAGCCGGAGAAGGGCCAGATCATCGTCACCGAGCGGACTCGCCCCCTGTTCCGCTATCCCACCCACCTGATCCGCCAGAGCGGCGAAGGCACGCTGATGTTCGGCGATTCCCACGAGGACGTGGGCTTCGACGACCGGTCGCGCATGGGGCCGCTCCATGCGATCGCCGCCTATGCCGTGCGTACCTACCCCATGCTCAAGGACCTGAAGGTGGTGCGCAGCTGGGGTTGCCTTCGCATCATGCCCACGGACGGGTTCGCCATCTACGACCACTCCGACGTCGTGCCCGGCGCCTTCACCGCCGGCTGCCACAGCGGCGTGACCCTGGCCGCGGTGCACGCCCTCAAACTGGCCCCGTGGATCGCCGAAGGCGCCCTTGACGATCTGGTGGCTCCCTTCTCCGCGGCGCGCTTCCAGATGCGCGAGGCCGCATGATCCGCGTCGCCGGAATCGATCATGTGGTGCTCCGCACCCGCGATTCCGCGCGCCTGATCGCTTTCTACCGGGACGTGCTCAATTGCGCCGTCGAACGGGAGGTGCCCGACCTCGGCCTGACCCAGATGCGGGCCGGCGCCTCCCTGATCGATATTCTGGCGGTGCCGGCGGAGGCCGCCATCGCCCCGGCCGAAGCCGGCAACATGGATCATCTGTGCCTGCGGGTGGATCCCTTCGATGCCGACCTGATCGCCCACCACTTGGCGCACTATCATGTGGCCTGCGGCGACGTGGCGCGCCGCTACGGGGCCGAGGGGGTCGGACCGTCGATCTATCTGAGCGATGCGGACGGCAATACGGTGGAACTCAAGGGTCCGCCCGACGGCAGCGAAACCGCGACGGCGCCAAGCCGATAGGGCGTCAGCCGGTCAGCGCGACCCGAACCTCCCCCAGGTCCCCGTAATGGCCGGTCACCGCCACCGGCGGGGTCAGGGCCGCTGGTGGCGTATGGCTGCCGGTGCTGACGATCATGCCCGCTTCCAGGCCCTCGCCCCGGCGCGACGCCCAATTGGCCAACCACGTAAGCACCGTCAAGGGATCGCAGCGGGCGTCGCCTTCGAGGCCGTCGCCGACCACCGTGTTGCCGTCGAGCAGCCGGACGGGAATGGCGGCCGCGTCGATGGACCGCCAGTCCTCAAGGTCCGGACCGACGATCAGGGCGCCGGTGGCCATGTTGTCGGCCAACAGGCAAGGCAGGGGCATGGCGCCCGGGTCGGCAAAGCGGCTGTCGGCGATCTCGATGGCCAGCAGCATGGCGGCGACCCCATCGGCGACTTCCTCCGTCCCGTAGGGCGCGTCCCGGGCCGGCAGGTCCCGGGCCAGGCGGAAGGCCAGTTCCGGTTCGAACTTGGGCCGATGGAAGAGATCGCCCCTCAGGCGAGCCGGCGAATCGAAGAGAGTTCCCGCGTAAAGGCGGCCCGCCGGCGGGCCGACCAGGTTCTGGGTCCTCATGGCGGCGGGGCTGGAATGGGCCAGCTTCCATCCTTTCGTTGGACGATCCAGGAGGCGGTGCAGCGCTTCCTGCACCCGATAGCCCTCTTCGATGGTCGCGGGGGCGCAGCCCTCGGGCAAGGCCGTGACCTTGTCGCCACCGTTCCACGCCGCGGCAAAGGCCACGGCCGCCGCTTCACACGCCTGATCGTCCATCGAATTACCCCCATCCGTATGATCGCGCGGCGCGCACTCTAAACAGGGCGGATCGAAGCCGGCAAGGGCACGGGTGACTTGAAGGGGTATCGGGTCGCGGCCTAGGATGGTCTCGTTTTGTCACACGGTCTGTTCGGTCCCCATGAACAATAAGCCCCTTCCCGCCGGCGGCCGGGTCCTCGTCGTCGGCGCCGGCATCGTCGGTACCTGCTGCGCCGTCTTCCTTCAGCGGAGCGGATTCCAGACGTTGCTGGTCGATCGGGATCCCCCCGGCGAAGCCTGCTCATTTGGAAACGGCGGCGTTCTGGGCTTGTCGTCTTGCATTCCCTTGTCCATGCCCGGCATCCTCAAGAAGGTTCCCGGCATGCTCTTGGATCCGGAGAAGCCGCTCGTCGTCCGCCCCGCCTATGGGTTGAAAGTGCTGCCCTGGTTCGTGCGATTCGCCCTCAACAGCCGGCGCCACAGGGTGGAAGCCATCGCCGACGCCCGCAATGGCCTGCTGAAGCACCTGTTCGATGCCTACGAGCCGATCCTCGCCGATTCGGGGGCTGACGCCCTGATCCGCCGCGACGGACTGCTCACGGTCTACGAAAGCGAGGAGAGTTTTCGGCACGACCGCTACGCCGACGACATACGGCGGCGGCGCGGCATTCGGGTGGAGGAACTGGGCCCCGACGAGATTCGCCAGTTGGAACCGGCCCTGTCGCCCACGGTGACCCACGGGGTATTCATGCCGGATGTCGGATATACGGTGAATCCCCTGCGCCTGACCCAAACCCTGGTGGCCTATTTCCAGGAACGGGGCGGCACCCTGCTGCGCGAGTCCGTCACTGATTTCGAGATCGGCGAAGGCGGCCCAAGCCGGGTGATCACCGATGCCGGCGGCCACGACGTGGACGGGGTGGTCCTCGCCGCGGGCGCCTGGTCCCGTCCCCTGGCCGAGCGCCTGGGCGCAAGCGTACCGCTGGAAGCCATGCGGGGCTATCACGTGGTGCTGCCCCAGCCGGGGGTGGAGGTGCGTCACACGATTATCGCCGCCGACCGGCGCTGCGGAATCACCCCCATGGAGACCGGACTGCGGCTTGGCGGCACGGCCGAGTTCGCCGGTGTCGACGCGGCGCCCGACATGGCCCGCGCCGACATGGTGGTGCGCCAGGCGTCCGGCCTGTTCCGCGACGGCCTCAACCGGGAAGGCATGACCCGCTGGATGGGGCCGCGTCCCGCCATGCCCGATTCGCGGCCGGTGCTGGGCCCCTCGCCGCGGCACCGCAATGCTTTTTTCGCCTTCGGGCACGACCAGATCGGCTTGGCGCTGGGCGCCATTTCGGGCCGAATCATCGCCGACCTGGCGTCCGGCAAGGACCCGGGCATTGACCTCACCCCCTATCGCGCGGATCGATTCTGAACCATGAACGACACCAGCACGGACAAACCCAAAGCAATCGTCATCGGCGCCGGCATCGTCGGCACTTGTTGCGCCGCCAGCCTGTTGCGGGAAGGCTTCGACGTCACCCTTATCGACCGGGACGGCCCGGGTGAGGGGTGCTCGTCCGGTAACGCGGGCCAGTTGGGAATGGGCAGTTGCGCGCCCTTCAGCCTGCCCGACACCTGGAAACGGGTGCCATCCATGCTGCTCAATTCCAAGCACGCCCTGCACGTGCCCTTGAGCCGCATGCCGGCCCTCGCGCCCTGGTTCCTGCACTTCATCAAGGCCTGCAAGCCGGAACGGGTCGAACAGGTGGCCGACGCCCTCAACAGCCTGCAAACCAAGTTGCTGGACGCCTATAAAGCCTTGCTCGGCCCCGCCAGTTTCGACGATCTGATCCGCCATGCCGGAAGATTTTACGTTTACGAAACGCCCGACTGGCGCGAGCGCAACGCCTACAGCATCGATTTGCGCCAGCGCCGCGGCGTCGAGCTGGAGGAACTGAGCGGCGACGAGATGCGCGAGATCGAACCCGCCCTCGGCCCCACGGTGACCGGTGGCCATCACATGAAGGCCGGCCACCACGCGGTGAATCCCTTGCGCCTGGTGAAGACCATCGCCGAGGAATTCCAGAGCCAGGGAGGGGCGGTGATCAATGCCTATGTCCGCAACGTGCGGATCAATCCGGACGGCGAGATTTCCGTGCAGACCGCCAGGGGCCTCATCCCCGCCGACAAAGTGGTGGTCGCCGCCGGCGCCTGGTCGCGGCGCTTCGCCGCCCGCATGGGCGCCAAGGTGCCGTTGGAAGCGGAGCGTGGCTATCATCACATGATTGCCGATCCAGGCGTGTCCCTGAAGCTCTCCATGTCTTCCCCCGAGCGGACCATCAATCTCACGCTCATGGAAGAGGGGCTGCGCGTGACCACGGGCGCCGACTTCTCGAAGGTCGACTCGGCGGCCTTGCACAAACGCTACGATCGCATCCTGGCCGGCGCCAAGGAGCTCCTGCCGGGCCTCAACACCGAGGGTGTGGACCGCTGGATGGGAGACCGCCCGGCGACGCCCGACGGCCTGCCCGTGATCGGTCCGTCACCGCGCAACCCGAACGTTCTGTTCGCCTTCGGACATGGGCATCTGGGCCTCGGTCTGGGGGCCATCACCGGGCGCGTGGTGTCGCAGTTGGCGGCCGGAAAGGAGCCGGAGGTGGACGTGGCGCCCTTCGCGGCCCAGCGCTTCTGACCGGCGTCAGTGCGGCCGCCGGGGGGCCCGCCGTGCTGTTTCATTGTGATTTGGGGGGACGCCCATGACCGCTACGCAGACGTCCAACAACCGCCGGATCCACGTGATCGGCGCCGGCGCGGTCGGCACCTGTTGCGCGCTCTATCTGCAGAACGCGGGTTTCGTGGTCACCATCGTCGACCGGGACGGGCCGGGGAACGGCTGTTCCCTGGGCAACGCCGGCAACATCGGCTTCGCATCGTTCATTCCCTACGCCAAGCCCGGCATCTGGCGCAGCGCCTTCAAGATGTGGACCGACCCGAACCACCCCCTCGACATCCGCCTCAAACACCTTCCCAAGTCCCTCCCCTGGTTCCTGCGCTTCCTCGCCAACGGCAACGAGAAACGCTTCAACGAGGTCGCCGACGCGCTGGCCAGCATGACCCAATACGCCTTCGACGCCTACGACCCCCTGCTGCGCGCCGCCGGCAACGAAGCCATCATTCGCCGTGAGGGCCGCTTCTTCGTCTACGAGAGCACCCAGGCCTTCGATGCCGCCCGCAAGGAGCAGGACATGCGCCGCGACCGGGGCATCGAGATCCAGGAGCTTGCCGGCGACGAAGCGCGCAAGATCGAACCGGCCCTGGGTCCGGCGGTGAAGCACGCCTACTTCCTGCCGGAGGGCGGGTTCAGCCTCAACCCGCAGCGCATGATCGACGTACTGGCCCGCTTTTTCGAACGCCGCGGGGGGACCTACATCCAGGAAGAGGTCAAGGGATTCGAGATCGGACCCGACGGCCCGCGGCGGGTGATCACCGAGTCCGGCGGATACGATATGGAGAACGTGGTCATCGCCGCCGGCGCCTATTCGGGGCGCCTGGCCACCCAACTGGGGACCACCGTGCCGCTGGAATCGGAGCGGGGCTACCACGTCATGTACGCCGATCCCGACTTCAAGATGCGGCTGCCGGCGTCCTCCGAGCGCAACGTCGCCATCGCGCCCATGGAGCACGGGGTGCGCCTGAGCACGGGCTCGGAGTTTTCCGGCCTCGACTCGAAGCCCCGTTGGGACTTGAGCCTGCGGATCATCGAAGGGGCGCGAAAGGCCCTGCTGCCCGGCCTCAAGGGCGAGATCGCGTCCCGCTGGGACGGCCACCGGCCGGCGACGCCCGACGGCATGCCGGTCATCGGCCGCTCGCCCGTCCATGGCAACGTCTTCTTCGCCTTCGGCCACGGCCACATCGGCCTCGGCAACGGCGCCATCACCGGCCGCCTCATATCCCAGGTGGCCGCCGGCAAGCCCACCGACACCGACCTGACGCCCTTCCGCGCCGACCGGTTCTAGTACGTGTCAGGGCCGCGGGGCACGATGCCACCCCGACCACCGAGGAAAATCAACCCAATCATGACCACGCCCCGTTGCGACATTCTGATCACAGGCGGCGGCAAGTTGGCCGAACGCACCGTGTTCGACCTCGCGCTGACCGCCGTCAAGCCGGTCACCGTGGTCCTCGGCGCGCGAAAGATGGAACGGGACCGGCTGCGCTGGCTGGCCATGACCGCCGGCGCCCGGGCCGCCATCGCCGGGCGGCCGGTCCGCTATGCCACCACGGAGGTGGATTGGCGCACGCCCCAGTCCATTGCCCGTACCATCGAGGCGGTGAACCCCCGCATCCTGGTGCAGGCGGCGACCGTACAGACGCCGGCGGTGGTCCACGACTGGGACACCCCTTGGGGCCTGATGGTCAAGAACGGGGGATTGAGCGTCACCAACGTATTCTCCGCCCTGCTGTCGTCACGGGTGGGCAAGGCGCTCGCCCTCGCCGGCACCGACACGGTCTTCGTCAACACCGGCTATCCCGACGTGATCAATTCCATCCTTATCGCCCAGGGAATCGACGTCGCCTTTGGCACCGGCAACGTGGAGATCCTTGCCGCCTGCTTCGCCGGCCAGGAAGGCATCCACGAGCACGGGCGGGTCCAGGTCCTGGCCCATCATCAGAATCTCAAGCCCTTTCGTGGTCCGCCCGGTCAGCGGGGCGGTGTCCCGCCCCGGGTGTGGATCGACGGGCTGGAGCTGGAAAACATCTATCAACGCTACAGACCCGTGCGCCTGACCCGCGAATCGGCCATCGACATTTCCGGCTTCTGCGGCGTGCCCCTGTACCTGGCCATGCTCGGCCAATACGACCTCAAGGCCCACGCGCCGGGGGTTGATGGCCGGCCCGGCGGCTACCCGGTCAAGGTGCGCCGGGGCAAGCTGTCCCTGAACCTGCCCCCCGGTGTGAGCGAGGCCGAGGCGGTGGCCTGGAACCTGGCCTTCGAGGCCCGCCGCGGCATGATCGTGGAGCCCGGCGGCCGCGCCGTCTACACGGGCCGCCTGCGAAAACTCCTGGCTCAGCACAGCCCCGAACTGGCCAAGGGTTTTCATGTGGATGACATCGAAGCCGTCTATCCGGAAATGGAGGCGTTGCGCCGAAAGCTCGGCGGCCGGGGCGAACGGGCGGCGGGCGTGCTGACGACAACATGAGCCTACCGGTATCCTGGTGCAAATGCCCACCAAGAGTGTCGTGCCCGGACTTGTTCCGGGCACCCATGGGACAGGTCGGATTCCGGAGTTTGAGGTACCATGGATTGCCGGGACAAAGCCCGGCAATGACAATGGAGTGGGATCGATGAAGGGGCTCCAAGAGCTTCTGCCTTTGTCGACAGGACGGCTCGTGGTCCTCATGGCGTTGCTCGTCGTCGCATCGACCGCCCCATCGCCAACCCACGCCGAAGAACCCATCCCCGGCAAGAAGCTGCTGGTCTGGTGCGGCGGCGTCGACGAGGCGGCGCCCATGGACCCCCGCTGCGTCGCCTATATGCAAGGCGCGTTGCACATGGTCCTCACATTCCGCGAGCTGGGAGCGGTCCGCGTCTGTCCGCCCGACGACCTGACCGTCGAACGGGCGGTGGCGCTCTACAAGAGCGAGTCCAAGACCTACCCCGAGGTCATGGATACGCCGGCCGCGGACCTGATCGCCGGCATGGTGGTGAAGTTCTTTCCCTGTTCGCTATGAAAGCGGCCCGGATCGAACAGGGCGGGGGTCTCCCGGTCCTCGAGAATGCGGCGGGCGAGCAGGCGGGTCACGGAGGGATGTACCGTGTAGCCGCCGAGGAAGCCGCCGATGGCGTAAACATCGGGCCAGCCGGGCAGGGGTCCCAGGATCGGCTGGCGGTCGGCGACGAACACCTCCAGGCCCACCCAGCCGCGGGCGAGGCGGAAGCCGGCCAGGCCGGGCAGGGCATGGCGGGCGATACGGATGTTGCCGACCAGGGATTCGGCGATCAGCGCGTCGCCGTCTTCCTGGGGATGTCCCCGCGCCGGCCAGCCGCCGCCGAGGATCACCGTGCCGTTGGCCACCTGCTTGACCGACAGGCGCTGGTTGGCGGTGCGCATGATGCGCTGGAACAGGCGCTTGCCCCGCTCTGTCACCGCCACCTGCTTGGTGTCGCAGAGAACGGGTAGGGGACGGTCGAACCAGCAGCCCATGAACCTCAGCCACACGCCCCCCGCCAGCACCAGGCGCCGTGCTCGCACGGTGCCATGGTCCGTGTGAACGGCGAAACCGCTGTCCTCGGGCGAAATGTCGGAAACCGGCGTATCCTCGCGCACGGAGACACCGGCGTCCCTTAGAGCCGGGCCGTACAGCGCCCCCGTCGCCGCCGAGTCGCCATAGCCGTCCCAGGGGCAGTAAGTCGCCCCGACCACGTGATGGGACAGGGCCGGCTCCAGTTCACGGGCTCGGTTGGCGCCGACCAATTCCACCGGCAAGCCGGCGGCCTGGCGGTCTTTCAGGCCGTTCTCCAGCAGCGCCTCCTCGTCCTCCCGGAAGGCCAGCATCAGGCCGCCGGTTTCCACGTGTCCGTTGACCCTGCCCAGCCAATCGGGCGCCGATCGCCACAGGGACCGGGCCTCCAGGAAGTAGGGGATCATCTCGGCCGGCTTGTCCTGAAGGGTCATGCCGCCGGCGTTGGCGCCGGAGGCCTCCCGGCACAGCCGGCCCTTCTCCAGCAGCACCGTACGCATACCGCCCCGGGCCACATGCAGCGCCGTGCCGCAGCCCATCACGCCGCCGCCAATGACCGCGATGTCGAAGGGGAGTGTCCCCATCACAGGGTGCCCGGGAAGCCGCCGCCGTCGATCAGCAAGTTCTGGCCGGTGATATAGCCAGACCGGATACCGCACAAATAGGCGCAGGCGGCGCCCACCTCGTCCGGGTTGCCGAGCCGCCCGGCCGGCGTCGCCGCGACGTGCTGGGCGCGGATCGCTTCCCGGTCCTCCCCTGTCCGCGCCGCCGCGTTGTCCAGGTTGTTCTCGAAGCGGTCGGTCTGGAACGGTCCGGGCAGGATGAAGTTGATGGTGACGTTGTGACGGGCCACGTCCCGGGCGAGGCCGGCAAGGAAGCCGGTGAGGCCAGAGCGCGCCCCCGACGACAGGCCCAGTCGGGCCACCGGCATGCGCACGGTGCGCGAGGTAATGACGACGATGCGGCCGAATTTCCGCGCGATCATGGCGTCGATGGTGGCGCGGATCAGCATGATCGGCGACAGCATCTGATCGTTGGCCACCGTCAGCCAGTCGTCCCACGTCCAGTCCTCGAACTCGCCGTGGGGCGGGCCGCCGGCGTTGGTCACGATGATGTCCGGGTCGGGACAGACGGCAAGCATCGCGGCCTGTCCCGCGTCAGTCGTCACGTCCGCGGCCACGGTGGTCGTGGTGGCGCCGGACTCGCGGCCGATGACGTCCGCGGTTTCCGATAGGGGACCGGGCCGGCGGGCGGCGATAGTCACGGCAACGCCTTCGATGGCCAGGGCCCGGGCGCAAGCGCGGCCGAGGCCGCGGCTGCCGCCGCAGACCAAGGCCCGGCGGCCTCTCAGGCCCAGGTCCACGGAACCGATCCCGGGTGTGTCACGTATTCAGAAACCCCGTCAGGTCCGGGCGGGACGGCGGACCCCACAGGGCTTCCATGGCCAGCGCCAGGCCGATCACATGGCCATCGCCGCCCGCCGGCGCCGCCACTTGCATGCCCACCGGAAGTATTGCGCCCGCCAAGTCGTGTACCGGTACCGAGATCCCGCACAGGCCGTAGGTGGAGAGGGGCCGCGTGGGGCCACCGGTGTCGTCGGCCAGTTTGCTGGTGGTGGCGGCATCCTCGCCCGGCGGCACAATTGCGGCGACCCGCGATTTCGCCGGCGCCAGCAAGGCGTCCAGGCCCCGCAGACGCAGCACGGCCCGCCAGCACAGGTCCTGCCGCCGCCTCAGGGCACGGACGTAGTCTTCGGCCATGAGGGAAAGGCCGCCGTCGGCCCGTTCCGCCACGTCCGGGTTCATGGCCGCGCGGCCCACCTCATAGCGCTCGCGTCCCATGGTGGCGATGAACTCGGCCCGGGTGATGGTGGTGTAGAGGGGCCAGGTTTCCTCCGTATCCGGCAAGTCGACGGGCACGATTTCCGCCCCCGCCTTTTCCAGCGCGGCCAGCGCCGCCGTCATGCAGCGGGTGACGTCCGGGTCCATGTCCTCGAAGTAGCCCGGGGACGGCTTGCCGAACCGGGCGCCCTTCAACGGCACCGGTCGTGGCTTCGGTTGGCCGGTGAGCGCCGCGAATAGAACCGCCATGTCGTCGGCGGAGCGGGCGAAGGGGCCAATGGTGTCAAAGCTCACGGACAAGGGGAAAACCCCGTCCAGGGGCCAGGTCCCCGCCGTCGGGCGGATGCCGTAGATGCCGCAGAAGCCCGCCGGCCCGCGCACCGACCCTCCCGTGTCGGATCCGATGGAAAAGCCGCAAAGTCCGGCGGCCATGGCGACGGCGGAGCCGCTGCTGGAGCCGCCCGGTGCCCGCTTGACCGCTGAGTCCCAGGGGTTCCAGGGGGTGCCCCGGCGATGGTTGGTGCCGGCGCCGCCCATGGCGAACTCCACGGTCTTGGTCTTGCCGAGAATGACGCAGCCCGCCCGGCGAAGCTGCTTGACGAATTGGCCCTCCGGCCCGATCAGGTCGGCCACATCCAGATTGGAGCCGGCGGTCACCGGCATGCCGTCGACGGCGACGATGTCCTTAATGGCGACGGGCACCCCCATCAGCGGCCCTAAGTCGGTGCCGGCCACGAGCAAGGAGTCGATGGCCCGGGCGGTGGTTAGAGCCCGGTCGCCGTCCACCTGCTCGTAGCACTCCAGGCGGGGTTCCAGGCGCTCGATGCGCCTCAGATAGTCGGCGGTCGCGCTTTCAGCGGTGACCTCTCGGGCCCGCAAGCGGGTACCGAAACCGGCGATTCCATCCGCTTCCAGAGGGTCCGGCGGCAGATCTGTCATGGATCATTTCCGCTCGCGAAGGCGGCCACGTCGGCCACCGGTGGCGCGCCGAGGATGTCTTCCATGGTCCGGGTGATGGACAGCAGCCGGGAATCGGCGCCGCCAGCGCAAATGAGTTGCAGCCCAACCGGCATTCCGCCGCCCCCAAGCTGCTGGATCGGCGTCGTCGAGCCGCACATGCCGAAGGCGTTGCACGGCCGGGTGTTGCGGGACATGAGGGCCGCCAGGCGCCGGCGCTCCGCCAGGTCGTCGAAGACCGCCGCCGTCGGCGCCACCAAGGGCCGGGTCGGGCACAGCCAGCCATGGAAGCCCTTCAAGCGCTGGTGGGCGGCGCGGACAACGTCCTCGTGAATGGAACGGGCCCGCACATAGGCTTCCCCCGTGGTGTCCAGGAATGCGTCCAAACGCTCGACGATAACCGGATCCATCCGGTCCCGTTCCGCCAGATAGCGTTCCCGTCCGAGCCGGGCCAGGAGTTCGGTGCAGACGATGATGCCGCCGGTATCGAGAGTATTTTCCAGTTCGGGGATTTCGACCGGTTCCATATGAACGCCGGCCTCGGCCAGGGCTCCGTAGGCGGCTTCCAATGCGGCGCGGACGGGCGGCTCCAGGTCGTCCTCCAGCCGGTTGACGATGCGGCCGAGGCGCAGGCCCGAAGGCGGCGCCGGTTGCGGAACCGGGCATTCCGTTACTTCAGCGAACACCAGCGCCGCGTCGGCCGCCGAGCGGCACAGAAGGCCGATCGTATCCAGGGTGGGCGACAGGGGAAACACCCCGTCCCTTGGCCACAGACCCGTCGACGTCTTGAGTCCGTGGAGGCCGCAGAAGCCGGCCGGCCCGCGTACCGATCCTCCCGTGTCGCTGCCCAGGGCGAAGGCGCCGAGGCCCGCCGCCACCGCGGCGCCCGACCCGCTGCTGGACGAGCCCGGCACCCGGTGGGTGGTCGCGTCCCAAGGATTCCAAGGCGTGCCGCGCATATAATTCACGCCGCCGGCGCCGCCCATGGCGAATTCGGTGGTCCTGACCTTGCCGAGGAACACGCATCCGGCCCGGCGCAAGGTAGCGACGACAGTGCCTTCGGCACCCACCAGGTCCGCCACGTCCAGCATCGTGCCGCAGGCGGTGGGCATGCCCTCGACGGCGAAGATGTCCTTGACCGCGACCGGCACGCCCATGAGGGGCCCCAGGTCGACCCCGGATTGGCGCAGGGAATCCAGCGCCCGGGCAGCGGTGATGGCGCCATCGGCATCCACGTGCTCGTAGGCGCCGATGTGTCCGTCCAGGTGTTCGATGCGTTCCAGGTAGATCCGTGTGGTCGCCTCGACGGTGGTATCGCCTTGGCGCAGACGGCGGCCGAAGGCGGCGATGCCATCGGGCACCAGGGGGTCCGGCGGCAGGGTGGTCATGGCGGCGGTTCCGGTTGGTGGCCTCAGATGAACGGGCCGGGGGTGTGACAGCGCTTTCAGCATAGCCGAGGGCCGGCATGGGGCAAAGGATCGCGCCCCGGCTGCCGGTTCTGCTATGAACACATCACCCATGAGCCCCACCGAAACCGTTTCCGCGCCCCATATCCTGGTCGTGCAAGGCCCCCATCCGGTCCTGTTCGATCGGTTGGCGTCGAATTTCGTGCCGGTCACCCTGCCACCCGGGGCGGCAAGGACGGAGGCGCTGGCGACGCTCGGCCCGCGAATTCGCGGCATCGCGACGATGAGTCACGTACCGGTCGGGGCCGATGTCCTGGCCGCAGCCAACGCCCTGGAGATCATCGCCGTCGGCGGCAGTCATACGGATCTTTTCGACTTGAAGGCCATGGCGGCGCGCGGGGTCGTGGTAACCGACATGCCGCGGCTTACCGTGGGCGACGTGGCGGACCAGGCCTTCGGCCTGCTGCTGGCGGCGGCCCGCAACGTGTCGGTGGCCGACCGCTTCGTGCGGGCGGGCGGCTGGTCGCAGGCCGCCATGCCCTTCGGCACCCGGGTTTCGGACAAGCGGCTTGGCATCGTCGGTCTGGGACATATCGGACGGGCGATCGCGCGGCGGGCCGAGGCTTTCGACATGGCCGTTGCCTACAGCGGCCGCGGGCGCAAAGACGACGTGCCCTACACCTACTATCCGGATCCGCTGGCCCTGGCCCGGGAGGTGGACATTCTGATTCCCGCCGTACACTCCTGTCCCGAAACCCGTCACATGGTCGACGGGCCCGTGCTGGAGGCCTTGGGACCGCATGGCGTGATCGTCGTTTTCGCCCGCGGCGCGGTTGACATGGCGGCCCTTGTCGACGCCCTCAAGACAAAGCGCCTGGCCGCCGCCGCGGTGGACGCTTTCGATGAGGAGCCTTGCTGGCCCCATGACCTGGCGGCCTTGCCCAACGTGATCCTATCGCCCCATGTGGGCAGCGGGACCGAGGAATCCCGGCGGCAAATGGTCGATTACATGGTCGAGAACCTTACCGCCCACTTCGCGGGGCACACGCCCCCCCATCGGGTCGTATGAGGGCCGGGACGACCATGGCCCAAACCCTGCGCCTTCATCGCGACCTGGACTTCGCCTATGGCCGGGCGGAACCGGTGGCGCCGGGCGTACGACGGGTCATGGCGCGCAATCCCGGCCCATTCACCTTCCACGGCACTGGAACCTACATCATCGGCCGCGGCGAGGTCGCCGTGATCGATCCGGGCCCGGCCCTGGCGGCCCACGTGGACGCCATTCTGGCGGCCCTCGAAGGGGAGACCGTTACCCACATCCTGGTCACCCATACCCACCGGGATCACTCCCCGGCCACGAGGCTGCTGCAGCAGGCGGTTGCCGCGCCGTCCCACGGTTTCGGGCCCCACGGTGGCGACGCCACGGATGGTCAGGTGGAGGAGGGCGCGGACAGGGAGTTCGCGCCGGACATCGTACTGCGCCATGGGGACTCGGTGGCGGGGGCCGGTTGGGCGGTGGACGCGGTACACACCCCCGGCCATACCTCCAATCACCTGTGTTTCGGCCTGCGGGAGGAAAAGATACTGTTCACCGGCGATCACGTCATGGGCTGGTCGACCACGGTGGTGTCGCCGCCGGACGGGGACATGGCGCACTACATGGCATCCCTGCGGGCGCTTCTGGAGCGAGACGACCGCCTGCACATCCCAACCCACGGTCCGCCGGTCGCGAAGCCCAAAAGTCATGTGCGCGCCCTGATCGCCCACCGGCGGGTGCGGGAAGATCAGATTCTGGCGTGCTTATCGGCGGGGGTGGAAGAGATCCCGGCCATCGTGGGGCGGCTTTACGCCGATGTCGACGTCCGACTACACGCCGCCGCGGCGCGCTCCGTGCTGGCCCACCTCATCGACCTGACGCGGCGTGGCCGGGTCGTCTCAGACGGCCCGGCTACGGTTGAAGCCCGCTATGGGGTTGCGGGGAAGGACTGACCCGGTCGCTCAGGTTATTTGAACTCTTTCTTCGTCGAGGGTCACGCTCACGCCCCAGTCGTCATCGGACACGCTGTAGCTGCCGCCCTGGTGACCCTCGAGGGTGATTTCCGCGACGTCGCCATTGCCGTAGTCGGCCACGATCTTGTCGAACCCGCCGCCTTCGCCTTCGACAATGGACACCTCGATCTCGCCTTGACCAAACCAATCTTCGAATACCAGGGTGTCCTCATCGGAGAAGTCGGTGATCGTGTCGTTGCCGTCGCCTTCGTACATGATGAAATAGTCTTCGCCGTCGCCGCCGGTGAGCGTGTCGTCGCCCCGGCCGCCTTCCAGGTCGTCGTCGCCATCGCCGCCCAGCAGGGTGTCGTCGCCATCGGCGCCCCACAGGTCGTCTTCCCCTTCGCCGCCGGCCAGGCGGTTGGCGCCGTCGTCGCCGCCGAGCCCGTCGTCCCCGTCGCCGCCAATCACGTTCTCGATGTCGACCAGGAAGTCGGCTCCCGAACCCTCGCCCAGGCAAAGCCACCTTCCTCGCCGCCTTCGCCCCCTTCCCATTCCTCATCGTCCCAGCCCAGGATTGCCCACACGGAATCCTCGGCCCCGGCGTAGGAGACGGTGTCGTTGCCGTCGCCGCCGTCGTAGACGTCGCCGTTTTCGCCGAAGAAACCGTCGCCCCCGTCGCCGTCCTCGTCGGCCAGGATCAGGTCGTCCCCGGCGCCGCCCTCGATGGTGTCGGTTCCATAGCCGCCCCGAAGAACGTCGTCGCCGGCGCCGCCTTGCAGCCGGTTGTCGCCCTTGTCGCCGAAGATCAAGTCATCCCCGTCGCCGCCGATCACGTTCTCGAAGCCCGTGAACTGGTCCTGACCGATCTCGTCGAAAGTGGGGTAGCCGATGCTGGACGCCTTGCCGGCGAAGAGGTCAACGTAGACCCCCTCCTCGGCGCTGCTGTAGACCAGCGTGTCCTCGCCGTCGCCGCCCACGTAGACATCGTCGCCTTCGCCGGAACCGCCGATAACCTGATCGTCGCCGGCACCGGCGTTCACGCTGTCGTCGCCGCCGTTGGCCACGATCACGTCGTCGCCTTGACCGGTGACGATGGTGTTGGCGCCGTCGCCGCCGACCACGGTCAGGTTGTCTTCGGCGTCCGGCGCGATCAGGTCTCCGTTGCCAATCTGGATCGAGCCATCGGCCACCACCACCGGCTCGTTTTGCGCGGGAACCGTGCCACCAACGATCGGTGTCTCGCTCTGGGGGCCGTCGACGGGCGTCGTGCTGCCCCCCGTGATCGACGGTCCGCCGGCCGGGATGTCCAGATCGATCGTCGGCAAGGGGCCGCCCGAGACGAGGGGTGCGCCGGCCACCACCGGGATGACGTCCTCGACAATGGGTTGCCCCGCGGCCTCCTCGGCGCCGCCCGCGGCGGTGTCGAAGGAGTCCAGGTTCAGGGTGTCGTCCAGCTCGTCGATGCCATCGGCGGGGCCGCCCGGGGCCTGGCCCAGGGGCTCGACGCCGTAACTGTTGCCGGTGCCGGTCCCGCTGTTGGTGGGCAAGTAGCCCAGGGTGCCGGAGAAGCGGCCGACAATCTCGCTCAAGTCGAAGATCGAGGTGGCTGTGGGCGCCGCGCCCAGGCCGGCCACCGAGGTGCCCTGGTTGGTCAGGTTGAGGATCTCGACACCGGCGGCCGTGGTGATCACGATCTCGCCGACGAAGCTATTGGACTCCTCCATGTTGACGATGGTCAGGTTCTGACCGTCGGCAATGTCGATACCGGCCTGGGTGCCGCGAATGCCGATGGTGGCGACCGGGGTCTCCAGGACCATGGCGTCCGGGTCGGCCTTGGCGACCTGGCCGCTGACGAACGTGAAGACTCCCTGCAGGACGGATATGGCCAGACTGCCTTCCTGGGCGCCCGGGTCATAGACCATCTCGTCGAGGACCATGCGCCCCTCGGCGCCCATGGAGAAGGTGGTCTCATCGGCGAGCACGATACCGACGCCGGCCATCGGCGGCCGATTCCAGGATATCGCCCTGGTAGACGGGATCGCCGGCTGACAATTCCACGCGGGTGCCGTCCGCGTGTGTCGCGGTGACCGTGCCGCCGACCGTCTCGACGTGACCGATGAGCTCGGCCGACGCCAGCGTGCCGCTTTGCGCGTACTGGCCGGGCGCCAGCGGTCCCGCCAGCTTCGCCGCCATTTCACCCGACACGCGCGCCCCGCCGGCGCCGATCAGGTCCCCGGCGTCGCCGTCGAGGTAGTCGCGAACCACCACCTTGGTCCCGCCGGTGTCGATCAGCAACAGGTCGTCGCCCACACGGTCGAACACAGAGCCGGTGAGGTCGAATCCTTCCGGCAACTGGATGCCGTCGGTCGACGAGGGAAGGACCACAGCAGAGGTCTCGGTGGCGTCGGTGGTCTCGGTGCTGGTCACGGAATCGTTGCGAACATCCATATTCAGGTATCTCCCTGCGGGCAGCGGCGTGTGATGGCCAATGGTTCGTTACCGTAATGAATGCGACGATTTCGGGCAGTGATTACAGTCACAGTGATGCACGTCACACGTGCATGGTATCGGGGATGCCCGAGAGGGTCCCATTGCGTCGTTCAAAGAGGACGCCTATCCTGTTGAAAGGAAACCGCTCTTATGGGCTCCTTGTCTTCCCGCGGCCGTGCCCGGGGTCGTGGAGGCGGCGCAACGCCCACTATTCAGGACGATCATCCCATGGCCATGGAATCCGCCCCCCGCCACGTCCATGTTATCGGTGCCGGCATCGTCGGAAGTTCTTGTGCCTGGTGGCTGAAGCGGGCGGGGCTGGACGTCACCCTGATCGACAAGGGGGAGCCGGGCGACGGCGCCTCCTTGGGCAACGCCGGCAGTATCGGGTTGTCTTCGGTACCGCCGCTGGGCATGCCGGGCATGACCAAGGACCTACCCAAGATGCTGATGGATCCCCTGCATCCGCTGGTGATCCGCCTCGGCTATTTCCACAAGGCCCTGCCATGGCTTCTCAAGTTCCGTCGCAGCCTGAAGAAGGAGCGCGTGGAAGCCATCGCCGACGCCCGGGCGGCCCTGATTGGCCAGGCGTCAGACGCCTACGACACGATGCTGGGCGAATCGGGGCTGGAGGACATGGTGTTTTCCCGCGGCCTGATATTCGCCCACGAGTCAGAAGAGGGCCTCGCCAAGTCGCAATACGCCCTGGACATGCGCCGCAAGCGGGGCGTGCGGGTCGAGGAGATGACCGGCGACCAGCTTCGCGAGCTTGAACCGGCCCTATCGGACGATGTCAAGTGCGGCGTCTTCTTCCCCGACGTGCGGACGACGGTCAATCCGCAACGCCTGACCAAGGAATTCGCCAAGGACTTCGTCCAACGGGGAGGCAAGATCCTGCGGGAAACGGTGCGCGGGCTGGAGGTGGGTCCCGACGGACCGACCAAGATTCACACCGACGCCGGCAGCCATGACTGTGACATGGTCGTGCTGTCCGCCGGCGCCTGGTCGAAGCCCCTGGCGGCCCAGCTGGGCACCAAGGTCTACCTGGAGGCGGAGCGGGGATATCACATCATGATCGCCGACCCGGGCGTTGATGTGAAAATTCCGCTGGCCGCCAGTGACCGCAACGTCTCGATGAACCACATGGAGCACGGCCTGCGGATGTCGACCATGGCCGAGTTTTCCGGCATCGACGCACCCGCGGATCACGACCGGGCGCTTCGCGTGTTCAAGAGCGCCCGCGGCGTGCTCAAGGGCTTGAACTTCGAGGTGACCAGTCAATGGGTGGGGTCCCGGCCTTCGACTCCGGATGCCCTTCCCATCATCGGCCGGTCGCCCAATTTCCGAAACGTCCTATTCGCCTTTGGCCATGGGCACCTGGGCATTACCTTTGGCGCGGTGACGGGAAAGATCATCAGCCAGTTGGCAATGGATGCCCAGCCCAACATGGACATCAGCGCCTATCGGCCGGACCGGGACTACGCCGGCGCTCATTTGCCCCGGTCCCCCCACGCCTGAGGCCCCCCAGGCAGACCGTTAGCGGTTGCGGCGGAAGGTCTGCAGCCCGATCTCGTCGAGGATGGCTTGATCGAGGCGCTCCAGCTCCGCTTCCTCCGCGCGAACCCGGTAGTCCTCGGCCGTTTCCACGGTCTTCAATCCCCGGAACGCTTCGCGGGCATTGTCGCGAGCTTCGTCCGCCGCCGAGTCGGCCTGGGCGATGGCCTCCTCGAGGGACTCGCGGCGGCGGCGAACGCCCTGGATGTAGGCGCCGAAGAACAGGGCCGCTTCGCCAGCGCTTGAACCGGCGATGCCATGCTCCCGAGCCACTTCCTCGGTCAACGCCCCGGCGCGGTCCTCCAAGGCTTCCAGGATCCGCAGCTTGGCGGCCAAATCCCGACGTTTCTCGTCGACCTGCCAGCCGCGAAGACGGATCAGGCTGCGGAGGCTTTTGGCCATGTGCGTCGCCCCTCCCGTCGCCTATGAATTTGGCGCCGCGGCCGACGCGGGTGAATTTGGCGCCGCGGCCGACGCGGGTGAATCTGGTGCCGCGGCCGTCGCGGGCTCCGGCATTTCCAGGATTTTGGCCAGCACACGGTAGCAATCGGCGATGGCCGTCTTCTGGTCCTTGGTCTGACGCAGGAACTCCTCGAGGGCGGGATAGTATTTGATGGCTTCGTCGACGCCTTCGTCGCTGCCCCGCCGATAGGCCCCGAGGCGGATCAGCTCCGCCATGTCCTCGTAGGTCGCGATAAGCCGCCGCGCTCGGTCGACGATGTCGTTTTCGTCGGTCGCGTTGCAGGTGGGCATGGTGCGCGATACGCTGCGCAGCACGTTAATTGCCGGATAGCGGCCCCGTTCGGCGATGGCCCGGTCGAGGACCACGTGGCCGTCCAGGATGCCGCGCACGGCGTCCGAAATGGGCTCGTTGTGGTCGTCGCCTTCGACCAGGACCGTGAACAGCCCGGTAATGGTGCCCTGGTCCGGGCCACCGGGGCCAGCGCGCTCCAACAAGCGCGGCAGCTCCGCGAAGACCGAGGGGGTGAAGCCCTTGGTGGCTGGCGGCTCTCCCGCCGACAGGCCGATCTCCCGCTGGGCGGTGGCAAATCGGGTGACGCTGTCCATGAGGTAGAGAACGTCGGCGCCTTGGTCGCGAAAATACTCGGCCACCGTCATCGACAGATAGGCGGCCTGGCGTCGCATCAGCGGCGGTTCGTCGGAGGTGGCCAGGATGATGACGCTGCGCGCCATGCCTTCCGGGCCCAGGTCGTCCTCGATGAATTCACGAGCCTCGCGCCCCCTCTCGCCAATGAGGCCGATCACATTGACCGCCGCGTCCGTGTGGCGGGCCATCATCGACAGGACCGTGGATTTGCCGATGCCGGAGCCGGAGAAAATGCCCATCCGCTGTCCGCGGCAGCAGGTGAGGAACGCATTAATGCCCCGGACCCCCAGGTCGAGCTTTCCGCCGACCCGGCGCCGGTCGTGGGCTGGCGGCGGGGAGCGGTGAATGGGGTAGGGAATTGAGCCGCCGGGCAGCGGCCCGCGCCCATCCACCGGCTCGCCGAACGCATTGAGCACCCGGCCCAGCCACGCGGCGTGCGGCCGAATCAGCGGCTCCGCGGTGCCCACTTCGACACGGCAGCCGAGGCCGACTCCCTCCAGACTGCCGAAAGGCATCACCAGGGCCTGCAAATCCCGAAAGCCAACCACCTCGCAGGTGACCGCGCGGCCCCCCCGCCCGACGACCCGGCAATGGTCGCCGACGGAAAGGGCGCCTTTGAGGCCGGCCACCTCGACCAGCAGCCCCACGACGGCGCTGACCCGGCCATAGAAGGTGTACTCGGGGCGCCGGGCCACTTCCTGCACGATGTTGTTGACCAATATCGACATGGCGCGTTGGGGACCGTGCGAGCCCGGGGATCGGGCCGCCTATACCCGATCTATGACAGCTATCGCCTTAAGCAACAGTAAAATCGGCGAAATGCGGATAATTCCCATACGAGACATTGAAAGATTGGCTAAAAATCCTTATGGTTAACACAGTGTTAATAGAACAATTGAGCGATCCCCATGCGCGTCCTTGTGGTCGAAGACGACGATACCACCGCCCAGAGCATCGAACTGATGCTGCGTTCCGCCGGCATGGTCGTTGATGCCGCCGACACGGGGGAGGACGGACTGGAGATCGGTAAGCTTTACGACTACGACCTGATAATCCTGGATCTCATGCTCCCCGACATGCATGGCGTGGACGTCCTGCGGCGGCTGCGCGATTCCCGGGTGGCGACGCCGGTTCTGATCCTTTCCGGACTCACCGAGTCCGAGATGAAGGTCAAGGGCTTGGCGATCGGCGCCGACGATTATCTGACCAAACCCTTTGACAAGAAAGAACTGGTGGCCCGAATCCATGCCATCGTACGTCGCTCCAAGGGGCATGCCCATTCGGTGATCGGCACCGGGCGGCTGGCCGTGGACTTGGATGCCCGCACGGTGGAAGTGGATGGCGCGTCCGTGCATCTGACGGGCAAGGAATACGGCATTCTGGAACTTCTATCCTTGCGCAAGGGGACGACCCTGACCAAGGAGATGTTCCTCAACCACCTCTACGGCGGTATGGACGAGCCGGAACTGAAGATCATCGACGTTTTCATCTGCAAGCTTCGCAAGAAACTGTCCGGAGCGTGCGACGGCGACAATTATATCCATACGGTCTGGGGTCGGGGCTACGTGTTGCGTGACCCCGTCGTTGAAGAAGAGAAAGCGGCGGTCGGCGCCTGACGCCCGGCTATCGCGACGACCCGAGGCCACGCTCTCACCGTTGATGAATCCACGACGATTCGGCGGCCGTCAGGTTCCGCTGGCGAGGCGCGCCGGGGCCATGGCGGGCCGGGCGGGTGCCGCCGCGGCCGCCGCAGTCGCGCCCGCCCATTCGGCGGGGGACTGGCAATAGATTCCGCGTTGTCCGGGCACCGGCTTGAACTTGTCGGAGATGCCAAGCACCGTTTCGGCGCCCCCCAGGAACAGGATTCCGTCGGCTGGCATCACGCGGCTGATCCCATCCAGCACCTTCCCCTTGGTGGGCTGATCGAAGTAGATGAGGACGTTGCGGCAAAAGACCACGTCGAACTGCCCGAGCATCCCGAGGTCGGTTAACAGATTGTACTCGCGGTACTTGACCATGGCCCGCAGCGCCGGGTCGATCTGCCACATGTCTTCGCGTTTCTTGAAGTATTTCGTCAACAGCTGGATCGGCAGACCGCGCTGCACTTCGAACTGGGAGTAGAGGCCGGCCTTGGCCTTGGCCAGCATTTCGGTGGAAATGTCGGTGCCAACGATTTCGTAGCGCCAGCCCGCGAGCCGGGCGCCTTCCTCCTTCAGGACCATGGCGAGCGTGTAGGGCTCCTGACCGCTGGACGCCGCCGCGCTCCAGATGCGAAAGGTTTTGCGGGAAGCCCGTGTTTCCAGAATTCGGGGCAGGATGGTGGTGCGGAACGTTTCGAATGGCCTGATATCGCGAAAAAAGAAGGACTCGTTGGTCGTCATGGCCTCGGTCACGTCCCGGACCAGGCCCTCGTCCTTGCGGGTGCGGATTTCCGTAATGAGTTCCGACAGACCCTTGAGGCCCCGCCGGCGGGCGACCGGCATCAAGCGGCTTTCCAGCAGATATGTCTTGTCCTTGGTCAGCACCAGCCCGGAGCGTTGCTTGAGCATGGTGGACAAAAAATCGAACTCGACCGGTGTCATGACGCCCTCTTGCCCATGAACGTGGCGATATGGAGCGGCAGATCCTTCAGCGGAAGAACCGCACTGCAAACACCCGCCGTCGCCACCGCCCCCGGCATACCCCAGACGACGCTTGTCGCTTCGTCTTGGGCGATCACGGTCCGGCCAGCTTGCACGACGGCCTCGCTACCATGGAGTCCATCGTGACCCATACCGGTGAGGATCGCCACCAGGATGTTGGCGCGGTAAGCCGTTACCAGGCTGCGCAGCATGGGATCCACGGAGGGGCGGCAGAAGTTCTCCGGAGGCGCCTGGGTCAGGCGGATGACCCGTTGCTGACCGTCTCGCGCGACGGTCAAGTGGTGGTCGCCCGGCGCCACGTAGATCTGGTTGGGCTCCAACAATTCTCCGTTTTCTCCCTCCCGGCATGGCCAGCCCGTGGCCCGGTTTACGTGTTCGGCAAGGATGGCCGTAAAGGTCGGCGGCATGTGCTGGGACACGACGATCGGCACCCCCAGGTTTCTGGTGAGGCCGCCAAAGAAAGTGAAGAGGGCCTGCGGACCACCGGTCGAGCTTCCCACGGCAAGCACACCGGGTGTCCGGCTGCCCGGTTGGCGCAGGTTAATCGGCTTGTCGTACAGGCTGCGGGCGCGGACCGAAGTCGGGGTCGGCTTCGCGGGTCCCATCCGCCTCGCCCGTGCGGCGCCGCCCCCAGCCCTTTGGCGTCGGAGGGCGCCGAGCGTGTGGACCTTTTCGATCAGGTCGCGGCGAAAATCGTCACCGGAGCTTATGTCACGGGCGGCACTGGGCTTGGGGATATAATCCGCCGCACCGGCATTCAGCGCCCGAATGCTGATATCCGCGTTTCGCTTGGTCAGCGTAGACGCCATGATGATGCGTACCGTCGGGTCCGCCGCCAGCAGTTGGGGCAGCGCCGTCAGGCCGTCCATTATGGGCATCTCGATATCCAGGATGATTACGTCCACGTCGTGACGGAGGAGGTTCCTTACCGCCGACTGACCGTTGGGCTCGGATGCGACCACGTCGATGTCTGGGACCTGCTGCAGCATCCGCGCGATCAGACCGCGGACCACCGCCGAATCGTCGACCACCATCACGCGGATGGACGCCGCCGCCGCTTGACGGACCGGTGCCGCCAGACTCATCGCGCCGGTCCGTTGTTAAGAGACGGGAATGAGCTCGATTCCATCACTACAGGAGCCCCACCTGAGAGAACTTGGACTGGATGATCTCGCTGTCAAAGGGCTTCATGATGTATTCGTTGGCGCCGGCGGCGAGGGCGGTCTGAATGTGCTCGATGTCGTTTTCCGTGGTGCAGAAAACCACGACCGGGCGATCACCGTGGGGCAACTTTCGTAGCGCCTTGAGGAAATCCAGACCGTCCATGTTGGGCATGTTCCAGTCCAACAGAATCGCGTCGGGAAGCGTGTCGCGGCAGGCCTCCAGCGCTTCCTCGCCGTCGGCGGCCTCCGCCGTGTCGAACTCCAGTTCCTCCAGAATCTTCCGGGCCACCATTCGAATGACCCGGGAATCGTCAACAATCAGACAGGACTTCATGATGGCGCCGCTCCCCGTACCTTGCCGTCTGGACTAGCTGAATGCGAGCCGGAAGTCTCGGCGTTCAACGCTTGGTCCATCAATGCGGCCGTTGAGATAGACGGTCAAGTGCCAATGGATTCCGCTGTGCGCGGGGGACTGGTTTCAAGCATCCTCCAGATGACTCGACGAGAGGGTTTGGGCCAGGGTATGGACCAGGGAGTCCCGATCGAACTTGGCAACATAATCGTTAAATCCCACCTCGCGGCCGCGAGCGAAATCGTCTTCGGTGGCGCGGGACGATAGCGCGACCATGGGAAGCCTCTTCCAGCGGGAATCGCCGCGCACGTTCGTGGCGAAGTCGAAACCATTCATGCCCGGCATCTCGATGTCGCTGACGATGACGTCGAAGGCGCGGCCCTCCTCACGCATCTTAAGGGCATCGTCGGCGCTCTCTACCGCGGTTACCCGATACCCGGCAACGGTGAGCAGCGGCGTCAGCAGATTGCGGAAGAACGGGCTGTCATCCACCAGCAAGATGCGCTTTCCATCGCGATCCTGTTCGATGGTCGCGGATTTCTCGGGCCCAAACCAGTCGTCGAAGGCTTGGGTCAGATAAAATCCCGCGTCGATGATGTCGGTCGCCTTGCCGGCGATGACGGCGCTGCCGACAAGGCCCGGCTGGTCCGCTTTGAGCTCGATGTTGATATGGTCCTCGACGATGTCGACGATCTCTTCGACGATGAGTCCCATGGAGCGGTCGCGGTCGGTGAAGACGAGTGTCGGCTGGCGCCCTTCCGATGCCCATTCATGCATGTGATCGATCGGGATCAGTGGCATCAGTTGGCTCCGGTACTGGATCACCCGCTGGCCGTGGGAGACCTCCACGGCTTCAACGTCGATCTCTTCCAGTCGCGCGACAAGGGCCAGGGGTACCGCCTTCAGCTCCTGTCCTCCGGCCCGGAATATCAGCAGCGTGGTCTTGTCGCTGTCCTCCTCCCGGCTCTCCGAGGCGGCATCCTTATCCGCGGCACGATTGGCGCTCACCGACGCCTCCCCGGTCGTGCTGAAAATTCCATTGGGATCCAGGATCATGATCACGCTGCCATCGCCGAGGATGGTATTGCCCGAATAGAAGGGAAGGTTCCGGAGGATCGGAGACACCGGTTTCACCACGATCTCCTCGGTGTCGTAGACCCGATCGACCATAATTCCGAACGCGTAGGTGCCCACTTGCGTGACCACGATGAAGACTTCGTCATCGTTCGTAGACTCGTCCGATTCCAGTTTCAGCAGATCGCTGAGGGACACCAACGGAAGCAACCGGTTGCGCAGGCGCAGTACCGGCGAGTTGTTGATCTTCTCGATGGCATTGTCCGAGCGCGACGAGGCCCGCACCAGTTCCAGGACGCTGATCTGCGGAATGGCGAATCGCTGGCTGGAACACGCGACGATGAGCGCCGACACGATAGCAAGGGTCAGCGGAATCTTGATGGTGAACGTGGTGCCCTTGCCTTCGACGGACTTCAGTTCGATGGTGCCGCCGATCTTTTCAATATTCGTTCGCACCACATCCATGCCGACGCCGCGGCCCGAAACGCTGGTGACCTTCTCCGCCGTGGAGAATCCGGCCTTGAAGATGAACTGTTGAACTTGTTGATCCGACAGCCCCTCCAATTCCGATTCCGTCGCAAGACCATTTTCGACGATCTTGCCCCGTATGCGTTCCATGTTGAGGCCACGCCCGTCGTCGGATATCTCGATGACGATGTGACCGCCTTCGTGATAGGCGTTGAGGACGACGGCACCGGTTTCGGGTTTGCCGGCGGCCTTCCGCTCGGCGGAAGTTTCCAGGCCATGGTCGGCCGAATTCCGCACCATGTGGGTGAGCGGGTCCTTGATCATCTCAAGCACCTGGCGGTCGAGTTCGGTTTCGGCCCCCAGCATCTGCAGGTCGATCTTCTTGCCCGCTTCCAACGACAGGTCGCGGACGATGCGGGGAAGCTTCGCCCAGGCATTGCCGATAGGCTGCATTCTGGTCTTCATCACCCCTTCCTGCAGATCGGAGGTGATGTGACTCAATCTTTGAAGGGGCACGGAGAACTCGTTATCGTCCTGCCCCCTGACCATCTGCAGTAGCTGGTTCCGGGTCAGCACCAGTTCGCTGACCAGGGTCATCAGGTTCTCCAGAAGCTCCACATTGACCCGAATGCTCTGGTTGGCGACGGAGGATTCCTTGGCTTCCCGGGATTCCTTTGCAACCTGCATTTTGGCCGGCGGCGATTTCTCCGGTTTTACGGGAACGGAGGCCGCCACTGCTGATTCGGCGGCGGTTTCGGCCGAGTCCGGCTCGGCGGCCACCGCAATCTCCATGGCGGCCGTCATCTCGGCCATTGTTGCGCTGTCACCGGCGTCATTTCCGCCGGCGGCCGAGGCTGCCGCCACCTCCGCCAGGAGTTCGGCCGCGACCGGGAATCCACCCTCCTCGACGACCGGCCCATCCGCCTGCGGTGCGTCCTCCGCCGCCGCGGCCTCGGGTTCCGATTCCGTCGGTGACGGAGTCGCCGGGCCGCCATCGGCCATGGCGCGCAAGAGGCCGATCACCTCCCCGTCGTCTCCGGCGGGCTCCGAGCCGTTTTCTTCCAACTCGGCGAGGAGACCGCGAATGCTGTCGATACAACTCAGAATCAGTGTCACCGCCTCGGGGGTAACTTCCAGATCGCCATCGCGGATCTTGCCGAGGACGTCCTCGCCGGCGTGGGCCACGGCTTCAAGCCGGGGCAGACCGAGGAAGCCGCTGGTTCCCTTGATCGTATGAACCAGGCGAAAGATATTGCTCAGGATACCGGTATCACCAGGGTCCTGTTCGAACTTGACGAGTTCGACGTCGAGGACGGCGAGGCTTTCGGATGTTTCGGTGAGGAATTCGTTGAGGAGGTCGTCCATGGTGCAATTCCGCGCTGCAGTGGCCACCGTCGCGCGAGGGTCCTGGACGCCCGCGGAACGGTATCGGGAACTCTTGACGTAGGATGCTCCCGCCTTACGAAATTGTCATCCTATGCTTCGGTTTAGGTCGGTGCCGACCCCTGTACCGATCCCTGTACCGACCCCTGCGGCGGTACCAGTGCGGTGATGCGAACCTCGCCGCCTTGCATGTCGACGAGCTCCAAATCCGCGTTCAACCCATCGGCCAGCAACCCGGTAAGACAGGCCTGGACCGTGTGGGGCGTCAGGCTGTCCGCTTGCGCGCCGCCCTCGGCGGCGGTCCGCAGTTCCGCCCGCAGATGGGCGCGCTCCCCTCGGGCCGTAACGGCGATTCCGATGCCGTCCGCCAAGGCCGTGGCCTGGACGTCGATCGATCCGCCCTTGTGCAGACAGGACTCCGCCAGCAACACCATGTTGAGCAACAGCTTGCATGCCAACGGGGACGGCGCCTCCGAAAGGTCCTCGTCCCGCCAGCCCAGGGTCGTCGATCGACCGGCGAGATAGGCGTCGCAGAGGGTCCGCGCCCCTTTCAGGGCACCCGAACCCTCGGCCGCGCCGCCGTGCCCAAATGCCGCCCGATAGAAGGCCAGTCCCGCGTTGATATTTCGCGCGCCGCGGATGGTCAGGTCCAGGGCCTCGGCGGCTTCCGCGCCCCCTTCCTCCATCAGTTCGGTGCCGGCGCCGACGGCCCCCGCGGGCCCGATCAGGTCATGGCAGAGGCGGGAGCAGAGGAGCTGTGCCACCAGCAGATCTATCTTCATACGCGCCCCCTGCGATCCCCGATGATATCGGATTCGCCAGCAGGAAGGCGGGGCAAGGAAGGCGATTACGGGAGTTTTGCATTCCCCGGAGTCATCTGCATAATCGGCCGGGTCCAGAATCCCCCGCACCGCCCTTGACGATCAGGAGACATCGTCGATGTCCGAGCCGGCCAATCACGTCCAGGAAACCCGTCCATCCGGACGGCGGCGACGGGCCGCCAAGCCGAAGGGCCGCCAGGTCGATCCCCGGGCCCTCGAGGAAATCCGCACGTTGCTTGCCGACCGGCCGCGCCGGCGCGATCTTCTTATCGAACACCTGCACCTGATCCAGGACCGTTTCGGACATCTGTCCGCAGCCCACCTCGCCGCGATCGCCGAGGAGATGCGCCTGGCCATGGCCGAGGTCTACGAGACGGCGACCTTCTATGCCCATTTCGACGTGGTGAAAGAGGGGGAGGCGCCACCGCCGCCCCTCACGGTGCGGGTCTGCGACAGCCTCACCTGCGAGATGATGGGAGCGGGGGCGCTGCTAGATTCACTCCCCGGCCGACTGGGGGCGGGGGTACGGGTTGTGCGGGCGCCGTGCATGGGCCGCTGCGATACCGCGCCCGTGGTCGAGGTGGGCCATCGCCATGTGACCGCCGCCGATGGGGACGCCATTGCCCGGGTGATCGAGGCGGGCGTGTTGGAACCCGAGATCCCTCCGTACACGGACTTGACCGCCTACGAGGCCGAAGGCGGCTACACCATTCTGCGCCAGTGCCTGGCGGGGGAACGGCAAGCCAAGGATCTGGTCTCCATGGTCTCCGATTCCGCTCTGCGCGGCCTCGGAGGGGCGGGCTTTCCCACCGGCCGCAAGTGGCAGATCGTGCGTACCTTTCCCGGTCCGCGCCTGATGGCGGTCAACGCCGACGAGGGAGAGCCCGGCACCTTCAAGGACCGCGTCTATTTGGAACGGGACCCCCACCGCATGCTGGAGGGGATGCTTATCGCCGCATGGGCGGTGGAGGCCGACGCGGTCTACATCTACCTCAGGGACGAGTATCCCGGGCTCCACGAGGTGCTGACCCGTGAGATCGCCACCCTGTCGGCGGGGGGCCTCGACGGGGCGACGAAGATCCATCTGCGCCGGGGCGCCGGGGCCTACATCTGCGGCGAGGAATCCTCGATGATCGAAAGCATCGAGGGCAAGCGGGGGCTGCCCCGCCACCGGCCGCCCTATGTGGCCGAAGTGGGCATCTTCGGCCGCCCGACCTTGGTGCAGAACGTGGAGACGATTTTCTGGCTTCGCGACATTATCGAGAACGGCCCCGCGTGGTTCGCCAACCGGGGCGGGGAGGGCCGGCGGCTGCACAGCTATTCGGTCTCCGGTCGGGTCAAGGAGCCGGGCGTCAAACTGGCCCCCGCCGGCATTTCCGTCCGCCAGCTGATCGACGACCACTGCGGCGGGATGCAGGACGGGCATGGCTTCAAGGGCTATCTGCCCGGCGGCGCGTCCGGCGGCATTCTTCCCGCTTCCATGGCCGACCTGCCCCTGGAGTTCGGCGCCCTGGAGAAATATGGTTGCCTCCTTGGCTCGGCGGCGGTGGTGATCCTTTCCGACAAGGACAACGCCAAGGACGCCGCCCTCAATCTCATGCGCTTCTTCGAGGACGAGAGCTGCGGCCAGTGCACGCCGTGCCGGGTCGGCACCGAAAAGGCGGTCAAGCTGATGGCCCGCGACACCTGGGACGCGGGGCTGCTGACGGAACTGGGACGGGCGATGACGGATGCGTCCATCTGCGGCCTGGGCCAGGCCGCGGCCAATCCCCTGAAGAGCGTTCTTCAATATTTTCCCGACGACATTACCTGTACATGACGATCGGACATGCGGGATACGGAGTCTGACATGAGCGAGACCATCCGCTTCACGCTCGACGGCACGGAGGTCACCGCCCAGGCGGATGAAACCCTGTGGCAGGTGGCGGCGCGTCACGGCAAGGCGATCCCACACCTGTGCTACGCGCCCGAACCGGGCTACCGGGCCGACGGTAACTGTCGTGCTTGCATGGTCGAGATCGAAGGCGAGCGGGTACTCGCGGCGAGCTGCATTCGCAAGCCCTCCGAAGGCATGGTGGTTCGCACCGACAACGAGCGCGCCGAGTCTGCCCGCAACTTGGTTTTCGAGATGCTGCTGGCCGATCAGCCGGCGCCGGCGGCGGCCCACGAGCCGGACTCCCGGTTCTGGTCCTGGGCCCGAAACATGGGGGTGAATGTCAGCCGCTTCCCCGCTCGGCCCGCGCCGACGCCCGACAACAGCCACCCCGCCATGGCCGTCAACCTGGACGCCTGCATCCATTGCAACCTGTGCGTCCGCGCCTGCCGCGAGGTACAGGTCAACGATGTGATCGGCATGGCCGGGCGCGGCATCCACTCGGAGATCGTGTTCGATTTCGGCGACCCCATGGGCGACAGCACCTGCGTCGCCTGCGGCGAATGCGTTCAGGCCTGCCCGACAGGCGCCCTGATGGAAGCCAGCCGCGTGGACGCGGACGGCGTTTACACCGAGGACGCGGACCGCACCGTGGACTCTCTCTGTCCCTATTGCGGCGTCGGATGCCAGATCACCTATCACATCAAGGACGACCGGCTTCACTACGTCAGCGGCCGCAACGGTCCGGCAAACAACAACCGGTTGTGTGTCAAGGGCCGGTTCGGCTTCGACTACATCAGCCACCCGCACCGGCTGATGAAGCCCCTGGTGCGCAAGGACGGCGTGACCAAGGATGCCAATGTCCTGGCCGACCCGTCCCATCCCGAGACCCACTTTCGCGAGGCCACGTGGGAGGAAGCCCTCGATCGGGCCGCCGAAGGATTCAAGCGCATCATCGAGCGGGATGGCGGCGCGGCCCTGGCCGCTTTCGGTTCGGCCAAGGGCTCCAACGAGGAAGCCTATCTGGTGCAAAAGCTGGTGCGGACCGCCTTCGGTACCAACAACGTGGATCACTGCACGCGGCTATGCCATGCGTCCTCGGTGGCGGCCCTCATGGAAGGCATCGGCTCCGGCGCGGTGACGGCGCCCTATACCGCGGCCAAGGACGCCGACGTGATCGTCGTCATCGGCGCTCGGCCGACGGAAAACCATCCGGTGGCGGCGACCTACCTGAAGAACGCCACCAAGGCGGGCAAGACCCTTATCGTTATCGATCCGCGTCGCCAGGGCCTGTCCCGCCACGCCACCCATAACCTTCAGTTCAAGCCCGGCACGGACGTGGCGCTACTCAACGCCATCATGCACGTGATCATCGAAGAGGGCTTGGTCGATCGTCAGTACGTGGAGGGCTATACGGAGAACTTCGAGGCCCTGAAGGCGCGCGTTGCCGACTTCCCGCCGGAGAAGATGGCCGACCTGTGCGGCGTGGACGCGGACACCATCCGCGCCGTGGCACGGGCCTACGGTCGGGCGGAGCGTGCTCTTATTCTGTGGGGTATGGGCATCTCACAACATGTCCACGGCACCGACAATGCCCGCTGCCTCATTTCCCTTGCCCTGATTACCGGTCAGGTGGGGCGGCCCGGCACCGGCCTGCATCCCCTGCGCGGTCAGAACAACGTTCAAGGGGCGTCGGACGCTGGACTGATTCCCATGGTCTTCCCCGACTACCAGAAAGTGGGGGACGACGGCGCCCGGGCACGCTTCGAGGCCCTGTGGAACACTACCCTCGACCCCGAGCCCGGCCTCACGGTGGTGGAGATCATGAACGCCGCCCTCGCGGGCACGATCAAGGGCATGTACATCATGGGCGAGAACCCGGCCATGTCGGACCCGGACACCAACCACGTCCGCGAGGCGATGGCCAAGATGGAACACCTGGTGGTCCAGGACATTTTCCTCACCGAAACCGCCTCCTTCGCCGATGTGATCCTGCCGGCGTCGGCCTTTCCGGAGAAGACCGGGTCCTTCACCAACACCAACCGCCAGGTGCAGTTGGCCCGCGAAGCCCTGCCCCTGCCCGGCGACACCCGGCAGGACTGGTGGATCATCCAGGAGATCGCCCGCCGCCTCGGCCTCGACTGGAACTACGGCCATCCGCGGGACGTCTATGCGGAATTGGCGCAGGCCATGGATTCCCTCGACCATATCACCTGGGATCGTCTGGAGCGGGAGTCGGGCGTCACCTACCCTTGCGACGGCGACGACAAGCCGGGCAACGAGATCATGTTCGCCAGCGGGTTCCCCACCGATACGGGTCGCGGCAAAATCGTGCCGGCCGACTTCCTGCCGCCCGACGAACTGCCCGACGACGACTATCCCATCGTGCTGTCGACCGGGCGCATGCTGGAGCATTGGCACACCGGGGCCATCACCCGACGATCGAACATCCTCGACAGCCTGGAGCCGGAGCCCGTGGCGGGACTCCATCCGCGCCAGTTGCGAACCATGGGTCTGGCGGCGGGCGATCGCATCCGGGTGACCAGCCGCCGGGGCGCCATCGAGTTGATAGCGCGGGCCGACCGGGATGTGCCCGAGGGCATGGTCTTCATCCCCTTCTGTTTCGTCGAGGCGGCGGCCAACATGCTCACCAACCCGCAGCTCGATCCCTGGGGCAAGATCCCCGAGTTCAAGTTCTGCGCCGTGAAGGTGGAAGCGGCGACGCGGACCGTGGTTGCCGCCGAGTAAACGGACGGCGCGGTCCTACTCATGCTTCTCGCTTTGGAATAGTCCGGCAATCCCGCCGCGGACGCCTTCGTGGATGATCTGCGCGTCAGGGATCAGGCGTAATTCGATTCAGCGGAACGCCCAGGCCTTCTCGTCAGCCAATTAGTACCGGGATCTAGAACTGATAGCGCAAGTTCAGGTTGGCGCCCCATTCGTGGTAGGCGTTCTTGAGCAGCACGTTGTTGACTTCGACGGACACGACGAATCTGTCGTTGACCAGGGCGTCGACGCCACCCCCGACCCGTCGGGCGTTACGGCTGTTCTCCGACGCTTGGTTGCCGCCGAGCCCACCGCCTCGGGGGGCCTCAATCACATCGTATTCGTAGTAGCCGAAGACGTAGGGCACCATGTTCCCCACTTGGCGGCCAACTTCTCCGCCCACGGTCAGGAGGCTATTGCGGGTCTTTCGGGAGGGGCGTGTGACGCCCTGAGCGTCGGTAAAGGTGTCCCGAGTCGGTTTCCGACCACGTATATCCAAGGACCCCCAGAACGCCGTAGTGTTCGAACAATACGTCGAGGTAGTTGAAGTTGGCGGCGATGAAGCGGGTTTCCGAAGGCTGACCGGAAGCCGTGGATTGGGCTGCGCCGGCGGCGGATCGCTGGTCGATATTGGTATCCGCTTCGTTCACGCCCAGGCTGACGTCGACATACATGTTCTCGTTGAGGATTAAAGCAGCGTAAGGCGCAATGGCCAAACTTTCCTGTTTCAGGTCTGTTTCGGATGGGACCCCGGCGGCGGTATTGAATTTTGAGAAGGTCGAACTGTTCGTCACGGAGAGCGTCAGGCCGAGGATGAAATTGTCATGGATGGCCTTGTCGATGCCGATCACCCAACTGCCGATCGTGGTGTCCGCATCGATTCCGCCGCCCGTCGAATCGGAGTTGGAGACGGTGCCGTTGCCCCACACCGAGAAGCCCTCGAGCACCGAAGCAATATCGGGAAGATCGGGGAAATCAGCCACTTGCTCGTCGTCGCCGGCCGCCAAACCGGTCACCGGGTCCGCATACTTGGGCCCGAAGAACCGGGGGTCGTTCAACGCTGCCTGCGCCGCGTCCCGAAGGCCCAGGCCGCCCGTCCTTTTTGCCGCGCCGGGGGCGGTGACCCCGGTCGCCTTGAAAAACAGCGCGGCCTTGAAGCCCTTGCGAATACCCGCGGACACGTTTCTGGTGATCGTTGCCGTGGTCTGCTTCTGGGTTTCTTGCGACGCCGAATCCGATTCGGTCTACTCGATGATTTGCGCATAAACCGTGGAGGACGCAGTCATCACCGCAAACGACGTCGCCAGCGCCAGCTTACCCTTGTGCTTGCCGATACTCATGGAAGCGACCTCCAGACCCGTCATGGGAAACCCGCGCCAGCGGCACCACCGTGTCGCACTGGAATCCTACTACCGTGTCTCATACGACAAAGTTGACGCCGGTACAAGCACGTCGCACCCGCATTTCATGCACAAGTATCACAGTGTTGCCTTTTTGCCACAAGAGAATAGCGCGATGACAATCAGCTGGAGTATCCGCTGACCGTGAAGTCGAACCCCCTGGAGAACGTCAGGGGATATTGCTTGTGGCTGGCGTGCTCCTTGCTCAATGCAGGCACCATGGTTTCGGCGAACTGCACGATTTCCTGGACCGTCAGGTTGCCATCGGTGGGGTTGTTGTCCGCCTCGCCTTTAAGCGCAGCGAGCAGGGCATAGGTGAATACACCGTGACCCAGGGTCTTCACCTCCACGGCCTGCTGGTTGTTGGCGGTGGCCGCCATGACGTGCATCCCCACCGATCGCCCGAGTCGCCTGAGCGCGCGTCGATCCACGTCGTCCTCGAAGGCGGTTGTCGCGGTGCCGGACTTACAGGCGTCCGTCAACAGGAAGACTCGGCGGGCCTCCATGGCGACGATCCGCTTGCGCAGCTCGGACGAGGGCAGACCGATCTTCTTCAGCTTGGGGCGGGTCAGGGGAAGCGAGAATTCGTGGGGGATGAAATACCATTCGTCCGCCAGGTTCATCCCGTGTCCGGCCAAATAGATGACAACGATGTCCTCGGCATTGGAGTCCCGCAACAAATCCAAGGTCTTGTAAATATTCTCCTTGGTCGCCTGGCTATCGTACAGTTCGTGGGTCACGACCTCGCTGAACAGCCCGCCGCGGGTGGACTTCAGGGCGTCGCGGATGGCTTGGGCGTCGGGCCGGCCGTAGTTCATGTCGAGCCGCCCGTCGCTGTATTCGTTGATGCCGACGACGACCACGTGGAGGCGCGGCGCGCGGGCCTGGATCTGCACGTCCACGGCTGCCTCGGCGAACATGCCGAGGACCCGCTCGCCGCTGACGGCGGCGGCATTGAACCGATTTCGTCCGGCGACGGGACGAAGCTGAAAGACGCTGGTGACGATCTCAAGGTCGTCCTTGGTGGTCTTGGATTCGCCCGCCTTCTTGTCGTCACTGACCGCCTTGCCGTTGTGGAACAACAGGATCTCCGCCACGCCGCCGCCCTGATCGCGGGTGACGACCGTCACCTCCAGGCGCTCCGCCGAGGCCGCGCCCTTGGGTAACCGCACCTCCGTCACGGGGGGCGGCAGGATGCCCTCCTTGATGGTTCGCGCCGAGGCGGTCATGAGTTCGCCAGCGCCCAGTCGCTTCTTGTGCAGCAGTCCGGGCTCGTAATAGTCATCCGAGAAGTTGTCGATGGGCAGGGCCTGGGTCTCGGTGACCCATTGGACGTCGTCGAGGGCCCGGTTGTCGCCGTCGAAACGCCCGTCCTGGTCCACCACCGCCCAACCGCCCTTGGTCGAGATCAGCTGAACAAGCATCTCGCCCGACTTCACATCCCAGAACGTCGTGATGGCGTCGTCGCCCGCCGATACCAGGCGATCGCTGCCGACATCGAACCCGAGCTGGCGCACGGCGCCGCCATGGGCCGGGATGTTCTTTATCAGCTTGCCGCTGGCCACCGTTCAGACCAGCAGCTTGCCGTCGGCGCCACCCACGGCGAGGCGTTCCGCCTTGCTGTCCACGGCCAGGGTCAAAAGCGATGCTTCGGCGCCGCCGAACCCACGCACCGGGTCCGGATTGTCGGAGTGCCAATAGCGCGCCACGCCGTCGTCGCCGGCGGTAAAGAATTCCGCTTCGTCCCGTCCGAAGCGGACGGCCCGCACCGGCCCTTGGTGGCTCGAGAAAGCGCTGACCTCGGCGCCGGACCGGAGTTCCCAGATACGGGTCATCCCGTCATCGCCGCCGCCGAGGAGGAATTCCCCGGTGGGCCCGATGTCCAGGGCTCGTACGGGTGTCGCGAGGTTGCGATAGCGGGCGATTTCGGCGCCGTCCGCCACCCGCCACACGCGCACCGATCGGTCTTCGCCTGCGGTCGCCAAGGTGGTCCCGTCGGCCGACAGGGTCATGGCGCTGACCGGTCCCTCATGGGCGGCGAAGGCGCGCAACCGCTTCTCCGCCGGAACGCTCCACACGGAGACCTTGCCGCTGGCGTCGGCGGTGACGAAGGACTGGCTGTCGGGCAGGAACAGGGCCGACAGGGCGGTACCGTCGAGGGGCCGCATCTTGAGGATCTGCCGGCCCTCCTGCAGGTCCCAGGCACGCGGCGTCTTGTCCGTCGACACGGTGACCAGATAGCGCCCGTCGGGACTGATGTTCATGGCGGTGACGGCGCCGGCGCTGCCACGGATGTTCAGCTTCGCCAACTGTCGCCGCACCGCCAGTTGGGTGTTCTTCTGGATGGCGCGGCGCAAGGCGCGGCCCTGGGCCTCGGCATCCGAAGGCCAAGCCACCTGGACGGCGGTGGCGGCGACGGCCGCCGCCAGTGTCGTACAAATGAACGTCCCTATCCGGTTAAAACAGGATCGGCCTAAATGTTCTTGTTATGTTCACGTAGAGGATGTAGGCTGATCGCATTGTCTCGGGCTTTTGGAGGGCGGTGCGATGGGCAGGATGTTGGCGTTTCAAGAACGGCACGGATCGGAAGCGGCCTGCATCGAGGCGCTGGCCCGGCTGCGCTGGCCGCAGGGCTATGTCTGTGCCCGCTGCGGCGAACGGCGGAGCTACCGAATGACGGCGCGGCCCAGGATCTTCGAATGCGCCCGTTGCGGTCATCAGGAATCGGTGACGGCGGGGACGATCTTCCACCGCACCCGCACGCCGCTCCGCAAATGGTTCCTGGCGGCGTGGTGGATGGCGCGCGACAAGCGTGGGGTCTCGGCCCTTTTGCTGTCCCGCGAGTTGGATCTGCGCTACGAGACAGCGTGGCTGATGGCTCATAAGCTGCGTCATGCCCTGACGGAGCGCTCGGAATTTCCGCTCGAGGGCTTGGTCGAGGTCGACGAGAGTTATTATGGCGGGCGCGGCAAGCCGGAGAGCCGGGGCCGGGGCCTTTCCAACCCGAACAAGAGCCTGTTGGTGATGGCCGTCGAGAAGCGGCCGGTCGGGCCGGGCAAGGGCATCAAGGGAAGCGGCTTCGTCGCCGGCCGGGCGCGGCTCGCCATCCTCCCGGCGGCCACCGCCCGCGAGCTGGGCGGCTTCGTGCGCGCCTCGGTCAGGCCCGGAAGCCGCCTCGCCAGCGACGCCTTCAAGGGGTGCGCCGGACTCCGCGACACCTATCGCCACCACCCCGTCGTGCAAGGCGAAGGCAAGAATGCCGAGCGCTTGATGCCGGTCGTCCATGTCCTGTTTTCCAACGTGAAGACCTGGCTCAACGGCACCTATCACGGTGTCGGCGCCAAGCACCTGCCGCGCTATGCCCGGGAATGGAGCTACCGCTTCAACCGCCGCACACGCATCACCGATCTGGCCGACTTCGTCCTCCGCCGCGCCATGGACCAACCCACCATCACCTACAAGGAGCTGGTCGACAGTCTTCAACCGCAGGGTGCGCTACCTGCTTTAACCGGATAGGGACGCAAATGAAAGTAACGAGGGGATTCTTCATGATGATCGACCCCGGCAGGGAATGGCGTACCGCCCGCCTTGCCGGCGGCGCGGCAGGGATCGACTATATCACGATACCAAGTTGGGAAAGTGCCGCGATTGCCCGGCGCCGGGATCCCTATTTTGTCAGCATCGTATTGACGCCATCCCAATCGTCCGGGGGCGGTTCGCGCTGATATTCCCGGCACCGTTCTCCGTAATAGACGGCCACGGGGTCGTGCTCGGCCAACGCCTCGAATCGGAGGTCGCGGAACGCCGCGAGAGCGTCGGCAAACCGTGCCAGATGCTCGCGCCGTTCCGCCGGCACATCGGTTTCGGGGCCGATCGGCTCGAAAATCCGTACCGGCGTGTCCTGCCCCTTCACCCGGACGATGTCCACGTCGCGGAACACCATGCCTTCCCCATAGGCTTCGCGGGTCGTCGCCGCGACCAGGGTCTGGGTGCCGTAAACCTTGTTCACGCCCTCCAGCCGGGACGCCAGGTTGATGTCGTCCCCCATGAGGGTGTAGCTGAGGCGGCGCTTCGAGCCCACGTTGCCGGCCAGAAGACGCCCTGTGCTGATGCCGATCCGATTGTGCAGCCGCAGGCCGGCGGGAAGGGTGGGGGTGGTCCCGAATTCGCCCACCTCCCGTTGACAAGCGAGGGCCGAATCGACGGCGTTCCTTGCGTGATCGGGATCGTCGAGGGGGGCGCCGAATCCGGCAACCATGGCATCGCCCACAGCCGGGCCTGCCGATGAAGAAGGGCCGGGCCGGCACCATGACCCACGACTATAAGCGCCACGACACCACCACCCTGTTCGCGGCGCTCGACGTGCTCGACGGCACGGTCATCGGCCAATGCATGCAGAAGCATCGCCATCAGGAGTTCATCCGCTTCTTGAACAAGATCAACCGCGCGACGTCGAAGCACCTGGCTCTCCACCTGATCGTCGACAACTACGCCGCCCACAAGACGCCGGAGGTCAAGCGCTGGCTGAAACGCCATCCCCGGTTCCACCTGCATTTCACGCCGACCTCGGCGTCGTGGCTCAACTTGGTCGAACGCTTCTTTGCCGAGATCACCCGAAAGCGCATCCGTCGCGGCGTGTTTCACTCCATCGTCGAATTGCAAATGGCCATCAACGGCTACCTCGACCAGCACAACGCCGACCCCAAGCCTTTCGCCTGGACGGCTTCCGCCAGTTCCATCATCGATAAGGTCAACCGAGGGAAACAAGCGTTGGAATCGCTACACTAGCAGGGGAGGTCTTAAGCTGATGCCTGTCTTTGGTCGGTTGGCGCGCCACGGCCGTATGCTTTTGGCGCTGGTCGGTGGAATGGTGATTGCGCTGGGTTCCGTCATGGCGCCCGTCGGTTCTCAGGCCGAAGTGCTTCTGCGCCTTGAGCCGGAGAAGGTCATCGGTCCGGATGGCTGCGGCGAATGCCACGCGGAATCCATCAAGTCGTGGAAGGCAACCCATCACGCGAAGACCTTCAGGGAATTGCCGCGACGCAAGTCCGCCAGCGCGATCGCGAAGAAACTGGGTCTGCGCCGGATCAAATCCGAAAGCACTTGCTTGACCTGTCATTTCACGTCGGCCGTGCAGCGCGGCAAGGTTCGGCCCATCGCCGGGATTTCCTGTGAATCATGCCATGGCGCCGGCAAGGGCTACGTGGATGTCCACAGCGACTACGGCGGCAAGGACGTGAAACGCGATAACGAGGATCCCGCCCATCGCAAGTCCCGCTACGAGAAGTCCGAGTCTGCCGGCATGATTCGTCCCACCCATCTCTATGACGTGGCGGCGAACTGCTACAGCTGCCATACCGTTCCCAACGAGTCATTGGTGAACAAGGGCGGACACCCCGCGGGCAGCAAGTTCGAACTGGTGGCATGGACCCAAGGCGAGGTCCGTCACAACGTCTGGTACAGCAAGGAAAACCAGGAAGCCTCGGCGGAGCGAAGGCGGATGATGTTTATCGTCGGCAAGATGCTGGACCTGGAGTTCGCCCTTCGCGGTGTCGCCAAGGCGACCCAGAAGAAGTCCTATGCCGTGTCGATGGCGAAACGGGCGGCGGGGTCGATAAAGCAGCTAAAAGCCATTGCCCAGTTGCTGCCGTCGGCGGCGGCGGTGAAGCAGGTGGCCGACATTGGCGATGGCGCGGCCCTGAAGCTCAACAACGAGGGGCCACTCAACGGGGCAGCGGACAAGATCGCCGCCATCGCACGGAAGTTTGCCGAGACCAATGACGGCAGTAAGTTTGCCGCCCTGGACAAGAATTTGCCCGGCCCCGACAAGTACATGGGCAAGCCGTAGGGAAGGCACAAACTAGCCGCTAGAGCACTTTCACTTTAATTTGGTTCATATCCTGAGTTTGCAAAATAGTTGGCGCATTCGTTTGGCCTGATGGTGTTGATGATATCTCCGATGGCGCGCCACAGGTCATCGATGGTTCGCACGGCGGCTTTTCTGAGCATCGCCTTGAGCTTTGCGAAGAACTGTTCGATCGGATTGAAGTCGGGTGAGTAGGCCGGCAGATAGGCCAGTTTGGCGCCCGCCGCCTCGATGGCCTCGCGTACGCCGGTGACTTTGTGTGAGGACAGGTTGTCCATGACGACGATGTCGCCTTGCGCCCGCGTCGGGACCAAACAACGTTCCACCCAGAGCCTGAAGATGGCGCCGTTCATCGGGCGATCAACGACGAACGGTGCGGCGATGCCATCGTGACGCAGCCCGGCAACGAAGGTCATCGTCTTCCAGTGGCCATGCGGCACGGCGGCGACCAGACGCTCGCCGCGCCGGCACCGCCCGCGAAGGCGCGCCATCTTGGTGTTGGCACCGGTCTCGTCGATGAAGACCAGCCGGGTCGGGTCGAGCGCCGGCTGTTGCGCGCGCCACAATCGCCGGTTCTCGGCGACGTCAGGACGTTCCTGCTCGGCTGCGTGCGCGGTTTTTTTTAAAGCTGATGCCGTGACGATGGAAGAAGTTCCACAATCCCCCAATACTGCTCTTGACGCCCTTTTCCGAGCTCAACCGGGCAATGATCTCTTCAAGCGTGAGGTCCGGCGCCGCGTCGATCTGCGTCAACAACCAATCCTCATGAGGGTCAAGCTTCGAGCCCTTGGGTGCGCCCATCGCAGCCGCCTGAACGCTGCCCGTCTCCCGCCAGCGCCGAGCGTAGCGGATCGCCGAACTGACGCTGACGCCAAATCGCCTCGCCGCCTGGCGCCGCGAAGCCCCGCCATCAATCGCATCCACGATCCGTTGCCGAAGGTCTGCCGAGTAGGCTTTGCTCATCGGAAACTCCCTTTGCGAATCTATAACAAAGGGAATCAGAACAAGATCAGAATGGGAATCCCCTTTCTGAATCATCCTTCAATGAAATTGCTCTAACCGATCGGGGGAGGCATGGCGGAATCGGTTGTCATCCAGCGGCCACAGCGCTGGGACAATCCCTTCAGTCGCGACATGACCGAAGCGGATGTGGACCGGCTCATGGCGTTGGAGCCGTTCCGCAGCATGAATCCCGACAGCTTTCCCGCGTCGGCGTCGTTGCGCGATATCCTGCGCAACGACGCCCGCGTGAACCGCTATCAGAACGGCGACATCGTGATGCGGGCGGGGGACTATGGAAACTCTGCCTCCATGGTGCTGTCGGGTTCGGTGCGTGTGGTCCTCAGCCCGTCCCTTGACGACAGAACCCTGGGCCGCGACGTCACACGGCGGCGCAGCCTGTGGGGCGCGTTCTCCCAGTTGTGGTCAAACCCCACCATGCCGGAAGTTCGTGACCCCCGAAAATACGAAACCGACAGCGATGTGGGAACTCGCCAGACCGAGGAGGAAACCCGCATCTTCCTCCAGGACGTGCCGCGGGTGTTGGACGAGCACAAAACCGTCGTCATTCACGAGGGTGAATTCTTCGGCGAGATCGCGGCACTCGGGCGCACGCCCCGCACGGCGAGCATTTTCGCCGAGGAGGCGGCGGAGCTTCTGGAAATCCGTTGGCAGGGCCTGCGCGAGATCCGCCGCCGCGACGAGGCGTTCCGCGATCACATCGACAAGCTCTATCGGGAACGAAGCCTGCGCGTGCACTTCCGGGAGATGACCATGTTCGGGCATCTGGAGGAGAAGGCGCTCGATCGCGTGGTCAACGAAACGGTGTTCGAATCCTACGGCGAGTTCGACTGGTACGCGTCGTTCAAACGGCTGGCCCGGGCCAGCAAGAAAGAGAAGCTCGCCAACGAACCCATCATCGTCGAGGAAGGCAACTACGCCGACGGCCTGTTTATGATTCGGTCCGGTTTTGCCCGGGTAAGCCGCCGGATCAACAACGGCCACAGAACCGTAAGTTTCCTCGGTCGCGGCGACATTTTCGGGTTCGATGAGGTGGTCCAAAATTGGCGGGGCGACGAGCATATCGGCCTTCAGAATTCCTTGCGCGCCTTGGGCTACGTAGACATTCTCCGGGTCCCCAGCAAGATCCTCGAGGAAGTGGTGTTGCCCACCATGCTCGAAGACCGCTTGCCGCCGCCCATCGAGCCCCATCATGCCAATCAGGGCGACTGGCAGGAAGCCTTGAGCAGTACGGACATCGATACCGGGACCTTGGAGTTCCTGGTCGAGAACCAGTACATCAACGGCACCGCCACGATGCTGATCGATCTGGACCGCTGCGTCCGCTGCGACGATTGCATTAATGCCTGCGCCGCGGCCCATGAAGGCAACCCACGATTCGTCCGCCATGGGAAGCGGCACGACAGGGTCATGGTGGCCAACGCCTGTATGCATTGCACCGATCCCGTATGCATGATCGGTTGCCCGACGGGCGCGATCCATCGCAGTTCCCTCCAAGGGCAGGTGGTGATCAACGATATCACCTGTATCGGCTGCGCCACCTGCGCGTCCAGTTGCCCCTACGACAACATTCGTATGGCGGAAATTCGCGATTCTGAAGGCAACTTCATTCTTGACGAAAATACCAACGCGCCCATCGTCAAGGCCACCAAATGCGATTTATGCGTCGACCAGTTGGGTGGTCCCGCCTGTCAGCGGGCCTGTCCGCACGACGCCTTGCGCCGGGTCGATATGCGCGATTTGGACTCGATCGCGCCGTGGCTCAATCGATGACCAGCGTCGCGGCACGACGGTGGCGAAACTTCAACCTGTTGGCGCTGGTGGCCGCCCTGATTGTCGCCGCGGATTCCGTCGTCGAAACGTCGCTGCGCGATCCCGCGTTTCTGACCGGCTGGTTGCTTACGGTGGCCGTCGCCTTGCTGACATTGTTCAACGTTCGCAAGAAATTGCCGTTCTTTCCCCTGGGTCGGGCGGCGGTGTGGCTGCAGGTGCATATCTACGTCGGGCTGCTCAGCATTTTGCTGTTTGTTCTCCACGTGAATTATCAATTTCCGGACGGCCCCGTCAACGTAACCTTGGGTATCGTATTCGTCCTCGTCGCCCTCAGCGGGATCGGCGGATTTCTTGTGTCCCGTGGCATATCCCGGCGCCTGACGCGGCGTGGCGAGGAGGTCATTTACGAGCGCATCCCCCAATTTCGCCGCGAACTTCGGGAAGAGGCGGACGACTTGGTACGCAAGTCGGTCGAAGAGACCGAATCGCCGACCATCGCCGACTTCTATGCCGGCCGGTTGCGCCACCTGTTCGACGGCCCTCGAGACTTTCTCCAGCATCTCTTCGAGATGAACATTTCCCGCTATGCCCTGGAGACCGAATTCTTCAACGTGGGCCGCTACCTCAGCGACACGGAGCAGGAAGTTCTCGATGATCTGGCCCGTATCATGCGGCGAAACGACGAATTGAATTACCACAATGCCTTGCAGTCGACCCTCAAGGGCTGGTTGTTTCTGCACGTGCCGCTGACTTACAGCATGTTGGTCCTGATCGTGGTCCACGTGATTCTGGTCTATACGTTCACGGACGGTCTTTCGTGAGGACATTCTTCCAGACCTTCGGCTTTCGCGAGAGCCCCTATCATCGCCCGTCCCAGAAGTGGATTTGCGGTCGACGCGCCAATGGTCTCGCCTGCCACGTGGGGCCGGATCGCAAGGGACTCTGCAGGGCCGATTCAGCCTGCCAACCGCAGCGGCGCGGCGATCGCTGGTTCTGCACCCGCTCGGACGCGGCGGGGGGTCGATGCGAATCCGGTCCGCTGGCCGACGGAACCTGCTGCTTGGGACAGCCGCACTGCGTTCCCGTTCGCAGCCTGCGTGCGCGGCGTGGGCTCACATCCCGGTGGATGGCGGCGGTTACCGTGGGCGGATTGCTGATCCTGTTCGGTGGATCGCAGGGCCTGGACGCGGTGTCCCAGGGCGAATTGACCACGCCCCATGGGGAGATCGATAGTTGCGCCGGTTGCCACGTGGCGTCGGCTGCCGGGCCTCGCAAGTGGCTGCAAATCGCGTTGACGACGCCCGTGGAGACGGATGACAGCAAGCTGTGCCTGACCTGCCACCAGTTGGGCGATCAAAGCTTGAATCCCCACTCGCTCGATTCGGCGACCCTGGCGGAACTGACTCGCACCGGCGAGCCGCCCTCGCGCCAGGGGACCGAGCCCCTGGTGGTCCGGCTCGCGGACCGCACCGTGTCTCCGCGGCGGAACGATGACGGGACCCTGACCTGTGGTACCTGTCATAAGGAGCACCACGGCAGGAACTATGACCTGACCGCAATGAGCAACGCCCAATGCCAATCCTGTCACACGGTCCAGTTCGCCAGCCTGGGCAATGGTCATCCCGAGTTGGTGACTTTTCCCTATTCCCGCCGGACCCGGCTGATTTTTGACCACGTGAAGCACATTGGCCGTCACTTCACGGAGTCTTCGTTCAAGGACAAGGCGCCGACCGCGTGCAAGGACTGCCATCAAACCGATGCGTCCGGCAAGGCGATGCTGGTCAAGGCCTTCGAACAGGCCTGCGCCGGCTGCCATGAGGCGCAGATTCTGGGAGAAGGGCGGGCGGGAAGCGCCGCCGTACCCGTGCTGCGGGTTCCCGGACTTGACGTTGCCAGCCTCCGGGAACAAGACGTGCCCATCGGCGAGTGGCCCGAACTCGCGGAAGACTTTCCGACTCCGTTCATGGATTTTCTGATGTCGTCGGACGAGGGTTATGTCTCGGCCATGGCAGCTCTTGCGGACGCGGATCCCCTCGATCTTGTCGATGCAACGGATGCCCGTATCGAAGCCGCCGAGAGCCTTGCCTGGTCGGTCAAGGAGTTTTTGTTCGAAATACTGGTGGAGGGGGTGCCGGCTCTCAGCCGCCGGATCGACGCCGCGTCGGACGATGCCGTGGACCAGCGCGTGGTGTCCCGGCTGATGGGCGCCCTTTCCGTGGATGCCCTGCGCTCGGCGCAGCAGCTCTGGTTCCCAAACCTGTTGACCGAGGTGTCACGACACCGCGCAGGGCAGCGGGTATCCATGCCGGATGAGGAAGATGACGAGGCCGGCGATGCGGACGCCGCCCCGACCAGCGCCGGCGCAACGGACGACGCCGGTGGAAGCGACAGCATTCTCGGCGATGACAAGGACAGCATCCTGGCGACGGATTCGTCGGATATCCTGACCAAGGACTCGTCGGACATCCTGTCGACGGATTCGTCGGATATCCTGACCGAGGACTCGTCGGACATCCTGGCGACGGATTCGTCGGATATCCTGACCAAGGACTCATCGGACATCCTGTCGACGGGTTCGTCGGACGAGACATCGCCGGACAGCGCCAAGCCCGCCGACGTCGCGGCGGAGTCGCTGGAACCGCCGCTGGAGGCGCCTGAACTCGTATCGGACAGCGAATGGTCCATCGGTGGCGGCTGGTACGTGGAGGACTTCTCCCTGGTCTACCGGCCGGTGGGACACGCGGATGCCTTCCTGAAGGCGTGGCTGGAATTCGTCGGGATTGTGGACCCGCGGCCGAGCGACGGCGCGGCACGGCGACTGTTCGCGGCCCTCTCCGACACCAAGGCGGTCGGGTACTGCGGAAAATGCCACAGCATCGATGGGAAATCCGATGACGTGTTGAAGGTCAACTGGCAGCCGTACCACCCGGTAGGCGGGCGTCAGACCTTCACCAAGTACGACCACGAGTCACATTTCGCCCTGATCGACAGCGTCAAGGGTTGCACCCAGTGCCACACGCTGAATTCGGAGGCGCCCTATCTGGCGGCGTTCGAAAGCACCGATCCCAGCCAATTCACCCCCGGGTTCAATCCCATCAGCCGCGAAACCTGCGCCGCCTGCCACGCCGAAGGACAGGCTGGCGATACTTGCATAACCTGCCACAACTACCACATCGGGACCTTCCCACCGGCCATCGTCGGCGGCCCCATGTCCATGGAAAAGGCTGTGGTCGCCCCGGGTGCGGCGGCCAAGGGCGCCGGGGGTTGACGGCCCCCACAGGGATCAAGGCTGACCGGCGGGCGGAAATTCGGGATAATTGACGTCGTCGTCGTCGCGAATGCGTTCCAGAAGCTCGACCTCCCACTCCAGGTAATCTCGCATCCGCTGCTCCACGCCACTGGTGTGGTCGTAGGGCCTGTAGCTAAGGTCGTCGGTCTCGTCCGCCAGGTTTTCCGGTCCGCGTCCCAGGGGATGCCCCGCGTCCCGCCATGCCGCCGTGCCGCCGTCGAGATAGGCGACCGACCGCGGGCACCACGATGCCGCCTCCGCGGCCGCCAGGCGCGCCAGGATGCCGTCCGGGCAGGTGAAGACCAGGGGCCCGTCTCCCGGGACTCGGTCCAGGTTCTGGCGCAGTCGGGCGCGTATGGCGAACCAGGCGCCGGGCACGTGACCGGCGCGATAGGCAAGGCTGTTGTCCAGGTCCACCACCCGTACGGATCCGTCGGCAATGGCCGCGGCAAGCCGCTCCACCGAATAGGCGTCCGCCTCGGCTTCGCCCAGACCCAGAATCTCCGCCTCCGCCGGCCCCGTCTCGAGGGTCGCCCCCGCCAGTCCGCCTTCGAGCACGTAGACTTCCGTCCAGCCCATGCGCAGCAGCCAGGCCGCGGTCATGCGGTCCCGCACGCCATTGTCGTCCACCAGGACAAGGCGGGCGTTGCGAACGCCCACGTAGGTATCCGTTGCCTGGACCAGTTGACCGCCCGGCGCCGAAACCGATCCGGGCAGGTGGCCGGCCTCGAATTCGTCGGACCCGCGCACGTCAAGCAGATAGAGAGTGCGCTCAGGGTCTCCTTGGAGCCCGGCCAGGCCGTCCGGGTCGATGGTGCGCACCCCAAAACGCCGCGCTACGCGCTCCGCCGCCGCCCGGGCCTGGGCCAGTCCCGCGGCCGACGGGACCGGGGCGTCCCGGGTCTGGCCCCGCTCCAGGTCCAGCCCCGCCAGATGCCAGCCCGCGGTGCCGTTCTCCAGGGCGACGACCCTGTTGGGCAGGCCGGCGTCGATCAGGGACTGGGCGCCGATGATGCTTCGCGTGCGGCCGGCGCAATTGACCACCACCAAGGTTTCCGGCGAGGCTACCAGGTCGAAAGTCCGGTGCACCAGTTCCGCGCCCGGGCAATCGATGCCGCCCGGGATGCTCATGCGCTGAAATTCGGGCATGGGACGGCTGTCCAGGATGATCAGGTCAGCCCCCTGGTCCTGCAGCGCCTTTACTTCGGCGGCCGACATGTGGGGCGTCGCCGCCGCATGCTCGACATATTCTCCGAACGCCTTGCAGGGCACGTTGATGCCGCTGTAGATGGGGAACCCGGCGGTCTCCCAGCCGTCGATTCCACCGTCCAGCACCGAGACGTCCGAATAGCCGAATCGGTCGAGGCGCTCGGCGGCGGCCTCGGCCACGCCCTCGCCGTCGTCGCAGACCACGATGCGGACACCTCGCCGGGGCAACAGGCGCGCCGCCCGCAGCTCCAGGTGGCTCAGGGGCAGGCAGCCGGCGTGGAACAGATGCCGTTCGGCAAAGGCGCCTTCCTCGCGGGCGTCGAGAAGGGCCAACTCCGCGCCGTCGCCCAGCATGGTCTTGACTGTCCGGGCATCCACCCGATGAGAAGAATGTGCGTTCATGGGCACCGAATGTCGGCCGCCGCGAAACGGGAGTCAATGTTGCAAGCCGTCGCCCCGACGACTACATGAAGCGCATGGTCAAGACGCGCAGTCTCCGGCATTTCTCGGCATGGGCCGTATTGTCGGCGACGATCTGCGTGGCCGGCGCCTGCTCCCCCCGACCCGACGGCTATGCGGCGTTTTCGGGACCCGAAGGGGTGCCCCTGGAGGCCCGCGCCCGGTTCGACGGCACCTACATCGGCGGCGGCGAGCCGCGGGTCTGCGAGACCTCGGAAGGTCCCGTGACCTATGATGCGCCCGTCGTCGCCGGGATCGTTCGCGGCGACTATTTCGTCGGCAATCTGGATGGTTGCCGGGTCGAGATGAACGTCTATGAAGACGGCACCGTGCGCGGTTGGACCTATATTCGCACCCATCGGTTCATTCCCCTCACCTACAGCCTGTTCGACGGCAAGGTCGAGGACGGCAGCATCGTCGGCCAATTCGAGCAGGTACTGCAGGGCAGCGGCCGCTACTGCGACCGGGGTCCGGTGGTCCTGAACCGTCAGGACATCGAGGCCGAACTGGTCCGGGCGGGCGCCACCGTCGAGCAGGCCATCGACTACTTCGCGCCGCCCACCCGCTGTCGGACCGGCGGCATCCAGTTCCCGTAACGGCGAGCGCCGTCCGCCACCCTTGCGCCTGCCCTTGCGCCTACTCTGGCGCGTGGCACAATGCGCCGCCGCAAACGGGGGCGCGCCGGGGGTAAACGGATGGCGGGGGACCGCTACGACCACATCATTGTCGGCGGCGGTTCGGCCGGTTGCGTGCTCGCCCATCGGCTGTCGTCCTCCGGGCGCGCCCGGGTCCTCCTGTTGGAAGCGGGCCCCGATACGCCGCCCGGTCGGGTGCCCGACGACATCCTGCAGAGCAATCCCATGCGGGCGTTCTTCAATGCCGACTACCACTGGCCGTCCCTGAAGGCCACCTTCCAACCGGTGTCCCACAACGACCCCGAGCGGGTTCGACCCCGCCAGTACGAGCAAGGCCGGGTGATGGGCGGCGGTTCCAGCATCAACGCCCAGGTGTCCAACCGGGGCCACCCGGACGACTACGCGGAGTGGGTCGCGAATGGCGCCGCTGGCTGGAGTTGGCCGGAGGTGCTGCCCTATTTTCGACGCCTGGAGCGGGACCTGGACTTCGACGGCCCCCTCCATGGCCGGGACGGCCCCATTCCCATTCGGCGGATATTCCCGACGGCGTGGCCGCCGTTCGCCCGCGCCCTGTCGGCGGCCTACACGGCCAAGGGGCTTGGCTTCCTGCCGGACATGAACGGCGACGTCTTCGAGGCCCATTTCCCGACGCCGATCTGCAATGCCTATGACCGGCGGGTCTCGGCCGCGGTCGGCTACCTGGATGCCGCCACCCGCCGCCGGGCCAACCTGACCATCATGGACCGGACGGAGGCGCGGCGGATCCTGTTCGACGGCCGACGCGCGGTGGGCGTGGTCGTCGAACGCCATGGCGAGACACGCACCATGGAAGGAAATACCGTCATCCTGTCCGCGGGTGCCGTCCATTCGCCGACCTTGCTGATGCGATCGGGTGTGGGACCGGCGGCGGACCTGAAGGCGTTGGGCATCGACCCGGTCCACGACTTGCCCGGCGTGGGGGCCAACCTGAACGAGCACGCCACGGTAGGCATTTCCGCCTATTTGGTCCGCGGCGCCCGCCTCGACGATCCGGCGGCCCGTCATATCCTCATCAGCGGTCGCTATTCGTCGCGGTTGGAGGGCTGTCCGCCCGCCGACATGGGGCTTTCCATGGGCGCCCGCTCCGGCTGGCACGGGGTCGGATGGCGCCTGGGCACGGTGCAGCTTTTCGTCAACAAGTCCTATTCCCGCGGTCGGATCACGCTGGTGCGCGCCGATCCCCGGGTCCCGCCCCGGGTCGAGCTCAATCTGCTGTCGGACCGGCGGGACATGGCTCGGCTGAAGGCCGGTTTCGCCTTCATCGCCGGGCTGTTCGAGACCCCGTCGCTGAAAGCCGTCGCCCGCGATCCGTTTCCGTCCTCGTGGAGCGAGCGGGCCAAGCGGGTCGGCGTCATCAATCGGCGCAACCGGGTTTTGATGGCTCTCGCCGGTCGGCTGATGGACGGGCCGGGGTGGCTCAGGCGATGGTTCGTCCACGGCGTTATCACCGGCGGCGTCACCCTTGGAGACCTGCTGGCCGACGACGAGGCCCTGGAGGGTTACATCCGTGACACGGTAACCGGCAACTGGCACATTTCCGGCACCTGCCGCATGGGCCGCGCCGGCGATCCGGAGGCGGTGACCGACCCCGAGGGGCGGGTGCGGGGACTCGACGGGCTGCGGGTGGTGGACGCCTCGGTGATGCCCTGCGTGCCGCGCGCCAACACCAACATCCCGACCATCATGATCGCCGAAAAAATGTCTGACGCCATTCTCGGGGAATAGCCCATGCGCTACGACTTCATCATCATCGGCGGCGGTTCCGCAGGCTGCGTTCTCGCCAACCGCCTGTCGGCGCGCGGTGCCAACCGTGTGCTGCTGATCGAGGCGGGGCCCGATACCCCGCCGGGAAAGGTGCCCGAGGACGTGCTCGACAGTTTCCCCGGCAAGGCCTATTTCGATCCCCGCTTTCAGTGGTCGGACTTGCGGGTGCGGCTCCAACCCATTCCCCACAATGCGCCGGACAGTCCGCCCCTGCGCCGTTACGAGCAGGGGCGCGTCATGGGCGGCGGCTCCAGCATCAACGGCCAGCTTGCCAATCGGGGCGTTCCCACGGACTACGACCAGTGGCAGGCAATGGGTGCTACTGGCTGGGATTGGAAGGCGGTTCTGCCTTATTTCCGCAAGCTGGAACGGGACATGGACTTCGAAGGCCCCGACCACGGCCGGGAGGGGCCGATTCCCGTCCGCCGGATGTTCGAGGATACGTGGTCCGCATTCGCCAAGGCCACCGCCGAGGCACTGGGTCAATCGGGCCTGCCCTATGGCGACGACCTGAACTCGTTGGTGATGGAGGGCCATTTCCCGGCCCCGTTTTCCAACGCTTACGACCGCCGGGTGTCGACCGCCATCGGCTACCTGGGCCCCACCGTGCGGGAGCGGGAGAACCTGACCATCCTTTCGGAGGCTTGCGTCACTGGCCTGATCCTCAACGGCGCCCGGGCGACGGGGGTCAAGGTGCTCGCCGACGGCAAGGAGTCGGCCTTCGAAGCCGATACGGTCATCGTCAGCGCCGGCGGCATCCACTCCCCGGCCATGCTCATGCGCGCCGGCATCGGCCCGGCGTCCCATCTCAAGGACCACGGCGTCGAAGTGGTGGCGGACCGCCCCGGCATCGGCCAGAACCTTAACGAGCATCCCATGCTCGCCATCTCCGCCTTCCTGCCCGCGCTGTCCCGGCTCGACCGGGCCACCCGCCGCCACATCCACGTGAACGGCCGCTATTCCTCCGGGTTCGAGGACTGTCCGCCGGGCGACATGTTCGTCAACGTCATCACCAAATCCGCTTGGCACGCGGTTGGCGAGCGGCTGGGCACGGTCATGGTGTGGGTGAACAAGTCCTATTCCAAGGGCGAGGTGACCCTGGCCGACGCCGACTGGCGCCGGGAGCCGGAGGTGGCCTTCAACCTGCTGTCGGACCACCGGGACCTAGCCCGGATCAAGGACGGGTTCCGCCGCCTGGGGGCGCTGTTCGACCATCCCGGCCTGGCTTCGGCGGTGACCGAGGTGTTCCCGTCCAGCTATTCCGAACGGGTGCGCGGCATCAATAAGGTCAACCCGAAGAACCGCTTCCTGACCGAGGTCCTGGGGGGCCTGCTCGATGGCCCGGCGCCCCTTCGGCGTTGGCTGATCGCCAACCTGATCACCGAGGGAGCGACCCTGCGACAGCTCCTGGATGACGACGAGGCGCTTGAGGCATACGCCAAGGCCAAGGTCACCGGGATATGGCACGCCTCCTGTACCTGCCGCATGGGGCAGGCGGACGATCCGCAAGCCGTCACCGACGAACAGGGCCGGGTCCATGGTGTCGAGGGCCTGCGGGTCATCGACGCCTCCGTCATGCCCAGCGTGCCCTGCGCCAACACCAACATCCCGACCATCATGGTGGCTGAAAAGATGGCCGACGCCATTCTGGCCGGTTGAGGCTCCCCCCGGTCCCATGAATGCGGACGTGGTCATCGTCGGTGGCGGCTCGGCCGGCGCTGTATTGGCGAACCGGCTGTCGGCCCGATCCTCGTTGCGGGTGGCGCTGATCGAGGCGGGGCCGGACACGCCCCACGGCCGGGTGCCCGAGGACATCCTGGACAGCAACCCCATGCGGGCCTTCTTCAACCCGGCCTATGTGTGGGAGGACCTGCGGGCGACGTTTCAGCCGGTGCCCCACAACGCGCCCGACAAGCCGCCCGCGCGCCGCTACGAGCAGGCCCGGGTGATGGGCGGGGGTTCCAGCATCAACGGTCAGGTGGCCGTGCGGGGGGCGCCACAGGACTACGACGACTGGGCGGCCCGGGGCGCGGTGGGCTGGGACTGGCAGGGTGTGCTGCCCTCATTCCGCAAGCTGGAACGGGACATGGATTTCCAAACGGCGGTCCATGGGCGGACCGGCCCCATTCCCATCCGTCGACTGCCCCGCGCGGACTGGTCCGGGTTCTCGCGTGCCGCTTCGGCGGTTTACGAGGCTGCCGGCCTGCCATTTTACCCCGATATGAACGGAACTTTCATCGACGGGCACTATCCGGTGCCGTTCTCCAACGCCTACGACCGGCGGGTGTCGACGGCGATCGGCTATTTGGGCCCGGCGGTCCGCCGCCGGTTCAACTTGCAAATCCATTCCCAGACAACGGTCAAGGGATTGGTTCTGGATGACAGTGCGGTGACCGGCGTGCGCATCGACAGGGGAGGGCGGGAGGAAACGATCCAGGCCGGCCAGGTGATCCTCTGTTGCGGGGCGATCCATTCCCCGGCCCTGTTGATGCGGGCCGGCGTCGGGCCGGCCGCACGGCTGGGCGCGGCGGGCATCCCCGTGGTGCTGGACCGCCCGGGGGTGGGCGAGAACCTGCAGGACCATCCGGCAATTTCCGTCTCCGCCTGGATGGTGCCGGAGGCGCGGCTCGATCCGTCCGTACCCCGCCATTTGCATGTGAATGCCCGCTATTCCTCCGGAGTCCCGGGCTGCCCACCCGTGGACATGGGCCTTTCCACCATCGGCAAGTCGGGATGGCACGGCCTCGGCTGGCGCGTCGGTACCTTGCAGGCGTTCGTCAACCGGTCCTATTCGTCGGGAAGGGTGGTGGTGACCTCGGCGGACCCCCGCGTTCCACCCAACGTCGCCTTCGAATACCTGTCCGACCATCGGGACCTGGAGCGCCTGAAGGCCGGGTTCCGCCTGTGCGCCGACCTGATGGGGCGGGCGCCCCTGTCCGACATCCTGCGCGATCCCTTTCCGTCTAGCTATTCGGAGCGGGTGCGCGACATCAATCGGCCGGGATGGCGCAACGGCGTGCTGGCGCGAATCCTGTCGGCCTTGATGGACGGGCCGGCCTCGGTGCGGCGGGCGACCATCCGCACCCTGATTGCCCCCGGGGTGGACCTGGCCCATCTGCTGGCCGACGACGAGGCCCTGGAAGCCTACGTGCGGGCCAACGTGGCCGGGGTGTGGCACGCCTGCGGCACCTGCGCCATGGGGTCCGAGGACAACCCCCGGGCGGTCACCGACCCCGAGGGACGGGTCCATGGCCTATCCGGTCTGCGGGTGGTGGACGCCTCCATCATGCCCACCGTGCCCCGGGCCAACACCAATATTCCGACCATCATGATGGCCGAGAAGATGGCCGACGGGATCCTGGCGTCGCTATAACAACTGGGGACAGTATAACAACTGGGGACAGTATATAGTTAATGATTTTCTCGCGGCCTTGCGAAATCACTTCAACCAACAAAGAAATTATATACTGAGCTGCTTGCAAAATTCTTGCTCAGGGATGCTGAATTTTCTGGGCGGATTGTTGCGGTGGCGTGGTTGGGGTGCGGGGTGGTGCGATATGGGGCGGCGGCTGATCTTTGCGCTGGAAACGGCTCGGGGGTGGCCAGGCGGTTTCGTTCTCCCTGCTATTTGCGGGAGTTGCGGGACGCCGACCGAAGCGCTTTCAGTGGCTAGGGGACGAGGCGCATGATCTGGATGGCGGCAAGCGCGGTGAGGCCGAACATGAGGTGGCAGGCGACCTTGTCGGGGCCGCGGACGCGGATCATGCGGCCGGCGAAGTTGTCCTTGAGGTTGGCGATGACGCGCTCGGCGGCTGAGCGCAGCTGATAGCGGTGGTGCTCGGCAGCTCGCAGGCCGATGCGCTTTTGCCGTTTGATCTCGGCCTTGCGCTGTTCCTTGCCCTGTTTGGTTCGCGGATGGGGCTCGATCAGGGGAACATGGCCGAGGGCGCGGCTGTGGGCCTTGATCTCCGGGGCGTCGTAGGCCGAGTCCATCAGGTCGTAGAGGCTGGTTACCCGGGCGGCGGTCATGGTGGCCAGCGGGATCGCCGCCTGGCTGTCGTGCAGGCTGGCCGAGGTGAGCAGCGCGGCGATCGGGATGTCGCCGTCGGCCACGTCGAGGTGCAGCTTGTAGCCGATCCAATGGGTGCGGTAGCCCTTGGCGTTCTGCTTGACCCCGGTGGTGCAGGCCCGCGGCAGATCGGCCAGCATCTCAGGTAGGCCCATCGCGCCTTGGCGTTCCAGGCGGCGGCGCTCCGGGGGCGCCTTGGGCCGTTCCTCGCCCTTCCTGGGCCGGCCACGCTTGCGCTTTGGCCGGGCCTCGGGTTTCGCCTTCTTCGGCGCCCGCTCGCGGGCCTCGATCGCGGTGGCATCGCGGGCGATGTGGCCGACCAGGCGCGCCCCTTGGGTCTTGGCGATCACCGCCGCGTGCAGACGGCCGGGCAGATCGCTCGCCGCGAACTCGCCAAAGGCCCGCGAGAACGTCGCCGCGCTCGGAACCGCGCCGGCCCGGGTCCAGCCGCACAGCCGCCGCAGGGTCTTGTCCAGCACCAGGCGCTCGATCAGCACGGTGGTTTGGGCGATGTTGAAGACCGCCTTGGCGACAAAGCCCCGCGCCAGCGCCGCCCGGTCCTTGCGCGGACGCCCGACCACACCCGGCCAGTCCCGCACGAAAGCCTCGATGCGCGCCAGCTCGAGCACCGTCACCAGGTCGCGATAGCGGTCGCCGAGCGGCCCAAGCTCCTCCTCCAGCGCCGGAAAAAGTTCGCCTTGAAGGCTCTGCCAATAAACTGATAGCGTCTCGCGTAGAGGCATGGCCGGCAGTCCTTTCCAGGTGTTGTTTCTCGCAAATCCAACATACCGGAAAAGGCCTGCGGCCGCCTCGACAACAAACCAAAATCACCCGCTCAAAGCGGAAAATCCAATGCAAAACATCCGTTTTGCAACCGCCTCCACTGTCCCCGTACAATTATTACGTGCCCCGGTTCATGCCGCCGTCGAGCAGGATGCTTTGGCCGGTAATGAAGCCGGCGTCCTTCGACAGCAGGAAGGCGGCGGTCTTGCCGGTCTCTTCCAGGGTCGCGGCGCGGTTCATGGGGATGCTGTGTTCGGTGCCCGCGGGCAGGGGATCGAACCCGACGAAGCCCGGCAGGAGGTTGTTCATGCGGATATTCTCGGGGGCGTAGCGGTCCGCGTACATCTTCATGTAGCCCGCCATGGCCATGCGCAGAGCCGCCCCGATGGGGAACTTGGGGCTGGGTTCCTTCTGGGCGAAGCTGGAGATGTTGAGGATCGCGCCGCCGCCCTGTTTCTGCATGATCGGCGTCACCAGCCGGGCCATGCGCACCACGTTGAGCAGGATCTTATCCAGGGAATTGTGCCAATCTTCGTCCGATAGCTCGATCAGGTCGTTCACCGTCTCCGCCCTGTAGACTGGGCCGACCAGGGAACCGGTGCCCTTGGGCACGTGACCGGTGTTGTTGACCACGGCGTCGATGCGGCCGTGCTTGTCCATGGCGGCGGCGACCAGGCGCTCCAGGTCCGAAGGTTCCGCGACCGAGCCAGTCAGTCCCGTTCCGCCCAACTCCCCGGCCAGCGTCTCCGCCGAGCCGCCCGAGGACATCATTACCAGCGCATAGCCGCGCGCGCCCAACTCGCGGGCGATGCAACCGCCTATCTTGCCACTGCCGGCGGCAATGACCGCAACGGACTGATCCGCCATGGTGCGTTCTCTCCTGTATCCCTGATGATCCGATGGGGCATCATGGAGACGGCGCACCGTGCGTCAATCCAATTCCGTATCGTCGCGGCTCCAATCGCGGAAATTTTTTTTCAAACCATGGCCGACGACCGGCACGGCGAACCGCTGGTCTATATCATCCACCGGAGGCCGAGCGATTGGCCGCCGCCGTTGCGCGACTCCACCCCCTTGGGATAGCATGGATACCCTGCGGAAACGGCGATTTGCCTGGGCCACACAACTTCAGCAATCGAACACCTACAGGAATTACCGCGAGACGACCCGTGACATCGACCACCCCGTTTCACATGGCGCGCGTCGTCATCGAGTTCTTCCAGCGACGCAGCCGCAGACTGTTCATCATCACGTGCATCTACGTCACCTTCTTCGGCGGCGGCATGCTGATGCTGGCTGTCGGCAAGCTGATGAAGAGCCCCGGTTTGGTCGGCGACGTGGTCCACGACGCCCTGTTGGCTCTGATGGCGCCCCTGGTCGCTGCCCTTGTTCTGCCATCGGTCGCCACCTCGCTGCACGCGTCGGGCGGTTCTCCGGCCCTGTCTCGCCTCTGTCACCGCATGGGATTGTTCGGCGCCTGGCTGGTGGACAGCGCCATGTTCGTCGCCGGTCTCGGGGTCCTGGCCCTGATTGCATACATGTCGGTCGCCATTCCCCTGTCGTGGCTGTTTACCCAATTAATGGGCTTCGTTAACCGCTGATCGGGGTTCACCCTTCCGGCACCGGCGTAGGGAGGGGTTCTCCAGCGAAATAGGCGGCGAGGTTGGCGATGGTCAGGTCCACCTGACGCTGCCTGGTCTCTTCCGCGCCGCTGCCCAGATGGGGCGGCAGGATCACGTTTTCCATGTTCACGAGGAGCGCTGAAACCTCCGCTTCCCAGTCGTCGACGTCGAGCGCCGCCCCGGCGATGACGCCGCCCTCCAGGGCCGCGGCCAGGGCCTCCTCGTCCACGGCGCCCCGGGCGACATTGACCAGGTAGCCCTCGCGGCCCAGGGCTTCGAGGACCCCGGCGCCGATCAATCCCCGAGTGCCGGGGTCGCCGGGGCAGGTGCAGACCAGGACATCAACGTCCGCGGCCAGGGAGGCGAGGTCCCCATGGAAGGGATAGGGCACGTCTTCCTTCGGGCGCGGGCCGTGGTAGGCCACGGTCATGCGAAAGGGGATGGCCCGCCGGGCAACCTCCCGGCCAACCTGGCCCAGTCCACAGATTCCCAGGCGCTTGCCGGTGGCCTGAACGGTCAGCGGATAGGGCCCCGAGCCCTGCCACTGGCCACCGCGCACATAGCGGTCGGCCGCCGCCACGCGGCGAAACAGGCCGAGCACCAGGCCGAAGGTCAGATCGGCGACGCTTTTCGCTGACGCCCGTGGCGTACAGCCGACCGCAATGCCCCGTTGCCGCGCCGCCGCCACGTCGGCCCGGTCCGTATGGCTTCCGGAGACCACGGCGATCTCCAGGTTCGGCAGGGCATCCAGGAGATCCCGGTCGAATCCAACACCCGAATCGGTTACCAGCCCCCGAATGCCAGGGCCAACCCGGCGGAGGAAAGCCCGCCGCTCCGGCCCCGATGGAAGGTGGTGGAGCCGGTAATCCTTCTCCAGCAAGGGCAGGACGCCGGGCGCAATGGCCTTGACGATCAGGACGTGGGGTCTGTCTTCGCCGATCATGTCACGGCCTCTCGTTCAACGATCCCGCGGTTTGTTGCCAAGGATGTAGCGTACAAGCGCATCGGGCGGAACCAGGAGTGCTCCAAGACCGGAATATGCACGCCGACGGCCCATCTCGCCGTATGCCGGTTGATCCTGTTTGCCGACAGATGGATGATGACCCGGCCCATGGAAAGGACTGAACGGCATGACACGAAAACGCATCTCTTCGGGGTCCGAGTTCGAGGAACTGGCCGGCTACTGCCGCGCCGTGGTGGACGGCGAATGGATTTTCGTGTCCGGGACCACGGGATTCGACTATGCCGCCGGCACCATTTCCGACGACGTCGGCGAGCAGACCGAGCAGACGTTTCACAACATAAGGGCCGCGTTGGCCGAGGCGGGGTCGTCCCTGGCCGACGTGGTGCGGGTCCGGGTCTTCGTCGCCGACGCCGCGGACTTCCCCGTCGTTGCGCCCATTGTCGGCCGCCATTTCCGGGATATCCGTCCCGCCAACACCTCCGTGGCCTCGCCCCTGGTGGACGCGCGCATGAAGGTGGAGATCGAGGTCACCGCCAAGAAGCAGGGGAGTTAGGGTATGGCCACGGTCCTGATTACCGGCGCCAATCGCGGCCTGGGGCTGGAATTCGCCCAGCAGTACGCCGCCGATGGGTGGCGGGTCCACGCCACCTGCCGGAATCCTCCGGCCGCCGAGGCCCTGGGGGCGGTCACGGGCGATGTCGCGGTCCACGGCCTGGACGTGACCGACGGAGGCTCGATCAGCGATCTGGCGGCCCGCCTGTCCCCCGAGCCCATCGATCTCCTGATCAACAACGCCGGGATCTACGGGCCCCGTGGTCCCAGCTACCGGGACGTGGAACATGCCGCCTGGGCCGAAGTGATGCGCGTCAACGTCATGGCGCCCCTGGCCGTCGCCGCGGCCTTCGTGGAGCACGTGGCCGCCAGCGAGCGCAAGCTGATGGCGGCCATCAGCAGCGGCTTGGGCAGAATCGGCGAAAATTCGGGCACCGGATCCTACATCTACCGGACCAGCAAGGCGGCCCTGAACCAGGTCATGAAATGCCTGGCGCTGGAGTTGCAGGACCAGGGCGTCGCGGTTGTCGTCTTGCGCCCGGGGTGGGTGCGGACCGAAATGGGCGGCGGCGAGGCGGACCTGTCGCCGACGGAAAGCGTCACCGGCATGCGCCGTGTCATGGATGGCCTGACCATCGCCGACACGGGACGATTCCTCGGCCTCCAAGGCGAGGATATGCCTTGGTAATTCCCACCGGCAGGGTTGTTTCATGAGTGCGCCCATCGACTTCTATTTCGACTTCTCCTCGCCTTACGGCTATCTGGCCTCGGACAAGATCGAAGAGGTGGCCGCCAAGGCCGGCCGGGAGGTTCGCTGGCGGCCCGTTCTCCTTGGCGCCATCATGAAGGAGACGGGCGGGCGGCCCCTGATCGGGGTGCCCCTCAAAACCAACTATGCGACAAGGGACTGGGCGCGCATGGCCCGCTTCGCCGATATTCCCTGGGTGCTGCCCGACCCCATTCCCATCGCTGCGATCGCCGCGTCCCGGGCCTTCTGGTGGCTCGACGACCGGGACCCCGGGCAGGCCAAGGATCTGGCCCGGGCCCTGTTTCTCGCCTACTTCGGCGACGGGGTGAACATCTCCGGCGCCCACGCCGTGGCGCGGGTGGCGGAGAGTGTCGGCGTTGTCAGGGACGAACTGCTGGCCGCCCTCCAGGATCCCGAGGTCAAGGCGCGCCTGAGGGCGGAAACGGACGCCGCCATGGCGGCGGGCGTCTGCGGTTCCCCGTTCTTCATCGTCGATGGAGAGCCCTTCTGGGGCTCCGACCGGATGTGGATGATCCAGCGCTGGCTGGCGACCGGTGGATGGTAGGCGCGGCAAGCGTCGACATGCGGACAATTAGGGATGCCACGCCATGAGCGAGGCGGTATCGGTTCGTATCGAGGCCCCCACGGGATGGGTCGTCCTTGACCGGAGCGAACGACACAACGCCTTCGACGATACGATCGTCGCCGGTCTCTCGGCGGCTCTGGAGCGGCTCGCGGCCGACGGGGCGGTGCGGGTAGTTGGTTTGCGGGCCGAGGGAAAAAGCTTCTCCGCCGGGGCGGACCTGGCCTGGATGGGGCGCATGGCCGAGGGCACTGCCGCGGATAATCTGGCCGATGCGCGCCTTCTGGCGGCGATGTTGCGCAGCCTCGCGGATCTGCCCAAGCCGACCATCGCCCGAGTGCAAGGCCCCGCTTATGGCGGCGGCGTCGGCTTGATCGCGGCGTGCGATATCGCCGTCGCCGTCGATAGCGCCACGTTCGCCCTGTCGGAGGTGCGCCTGGGGCTGATCCCCTCGGTCATCGCCCCCCATGTGGTTGCCGCCATGGGCGCCCGCCAGGCCCGACGCTACATGCTGACGGCCGAACGGTTCTCCGCCGCCGAGGCAATGGCTTCGGGATTGATTCATCAGGTGGTTTCCGCCGACGACCTCGACGCAGCGGTGGGACGCCTTGTCCGCGATCTTGCTTGCGGCGGTCCGCGGGCCTTGGACGAGGCCAAGGCGCTGGTCCGCGCCGTGGCCGGCCGTCCCATGGACGCCGCCCTCATCGACGATACGGCCCAGCGGATCGCCCGGGTGCGGGCGTCGGCGGAGGGCCGCGAGGGCGTCGCCGCGTTCCTGGAAAAGCGCCCCCCCGCCTGGAGGGGGCGGTGACGATCCACCTGATCAAGCTTTGCGTCGGCGTCGACAGTGTGTCCCACCTTGAGCGGCTTCAAGCGCGGCGCCTCAAGGAGGCCAGAAAGCAAGGCACTCCAGAGGTTCTTCGCCATGTCACCCGCAACACACCGCGCCGCGATTCGGCACTTCTGGATGGCGGATCCCTCTACTGGGTGATCCGGGGGTTCGTCCGGGCGCGCCAGCCCCTGCGCGCCCTGCAGCCGACCATGAACGCCAGGGGCCAGCCCGCCTGCGCCTTGATTCTGGACCCCGCGCTGATCCGCGTCGCCGCGAGGCCCTGGCGCGCCTTCCAGGGATGGCGCTATCTGGAAGCCAATGACGCGCCATCGGATGCCGTGGCGGACAGTGAAGGGGGAATTCCGGAGGACATGGCCGAGGAATTGCGGCGCCTTGGCCTGATCTAATCACGGCAGCACTGACCTTCCGTATGATTGACCGAAAGGTTGCCCTTTGGCATGCAAGAGGGGTCCGCCCCGCATAGGCAATGGGGCACGCCGTTATGACGCCAGCGCGTGAGGCACATGGCCAGCTACAGTCTCGAACGAATTAACTTTTTGGTCGTCGATGACAACAAGCACATGCGGGCCCTGGTGAAGGGCATCCTGCATGCGCTCGGCGCCAAGGCCATTGTGGATGCGACCGACGGCGCGGATGCCTTCAAGGAACTGAAGCATTTTCCCGCCGACATCATCATTTGCGACTGGAACATGGATCCGTTGGACGGGTTGGACTTCACGCGTCTGGTGCGCACCGGCGGCGACAGCCCTAACCCCTACGTTCCCATTATCATGCTGACCGGGCATACGGAGATGAACCGGGTGATGGAGGCCCGCGACTCGGGCGTCCACGAATTCCTCGCCAAGCCCATTTCGGCCATGGGGCTTTATTCAAGAGTCCGATCCATCATCGAAAACCCCCGGTCGTTCGTGCGCACGAAGGCCTACTTCGGACCGGATCGGCGGCGCAAGGACAGCGAAAATTACAACGGCACGGATCGTCGAAAATCGGACGAGGCGACGGCCGGCGGCGGGGATGATGGTGGCGGCCTGTCCCAGGACGAGGTCGAGGCCCTGCTGAACAGCTGACATTTCGTGCCAAGGCGCTGGAATCGCCGCGAGGGTTCGTCTACCCTTGCAAATAGGCCCCAGTCGATTTCCAGGCGGCCGGGAGCGGGGCCTACGCCAAGTGGAGTCAACGGCGTCCATGAGCGAAGAATCGAAGGCACAATTTATCCAACCCCCCAACACCTTGAAGACCAAGGTGGTCGAGGGAGGTCCGGGAGCCGTCAATCTTGCGGTTCTGGCCAAGGCCGAGGATGTGATCGCCGGCATGGCCGACGCCTACGAGAAATGGGCCGCGGAAGATCTCGACAGATTGGCCAAGGCGGTGGCGGAACTTGCCGCCAACCTCGATGACCCCGCGGCCTACAAGGAGAAATTGTTCCAGGTCGCCCATGACATGAAGGGTCAGGGGGGCAGCTTTGGCTATGATTTGATGACGGTGATCGGCGACGGGCTTTGCCGTTTTCTGGAGAAGCGCGAGGACTACGGACCACGGGAGTTGGAAGCCATACAACTCCACGTGGCCGCCATGCACGTCGTCATGTCGAAGCAGATGAAGGGCGATGGCGGGCCCGATGGAATCAAGTTGCTGAAGGGCCTGGAAATGGTCAGCACCAAGCTGGGCTAATAGAGGATCGCCCCTTCTCTTCGTTCAAGCCCCCTGGCTCAGTCGATATCGGTTCTCTTCCAGCCAGGCCAGCCGCCGTTCCAGAAGATCGATGTCGTGGTCCAGCCATGCGGTCAGGTGGCCGGGGTCTTCCGCGTGGGTTTGGCGCAGGTCCAGGAGTCGGGCGATCTCGCCCTCGGACGTATCGATCAGCAGGTCCACCTGATCGCGCCGCCCATCCGCGTCCAAGAGATGCAGGAAGCGGAACTTCAGTGTGATGATCAGCTTGTTGAGTTCGCTGGCCCCCTGACGGACGGGCGTGGTCAGCAGCGTCCGCAGGGTGTCCCACCCCTTGTCGGTCATGCGCAGGAGGGCATCATCCTCCATTCCCTCGCCGTCCACCGCCTCCACCAAACCCTCATACTTGAGCAGCTCGACGGACGTGCCAATGAGGTCCAGGGACGGTCCCAGAATGCGCCCGACGAAATGTCGCGCGGCCACGGCCAGCGCGCCGTAGCGCATGGGCTCCTTGGCGAGAGTGCCGAGCGCGCACAAGCGCACGGCTTCCTTGGGCGTTAGAGTGTTGTCCGTATACATGCCTGACTCCGACTGAATATCAGTCTATCACGACCCGCCCCAGCCGGCGTTATTTTCTATGCCGCCGCCTTCAATCCCAGTTGATCCCATACGGCGCGGACGGCGGTCACGGCGTGCTCGACGTCCGCTTCCGAATGCAGGGGCGAGGGGGTGAAACGCAGCCGTTCGGTGCCTCGCGGCACGGTGGGGTAGTTGATCGGCTGCACGTAGATGCCATGGTCGTCGAGCAGCATGTCGCTGGCGTCCTTGCATTGACGGGGCTCGCCAACCAGGACGGGCACGATGTGGCTGGCCGAGGCGAGCAGCGGGATGCCGGATTCGTTGAGCCGGCGCTTCATCAGGGCGGCGCGGGATTGATGGCATTCGCGCAGTTCGTTGTGGTCCTTGACGTAGCGAACGCTTGCCAGCGCGCCGGCTGCCACCGCCGGCGGCAGCGCGGTGGAGAAGATAAAGCCCGTGGCGTAGGAGCGCACGAAATCGCACAGGGCCGACGAACCCGCGATGTAGCCGCCGACAACCCCGAACGCCTTGGCCAGCGTGCCTTGAATGACGGTGACCCGCTCCGCGATGCCGTCCCGCTCCGCAACGCCGCCGCCGCGCGGACCGTAAAGGCCTACCGCGTGCACTTCGTCCAGGAAGGTCATCGCATTGTGACGCTCGGCCACGTCCAGGATCTCGCCAATAGGTGCGATATCGCCGTCCATGGAATAGACCGACTCGAAGGCCACCAGTTTCGGCCGTTCCGCGGGCACTTCGGAAAGGAGTTCATCCAGGTGTTTCGGGTCGTTGTGACGGAAGATGTGGCGGGTGGTCCCCTTGGCGTGACGGATGCCCTCGATCATGGAGTTGTGGTTCAACGCGTCGGAAAAAATGGCGCAGCCGGGCAGGCGAGAGCCAATGGTGGCCAGCGCCGTCATGTTGGCGACCCAGCCGGAGCCGAGGAGCAGGGCCGATTCCCGCTGGTGGAGGTCGGCCAGTTCCTGCTCCAGGAGTACGTGGTAGTGGTTGGTGCCGGATATGTTGCGGGTGCCGCCGGCGCCGGCGCCGCATCTGTCGATGGCTTCGTGCATGGCGGCCAGGACTTCCGGATTTTGGCCCATGCCCAGATAGTCGTTGGAGCACCAGACCGTGACCTCGCCAACCGTGCCGCCCTTGTGGATCGCGGCCCGGGGGAAGGATCCCGCCTTGCGCTCTAAGTCGGCGAAAACCCGGTAGCGACCCTCGGCCCGAAGTTCGCCGACCTTGTCGGCGAAGAACTGCTCGTAGTTCATGGCGCTAACCTCCTTGCCGCGGTGGGGTCGCGCGGCATCGGCGATTCGTGGGAAGGCGCGGCCGGCGTCTTCCCGACTATTCCGGTGAATGGACACCTTAAGTTCCGTTTTCTTCCCGGCGGAAGGGCCTCCATGGCGATAGAATTAAGTATCTGGTGCGGCATTCCCACTATCTCAACGTATGGTCGACCCATTGCTGGGTGTCGTCCAAGCCCTTGGACAGGGACGTTACAATCTCGTCGATCTCCGAATTCTGAATGATCAGGGGCGGACACAAGGCGACGGTATCCATGATGGCGCGAACGATAAGGCCATGCGCCTCGCAGCATTTGGCCAGATAGGCGCCGACCCCAGCCTTGGGATCGAATGATTCCTTGGTCGCCTTGTCCTTGACCAATTCCACGCCGCCGATCAGGCCCATGCCCCGGACCTCGCCCACCAGGGGATGATCGGCGAGGCTGCGCAAACCGTCCTGCAAGCGGGGGCTGACGGCCCGCACATGATCGAGGATGTTGCGCTCCTGATAGATGCGCAGGGTCTCCAGGGCCACGGCCGAGGCCACGGGATGGCCGCTGTAGGTATATCCGTGGCCGAAAATACCGATTTTCTCGCTTTCGGTCACCAGGGCCTGGAATACGTCGTCGTTGACCATGACCGCGGAAATGGGGAGATAGGCCGACGACAGCGCCTTGGCGACGGTCATGATATCGGGCTTCAAGTTGAAGGTTTCGGTGCCGAACATGTTGCCGGTGCGTCCGAAGCCGCAAATCACTTCGTCGACCACGAACAGGATGTCGTGCTTCTTGAGGATGGCCTGAATCTTTTCGAAGTAGGTCTTCGGCGGCACGATCACCCCGCCGGCGCCCATGATGGGTTCGGCGAAGAAGGCGGCGATGGTTTCCGGTCCTTCATCCTGGATCATCTTTTCGAGGCTGGCGGCGCAGCGGGTGGCGAACTCCTCCTCGCTCTCGCCCTCCAGGCCGAACCGATAGTAATGCGGGCAGTCCGTATGCAGGATTCCCGCGATCGGCAGGTCGAAGTCCCGGTGATTGTTGGGCAGTCCCGTCAGGCTGGCCGAGGCCACGGTGACGCCGTGGTAGGCCTTGATGCGCGAGATGATCTTCTTCTTTTCCGGCCGGTCCTTGGCGTTGTTGTAGTACCAGATCAGCTTGATCGCCGTGTCGTTGGCCTCGGAGCCGGAGTTGGCGAAGAACACCTTGGACATGGCCGCGGGCGCCATCTCGATCAGGGTCTCGGACAGGTCGATGCCGACTTCGTGGGCCTTGCCATTGAAGATGTGGTAGTAGGGCAGGCGCTTCAAAGCGCGGACGGCGGCGTCGACCAAGCGGGGCTCGTTGTAGCCGAGCGACGTGCACCACAGGCCCGCGAGCCCCTCGATATAGCCCTTGCCGGTGTCATCGAAGACGCGGACTCCTTCGCCCCGCGTAATCACGATCGGGCCGTGGTCCAGGTGGGTCTTCAGGTTCGTGTAGGGATGAATCGCGTAGGCGATGTCCCGGGCGACGGCGGAATTGGGTAGTCCCTGGCCGCTCACCTGCTGCATTAGTCTCTCCTCCCGCTTGCGGTTGAACCGCCCGGTCATTGTGCCGCCTCCCCGAGGCGGCTCCTTGACGCTGATCAATGTTCCGGTCGGCACGTTGGTGGGCCAAGCATAGCCCAAGCGAAAGGGCGGAGCACCCTTTTGTCGCTTAGTAAACTTCCTCGTGGCGGACGATGTCGTCCGGGTCGATGTGGGCGCCCGACTGCACCTCGATCACGCGCAAGGGCTCGCTACCAGGGTTTTCCAGCCGATGGCGGGTGCCAACGGGAATGTAGATGGACTGGTTTTCGGCCATGGTCAGCACCTGATCGTCCCGGGTCACGCGGGCGATCCCGCCGACGATCACCCAGTGTTCCGCCCGTTTACGGTGGGACTGCAGCGACATCCGGGCGCCGGGCTTGATCATGATGTGGTTGACCCTGAATCCGGGCCCCGAATCGACCGTCTGCCAGTGGCCCCACGGGCGATAGATGGTGGGATGGGTCTGGTGTTCGGTGCGTGCTGCGTCCTTGAGTCCCTCGACGATCGTCTTGACGTCCTGCGACCGGTCCCTCGACGTCACCAACACGGCATCCGGGGTGACGACGATCACCGCGTCCTCGATTCCGATGGCGGCCACCAGGGGTCCTTCGGAACGGATATAGGAGTTGCGAACGGCTTCCAGCATGACGTCGCCGGCGGCGACGTTGCCCCGATCGTCCCGATGACCGATCTCCCACAAGGCGGACCAGGAGCCGACGTCGCTCCATCCCATGTCGACGGGGACCACGGCCGCCGAGTCCGTCCGTTCCATCACCGCGTAGTCGATGGAATCCGATTCGCAGGCCCGAAACGCGCGTTCGTCCAGCCGTTCGAACTCAAGATCCCGGCCGCCGGAGGACAGGGCAGTACGGCAGGCAGGCACAATCTCCGGTCGAAATCGGTTCAGTTCTTCCAGGTACCGGGCCGCCTTGAACAGGAAGATGCCGCTGTTCCAGGCGTAACCTCCGTCAGCCAGGTAGCCCTCCGCCGTGGCGCGGTCGGGCTTCTCGACAAATCGGTCGACGCGGAAACAACCCTCGACCCCCGGCCACGGGTCGCCGCGGCGCACATAGCCGTAGCCGACCTCCGGCACCGTGGGCGCGATACCGAAGGTCACCAGCGCGCCGCCCTCGGCCGCCGCCCGTGCCGCCGTCGCGATGGCGCCGTGGAAGGCCGTCTCGTCTCCGATCACGTGATCCGACGGCAGCACCATCATCAGCGCGCCCGCATCGCCGTCGACCAGCATCAGGGCGGCCACGGCGGCCGCCGGCGCTGTATTGCGCCCCACGGGTTCGAGGACGACACGGTCCAGGGACAGGCCCGCTTCGCGGGCTTGCTCGGCGACGATGAAGCGGTGCTCGCTGTTGCAGATGATTAGGGCGTCGGCGAAGTGGGGACCGCGCACCCGCAAGGCGGTGTCCACCAGCATGCTGCGATTCGTATGCAGCGGCAGAAACTGCTTCGGATAAAGCGTCCGGGACAACGGCCACAGCCGGCTACCCGAGCCCCCCGACAGGATCACGGGATGAATTCGGCCCACCATCGCGGAACCGTCAGACATCGAAAGTCTTGTCCTCGCCAAGGGTGGAACGCGGCGGTTCCGGCTCCTGCCCCGACCCGGACCTTGCTATCCCAATTCGCCGGCCGCGCCAAGGTGCACACGAGAGCCCCACGGTGATCCAACGGTTTCGAGGATGACGGCCAAGCGGCAAAGGGAGTACTAAGAATGCTCCGGCAGGCCGACTGACGTGAATCAAGGTAGCCCACCAAGCGTGGTGCTAGTCTGCGCCGCATCCGTATCGAGGAGGATCGACCATGGGTCTCAAGGACATACTGGTTCACGTCGACGGGCGCGAGCCCAGCGCCCCGCGTGTTGATGCCGCGGTGAAGCTGGCGGCCCGATGCGAGGCCCATCTCGTCGGACTGCACGTGATCTCGGTACCGCACATACCGACCTACGTGGAAGCGCAACTACCGCCCGAGATCACCAAGCGCCAACTCGAATTTGCCAAGCAAGCAGCGGAAGAAGCCCACAAGTTGTTCGATTCGGCCGCCAGCAAAGCCAGCATTCAGTACGAATGGCGCACCGACGAGGGCGATACGGTGGATCGGATCTCCATGCATGCCCGTTACTGCGACATCGCAATCGTCGGCCAGCAGGAAGACGCTGGCGTTCCGACCGAAATGCCAGATCGATTGATCCTGTCCGTGGGCCGCCCCGTTCTGTTGATTCCCCGGGTCGGCGCCTACCCGGTGATCGGCGAGCGGGTGATGGTGGCCTGGGACGCGTCCCGGCTGGCGACACGGGCGATCAACGACGCCCTTCCCCTGCTGCGGCGCGCCAAGCAGGTATCGGTCATCGCCATCAATCCGCGCTCGAGCGACCAGGAACATGGCCAGGTGCCCAGCGCCGATATCTGCCTTCACCTTGCGCGCCACGGCGTGAAGGCGGAAGCCCAGCACACCTACGCCGACGATATCTCGGCCGGCGACATGATCCTGTCGCGCGCCGCCGACGCCGGGGCCGACCTGCTGGTCATGGGCGGCTATGGGCATGCGCGCTGGCGCGAACTGGTCATGGGCGGCGTGACGCGCCACATGCTCGAGCACATGACTCTGCCGGTCTTCATGTCCCACTAGTTGCTGCCTGAATCAGACGGATGGTACCCGGCCAGCGGACGACATGATCGTCGTATTCGGCTCCCTCATCGCCGACATGGTCTTCGCCGTGGACGCGTTGCCGCGCCCGGGGGAGACGGTTCTCAGCCGGGACGCCGCCGTCCATCCGGGGGGCAAGGGCGCCAACCAGGCGGTGGCGGCGGCCCGTGCCGGGGCCTCCGTCCGCATGGCGGGCTGCGTGGGCCGCGATCCTTTCGGCGATCTTCTCGTCAGCTCTCTCGACGAGGCCGGGGTGGATGCTTCATTGGTCGTTCGCGGCGAACTACCCAGCGGTCGGGCAGCCGTCTGCGTGGACCGGCAGGGTGAAAACCAGATCGCCATCGCCCCCGGGGCCAACGGGCATGCCCGGGCCGATCAGGTTGCCGACGATCGTCTGCCGGGTGCGGGACTCCTGATGCTGCAGTTGGAGGTAACGCCCGAGGAAAATTGGTCGCTCGCCGCCCGGGCTCGCGCGGCCGGGACCCGGGTGCTGCTCAATGCCGCGCCCGCGGTGCCGTTCCCGACGGCGATCCTCGATGGCCTCGATATTCTGGTGGTCAACGAAGGGGAGTCCGCGGTCATCGCCGATCGCCACGACCTGGGCAACGCCAAGCCGGAAGCCTTTGCCCGCCACATGGCCGAACGGCATGGCCTGGACTGCGTGGTGACCCTGGGCGCGGAAGGCGCGGTGGCGGCCATCGGCGAGGATTTGTGGCGGATCGGCGCCCTCGCCATCGAGGCCGTGGACTCCACCGCCGCCGGCGACGCCTTCGTCGGTGCCTATGCGGCCGCCCTGGATGGGGGATTGCCGGCGCCGGAAGCGTTGCGTCGGGCCAGCGTCGCCGGGGGCCTTGCCTGCCTCGCCATAGGCGCCCAGCCCAGCCTGCCGACAGCGGCGGAGATTCGACATAAGCTTGAATCCCTGCCGCCGAACCAGAAAATACTCTAACCGCCTTCCATGGCCTTCGGGTCGAGGGCGTCCTGAAGACCGTCGCCAAGGAAGTTGAAGGCGATCACGGTGACGAAGATCAGCAATCCAGGATAGACCGCCAGGGCCGGTGCGTCCCAGATCAGTTCCTGGGCGTTGGTCAGCAGATTGCCCCAACTGGGGATCGGCGGCTGGATTCCCAGGCCGAGAAAGCTCAGCACCGATTCGAGCAGAATCACGCCGCCCACGGACAGCGTGGTGGCGACAATGATGGGCGAGACCAGATTGGGCAGGATGTGGACTGTCATCACCCGCAGGCCCCCGGCCCCCATCCCCTGGGCGGCGAGCACGTACTCCCGCTCGCGCACCGTCAGCGCCGCCCCGCGCACCAGGCGGGCCACCGTGGTCCAGCCGACCAGGGCGACGATGACGACAATGCGGTAGAGGCTGATGTCCTCGGAGTCGGCTACCCATTCGGGAACCCCAAGCTTGCCCAGGTCGAGGGCCGCCAGCACGATCAGCAGGGGCAGCAATGGCAGGGCGATCACGCCGTCGGTGAAGCGCATGAGGATGGCGTCCAGCCGACCCCCGTAATAGCCGGCCAGCAGACCGACGATGGTTCCCAGGACCGCAGAGGCCGCGGCCGCCGTCAGGCCGACGAACAGGGACACCCGTCCGCCATAAAGCAGGCGCACCAGCAGGTCTCGGCCCAGTTCGTCGGTGCCCAGCGGATGGGTCGCCGAAGTCGGCGCGAAGCGGCCGAAAAGGTCGACAGTGTTGGCATCCACCCCCAGAAGCACCTCCACCACCGGCGCCGCCAACGACAACGCCGCCAGCAGCACCAGCAATAAACCGCTGACGACCGCCAGGCGGTGCCGGCGAAACCGCCGCCAGGCCAGGGCGATGGTGCCCTGGGGGCGTTCAGGGAATTCGCGGCTCATCGGTAGGTAATCCGGGGGTCGAGCCAGCCGTAGGCAAGATCGGCCAGAAAATTCCCCAGCAGGGTTAGCGCGGTGGCGAACAGCAAGGCCACCAGGGCGAGGTTGAAGTCGTTGCCCATGATGGCGTCGAAGATCAGCTTGCCCATGCCCGGGTAGGCGAAGACGGTCTCGGTGATCAGGGCGCCGGAAAAGAGGGTGCCGAAACTGAGCGCCACGATGGTCACCACCGGGATCAAGGCATTGCGCAGGGCGTGCTTCAGGATCACCGCGTGGCGGCCGACCCCCTTGGCGCGGGCGGTGCGGATGTAGTCCTGGCGCAGGGTTTCCATCATCGCCGCCCGCATAAACCGGGTATGGCCGCCGATGCTGGCGATGGTCAGGTTGGCGACCGGCAGCACCAGATACTGGAGCTGGCCCCATAGCCCGCCTAGATCGTCCGTCGCCACGCCGCCCGCCGGCAGGACCCCTAGGGTCACCGCGAACAGGATGATCAACAGCAGGGCCGACCAGAAGGGCGGCACCGAAATGCCGGCGAAGGCCACCAGGTTGATGACATAGTCGGTTGCCGACTGCGCCCTGACGGCGGCCCACAGGCCCAAGACAACGCCCAGGGCCACCGAGATCACGAAGCTGAATCCCAACAGCACCAAGGTATTCCCCAGGGCGGGCCACAGCACGCTCAGCACCGGCTGGGCGTGGGTGCGGGAGTAGCCGAGATCGCCGCCGAGCGCCGCCATAAACCAGTTGCCGTAGCGTTTCAGGATCGGGATCTCGAGGCCGTAAAGCTCCCGCAGTTGTGCCGCGTCCGCCGCCGTCATGCGCGGATTGGCGCTGATCATCAAGTCGATGGGGTCGCCCGGCATCAGGCCGATCAGGGCATAGATGACGAAGGACATGACCGCCAGCACCAGCGCCGACTGCACCAGGCGGTCGAGGAGGAAGCGGGTCACGGGGAATCGTTCCGGAAGTGGCAGGCGGCCCGGTGGTCGGCGTTGTGGCCGGCCTCCACTGCCGCCGGCTCCAGTCGCGGGCGTTCCCGCAGGCAACTGTCCTCGACCATGGGGCAGCGGGGATGGAAGGCGCAGCCCGGCGGCGGGTCGATGGGACTCGGCACGTCGCCGCCCAGGACCCGCCCCGGCACCCGCTTGCCCCGGCCCGCCACCGGCGCCGATTCCATCAGGGCGCGGCTATAGGGATGGCGCGGATCGGCGAACAGGCGTTCGGTCGGGGCGGTCTCCACGATGCGGCCCAGGTACATGACCGCCACCCGGTCGGCGAAGTGGCGCACCACCGCCAGGTCGTGGCTGATGAACAGGTAGGTGAGGCCGCGTTCCGCTTGCAGGTCCTTCATCAGGTTCAGCACCTGGCTGCGGATGGAGACGTCGAGGGCGGAAACCGGCTCGTCGGCGACCACGATGTCCGGCTCCAGGGCCAGGGCCCGGGCGATGGCGATCCGCTGGCGCTGGCCGCCGCTGAACTGGTGGGGATAGCGGCTCAGATGCTCGGACCGAAGCCCCACCGCCTGCAGAAGGTCGGCCACCCGATCCCGGCGCGTGCGCCCGTCGCCGATGCCGTGGACGACCAGGGGTTCGGCGACGATGGCGCCAACGGGAAGTCGCGGGTTCAGGGACCCGAAAGGATCCTGAAACACCATCTGAATGCGTCGCCGCAGGGGCTTGAGCGCCCGCCGACCCAAACCCGCGACGTCCTGCCCGTCCAGGCGAAGGGTGCCCGCCGTCGGCGGGTTGAGCAGCGCCAGCGCCCGGGCCAGGGTGGACTTGCCACAGCCGCTTTCGCCCACCAGGGCCAGGGTCTCACCCCGGTTCAGGGTCAGATCCACGTCTTCCACCGCCCGCACGACCCCGTGGTCGCGGCCGAACAGGCCTTGGCCACGAAGGGGGAAGTGCTTGGTCAGGCCATCGGCGGCGAGAAGGGGGGAGGCGGCCATGATCAGGACCGGATACAGGCCGCGTAATGCTCCCGACCGACGGCTCGCAAGGCGGGTTCGGCCCGGCGGCAGTCGTCGACGACCCGGGGACAACGGTCGGAAAATCGGCACCCCTCGGGCAGGCGCCGGAGGTCGGGCACGGTGCCGGGAATAGCCGGCAGGCGTTCGATTCGCCGATCGGCGCGGGGCAGGGTCTCCAGCAGGCCCTGGGTGTAGGGGTGGCGGGGGTCGCGGAAGAGGGTCTCGGCGGAAGCTTGCTCCACGGCGCGGCCGGCGTACATGACCAGGACCTCGTCGGCCACCTCGGAGACTACGGCGAGGTCGTGGCTGATGAACAGCATGGACAGTCCCCGATCCCGTTGCATCTCCAGAATCAGGTCCAGGATCTGGGCCTGGATCGTCACGTCCAGTGCGGTGGTAGGCTCGTCCGCGACCAGGATATCCGGGTCGCAGGCCAGGGCCATGGCGATCATCGCCCGCTGGCGCATACCACCGGAAAGCTGGTGCGGATAGGCACTGGCCCGTCGGGCGGGATCTGGAACGCCCACCCGGTCCAGCAAATCCGCGGCTCCCGCCGCGGCCGCCGCGCCTGTGGCGCGTCCATGGATCCGCAGGGCCTCGGCGATCTGCTCGCCGACGGTGAATACCGGGTTCAGGGCCGTCATCGGCTCCTGGAAGATCATGCCGATGCGGTTGCCCCGCACATCTTCCATCGCCGCTTCGTCGAGCCCCACGAGGTCGCGGCCTTCCAGCCCTACCCGGCCGCCGGTTATCCGGCCGGGCGGCGGCACCAGCCCCAGGGCGGCAAGGGCGGTGACCGTCTTGCCGCAACCGCTCTCGCCCACCAATCCCAGGGTCTGCCCCGCGCGCAGGCGGAAGGACAGTCCGTCCACCGCCCTCAAGGGGCCGTCGTCGGTGGGAAAGGTGATCTCGAGGTCCGAGACCTCGAGGACCACGGGCGCGCGCTCATTCGCCGCCGCGGGCGACTCCGATTCCATGGAAAAAGACTAACACCGACCGGCCGCCCGGAGCGACCGGCTATCGGCCATCGCTGGGGGAGTCAGCTGGCTTCGGGCACCAGGCGTAGACGGCGATCTTGGTCGGGGGATGGGGCCGATGTGGTCTCCAGGCCTTGGCGAAGCAGCATCAGTGCCCTTTCGGCGTTGTTGACGTGAGCCTCGATTCGATCGCGTTCCGCGCGGTCAATGGGTCGGTCTTCAAGCCCCCGCTCGACCTCCCGCAAGGCGCTGGCGGCCTCGAATACCAAGCGGGTGGCGTTGTGCAACAGGGATGACGGCGCCGAACGCTCCCCGGTCCGCTGGCGCGGCACGGCGGCAAAGGCCGTGCTCTTGAGAAGACAGTCCACCAGCCGGGAGTCCGGCACCTCTTGCAGCAGCAGGTTGATGTCGCCGGGACTGAAGGGAACGCGACCGTTGATGCGGGCGTAGAACGTTGGATATTTCATGCCCAACGCCGTGGCGACTTCCGCCACGTTACGTCGCTTCTCCCGCACCAGAATACGTCGCACCAGAATACGATGCACCAGCCTTGCGAATTCCTCGGAGATGTCCTGTTTCATGGAGAATTTCCTTGCCGTAAGTCGGGCCCGAAAGGCCAATAGGACGGTCAGACTAGTGTTCCGATCGAGACATTTCGTTCCCATTAAATCTACGCAAACTGCGACCTTCACCCCCGGGCTCAGGAACCAAATGTTAGAATCGCAACACTAGGCCGACACCGCGATCTGCGCCCTGATCTGGATCAAATTCGCACGATATAGTTCGCACGGAATAAATTGCATCATGCCCGAACTCCCCGACATCGTGGTCTACGTAGAGGCATTGGAACGCCGCATCGGCGGTCAAGCGCTTGAGACCATACAGGTCGCCAACCCCTTTTTGTTGCGCACCGTCGATCCCCCGTTGTCCGAATGCCAGGGGAGGCGGGTCATCGGCCTGCGCCGGGTTGGCAAGCGCATCGCCATCGGCCTCGAGAACGATCTGTATCTGGTGATCCATCTGATGATCGCCGGCCGACTGCACTGGGCCAAGGCGGGCGCCAAGCCGCCGGGCAAGCGCGGCCTGGCGGCGTTCGGATTCACCGATGGAACCTTGATCCTGACCGAGGCCGGCAGCAAGCGCCGAGCCGCCCTGCACGTGGTCCGGGGCCCGGCCGGCCTACGGGACCTGGGTCGGGGCGGTGTCGAGCCCCTTGAAACGGACCAGGCCGGCTTTATGGAGGCCTTGCGCCGGGAAAATCACACCTTGAAGCGGTCCCTTACCGATCCCCGCCTGTTTAGCGGCATCGGCAACGCTTATTCCGACGAGATCCTTTTTCGGTCGGGGTTGTCCCCCGTGGCCTTGTCGCAAAACCTTTCACAAGAGGATTCCGCCAAATTATTCGAGGCAACCCGGCAAACACTTGAAGACTGGACCGATCGCCTGCGGACCGAGGCCGGCGACGGGTTCCCCGAAAAGGTCACGGCGTTCCGGGACGGCATGGCGGTCCATGGCCGCTACCGAAAGCCCTGTCTAGTCTGCGGCACGCCCGTTCAGCGCATCGTCCGGTCCAAGAACGAATGCAATTATTGCCCCCGCTGCCAGACCGGCGGCAAGGTACTGGCCGACCGCGCCCTGTCCCGGCTGCTGCACAAGGACTGGCCGCGAACCGTGGAGGAACTGGAGGAGCGACTGCCGGCACGCAGCGACTGACCCTCGATTTTCCGTGGAAGGCCCGCCGCCGGCAGCCCATATGGCCGGCAAGAGCCATCGCAAGTGACGAGTCAACGATGCCACACCCCCTATGCTTGGTCGCGGCCACCGCTGCCGCACTCTTTCTCCCGTGCGCGGCCGACGCCGCCGATACGCGGTTCGGTTCCGAGCGCCACGACTTCCGGGTCTCGACCATTGTCAAGGGGTTGGATCATCCGTGGAGCCTGGCCTTCCTGCCCGACGGCCGCCTGCTGGTGACGGAACGGTCCGGGCGGCTGCGCGTGGTCGATCGGGGAAATCTGGACCCCCGGCCCGTCTCCGGTGTTCCCGCCGTGGCCGCCTCGGGACAGGGCGGCCTGCTGGACGTGCTGCCCCATCCGGACTTCTCCAGTAATGGACTCGTCTATCTGTCCTACGCGGCGGCGGATTCCAGCGGCGCCAGCACGGCGGTGGCGCGGGGCCGCCTTGACGGCCATCGTCTGGCCGACGTGGTGACGATCTTCGAGGCGCGGCCAAAAACCAGCGGCGGCCGCCACTTCGGTTCGCGCCTGGCCTGGGGTGGCGACGGCAAGCTTTACGTCACCCTCGGCGACCGGGGCCTGAAGTTCCCGGCCCAGTATCTTGGCCACCATGCCGGGTCGGTCTTGCGGCTGGAGGCGGATGGCGGCGTACCCACGGACAACCCCTTCGCCGGTCGACGCGGCGCCCGGCCCGAGATTTTCACCTACGGCCACCGCAACGCCCAGGGCATGGCGGTCCATCCGGATACGGGCAAGGTATGGGTCCACGAGCACGGACCCCGGGGGGGTGACGAGGTCAATGTCCTGCGCCCCGGTGCCAACTATGGCTGGCCGGTGGTGACCTACGGCGTTGGCTACGACGGCAGCGTCATCGGCAGCGGCACCGAGAAAGCCGGCACCGTCCAGCCCATCACCTACTGGGTGCCCTCCATCGCCCCCTCCGGCATGGCCTTCTACACCGGCGCGGCCTTTCCCAAGTGGCGGGGCAATCTGTTCGTCGGCGCCCTCAGGGGCCAATTGCTGGCCCGCCTGGAACTGGACGGCGAGCGGGTGGTCCATGAGGAACGCCTGCTGGTCGGCGCTGTCGGCCGCATCCGCGACGTCCGCCAGGGGCCGGACGGGTATCTGTACCTGCTGATCGATTCCGGCAATGCGCCGCTGCTGCGTCTGGAGCCCGTGGAGTGATCCGGCGAGATTACGCAGCGCATAGTGGCGGCCGGCCGGTCTGAGACCGGCCCGTCCCGGCACCCGTGGGCATGGCGGGGTGCGATGGCGTAAGCTGCCGCCGAGACGAGTTCTTCACCGCAAACAGGAACCTACGCCATGGCCCGCATCGCCTTCGGCGGCATGCGCCACGAAACCAATACCTTCGCCCCCGTGCCTGCCGACCTGGCGGAGTACAAGCGAGCCAGCGGCTATCCGGGCCTGACCCGGGGAACCGCCATGTTCGACGATCTGGCGGGCATCAACCTGTCGGTTTCGGGGTTCATGGAGGAAGCGCTGGCCGATGGCCATGACCTGGTGCCCCTGTCGTGGTGCTTCGCCGTTCCTTCCGCCCCCACCACCTCGGAGGCCTTCGAGACCATCACCGGCTGGCTGGTGGAGGATCTGCGTGCCGCCGGTCGCCTGGACGCCCTTTACGTGGACCTTCACGGCGCCATGATCACCGACCGCTATGACGATGGGGACGCGGAGATCCTGCGCCGGCTGCGTGATGTGGTGGGGCCGGAACTGCCCGTGGTTTCGTCCCTGGACTACCACGCCAACGTGGGCCGCGACCTGATGGCGCTGTCCAGCGGCCTGCTCGCCTACCGCACCTATCCCCACGTGGACCGGGCGGAGACCGGGCGGCGCACGGCGCGCTACCTGAATGACCTGCTCAAACGCGGCGCACCGGCGGCCAAGGCCTTCCGCCAGATTCCGTTCCTCATTCCGTTGACCGGCCAATGCACCCTGGTCGAGCCGTCCAGCGCCATTATCCAGACCCTGGAATCCCTGGAGGGAGACGGGGTGGACAGCTTGTCCTACGCGGCTGGCTTCCAGTTGGCCGACATTGCGGACTGCGGCGCCTCGGTGTTCGGTTTCGGTCCCGACGGGCCGGCGGTGGAGGCGGCGGTCAACGCCCTCGCTGAAGAGGTGGCCGGGCGGGAAAAGGAGTTCGGCGGCACCATCTACACCCCCGACGCCGCCGTGCGCCGGGCCATGGCCATGAGCGACGGCGCCCGCCGGCCCGTGGTCCTGGCCGATACCCAGGACAATCCAGGGGGCGGCGGCCCCTCCGATACGGTGGGGCTTCTCGAGGCCCTGGTCCGCTGTGGCGCCCGCGACGCCGTCGTGGCCATGATCTACGACCCGCAAGTGGCCGCCCAGGCCCACGCCGCGGGCGAAGGGGCGACGCTGTCGGCCGCCCTGGGGGCGAAGTCGGGCGGGGCGCCGGGACAGGCGCCCTACCAGGCCCAATACGTAGTGGAGAAGTTGAGCGACGGGGAATTCGACGCCACCGGCCCGATGATGGCCGGCATGCGCTACCGCCTCGGGCCCATGGCCCTGTTGCGGGTCGGCGGGGTGCGCATCGTGGTCTCCAGCGTCCGCGCCCAGGCCCTCGACCGGGGTCAGCTCACCCATCTGGGCGTCGATCCGGCGGCCCAGCGCATCCTGGCCCTGAAAAGCTCCGTCCACTTCCGCAACGATTATCAGGACATCGCCGCCGAAGTGCTGATTGTCGAGGCGCCGGGCCCCAATACCGTCGACCTGAGCCAGCTGCACTACAAAAAACTGCGGCCGGGGGTGCGCATCGCTTCCCTGGAGCGCATTCAGGCCTGACGGTCAAGGAGGGAACACCATGGCCCGCATCGCCTTCGGTGGCATGTGTCACGAAACCAACACCTTCGCGACCATCGCCGCCGACCTGGAGGAATACAAGGCGGCCTCGGGCTACCCCGCCCTCACCCGGGGGAAGGCCATGTTCGAGGACCTGGCGGGCATCAACTTGTCGATCTCCGGCTTCATGGAAGAAGCCCTGGCCGATGGTCACGAACTGGTGCCGTTGCTGTGGTGTCACGCCGGACCGCGCGGGCCCACCACGGTGGAGGCTTTCGAGACCATCACCGGCTGGCTGCAAGAGGATCTGCGCGCCGCTGGGCGCCTCGACGCCGTTTTCATGGACCTCCACGGCGCCATGGTCGCCCAGCGCCATGACGACGGAGACGCCGAGATCCTGCGGCGGATTCGCCAGGTGGCGGGGCCGGACCTGCCGGTGGTCTCGGCCCTGGATTTCCACGCCAACGTGGGCCGGGACATGATGGACCACACCAGCGGGCTTCTGGCCTTCCGTACCTATCCCCATGTGGACCGTGCGGAAACAGGACGGCGCGCCGCCCGTTACCTGAGCGGTTTGCTCAAGCGCGGCGCGCCGGCGGCCAAGGCCTTTCGCCAGCTTCCGTTCCTCATCCCGCTAACCGGCCAATGCACTCTGGAGGAACCCACCAGCGGCGTTATCCGCGCCCTGGAGAGCCTGGAGGGGAACGGTGTCGACAGCTTGTCTTTTACCCCCGGCTTTCCCCTCGCCGACATTCCCGATTGCGGGGCCTCGGTCTACGGCTTCGGCCCCGACCGGCAGGCCGTGGAAGCGGCGGTCAACGCGCTCACGGAAGAGGTTGCCGGGCACGAGAAAGATTTCGGCGGCACGGTCTACAGCGTCGACGCCGGGGTGCGCCGGGCGATGGCGCTCAACGACGCCGGGCGCCGGCCCGTGGTGCTGGCCGATACCCAGGACAATCCGGGTGGTGGCGGCCCGAGCGATTCAGTGGCCATTCTGGAGTCCCTTGTCCGCCATGGCGCCCGGGACGCGGCGGTGGCCATGATCCATGACCCGGAAGTCGCCGCCCAGGCCCAGGCCGCCGGCGAGGGCGCCACCCTGTCGACGGCCCTGGGGGCAAAGTCGGGCACGGCGGGATCGAGTCCCTGCCAGGCCCGGTTCTTGGTGGAGAAGTTGAGTGACGGGGAATTCGATTCCACCGGACCGATGATGGCCGGGATGCGCTACCGACTGGGGCCGATGGCCCTGCTTCGGGTCGAGGGGGTGCGGGTCTTGGTCTCGAGCATTGCCGCCGGAGCCCTCGACAGATCCCAGTTTCTCCATCTGGGGCTGGAGCCCGTGGCCCAGCGCATCCTGGCCCTGAAGAGCACCCACCATTACCGCAACGACTACCAGGATATCATCGCCGAGGCGCTCGTGGTCGAGGGGCCGGGTCCCCATATCGTCGACCTGAGCCGGCTGGCCTACAAGCGGCTGCGGCCGGGGCTGCGCATCGCCCCCCTGAACCGCATCGACGCCTGACGGATAGAGAGAAAACGCCATGACCCGTGGCATGATCGTCGCCCCCCAGCCGGAAGCCGTGGAGGCCGGCTGGCGGGCCTTCAAGGACGGCGGCAACGCCATCGACGCCGCCATCGCCTGCGCCCTCATGCAGACGGTGGTGGACCCGCTGATGTCGGGGATCTGCGGCTGCGGCAGCTTGCAGCTCTACCTGCCCGGCCGGGGCGTTCACCGGATGATCGATTTCCACGGCCGGGCCCCGGCGGCGGCACGCGACGATATGTGGGCCGACCAGATCGTGCGCGAGAACCCGGGCGGCTTCGGGTTCGCGGTCACCGGGCGGGCCAACGACATCGGCTACCGGTCCATCACCGTGCCGGCCAGCCTGGCGGCCTATCACACCGCGGTCAGCCAGTTCGGGCAACTGCCGTGGGGGCGTCTGCTGGAGGATCCCATCCGCGTGGCGGACGGGGGCTTTCCGATCCGCCCCCACATGTACGGCTGGTGGACCCTGGCGGAAGACAACGGCCGCGCCCTGCCGGTGGAGCGACTGGCGTTCTCCGTCACCGGGCGTCGCACCTATCTTGACGCGGCCGGCGCGCCCCGCAAGCCGGGCCAGATCCTGCGCAATCCGGACATGGCGCGAACCCTGAAGCGGATCGCCGAGGGCGGCGTGGAGGTCTTCTACCGGGGCGAGATCGCCCGCGAGATCGACGCCGACATGGGCCGCAACGGCGGCCTTTTAAGCCTCCAGGACATGGAGACTTGCACGCCCGATGTGGGCGAGCCCCTGTGGGGCATCTATCGGGGCCACCGCATCAGCACCAATCCGCTCCCCGGGGGCGGCATCATCGTGCTCCAGATGCTGAACATCCTTGAGCATTTCGACCTGCCGGCCATCGGGCACAACACACCCGAATACATTCGGGTGGTGGCCGAGGTCATGAAGCGGGCGATGATCGACAAGCAGGCCCACGTGGGCGATCCCAAGTTCGTCGACGTGCCCATGGACAGGCTGCTCAGCCAGGACTATGCCCGCACCCATGCCGAAGCCATCAAGGACGGCGATATGGCCGTCGTGCCCGAGTTCAAGGGGGGTGTGGAATCCAAGGATACGACCCACATCTCGGCCGTCGACGGCGAGGGGAACGCGGTCGCCATGACCCACACCCTGGGCGTGCCGTCGGGGGTCATTACCGACGGGCTGGGGGTTATGTACACCGGCTCCATGAGTCTGTTCGACCCGCGTCCGGGGCGGCCCGGTTCCATTGCCCCGGGCAAGGCCCGGCCAACCAGCATGGCGCCGTCGATCGTCTTCAAGGGGGACGATCCGTTCCTGGTTCTCGGCGCTCCCGGCGGCGCCCACATCGCCATGGCCATCCTGCAGGGGATCCTCAACTGCGTGGACTTCGGCATGTCGGCGATCGAAGCGGTCTCGGCGCCGCGCTTTTCCAGCCCCGGCAACGCGCTCCACGTGGTCAACCGCATCCCCCGCGCGGTGACGGATCCCCTGGAGGCCAAGGGCTATCGCGTCGTGCGCAACCACAAGAGCTACGACTACGCCGCCGTCCACCTGATCAAGATCGAGGACGGCCGCTGGTCCGGCGCCGCCGACCCGTCCCGGGACGGCATGGCCCTCGAGGCGTGAAGGGCGGCAAGTCCCGGGATCATTTACGTTTCTTCGGCGGCAGCGTTTCGACAAAAGCAAGACCGCGAGCAATCCACTTGGCGAGCGCGGAGTCCTCGGCAATGGCGTCCGCCGCGACGGTCACGAAACCCTTCATGGGCCGGCCCGTGAAGTCCATGACCCGGGCGCCGGGCAGGGCGAGGCACGCCTCGTAGGCCTCCGGCCCCACGCGCACCATCAGATCCGTACCCAGGGGACCGCAACACATGTGGCCGCCGACCATAAAGGCAAGGCCGCCGAACATGCGTTTCTCCTCCACGTCCCGGCGGTCAGCGAGGCAGGCGCGCATTCGGGCAACCAGGGCCTCGTCAAGCGCCATGGATCACTTTCTCTACCTCGGGCGGGTTCTCGGGGAAGGCGGGCAGGCTCGAGTCCATCAGGTCCCAGGTGGGGGCACGGCTGGTGTAGACCACCATCTGGGGGGCGAATACGGACGGATCGTCGAGGCTGGAAGCGCGCAGGAACAACAGGTCCGTAAAGCCCGAGTTGCGGGAAAACACCGGCGAACCGCAATTGGGACAGAAGGCCCGGCTGACCATGTTGCCGCTGTCGGCCGGCTTGTCGAAGACGCGCACTTCGCCGGTCACCGTCACCGCCGCCTGTGGCACCGCCATGTGGGATGCGTGACCCGTGCCGCTGCTGCGCCGGCAATCTTCGCACTGGCAGTGACCGGCGACCATGGGCGGGGCCGCGCAAACGTAGGTCACGGCGCCGCACAGACATCCCCCGGTGATCGGTTTGTCCATTGTGGTTCCTCCTTGATCCGATGTAAGTTGCAAAATGCAAGTGACACCCTGGCGCCCAGACTTGCGAATTGCAAGTCACTTGTGGGCGGCATGACCGACAAGGCTGCGGTCCCGGCGCGGTCGGGCTGTCCCATCGCCGCCACGCTGGATTTGGTGGGCGACCGCTGGTCTCTGGTCGTCGTCCGCGACCTGCTGACGGGCAAGAGGCGATTCGGGGAATTCCTGGCCTCGCCCGAAGGTATTCCCACCAACATCCTCAGCGACCGTCTGCGGCGAATGGCGGTGGCGGGATTGATTGACCGCCAACCCTACCAGACCCGCCCGCCCCGCTTCGAATACACGCTGACGGACCGGGGCGCGGATCTGATGCCGGTCCTCCAGGCCATGTGCCGCTGGGCCAATGCCCACGTCCCCGGAACCTGGACCCCGCCGGCGTGGTTCATGGCGAAGTCTTAAAGACAGCAGCCGAGAGGCATACCGCCCGAGGCTGCCTTATGCGTGCGCGCCGCGGTTGGAAGATCGCTTGTGATTGCGGCCGTTGCGGTTCTGGCCGCCCTTGTTCCGGGGCACCCCGCGGGGTGCCTTGGCCTTGCTCCATCTTTCGGACGCCGCCAGGGCGGGGACGTCACCGATCACCGTCAACGGGCGTTGGATCAGGCGTTCGATGTCGCGCAGGTAACCGCGCTCGGACGGGTCGCAGAACGAGAGTGCCTCGCCGCCGGCGCCGGCCCGCGCCGTCCGCCCGATGCGGTGGACATAGCTTTCCGGCTCGTTGGGCAGCTCGTAGTTGATGACATGGGTGACGCCGTCGACGTCGATCCCCCGGGCCACGATATCGGTCGCCACCAGGACCCGCGCGTCGCCGGCGCGGAAGCTCTCGAGGGCGCGCTGGCGGGCGCCCTGGGACTTGTTGCCATGGATCGCCTCGGCGGCGTGGCCGCGCTTGCCGAGCTGCTCGGCGACTCGGTTGGCCCGGTGCTTGGTGCGCGCGAACACCAACACCCGCGACAGCGCGGGGTCGTTCAGGATGCTGGCCAGCAAGTCTCCCTTACGGTTGGTCTCGACGTGGTAAAGGCTCTGCTCGATACGCGCGACCGGCGTGGCTTGGGGCGTCACCTCGACGCGGACCGGGTTCGACAGCAGATCGCCGGCCAGGCGCGCGACGTCGTCCGGCATGGTGGCGGCAAACAGCATCGAATGGCGCGTCTTGGGCACGGCCGAAATGATCTTGCGGACGTCGCGCACGAAGCCCATGTCGAGCATCCGGTCGGCCTCGTCGAGGACCAGGAACTCGACCGCCCCAAGATCGACCCGCCGCTGGTTCATGAGGTCGAGCAGGCGGCCGGGGGTGGCGACGAGAATCTCGACGCCGCGGGATAGCGCGTTGACCTGCGGTTTCTGGCCGACGCCGCCGTAGATCACGGTCTGGCGCAGATGCAGATGCTTGCCATAGGCGCGGAACTCACCGCCGATCTGGATGGCCAGTTCGCGGGTTGGCGCAAGGATCAGGGCGCGCGGTCCGCGATGCCCGTTGTTTGCCCGCTGTCGGGAAAGCCGGTGGAGAATAGGCAGCGCGAAAGCCGCCGTCTTACCGGTGCCGGTCTGGGCGATGCCCAGTAAATCCCTGCCGGTGAGAAGTTCGGGGATGGCCCGCGCCTGGATCGGCGTCGGCACCACATGGTTTCTGGCACTCAAGGCGCGCTCAATGGGTTCGGCCAAGCCGAATTCGGTGAAATTACTGTTGGTCACGTAGGTATCCTTGTACGCCTGGAGGCGCGAGCGGCGTCCTTGACGCGGCCCCAACTCCGGCGTTTCGACCTGCCCCAGGCGCGGCCGGAACGGGAGGGTTTTTGATTATTGTTCCCGGGACAAGGCGCCGCACATGGGCGGCGCTTCGCGCAATCGCGAGACAATGGATAGCGGTGAAATGGGCTTCCGTGCCGGATTTGTCAAGGAATTCAGTTTTTTGTGTCCGGCGGAACAGGTCGGCATCGTGCTTCGGTCAGGGTGGAGATTGCGTTAACCCCCATTCCCCATATGAGCCTGTCTTTTGATGCGGTGTAGTGCTGATTTTGCTATAAGAATCAATGTGTTGAATGCATCTGGAGACGTGGTCGATGACGAACCCGGAGGGTGAATCCAAGAGTCAGCCATTGCGGCTTGATTTCGACCGCCGCCTGAAGCTCGAGTTTCATGGTTCCAGGATCACCACCGATGCCGGATTGCTTGTCTACCGCGAACTCGATGACACGCTCGGGTTGACGGACATGGTTGGCGATGAACTGATTGACCCGCGCACTGGCAAGAACGGCCAGCACGCGCTGACGGGCTTGTTTCGTCAGTCCGTCTTCGGCCGTCTCGGTGGCTACGAGGACGTGAACGACGCCGACCGCCTGGGCCGTGATCCGGCGATGCGTTGGATTGTCGTCGGTCGCGCCGTCGCGAGAGCTGCGGCATCTGCCAGCCAAATGGGACGCTTCGAGACGGAGTTTCTGGCCGCCGACGAGAACCTCGCCGCACTGGCTGATCTGTCGGGGCAATGGATTGACCGGGTGCACGCGCGGCACCCGCCCAAAGGAGTCGTGCTCGACATGGATTCCAGCGTCAGCCCGACTCACGGCGATCAGGAAGGCACCGCCTACAACGGGCACTTCGCCTGCACCTGCTACCATCCACTGTTCGTGTTCAACCAGTTCGGCGATTTGGAGCGGTCCGCGCTTCGGCCAGGCAACGTCCACAGCGCCGTCGGATGGCGCAGCGTTCTGGAGCCGATGGTTGAGCGCTACCGGGAACGGGGCCTGCGCCGCTACTTCCGAGGCGATGCCGCCTTTGCATTGCCGGACCTATACGAATTCCTGGAAGCCGAGGGTTACAAGTACGCCATCCGCCACAAAGCGAACAAGGTTCTCCAGGAAAACGTCGCCTATCTTCTGACGCGACCTGTCGGTCGCCCGCCCGACCATGTTCGCTGTTTCCACGCCAGCTTCAGCAATCAGGCTGGATCGTGGGACAAGAAAACGCCGCGTAGTCGCCAAGGTCGAGTGGCATCCCGGCGAGCTGGTTCCTCGCGTCGGTTTCATCGTCACTAATCTGTCGCGCCCTACCAAGCGGGTGGTGGCGTTCTATAATCACCGTGGCACGGCGGAGCAGCACATCAAGGAAGGCAAGAACGCCATCAACTGGACCCGTCTGTCATGTCGCAAGTTCCGCAACAATGCCGTTCGGCTCCAGCTTCATGCGCTGGCATATAATCTGGGCAGCTTCATGCGGACGCTGGCCTTGCCGAAGGAGGTGGAGCACTAGTCGATGACGACGTTGCGCGACAAGTTGGTGAAGGTCGGGGCCAAGGTTGTCCGACATGGCCGCTACGTTACGTTCCAATTGGCTGAGGTGGCGGTGCCGAGGGAGTTGTTCCGGAAAATCCTGAGCTTGATTGATGATTTGCGACGAAGACCCGCTCCGGCGTAGGTCGAGGAAATCGACGGCGAGGAAAAGCGCCGGGAGAAGTGTGTCCGGATAATGACAAAATTGGTCAAATGGGCTTCCAAGGACGGCCAAATCATCAAATCGGGACTGTCGGATGGCCGCAGAGCGAAATTCATTCCACCGGTGGTGGAACTCGCCTACGATTGGCTGCGAATTGAAGGTCATCTGGGAAATGTCGGTCGAATACAATGCAGCCGTTTTTTCCGAAATATGAATAATAATTAGGGAATTTGTCTATGTCCAATGCAATAAAGAATTTCTTCTTATTTTTGGTATCGATCTTGATATGCCTCATATTAGGTGAAGTATGGGCACGGACTGCGCTGACGGTCAGAAGCGTCGGCCCATCATTTACGAAGTATGATCCAATCTATGGAAGATGGCACAAAAAACTTTATCAGGGTAAGAAATATACACCAGAATTCGTTATGAATTTCTCGACAAATTCCTTCGGCTTTCGTGGCGCCGAACCAAATAGTTTCCCCGTGAATTCTATACTATTTTTAGGAGATTATTTTTCCGAAGGATTCGGCGTAAATGACGGAGAAGAGTTTCCCGAACGAGTGCGAAAATGGTTACACGATATAGAAAAGAAACACCAAACTCCTGTAGTGAACGCCGGAATGGGAAACAATGGCAACGGTCTCTGGATTAAATTTCTGACACGTGAGGGGGCACGGTATAATCCAAGTTTAATAGTACTCCAGATTCTATCAAACGACTTTGATAATAATATAAATGAACAGAAGTATAAATTTGACAAGAAAGAGAAATTAATTGAACTTCCTTCTATAAAAAAGAAATTTTTTAATTATGTACAAGAAATAATAGAATATATACCTGGTTTATCGTATTCTCATTTAGTTGGTTATGCGAGACTTTCCGCGTACGCTGCGGTAAGAAAAAGTAATTCTATAAATAAAAAGGCTATAGATAATAAATACGAATTGACTTATGCAATAATTGAAAAAATACTAAAAATTTGTAAAACTAATGGATGGCCAATTCTTGTTATATCTATTGGTATAGAGCCAAAATATGAACCCGCCTTATTCACCCAAGGGGCCTGAAATGACTGGCGCGCGGCGGATTTTGACGTAAAATCAATGTGCTAGAAGGATTCACAACAAACCTCCGCCGTGCGCCATGGGTGAAACGCTATCTCTGTTCGGTTCCTCGTTCCTTGCCTATCCGGTTTACACCCACACCCACTAGGGCTAGAATGGGCGCGAACCGGATATAGGGGAGCGCGCCATGGATGTTCTTGACCGCGCCGATCTCCCATTCCCGCATTCGCTACCCGAGTTCCAGCGACTTTTCCCCGATGATGCGGCCTGCGCCGCCTACCTGGAGAAAGCCCGCTGGGGAGACGGCTTTGCCTGCCCGCACTGCGGCACGGCGGGAGAGCCGTTCCACTTTGAAAACCGCCCTGGCGTCCTGCGCTGCCGCAAGTGCCGCCAGAACACCGGGCTGACGGTGGGAACAGTGATGGAGCGTAGCCACACTCCGCTGAACGTCTGGTTCTGGGCCGCTTATCTGGTCGCCAGTCAGACGCCCGGCATGTCCGCCGTGCAGTTTCAGCGGCAACTTGGTCTTTCGCGCTACGAGACGGCCTTTCAAATTCTCCACAAGCTCCGCTCGGGCATGGTGCGGCCAACCAAGACAGGATCGGTGGACAGCCCAAGAACCATGTTGAGGTGGACGAAACCTGGGTTGGCGGGCGAACGCGTGGGGAAGGCCGTGGTGTTCATCACAAGGTTCCCGTCTCCTGTGCCATCGAGGTGCGTCATCGAAAGCCGGGCACCAAGCTCGACAACCGGAAAGACGGACGCTATGCGGACGCGTTCGGCTCGCCGTCGTGCTCGACCGTAGCGCCGAGTCGCTCTGTGGGTTCGTCGAGAGCACCGTCGCGCCGGGATCGCTGATCGTTACTGACGATTGGAGCGGCTATGCTGGCCTCGGTAAGCGCGGCTATGAGCACTTCGCTGTTGCCGAGTGTGGTGATCCAGAGGTTGCCGAGCAATACCTGCCGATCATCCATCTGGTTTTCGCCAACCTGAAGACGTGGCTGATCGGTATCCACCACGGCGTTAGCCACCAGCACCTACAAGCCTACCTCAACGAGTTCACCTTCCGCTTCAACAGGCGGTTCTACCCGTTCAACGCCTTCCGCTCATTGCTCGGCATCGCGGGCGACACCTCTGCTCCAACCTATGCCGAGCTTTACTCGGGAGAGTGGCGGCACCCTACATGTAGCGGTCATGGGCGTTAACCGGATAGGCAAGCCTCGTTCAACAAGTCCCTTCGCATCGAATCCCGACCCGAGCGGCTGACCGGGGAACCGGGGGCCGTGCTCTTGCGCGAGATCATGGAGCGCACCCGGATCATCGAGTGGCTGACCGAGCGGTTGCACGATCCGCGCAAGGCCGATCGTGTCACCTATCCCCTGGCCGATCTGCTGCGCACGGTTCTGCTTCTCTTTGGCCAGGGTTGGCACGACCAAGACGACGCCGACGCGCTCCGCCATGATGCGGGCCTACGCCTGACTGCAAGCGGTTCACGGGGTGTCACGCCGTTGTCCACCGAGGCGCACCTGGCCTCGCAACCCACGCTGTCGCGTCTGATCGCGCTTCTGAGCACGCCGGAGGCCCGCACTGTGCTCCATGAGGCGATCACCGAGCTCGCGGGGCGGCGGTTCCGGGGCCTGCGCGGCGGTCACCGGCAGCGATATCTGACCATCGACGTGGACAGCCTGCCGATCGAGGTCCACGGCCATCAACCCGGCTCGGCCTGGAACGGCCATTACCATCAGCGCATGTACCACCCTTTGGTGGCCAGCATCGCCGAAACCGGCGACCTTCTGGACGCTCGTTTACGGGAGGGCAACGCCCACACCGCCGAGGGGGCGCTGGACTTCATCCTTGATCTCGTGGACCGAGCCGAAGAGACGCTGTGCCAAGTCGCTCTGGTGCGCATCGACGCTGGGTTCCCCAGCGATCCCCTGCTGTCGGGCCTGGAGCGTCGCGGGACGCCCTATGTTGCCCGATTGCGGACCAACAAGGTCCTGGACCGCATGGCTCAGCCCTGT
>CBDFHV010000083.1:0-218603 GCA_965247705.1 Rhodospirillales bacterium | reverse complement strand
GTAGCCGCCGTACCCCCAGGCCCAGAGGCTGCCGTCCCGGCAGAGCGCATGGAGGGACGACGAGTTGGCCGGAGAGCCCCGCACCAGGTCGAGCTTGACCACGTCACGGCCCGGGATACCGGAGGCGCGGCCGATATAGCTCGCATCGATCGAGCGCGCGATGCCGTTGCCGGTGGTGTGCCCGCGCCCCTGCTGGCCGTGGCCGTTATGGCCCCAGGCGACGACGTCGCCGTCATCGGTCAGCATGGCGACGGAGCCGTAGGAGCCGACAACGTAGCGGGGCCGCCCGGAGACCGGGTGGTCGGCATTGGTGCGGTTGTCCCAGACCAGGTAGTGGAGATGCTGGGGGCCGTAGGCATTGCCCTCCATGGCGAGCTCGTTGTTGTTGTTGGTCCCGGACATGCGCACGGAGCCATCGGCCATCACGAAGGCCATGTAGTAATAGGTGATGTCCGCTGGCGCAGCCCTTGCCCGGATAGGAGGCCTCGCCGTTGAGCAACCCGACGCAGCGCTGGCTCGCCGGCAGCTTGTGCGGGCGCGGCGGCGGCCGGCGGCGCGGCAGATCGGCGGTGACGGTGGAGTTCGCCATCAGTAATCGCCGCCGAACAGGGTGACATGAACGTTGCCGGTAACGGTCGCGTTGGCGTTCTGCGGCAGACGTGCCGCCAGCGCCGTCGTCGGCAGCAGCCAGCGGTCGCCGGCGGCCTCGAGCCAGGGCATCTGCCCCGGATCGAGGCCGGCGTGAGCCGGATAGCCGTCGTAGCCGGCCCGCGCGGGCACCGTCGCCGACCAGATCGGCCGCCAGTGGTAGATGGCGGCGTCGATGCCGGTGGCCGCGGCGATGGCGTTGCCGGGCGTGTTCTCCAGCGTCAGCACGGTATCGGTCCGGCTCGTGAGCCTGTAATCGCCCCGGTTCGCCACCGCGCCCTTGGAGAGCGTCAGCACCAGGCCGTCCTCGAGAGCCGGCCAGGCGCCGGCGGCCCGGGTCACGGTGAAGGGATCGGTGTCGGCAACGCTTCCGGGCAAGATGTCGACCTCGACGTCGTCGCCGACGACATCGTAGGCGCCGAACTCGGCGAGCGCCGGCACCTCGCCATCATTGGCGAGCACGATCGCGTGGAGGCGGGTGCCGTTGGCGCCGGGCGTGAACAGGTCCTGCGCCTGGTTGGCGCGCGCGGCGACGAGGGTCGCAAAATCCTGGCGCCAGGCGGCGACGAAGATCGGTTGATTGGCCATGGGCGGTTTCTCCTGGTCGGAAAAGGGCGGGTCGGATGAGGGCCCCGTCAGATGAAGTCGCGGGCGAGCGCCAGCAGCGCGCCGGCATTCAGTTGCGGGGTGACGGCGAAGCGGAGGCGCTCGTCGCCGCCGGCTTCCTCGATCGCGGTCTCGAGGCCGTAACCCGGCCGGAGCTTGACCGAGAGCTTGTCGGCCGTGGTGTCGGCGGCGGAGACCAGCACGCCGCCGACGGCGGCCTGGGCGGCATCCCGGGCCTCGACGGCCTCGTCCCGGGCGGCTTCCGCGTCCGCGACTCCCGCGGTCACGGTGCCCGCGGCGGCGGCGACGCCGGCCTCGACGTCCTGAACCGCCTTGGCGACGGTCTTGACCGGGCCGCCCTCGGTGGCGACGGTGGCGGCGGCATCGCCGTGGACGATCTCGTGCAGCAGACGGCTGTCGGCGTCCGCGCGCGAGACCGCCGCGCGCAGCTGGGTCTCGATGTTCATGAGTGGACTCCAGTGTGTTGCACGCCGGCCGGCAATCGTTGCGTGGGACTTGGCATGTGTTGCGCCCGGATCGGCGCCGGTTGCGGCGCTACCAGGCGTGGGGTCCGGGCAGGGTCTCGTGGACGAAGCCGTGCAGCGCATCGATGCTCGCGTTGAGAGCCGGCATATCCTCGGTGAGCAGCAGGGCCATGGCGCCTTCGCTCAGCGTCGGCCGGGCGCGGATTTCGAGCTCGCTGGTTACCTCCCAGAGGCGTCCGCGCCAGGGCCTCGCGTCGAACTGGCGGGTGAAGCGGGCTTCCTGCGGCAACAGGCCGAGACCGCCCAGCAGGTCCATTTCGAACCAGGCGCCGCCCTCGGCCGCGACCCAGCGGTACCAGGCCTCGAACAGGGCGAACTGATCGGGCCGCAGCACCCAGCGCACGGCGATGCGGCTCGGCACGTCGGTGAAGCGCCGGCGCTGGCGGGCCGGGCCCGCCTCCATCTCGGTGCGCAGGACCGCCTCGCCGGGCTGAACGCCGTAGCCCTCCAGCGTCGGCAGCGGCAGGCGGTCGGGCCAGCGGTTCGACATAGGACACCCTTCAAAGCGTGGACGCGGCTCCATACATGGGCTACGATGTGGCCCATGTATGGAGGATTGTCATGAGCACCGTCGTTCGCGCCCGCATCGATGAGAAGATCAAGGACGAGGCCACGGCCGTGCTGGGCTCGATCGGCCTCACCGTGTCCGATGCGTTCCGCCTGATGATGGTGCGGATCGCGGCCGAGAAGCGGTTGCCCTTCGATCCCCTGGTTCCCAACGAGGAGACGATCGAAGCCATGAAGGCGGCCCGGCGCGGCGATCTGGTCGAGGTCGGCGGCGTCGACGGGCTGATGGCCGATCTGAATGCGGACGATTAGGCGCACCGCCGCCTTCAAGCGAGATTACAAACGCGAGAAGAAGGGCCGGTTCGCCGGAACGCTGGACGAGACCCTCGGGGCCGTGGTCGTCGATCTTGCGGCCGACCGGGCGCTTCCCCGGCGCTGTCACGACCATGCCCTGACCGGGTCATGGAAGGATTTCCGGGACTGCCATCTCCGGCCCGACCTGGTGCTGATCTACCGCAAGCCCAATGCCGGGCACCTCGATCTGGTGCGCCTCGGCTCCCACAGCACGCTCGGTCTGTGAGTGGCGCGGGAATCATCGCAGGCTCCCGGCCGCCGGATTGAGCCCGTAGCGGCGCTCGAGGGTCGGCGCGAGGCCCTCACCGCGGCCAATATGGCGCGCCATGCCGCCTTCGATCCGCTCGATCATGATGTCGAGGGTGAGATCGCCGCCCGGCTCGCGCCGCACATCGGCCGAGGCCCGGGCGCCGGGCGCGGTGTTGCGGACGTTGACCGCGACATGGACCACGGGCTTCACATTCGAGATCGGCGCCAACGCTTGCATCTGTCCGGGCGTGAATACCCCTTCGCCGCTACGGGCCACGATCGGCCTCTCGCCGCCAACGATGCCGCCGCGGTGGTAGCGGGCCGCGCGATCGAACACGGCAGGGTCGACCATGCGGGCCGGGAAGGCGTCGCGGCCGATCACGCCGCCGCCATGGGCGAACGCCGTGGGTCCCGAGGGCACCGGGAAGTCGCCGATCATCGGCGTGCCGGCGGACGTGGTGGCGACACCGGTCCCACCGAAGATGCTGCCGCCGATGGCGCCGAAGATGCTCCCGAGGATGTTGTTGAGCGGCGCCACCACCGCCATGCGGTAGGCGGCCCGGAGCGCCTCCTCGGCGATGGTGTTGAACAGGTCCTTGGCCGAGAACTTGCCCGTCATCGCCCATTCGACGAAGGCGTCCTCGCTCGCCTTCAGGGCCCGCGTGGTCGCCTGCTCGAATGTCTTGGCCGCATCGGTGGCCTCGTCGAGATAATCGCGGATGGCGCGCCGCACCCCGTCGGACCATTCGCGGCTCGAGCGCAGCATGCGGTCGTCGGCCTCCTCGGACGCCCGACCGAAGGTCTCCTGGTCGATGGCGCCGGCATCGAGCAGCTCCCGGAGCCGTTCGATCTCGTCGGCATAGGCTTCCTGCGCCGTGCGCAATCGTTCGGTCAGCGCTTCGCCCTCGGCGCGCAGCCGGTTGGCCTCGCGTTCGGCCTCGTTGCGGGCTTCGATCGCGCGTTGCTCGTCATGGAGCGCGCCGGCAAGCGTGCGCACCTCTTGGCGCTGGGCCTCCGTTGCCTCGGCAGAGAGCTGGCGCAACGCCTGTGAGATGAAGCGCTGGCGGTCGGTCTGGCCGAGCGCGGCCCGTTCCGCCTCCAGCTCCGCGACGGTGGCGCCGGCCCGGTCGCGCGCCTCCTCGGCCTGGCGCTCGTCGAACAGAGCGCCGGCGAGCGCCTCGACCTGGCGGCGCTGCTCCTCGGTCGCCTCGGCCGAGAGCCGCCGCAGCGCCTGGGAAACGAAGCGCTGCCGGTCGGTCATCGCCAGCGCCTCCTGTTCGGCCCTGAGCCCTTCGAGGATGCGCTGGTTGGCGCGGGTACGCCTGTCGGCCGTTTCCTGCTCGCGCCGGGCAAGCGCGACGAGCTTGTCGTCGCGGACCGCGGCAGCGCCGATGAGGAGGCGCTCGACCTCATCGAGATTGGAGCCATCCGGTTTGATCAGGTGCTGGAGTTCGGTAACGAGCTTCAGGTGTTCGGCCCGGATACGTTCGGCGCCCTGATAGCGCAACTGGAACAGTTGCTGGTTGAGGCTCTTTTCGATCTGCACCAGACGCCGCGCCTGTTGCTCCGCCGTCATAACGGGGTCGTCCAGGGTCGCGGCGGTCGGGCTGCCGGCCGGCGTGGCCGCTGGCGTAACGACGAGCGGCGTCTGAGCCGCTTCAGCTATCTGACGCTCAAGATCGGCCAACTCAGCGACCAGTGCCGCACGCTTGCGCTTGAGCGGGCCGTTTTGTTCGTTGCCGAGCATAGCGTCGATGGCAGACCACTCCAGCGCCCGCCTGAACCAGTTTTGCATGGCCTCGTCAATCTCGGCGATCTCCTCACGGATTTCGGCCAGCCGCTCGGTCTTGGTCTGCTCGATCAAACCGATCCACTGGCCGAAGCTGCTCACCCAACCGATCAGGGTCGGCAAGGCCTCCGTGAACTGCTCGGCAAGGTCGCCGATGGCGTCGGCGTGCTCCAAAATGGCCTTGTTGAGATTGGCGCTGAGCACCGTGCCGAGCACCGTCAGCTGGTCCTTGGTCTTCTCCGCATTGCGCAGCAGCTCTTCGTCGAGCACGATGCCGAGGTCGCGGGCATGCTGGCGCATCTCCTCGAGTGCACCCGCCTCGCCGCGCACGATGTTGACCAAATCGATCCCGGCGCGCCCGAACACGGACTTGGCAAGCGCCGCCTTCTGGGTTGCGTCCTCCATCTCGCCCATGCGCCGGAAGACGAGATTGATCGCTTCCTCGACCGAACCCGCGCTCTCGATGTTACGCAAGAGCTGCGCGTCGAAATTCTTCAACGCGGTGGTCAATTCCGACGACGTGCGCGTGCGCAGTTCGCCGATCGCTTTGGTGGCGAACTTCAGGGCCTTGTCCAGGCTCTCGACCGAGACGCCGGACAGGTCCGCCGCGAAGCGGAGCTCCTGCAGGGCGTCGGTCGAGATGCCGATGGCATCGGCGGTCTTGGCAATCGAGTCCGCCGCGTCGATCGATCGTTTGACTAGCAGGGCAAGACCGCCGCCGGCGGCGACGCCGGCGACGACACCGCCCAACAGGCGCATGTTACGCCGCAGGCTAGAAGCCCGGTCGCCCAGAGTGCCGAGCCCGCGCGAGGCCCGGTCGGACGCGCGGTCGATCTTCTTGATCGAGCGCTCGCCGCTCGCGCCCACCGAAGTGAGGTCGGCCTTGACCCGGTTGCCGCCCTCGACGGCGAGCCGTACCGCATAGGTGTGTTTGGCTTTGGCCATCAATCGCCATCCTTCTCGTTCATTGCCTCGATCAGCCCGGCCTCGGCCGCCCGCAGCAGCTCGGAGATCACGTCTTCGTCGAACCCGCGCGCCCGGGCGATTCCGAGCGCCGCGGTCATGTCGATGCCCAGCACCCGGCTCGAGGGCGCGATACGGACCTGCCCGAGGGAGGCGGTGAACACCTCCCAGGCCTGGTGCTCCTCGAGGGTAATGGCTGCGTGTTCGCGATAGGGACAGGGCCCGCCGTTCAGGCCGACGCCGCCCTTTGCGCAGTCTTGGTCTTCCGCCTCGCAGGCTTCGCAGTATCCGGGCCCGCCGCCTGACTGGAGATGCCATCGGCAGAGGGCCCGGATACGTTTTTTGCTGCCGTCAGCAGCACCTGGCGCAGCGTGAACTCCTGGATGAACTGCTCGCCCACCGGGTAGAGGTCCATCAGCGCGGCGACGTTCTCGCGCGTCACCGGAGGGTCGTCCTCGATGCCCGACCAGACGGTAATGTGGCGGGCCGCGAGGCTGTGGATCAGCAGCGCCTGGTACTGGCCCTCGCGGGCGCCGTCGTCCGAGAGATCGGGCAGCCCGTCGAGGGCGAGCCCCGACTCCTTCCGTTCCCTCGCCTGCACCTCCAGGCTCTCGAGACGCTTTCGTGCGTCGGCCTGGGCCGCCGCCATGGCGGCGGTGGTGAGCGGCGTCACCGTGACGCTGACGCCGTAGGGTAGCGTCAGCTCGTAAGGCTCGGTCTTTCGTTCGAGTGAGATCATGCCCAGGTCCTCATGAATAGTCGCTCCCGTCGAGATCGTTGATCAGCGTCACGGTCAGCATGCGACCCTCGGTCTCGTTGCGCGCACCCTGGAAGTCGAAGCGGGCCGAGACCCCGCCCGGCCCCTCGACCGTGAGCGCGGGCTTCGGCAGATAGACCTCGTGGGCCTCGAAGGTGAGCTTGAGGTCGTCGCCGATCCGGTAGGCGAACTCCAGATCGACCGGGGCGCCGTTCGAGGCGAGATCGATCAGCGTCGTGTCGGCGAAGCGGACCTCGATGGAACCGGTGAGTGCGGCGACGGTGGGATCGGCGCCGTCGATGAGACCGTCGGAGCGGATGGTCTCGATCTTCTCCAGATTGTTGGCATAGGTGAGCGAGCCGGCGGTGAGATTGGCGACCGCCGTGCCGCCCCGGCTGATCGAGCCCTGGAACTGGCTGATGCGGCGGAAGTCGAGCTTGGACGGCGTGCCGCCCTGGCTGGCCGCGAAGCGGGTCTCTCCCTGCGCGACGCACTGGATGGTGGCCGCCGCGGCGCCCGAGCGGGCGAACTCGAGCGCGATGGAATCGAACACGACGCCGGCGTGCCGGAAGTAGGCCGGCACCTGCTTGTGGCCGACCTCGACGGTGTAGCTCGGCAGGCTGTCCTTGCCCGAGACGAACTCGTGGGTATAGGTCGCCGGATCCGCGCCGTCGTCGGTGGTCGTGGGCGTGCCGAGGAGGCCGGTCAGCCAGAGGCCGATGTAGCGCGGATCGACGGGCACGACGATCTCGCCCTCGTCCATGATCGCGTCCTGCAGCGGCGCATAGGGGTCGCGCCCCTGGCCCAGCGCCGGGTCGTCGATCAGGCCCTGCTCGGAGCCCAGCGTGCAGCGGTTGAAGGGAATGCGGATGTAGTCGCCGGCCGCCGCCTGCCCGTAGGCAAACTCGCGTTTGAGCAGCAGCGTGGCGCTCGAACCATAGGCTCGGGCCATGAGATGTCTCCTTCGTGTCTGATGGGTGTCGGCGGGTCAGCCGAGCGGGGTTTCGCTCTCGTACTCGATCACGCACTCGACGGTACCGGTCTTGATGGCGGGCGCGCCGATCACCGCCTCGGTGTCGATCGCCGGCCTGCCGGTGGTCATGCCGAAGGCGAGGCCGCCGAGGGTGGGATCGGCGTCGAGCGCCGCGCCGATGTTCCGGACCAGGGCGTCGAAGGCCGCGTCCCTGGCCGCCGCTTCGCCGGCCTCGACATAGACCTCGATCTCGACCGCGTGGCTGTAATAGACGCCGCCGATGCCGCCGAGGGTCTGCTCCGGCTCGCCCGGATCGCCGTCGCGCAGCACGATCAGCCCGCCCCTTGGGATGCGCTCGGGCGCGGCGGTGTTGCGCTCGATCTTGGCCTTCGGCACCGCGCGCAGCCGGACGGTGAGCGCGGTCAGGATTTGTTCGGTCTTGCTCGCCATGGCGTCACCGTCGTGCCGTTGCCCGCACCTGCCGGCCGATCAATCTCGGCAACCTGCGTGCCCAACTCTCGGCGGCGCCGGCGACGTTGAGCCGCTTCTTTAGCTTCACCTGCGGCACCAGCACGAACATCGCGACCGTGGCGATGCCTTGTTTGAAGCTGCCCGATTTGGTGCGCCCGCCGCCCTTGGCGCGCCGGCCGACGCGCCCGGTCTGGGCGCTCACCCGCGCCCCGTCGACCACCAGCAGCGCGGTGCGCCCGCGTCTCTTGACCATCCTGAGCGGCCCATGGCGGTCGGTCGGAAAGGTGGCGGGCGTAATGCGCTTGCCGCCGACACCGCGCTTCGGCGCCGCCGGCGTCGGGATGGCGAGCCAGTTGCCGCCCTTGCCCTTGATCACGACGCCCTCGTCGAAGGCACGGACGATCTGGGCCGCCTTCGACCACACCAGGCTCGCGGCATCGTGGCCCTTATTGACATAGGTCCTGCCGCGCCAGGTGCGCGAGAGCCGGGCGCCGAGACCGGCGGCGATGACTTGCTTGCGCAAGCTCCCCTTGAGCCCGTCGCCGGCGGCTTTCACGCCGTCCGGCACCGCGCGCTCGATACGGCGCAGCTCGGCCTGCATGTCCGCTTTCAGCGAGCCAACCATGGTGGCGGTGAGCTTCATGCCGGTCAGGCTCCCGCCGGGCAGGCCTCGAGCGTCCAGACCAGCCGCTCGGTATCGCCGACCGGCTCGCCCTGGACGAGATAGTCCTCACCACCGACGCTCAGTCGGTCGCCCGGCCGCGGCTCGGCGATCTCCGAGGCGCGCACATCGAACAGCGCGGTGCCGGCATGGATGCGGGTCTCGCCGAGGCCGACGATCTCGTCCGGGCGTTTGGCGATTACGCGGACAGTGACGGGGTCACCGCCTTCCGGGGTATAGACCGCTTCGCGGCCGAGATGGCGGAAGCAGTCGTCCACGGCTTGCCTGAAGGGACCTTCCACCTCACTCGGCCGTCAGCTTCACCAGCACGCCCGGGCGGTGGCACATGGGCAGCGGGTTGGATTGGGTGTGGAGATCGGTGCCGCGCTCGAACTTGCGCGGCTCCTGCTTGGCGTAGAGCTGTTGGCCCAGGGTGTTGGCGGTCTCGTTGAAGTCGGCCGGCGCGAAGTAGGACGCAAAGGTCTCGACCGTGCCGAGCGGGAAGGCATGGCCCTCGTTCTCGGCGATGAACCGGCGCACGACGCCGTCCGGGTCCGTGGCCTGGCCGCGGTACTCCTCGAAGGTGATGCCGCCGAAGGTAAAGCCCGCGCGCAAATCGTCGCGGAGCGCCGCGCCTTCCATCCAGCGCTCGTAGGCCTTCTCGACCTTGGCGTGGGAGGTCAGCGCATCGAAGAACTCAGGCGCCACCAGGGCATGAACCCGGGTCATGAACTCGCCGCGCAGATTGTCCTCGATATGGCGCAGCACCGAGATGCAGCGGCCCTTGACGTCGGTGTCGTCATCGTCGAGGCCGAAGGCAACGGTCTTGGCCTCGATGCCGAACTCGGCATAGAGGTCGTAGAGGGCCGAGCCGTCGGCATCGAGGATCACCCCCTTGAGGGCCCCCATACGCAGATGCTCGAGCGTGATCGCGTGCTTGCTGCGCATCGACTGCAGGTGATCGGCCATGACGTCGGCGAGCGCCTGGGTCTCGTTCTCCGAACCGAAGGCGCGAATACCCTGGACTTCCTCGGGCAGCACCACGTCGTCGTGCGGGATATGCGGGATGTTGAAGCTGCGGAGCTTGCGTTTGCCGCGCTCGCCGACGGTGCCGGGCGAGCCTATGGGGAGGGTCGGCAGCAGGTTGAGAACCCCGTTCTTCTCCTCGACGGCGATCTGGCGGAAGCGCACCGGCCGGGGCGGCATCAGCATCATGCGCTCCAACCGTCCATAGCTGTTGGGCAGGATGTTGATGGCCGCGGTCAGCGCCGTCACGTGGAAGGCGGGGGTGTCGAAGGGGTTGTTCATGGGCATGGGAGGACTCCTCCGGCGCCGGCGGAGCCGGGCCGATCAAGTGGGTTCAGGGGATGGATGGTCGAGGGGTGGGGCTCAGGCGGCCTTGCGGACGAGGATGCCGCGGGCTTCGAGATCGGCGATGGCGGCTTTCTTCTGTGCCTCGGTGATACCGGCGGGCCAGACGATCGCCCGGTCGGCGAGGACGGCGTCGCGCAGGATCGCCGTGACTTCCGCGTCGGCGCCGTCCGGCGCGGTCACGTCGAAGGCAACGATGCCGATGGCCTCGGCCGTGCCGTCGACGGCCGTTGGATCGAGGCCGACCACCTTGCCGTCGCCCGATACCTCGATCGTAAACGTATCGCCCGCGGCGAAGTCGGCGGCGCCGTCGGCGACGGTGAGGTTGAGGTGACCGCCCGCATAGGCCGTGCCGACCGTGAGGTCGGGGAGCCGGTAGCCCTTCGGGCTCAGCACCTGGAAGGTGCCGCCGTCGGCCCCGGCGGTGATGCAGGCGAGCCGGTAGGCCCCGGCCTCGGCCAAGGCGCCGAGCGGCGGGTCGGCCGGCGCGGCTTCACCGTCGCCCGTATTGCCGTCGCCGGCCGTCACCGTGACCGTGGACCGGGTCCGCCGGGCGATCGCCGCGCCGACCTTGAGGGCGCGCTCGGCGCCGTCGCCGGCGAGCACCGTGACGGTCTCGCGGCTATAGAGGTTCGGCGCCTCGCATTTGAGGACGTCGCCGAGATGAGTGGACTCAGAGTAAGCGTTCATGGATCAGACCTCCTTTGCAGCGGCGGCCCGGGCGGTTGCCGCCCGCACCACCGGATTGTCGTCGAGATTGGCGGGGCCGCCGATGCCGGCGCCGGGCAGCACATGGTTGTGCACCTCGGCGTCCGCGCCCGCCTTCAAGTTCAGAAGTTCCCGGCGCACGGCGTCGGCCGAAAGCCCCTTGGCGAGCATGTCGGCGGTGCGTTCGGGCATGCCGGCGAGGGTGCAGAGCTCGGCGATGAGCCCGGCTTCCGCCGCGCCTTCGCCCCTCGCTTGCTTGCGAACCGCGTCGAGGTCGACCACCTCGGCGGTCTTCGGCTCGGGCTTCGCCGCCTCGGGCGCGGGCTCCGACTCGGCGGTCTCTGGATTCGGCAGCGCAGTGCCGTCGGCATTTGTGGTTTCGATGACGGTGTCGTCATTCATGGCGTGCTCCTTTCGGTTGCTTGGCTGGTGGGATGCCGGGCCCGGCAGAACGGCCGGCGCGGCAACGATCGATCGAGGGGTGGAGAGCGCCGCGGCGAGCGCGGCGAAGGCGCTCCGCAGGGTGCCGACCTCGTCGGCGAGACCTGAGCGGACCGCGTCCTCGCCGAAGAAGAGCCGCGCCTCGGTGGCGCGCACGGCGTCCGCCGTCAGGCCGCGGTTGCGGGCGACGGTGTCGACGAAGAGCGCGTAGACCCGGTCGACCTCGGCCTGCAGCGTCCGCCGCGCGCCGTCCTTCAGGGTCTCGTGCGGGTTGAAATCGTTTTTTCGGGCGCCGGCATAGACGGTGGTGGTGTGGAACCCTCCATGGCGTCGCGCGCCGAGCGGTCGACATGGACGGCGACGACGCCGATCGAGCCGAGGCCCCCGGTGCGCGGCACGAACAGGCGCTCTGCGGCGCTGGCGATGGCATAGGCGCCGGAGAACGCCTCCTCGTCGGCAACCGCCCAGACCGGCTTGAGGCTGCGCGCCTCGAAGACGAGGTCGGAGAGATCGAACACACCCGCCGCCTCGCCGCCCGGGCTGTCGACGTCGAGCAGGATGGCCCGCACCGCCGGGTCGGTGGCGGCATCCATGATCCGGTCCTCGAGGTGGCCGTAGGAGGTCAGGCCCGAGGCCGCCTCGATGGCGCCGGCCCGCTTGACCAGCGTGCCGAACACCGGGATGACGGCGATGCCCTCGGGCGTTACAAGATTCGCGCCGCGGCGGCGGCCGTCGCCGTTCATGACGGCGGGCGCCGGCGCCTCGATGCCGATGCGCGGGCCGATGACGGCGAGGATCGCCTCGAGCTTCGCCTGGCCGATCACCAGCGGTGTATCCAGCACCCGGCTTGCGATATGCGGCAGCATGGTCATGCCGGCCTCCTCATCTCGTTCATGGGTTCGTCTTCATCCGATTCCCGTTCATCGGACTTGGGTTCGGATTCCGCATCGGGCTGAGCGGCGCCGGTGCGCGCGACCTTGCGCGGGTCGCTGTCGAGCACCAGGCCGAGGGCATCGGCGCGGGCGTTGTCGGCGGCGATCTCGCGGTCGATCTCTTCGGCGTCGTAACCGAAGGCCGAGATCGCCTCGGACCGGCTCATGAGACCGGCCCGAATGGCCAGCACCACCGCCTTGAACTCCTTCTCGGGATCGACCCATTGCCAGCCCTGGGGGATCCACTTGGCGGTCAGATGGGGCGCCGGATCGTTCGCGAACCCGGGCGCCTCCAGGGCGCCGGCGAGCACCGCCGTTCTCATCCACTCGCGCCACATTGCGCCGGACTGCAGCAGGTTCTGATGATCCTTCATCCGGTAGCTGTTGCCCCGGATGTTGACGATGTGGCAGTGGTGCACAAGGCGGTCGACCCTCGTCGCCGAGCACGCCACCCCAGTCCCTCGAAACCCTTGTTCGAGACCGGCCGGCACAGCTGGTGCACCACCACCGCGTGCTGGATGGTCTCGCAGCGGCGGCGGAACTCGAGCAGCCCGGCGCGGATCGAGGAATAGTTGACCTGGGTCAGATCGCCGCTCAGCTGCTCGTAGGTGACGCCGGCGGCGGTGGCGACGGCGCGCAGCTGATTGCGGAAAAACCCCTCGTAGCTCGACCCGGCGTCGGCCGGCTCGGCGAAGCGCACATCCTGGCCGGGCTTCAGCCGCTGCATGGTGCCGGGCTCGAGGCTGGCTTCGACGACACCGTCCTCGTCGGGCTCGTCCCCGCCCATGACGGCGTCCTCGGGGTCCGGCGAGACGACGAACCCGGTAAAGAGCGCCGCGACCTTGGCCTTGACCAGCGCCGCGTCGTCGTATTGGTCGAGCTCGTCGAGCTTGACCAGCGCCCGGGCGAGCCAGGGCTCGCCCCGGATCTGGCCGGGACGGAGCGGCCGGTAGAGATGGGCGATGCGGTCGGCCGGCACCCGCACCAGGTCGTGGTCGCGCGGCCGCATGATCGGATCGCCGGGATGGGCGCGGGTCAGGTGGTAGGCGACCCTTCGTCCCAACCGGTCGAACTCGATGCCGCCCCGCACCAGGTTGCCGCCCGGCAATGTCGTGTTGAAGGTGAGCGGCACATGCTCGGCCTCCAGAAGCTGGAGCTGCAGCGGCACCGCGAGACCGTCCTCGGGCCGGCGCACCCTCAAGCGCACGAAACATTCGCCGCCCTCCAGCATGGCCCGGCAGGCGAGGGCCTGAAGGCCGTAGAAGTCGGTGACGCCGTCGGCGTCCGCTTCGGCGCACCAGTCCCACCACAGCGCATGCACGGCTTCCCGGAACGCCGCGTCGGTGGCGATCGACTGCGGCTTGATGCCGGTGCCGATGCAGTTGGTGACGAAGGCATCGACGGCGCTGCCGGCCCAGGCGTTGCGGCGCACCAGATCGCGCGACTTGACCCGGAGGTCGTGGCCGGTGGCGAAGGTCGCCGCCATGGCGCCGGGGTTGCCCGGCCGCCAGGCTAGCGAGCGCCGTCCCGAGCCCGCGGCCTCGTGGATCGGCCGGCGGGATGGACCTGCGCCGGTGCGGAGCGCGCGCCAGGAGGCGGCGGTGCGTGTGAGCCAGCCCATGCTCAAAACCCCTTATTGCCGACGATACGGATCTGGCGCACCTGCCTGCCGGCCTCGCGGGCCCGCGCGCTCTCGATCTCGGCCAGCGCCGTCTTGATCTCGTCCACCGAGCGGTAGGTGACGCTCTTGCCGTCATAGGAGACGGTGAGCACGCCCGAGGTCAGCGCCTCGCGCAGCGCCCGCGCCTGGTCTTCGGTATACGTCTTGTCCGCCATGTCTCAGCCCATCCACTTGCTGCGGGTCATGCGCCGGCGCCCCGCCGGGCGGGAGCCGGGATCCGGCGGCGCGGCGTCCTTCGCGACCGACCCCTCGGGGCCGGGTTCATTGGCGAGCGCGGCTTCCATGCGCCGCCAGCGGCGCTCCGGGAAGCGGTCGGCGCCGGCGATCCAGGCGGCGGCCCGGGCATAGACCCGGCAATCCAGCGCCTCGTTGCGCTCGCGCAGCTTCCGCCATTCGAGCCGGGCGAAGCCGCGCCGCGTGCGCACCGTCACCAACTGCTCGGCAACGAACTGCTTCAGCCACTCGTCCTCGACCCAGTGCGGCAGATGGACGCTGCCGGGCGGATACGGTGTGCCGGCTCGGCGCGCTCCTCGTCGGTCGGCCGTTCCAGCCGCAGGAACCGGTAGGTCTCGGCCTTGAAGGTCGACACGGCCACGCTCCAGAGCCGGGCGCCGCGGCGGAGCCGCCTGCCGCCGTCGGAAGCGTCCACATAGGTCGGACCCGAGACCGGGCTCGACCGGTTGAAGCCGTCGGTGCCCTTGACCGGCGCCACCTGGGAGATCCCGGCGCGGCGCGCCCAGCCGTAGACCGCGGTCGGCTCGTAGCCGGTATCGATGGCGAGCTTCGCCAAGGTCAATGTCGCGCCGTTCTCATGCGGCCAGACCTGTGAGAGCAGCCGGTCGAGCGCGGCCCAGGGCTCGGTGCGCTCGGGCCCGCCCTCGATGACGATGTGGTCGATCAGCCAGCTCTCCAGGCCCCGGCCCCAGGCCCAGACATCGACCTCGATGCGGTCCTTCTGAATATCGGCGCCGGCGGTCAGGAACAGCCCGCCGGCGGGAACCGTGCCCGCGGGCCAGCGCTCGCGGCGGTCGTAGAGCCGCTGCCAGTCCGGCGCCTCGCCGCTCTCGACCCAGGTCTCGCCGAGGATGGTGTTGCGAAAGGCGCGGATCGCTTCGTCGGAGCCCTGCGGCCGCCACCCAGGCGCGGGCGATGGCCTCCCACGACAGCCAGCCGACCGGCGAATAGAGCGCCGACAGGTGGAACCCGATGGTCGAGGGATCGGCCGCGGTTCCGGTCGCCCGCCAAACGCCGGCCGCCAGCATCGCCGTCTTGTGGTGCTCGGCGATCGGCGTCTCGCAGGATGCGCAGTGGTAGGCCGCCGTCTCCGGTTTGCCCTTGTCCCACTTGAGCCGCTCGAAGACGAGCACCTGTGCGTGCCCGCAATGGGGGCACAGGGCACGAAATACCGACGCATGGTCCGAGGCCTCGTACTCGCGCTCGATGCGCGAGAAGCCCTTCACCGTCGGCGTCGAGATCAACAGCACCTTGCGCCGATGGGCGAAGGTGAGCGAGCGGGCTTCCGCCAGCGTCACCGGATCGCCTTCCTCGTCGGCCGAGGCCGGATAGGCGTCGACCTCGTCCAGGAGGATGTAGCGCGCCGGGATCGAGCGCAGACCGACGGCCGAGTTGGCGCCGGTCATGATCAGGATGCCGCCGGCGAACTCCTTCGACAGCATGGTGTTGCCGGAATCCCGCGACCGCGCCGGCCGCACCAGGCCCCGGAGCGCCGCGCTCTCCTCGATCAGCGGATCGATGCGCTGGCGGGAGTTCCGCTTGGCGAGCTCCACCGTCGGCTGGACCGCCAGCATCGGCCCCGGCGCCTGGTGGATGACGAAGCCGATGAAGTTATTGGCTCCCTCTGTGGCTCCGACCTGAGCCGCCTTCATGAACACGATCCGCGCGCACGGATCGGCCGGCGACAGCGCGTCCATGATGGCCCGCATGTAGGGCGTGCGTGCGATCCGGTAGCGGCCGGGCTCGGCCGAGGCCCGGGCCGCCAGCATGCGGTGGGTCTCCGACCATTCCGAGACGGAGAGCAGCGGGTCCGGCGTCGAGCCCGTCGCGCCAGGCGCGGGCTGATATCGTCCCGGCGCCGGCGAAGGGCTCAGCGGAACTCGGGCCGGATCTCGGCAAGCTCGTTGAGGTGATCTCGGACATGGGCCTCCAGAACCTTCTGCATGACGTGCGCGTCGAGGCCGAGCTCGGCCGCCATCAGGGCGGCGACCCGCGCCGGCCAGTTGACCCAGGCGTCGCGCTCGCGGCGCGCCAGGCGGAACACCTCCGAAGTCGCGTGGGCCCGGTCGACCACCTCCTCGCGCAGCTGCTGCACCTGAATGCGCGCCCGCTGCGCCTTGGCGATCTCGTGCGCCGTGCGCGCCTGCGTGAAGGTGGCGGCCCCTTGCGGAGCGGGTTCGATTGCGGGCGCCCGTTCCTCGCGGGTCGGCTCAGTCGGCGGCGTCTCGTCGGCTTGTGCGGGCTCGTCCTCGGGCGGTTCGGGCCGGCGCGCCGGATCGGTTCGAGCGTCCCATTGGGCATCCGCCTTGGCCGGATCGAGGGTGCCGTCGGGCTCGGGCGTGAGCCGGCCGCGCGGATCGCCTTCATCACCGCGACATGGCTCACCCGGCGCCGGCGCGCGTATTCCCGCAGCGATACGCCCATGCCCGTGGAACCTCGAAAATAGCATTGGAATCATGCTCTTAAGCGCTTGCTATCGGGTCGGAACAGAGCGTGTATGACGTCGCAATCGAAAGGACAAACCGATGACAAACCCACTCACCGACAGCGAACGCGACGTGCTCACCGGCGCCGCCAGGCGCCCCGACGGGCGCATCCACCCGCTGCCCGAGGGCGTCGATGCCGATCTGATCGTCGGCAAGCTCGTCTCGCTCGACCTCATCGAGCGCGTGCCGGACGAACGGCCCGCCACCGAGCCCTTCCTGCGCGTCAACTGCAAGGGCCTCAAGGCCCTCCATGCCGGTCCGGATGACCGCGCGACGGCCGCGAAACCGATCGCCGTCGAAGCATTCATCGCCGCCAAGCTCGAGTTCGACGGCCTGCTCGAACGGCTCAAGGACAAGAGCGACGATCACTTCGACGTCGACCCCGAGCGGGTCGATTGGGGCCATGTCGGCACCCTCAACAAGCACCTCGCCGATCTGCGCGAGATCGGCGACGCCGTCTTCAAGGAAGGCGAATTCGCCGAACCGGCGGCCGGTCACGACGGACACGCTTTCAACCAGGACGGTCGCAGGGTCGCCGTCTGCGTGCCCACCGACTGACCGAACCCCACGCCCCTCCGGCCCTGACCGGGTCCGCCCGGCGGGGCTTCGGGCGGTAGCAGCGCCGCGATCGCCGCGGCGCGCTCACCCGAAGGAGGGAGCAATCCCATGAAACTCACCGACACCCAGACGATCATTCTCTCGGCCGCCGCCGGGCGCGACGACGGCTCGATCCACCCACTGCCCAAGACGCTCAAGGGCGGCGCGGTCACCAAGGTCACCGGCGCGCTCCTGCGCAAGGGCCTGATCGCCGAGGCGCCGGGCAGCGAGGACTGGCCCGGCCGGCGAGACCCCTACTTCGCCATCACGGCCGAGGGCGCGCTCGCCATCAACGTCGAGCCGGCCGAGTGTCCCCATTTGGCCGACACGGGCGCACAGGCGGCCGACGGTGGCCAGGAGACCGCACCGGCGGCGGACACCCCGCCCAAGGCGAAGAAGGCCGCCACGGGCCGCGACACGGCGAAGGGGCCGCGTCAAGCCCGCACCGGCACCAAGCAGGCCCTCGTGGTCGAGATGCTGCGCCGGTCCGAAGGCGCCACCGTCGATCAGATCATGGAGGCCACCGGCTGGCAGCGCCACTCCGTGCGCGGCGCCTTCGCCGGCGCGCTCAAGAAGAAGCTCGGCCTCGCCGTCACCTCGGAGAAGGTCGAGGATCGCGGCCGCGTCTACCGCGTGGCCGGCTGAGGACGATGGTAATGGCCCGCGAGACCGACGACGACACCATCTTGCGGGCGCTGCACGTCCATTCCGGTCGGCCGAACAACTGAAGCCCGCGGCCAACCCGACGCCGCCGTCCCTTTGAGGCGGCGGTGTCACGTTCGGATGCCGCCGCGCACGCGGACCGCCTCGAACAGGCGCCGCAGCGAGAAGCTCCTCGCGATCGACGCGATGGTGAAGACGGCGCCAATCAGTAGGTGGTCGCGATACGTCGCGGCGAACCCGAAGAGCGGGAACACCAGCATCTGCATCGTTACGGCAAGACCGTAGCCAACCGTCACGTTGGTTACCGCCTCGACCAGCGACATCGTGCGCGACTGCCGCCTCATGCCGCGGCCCGCTCGGCGCCGGCGGCGATCGCGTCGAACGTCCTGCCGTCGCCGTCCAGACTCGCGGCCTGACCCGTCCAGTCCTGCCAGCGCTTTACGATCACGTCGCAATAGCCGGGATCCAACTCGACCAGCCGTGCCGCGCGCCCGGTCTTCTCGGCCGCGATCGCGGTCGAGCCCGAGCCGGCGAAAGGATCGAGCACCACGTCCCGGCTCTTCGACGAGTTGCGGAGCGCGCGCTCGACCAATGCCACCGGCTTCATGGTCGGGTGTAGGTCGTTGCGCGCCGGCTTGTCGACGAACCAGACGTCGCCCTGGTCGCGGGCGCCGCACCAGTAGTGATCCGTTCCCTCCTTCCAGCCGTAGAGGATCGGTTCGTACTGGCGCTGGTAGTCGGCGCGGCCCAGCGTGAAGGTGTTCTTGGCCCAGATCACGAAGGTCGACCAGTGGCCGCCGGCCTCGCGGAAGGCGCGCTGCAGCGTCGGCAATTCCGAAGACGACATGCAGACATAGGCCGCGCCCTTGGTGACGGTCAGGATGTTGACGCAGGCGTCGTACAGAAAGCGCTCGAAGTCGGCGCCGAGATTGTCGTTGCGGATCCGGCGCCGCTTGCCGCGCATCCGGTCCTTGGCGCTGTTGCCGTAATCGACGTTGTAGGGCGGATCGGTGAAGCAGAGATCGGCAAGCCCGCCGTCCAGCACCCGCTCGATGTCGGCCGCGACGGTGGCGTCGCCGCAGAGCAACCGATGATCGCCCAGCTGCCAGAGATCGCCGGGCCGGGTGACCGGGGTCTCCGGCGGCTCGTAGACTTCGTCATCATCGATGTTGCCGGCCGGGCCGTCTGCCTGCAGCAGGCGATCGATCTCGTCGAGCTCGAAACCCGTGAGGTCGAGATCGAATTCCGCCTCGCGCAATTGATCGAACTCGACGCGCAGCAGGTCCTCGTCCCAGCCGGCCTTCTCGGCAATGCGGTTGTCGGCGAGGCGGAACGCCCGCGCCTGCGCCTCGCTCAGATGCTCGAGCCGGATTACCGGTACGGTCTCCAGCTCCAGCTGCCGGGCGGCCAACAGCCGGCCGTGACCGGCGATCAGCACACCGGCCTCGTCCACCAGGCAGGGCACGTTGAAGCCGAAGGCGGCGATCGAGCCCGCGATCTGCGCCACCTGGTCGTCGGAATGGGTGCGCGCATTGGCGGCGTAGGGCAGCAGCCGGTCCAGCGGCCAGTGCTCGATCGTGAATTCCATCAGGCGGCCTCGGCGATGATCTCGCCTTCGCGCTCCAGCCTGTCGCGGGCGATCCCGGCGTAGTCCGGATTGAGCTCGATCAGGATCGCGTTCCGGCCCAAACGGCGCGCCACGAGCCCGGTGGTTCCGGCGCCGGCGAAGGGATCGAGCACGGTTCCGCCCTCGGGACAACCCGCCGCGATACACATCTCGGCGAGCCTCGGCGCCATGGTCGCGAAATGGGCGTGCGCGAAGGGCTGGGTCGCGATCGTCCAGACGTTCCTCAGGTTGCGCCGCGTCCCGCTCCCGACCGCGCGCTTGCGGCCGATGCGCGAAGCGGCGTTGGCCTTGGACAACGGATCGGCGAGGTCCTTGTGTTTGCCGCCGATGCGGTCCCGGGCCTCGCGCATCTTGCGCCGGTCCGAAGGGCCGCTCGTGCACGGCTCGCTGGCCGCGGCGCGGTCGTAGAAGTAGCGCGCGCTCTTGGCCAGCAGCAGCACCTCCTCGTAGGCCATGCTCGGCCGGTCGCGCACGCTCTCCGGCATCGGGTTGCCGGACCACGGGCCGAAGCTCGCACCCTTGGCCCAGACGATCCGCGAGCGCACCCACCAGCCGTCGGCCTGCAGGGCGAGCGCCGCGCGCGAGGGGACCATGATCAGGTCCTTGGGCTTCAGGCCGGGAACGGTGGCGCCGGGCGGGCGGCCGCTCCAGCCGCCGTCGCCCTCGTAGGCGCGCCGGGGAAAGCGTTCGGAGGCGCGCGATCGCTGCCGGCCTTCCCGCGCGCCGTAGTTGCCCCACGATCCGGCGTAACAATCGCCGAGGTTGAGCCACACGGTGCCGTCGCCCCGGAGCACCCGGCGCACCTCGCGGAACACCTCGACCAGGTGCTCGACGTAGAGATCGGGATCGGGCTCGAGTCCGAGGCAGCCGAGCCAGGCGCCGCACTTGCCGCACCAGGCGCCGGCCGCGTGCTTCTGATGGTTGCCGTTGAAGCGGCGCGAGCGCGCGCCGTAACAGCGGTCCGTGGTCCGGCTCTTGCCGGCGAGCGTCGTCTCGCGCTCGTCATGCGCCTCCCGCCATTCGCCCCACTGGTGGTCGCAGGCCGGATCGCCGCCCCAGACCGAGGGCGGGACGCGGTAGTCGCGGAGCGAGTAGTAGGGCGTGTTGGTAACGACCGTAAATTTCCCATTTGTAACGACCCAAAATTTCTCACTTTGGGCTTGTCGCTGAAGGCGTATCGGACCGTTCTGTTGGCTTTGCCAACAGAACGGGATCGGTGCGCGGATGTACAAATGGGAGATCAGGATGTTGTTGAAGCACTATCTGGACCGGGGCGTCTCGAAGGCAGAGCTGTCGAGGCGGTTCGGGGTGAATCGTCGGACGATCCACAATTGGGTCGATACCGGCCAACTGGACCGGGATCTGGCGGCCGGTGCGCGAGGGTATTCGCCCCGTCCGCCGGTGGTCCACAAGCTGGACCTCTACAAGGCAATCATCGACGCCCGTCTTGAGGCGTTCCCGAAGCTGTCGGCGAAGCGGCTTTTCGATGAGGTCCGCGCTGCGGGCTACCCGGGCTGCTACTCTCGCGTGAACGACTATGTGCGGGCGACGCGACCGCGCGAACCGGTTGAATCGCTGGTCCGGTTCGAGACGCCGGCGGGGCATCAGGGCCAGGTGGACTTCGGTACGTTCACGCTGCCCTGGGGTCGGCGCCATGCCCTGGTGATCGTCCTCGGCTACTCCCGGCTGCTGTGGCTGCACTTCTATACTCGGCAGACCATGCCGGTCCTGATGGAAGGTCTGGAGAGCGCCTTCGACCGGTTCGGCGGGGTTCCGGAGGAGCTGCTGTTCGACCAGATGCGCGCCGTGGTGCTGTCCGACGACCGCGGGGCCGGCGGCGGCCTGGTGCTGAACGAGGAGTTCCTGCGGTTCGCCGCGCACTGGGGGTTCATGCCGCGCTCGTGCCGACCCTATCGGGCCCAGACCAAGGGCAAAGTGGAGCGCCCGATCCGCTACATCCGCGAGAGCTTCTTCTACGGCCGCTCGTTTGCGAATGACAACGATCTCAACGAGCAGGCCGTGCGCTGGCTGGAGGGCACAGCCAACGTCCGCCGGCATGCCACGACCGGGGAGCGTCCTGTCGACCGCTTCGAGCGCGACGAGCGGGTGGTGCTTCTCCCCTTGGCGAACCATCCCTATCGACGTCTCGGCGCCCGGCATGCTCCGGAGCCCGCGCCGCGGCGACTGCCGGCAACCGTGAAGGTCGAGCGGCGACCGCTTAGTGTCTATACGGAGGCGCTGCAATGAACGCTCCGGCGCCGGCCCGGCGCGACCGGCTGCGGGCAATGCTGGCGGACCTCAAGATGCCGGGCGCGCTTGAGGCCGTCGACGGCATCCTCTCGGACGCCGACGGCGGCACAATCTCGGCGGCCGAGGCCATCGAGCAGTTGCTGAACGCCCAGATCGTGCTGCGCAACAACCGTCGTCTCCAGACCGCCATGCGCTCCTCGCGGCTGCCGGCTGTGAAGACGCTCGATCAGTTCGACTTCGCCTTCCAGCCCAGCATCAAGCGCGAGCAGATCGAGAGCTTGCACGAGCTCGGCTTCCTGGACCGCGGCGAGAACGTGATCCTGCTCGGGCCGCCCGGCGTGGGGAAGACTCACTTGGCGATCAGCCTCGCGATCGCGGCGGCCGAGGCCGGCCGGCGCGTCTACTACGGCACGCTCGCGGGGCTGATCGAGTCCCTCACCGAGGCCAAGGCCGCCGGCAATCTGACCCGGCGGCTGCGCGTGCTCACCCATCCGGCCCTGCTGGTGGTCGACGAGATCGGCTACTTGCCGGTCAACCAGGACGGCGCCGTGCTCTTCTTCCAGCTCATCAACGCCCGGCACGAGAGGGCGTCGACTGTGCTGACGTCGAACAAGGGTTTCGAGGACTGGGGTGGCGTGCTCGGCGACGAGGTCATGGCGGCGGCTCTCATCGACCGCCTTGTGCACCACTGCCACATCGTCAACATCCGGGGCAACAGCTACCGGATGAAGGATCATCAGAACCTGCTGCAGTCCGGCTCGGATCGACGCAGGAAAAAAGCCGCCGGATGATCGCCGACTCAAACGGAGAAAGGTGCGGTGACACCCGCCCGCTGTGGATAACCGGGTTGTCGCCGCCAGACTCTTGGCGGTCGCTGCGCCAACCCGGTTACCTACAGCTCGACCAAGTCCGTACCCCCAAACACTGCGTCTGGGGGTACGACCGCACGCTCAAAGTGAGAAATTTTCGATCGACAAAAGTGGGAAATTTTCAGTCGCAATTGACAGGGCGGGCTCGTGACCGCGCAGTGGACCGAGCCCTCGGGCAGCTCGCGAAGCCGCTCGCGGCACTCGCCGATGAGGATGCGGACGCTCATGGGCCGGCGCCGAGCGAGATCACATGCATGATTGGCGGGTGCTGGGTCATGGGTCTCCCATCACGAAAAGGCCGCCCGCGCCCAGGCGGGACGGCTAATGTCGATGTCTCGTTGGTGGGCGGTGCACCGCGCCGGCCGGTGCCGATCGCGCCGGTCCGGCGTCCTCGATGGTGGTAACCGGAGGTGGTAACCAAGGGTGGTAACCTGGGTGGTAACCAACGGCTCTGGTTACCAGGTGGTTACCACCCAGGTTACCACGCCGATCTGACGCTAAGCCTTTGCAATCACGTCGTTTTCCGGCTCCGGCGGGGTGGTAACCGGCAAACCGTGGTTACCACTTGGGTTACCACCCAGGTTACCACCCCTTCTATGGACGTAAGTCATTGATATTGCGCCGTTATTCCGTCAGACCGGAGCAGTGGCCGGCGGCCGGTGGTAACCTCGGTTACCACCCAGGTTACCACCCCGATCCGTCCCTACGTCTTTGTAACAGCGTGGTTTTCTCCGCCGGGCGCAGGTGGTAACCGGTGGTAACCTAGTGGTAACCCAGTTTTTCGGCCTGTCGCTGGCGCGATTCCGCGCGAAGCCCGCCCACTTGCGTTTTCCGCCAGGAAGGACCCGCAAACTCAGGGCGGATTGCCTAACGCCGTGCTCGGGCGTCGTCGATATCAATCTGGGCGCAAGCTCGGATGCCCGCGTAATTGCTCCCGGAGCACAACACAATCAGGTCTCGATAGGTCACGTCGGCATCGCCCAGACAGCCTTTTGAGAGCGCGGTATCAGCGAAGGTGAACGCCAGCAACGTGTGATAATCACGAGCCTCGCGGCCCAAGTAGCCAAACCCTGACATTCGGAACCAACTCTTCTGATCTTCTTCAATTGGACTAAGCAAAGCGACGACAGCAGCACGGTCAGCCCCATCGCATCCAGTCTTCACCCGATAGGCTTCGACGGCATCCATACCGACCCTTTACGGCTTCTTATCGCCGGCCTGTATGGCCGCGGTAAAATGTAGGCAGGTGGCGTATTGCTCCCAAAACACCAACAAAGATCGAAATATAGACTACCGTATCGTAAGAAATGAGTTCTGTAGTTTCCTCGATGAGAAGAAGGACAATACCCGTTGGAAACGTCGCATATAATACCCCTACCAAACCGGTGCCAAAAATCATAAACATCCCCTTAGAGAAGTCTTTAATCCAAGGCTTTATGTAATAATTAAGATAGGGGCTGTCCCAGATAACCCAGATTAGGGGTTATCATGGGAGCTATGCGGAAGAGCCGCCTCAGCGGTTACAAACAGGACCGGCTGATTGAGCATTTTGTTTCGGGGACGACGGCACGAACGGCAGCGATCCTGTGCGGTGTGAACCGCAAAACATCAGCGTTTTATTTTCACCGTCTCCGCGAGATCATCGCCTTCGAACTGGCAGCAGAGAGCGAAGCGATGTTTGGCGGCGAGATCGAGGTGGACGAGAGTTACTTTGGCGGCAGACGGAAGGGCAAGCGCGGCCGAGGCGCGGCAGGAAAAATCCCGGTATTCGGCCTGTTGAAGCGTGGAGGCAAGGTCTACACCAAGATCATCGCGGATGCTTCTTCAGCGACTTTGATGCCGATTATCGAGCGCAAGGTTGTCCCTGACAGCATCGTCTATTCAGATGGCTGGAAAGGCTACAATGTCCTGGACGTGTCGGACTTTCACCACTTCCGGATCAACCATTCCGAAGTCTTTGCAGACAATCAAACGCACATCAACGGGATCGAGAATTTTTGGAATCAGGCGAAGCGTCACATGCGCAAGTTCAACGGTGTTCCAAAGGCCCATTTCGGGCTATTTTTGAAGGAGTCCGAGTGGCGTTTTAACAACAGTGACCCATCAACTCAATTAGCGCAATTGAGGCAATGGGTTAGGAAGCATTTGGGTTAGTTATCTGGGACAGCCCCTTAAGATAATATGTTCGCTTCATGCACCGTTCTTCCAGTCAGATGCCCCTGTCCGCATAGTTGAGCGTCGCTTTTTACTTTCTTCTTTAACCCCGCTATAAATCCGGGAGAAATCGACGTTCCCCGCATGTCCCTCGAAGAGGTTGCCCAGCGCGTTCTACAGCCGGAGGAGATCCGGCACATTTCTCGAGTAGCACAGCCGCCAGAGACAACAAGACAACAACGGCTGCCAACAAGCCGAATTACACCACGCCTTCGAACATTGACCTTCATTCGATCATCGATGAACGAATACACACTTGTTTTCCCTCAACTGGAGGGCATACACGGCCCAGTTTGTTCAGCATGTCGATTGGAGGAAAGTCACCAACCCGGAATATAGTAAAATGAATGGAGGGTACCGATTGAGAATTCCGAGACATATAACCCATGACTGAGTATTCAGGTTCCATTTCGCGGGTAGAAATTTGGATTAGGTTTTTCACATCATCAGGTGACATGGATAGGTAAACACTGAGAGCAGGCTCCTCATCCGCAGCCACAGTCACACTCAATTTCCAAGGTGTATTCATATTAGGTGCCTCATACCAGGGGGTAACCATCAACAACCCTGCCCCCGGTGTCGGACGCAAATACAATGTATACTCACCCGTTGGCGTTATTGCGAACTCCCCTATCCCCGCAGCCTTGACTTGACGGACGTTTTCCACCCAAGCCGACCGTGAGAGGCCGAACATATCTCGTGCACTCTCTTTTGAGAGTATTGCGTCGGGATTTTCCGCGTGAGCATTCGCCGACACAAAGAATACGATAGTCAAGGCAATCAAAAACTTGATTGTCCCCACAATTCTTATTGTTCTTCCCATTGACGTCCGAGCTTTCTTCATATTGGAACCATACCGTCAACCTCGCCGATCAGGCGCTGGGCTGACGGACGCCGAACGTTCCCCGGCCATCCTCTTCTCAAGGGCCAAAGACGTCCCGCTCGACGTAACCCACAGCACGGTATCCGGGCTCGGCCACGTCTGCGGCGGAATGTAGAGCCAAGTCACGCATGGGCGGGCCTCGAGTAGGCAACAAAAAACCCGCCGCGGCAATGCTGGAGCGGACTGGGTTCGGACGCACCAATAAGATGATGGCAGAAACCTACATCTTGTGATGAACACCTGTCAACCCACAACATGTAGAAAAATCGTAATCGCTCTCAGCCGGCCCGCCTGGGCCGCTCATAGCCATAACGGACGGCCAGCATGCCGAGCGCCGTCACCAGCACACCGGTCGCCTGGCTCGCGAGCATTCGCCGTCCGTTCCAGCCTTGCTGCATCGCCCACTCCCTGAGACTCATCTGCAGCCCGACCACGTGCCACACGCAGCTGCCGCCGGGGCTGGCCATGCCGCCCAGCGCGTCGAGCGCGTCATGCACACGGTCGCGTGCCGCGATCTGGCGCACCGTGAGATCGTCGTTCCAGGTCATCTTCTCGCCGCGCAGCCGCCTCACGTGAACGATCGACGCGGTGGCCGTGGTGTCGTAGGCGGCGATGGTGAAGTGGGCCTGGAAGTCACGCGCCGCTTGATGCATGGCGCGCGTGATGGTGCCGGCCTTTCGCATGCGCGCCAGCGTATCGACGGTGCGGGCATGGGTGACCGGCCGGCCCTCGGGATCGGCCTCGTGCACCATCTCGACCTTGCGCCCGCCGGCCAGGTTGACGACCTCGGGACGCGAGCGTGTGGTTCGCGTCTTGCCCTTGGCGGCGCGTTTCCTGCGTTTAGCCACGCGCCGCTGTCCGATGGTCTCGCACGGACACGGTGCGCCCGCATGCGTCTCTGCCCGGCTCCGATCGTCTGCCGTAGAGCCGCTCGCCGAGCCTTCGGACCAGCTCGCGCTCGGGCCAGGTGAGGCGGCCGTCCTCGGTGGCGATCACCAGGATGCCCTGTTCGTGCCAACCCTCGCGTTTGATCTCGTCGGCCGGCTGGCGCTCGCCGCCATAGCCTTTCGGCAGCCACCTCACCGGGTGATCTCCCGCAAGCAGGCGCCGTAGCCGAGGACATCGACCAGACTGTCGAGGTGCTTGGGATCGTGGGCGAGCCGGGCCATCTTGAGGTCCATCAGGCAGACGCCGACCTGGGCCGGCGTGACCCGGATGCCCAGCACCTGCGACCAACGGGCGGCGACATGCTCGAACAGGTCTTCGGGCGCGCCGTAATCGGCCCGGCGCTTGTCGACGACGCCGGCGGCGTGCTTGAGCAGCATGGCGCCGTTCATCGCGCACCCGCCCGGGTCTCGATGGCCCACAGCAACAGCGCGATGGCGTCGGCCTCGTTGTCGTCGGCGGGCGCGAAGCCGCGCGCACGGACGGCCTCGATCACTGCCTGCTTGGGCGCGTTACCCTTGCCGGTGACGTGACGCTTGATGGTGCCGACCGGCACGCCCTGATACGGAATGGAATGGTGTTCGCACCAGGCGGTCAGGATGGCGAGCCAGCCGCCGTAGATCTGCGAGGCACTGGTGCCGGCATGGCGGCGGACCTCCTCGAGGTAGACCGCGTCGATGCCGCCGGCCGCATTCTTGACCTCGGTCAGCCAGCCCTTGAAGCGCAGAAAGCGCATCCCGCCGCCGGAGAACCGGTCGGGCCGGAACGACATGGTCCCGCTGGTGATGGCGCCGCACTCGTCGCTGAGCGCCCAGCCGGTCGCGGTGCCGAGATCGAGGGCGAGGACGGTGCCGGGACTGGACACGCCGGAGTCGTTGGCGGCCGGCACCGGGGGTTCGGCCGCAGGGCAGGCGATACCGGCATTGCCGCCGTGCCGGGCAGCCGGCAGCCGGGCGCGGTGTTCAAGCGGCGGTTTCTTGGGCAGAGTTACATGAGCCATGATGGTCTCCTTGATCGGGGTTGTCGTGGTCAGGGTGGCGGCGGGGAACTTCCAGGAACGCCGCCGCCACCCGTTCTTGCGCGTTGGGTGGCGCAACACGCGGCGGGCCGGTCGGCGCGGCGGCCCCGCGGACCGGCCGGAACGGGCGATTTGGGAGGGAGTGAACGTGCGCCAACACGTTCACACGCACGTTCACTCCCTTAAGGTGTTGATTTTGCTTGCCGAAGTGAACGTGGTGAACGTTGTGAACCTTTTCCGGGCCTCTCCCTCGCGCGGATGCATGCGCACATGCGTGCGCGTCCCTACGTGCGTAGGGGGCCGAAAAAGGTTCACTAAGTTCACTATGTTCACTAGCGGATTGATACAGAACGGCTTTTTCGAGTGAACGTGGGAGTGAACGTTCACACACGTTCACTCGCCCAGGTGAACGTGGTGAACGTGCATCCGGGGTTTGATTTTCAAAGCGGCTACCCGCACCGCCGCATTCGGCCTTGTTCGCCTTCGTGCAACCCGTTGTATTACCGAGATAAAGTGAACGTGGTGAACGTGCATCCAGGGTTTGATTTGCTGGATGTGAACGTGGTGAACGTGTATCCGGGGTTTGATTTTCACGATGCGAGCCCGGTGAACGTGATGAACGTTGATCCGGCCCTTGATTTTCTATCGTGAGCCGCCAGCGCTGTGCCCGCTGTCGCGTGCCGGCCACCCTGACGCATACCTTGACCTCACCGATCGCGAAGACGCGGTCGCGCAACCGGCCCAACGCTCGGCCGAGACGGGTCCGCTGCGAGCGCTCTCCGCCGTCGCCGAGCGGCAGCGGCGGTTCGCAGGCGAGCGCGAGCTCGTGCAGCTCGGCGGTGCCGACCTCGGCGGTGCCGTGGCGCTCCCACCACGCGGCCACGAAGGCGCGCCAGACCGCGCCCTCGGCGTCGGCCGCCTCGTACATCTCGTCGAGATTGGCGAGGAAGCCGGGCACGCCGGCGGCCTCGAGGATGCCGCCCATGATCCCGGCCCAGGCCTCGAAGCTGCCGAGCATGCTCCCGTGGCGCGGCATTCCGGCCGCGATCCAGGCGCGCCCAAGGGTGAGGCAGGCGGCGACCAGGGCCGCCCGGTTGGCCCGTGTCCAGGCGAGCAGGTTGGCGTGGCGAAAACCCTCGCGCCGCCAGGGCTGGTCGACATGAGCATCGAGGCGGATGCGCACCAGGCGCCGGGCGAGCTCGTTGGAGAACTGCGGATTGTTGCCGGTGGCGATCCAGGTGCAGCGGATCGGAAGGCGCACCGTCTCGGACTTGCCGAGGATGCGGTCCTCCCACCAGGGCGCTGTCAGAGCGGCGGCGAGGGGCGCTGCGTCGAGGCGGCGGCGCAGATTGTCGATCAGGACGATCGAGGGGATCTGGCGCAGCTTGGCGGTGAGGCGCTTGCGCCATTCCTCATCGTCGCGGCCTTCGACCATGACACTGGCGCTCACTCCGGTGGTGACGACGGCGATGGCGTCGATCATCAGCGTGGCGCCGGTGCCCGGCGCCGGCTTTTCGATCAGGTGCAGCGGCGTTGGCCCGTCGATCAGGGCGCGCATGAAGGGCAGCAGGATCAGCGCCAGCGCATGGGCGCGCTCGGCCTCGCTGGTGAACGGGAAGTCGCCGAGCAGGCCGTCGAGGAGAAGAGTGCGCGCCGCGTCGGTCTCGGCCCGCGTCGGCCGCTCCGGAACCGAAGGCAGCCGGAACCCCGGCGGCGGCTCATAGAGAAGCCGTGTCGCGGCGTGATAGCCCGGTTCGGTGACGAGCGAGCCGTCGTGGCCGAACACCGGCGCGGTGACGATGGCGGCGAGCACGGGAAGCGCCGGGTCCGGCGTCGCCAGAAGGTTCTTGAGGAGGACCGCCGGCGGGTGTGCCGGGACCAGATCGCCGCTGCGCGAGGTGCGCCGCCAATCGGCGAGCTGGGCCAGCGCATGGCGCATGCGGTCCTCGGTCATGGCGTGGGCGATCGGCCGGCCCTCGTCGTCGCGCTCGACCCAGGACGGACGGCCGCCGCAGCGATAGAGCCAGGGCGGGGCGTTGGCGGCTTTGAGCAGGTCCCACCCGCGCGCCGTGAGCCGGGCCAGATCGCCGTCGTCGGCGCGCATCCGGGTGGTCGGCGCGTCCGGTGCCGAGAACCCGACCGGCCTGTGGCCGCCGACCTCGACCCGAGTGGCCGCCGGCGCAGATGCCTCGGACGGAGGCGCTGCCATCGAAGACGTTGGCGCCCATTCGACGGCCGCTTCGACGGTCTTGCGGACGGCGTCGGGACCGGCGCGACGAAGCAGGTCGTTGAAATCCTCGCCTGCCCGGTCGGGCATGGCGATCCAGACCCGCCGTCCCTCCGCGTTATGCCGCGCGGCGGCGCGTTCCGCGGCGCGGATGCCGGCGCCTTCACCGTCATTGTCGGCGAGGATGACGACGCGCACGACCTCGGGTGGGAGCGCGACGTTGGCGAGATTGCCGGCCGCGAGCGCCGCCCAGACCGGCAGTCCGGGACAGGCTTCTATAACGCTGAGCGCGGTCTCGATGCCCTCGGCAAGCCCCAGCACGCCGTTCTCGCCGAGGGGTGCGAGACGGACGGTGCCGCTCGCGATGGGACCCAGCATCATGCGGGGGCTCGGCAAATCGGCCTTTGCCGCGCCGTCTGGAGCGAGATAGGTGCGGTGGATCCCGACGACCCGGCCGCCGGCATTGCGCACGAAGGCGACGAGGCCGGGATAGCCGGTGCGGGTCTCCCAATGAGTGAGATCGGGATGGAACCTGAGTTCGGGTGTGTCGGGCACGGCGAGGCCGCGGGCCGCGAGGTAGGCCTCACCTGGCGTGTCGGCGAGCGCCCGGCATCCCTTGATGATGATCTCGATCTCGCGGCGGGCGTTCTCCTTGCTGCGCGTCTCCGGCGCGGTCTCGGATGCGGACCCGGCGCCGTCCTTCGGCGGGGCGGGCGCCGCGGTGCGTACCGGCGCGGTGCCAACGATCTCGGCGGCATGGTCGAACAGCGCCCGGCCCGTGAGACCGGTCGCGTGCTCGAGCGTGCTCAAGGGTCCGCCGCCCTCGCCGGTGTCGAAGTCGATCCAGTCGCCGGCGTGCGCGCCCTTGAGCGCGATGACGCAGGAGCCGTTCTTGCGCGGCGCATCGCCGCCGATGTTGGCGAGCCGCCATTCGTCGCCGTTGCGCCTGCCGTTCGGGAAGTGCCGCGGCACCCAATGCTCGGCGGTGTCACGGAGTCGGCCGACGATCTCGTCGAGATCGTGGCGGACGGGTTCGAGGCCGAACGGGCGGGTGTCGTTCAAATCAATCAAGGATCACGAGCCCCCGCTCGGCGCGCGTGATCGCGGTGTAGAGCCAGCGGGCCCGGTCCTCGGCCGTGCGCCCGAGACCGTCGTCGAACACGATGACGTTGGGCCAAGAATCGCCTTGAGATTTGTGCGCCGCGATGGCCCAGCCCCAGACCGCCTCGATCAGTCCACGCCGGGTCCAGTGGTCGCGGCGGCCGCGGTCGGGATCGGCCTCGACGTGGTCGTCGAAATGCCCCTTGTAGATAAAGTGCCGTTGGGGCTTGTCGGCGCTGCCGCCGACGAGGTCCCCGTCCTCGGTGCGGATGGTGGCGGAGAACGAGGTCTCGTTCTCGTCGCGCACCTCGCCGAGGGTGAGGAACATGCCGTTGACGATGCCGAGGTCGTTGCGGTTCCTGAGACAGATGATCTTCTCTGGCGTCCCGCTGCGAACCTCGCCCGTGGGATAGACGCTCTCGTAGCCGGCGGCGCGCTTCATGGCGTTGTTGAGCTGCAGGCGCGTCGCGTTCCTGCCGCAGATCACCTGGCCGCCGCGCAGCATCTGTTCCGGGCCCACATCGCTCCGCCGCATCTTCCAGACGAAGGCGTCGTGCCGGCCGTAGGGGATGGGCCGGCCCTCACGGGCCATGGTGGCCAAGCGGATGACGGCGCTGTCGCCGGCCTGGCGGTGGATCTCGGTCAGCATCACGTCGGGCTCGGCCTCGGTGAAGGCGCCCTGGCCCTTGATCGGCGGCAGTTGGCCGGGATCGCCCAGCACCAGGATCGGCTTGCCGAAGGCCAGCAGATCGCGTGCCATCTCGTCACCGACCATGGAGACCTCGTCGAGGACGATGAGCTTGGCGTCGCGGACGGCGGACTGGTCGTTGAGGACGAAGCGGGGCTTGTGGGCGTCGTCGAGCCGCAGCTCGAGCGAGCGCAACCGGGATTCCTCCAGCAGCCGCTTCGTCGAATCGAGGCCGGCGAGCCTGGCCTTGATCCCGGCGATATCCTTCTTGACCTTCTCGATCTCGGCCTCGGTCGCCTCCGAGACGCGGTAGATCAGGCTGTGGATGGTCGAGGCGGGCGTGCCCTTGCGGGTCATCACCAGCGCCGCCTTGCCCGTGTAGGCCGAATAGAGCACGCCGTTCGAGCCTTCCTCGAGGCCGAGCTCGGCGATGGCGTGGCGGGTGATGGTCGTTTTTCCGGATCCGGCATAGCCGTAGACGCGGAACACCTGCAGGTCGCGGGTACGATGGTTGAACCAGTCCGCGATATCGGCGATCGCCTTGGCCTGGGCGTCCGAGGGCGTGAAGCTGTCGGTCATCCATGGGCCTCCCAGCAGCGTTTGGCGTACTCGCAGAAGCGACAGAGGTAGAAGTCCGCATTGGCGGCAATGCGCGGCGGCAGCTCGCCCGCATCCGCCGCCCGGATGACCCGCACGGCCTTGTCGGAGAGGCCTTGCGCCGCGGCCGCATCGAAAGGCACGACCTCGTGGTAGAGCGCCTGGGTGTCCTTGTTCATAGCCGTGAACAGGGTGAGGCCGAGGGTCATGTAGGCCATGTAGAACTGCGCCTGCCCGTAATAGACCGGCTTCGAGGCACGCAGGCCGCGTTTGACGGTGTCGGTCCAGGACCGGGCGTTGAGCGCCTTGTGCTCCCAGAGCGCGGGCCAGGTGAGGCCGACATCGGGTCCGGCGAGGATGACGCCGTCGATATGGCCGCGGATGCGCCCGCCGGCGGCCGAGAAGCCGAACTGGCCGCCGGCGCGGCGGGCAGTGCGCAAATCGAAGCCGGCGGCCCGCAGCCACTCGACGGAAAGCGCCTCGAACCGATGGCCGGCGGCGAACACGCGCAGCAGCGCGCCGTCGAAGTCCTGGCCCGGGTCTTTCGGCGTGTGCGTGTATTCGTAGACCAGCTTGCGCGCGCAGGGCTCGCCGATCCGGCTTGCGCCGAGATAGTCGCGCGGACGCGCCGCGCGTTCCGCCGCCTCGAGTGCGGCGTCGACCGCGGCGTTGATCTGCCGCCCCGCATCGGTGACGGCGGAGGGGCGCAGATAGACGAAGCCCGAGCCGTGGTTGAGATCGATCACCGTCATCGCCCGCCTCAAAACGGCAAATCGTCGTCGAACGGCACGGCCTCGGCGGCTTGGCGCTGCATGGAGTCCTGGAAGCCGTCGACGCAGGCCTCGATGATCCGATCGATCTCTTCGCCCGTCCGGTCATGGAACGGCGCCAGGAGGCCGAGCTCGCCCAACGCCTCGGCGAAGAACCGCCTGGCGTCCTTGATCGCCCGCTTCTCCATCCCGGTCTTGTCGATCACGCCGCGAGCCCTCCCCGCGAGGGACGCGCCGGCGTCGAGGCAACGCATCGAGCAGAAGCCGTAATGGGGATAGCGGTCCCATTGCAGCCGGAGGCAGAACCCGAAGCCTCTGGCTTCGCGTCCGCAAAGGGCACAGGGCCGGCGGTCATCAAGAGGCGGGCGAGCTCGCCGTCCCGTTTCGGGTGCATCCCGATCCGCTCCGAGGCCAGGACGATGAAGCGCGCGATCGCGCCTCCCGCCATCGCTTCGAGCTCGGGCATGGTCAAGGAGCGGATGGGCCGGTGGAGCCTTCCCCGCGCTTCGAGCCACGCGCCGGCGGCCCTTGCGGCTTCGCCGGTGACGTGGGCCTGCCATTCGTCGTCGGTCATCATCCGTTCAGCCAGTCGGGCCCGGACGGCGCCGGAGCGGGCGCGGGGGCGGGCTGTGCGGCCGACGGCGCCGGCTGCGCACCTCTTCCCCCGCGGGTGCGGCCGCATGCCCCTGCGGGGCCGCCTGTGTGGCCGCCTGTGCCGCCGGCTGCTGCCAGGCCGGCGCCGCGGAGGCTGGCGCGGGCTGGGCTTGCGGCTGCTGCCACGCGGCCTGGGTCTGGGCCGGCGCGGGCGAAGCGGCGCCGGTGCCGCGGGACCGTGTCGGCGCCGGCGGTACTGCCTCGCCGTTCATCACCGCCCGCCATTCCTTCTCGTTCGGCAGCACCGGGCGGTCGAGCCGGTTGCGGTCCGGGTAGCGTGGATCGTTGTTGGGCTCGACCATGATCCTGGCGACGAAGGCGATGCCGTTCAGATCGGCGAGACCGCGCAGCTGGCGTTTCTGCCGGGCCGCCTCGCTCATGTCCTCGGGGTCGAGGCCGAGCGCGCTGTCGATCATGGCGCGGACCATGCGCTTGGAGATGTTCCAGCCGATCGAGGCGCCGTTCTCGTCGACCTTGCCGCCGGTGGCGGTGAACAGCTGCCAGAACTTCCGGCGCGCGTGCGGGCCCTCGGCCACGGTGAACTCGCAGTCGAGCGAGAGCACGTCGCTGCCGGGCGTGTTCGAGGCCTTCAAGAGGCCCTTGTCGTGCTCGCCCTGGCCATCCACGCCGCCCGGGCGGACGGTCATGACGACCTTGGCGTAGCTGCCGTCGGGGATGAGATCGGTGCCCTGGTGGGGCTCGACGTCGTTGAAGTTGTAGGTCATCGCGATTCTCCTTTCTCAGCTGGGTTGCGCGGGCGTCGTGGACGCGGACGGCCGGTTGATCTTGTCGAGCAGTGCTCCGAGGTCGGGCGGCTCGGTGATGTCGAGGCGGCCCGAGCGGTCCTTGGCCGGCAGGCGATACGGATTGCCGGAGCGGCAGACCAGGCGGCGGGTCTCGCCGCTCTCCGGCGCGTATCGCCAGCCGTCGCCCCCCGAACCGGCATCCGCCTCGAACAGGCCCATGGAGATCACCTGGTCGACGATGCCGGGCAGCTCGCGGGCGGCCTTGCCGCCCTCCATCTGCGGGCGCCAGTGCTCGCGGTTGAACTCGTCGGAGATGCGCTCGAGGATGCCGACGAAGATCGCGGTCCGGCCCGGCGCGTGCTGCAGGTGCTTCAAGAGGCCGATAACCTCGCGGGCGAGCACTCCATAGGCGCCGCGGAGATCGGGCTTGCCGGTCTTGTCGGAGACCGATTCGGGCCGGGTCCTGGCCCAGGCCATGGCCTGGCGGGTGAGATCGGTGATCGAATCGACGAAGACGATGCGCTTGCCGGCAACGACTGGCACCAGCTCGGCGTAGAGCTTGGCGACATGGCCGTAATGGCCTTCGGAGAAGAAGCTGTTGGGATCGGCTGCGGGATCGACGCCGCCGACGAGGCAGGCGATATCAAGCGCGTCGGAGAAGGTGCGCACCGGGATGCTCATGCCCGGCCAGTCCTGGACCGACTTCATGCCGGCCTCGAGATCGATGCACAGCGTCTCGTCCGGCGGCAGGGTGCGGAGCAGCGAGGTCTTGCCGACGCCCGACGGGCCGAACAGCGCGATTGTGGTCTTGCCACGGGCCTCGGCGAGGCGCTCGTCGGCGGTGATGATGCGCAGGCTCATGATCTGCCTCCTCTCATGCGCGGCGGCGTCCGCCGGGCGCGGATCGCGATGTAGCTGTAGTCGGCGTCGCCGTGGCGCTTCTGGACGAGATGAACGAGGCCCCGCTCGGATGCGCGCATGGCGCGGTCCGCGAGACGGTTGAGCTCGTCGCGCGCCGGGTCGTGCGGTGCGTGGGGCCGTTGCTGCCGGTCGACGCAGAGAAGGCCGCGGTGGAGGGTGATCCGGCTCCCCGGATGGGCGGCCCTGAGCCACCCCTCGAAGCCCGCGACATCGATGATGAGGGGGATCGACGCCGGGAGGGGCACGGGGGCTTCCGGGCCGGCGCTGCAAGCCATCAGGGTCACGCGCCGCGCTCCCGGCCGATGGCGGTGGGCTGGGCCGTCTCGGGCTCGGCGAGGCGCAGCTGCCCGGCCTCGTAGGCCTCGATGTCCTCGAGCCGGTAGACGACGCGGCCGCCGATCTTGAGGTAGCGCGGGCCGTCGCCGATCCAGCGCCAGCGCTCGAGCGTGCGCGGCGAGATGTTCCAGCGCGCCGCCAGCTGGGTCTGGTTCAGATGTTGTGTGGCCATCGCTTCTCCGCTGCTCTCGTTCAAGCTGCGGAAAGGATGACCGCCGATCAGCGGCCTGTCGGCAGGCTCATCGACGGGTGGGTAAGGGCTCTGTGACGGGTCAGCGACGGGTCGCTGACGGGTGGGATTACGCAGTCCTACTCGGTTCTTAGACGGTAGAGCCCGCGCCTGTTGGACTCGATCAGAGTGCCCCAGCAAGGATGATCCCTGAACAGGTTGATCATCTTCGCGTTGGTCGAACCCGCCTCGTACAGGACCGCTTTACCGGGCTGCCAGGGCCGATCGTTATTGACGGCCTCGTGAAGGAAGCGGATGACTTCACGCTGAACGAAGCCGGTGAAGAGATACGTCTCGCCGTTCAAGGTCACTTCCGAGTAATCGGCCGTGTGCGTGAACGGCGGCTCGGCTCCGCCGCGGTCCGCAGCGCCGGTGGCCACGACCGTTGCCCCATCGCAGGCCCCATGATCGGACCGCCCGCTGCGGTTCAGGCATTGCCCGATCTTGGCACCGAGGCCCCGGTCATCGAGGCTCAGCGGTTTACGCACGAAGTCGTCCCCGCCCTCCTGCAGGGCCTGCACCACATCGTCGTGATCCTTGGCCTGGCCGCTCACCACCAGCACCGGCAGGAGATGGATGTCGTGCGCGGCGCCCGCGACACGGCCCGGATAGCGCCGGCGGATGTCCAGCAACAACGACTTGCCGACCTCCACGCGCGGCTGAAGCGACTTCTCGTGCGCCGGAATCTGCAGGTCCAGCAGCACATAGCAGAGGCCGCCTTCGTTCAGGATCTCGATCGCATCGGCCCTGGTCGTCGCGTGGCGAGGATCGTGACCGAGGGAATCCACCAGATCGCACAGCGCGGCGGCCATCTCCGGCTCGTCCTCGACGATCAGAGCTGCGTGGTCGCACGCCATCGGTTTAGGCCTCCGCTCCCAACTGCTCGACCGGAAGCACCATGGTCACGGTGGTTCCCTCTCCCTCGGCGCTCTCGATGGCCAGCGTGCCGTGATGGTCGAGTTCGACGATCTTCTTGGCGAGCGGCAGACCGAAGCCCATGCCGTCGCGTCTGCCCGTGCTATAGAGCTGGGTGCATTCCTCGACCGCGTCTTCATCCATCCCGCGGCCGTTGTCGGCGACGCTAAGCGCGACATGGCCGCCCGCGAGCTGCTCGGCGGTCACCTCGATGCGCCCCGGCCGGCCGTCGTCGCGGCACGCCTCGACCGCGTTCACCAGAAGATTGATGAGTGCTTGCAGGAGCCGGGAGCGGTTGGCCTCGACGCGGATCGCGGGATCGACGGCCACATGAATCGCCGGCGCCGCGATCGACGGCTCGAGGTCGTCGAGCGCCAGCTCCTCGGCCTCGCGCGCCAGCGGCAGCAGCACCTCGCTCGTAAAGGGGCCCCGCACTTCGGTTGTGAACGCGCGCAGATTGTCGAGGAACTCCGTCATCAGGCGCACGCGCCGCTGGGCGCGCACGACCCGGCCCCGGCTCTCGGAGCCCGCCCCCGGTGTGTCGGCGAGCTCGCGCTCGAGATTGATCAACTCGGCATCGAGCGGGGAAATGATCCGGATCATCTCGTGATAGGCCATGCGCACGAAGGTCGCGTCCATTTGATCGGCGAGCCTGAGCGCCGCCCTGCGCGCCCGCGGCCCGTACCGCGCCTCAAGCCCGTTCAGAAGCGCGAGCGTCCGGTCGCCGTGATCATCGCTGTGGATATCCGCCCGGGTGACCTCGGTGCGCCGCTGGAAAGTCCGCCGCGCGGCGTCGCGTACCCACACATTGTCGTCGTCGATGATGCGGGCGATGGCGGCATGAAAGCGCTCGTGGCGCAGATAGAGGAGTGCGTGGGCAACCGCCTTGCGGACCTCCCACTTGGGGTGGGACGCTAGGCCGTAGAGCCGCACGCCGATGGCCTCGGTCAGCTCGGCGTCGAGGCGCCTTCGGCGCAGCCGGTCGCCTGCGGTCTCGACCGCCTCGCGCACCGTGCTCCAGTCGTCGGATTCGAGATCGTCGAGCAGCGTCCGTGCCGCGTCCGCCATCATGGCTCCTCAATGGCCGTACTTGCGCATCCTCAGCTTGAAGGCCTCGGCGCCGCCTTCCAGCAGATGCTCGATCTCGCCCTTGACCTCGTCTACCGGGCCCACGCGGGCCACGCTGCCGCGCCTTCCGTCGGAAGCGAACACGAACACCCGCTCGGCCTCGCCGAGCACCGGGATGTTGGGGTTGTGGGTGACGAAGATCAGCTGCCTCCCGCCCTTGGCCTCGCGCAGGCTTTTGACGATGGTGTCGTAGACGAAGGCGTTGTCGAGGTTGTCCTCGGGCTGATCGATCAGCAGCGGGCGCTCGCTCTCCAACAGCAGGATCGGCAGGATCACCGTGCAGCGCTGGCCGGTCGAGAGCCCGGCCGCGTTCTTGTAGGCCTCGCCGTCCTTGAGCTCGATCAGCGGCTCGTCGGCGAGCTCCACGGTCTCGAGCCTGAAGGCGTGGTCGCCGTCCCGGAGATGATCGATGATGCGCTCGCCCTGGTCCTCGCCGATGCCGGTGCGCTCCGCCAGGCGCTCGGTGTTGCCCCGGCGGACGATCGGCGACAATTCCTCCGGCGCCAGGTTGGCGACGATCTGCGCCACGATCTGGCTGTACCTGGTGCCCGAGCCCTTGAGCGCTTCCCGCAAGTACTGCTCGTAAGCCGAACGATCACCGGCCTGGGCGATCGAGACCCGGATGGTGGGGGCCAGCGCCGCGCTCAGCCGCTCGGCGATCTCCTTGCGCAACCCGAAACGCCGGTCGCGCAGTTCCGACAGCCGCGCCGTCATCTTGCGGTGCTCGGCCTCGCACTTCTGGCGCCTGCGCTTCAAGCCGTCGAGTTGGCCTTGCGCCTTGGACAACTCCAGATGCCGCTGCTGCAGCTTCGCCCGCTCGGCCGCCTGTGCCTGCTCCTCGGCCGAGCATGCGACCAGCTCGCGATAGTGCTGCTCCTGGCGCGCGTGTCCGCCGGCAAGCCCCACGGCCAGGGTGTCAAGGGCCGCGGCCGCGGCGGCGCGCTGTCTCCCGATCGCCGGCACGGTCTCGCGGATCGCGCTTGTAAACTTCGCGGCCACATCGGCAGCCTGGGCGAAGACCGCGCCGTTGGGGCCGTTCTCGAACCCGTCGCCGAGCGCGGTGGCGCAGTCCTCGGCCACGGCGCCGGCAAGCCGCTCGAACTCGTCCGCCGCCCGGTCGACCGCCTGGCGCAGATCGCTGAGCGCTTCCGTCTCCCGCGCCCGCAGCGCTTTGTGTGCGTGCGCGGTGTTGATCAGCTCGGCTTCGGGGCCCTCGACGGCCTGCATCTCCTGCAGCCGCTTGGCGACGATGTCGATCTCCGGGACCACGTCCTCGATCTCTCCGATGTTGCGGTCGAGGGCTCGCAGATCGTGTGCGCTTTGCTCGATGGCCCGGGTCAACTTGGCGATCTCCGCGCCGGTCTCGCGGATCGCTTCTTCCTCGAACTTGTCGATCAGCGACAATTGAAAGCGCGGCGTGGTGGCGATTTCCTCGATCTCGTTCTGGCTGTAGATGTCAGCCTTGAACACCAGGTCGCGATCGAGCGACACCGCGACCGGCGCACCGTCGGCGTCGAGCACCTGGCTCGCATCGTCCCACGGCCGCTCGGCGCGATAGCGGGTGCCGTGCTTGGTCTCGACGTCGAGGCCGATGGTGCCGCTGCCGAGATTGCCCCGGACCAGCCCCTCGATCGCCTTGCCGCGGGTCTTGCCCTCGGGAGTGTCCGGCATCGGACCCAGAAGGTAGCGGATCAACTCCAGCACCGTCGTCTTGCCGGTGCCGCGCCCGCCGATGATGCAGTTCAGCCCGTCCGCGAAGTCGAGCCGGGCGCCCTCGAGAAAGCCGCCCGAGACCGCCATCGAGCGGATCTTGTGATGCGCCCTCGCGGCGGTTTCCGTGCCGTCAGGCGTTTCTATTGTATTGATTGCCGTGTTCGGCATTGTGCCGTCCTCCCTGGCCGCGAGCGCCGCGCGGTGGTCTCAGGCGTGCCGCCAGGCCCCGAGTCGACGATCGAAGCGAGGCACTATAGAGTGAATGGATCATGAGAACAATACGAGAACATCAGAAGGATGAATCTATCCGAATCCGATAGCAACTGGCCACTGAGACAGCTCGTGGCCGGCTGCGGCGCGGTGCGGTTATGCGATCTGGACGCGCGGGCGACGCTCACCGTGGTCTGCGCGCCCTGCGGTCGGCGTGGCCGCTATCGAGTCGAGAGTTTGATGCGGGTCTTCGGCTCTCGGGCGGGGCTGCCTGACATCCGATGGACGCTTGCCGAGCGGGGCGAATGCCGCAGTTCGGTCATGCCGCCGATGCAGTGTGCGGCGGTGTATGAGGGCGTGCGCTCGTGACAGGGGCCGGCGCGTCGACGACGTGATCGTCTTCGCCGCCGGCGGGCGGCTAGTGAAGTCCGACCACGAACACTGAATCCCGGCGTCTGAGCGTCGGTATCGCGTCATTCGCCGGCCGCTTCGAGATCGAAAGGGTGCGCCCCGTGGTACCGTCACCGGCCGAAGGCCGCCAGCGAGGCCCGCGGCCGGCGAAGGGTATAGCTTGACCGCAAGCAGACCAACATGAATCATGAATAACGACATTATCGACGCCGAAAACGCAAGTAGCCCGGCGTTGTATCGAACGGGCGCGCGTAGGAGGACAGTTTCCGTGAGACTTTTCCCACGGCTGGCGGGCATCGGCGCGTTCCTCGCCGCCGCCGCGCTGCTGCTCGGCTTTTCGGCGCCGGCGCACGCCCAGACCCTCGTGAGCAACACGGGGCAAACCACTCACGGCCATACAGCATGTGTCTTGGGTTCTGAACCAGTAATAGAACTAGACTGCGCTCAGGGGTTCTTTACGGGCCAGAATACGCGGGGCTACGACCTATCAAGTATCCAGTTGGACACGCAGGGGGCTCCGGGTAGTGGAACCCTGACGGTCACGGTGAGAGCCGCCACCGGATCGGGTCGCCCGAGCAACGCGGTCTTATACACCTTGACCAACCCGTCCAACGTGGGGACGGGACTCCAGACATTCACCGCCCCTGGCGGAGCCCGTCTGAATCGAGACACCCAATACTTCGTGCACATGACGTTTGACGGTAGCGGAACCAGACCTCGTTGGAACCTGACGGCTAACGACAACGAAGATTCCGGCAAGGCCATAGGGTGGAGCATCGGCGATCACCGCTACACGCGCCGGTCTGACGGAACCGGGGGCTGGGAGGGTGATGGCGGTGTGTACTCGACTTCGATACAAATCAGGGTCCAGGGGAACACCTTGGCCCCGGCGGCCCCGAACCTCTCGGCCGCGCCGGGTGAAACCCAGGTGGCGCTGACCTGGGACGATCCGGCCAACAACACGATCACCAAGTACCAGTATCGCTGGAAAACAGGCGACGGCGCCTACGGCAACTGGACCGACATCGACGGCAGTGATGCGAGCACCGACAGCTACACCGTGACCGGCCTCACCAGCGGCACCGCGTACACGTTTGCGGTGCGTGCGAAGAATGTTGGCGGCAACGGCGCAGCAGCCACCGTGACCACCGCGACGCTTCCGGCCGCCCCGAACCTCTCGGCCGCGTCGGATGAAACCGACGAGGTGACGCTGACCTGGGGCGATCCGGGCAACAACACGATCACCAGATACCAGGTCCGCTCGAAGGTGACGGACTGCGACGACTGCACCTACACTGCGTGGGCGAACATCGCCGTCACCGACCCCGATGCGCCCCCCACCGGATACACCGTGACCGGCCTCACCAGCAGCACCGCGTACAGGTTTGCGGTGCGTGCGAAGAATGTTGGCGGCAACGGCGCAGCAGCCACCGTGACCGCCGCGACGCTTCCGGCCGCCCCGACTAACCTCTTGCCCGTGCCGGGTGACGGCGCGGTCACGCTGTCCTGGTCCAATCCGGGCGGTGACACGATCGCCAGATACCAGGTCCGCTCGAAGGTGACGGACAGCGACGACAGCACCTACACTGCGTGGACGGACATCGACGGCAGCGGTGCGGACACCACCGAACACACCGTGACCGGCCTGACCAACGGCACCGAGTACACGTTCAAGCTGCGCGCGCGGAACGCTTCCGGTCCCGGCCAGGAATCCACCGCGACCGCGACGCCGCGCGCGCCACCGGCCGCCCCGGAGGGCCTCTCGGCTACGGCGGGTGACGGCCAAGTCACGCTGTCCTGGACCAATCCGGGCGACAACACCATCAGGAAGTACCAGTACAGCACCGACGGCGGCGGTACCTTCAACCATATGAATGGCAGCAGTTACACCACCACCACACACATCGTGACCGGCCTGAGCAACGGCACCGCGTACACGTTGGCGCTGCGCGCGGTGAACGCTTCCGGAAACGGCAATCCGGCCGACGCCGATGCTATTCCCCTGTGGCCCGCCCCGGCGAACCTCTCGGTCACGCAGGGTGAAGACCGCAAGGCCACTCTGACCTGGGACGATCCGGCCGACAGCACGATTGCCAAATACCAGGTGAGCACCGACGGCGGCGTTAACTACACTAACATCATCGGCAGCAGTGCGGCCACCACCACACACGATGTGACCGGCCTGACCAACGGAACCGCATACACGTTGGCGCTGCGCGCGGCTAACGATTTAGCTGGCGGCACGGCCGCCGCCATCACCGCCACGCCACTGTGGCCCGCGCCGGCCGATCTGGCGGCGGATCCGGGCGACCGCAAAACCATATTGCAGTGGGATACGGGCGACGCCTTGATCACCCATTATCGGATCCATTGGCAGGCCACCAGCAGCGGCGCGACGCCTGAGATCTTGGACGTCCCGGCCGGATCGGGGAACACGACGACCACCACCATTTCCACCTTGACCAACGGCACCGAATACACCTTCACGGTGCGGGCGGTGGATACGTCCGGCAGCACCGCCGTGATCACCGGCCTGCCCTCCAGCAAGATCGCCACGCCGGCGCCGGTGCCGGACCCCCCGGCGAATCTCTCGCCCACGGCGCGTAGCCAGGAGGTTGCGCTCACCTGGGACGGTTCGGCCGACAGCACGATCACCAAATACCAGGTCAGCACCAACGGCGGCACGAACTTCATCGATATCGAGGGCAGCAGCGCGGCCACCACCACCACCACCGTGACCGGCCTGACCAACGGCACCCTTTACACGTTGGCGGTGCGCGCGGTGAACGATTCCGGTCCCGGCGCGGCGCCCCGCGTGACCGCCACGCCCCTGTGGCCCGCGCCGGTCGTGACGGCGGCGGCGGACAGCGGCCGGGTCGTGCTGCAGTGGGACACGGGCGGCTCCGGGATCGCCCGTTATGCGGTCCGGACGACGCTCACCGGCACCAACACTCAGGTTTCGGATAATGCGCACGAGTCCGGATCGGGGAATAAGACGACCGTATCCGTTGGCGGGTTGACCGACGGCACCAACTACACCTTCACAGTGCGGGCGGCGTCGGGAACCTTCACCAATTTCCAGATCACCGGTGCGGCATCTACCGCGACCGCCACACCGGCGGTGGCTCTGCCCGCCGCGCCGACGGACCTCACGCCCACGGCGGGTGACGGCGAGGTTCTGCTTACCTGGGACGATCCGAACAACCTCACGATCAGCGGGTACGACTACAGCACCAACGGCGGCGTGACGACCTTCGTCCCCATTGGTGACAGCAGCGCGACCACCACCGAATACACCGTAGTCTTCCTGAGCGATGGTGGCGGTAACACCGTGATCAACGGCACCCAGTACACCTTGGCGGTGCGCGCAGAGAACGCTTCCGGTAAAGGCCCGTGGGCCACCGTGATCGCCACGCCGATCGCGGTACCGACCGCCCCGGCGAACTTCGCGGCCACGCGGGGCAGCGACGGGGGCGAGGTGGCGCTGACCTGGGACGATCCGGGCAACGTCCCGATCACCGGGTACCAATACCGGCAGAAGAGGGGCAGCCGCGCTTTCAGCGACTGGGTCGCCATCAGCAGCAGCGACATCAGCGCAAGCGAAACGGACGACACCCTCACCTACACCGTGACCGACCTGAGCAACGGCAGGGAGTACACGGTCGAGCTGCGGGCGGTGAACGCTTCCGGCGAGGGCGCGGCGTCCAGCGATAAAGCCACGCCCCGGTGGCCCGCGCCGACCTTCCTGACGGTTACGCCGGACCACACCCGGGTCCATCTGGAGTGGGAGGGCGTCCCCGGGGCGAAAGACTATATTCTCACAACCATAGGCCCCGGTTATGCACTTTCTTCGCTCATCGGCTTAAGCGAACCGAAGTCGACGCTTGACGATACCGTTGGTATCGATAATCCGTTGACTAACGGCACCGAATATACCTTCACGGTGTGGTCGACCACAGCCGGCGGCACCCAAACCAGCGTGAAGGCCAGCGTGAAAGCCACACCGGTGGCGCCGCCGCTGCCAGACGCCCCGACGATTTCCTCGGCCACGCCGGGTGACAGCCGGGTCGTGCTGAAATGGGACGATCCGGGCAATATCACGATCACCAAGTACCAGGTGCGCTGGAAGGTGAAGGACAGCGAGGACAGCACCTACACTGACCCGGTGGACATCACCCACCCCAACCCCTATGCGACGCCCCCCACGCCCCCCACCACATACACCGCGACCGGCCTGACCAACGGCACGACCTACACGTTTGAGGTGCGCGCGGGGAACGGTAGCGGTGAGGGCCCGGCGTCCACCGTGGACGCCATGCCGATTGCGATCCCGGACGCCCCGGAGAACCTCTCGGCCGCGCCGGGCGACGGCCAGGTGGCGCTGAGCTGGAGCAAGCCGAGCAACGATGCAACCATCGGCAACTATGACTATGAGGTCAGCACCGACGGCGGTACGACCTTCGCCGAGATCGAGGGCAGCAGTGCGACCACCACTGCACACACGGTCATGGACCTGACCAACGGCACTGAGTACACGCTTGCGCTGCGCGCGGTGAATTCTACCGGTAACGGCCTGGTAGCCACCGTGAACGCCAGGCCGATTGCGGTGCCGGCCGCCCCGACGATTTCCTCGGTCACGCCGGGCGACCGCCAGGTTGCGCTTGAGTGGGCCGATCCGAGCGACACCTCGATCACCAAGTACCAGGTCCGCTCGAAGGTGAAGGACAGCGACGACAGCACCTACACTGCCTGGACGGACATCGCCGTCACCGACCCCGATGCGCCCCCCACCGGATACATCGTGACCGGCCTGACCAACGGCACCGAGTACACCTTGGCGCTGCGCGCGGAGAACGCTTCTGGTGTGGGCGCGGCGTCTACCGTGACCGCCCCGACGCTCCCGGCCGCCCCGACGGGCCTCATGGGCACGGAGGGGGAGGACCGTCAGGTCACACTGTCCTGGGACGACCCGGACAACAACACGGTCAGCGGATACCAGTACAGCACCGACGGTGGCACGACCTTCATCGATATCGAGGGCAGCGGTGCGGCCACCACCACACACACCGTGACCGTCCTGAGCGACGGCACCGGTACCCGCCTGACGAACGGCACCGCGTACACGTTCAAGCTGCGCGCGGTGAATCTGTCCGGTGCCGGCGCGGCGTCACTCGAAGCGACCGCCACGCCCCTGTGGCCCGCGCCGACCGGTCTGGTGGCGGCGCCGGGCGAGGGCCAGGTCATGCTGACGTGGGACAGGGGCGACCCCGGGATCGACCGTTATAAGGTCAGCACCTACTACACGCCCATCAACTCCGTGGACCCGCTCTTGGAAACGTTTCTCTCGCCCGGCTCGGGGGATCAGACGACCCTGCTCATTCCCGGCTTGACCAATCGCACCGACTACACCTTCACGGTGCAGGCGGTGGATACGTCCGGGGACGACACCGTGATCACCGGCAGAGCGGGCAGCGTGGACGCCACGCCGGTGCCGGTGCCGGCCGCCCCGGCGAACCTCGCGGCCATGCCGGCTAACGGGCAGGCTGTGCTGACCTGGGACGATCCGAACGACAGCAGCATCACCAAGTATCAGTACCGGCAGAGGGTGAGCGGCGCCGATTTCGGCGACTGGAGCGACATCGTCGGCAGCAGTGCGACCACCACCACCTACACCGTGACCGGCCTGACTAACGGCAGCGCGTACGGGTTTGAGCTGCGCGCGGTGAACGCTTCCGGTGACGGCGAAGCCTCCAGCGTGGGGGCCACGCCGATTGCGGTGCCGGACGCCCCGACGATTTCCTCGGCCACGCCGGGCGACGGCCAGGTGGTGCTTGCGTGGAACGATCCGAGCGACAGATCGATCACCAAGTACCAGGTCCGCTCGAAGGTGAGGAGCAGCGACGACAATACCTACACTGACTGGGCGAACATCCCCGTAACCGACCCCAATGCGCCCCCCACCGGATACATCGTGACCGGCCTGACCAACGGCACCGAGTACACCTTTGCGGTGCGCGCGGTAAACGATCCCGGTAACGGCCCGGCATCCACCGTGACCGCCAGGCCGATTGCGCCGCCGGCCGCCCCGGAGATTTCCTCGGTCGGGCCGGGTTACCGCAAGGTTACACTTGCCTGGACCGATCCGAACGACAGCACCATCACCGGCTACCAGGTCAGCATCAACGGTGACGATAGCTTCACCAACATCCCCAACAGCGCCCATGGCCAGACCAATGCCACCGGATACACCGTTCCCAGCCTGGAAAACGGCACCGAGTACACGTTGGCAGTGCGCGCGATGAACGATGCCGGCGAGGGCGACGCATCCGCCGCCAACGCCACGCCGTTCAACAACCCCCCCACGGGTTACAACGGGAAGGTGTCTATGAACGATAACGAATCGTACCGCTTTACGATGAAAGACTTCGACTATTCGGACATCGAAGAGAACACACTGCACCACGTGACGATCGCCTCGCCGCCCGTGGATGACGAGGGGAATGACCGGGGGACGCTGTCGCTTAACGGCGCGGCCATCACCAGCGTCACCCCACCCCCGCAGGTGACGCCGGCCGACCTCGAAGCGGGCAACCTCCTCTACACTCCGCCGGAGAACGCGCACGGCGATCCTATCGCGACGTTCGGGTTCAAGGTCAGTGACGGCGAGAGCGACAGCGTGGCGTACGCCATGGCCATTAGCGTGGTGCGGGTGTATTCGGTGCGCTTCGGCGCCGCGGCCTATGCGGTCGAAGAGGGCGGCGATCCGGTCAGGGTGACGGTGAAGCTGAGCAAGCAAGCGGCCGACGCGCTGGAGATCCCGATCACGGTGACCCCACTGGGCCGGACCGTGGCGGCCGACTATACGGTTACGGTTACGGATCCGGATGTCTTGGATCCTGCGACCGGGACCGTCACGCTCAAATTCGAGGAGATGGGCGACACCACCAGGAGCTTCACCATCGAGGCCACGGGACAGGCCCAACAAGACGACAATTTCCATGACGTGAGGGTGGCGCTGGGCTTCGGTGACCTGCCCACGGACGTGGCGAAAGGCGCGCCGGCCGCGGCCACGCTGACCATCATCGACGCTGAAGGCGCCGTGGTCCAGGCGCGCTTCCGGCGCCTGAACGACGAGATTCTCTCCAAGCACGCGCTGACCCTCGCCGATGTGACCAACCGGGCGATCGGTGCGCGCATGGACGAGGCGTGCGGCAAACAGGCGGCCGCCTACACGCTGGCCGGCGGGATCGACACTCTATGACACGCTGCGATCCAACGCGCCGGCGATCGAGGACGGTACGCTCACCCTCGACGACGTGCTGGCTGGCTCGTCCTTCCGGCTGCCGCTCGCGGCGGTGAACGACGGCATGGCACCCGGCGCCGGCGGGCCGGTGGTGTGGGGCCGGGGCGAGCGGCAGGTGCTGGAGAGCACGGAGTCCGCCTTCGCCTGGGACGGCACGGTGCTGACCGGCCAGATCGGCATCGACGGATGCCTGCGCGACGATCTCCTGACCGGGCTCGCGCTGTCGCGCTCGATCGGCGAATTCGACTATAGCGACGGTACCGGATCGTCGCCGGTGCGCGGCGACTATCAGAGCCGGATGACCAGCGTTCATCCCTATCTGGGCTGGACCTCGCCACAGGGTCTCGGTCTCTGGGCGACGGTGGGCTATGGGTGGGGCGATATCGAGATCGAGGACGCGCAGGTGCGCGATGGCGACCCCGACTACCCGGTAAGGCGCAGCGACACGACGCTCAAGACGGCGGCGGCGGGCGCGAGCGGTCCCTTGATGACCGATGAGTCGCCGATCGCGGGCGGCACGACGACGCTCATGCTCAAGGGCGAGGCCTCGTGGGCGCAGGTCGAGGTCGAGGGCGAGGGCGACGACGGCCTGATCGCGCAGCAGACGGTGAACGCCAACCGTCTGCGGCTGGCGCTGGAGGGCAGCCACGAGCAGGCGCTGGCCTCGGGCGGGTCCCTGACGCCGTCCCTGGAGCTGGGTCTGCGCCATGACGGGGGCGACGGGATCACCGGCACCGGCATCGAGATCGGCGGCAGCTTGCGTTATCGCGACCCGGCTTCGGGCCTGACGATCGAGGGCAACGGCCGGGTGCTGGCGGGGCAGAGCGATTACCGGGAATGGGGCCTCGGCGGCTCGCTCCGCCTCGACCCGGGCGCCGAAGGGCGGGGACTGTCGTTCAGCCTCTTCCCGGCCTGGGGCGAGACGGCGAGCGGGGTGGATCGTCTGTGGGACCAGGACGTCGCCGAACTGGCGAGCGACGATGGGACGGCCAATGACAACGTCCCGCAGATGCGGCTGGACGGCGAGCTCGGCTATGGCTTCGGCGCGCTCGGCGGCCAGGGGCTGCTGACACCCTATGGCGGGTTCGCGCTGGCGGACGAAGGGTCGCGACGTTACCGGATCGGTATTCGCTTCGAGATCGCGCCCGCGTTCGACCTGAGCTTCGAGGGCGCGCGGCGCGAGCCGGCCAACGATGCCGCCGCGGATCACGCTGTGATGCTGCGCGGCCAGATGCGGTTCTGAACGTTGGCCAAGGTCGGCGGGTAAGCCGCCAACGTCGCGATCTCAGTCGGGGCGGCGTGCGCGGTGTCGCGCAGAAACGTGCAGGATTATGCTCCCGCTTGCTCCCCCGGTGCTCCCCCGGACATAAATTGCGCTGGCGCGCCAAAACGAAAAAGCCCGTAACTATTTGAAGTTACGGGCTTTATTTGGTTGCGGGGGTTGGATTTGAACCAACGACCTTCAGGTTATGAGGTTGTCCTGGATGTGCCGGGGACCGCACCGGAAGAAGGTTAAGGAGACAATTAGGTTGGGAGGTCGTTGCCGCGCATGCAACGAAGCGCTTCGATGGATTAAGATGGGGCATGCAGAGCGGGACTCGCAATGGTGTAAACGATTGCGCGATGACGAAGGAGAACGGAGAGCCGGCGGATGACGGACCGCAATTGGCATCGCAAGTGGATGGAGCAATGTGACGGCCGCCGAGACCATCAAGCTGCGGTACGGTCTCAAGGCGGCCTTTGATTACGTGATCGCCGAGAAGCTGCTGCACTTCGCTGAAGCGGCCGCCCGGCACCCTGAATTCGCCCGCGAACTGCCCCGGTTTGTGTCCCGGGTGCGGCAGATATTCACGGCGCAAGAGCTAGGCCAGACCCGTGCAAGCGAGGTGGCACCTCGCCGCGCATCGAAAGGGCGAAGGTCTCCGCGCATGGTCACTCTCCGATCCGAGCGCTATCCAGTGGCACCGGATCCCCTTGCGCGAGCGATCGAACGCGAACGCCCATGACAAACCCTGGCCGCCACCGCGGAGCGGGCCTGCGGCACGACGTGGACTCGATTTCGATCAACCCCGGCCGCCACCGCGCTCGGCACGGGTGACGGCATGCAGAGCGGGACTAGTCAATGGTGTAAACGATTGCGCGATGACGAAGGAGAACGGAGAGCTCGGATGACGGACAAGGCACCGCAAGTGGATGTCGTGACGCCGCCAGACCATCAAGCTGCTGGCTCAAGGCGGCCTCGTGATCGAGCGCTGAACTTCGTGAATTCGCCCGCGAACTGCCCCGGTTCCTTTCGCGGTTGCGGCAGATGTTCACGGCGCAATACTGGCACACCTCGCGCGCAACGCGAGCATCGGGGTCCGCCTTGGCCGTCATTGAAGTTCTGGACAACACCCGACAGCGGCCGCGGAGCGGGCGCGGCAATCGATACGATCAAGGAATTGTTGACCGCCAATACGTGACGTCGTCGGAGCGGTCAAGCACAACCGGAATCGCCGACCCAGGAGGTTCTGGCCTGCCTCGTCGAGCGGGTGCGTTTCACAATGCCGATAACGGGTTCTGCGTTCTGAGAACAAAGGCCCGCGGCCATCGCGATCTCGTAACGGTCGTCGGCCATGCCGCAATGGTCTCGGCCGGAGAGTGGATTACGGCATCGGGGGAATGGGTCAACGACCGCACCCATGGTCAGCAATTCAAGGCGCGCTTCATGCGCACCTCGGAGCCGTCTTCGATCGAGGGCATCGAGAAATACCTCGGCTCCGGCATGATCCGCGGCATCGGCCCGGTCTACGCCGGGAAGATGGTCAGGGCGTTCGGCGAGAAGGTATTCGACATCATCGAGGCGGAGCCGGAACGGCTGCGCGAGGTGACCGGCATCGGCCGGGTGCGCGCCAAACGCATCACCGACGCCTGGGCGGAACAGAAGATCATCCGCGAGATCATGGTTTTCCTGCACAGCCATGGCGTCGGCACGGCGCGCGCGGTGCGGATTTACAAGACCTACGGCGTGGATGCCGTTCAGGTCATGACCGAGAACCCGTACCGCCTCGCACGCGACATTCGCGGCATCGGATTCAAGACCGCCGACGCGATCGCCATGAAGCTCGGTATCGAGAAGACGGCCATGATCCGGGTGCGCGCGGGCATTGCCTATGCGCTCACCGAGGCGATGGACGACGGTCATTGCGGCCTGCCGTCCGAGGAACTTGCGCCGCTCGCCGTCGAATTGCTGGAAGTCCCAAACGCGTTGGTTCAGACCGCTCTGGACTTCGAACTGGCCGAGGGAACGGTGGTCGCGGACACGGTCGCCGGAACTCCCTGTATATTCCTTGGCGGCCTGTACCGGGCCGAACGGGCGATTGGCGAACGGATTCTGAAGATCGCGGGCGGCAAGCTGCCCTGGCCGGATATCGATGCCGGCAAGGCGCTGCCCTGGGTCGAGGGGAAGACCGGCCTGTCGCTTGCGGCGAGCCAGGCCGATGCTGTTCGCCTGGCCCTGACTTCCAAGGCCATGGTCATCACCGGCGGGCCGGGCGTGGGCAAGACGACCATCGTCAACGCCATCCTGCGCATCCTGGCCGCCAAGGGCGTGACCCTGCTGCTGTGCGCGCCGACCGGCCGCGCCGCCAAGCGGATGAGCGAGGCCACCGGGTTCGAAGCCATGACGATCCACCGGCTGCTCGAAGTCGATCCCAGGGGCGGCGGGTTCAAACGCGATGCCGACAACCCGCTCGACTGCGGCCTGCTGGTCGTCGATGAGACCTCGATGGTCGATGTCATGCTGATGCAGGCGTTGCTGAAGGCGGTCCCCGACACTGCCGCGCTGCTGATCGTGGGCGATATCGACCAGTTGCCCTCGGTCGGTCCGGGCCAGGTACTGGCCGACATCATCGCCTCCGGCGCGGTCCCGGTCGTACGGCTGACCGAGGTATTCCGTCAGGCGGCGCGAAGCCGGATCGTCACCAGCGCGCACGGGATCAACCGCGGCGCCATTCCCGATCTTTCCAGGCCCGAGGGTGACAGCGACTTCTACTTCGTACAGGCGGACGATCCGGAAACCGCGGTGCCGATGATCATCGAGTTGGTGAAGACGCGCATCCCGAAGCGCTTCGGGCTCGATCCGGTGCGCGACATCCAGGTGCTGTGCCCGATGAACCGCGGCGGTGCCGGCGCCCGCTCGCTCAACATCGAACTGCAGGCCGCTCTCAATCCGGCCGGGGAACGCAAGGTCGAACGCTTCGGCTGGACTTTCGCGCCCGGCGACAAGGTGATGCAGATCGAGAACGATTACGACAAGGAAATCTATAACGGTGACATCGGCTATGTCGACGATGTCGATCCCGATGAAGGTGAACTGACCGCGCGTTTCGACGGGCGCGCCGTCGCCTATGGTTTCGGCGAGCTTGACACCCTGGTTCCGGCATACGCCGCGACGATTCACAAGAGCCAGGGCTCGGAGTATCCCGCCGTCGTTATCCCCCTCCTGACGCAACACTACGCGATGCTCCAGCGGAACCTGCTCTACACCGGCGTGACGCGCGGCAAACGGCTGGTCGTGCTGGTCGGACAGAAGAAGGCGGTGGCCATCGCCGTGCGCAACGTCTCGGGACGGCGCCGCTGGTCGAAGCTCGACGAGTGGCTGGGCTGCGAGCGTACCGGAAACCAATCAAGCGCTTCGCGATGACGGGCGGATGGCCGGAAAACACCATGGAGGAGCCGCGCCTGTCGTTGCCGGTGCCGAGAATGCGGGCAACCCTCTTCGAGTGGCCGGCATCAACGACTATTCAGCGATGGCGGACGCACGACGCCTTTTGCACGATCCCGTCTCGCACTCGCCGGCGCTCCCGTGGTCCCGCAAAGGCGGGACGAAACAGGTCAGTGGATCGTCGGCTTGTCGACCACAATGGTCGAGAGAACCCGTTGGCGCGCTCGCTTGCAGGCAAGCACCAGAGCCTGCAGCTCCTTCTCCGCGATGCGTGTGAGATCCCGCACGTTCCTGAGGGTACTCGCCAGGTCCTTTTCCCACGCCGGCGGGGCCGACTCTCTTCCGATGAGATCGACAATGCCACGCATCATGGCGTTGATCTCGCCGAGACTACCCAGGGCTTCGCTGGCCCGTTCGGGCAGTTCGATGGCCTCCTCGTCACCGAACAGGCCATCGATGAAGCCTTCAAGCTCTTCCGTGCGCACCCGGCACAGGCGCCGAAGGTCGTCCGGGTCACACTTGGCGGCTATCCGGGTCAAACGGAACGGCTTGGTTGCCGATTGATGTTTCGCCAATTCGTTCCAGAGGCTCATCAGAGCCTCGAACAGCTCGTTGGCGGCCTCTGCGTTGTCGAACTCGGGCAGCTCGCCACCCCAAAAACCCCCTATAGTTCGGAGGGGGGACGTATCGAGATTGGGCGTCGCGATATTGCCGAAGAAGCGTGTACGCACGACATGAAACGGAATCGGACATGCGTAACGCTCCAATAGAGCTTGGACCGTCTTGTCCCCAACGAATCTGTGGGAAGGCTTGTTCATTCTTGATCCAACATCTCGACCATCCACTTGCTCACACCAGCCTACGCCGCCCATTGTCCGAATGTCTCTATCAGGTGCCTTTGGTTGGCCAACCGCTGGACCTGCCCAATTCCGATCCCGCGCTCGCGCGGGAAGTCGAACAACGCCGGCGGGCCGACACTGATGCGGCAGCAAGTGTTGAGGGGTCTGCACGAACGCGGCAACGACGCCCACCATCGGCAGTCGTGTCTGACCTTCGGGCATCGCGCATGAGCGCCCGATGCATCCGTGCGTTGGGAGGGGAGCGTATGGGGTCATATCCACACCCTGGCGGCACGCTGACATGACGACCTCCGCGCAGCAGATGCCCGCGTGGTCCGGGCCCGCGTTTCGCTCCTTCGGCTTCCGACCGTTTTTTCTCTCCGCGGCGGTATGGGCGGCGCTGAGCATGGCGCTTTGGGTGTCGATGCTGTCGGGGCTACTGGAACTACCAACAGCGTTCGATCCCGTGTCCTGGCATGCCCATGAAGCGCTGTTCGGATATCTGGGTGCGGTCGTCGCCGGATTTCTCCTGACGGCCGTGCCAAATTGGACCGGCAGGCCTCCGGTTGTTGGATGGCCCCTGTTTGGGCTGTTCTCCCTGTGGCTTCTCGGACGCGGCGCGGTAGCGGTTTCGAGCTACCTGCCGCCTGTGATTGTCGCCGCGATCGACCTCTCGTGTCTCGTTGTTGTCGGCGGCGTCATGCTGCGCCAGATCATCATCGGAAGGAATTGGCGCAACCTGATCGTGCTGGCCATGATCGGTGTGTTCGTGGCAGGCAATGCAGTGTTTCACTGGGAGGCCGCGTGGAATGGTCATGCGGCGTCGGGCTACGGACTGCGCACCGGCCTTGCTGCCGGCATCATCATGATCGCGGTCATCGGCGGCCGCATTGTGCCGTCATTCACGCGAAACTGGCTCGTGGAACGGGGCAGCGATCAACTACCCGCGGCGTTCGGACGTTTGGACAAGCTCGCGCTTGTTTTGAGCGTGTTGGCGCTGCCGTCTTGGGTGGTGGCGCCGGACTGGTCCGTCACCGGCTATGTCCTGCTTGCGGCTGGGTTGGCGCAGGCCATGCGGCTTTTGCTTTGGCGTGGCGTGGATACACGTACCGAGCCCTTGGTTTGGATTCTCCACGTCGGTTATGCCTTCGTGTCCATCGGCATGCTGGCCATGGGCACGGCGGTTCTGTGGCCAAGTGCGCTCTTGAATGTCGCCGTGCAGCACATCTGGATGGCGGGGGCCATCGGCGTTATGACCCTTGCCGTCATGACCCGCGCGACCCTTGGCCATACGGGCCACGCCGTGACGGCTGGCATCGGGACGACGGGCGTTTATCTGGCGGTGATCGCCTCGGTGCTTCTGCGGTTGTTGGGCGGCGTGTTGCCGGATTGGGCATGGTCGCTCTACACCGTGTCTGCCATCTTGTGGTGTTCCGCTTTCGCAGGTTTCCTGGTTCTCTACGGGTCTCTCCTGACTCGCCCGCCCGCGGAAAGTTAGCCGGACGCGGAGCCGCCCATGGGATGCGCTATGGATCCCGGCTCGTGCGCAAGCCGAATTCGATCCGTACCAGGAATATGAGCAGTAACAGGGCCCCCAACGCGAACACGATATCGCCCGGTACGCGCAACCACACCAGCGTCTCCATCAGCGGCGAATGCAGAAGCTCAGGCGTGCGTGCGTGCCAGTAGCCTTGATCGAATGAGATCAGCGCCTGGACGATGCCCTGCGGTAGAAGTGAACCGAATACCATCAGCGCCAGCCCACCGTTGAAGAGCCAGAACACCCATTTCAGCGTGCGGTCGGACCACGCACCGGCCGCCTGCGGAAGATCGCGGCGACACAGCAGCATGAGGCCGATGCCGAGCATGCCGTAGACCCCGAACAGCGCCGCGTGGGCGTGCGCCGGCGTGGTCATCAACCCCTGCAAGTAATAAAGCGATAGCGGTGGATTGATCAGGAAGCCGAGCACGCCGGCGCCGACGAGGTTCCAGAACGCGACCGCCAGGAAGAACATCAGCGGCAGGTGATAGCGCTGGACCCACGGCGCTTGCCGTTCCGCGCGCCAGTGATCATGGGCCTCGAAGGCGATCAGCGCGAGCGGCACGACCTCGAGCGCCGAGAACACCGCCCCGAGCGCCAGAACCGATTCCGGCATGCCGGCAAAATACAAGTGGTGGAAGGTGCCGAGGACGCCACCGCCGAGAAAGATCATAGCCGAGAACATGACGTAGATCGCCGCGGTAGAGGGCCGCAGAAGCTTCATATGTACGAAGGCCCAAGCCACCCACGCGGTCGCGAACACTTCGAATATGCCTTCAACCCAGAGATGGACGACCCACCAGCGCCAGTACTCAGCGATCGTCAGGTGGGTGTCGCGGTCGTAGAGGAACCCGGCACCGAACAACAGCGCGATGCCGGCCGAAGAGAGCAGCAACAGGATCAGGAGGTGTTTGTCGGGACCCGCTTTGCGGATGGCGGGCACCAGGCAACGCATCATCAAGACCAGCCAGATCAGCAGACCGGCGAAGATCAAGAGCTGCCAAAAGCGTCCCATATCGAGGTACTCGTAGCCCTGATGCCCAAACCAGTAGACCAGCGTGGGATCGGTTATCTTTCCGGTCAGGGTGAGCCACTCACCGGCAAGCGAGCCCAGAACGGCGATCACCAGCGCTGCCCACAGGGCATCCACGCCCAGTCGTTGCAAGGGGGGCTCGGACCCGGCGATCAGTGGCGCCAGATACAGTCCCGCGCCGAGCCAGGCCGTCGCAATCCAAAGCACCGCGAGCTGCACATGCCACGTGCGAGTCAACGCATAGGGCGCGACCTCCGACAAGGGAATGCCATAGAAGTCATGGCCCTCGACGGCATAATGCGCGGTCACTGCGCCGAGAGCGATCTGCAGAGCAAGCAGAACGGCGACGGTCCAGATGTATTTGGCCACGCCCCGCATCGAGGCGGTAGGCTGGACGGCCGCCATCGGATTGGTGCTCGGATAGCCCTCCAACGGCTGGATATCCTTCTGCCATTCGTCGCGTTCGCGCAGAAAGAACCAGCACAGCGCACCGACGGCGGCGATCAGCAGAACCACCGACACGAACGTCCAGATGAACGTCGAGCTGCTCGGCTGGTTGCCGACCAGCGGCTCGTGCGGCCAATTGTTGGTGTAGGTGACGGTATCGTCGGGACGCAGCGTGGCCGCGGCCCATGAGGTCCACCACCACCACGCCGCGAGCTTACGGATGTCCTCATCGGGTTCGGGACCGAGAGGCTGGTTGGGGATGGCGAAAGCCTCGCGCACGGCCTCGGCGTCGGGGCCATCGCCGCTGCCGCCGAACAGCGCCGTGTAATGCGCGATCACGGTTTCGATGGCGCGCGCGCGATCACGGGAGATGACGATCCGGTTGGTCTTAGGATCGTAGGTGTTGACGCGAATGCGTGCGGCAAGTGCCGCGATGCGGGCGGCCCGCTCTGGCACCGAGACGGCGGCAAGGTCGCCGTCTGCCTCGAGCATCGCCAGCGCTTCGCGGTGTAGAACATCGGCCGTCCAGTCGGGCGCCAGATAGCCGCCGTGGCCCCACACCGAGCCCAGTTCCATGCCGCCGAGGCGACGCCAGACATCACGCCCGTCGTGGATGTCGCGGCTCGTGAAGACCACGGAAGACGTCTCGCCGTCGACCATGACCACTTGTTCGGGCAATGGCGGCGCTTGCTGGAACGACCGGCCTCCGATCAGAAGCAGAATCCCGAACATCACGACGAGCAGGACGGCGAACATCGTCCAAAGTCTCTTGATGGTGAAGAATTCGCGGTAGTTCATGGCAACGCCCTTTGGCGATTCAGCAACGGATTCGGCATTGTGGGTGCCAGGAATAGATTACATTATGGTCGATGGAAATAGAGATTATGTGTCCTTGGCAATTCGAGCATGTCACCGGATCGGGCATGCGTCTGCCCGTTTCCCAATGGCTCCGCCGTCCGTGCTTATGAGGAGGCGTTCACCGCTGAGATTGATAAGCTTGAACGATGCCGACGAACGCTGCCATCCCCTAGCTTAAGTGATAATCCACGCACAACCGCTAACCGGCTCTACCCCTAAGCTCTTTTGAGGCTTGCGGACACATCGTCCGTCGCCCGCTTGATAGGATCCGCCGCGAGGTGGGCGTAGCGGTCGTGCGTGTGACTGAGAAGCCCAGGAATTGTTACGCGCACGGTATTGCACTCGGGCAAGGTAGAGCACTGTGTGTTCGATGTGCGCCAGAACCTTGGTCGCCACCCCCACCCACTCGCCGCCGCGCAATTTATGGAGAAAGGCTTATCCCCTCGGCTTCGGGAGCACATGATCCTACGACCTTCAGGTTTTGAAGTCCTCCAGACCTCCGAACCGCCATTGGCAGAGTTACGAGTTTGATCCGGGTATGGGTCTCTATGCGACAACAATCGCGAATTTTCTCCAGCGCAGCGAGGCTAGACTGGCGAAAGTTTGGAACCAATTCGCTCTGCAATCGCCCAACTAGTGGAGCTTCGAAACCCAATCGCTGTGCAATCGCGAATAGCCAGAGAAGGTTTCAATTCCAGTTTCGTGTCGAGGATCGCTGCTACGAGGTCCGGGGCGAGACAGGTGAGCGGCAGCAGCCGGTAGACGTAAGCGATGGAAGTGGACGCCCCTCCCGACGGCATCGCGATGTGCCAAGGTGGCGGTGTTATCAACGCCACGACGAAGGAGGATGCGTCCATGGAACAGGTTATCATCATCGGGATTGATCTGGCGAAGCACAGTTTTCAGCTGCACGGCGCCTTGACGGACGGTTCGGTAGCATTTCGCAAGAAGTTGAGCCGCGGGAAACTGCTCGGATTCCTTGCTTTGCAGCCGCGCTGTGTGGTGGCGATGGAGGCGTGCGCGAGCGCCCACCATTGGGGGCGGGAGTTTGCGGAGCTGGGTCACGATGTGAAGCTGATCCCACCGATCTACGTGAAGCCGTTCGTGAAGCGGCAGAAGAACGATTCGGCAGACGCGGAGGCGATCTGCGAGGCTGCACAGCGTCCCACCATGAGCTTCGTGACGGTGAAGACGGCGGAGCAGCAGGCCCGTGGGATGCTGTTCCGCACGCGTGACCTTCTCGTGCGCCAGCGCACGCAGACGATCAACGCGCTGCGGGGCCACCTGGCGGAGTTCGGGGTCGTCGCGCCGCAGGGACCGGCTCACGTCAGCCGGCTGGCATTGGTACTGGAGGATCCGGGTTTGTCGTTAGCCCGAAAGATTCACGAAAAGGTCACCGCCGCCCCCTAATATGCGTTATGATTCAGGTGCTTAGACTGTGTCAAACGCAGGGGAACGGCGGTGACGGATTGTACCCTTTCGAAGATCGAATTTCCACGCTGTTGCGGTCGTCGGGTCGAGGCGGATTTTGCCGGCGGCGATATCTCGTCGCACGGCGGGGCGCCGCTTCTGGCTTTAGCGGACCGCCGGCTCGGCTTGCTGTCGGGCTTGGCGCGCCGGCTCGACGACGGGCGCCAGGCGGGCAAGGTGGCGCACCGGCTTGTGGCGTTGCTGCGCCAGCGGGTGTACGCGATCGCGCTGGGCCACGAAGACGTCAATGACCATGCCGGTTTGCGCGACGACCTGGCGCTGCAGACGGCGGTCGGGCGCGACCGGCGTCTTGCCAGCCCGTCGACCGTCGGCCGGCTTGATCGGGCGGCGGACCGGGCCTGGGCGTGGGCGGCGCATGTGTCCATGGTCGAGGCCTTCATCGCCGCGTTCGATCGGGCGCCGAAGGAGCTGGTGCTGGACTTCGACGCCACCGACGATGCGGTGCATGGGCACCAGGTGGGGCGCTTCTTCCATGGCTATTACGATCACTACTGCTTCCTGCCGCTCTATGTCTTTTGCGGCGACCGCCTTTTGGTCAGCTACCTGAGGCCGTCGAACGTCGATGGCGCCAAGCATGCCTGGGCGATCCTGGCCCTGTTGGTCGGGCGTTTACGAGAGGTCTGGCCGGATGTGCGCATCATCCTGCGCGCCGATTCAGGCTTCTGCCGGCACAAGATGCTGTCGTGGTGCGAGCGCCATGATGTCGGCTACATCGTCGGCCTGGCCAAGAACGCGCGCCTCAACCGGGATGCCGAGCCGGCGATGGCCGCGGCCGAGGCGGCGTATCGGCACAACGGCGAGAAGCAGCGCCTGTTCGCCGAACTCCGCTACGGCGCCAAGACATGGACCAGGCGCCGCCGCGTGATCGCGCGCCTCGAGCACGGCGCCAAGGGCGCCAACCCGCGCTATGTAGTGACCAACCTCGAAGGCGACGGCCGGTCGCTTTACGACCGCCTCTACTGCCAGCGTGGCGAGATGGAAAACCGCATCAAGGAACAGCAGCTCGACCTGTTCGCCGACCGCACCTCGTGTCACGACTGGTGGCCCAACCAGTTCCGCCTGATCGCCGCGTCGCTCGCCTACAGCCTGATCGAGGCGATCCGCCGCCTCGCCCTCCAGCGCACCGACATGGCCCGCGCCCAGGCCGGCACCATCCGCCTCAAGCTGCTGAACATCGGCGCCGTCGTCATCCGCAACACACGGCGCGTCCGCCTGCATCTATCGACCGCCTGCCCGGACAAGGCCCTGTTCCATCTCGCCGCCGCACGGCTCAAGCCCGGATAGACCGCCGCCAAGACAACACAAGCCCCGTCACGCGCAGCGACAGCGCGCCATTCAGCATGCCTCGAAACCGCCAAAACCGTCCACGAAACGCGGCCAGGCCGACGCGATGCCCCGCAACCGGCCAAAGCGCCCTCAACGCAATCCGAAAACGCCACCAAGACAACAAAAACCGTTACTTTAGAAACGTTCGTGACAAATCCGGATTAGCGGATCGGGTTCGCGAACTGGGCAAGCTCTTGTTCGATCGGATCGTGGAGCTCAATGCTGAGATCGAAAGTCTGGAGAAGGAGCTTCATGTTTGCGCCCGCCGGGACGAAGACGCGGCGCGACTGATGACGATTCCGGGGGTGGGTCCGATCACCGCGATGGCGCTGCAGGCTTTCGCACCGCCGATGGAGAGCTTCCGGCGCGGCCGCGACTTCGCCGCTTGGCTCGGCCTGGTGCCTCGCCAGCACAGCACCGGCGGCAAGCCGAGGCTGGGCAAGATATCCAAGATGGGCCAGCGCGATCTCAGGCGTCTGCTGATCACGGGTGCGATGGCTGTCGTCCGGCACGCGACCCGCCGCGGCGTGACGTCGGATCCCTGGCTCACCAAGATGCTGGCACGCAAGCCGAGGATGCTCATCGCAGTGGCATTGGCCAACAGAATGGCGCGTATCGTCTGGGCGCTGATGACGAAAAAGGAGAGATACCGGGCTCCCGCCGCCGCCTGAAAGGGCGGCGATATGCGGCGAGCCGTCGGGGATGTGGGCAGGTCGGAGGACGGGTAAGGGCAAACGGTCAACGAGACGGGGTCGGGAAAACCAGCACCCGAACGCAGAGCGGTTGAGCTCGCGTAAGCGATTTGGACCCGACCCGCGTATCTCCATACAGGCCCGCGGCGTCTGAAGTGCCGCAATCGATGAGGCCGGATAGACGACAGCACCTGACCGCATGCACCAAACCGTACCAACAAATGCTTGCATCAAGGGGGGCGTCCATAGACGTTCGTTACGTTTTCCTGGGCGGCGAGGTCGGCGATCGACTTCGCCTTGCCGCTCTCGATCCGCCGGCGCCACCGGTGGGCTTTCACCAGCGCCCGGATGATGGTCTCGTCCTGGTCGGGCTTGGCCGCCGGCGAGCTCCCCTCGGGTGCGATGATCAGCGTGCGGCCGCCCCGGCGCTTGAGCTGCATCGGGATGTGAACGGTGATGGTGTCCGCTTTCGCCGAGGTCATGCGGCTGCCTCGAGGTTCGATGCCCCGGTGTCCGGCGCCTCGGGCATCAGCTCACCGGCAAGGCTATGGATGCCGGCCAAGCGAAGGTGGATGTCGATGCCGTCGGACGCGACCTCGATGCAATCGACCAGGAGCGCTACGATGCGCGCCTGTTCGGCCGGGAACAGTTCGTCCCATACCTCATCGAGCCGGCCCAGCGCTTCCACCACCTCGCGCTCGTTGACCGCGGGCTCGTCGCCGTCCGTCTCGTTGCACGCCGCGATGGTGCGGGCCGCGATCTCGGGCGTTTGCAGAAGCCGTCGTACCTGGCCGGTAACCACGCCTTCGATCTCCGCTGCCGCGATCGAACCTATCTCGCAGGTCTCGGCGCCGTTTTTGATGCTCTTCACGCAGACGTAATAGCGATAGCGCCGGCCGCGACTGTTTGTGTGGGTGGGCGTCATGGCCGCGTTGCAAGCCGTGCAGCGCAACAGGCCCTTGAGCAACGCCGGCGTCCTGGCCCGTGTCCGGTTCCCGCGGCTTCGCGCATTCTGGGTAAGGATGGCATGGGCCTTGTCCCACATCGCGCGGGGAACGATGGCCTTGTGCTCGCCGGGATAGGCGGTGCCCCTGTGTACCGCCTCGCCCAGATAGACCCGGTTGTTGAGCAGGCGATAGAGATGGCCCTTGTCGATCGACCGGCCCGGGCGTTCCTTGCCCGCGGCCGTCATCCAGGTCTTCGTCCTGTGGCCCTCGGCGGCGAGTTCCTTCACCAGGGCGGTCGCCGATCCGGTCTTCGTGAAGCGCTCGAAGATGGCGCGCACGAGGGTAGCCTCGGTCTTATTGACGACAAGCTTGCGTTCCTTGGCGTCGTAGCCGAGCGGCGGGGTACCGCCCATCCACATGCCCTTCTTGCGCGAGGCGGCGATCTTGTCGCGGATGCGCTCGCCGGTCACCTCGCGCTCGAACTGCGCGAAACTCAGTAGGATGTTCAGCGTGAGCCGTCCCATGGAGGTGGTGGTGTTGAAGGACTGGGTGATCGAGACGAAGGTGACGTCATGGGCCTCGAACAGCTCGACCAGCTTGGCGAAGTCCATGAGCGAGCGGACCAGGCGATCGATCTTGTAGACCACCACCACGTCAACCTGACCAGCCTCGATGTCGGCGATGAGCCGTTGGAGGTCCGGGCGTTCGAGGTCTTTGGCGGAGAAGCCGCCGTCTTCGTAATGTCCCTCGAGCAGCACCCAACCCTCGGGCTTCTGGCTCGCGACATAGGCCTCGCAGGCCTCGCGCTGGGCGTCCAGCGAATTGAACGCCATGTCGAGCCGTTCATCCTTCGACACGCGGGTGTAGACCGCACAGCGCCGTTTGCGGATCGGCCGTTTGGTCATGGATGTGGACCGTGTTTGCGCAGGCCGAAGAACAGGGGCCCGTTCCAGCGGGTGCCGGTGATGGCGCGGGCGATCGGCGAGAGCGACTTGTAGGGCCGGCCCTGGTATTCGAAGCCGTCGGCGAGCACCGTGACGTAGTGCTCGACACCCTTCCATTCGCGCATGAGCCGGGTGCCGGCGAGAAGCTGCTCGCCTTTGCGGCGTCCGATTGCGCCATCCCCTGCGACCAGCGCCTCGAGCTTCTCCCGATGGCCCGACGACAGTCCCCCGTAGGTGAGTTCCTGGATGCGATGGGCGATGCCGTGAACCAGGAACCCCTTGCGGTAGGACGGCGGCTCTTCCCCGAAGTACTCAAGCCAGAGTGCCTTCAACCGGTCTTGCGGCAGATCAGGCAGCTCGGCGATCTGCTTGAGGATGGGTGCGGTCATGGTCTTTCTCCGTCCTGCGGAGTTCCATGCACGCTCTGGGGCGCCGACAAGTCCAGAGAAACCTCTCCCAAACCATTGGCGTTGTTCTGTTTTCCTCGAAGACGGCGAACCCCGGCGGCGAGGATCGCGGCCACTTCATCGAGCCGTTCTCCAGCGTTCATCAGATCGGGATCGAGAGCGTTTTGGTTCATTGCCTGCGCTTCATGCTGCTCGCGGAACTGGGGCTCACTCTAGAAACGCCACTTTCGGAGGCGGATTGTGACAAGGGGCGGCAAAAAAATGTCTGACCCGCTCTCCGCCGGGCGAAGCCGGTGCCGACCGACCTGATCGGAAAGGATAAGATCGAGACTCGACTCCATCGTTCGCCTGTGAGAACATAAAGAGAACAATAATATTGACACATGCGCAGGGAGGCGGATAGGATGGTACTCGTATTAAGGCAATCGCGCAAATGCGAGAACACGAGACGGGGTGCGGCCCATGGGTTTCGGCAGCTATCTCAGGGACAAGCGAGAGGAACGCGAGCTCACCCTGCTCGAGGTCGCCGACAGGGTCGGCATCTCGGTCGCCTATCTCTCACGCATCGAGCGCGAGCGCGAGAACGTGCCCAAGGACGAACTCATTCAGAAGATCTGCAAGGCGTTGACCCTCGATGCGGACGAGGCCTTCGCGGCGGCGCGGCGCCTGCCGCCGGACCTGCGCCCGCACGCACACAGCGTGGTGCGGCTCTATCGCAGGCTCGGCAACAAGGAGTGAGCGCATGACCACACCCCAGCTTTCCTACCGCCATGCGCGGGCGACGGCGAAGCCGCACTATGTGAGCCGGGCCGACGTGGCCCGGGTAGCGTCCGCCTTACGCACCCAACTCGGCTATCCCGACCATCACGCCAGGATCGACACCCGGGAGATCGCCAGCCGCATCTCGCGACTCGCGGTGAACGGCATCGACGTTGCCGTCGATTGGGATCTCGAGGGGACGGTCGAGGACGAGACCGGAGCGGCGGCCCTCGGTTCCTGCGAGTACGACCTGGCGGTGCCCGGCCATGCGCTGATCTATATCAACATGCAGGAGATCGAGGATCGCAGCTATCTCGGGCGCAGCACGGTGCTGCACGAACTCGGCCATGCGGTCTTCGATGCCCCGGCCTGGGTCCTCGCCAACCGCCAGGGGCGGCTCGATCTCGGCGACGAGAGCCGCGGCGGCCACGTCTTCCGTCTCGTGACGCCCGGCCCCGAGCATCTCGGCAACAGCCGCACGGCGGACGGGCCGATGGACTGGGCAGAGTTCCGCGCTAACGAGTTCATGGGCGCCTTCCTGGCGCCGTCGACGGCAATTCGCCGGACGCTGCGCCGATTGTGTCAGCGCTTCGAGGTGCCGCTGATCGAGGAGAAATCCCGGACCGGCCGGGCACGGATCAAGGCCGACTTCACCGGCCGCCACGCCTGCAAGCTCGAGACGGCGGTCTTCGAGCTCGCCGAGGACTTCGGATTGTCGCCCGCCTTCGTTTTCGTGCGGCTCAGGAAGTACGGCCTGATCCGGGGGCAAGGCTTGTAGAGCCGCAACGAATAGAGAAGAACTCGGGGAGGGGAGCCCGGCTCCCCTTTCTTTGGGGCAGGGATTCAACAGTTCATGCAAAATAATGAACGAGAATGGCGGTGCTGTTAACGGCGGAGGAATAATGCACCACGCGAGGCGGCCGGGCGGTCCGGTCGCGGCGGCGCAAAATTGTGCCACTCATGGTCCCTTGTCGGTTGCGACGAGGGGCAGGAGATGTACGGCGTGGAGCTCTATGCGGCGGTTCGACTGGCGGTTGTCGACGAGGGTCTGAGCCATCACGAGGCGGGCCGGCGGTTCGGCATCGACCGCCGGACGGTGAAGAAGATGCTGAGCTATTCGGCGCCGCCGGGATACCGCCGGACGAAGCCGGTCAGGCGGCCGAAGCTGGACGGGTTCACCGGCATCGTCGACGCGATCCTGGAGGCGGACACGGATCCGGACGTGCCGCGCAAGCAGCGTCACACGGCGCATCGGATCTTCGAGCGGCTACGGGACGAGCACGGGTTCACCGGCGGCTACACCATTGTGAAGGACTATGTGCGTTCCCGGCGGCAATCGACGCGCGAGGCCTTCGTGCCGCTGCATCACCCGCCGGGCCATGCCCAGGTCGACTTCGGCGAGGCGGTGGTGGAGGTCGGGGGCAGGCGGGAGAAGGTCGCCTTCTTCTGCCTGATCCTGCCCCATTCCAACCTCTGGTTCGTCAAGGCGTATCCCCGGGAGACGACGGAGGCCTTCCTGGACGGCCATGTCAGCGCCTTCGCCTTCCTCGGCGGGGTTCCGCGCTCGATCCTCTACGACAACACGACCCTGGCGGTGGCACGGATCCTGGGCGACGGCACGCGTCGGCGCACGCAGGCGTTCACGCATCTGCAATCGCACTACCTGTTCCGCGACCGCTTCGGCCGGCCCGGCAAGGGCAACGACAAGGGCAAGGTGGAGGCCCTGGTGAAGACGGCACGGCGCCGGTTCATGGTGCCGATCCCGAAGGTGCACGACCTGTCGGTCCTGAACGAGCGGCTGATGGCGCGCTGCCTGGAGCGGCTCGACGCGCTGGAGGCAGGCGACCGGGCGACGGCATTGTTGGGCGACCTCGACGCCCTGCGCGATCTGCCGGCGGTTCCCTTCGAGGCCTGCGAGCATGTGCCGGGCCAGATCTTGTCCACGGCCCTGGTGCGCTACCGGCTGGTGGACTACTCGGCGCCGACGGTGCACGCCCACAAGAAGGTCATGGTGAAGGGCTATGTCGACCGGGTCGAGATCGCGCTCGGCGCCGAGATCGTCGCCCGCCATCGGCGCTCCTATGTCCGCGGCGACGTCATCTACGAGCCGCTGCACTATCTGTCGCTGCTGGAGAAGAAGCCGGGCGCCCTGGACCAGGCGGCGCCGCTGCGGGGATGGAAGCTCGATCCCGCCTTCGACACGCTGCGCCGCCTCCTCGAAGCCCGCTTCGGCCCGCGCGGCAAGCGCGAATACATCCAGGTGCTGCGCCTGCACGAAGACTTCCCGGCACGCCAAGTGGCGGCCGCGGTGCGCGACGCGGTGAAGCGGCGCCTGATCGGCTTCGATGCGGTCAAGCATCTCCTGCTGGCGCGCATCGAGAGGCGGCCCGTGCATCTCGACCTGTCGCGCTATCCGCACTTGCCCCAGCCCTTCGTCGCCGCCACGCGGAGCGCCGACTACGCCACCCTGCTGGCCGGAGGGGCCGGCCATGGCTGAGGCCCCCCGCATCCTGCTCGAACATCACCTGAAGAGGCTGAAGCTGCCGACCTTCCTGCGGGAATACGAGAAACTGGCGCGCCAGTGCGCGGCCGAGGGCCTGGATCATGTGCAGTTCCTCGCCCGACTGGTGGAGCTGGAGCTGATCGACCGCGAGCGCCGCCTCGTCGAGCGCCGCATCAGGCAGGCCGGGTTCCCTGTCGTCAAACAGCTCGAGAGCTTCGACTTCAAGGCAATCCCGAGCCTCAACAAGATGCTGGTGCTGGATCTCGCGCGCGGCGAGTACATCACGCGCCGTGAGAACGTAATCCTGCTCGGCCCAAGCGGCGTCGGGAAGACGCATGTCGCTCTCGCCCTCGGCCTCGCCGCCTGCCAGAAGGGCCTTTCCGTGCGCTTCGCCACAGCCTCCCATCTGGTCCACGAGCTGATCGAGGCACGCGACGAGAAGAGGCTGCTCCGCCTCCAGGACCAGCTCGCCAGGGTCAATCTCCTGATCGTCGACGAGCTCGGATACGTGCCCCTCTCGCAGACCGGAAGCGAGCTGCTGTTCGACGTCTTCAGCCGGCGCTACGAGAACGGCGCCACCATCGTGACCTCAAACCTGCCCTTCCAGGAATGGACGACGGTCTTCGCCAGCGAGCGCCTCACCGGCGCGCTGCTCGACCGCATCACCCACCATGTCCATATCCTGGAGATGAACGGCGAGAGCTACCGGCTCAAGCAGAGCCGGTCACGACACCGGCAACCGTCCGAATAACCCCCCGCTTGCCCGCGTGGGCCCACAGGCCCCTCCCACGCGCGGGCCGCCGCCAGCCGCGCGGAGGGCGCGTCGCCCCGCGCGCGGGTCCCTCCCATGGACTACGCGGACAAGCTACCACCGAGCCCGTGGTACATTTTTGCGCCGCCGCCCCGGTACATATTCCCGCCGCCGTTGACAACGTCGCGCGGTTGATCTTGTTCAAGAAGCGGATGAACTCCTGATGGCGATGCTTCTGCATGCATTGGCCGATGACCGTGCCGTCGAGCACGTCGAGCGCCGCGAACAGGGTGGTGGTGTCGTGGCGCTTATAGTCGTGGGTCATGGTGCCGGCCCGGCCCTTCTTCATCGGCAGGCCCGGCTGGGTGCGGTCGAGTGCCTGGATCTGGGACTTCTCGTCCACCGACAGGACGATGGCGTGCTCCGGCGGGTTGACATACAGCCCGACCACGTCCTCGACTTTCTCGGCAAACCGCGGATCATTGGACAGCTTGAAAGTCGCCACCAGATGCGGTTTCAGCTCATGTGCCTTCCAGATCGCCTGAACGCTCGACGGCGCGATGCCCACCGCCTTGGCCATCGTTCGCAGGCTCCAGTGGGTCGCGTCCGGCGGCGTTTCCGTCTTGGTCTTCTCGATCACCCGCACGACCACATCCGCCGCAAGCGGTGCCTTGCCCGGCGGGCGCGTCTTATCGCGGCACAAACCGTCCACGCCGGCCTCCACATAGCGCGTCCGCCAGCGTCGGATGGTCGGTTTGCTCACGCCCAAGCGGCGCTGGATCTCATCGGTGCCAACGCCGTCGCCGGCCAGCCGTACAATCCGAGCCCGTCGGACATGCTTCTGCGGCGTGTTGCCATTGGCGATCAACGCCTCCAGCCTGTCCTGATCCCCAGGCGCCAGCTGGATCCTCACTTTCTTCCCCATGAACCCAGAATCGCATCACACCTGCCCGATGGGAATCATTTGTTTCGAGCGGAACACTACTTGCCGTCCTTGGCGGACTGGAGGTGCAGCTGCTTATGGTGGTCATGGGCCTCATCGCCCTGACCCTGATCGCCCGCCTGGCGCGCCGGCTCTATCGCAATCGCCACGGCAGCTATCGTCTGCTGTTGCCCGGCGACCGGACCATCCGCGCCCCCGTCGGTCAAAGCATTCTCGAAGCCCTCCGCGGCGCGGGAATCGACCACGCCGCTGTCTGCGGCGGCCGTGGCCGCTGTACGACGTGTCGCGTCCGGATCGCGGCCGGGGCCGGCGATCTGCTGCCGCCGGAGGTCGTGGAGCGACGCGCCCTGGGGCGCATCGAGGCCCCGCCGGGGGTGCGCCTGGCCTGTCAGACCCGGCCCCGGCGCGACGTGTCGGCGATTCCGCTTCTGTCTCCCGGAATGGCGCTTCAGCAGCGCAACCGGCGGGGTGGCGTCAATGGGCAGGAGCTGACCGTGGTGATCCTGTTCGCCGACCTGCGTGGATCCACCCGCCTGGGGGAGCGCAAGCTGCCCTACGACGTGCTCATGCTGCTCAACCAGTTTTTCGCCGAGATGTCGACCGCCCTGGAAGACACCGGCGGCCATTATGCCCAGTTCAACGGCGACGGCCTGATGGCCCTCTACGGCCTGCGGTCGGACCTGGACGCGGCGGCGCGAGCGGCGCTCGACGGCGCCGCGACCATGTTGCGACGCCTGGACGGTCTCAACGAACGCCTGCGCGACGAGTTGGACGAGCCCCTGCGCATGGGCATCGGCATCCATTGCGGGGAAGCCATCGTCGGCACCATGGGGCCCCCGACGTCGCCGTTGCTGACCGCGATCGGCGACAACGTGAACATCGCCGCGCGCCTTGAAGCCATGACCAAGGAAATGGGGTGTCCGGTCGTCGTGTCGTCGCCGGTGGCCGACGCCGCTGGGCTGGATGTGTCGGGCCTTGCCACGCAACAGGTCGCCATCCGCGGACGCGATCAACCGATTGCCGTCCACGCACTTGAAGAGTCTGATATTTCGGGACGAACCGACCCTCTTGCCGCCTAGATCTTTAATTCAGGCAGATTGTGTGGCCGGCGGTCAGGCGAAGATGTCGACACGCTCGCCGCGGGCTTCAGGCCGCGCGGGTTCCGGCTCCGCGGTTTGGGCGTCCTCGGGCGGCGGCCCAGAGTCGGCCGCGGCCTGCTCCGGCTGGGTTTCTGGGGTCGGCTCCGGTCGTTCCTCGACCTGAACTGACTCCAGACCGGCTTCCCGAACCCGCTGGTTCTGCTCCGTCGTCAGACGGGTTACTTCGCGGGCCGCGGCAAGCGGCGCGAGGGCCAACTTCACAGGCTGTGGCGCACCCAGTGGCTCAAGAGCCATCTCGAGTCTCCTCAGCGAACTGTCATCGTTCTATGACACTGGTCCTATTTTAGCCCAGTTGGGCACCAACTCCAACCCTTCATTCGGATAAAGGCGGAAGCCTCCCGTTCGACCTCCAGGGCCGAACGACGGGCTGTCGACAACAGGGAGGCCATGACTTTCACATTAAATTGTCGTTCAATGGAATTGGCGAAAGAATCCCTGTCGTTTACGGAATCGTACATGGCTGAACCGCGAGACGTCACCCAGGAGGCCGCGCAGCAGGTTCTGACCGACGCGTTCGCCAATACGTGGGTCTCGGCAAACAGTACAGCGTGGCCGCGTTTGCCCGCGCCACCGGCATTCCCGAACGGACCATCAAGAGCTACCAGGGCGGCCAGGCGACGCCGGGCCTGAGCTATCTGCTGTGCATGATGGCGGAGCTGCCGCCCGAATTCGCCGACCGCATTCTGGCCTTGGCGGGCCTGGGCAACGTCACCAATATCCGGCGTGACATGGCCAGCAGCCTCGAGGTCCACGCCCTGGCCGCCAACCTCAACACCCTGATCGCCGCCGCCCTGGCCGACGACGGCATGATCGACCACCAGGAAGAAGCCGGCATCGAACCGGCGGTGCGGGCCCTGCAGTCCCAGTGCAACGCTTGGCTGACCCGGCGGTCGGAGAAGTAGTTCTTAGGGGCGTTCGGGCTCCGTCCGAACGTTGACAGGGTTCCGGCCGCGACCTATGGTCCGGCCCCGCAAGCGCCGGGACATGTGTGGGACGGAAGGTAATGAAGGTTCGTAATTCCCTCAAATCCGCCAAGCTGCGCGAAAAGAGCTGTCGCGTGGTACGCCGTCGCGGCCGCGTCTATGTGATCAACAAGCGCAATCCGCGGTTCAAGGCCCGGCAAGGCTGACCTGACGGGCGCAACGCCGGACACACACCGTCAACAGGAACCACCGGTCTTTGGTATAACATAGGGCAACGCCGCGAGAGGCTGCCCCATGCGCATGCCCGAACCCGATCAGGCCGTTCTCGACCGCCGCCATGACATCATCGCGGCCATGCGGGCGATCGTCCCCGGCGAGGGCGTCATCGCCGACGAAACGGCGCTGCGGGTCTACGAGTGCGACGGGCTTAGCGCTTACCGGCAGCTTCCCCTGATCGTGGTCTTGCCGGAAACGACGGCCCAGGTCTCGGCGGTTCTCCGCCACTGCCACGACAATGGGGTGAAGATCGTCCCCCGGGGCGCCGGCACGTCCCTTTCCGGCGGCGCCCTGCCCCTGGCCGATGCGATCACGCTGGGCCTGGGCAAGTTCAACCGCATCATCGAGATCGACTGGGCCAACCGCTGCGTTGTGGCCCAGCCGGGGGTGACCAATCTGGCGATCACCCACGCGGTCGAGGACGAGGGTTTCTATTACGCCCCCGATCCGTCCAGCCAGATCGCCTGTTCCATCGGCGGCAACGTGGCGGAGAATTCCGGCGGCGTGCATTGCCTCAAGTACGGGCTCACCACCAACAACGTTCTCGGCGTCGAGATGGTCCTCATGGACGGCGACGTGGTCCGCCTCGGCGGCAAGCATCTGGATTCCGGCGGCTACGACCTGATGGGAGTGATCGCCGGCTCGGAGGGCCTGTTGGGGGTGATCACGGAGGTGACGGTCCGCATCCTGCGCAGCCCCGAAACGGCCAGGGCCATGCTGATCGGCTTCGGCTCCAATGGGGCGGCCGGCGACTGCGTGGCCGCCATCATCGGCGCCGGCATCATCCCGGCGGGCCTGGAGATGATGGACCGGCCGGCGATCCATGCGGCCGAGGACTTCGTCCATGCGGGCTATCCCCGCGACGTAGCCGCGCTGCTGATTGCCGAACTGGACGGGCCGGCGGCCGAAGTCGAGCACCTGATCGCCCGGGTCGAGGCGATCGCCCGCGACACCGGCGCGGTGAGCGTTCGGATCAGCGGTGACGACGCCGAACGGCAGCGGTTCTGGGCCGGCCGCAAGGCGGCGTTCCCGGCGGTGGGCCGTATCTCGCCGGACTACTACTGCATGGATGGCACCATCCCCCGCCACCGGCTGGCGGAGGTGTTGAACCGCATGGGCCAGATGTCTGCCCAGCATGGCCTGGACGTGGCCAACGTCTTCCATGCGGGCGACGGCAACCTGCACCCCCTGATCCTCTATGACGCCAACAAACCGGGAGAGCTGGAGACCGCCGAGGCCTTCGGCGCCGACATCCTCAGGCTGTGCGTGGAGGTGGGCGGCGTGCTGACCGGCGAACACGGGGTGGGGGTGGAAAAGCGGGACTTGATGGGGACCATGTTCACCGAGGACGACCTCAAGCAGCAGCAGCGCCTCAAATGCGCCTTCGACGCCGAGGGCCTGCTCAACCCGGGCAAGGTCTACCCCACACTGCATCGCTGCGCCGAACTGGGCCGCATGCATATCCACCGCGGCCAAATCCGTTTTCCGGATATCCCCCGCTTCTGATGGGCGAGACGCTTCGACCCGACGACGCCGACGGGGTCCTCGACGCCATCCGCTGGGCGGCGGCCGAGGAATCGCTCCTCGACGTGGCGGGCACGGGCAGCAAGCGCGGGCTGGGCCGGCCGGTGGCGGCGGCTGCGGTCCTCGACCTCTCCGCCCTGTCGGGGATCGAGCTCTACGAACCCGAGGAACTGGTGATGACCCTGAAGGCGGCGACGCCCCTGTCGGACGTCGAGGCAGCATTGGCCGAGCGCGGCCAGCAACTCGATTTCGAGCCTCCCCACCTTGGCCCGCTGCTGGGCGGGCCTGCCGAGGGCGGCACCATCGGCGGCGCCATCGCCTGTAACCTGGCCGGCCCCCGGCGCATCAAGGCCGGCGCGGCGCGGGACCATCTGCTGGGCTTCCACGCAGTGAGCGGCCGCGGCGAGCCCTTCAAGTCCGGCGGCAGGGTGGTCAAGAACGTCACCGGGTTCGACCTCTCGAAACTGATGGCCGGGTCCTTCGGCACCCTAGCGGTGATGACGTCCCTGTCGGTCCGCGCCCTGCCGGCGCCGGAGAAGATCCGCACCGTGCTCGTCCTGGGTCTGGACGACGGGGCCGCCATGGGGGCCATGGCGGCCGCCCTGGGCAGCCCCAACGAGGTGTCGGGCGCCGCCCATCTTCCCGCCCGGGCCGCCGCCCGTTCGAGCGTCTTGCGGGTATCGGGGGCCGGCGGATCGGTGACCGCGCTGCGGGTGGAAGGGCCCGGACCTTCGGTGGAGGCCCGCTGCTTGGCTCTGCGGAGACTGTTGGCTTCATTCGGCGACACGGACGAACTGCACAGCCGCAATTCCCGGAACCTGTGGCGGGAGGTGCGGGACGTGGCGCCTCTCCTCGATCCCGGGGCGCGGCAGGTGTGGCGGCTGTCGGTGCCCCCGTCCGAAGGCGCGGCGGTGGCGGCGGCGATCCTGGAACAGGCCCCCGGCGAGGTGTTCCATGACTGGGGCGGCGGCTTGCTGTGGCTGGCCCTGGACCCCCGACCCGACGCCGCCCACGAGACCGTTCGGGGCGCCCTGAAATCGGGCCACGCCACCCTCATCCGGGCGGATGAGGCGGTGCGCGGCGCGGTCCCGGTCTTTCAGCCCGAGGCCGAACCCCTGGCGGCGCTGACGCGGCGGGTCAAGGCGGGGTTCGACCCCCGGGGCATCCTCAGCCCCGGACGGATGACCTGATGCAAACCGCCTTCACCGACACCCAATTGGCCGACCCGGACATCGCCGAGGCCAACCAAATTCTGCGCACCTGCGTCCACTGCGGCTTCTGCACCGCCACCTGCCCCACCTACGTGCTTCTGGGCGACGAGCTGGACAGCCCCCGGGGCCGCATCTACCTGATCAAGGACATGCTGGAGAACGACCGCCCGGCGGACGAGCAGGTGGTCACCCACGTCGACCGCTGCCTGAGCTGCCTGTCGTGCATGAGCACTTGCCCCTCCGGCGTCGACTACATGCATTTGGTCGACCAGGCGCGGGCGCGGATCGAGCGCACCTACCGCCGCCACTGGCACGACCGGGCCCTGCGCGACGTCCTGTGCCGGGTTCTGCCCCATGCGGGCCGGTTCCGCCTCGCCCTCCTCGGCGCCATGGCGGTGCGGCGGATGGGGCGGCGCCTTCCCGGGCGCATCGGCGCCCTCTTTGCCCTGGCGCCCGACCGCCTGCCCGGCCCGTCGCCCCTGGACCGGCCGTGGACGTTTCCCGCCTGTGGTCCGCGGCGGGGCCGGGTGGCCCTGTTGACCGGCTGTGCCCAGCGAGTCCTGCGCCCGGCCATCAACGACGCCACCGTCCGTCTGCTGACCCGCCACGGCTTCGAGGTGGAGATCCCCAAGGGACTGGGCTGTTGCGGCGCCCTGGTCCACCACCTGGGGCGGGAGGACGCGGCGCGGACCCAGGCCCGGACCAACATCGCCGCGGTGGAAAGGGCCGAAAGCGAGGGCCCCCTGGATGCCGTGGTCATCAATGCGTCGGGCTGCGGCACCATGGTGAAGGATTACGGCCACCTCCTGCGCGGCGACCCGTCCTGGGCGGCGCGGGGCGAGCGGGTGGCGGGCCTGGCCCGGGACCTGAGCGAGATCCTCGACGGCGTGCCCCTGATCCTGGCGCCGGGTGGCCGCGGCCGCACCGTTGCTTATCATTCCGCCTGTTCCATGCAGCACGGCCAGGGCCTGAAGGAGGAACCCCGGCGCCTTCTCGAAGCGGCCGGGTTCACCGTCACCGAGCCCAGGGAGGCGCACCTGTGCTGCGGTTCGGCCGGCACCTACAACCTGCTGCAACCCGACATCGCCGGCCGCCTCCGAACCCGCAAGGCCGGTCACCTGGACGCCATCGGGGCCTCGGTTGTGGCCACCGGCAACATCGGCTGCCTGGTCCAGCTCACCGGCGCCACCCACAGCCCGGTGGTGCACACGGCGGAGCTTCTGGACTGGGCGACGGGCGGGCCAATGCCGCCCGAACTCGGCGATCGATAGGGCTTCAATTTTCTTGGATTCGACAATTGTCCGGCGTATCCTGAACCGATGATCCGCGTGCTCCTTCGTTGCCTTTTCGTCCTGCTGCTGGCGGCGCCAGGCGCCGCCCAGGTCGATCAGACCGATTCCCGGCTGGACCAGTTGTTCGCCCGGCTTCAGGTCACCGACGACTTCGATGAGGCCAGGGTGATCGAGCAGGCCATCTGGGCGACGTGGATCAGGACCGACGACGAACTGCTGAACCTCGAGATTGCCGCTGGCATAGATGCCATGGAACGGGGCAATGCGCCCGAGGCGTTGCGGATCTTCGATAAGGTGGTCGAACGTGCACCCAAGTACGCGGAAGGCTGGAACAAGCGGGCGACGCTCTATTACTTCATGAGCGCCTACGAGGCTTCGATCGCCGACGTGGAGCGGACCTTGGCCCTGGAGCCCCGCCATTTCGGCGCCCTCGCCGGTCTTGGCCTCATTTATGCGGCGCTGGGCGAAGACAAGAAGGCGCTCGAGGCCATGGAGCGGGCGCTCAAGGTGCATCCCCATCTCCCCGGTGTCCGCGCCAACGTGGATGCCCTGCGCAAAAAATTGCGGGGCAAGCCCATCTAAGCGGTGACGTTCGGACGTGGACGGACGGGTCCGGGACCCGCCCCTACGAAAAAACGATTTCGGGTGCGTAGGGGCCGGCCTCAGACCGGCCCTTCTCACCAGTCCCCATGGACAAGGGAACTCGCGAGATGACGAACGTCCTGGTATTGGGCGCCGGCAATATCGGCGTGGTGGTGGCCGAGATGCTGGCCGAAACCGGCGACTACACCGTGACCCTGGCCGACAGCGACGCGGCCGCCGTGGACGCCCGGGCCCGGGGCTCCGTCACCCATTCGGTCCTCGATGTCGGCGAGGGTCCGGCGTTGCGGGCGGCGATGGAAGGCATGGACTACGCGGTTAGCGCCCTGCCCTTCTTTCTCAACGCCTCGGTGGCCGAGGCCTGCCACGATACCGAGACCCATTACTACGACCTCACCGAGGACGTGCGCACCGCCCACGTGGTGCGCGGCGTCGCCCAGGGCTCCAGGGTCGCCTACGCCGCCCAGTGTGGGCTGGCGCCGGGCTTCGTCTCCATCGTCGCCCATCACTTGACCACCAAGTTCGATCAGCTTCACGACGTGCGCCTGCGGGTCGGCGCCCTGCCCCAGTATCCGGACAACACCTTGAAATATAACCTGACCTGGAGCACCGACGGCCTCATCAACGAGTACTGCAACCCGTGCGAGGCCATCCACGAGGGGGAGCGCCGGGAGGTGCTTCCCCTCGAGGGGCTGGAGCACGTGTCCCTCGACGGGATCACCTACGAGGCATTCAGCACCTCCGGCGGTGTCGGCACCCTGTGCGAGACCCTGGACGGTCGGGCGCGGAACGTCAGCTACAAGACCCTGCGCTACCCCGGCCATCGCGACCTGGTACAGATGATGGCGCGCGACCTGAAACTGTGCGAGCACCGGGAGACCTTCAAGCGGCTGATCGAATACGGCATTCCAGTCACCCGCCAGGACGTGGTGCTGATCTTCGTCACCGTGACCGGGATGCGGAAGGGTCTGCTCACCCAGGAGAGCTTCACCAAGAAGGTCTATGGCGAAACCGAGGACGACGGTCGCAGCGCCATCCAGCTGACCACCGCGTCGGGAGTCTGTGCCATGGTCGACCTCCACCGGCAGGGCCACCTGCCCGCTGCCGGCTTCATCCGCCAGGAAGACGCGGATTTCAAGGCGTTCCTCGCCAACCGGTTTGGGTGCATCTACGCCTGACCGGCCGGCGGCGGGGATGCGTCGGCGGCAGGCCTATCCCGACGTTCGTTCAAGATACACCGTAGGCGCTTCGTAGCGGCGGTCCTCGCCGTCGCCGACGATGGGGGCGTGCCGGCATGGGGCGCCGGGCTGGCGCACGAAGCCATCGCCGGTGACGTAGAACTGGGTGACCAGGGTCCGGGGGCCGGGGGCGGAAATCCGATAGTGGAAGTGCCGCGGCCGGAAGCCGTAGGCCCCCGGCGCCACGGTGCGGAAATCATATTGCCCGTCGGCGCCGGTGAGCACGGTCCCCCGCAGATCGACCGCCGTGGGCTTGTAGTCGGCCGCGTCGCCATTGCTCTCGGGATAGTAGTCGCCGGCCCCGTCGGTCTGCCAGACCTCGACGGTCGCCCCCTGAAGCGACGGCTGGTCCTTGCCGGCGGACCGCACCAGGCCGGTCACGCGCAGAGGATCGCCAGGCCGGCGGTGCCGATTGAAGTTGTCCGTCCGCGGCGCGTTGGACACGTAGTAGGGTCCCAGCGCATCGGATTGGGTCGGGACGCAGTCCTGGGCAATTGCCGTCGTGGTGCTCCCGGTGGCCGCGAGCAGGGTCGCCGCCGCAACCAACATCGCACTTTGCCGTCGCCATGCCATGAGCCGTCTCCATGCCAAGATTAGTCGTGCCAAGAGAGACACGCGGGCAGGCGACCTATTCCGTCGCCGGCGTGCTGGACTCCACGGCCAGCAGGGTGACGGCCTCGCTCTTGCCGCGAATGTCGACGGTGCCCATGGGGCGCAGGACCGCGTTTGGCACCGGGCCTGCCAACGCGGCCGTCGTCTCGGTCAGCAGGATTCGCGTCCCGTATTGCTTGTTCATGGATTCGAGCCTTGCGGCCAGGTTCACCGCGTCGCCGTGCACCGTATAGTTCAGCCGATCGGCGGCGCCGACGGCGCCGGCGGTAAGGGTGCCGCTGTTGATGCCGACCCGGCAGGCTAGCCGGTGGCCCAGAAACCGCCGCTGCCGAAGGGTGTCCACCATGCGCAGAGCCGCCGCCACCGCTTGCGCCGCATGATCCGGGTCGGGAGCCGGTACGTTGAAGGTGGCCAGGATGGCGTCCCCCTGGAACTGGGTGACGACACCGCCGTGGCTCTCAAGAATCTCCACCAAGGCGGAGAAATAGGCGTTGAGCATGTCGATCACTTCGTGGGGCGACATGGATTCCGCCAGTGCCGTGAACCCCTCGAGATCGACGAACAAGACCGTCGCCTCCACCGTTTGAGGTTCCAGGTCGCCCTTCTCGTGGAGCAGCGCCGCGGCCACGGTCTCCGGCACATAGCGCCCGAAGAGCGAGCGAATGGTCTCCCGCTCCTTGAGGCCGTCCACCATGCCGTTGAAGGCGTGGGACGCATCATCCAATTCCCGGAGCCGGCTTGGTGGCAGGGGCTCCACCGCATCGAGGTGGCCCTGCTGGACCCCTTGCGCCGCCACGGCCAGGCGGCGGATCGGACGCCCCGTCAAGCGGCCGATGACAACCGCCGAAACAAGGGACAGCGCGAGCACGGCCAAGCCGCCGAATAGGGTCAGCTGGAGCCGCTGGATGCGGCCTTCCTCGACAGCGGCATCGAAATAGGCGCCCACGGTCCAGGGCGCATCGCCGTACCGGTTCAGGGTTCGATGGAGGAAGGCATATTCGATGTCGCCTTCGGGCACGATCTGCACTTCGGTCTGATCGGCCGGCTGCGCAAGTTCGGCCGGAAAGCCGTCTTCCGACCACACCAAGGCCATCACCGCGTCCCCGATGTCTTCGAGCCTGGGAAGGGGAACCGACTCGGTCAGCGTTTGCGGCATGTCGATGATCAAGGGGTGGGCCAGGACCCATTGGCGGTCATAAAGAATGAACGGTGTCATCCGTTCGTCGGTGGTAACCTTGGACAGGGCGCCGGACAGATCGCCGACGGTCACCACATGAACCATGACGCCGAGAAGCTGCCCATCCCGGCGCAGGGGCGTGCGCAAGTTGATGGCGGTGGCATCGAGTTCGGGCGGCCGCACCAGCTCCGCCCAGCGCGGCGCCGATGCGGCGCGGGCGGCGTCGAGGACGGGTTGCAGCGGCTGCGCGCTGGCCTCGTTCAATTTCGGCAGCCAACCAAAACCTCGGCGATAGCGGCGAAGCCGGAGGTCCGTGTCGATGAAGCCGATGCCCGTGACCTGCGGGGTCGTTGCCAAGGCACCCCGCAGCAGCAGTTCCAGCGCCGGGGCGTCGGCCAGACCCACGCGGCCGGTGGCAAAGTCGCCGGCGATCGAGCGCGCCTGCAACTCCACGGGTCGCAGGTGGTTGTGGATCTGGCGTTCGATCAAATCGACGATACTGATCGTCTTTTCAGCCAGAAGTTCCTGTGTGTTCTGGCGCGCCGACGACAGGCCGAGAATCAGGACTCCGGCCACGGCGACGAAGACCAGGGAGCCGAAACCGAGGACCAGCAGGGTGCCGATGCGAACGCGAAAGCGACCCTCGCCCCGCATCACGACGCCGGTGACCCCTCGCCAGGGGGCGGCGCCAACAGGGCCTTGGCGGGATCGAACATATGGAGGGGCATCTCCAGGGGACGGTCGAGGATACTGTCGGCCAGCAGGCGGCCGAGAACGGGACCGCCGGTGAAGCCGCTGCGGGTGCAGCCGATCACCCAGGCGTTCTCGACCCCGGGCAGCGGACCGATCAGCGGCACCCGATCCTTGTTCAAGGCGTTCATGCCGATCCACATGCGGACCAGGCGCATCCCCTTGAGGGCCGGCAGGCAGGTTTCGGCCAGGCGTAGGTTGCCGGTGATGTTCTCGCGGACAAAGGCGGTGTCACCCCCGTTGGGGTCCCCCAGCGCCGCCCAGCCGCCGCCGATCAGGTAGCTGCCGTTGGCGGCCTGCTTGAGGGTCAAGAGGTTGGTTGCCGAACTCACCACGTTGTGCAAACCCCGGGGCGCCCGCTCCGTCACCGCCATCTGCACCACTTGATATTCCACCCGAAGAGTCACGCCCAGCATGGCCGCCGCCTGGGCCAGCCACGGGCCGGCGGCCAGGACCAGCCGCCGGGTCTTCCACGTGCCGGCGGTGGTGGTCACCTCGAAGCCGCCGTCCCCGCGCTGGACATCGGTGACCGCGATCCCTTCGCGAACGTCAACGCCGGCGGCGGCCAAGGCCCGCCGGTAGGCCCATCCGGTGCGGGTCGAATCGGCGTAGCCGTCGATGGCACAGTAACTGACCACGATGGCCGTGTCGGCGAGGCCCGGTTCCAGCTCCCGCACCCGGTTGCGGCCGATGAACTCGATCGGCGCGCCGGCCGCCACCCGCTCGGGGACCAGGCTGTGAAGGATTTCCGCCTCCGCCTCGGTGAACGCCATGTTGAGGCTGCCCCGCATCTGATAGCCGCAGTCCATCCCCAGCCAGTCGGCGGTGGTGCGCCACAACTCCAGGGCCCACAGGTGGTAGGGGATCATGTGCGGCGTCTTGGTCTGCATGGCCAGGGTGCCGGCGTTCACCCCCGAGGCATTGCGGAACAGGGTGTCCTTCTCCAGCACCGCGACCCGCAGGCCGCCGCGGGCCAGGTTCAGCGCCGTCGAGCATCCAAGGATGCCACCGCCGACGACGAGGGCATCGAACGTCTCCGCCGGGGCTGTCGTGGATGGGGGGGAGGCATTCATGTGCCGGCTACCCTAGTGTTCCGATCGAGACATTTCGTTCCCATTAAATCTACGCAACGTCCCTATCCGGTTAAAACAGGATCGGCCTAAATGTTCTTGTTATGTTCACGTAGAGGATGTAGGCTGATCGCATTGTCTCGGGCTTTTGGAGGGCGGTGCGATGGGCAGGATGTTGGCGTTTCAAGAACGGCACGGATCGGAAGCGGCCTGCATCGAGGCGCTGGCCCGGCTGCGCTGGCCGCAGGGCTATGTCTGTGCCCGCTGCGGCGAACGGCGGAGCTACCGAATGACGGCGCGGCCCAGGATCTTCGAATGCGCCCGTTGCGGTCATCAGGAATCGGTGACGGCGGGGACGATCTTCCACCGCACCCGCACGCCGCTCCGCAAATGGTTCCTGGCGGCGTGGTGGATGGCGCGCGACAAGCGTGGGGTCTCGGCCCTTTTGCTGTCCCGCGAGTTGGATCTGCGCTACGAGACAGCGTGGCTGATGGCTCATAAGCTGCGTCATGCCCTGACGGAGCGCTCGGAATTTCCGCTCGAGGGCTTGGTCGAGGTCGACGAGAGTTATTATGGCGGGCGCGGCAAGCCGGAGAGCCGGGGCCGGGGCCTTTCCAACCCGAACAAGAGCCTGTTGGTGATGGCCGTCGAGAAGCGGCCGGTCGGGCCGGGCAAGGGCATCAAGGGAAGCGGCTTCGTCGCCGGCCGGGCGCGGCTCGCCATCCTCCCGGCGGCCACCGCCCGCGAGCTGGGCGGCTTCGTGCGCGCCTCGGTCAGGCCCGGAAGCCGCCTCGCCAGCGACGCCTTCAAGGGGTACGCCGGACTCCGCGACACCTATCGCCACCACCCCGTCGTGCAAGGCGAAGGCAAGAATGCCGAGCGCTTGATGCCGGTCGTCCATGTCCTGTTTTCCAACGTGAAGACCTGGCTCAACGGCACCTATCACGGTGTCGGCGCCAAGCACCTGCCGCGCTATGCCCGGGAATGGAGCTACCGCTTCAACCGCCGCACACGCATCACCGATCTGGCCGACTTCGTCCTCCGCCGCGCCATGGACCAACCCACCATCACCTACAAGGAGCTGGTCGACAGTCTTCAACCGCAGGGTGCGCTACCTGCTTTAACCGGATAGGGACGCTACGCAAACTGCGACCTTCACCCCCGGGCTCAGGAACCAAATGTTAGAATCGCAACACTAGCAGCCCGCTCGTACAGTTCCAGGTGCCGATCGATGACCATGTCGGTGGCAAAATTTTCGCGGGCATAAACCTGGCCGGCGCGACCGAGTTCCCGCCATCGATCGTTTTGAAGAAGATGTCTCAATCCCCGCGAATAATCGCCGTCGGCGACCAGGCAGCCAAAGCGCGAGGTCATGGCATCGGGATCGAAACCGCTGAGGATGGCGCACTGATGGGCGGCGGCCTCCATGAAGGCGTTCGGCAACGCCTCTTTCGCCGATGTGTTGACGAGAATCCAGCTGTCGGAAAGGATTCGCGACAAATCGTCGGAAGCGAATTGATCGATGAAACCGGTCAATCGCAAATTGCCAACCTCCGGCCACCGGGCCAACAAATCGGCGGCGTAGCCGTCGTCCTGGGACGCGCCCACGGCGATGAAGTCGATCTCCGGGTGGCGCTTCGCCAGGGCGAAGAACAGCTCCGGCCGCTTGACCCGGTCGAAGCGGCCGATGAAGCTGACCGTTGGCCGGGCCGCCTTGGTCACATCGTCGGGTATATGGACGGGTGACGGCAAGACAACGGGATCGGCGGGTAGACCGTACTTGGCACGTGCCTTGGGCACCAGAAACGCCGCCGCCGCGCCCCAGCCGTGGCACCGGCGCACCGCATGGCGCACCAAGGGATTGTTATAGTAGGGGTAGGTGGTCGCGACCTGCATGCGCGTCCTGGACGGGTGCATGAATTCGGTCCACCAGTCGCGCCATAGACGAGGGTCTTGGAACGTTACCACGTGCGCCCTTTGCGGCATCAAACGACGCGCCATGTAGGTACCGATGAAGGGCTCCTCGGTGTGATAGACGTCCGCGTCTACCTCTCGGTACAGGTCCTGAGTGGCCCAGATGTCCATCGGCGGATAGCCGATGACCGAGATGCCGTCGAACGCTTCGCGCACCACAGTGCGATGGCCGCGCGGCAACGGAATAACGGCGGAGACCCGGACTCCGCGCTTCGCGAGCTCGCCGCCGATGGCCCGGGTGGCCCGTCCGAAACCGCCGTATTTGCCCCAGCGGAAAATCTCCGTACACAAGAAACAAACGTGCAAGGTCAAACCTACGTTCAGGGAGCGCGATACGGGGCGATGATTTGGTCGATGACCTTTCCGGAGCGAGCGCCGATCGTTCGCTACCTGGCCGGTCGCAAGCCATGAGCGCCCATCGAGCGAGCAGTGTATCATCGATCAAGATGCGATGGAGGGCATCGTCCCCGCCGTCTGGTTCGAATTGAGGGCCATGCGGATACACACGTTCGCCGTCGTTGGCGTTGCCGTCACTGTCGGAGATCGTGCTAGGATCGCCGGCTCCCGAGGCATCGCATGCCCCGGAAAGCCAGTGGGAAGTGCGCCCATGACCACACAGACGGCACCTGTCGAGGAACCCCTGCTGGCCGAACTTCGCGCGGTCGTCGGCGAACGGCTGAGCACAGCGCATTCGGTGCGCGAGCAGCATGGCCGCGACGAATCCTACCATCCGTCGGCGCCACCCGACGTGGTGGTCTTTCCCGACACCACCGAGGAAGTGGCGGCGATCGTTCGCGTTTGCGCCGAGACCGACACGCCGGTCATCGCCTTTGGCACCGGTACGTCCCTGGAGGGCCATGTGGCCGCCCTTCATGGTGGCGTCTGCATCGATACGTCGCGCATGGACCGGGTGCTTCAGGTGAATGCCGAGGACATGGACGTCACCGTCCAGGCGGGTGTCACCCGCAAGCAGTTGAACGAATACCTGCGCGACACCGGACTGTTCTTCCCCGTCGATCCGGGGGCGGACGCCTCCCTCGGCGGCATGGCGGCGACCCGGGCGTCGGGCACCAACGCGGTACGCTACGGCACCATGCGGGAGCTGGTTCTGGCGCTGACCGTGGTCCTCGCCGACGGGCGCATCATCCGCACCAGCCGGCGGGCAAGAAAGTCTTCCGCCGGTTACGACCTGACGCGCCTGTTTGTCGGGTCCGAGGGAACGCTGGGCGTGATCGCCGAGGTCACCCTCAGGCTCTATGGCATTCCCGAAGCCGTGTCGGCAGCCGTGGTCTCGTTCCCCGAGGTGGACTCGGCGGTGAGCACGGTCATCACCACCATCCAGTCGGGGGTGCCGGTGGCGCGGATCGAATTGCTGGATGACGTGCAGATGGACGCCATCAACCGCTATTCCGGTTTCGACTATCCGGTCCAGCCGACCTTGTTTCTCGAGTTCCATGGATCGCCCGCCTCCGTCGCCGAACAGGCGGAGACCGTGCAGGCCATCGCCGCAGATTTCGGCGGCGCCAATTTCCGCTGGTCGACCGACCCGGAGGAGCGGGCGCGGCTGTGGCAGGCGCGCCACGATGCCTATTACGCCTGCCTGGCGCTGAAGCCGGGGGCCAAGGGCTGGGCCACCGACGTCTGCGTCCCCATCTCCCGCCTCGCCGAGTGCATCGCGGAGACGCGGCTGGATTTGCAGGGCTCGCGGCTGCTGGCGCCCATCGTCGGCCACGTGGGCGACGGCAACTTCCACCTGGTGCTGCTCCTCGACCCGGACGATCCCGAGGATATCGCCGAAGCGCAGCGGATCAACGAGCGCCTGGTAATGCGGGCCCTGGCCATGGACGGCACCAGCACCGGCGAGCACGGCATCGGCTATGGCAAGCTCGATTTCCTGGTCGCCGAGCACGGCGAGGCGGTGAGCGCCATGCGCGCCATCAAGAACGCCCTCGACCCCCGCGGCATCATGAACCCGGGCAAGATCCTGCGCCCGTGATCCGAGCGGGCTGGAATTCCAACGGTTTTGCCGACGTCGCCGTTTGATATCGGCTTCGTAAGCCACTACATTCCGAAGAGCCCCGAGCCGGTGGCCCAAAGGCCACCCCTGAGGTGCGGACCAACGAGATTGGACACGGAACACATGCCTTGAAGAAGGTGCTCCTGGGCCTGCTGAGCCTGGTCGTCTTGACCGTGGCCGGGGTTCTGATCGTCCCCAATTTCATCGACTGGAACGACTACAAGGGTGACATCCAGCGCCTGGTCAAGTCGCAGACGGGGCGCGAGCTTGTCATCGACGGCGACATCCGCATCGCGGTCCTGCCGGCCCCGGCCCTGGTTGCTCAGCGGGTGCGCTTCGCCAACGTGCCGGGCACCGTCGCGATCGACATGGTTCAGTTGGCCTCGGTGGAGGTGCGGATTGCGCCGGGTCCGCTTCTGAGCGGAGTCATCCAGGTCGAATCCGTCCGTCTGATCGATCCGGTCATCGAGATCGAGATTCTGCCCGACGGCAGCAACAATCTGAGCCTGGACCTTGCCGAGGATCCGGCGGCGACAGCTTCGAGCTCCGGTGAAATGGCGTCGAGTGGCGGTTTCGTCCCCGACGTCAGCCTGGACAGTTTCGTTGTCCGCAACGGTACGGTGATTTACCGAGATCACCGAAAGGGGACCGTGGAACGCATCGAGGAGTTGAACGCCACCATCGCCGCGGCGTCTCTCCAGGGTCCCTTCGAGACCGCGGGCAACCTGCTGATTCGGGGCTTTCCCGTCACCTTCGACGTGACGGTGGGCGCAGTCATTCAGGAACGGACGGTCCCGGTGTCCGTGGCCTTGGAATCGGATTTAGCCGGACTGCGCGTCGAAGCCAATGGCGCCCTCCTCGGACTTCAAGAGATGCCGAAATTCAAGGGGCGCGTCGCGGTGTCCGGCGACAGTCTGGCCGCCACCCTGCACGGTCTCGGCGGAAGCCCGGCCGCCCATGGATCCCTGAACCAGGTCTTCGCCTTGGAAGGCGAACTGGTCGCCGACAGCCAGCAATTGGAGTTCACCAGCGGCGACATCTTGTTTGCAGAAGCGCGGGGAACCGTCGTCGCGTCCGCCAGTCCCGGCGACGCCTTGTCCCTCAGCGCCGCCATCTCCATCACCCGGGTGGACCTAGACAAGTGGCTGTCCCTACCACCCTTCGACGCGGCGGCGCCGGCGCAGGCGAATTCCGACACCGCTGGCCAGGACAAGAACGGCAAAGCTTCGGTTCCGCTGGCTCCGCCGCCGCGGTCCACGGCCGGTGCCGGGGACGCCGCCTTCACCATTCCCACGAACATATTCGGGGTCTTCGATGTCAACATCGATGCCCTCAACTACCGAGGTAGCCTGGTGCGGCACGTGCAGGTCAGCGCCGACATCGGAAATGGCGTCGTTACTTTTAATGACGCTGCTGCCCAGTTGCCGGGCAGTTCGGACGTGGCGGCCAAGGGTACCCTGACGGCGGCAAACGGCCTGCCCCTGTTTCAGGGCGCCCTGTCGGGCACCATCAACGACATGCGGCGGGTGCTCGATTGGCAAGGCATTCAGGTGCCGCCAGTGCCCTCCGACAGGTTGCGCAAGGTGACGTTCAAGAGCGCCATCTCAGCAACCCCCGATCAGATTCAGCTTGCGGACCTGGACATCCAGGTGGACAGCTCGCGCATCACCGGTGGCGTGACCACCGCCTTGCGCGATCGTCTCGCCTTCGGGGCATCCCTAACCCTGGATCGCCTCAACCTCGATTCCTATCTGCCACCGGAAGACTCCGCCGGCGCGGGTGGTGCTGGTCGTGGCGGATCCAGCGGCGCGGTGGAAGCCGGTGCGGGCTTGCAGGCCCTATCCGCCTTCGATGCCAATCTGAAGCTGGCCGTGAAATCCATGGTCTATCGGCGGGCGCCCGTCACCGGCCTCGACGTGGATTTGACTCTTGTTGGCGGGCAGCTGGAGCTACACCGGGTCAGCGTGGCCAACATGGTGGGCACGGCCATCGCCGTCGAAGGCAAGGTGGCGACCGGATCCGGCCTTCCAGAAGTCAGCGGCCTGCGCTTTACCGTCGACAGCAAGAGCCCCGAGCGCCTGTTCCGCCTGTTGTCGGTCGAGCCGCCCGTGCCGCTGGCCGATGTCGGCGCGATCTCCCTTGCCGGCCGCATGGACGGGCCGGTGCTGCAACCGAAATTCGACCTCACGTTCAAAGGGGCCGGCGCCGAAGCCACGGTCAAGGGAACCGCCTCGTTGGGCCTGGTCCAGACGGCCATGGACCTGGACGTGGGTTTGCGGCATCCGGACGCCGTCCGGCTGCTTCGCGTCCTCGGCGTGGCCTATCGGCCGGCGGGACGGCTGGGGGCGCTGGATCTGCGCGGCCATGTCAAGGGCACCCCGGGCCGCCTCGCGGCCACCAACGTGTCGGTAACCCTCGGCAAGACCGCCGTCACCGGCACCGTCGACGTGGATTTGTCGGGTCCGCGGCCGCGGATGAACGCCAGCCTTGCGACGGGCGACTTGATCGTCGATCCCTTCCTGCCGGCGGCCCGATCCGCCCGCCGGATTACGCCGCCGACCGAAGGCCGCCTGATGCCGGCGGCCTGGCCGGTGCCACGTCTGCCCGCGCTGCCCGCGCTGACGATCCCCGTCGCCCGGGGGGACTCCGCCCGATGGTCGCCGGAGCCGGTGGACCTGAGCGCCCTCGGCACCCTCGACGGGACCGTCGGGCTTCAGACCCGGTCCTTGACCTATGGCCCCTATCGGGTCGACGGGGCGCAGGTGGAGGCAGCGCTGGAGGGGGGCGTCCTCGACGTCCGCCGGCTGAGCGGGCGCCTCTTTGGCGGCGCCCTGACCGGCAGTCTGACCGTAAACGCCGCCGCCCCGGGGCGCATCGATACGAACCTGGCGTTGCAGGGGGCGGACCTGCGCGCCGCCCTGCTGGCGATCAACGGCAAGGACATGGCCAGCGGCGCCCTCGACGCCTCGCTCAAGGGCACGACGCACGGCAACAGCGTGGCCAATTGGGTGTCCGCCCTCGGCGGCACTGGCGCTTTCGCGCTTCGCGGCGTGGACGTGAAAGAGGGCGCTCGGGGCACCGCCCTGGCCGGCGTCCTGGACCTGTTGCTGGGGCTCAACAAGGTGGGTGCGGGCCTGACCGGCGGAAGTGGTTCGGACAAGGCCACCGTCACCGGCAGCTTCGTCATGGACCGAGGAATCGCGCGGACCCAGGACCTGCGCCTGGTCTCCGGCCTCGGCAATGGCCAGGCGGCGGGAACGATCAATCTGCCGGTGTGGGTGCTGGACATCCGCGGCCAACTGGACTTGAACCAGAACCTCCTCGCCCGCTACCTGACCCGCAACACCAGCAAGGTGCCAACGAAATTGCCATTCCAGGTAACCGGCCCCCTGGACGCGCCGAACGTCAAGCTGGAAACGGCGGCGCTTGGCGGGCAGGGCCTTCCCATTCCGGGTCTGAACAAGCTGATCGAGAAACAACCGGGTGTCGGCAGTGTGCTGCAGCAGCTTCTGCCCGGTGTGCTCGGGACGCCGGCGCCGCCGCAACCGCAGCAACAAGCCCCGCAGCCCCAACAGGAACCCCAAAAGCCGCCGAAGCCAGAGGACCTGCTTCGCGGCCTTCTCAAGGGCCTGCGCTAGTGTTCCGATCGAGACATTTCGTTCCCATTAAATCTACGCAAACTGCGACCTTCACCCCCGGGCTCAGGAACCAAATGTTAGAATCGCAACACTAGGGCATCGTTCGCAGTCCATTACGCCTGAAAAATCAAGGTCTTACAGCAACGTGCCCGGGGCGGTTCACACTTCCACCCGGAACAAACGAAAAACAGGCACCCGGACCACCCCGCGATGGGCGGCCCGGGGGCCTGAGTCTTTGCGATCGGGTCACGCGGGAATCAGTGGTCGAGCCACAGCATCGCCTCCGCCGCGCAGCGGCGCTCCAGGCCCGCGACGGGGCGTCCGCCGGCAGGACCCATCGCAAGAATTGATTGAGGACGTCGTCCCAATCGCCGGCGTTGATGCGGCGCAAGAGGGTGGACGCCTTCAAGGCGCCGCCGCCTAGGTTGTGGGCGAACGACGTCAGCGCTGCCCGCTGGCTTGCAGCGATCGGCACCACCGCCAGGCGATCGTCGTCCCGCGACGGGGCCTCCGCTTCGTCGAAGACAAGGGCTTCAGGCCAGGTGACCGTCCCCATCCCTCGCCACCTGTTGCAGCACGTAGACCCGGATCGCGCTCGACAGGTTGCCGGTCCGGCCGGCGTCGATTTCGGTCACCAGGGCGTTCAGGCTCATCCGTCGGCGCGCCGCGAGGGCCGCCAGGGCGTCCCAGAAGGCATCCTCCAGGGAGACGCTGGTGTCGTGCCCGGCCACCCGGATCGAGCGCTTGGCGATGCGCGCGGGGTCCTTGCCGACCAGCTTCGCGGTCACGCCAGGTGCTCGTAGAGCATCAGGGCGGCGAACAGGAGGAACGCCGCGCCGGTGCCCCGGGTAATGGCCATGCGAACGGTTTCCCGGCCGATCCAATGGCGCGCCCTGTCGGCGGCCCAGGCCAGGGGCGCCTGCCACAGGATGTTGATGGCGATCAGCAGTGCCGCCAGGGTCGCCAGTTGGAGGGTCACCTGTCCCCGCTCCACATGAACGAAGTGGGGGAATAGGGCCAGGAACAGAAGGATCACCTTGGGATTGAGCAGGTTGCAGAAGATACCGTCGCGAAGCCCCTTGCCCGCGGTGACCGTGCCACCGCCGTCGATGCCGGATATGCCGCCGGTGCCCCGCAGGCCCTGCCACCCCAGCCAGCCGATGTAGGCGGCGCCGAGAACGGCGACGGCGCGGAACAGGGTCGGCGAAGAGGCGACCATCACCGATATGCCGGTGACCGCCAGCAGCGTATGGCCGATCAGCCCGATCTGGATACCGGCGACCGTGGCTAGGCCGACACCACGGCCGGAGGTCAGGGAATAGCGCAGCATGAGCAGGGTATCGGGGCCCGGCGACACGACCACCGCGCCGGCGGCGACCGCAAACCCGCCCAGGGTCGCGATGTCGAAGGGCCCCATGGGTGGTTCGCGCTCAGGCCGAGAGGTCGTCGCCCGCCAAGGCCCGGCGGATGAGGTCGACCATTTCCGGCACGCCGTAAAGGGCGATGAACGACCCCAAGCGGGGTCCCTGGCTTTGGCCCAGCAGAATTTCGTAAAGGGCCCGGAACCAGGACCGCAGATCGGCGAAGTCGTGGCCCTTGCCGACCTCGTAGACCTGATGCTGGATGGCCTCCGCCTCGGCGTCGTCGGGAAGCGCCTCCAGGACCTGGACCAGCGCCTCCAGCGCCGCCCTCTCGTTGGCTTCGGGCGGCCGGTAGGTCTGGGTGGGCTTGACGAAGTCCCGATAGTAGGCGACGGCATGGTCCAGCAGCCGATCCAGCAGCGGCGCCGTCCGCGGTGAAGCACCGGGACGATAGCGGCCGACGAAGTGCCACAGGGTGGCCTTGTCCTCGCTGTGGCAGACGGCCGCCAGGTTGAGCAGGATGCCGAACCCCAGGCTGGAGGACTCGTCGGGCACGCGCCCGCCGTGGATGTGCCACACGGGGTTCTCCAGTCCACGGTCCGTCGTCTGGTCCTGATACGAGGCCAGGTGCTGGAGGTAATCGTCGACGGTGCGCGGAATGACGTCGAAGAACAGGCGCTTGGCCGCTTTCGGCTTGTTGTACATGTAGAGCGACAGGCTTTCCGGCGGCGCGTAACGCAGCCACTCCTCCACCGCCAGCCCGTTGCCCTTGGACTTGGAGATCTTTTCGGCGTTCTCGTCCAGGAACAGCTCGTAGGTGAACCCCACCGGCGGGTTGCCGCCGAGGATGCGGCAGATGCGGGACGACAGGCGCACCGAGTCGATCAGGTCCTTGCCCGACATCTCGTAGTCCACCCCCAGGGCCACCCACCGCATGGCCCAGTCAACCTTCCATTGCAGTTTGCAGCGCCCGCCGGTGACCGGCGTCTCCACCCTGGCCCCGTCCTGGCGTTCATAGACGATGGTGCCCGCCGCCGGGTCGCGATGCACCACCGGCGCCTGAAGCACCTGCCCGCTGTCGGGGCAGACCGGCAGGAACGGGCTGTAGGTGGCGCGGCGCTCCGGTCCCAGGGTGGGGAGAATAACCTCGATGACCGCGTCGTAACGTTCCAGCACCGTCCGCAAAACCGGATCGAACAGGCCCGATCGATAGCACTCCGTCGAGCTTTTGAACTCGTAGTCGAAGCCGAAGGAATCGAGAAATCCCCGCAGCCGGGCGTTGTTGTGGGCGCCGAAACTGTCGTGGGTGCCGAAAGGATCGGGTATGGCGGTCAGCGGCTTGCCCAGATGCTCGGCCACCATCTCCCGATTGGGGATGTTGTCGGGCACCTTGCGCAGGCCGTCCATGTCGTCGGAGAAGGCGAACAGCCGGGTGGGGACGTCCGACAGCAGCGAAAAGGCGTTGCGAACCATGGTCGTGCGGGCCACTTCGCCGAAGGTCCCGATGTGGGGCAGGCCCGACGGGCCGTAGCCGGTCTCGAACAACACGTAACCCTTGTCCGGTGCCGCCTCGCTCCGCTCCGTCAGCAGGCGGGCTTCGGCGAAGGGCCAAGCTTTCGCGTGCTGGGCAACCGGGCGCAGATCGTTCGCCGGGGCGAGGACATCGTCGGCAGCCATGGGGCCTTTGTTTTCGCTTGTGGGACCGGAAATCGGACAGTAGGGGCCGCCCTTTCCCCGGTCAACGCCGCTCCGAACCGGCCCCCGCCTGCCCCAGCATGGTGCGAAGGAAGGCCTCGACCGGTGGCGTGGCGACATACATGTGGCTGTACTGAACCAGCTGCTTGGCGATCAGCACCAGGCGACCCCGGAGGTCGGGAAAAAGCCCGGGGTCCAGCAGGGGGTTGTTGAAGGGGGGCAGATCGCCCCGCTGGAACTCCATGGACAGGCTGATGCGGGGCGCCGGTGCCAGATCGCTGGAGCGCGACCCCCAGTGGAGCAGCGCCTGGTTCCAGCACAGCACCTCGCCGGCCTCGGCGACCAGGGCTCGGATGTCGCCGAGGCCGAACTTGCGCTCGTCTTCCTGGGGGCTGTTGTAGGTGGGGTCCCGGTGCGCGGGTACCACGTACACGCATCCGTTCTCCGGCACTGCGTCGGTCAGGGGCACCCAGACGGTAAGGGACCCGGGACCGCCGTCCGCCAGCAGACTGCGCCCCCCCGGTCGCGATGGGGTGCCCATCCGGAATCGTCGTCCCGGGCCGCCACATGCCAGGCCCAGAAATCCGGCAGAATTCGATAACCCTCGCCGAGGACCGTGGTGAGGAGGGAACGGAGCTTGAGGAACACCAGCCAAGTCTCGTCGTAGACGTAGCAGAACGTCGCCGGCAACCCGGCCGCGTCGATGGCGCCGATCGCTCGTGCCAGCCCCGCCAGGTCCAGGTTCCACCGGGGCGGATGCCAGCGGCCATACCCCTCCTTGATCAGGGTCGCCGGAAGCCGTTTCGCGGCGGCCGCGTCCAGGGCCAGCGGCGCGTGGGCCAGGACAAATTCTTTGTCATTGACGTGCAGGTGGGGGCCCAAAGCGGACCATGTGTCCGCGCGGCCCAAGTCAAGGGAAGCCGAGGAAGATGCGAGTTCGCCCATGACCATATACGTTCAGGGTGTGGTGCCTGAGTGTGAGCGGCTGACATAGTCCTGTCCAGCGGCCCGGGAACCCCACGGCGTGCCAGTGAGCCTATGGCGTTGCATGGGGATTCGAAGGCGATTAACGTGCAAGGCTTGAACGACGCAATGCGTGAGGAGCCGCTTTGGGGGGTGGGACTCCGTCTTCTTTCGCGTCGTCCACGGAGGCTCTGGCAAGGAGGGGATGTAGAAGCATGGTCGCCCGTGACGCGTCGTCCGACGGGGCGTCGGCTGTCCAGCCGACCGATGCGCCGCAGGCCGGCCACTTCGACGAAGGCACGGACTCGGCAAATTACGTCAAGCTGATCGGTATCGGAATCGCGCTTTCCGCCGAGCGCAATCACGATCGCCTGATGGAGCGTATTCTCCTCGAAGCGAAGGACCTGTGCCACGCCGACGGGGGAACCCTCTACCTGCGCACGGCGGAAGACGCGCTTCGCTTCGCCATCATGCACACCGAATCGCTCGGCATCGCCTTGGGCGGTACGACCGGCCGGGAGATCAACTTTCCGCCCCTTCCCCTCTACAACCCGGCTACGGGCGAGCCCAACCACAAGAACGTCGCCACCTACTCGGCGCTGACCGGGGAATCCATCAACATCCACGACGCCTACGAGGTCGAGGAATTCGACTTCTCCGGCACCAAGAAGTTCGACGAAGGGACCGGATTTCGCTCCAAGTCCTTCCTTACGGTGCCCCTGAAGAACCACGAAAACGACGTCATCGGCGTTCTGCAGTTGATCAACGCCGTGGATACGGTGACCGGCCAGGTGATCCCATTTTCCGATGAAATCCGCCCCGTCATCGACGCCTTGGCGTCCTAGGCCGCCGTCGCGCTGACCAACCAGCAGCTGCTTGAGTCCCAGAAAGCGCTCCTCGATTCCTTCATCGAGCTGATCGCCAGCGCCATCGACGCCAAATCCCCCTACACCGGCGGACATTGCCAGCGGGTCCCCGACCTGACCGCAATGCTGGTCAAGGCGGCGTGCGATTCCTCGGAGCCGCCTTTCACCGATTTCGACCTTTCCGAGGACGACTGGTACGAAGTTCACATCGCCGCGTGGCTGCACGACTGCGGCAAGGTCACCACCCCCGAATACGTGGTCGACAAGGCGACCAAGCTGGAAACCATCTACGACCGGATTCACGAAATTCGCACCCGTTTCGAGGTCCTGAAACGGGACGCCGAGATCGCCCACTGGAAAGCGGTGGCCGATGGTGGCGACCGGGAGATCCTGGGGGAAAGCCTGGAGAAGGAATTGAAGTCCCTGGACGAGGACTTCGCCTTCATCGCCGAATGCAACATGGGCGGCGAGTTCATGGCGGCGGAGCGCATCGAACGCCTCAAGACCATCGCCCAGCGAACCTGGACACGGACCATGGACGACCGTTTGGGCCTGGCCCACGGGGAATTGAAGCGCCTCGAGAAAATCCCGCCGCGGCCGGTGCCGGCCCGGGAGTATCTCCTCGACGACAAGCCGGAACAAATCCTCCCGCGGGACAGCAACGGCGTGTTCGCCGAGGACAACCACTGGGGCTTCCGCATGGAGGTGCCCGAGCACATGTACAATCTGGGCGAGGTCTACAACCTCGCCATTCCCCGCGGCACCCTGACGCCGGAAGAACGGTTCAAGATCAACGACCACATCGTGCAAACCGTAGTCATGCTTGATTCCCTGCCGTTCCCCAAGAACCTGCGGCGGGTGCCGGAGATCGCCGCCGGCCATCACGAGACCATGATCGGCACCGGCTACCCGCGGCGCCTGGAGCGCGACGACATGTCGATCCCGGCACGGGTGATGGCCATCGCCGATATCTTCGAGGCCCTTACCGCCTCGGACCGGCCCTACAAGAAAGCGAAGACCCTGAGCGAAAGCATGCGCATCATGCACTTCATGAAAAAGGACCAGCACATCGACCCGGACCTGTTCAACCTGTTCCTGACCTCCGGCGCCTGGAAGGAATACGCCGACCGGTTCCTCGATCCCGAACAGATCGACGATGTGGACATAGAGGCATATCTCAAGGACTAGGGATCTGGGCCGCGACAAGCCCGGCCAGCACCAGCCAACCGACAAAGCGATTGGCGCGGAACTTGCTCAGGCAGTCGGCGGGATCGTGGATGTTTACCGCGCCGGCCTGCCAGGCCATGTGACCAGCGGCGGCTGTCAGACCCACGTAGTAGGGCCAGGCCAGGCCCTCGACCCATCCGGCGGCGGCGTACAGCAGAACCGCCATCCCATAGAATGCGAACAGCCACGGGCGCGTCGACTCACCCAGCTTGAGGGCGGAGGATTTGACGCCGATCAGGGCGTCGTCCTCCTTGTCCTGATGGGCGTAGATGGTGTCGTAGCCCAAGGTCCAGAACACCGCCCCGAAATATAGCAGCAGGGGCGCCGCGGACACCTCGGCCCGCACCGCCGCCCACCCCAGCAGGATGCCCCAGTTGAAGGTCAGCCCCAGCACCGCCTGGGGCCAGTAGGTCACCCGCTTGGCCAAGGGGTAGGTGAAGACCAGGCTCAGGGAGCCGACCCCCAGGGCAATGGCGAACGGGTTGAACTGCAGCAGCACCGACAAACCGACGGCGAGCTGCAGGACGAGGAACACAAGCGCCTGGCGCACCGACACGGCGCCGCTGGGAATCGGCCTCAGCGCGGTTCGCGCCACCCGCCCATCGAAGTCCCGATCGACGATGTCGTTGTAAGTGCAGCCCGCTCCCCGCATGACGAAGGCGCCGACGGCGAACAGGGCGGCGAAACCCAGGCCGGACTGGCCTGGATCCGCCAGGGCCAGGCCCCACCAGCAGGGAAACAGCAGCAGCCAGGTCCCGATGGGGCGGTCTATCCGAGCCAGACGTAGATAGGGCCGCCACGACGCCGGCACCCAGCGGTCGATCCAGTGGCTGCTGGGCATGTCGCTGGCATGGGTGGGAGCGGCGTGGTCCATAAGATTAGTATAGGGTGAAATGACCCATGACGCCCGAGCACGCTCCCCGGCCACAGATCCGACTTTTCGTCGAGGCCCCCCTGTCATCGGAGGCCTCGGTGGCACTGGAGCCGGCCCAGGCCCACTACCTGCGGCGGGTCATGCGCCTGGGCGAAGGCGACCGGGTAGCCCTATTCAATGGCCGCGATGGGGAGTGGCGGGCCCGTCTGGGTGCGCCCCGGCGGACCGAGGTCGCGCTAATCGTCGAGCAGCGGACCCGCGCCCAGGCCAGTGAGCCGCCCCTGCACCTGGCCTTCGCGCCCTTGAAGCGGGCGCCGCTCCACATGTTGGTGGAAAAGGCGACCGAGCTGGGCGCGACGCACCTGTGGCCCGTCACCACCAAGCGTACCGCGGTCGTGCGGGTCAACAATCCGCGACTGCGGGCCCAGGCCATCGAGGCGGCGGAGCAGTGTGGCCGGCTGACGGTTCCCCATATCGGCGCGCCGGTTCCGCTGGTCCGGTGGCTCGACAAGTGGCCGCGTGACTGCCCTCTCCTGCTGCTCGATGAGACAGGCGGCGGCTTGCCGATCAAACGTGTTCTCGAGACCCTGCCCGCGAACGGCACCGGGAGTGTGGGCATGCTCTGCGGCCCCGAAGGCGGATTCACCATGCCGGAGCTTGACGCGACCGCCGATCTCCCCTTTGTTTACCGAGTCGATCTGGGGCCTCGGACCCTACGTGCGGAAACGGCGGCCCTGGCCGCCTTGGCCTGCTGGCAGGCATGGCGCGGCGACGGCGCGACAATATCATCCGCCGAGCCGGGATCGGCGGCAGGTTGCTGAGCGAAAGCGGGATCTGGACCCATGAGCGATGTCATCACGACTTCACCCGCCGACGACGGGGTCATGACGGACAAGGCCCAACTGGTCGCCGACCTGGAGACCGGCTGCAAGCCGCCCGCGGAGTGGCGTATCGGCACGGAACACGAGAAATTCGGCTTCCGGCTGTCGGACCTACGGCCCCTGCCCTATGAGGGCCCCGACGGCATCCGGGCGCTGCTGGAGGGCCTGACTCGCTTTGGCTGGACGCCGGTGCTGGAGAAGGGCAACCCGGTTGCCCTCAGCCGCCCCGATCTCAGCTCCGTCAGCCTGGAGCCGGCCGGCCAGGTGGAACTTTCCGGCGCGCCCCTGCTGACGGTCCACCAGACCTGCGCCGAGGTAAACGGTCACCTGCGCCAAGTGAAAACGGTGGGCGACGAACTGGGGATCGGTTTCCTCGGCCTCGGCTACCACCCCAAGTGGCGGCGCGACGAGATGCCCTGGATGCCCAAGGGCCGCTACAAGATCATGGGCAACTACATGCCGAAGCGGGGCACCATGGGCCTGGAGATGATGCAGTCCACCTGCACGGTACAGGTGAACCTGGACTTCTGTTCGGAAGCCAGCATGGTCCAGATGTTCCGCCTTTCCATGGCCTTGCAGCCCATCGCCACGGCCCTGTGGGCCAATTCGCCCTTGAAGGAGGGCAAGACCAACGGCTTCCTCAGCTATCGCAGCCACATTTGGACCGATACGGACCCGGACCGCACCGGCATCCTGCCCTTCATCTTCGATGAGGGGTTCGGGTTCGAGGCCTACGTGGACTACCTGCTGGACGTCCCCATGTACTTCGTCTACCGGGACGGCACCTACATCGATGCCTCCGGCCAGTCGTTCCGGGACTTCATGGCCGGCCGCCTGCCGGCGCTGCCCGGCGAGGCGCCGACCCTGAAGGATTGGCGCGACCACATGACCACCGCCTTTCCCGAAGTGCGCCTGAAGCACTATCTGGAGATGCGCGGCGCCGACGGCGGCCCATGGGCGTCCCTGTGCGCCCTGCCGGCGTTCTGGGTCGGGCTGCTGTATGACGATGCCGTGCGCAACGCCGCCTGGGACATGGTCAAGGACTGGACGGTGGAGGAGCACGGGACACTGCGCCGGGACGTCCCCCGGTCGGCCCTCAAGACCCCCTTCCGACGGGAAACGGTGTGCGAGATCGCCCTCCGCTGCCTGGAAATGGCCGAACAGGGACTGGCCAGCCGGGCGCGGGAGGACGCCTTGGGTCAGGACGAAAGCCATTTCCTCGATCCCCTGCGCCGCATCGCCGAGTCGGGCGTCACACCGGCGGAAGAACTCTTGGCCCGCTACGAGGGACCCTGGCAGGGCTCCGTGAATCCGGCGTTCAAGGAATTCGCCTATTAGCGCCTTGTTTTGGACCGCTGGAATCCCGCCCGAATCCGAATCGCCATGATGCGCGTCCTCGCCGTTGTTGGTGTGCTTCTGATTGCCGTCATCGGCGCCATCGCCTGGTACGCCAGCGGTGCCGGCGGCCCACGGCATGCCGATGCGACGGACCCGGACCTGGTGGCCCTGGGGACCGGGGTCTACGCCGAACACTGCGCCTCCTGCCACGGCAAGAACCTGGAGGGCGAGCCGAACTGGCGGCAACGCAAGGCCGACGGCACGCTTCCGGCTCCGCCCCACGACGCCAACGGCCACACCTGGCATCACCCGGACACCCAGTTGTTCGAACTGACCAAATTGGGCCCCGCCGCCGTTGCCGGGGGCGGCTACCGAAGCGCCATGGTTGGATATGCCGACGTCCTGGAAGACCGTGAAATCTGGGCGGTCCTGGCCTACATCAAGAGCCGATGGCCGGCCGATATCCGCGACGCCCAGGCCCAACGAGACAAGGCCTCCCGGCGGTAGATCCCATCGACCTCGTTCCAACCCACAGAGAAGGAATGCCTACCCATGAAACGACTGTTCGCACTATGTATCGCCGCGGGGGCAATCACGGCCATTGTCACGGCGGCCCTGGCCCATGGACCGGGTCGCGGCATGGCGCGGCACAACTATGTCATGCAGAACGGCATTCCAGAACCATTCCGAGGCGCCGCAAGTCCCCTCGAAACGACGGCGGCGGCAATCGGGGCGGGAATCGCGATCTACGCGGAGCAGTGCGGATCGTGCCATGGTCCCAATGGCCGGGGCGACGGCGAGGCCGGCAAGGAACTGGATCCACCACCCTCGAACCTCGTCGACATGTTGGCCATGCCGATGATGAAGGACGACTTCTTCCTGTGGACCATCATGGAGTGCGGTGAACGGCTCAAGACCGACATGCCAACCTTCAAGGAAGTGCTCACGCCGACGGAAGTCTGGCAGGTGATCGCCTACATGCGTGCGGGATTCCCGGCCATGGAATAGGGGTCTGACTCGGACGGATGGTATCGGGCACGGATTCAGCTAGAGGCAGAAACAGGCTCGTCGTTCGCTTGGTCCTCCCGACGATCGGCGCCGCGCTTGGGATCGCCGCGCTGTTCTGGCTGTACGGGGACCTGGATTTTGAGCGGTTCCTGTCCGCCGTTGCTGGCGCCAGTTGGGGCTGGCTGTTTGTGTTGGCCGTCGCCATCCTGCTCGAACAACTGACTCGTGGCTGGAAATGGCGACAGATTCTGTTCGATCTCAAGCCGGTTTCGAGCTTCCGGCTCTGCGGCGCGACCCTTGCCGGCTATGGCCTTGCGATCCTCGTTCCCCTCGGCATCAGTCCGCTGGTGCGGTCGTGACTTATCGCACGGTTAGAAGGCTTGCGCTGGGCCAGTGTTCTGACGACGACGGCTATCGAGCGCTTTCTTGACGGCCTTGTGTTTGCCCTGTTCGCGGCATTTGTGGCGACGGCCGGCCGCATCCCTGACGTCGAGGGCGATGTGCGGTTCGGGTTGGCGGTAGGGGGCGGTCTGAACCTCCTGCTGTTTTCCGCCCTGCTCTTCGTCATGTTCGCTGGCCGATCGCCCCTCGACCGCGAGGATTCCTGGATAAGCCGGGGAATCGACTGGCTGACCGCAAGGGGCGGCAAACGCTTTGGGGGCCTGAGGACCGCGATCCGGGACGGAATCGTGTGGCCGCGCGAACGCCGCCGCCAGATTGGCGCGGTTCTGGCCAGCGTATTGATGAAGATCATCGCCGCCACCCATTTCCTGTGGGCGGGTCTGGCGGTCGGAATCCTGCTAACGCCGTTCGATTATCTGTTTCTCATGGTATTCGCGGGATTCGCCATGGTGCTGAGCCGCTTCGTCCGCGTGCCCGGCGGATTCGTCCTCGGCTCGGGCTTTGCCCTCAACCTGCTTGGCGTGCCCGACGAACAAGCGCTGGCGATGATCTTGTTCAGCCAGATCCTCACCATCGTTTTGATGGTGGGGCCGGGGCTGTTGTTCTTCCTGCAAAGCGGCATCGATCTTCGGCAAGTGCGCAAGGCGACGGCGAAAGCCGATGTCACCGTCTGACACCCCGCCGAACGCCGCTCGGCAGATCGGAGAGACAGCCGGCGGACCCGCATTCTGGAAGATCGCCGGCGCCGGTGCCTCGTTCCAGGCCGGATCGTCGGCGGTCGATTCCCTGGTCAATCATCTGACCGGCAACGTTTACGCGGTGGGTGCGGCGAGCGCCGTCTTACGCCTCGGCTGGCTGTTGCCACAGCTCGTGGTTGGCTTTCTCGCCCAGCGGGCGGAGCGCCGCATGCCGTTCTACGCCGTCGGCGCCTTTGGCCGGGCGGGATGCCTCGCCCTGATCGGGCTGCTGTTCGCGATCGCCGGCCACCCCGCGAGCGCCTGGGTCGCCGGCGGCTTTCTCGCCCTGTGGACCCTTTATGCCTTCGTCAGCGGGATCGTCGCGGTGCCCTACAATGACATCGTTGGCCGGTCGATCCCGTCGGGCGCCCGAAGCCGGATGCTGGCCTGGCGCTTTTTCGGCGGTGGCGTGCTGGCCCTCGCCGTCGCGGCCATCATTCATCGGCTCCTGGCAGTCGAAACTCTGTTCACGGCCTATGGGCTGATCTTCGCGCTGGCCTCGGCATTCATGTTCGTCTCGTCGCTCAGCTTCATTTGGGCGGGAGAGCCGCCGACACCCCCCAAAAATGACGTCCCGTCCCCGGGTTTTGGTCAGTTCCTCAAGGGCGGATTGGATGTCCTGCGAACCGACGGCCGATTTCGCCTGTTTCTCTATACCCAGTGGCTGGGAGGCGCGACACTCATGGCCCTGCCCTTCTACGTGGTCGCCGCGGGCACGGTCGGGCTGGATGTGAAGGATGTCGGCATCTTGCTGGGCGCCCAGACAACGGGCGCGCTGTTGTCGAACGCTCTATGGGGTCGCGTTGGCGATCGATTTGGAAAACTCGCATTGTTGCAAGCCGTCGGGGGCTTGCGTCTGGTCCCGCCCCTTGGCGCGCTCGCCATAATCGCTGCTGCCTCCAGCCTGACGCCATTCGCAATCCTCGCCGCCTATGCCGTGCTGTTCGTCTCTATCGGCGCGCTGATCAACGGCATGACCATCGGCTACCTCGGCTATCTCATGGAGATTTCACCGAACGCGCGGCGCCCGGCCTATTCCGCCTATTTCAACGCCCTCGCCTCGCCCGCCGCCCTTCTACCGTTGTTGGGCGCCGTCCTCGCCGACGTGGTGTCGCTGCCAGCGGTCTTCGTCGTCGCGCTACTGGCCACCGTACTGCAGCTCGTGCTCTATGGGCGACTGTCCCGCGGGGAAAGAGGCCCATGAGGCGCGCCCTGCGGCAGGCTTGGATCCCCATGGCGTCGTGTTTCTGGCCGCTGGCGCGGCTGTGGTATCGCGCCTGGGGGTTGAGGTTGGATGGCCGCCCGGAGGATGCGGTGTGGTATTTCGCCTATGGCGCCAATATGCATGACCGCGTGTTCCGCGAACGACGCGGCATGCGGCCCCGGGAATGGCGGGCCGGCCGGATCACGGGCTATCGCCTGCGGTTCAATCTCGAAGGCCGCCCCAAGGGCCGGGCGGCGCCCGCCAACATTAGCCCTGACAAGGAAGGAGAGGTCTGGGGCGTCCTCTACCGCATCAGCCGACGCGATCTTGTTCGACTGAATGCGAGCGAAGGCATCCCGGGCCGACGCTATCGTCCGCTCTGGCTGGTTGCCGAAGACGTCAACGGAAACTTCCTTGACGCCGTCACCTATATCGCCGACGGCAAGGAGGAGGACGGGAGCCCATCACTCCGCTATGTGACCCTTCTCAGAGAGGGGGCAAAAGCGCATGGCCTGCCGGAACGCTGGATATCTTTCCTCGAGGGCGTCGACCCTGCGGAATAGACCTCGCGCCGCGTCAGACGGCCGTGCCGCCGACAGTGATCGCGTCCACCTTCAGGGTGGGTTGGCCGACGCCCACGGGCACCCCCTGGCCATCCTTGCCGCAGGTACCGACCCCCGGATCGAGGGCCATGTCGTTGCCGACCATGGACACCCGGGTCAGCACGTCGGGGCCGTTGCCGATGAGGGTGGCGCCCTTCAGCGGTGCGCCGATGCGTCCGTTCTCGATCTGGTAGGATTCGGTGCAGGAGAAGACGAACTTGCCGGAGGTGATATCCACCTGACCGCCGCCGAAGCTGACCGCGTAAACGCCATGGTCCACCGAGGCCATGATCTCTTGCGGATCGTGGGGGCCGTTCAGCATGTAGGTGTTGGTCATCCGCGGCAGGGGCTTGTGGGCGAAGCTTTGCCGACGCCCGTTGCCGGTGGCCTCCATGCCCATCAGCCGGGCGTTCATGCGGTCGTGGATGTGGCCGACCATCACTCCATCCTCGATCAGCACGGTGCGCTGGGACGGGGTGCCCTCGTCGTCCACCGTCAGCGACCCACGAAGATCGGCGATGGTGCCGTCGTCGACCACGGTCACCCCCGGGGTGCCGATCCGCTGACCCATGAGGCCGGCGAAGGCGGAGGTCTTCTTGCGGTTGAAGTCCCCCTCCAGACCATGGCCGATGGCCTCGTGGAGCAGGATACCGGGCCATCCGGGGCCCAGGATCACCGGCATCTCGCCGGCCGGGGCGGGGACCGCCTCCAGGTTGAGCAGGGCCTGGCGCAGGGCCTCGTCGGCCACTTCGTGCCAGGCGTCGGGGGCCAGGTAGCGGTCGAATGCGACCCGCCCGCCGACGCCGTAGCTGCCGGTTTCCATGCGCTCCCCCGAAGCCGCTACCACGGCGACGTTGAGCCGCACCAGGGGCCGGATGTCGGCCGTCCGCCGGCCGTCGGCGCGCACGATCTGCACCGCCTGCCACTCGCCGGCGATGGACGCCATGACCTGCTGGACCCGGGAATCCTTGTCCCGCAGATAGGCATCGATCTCGCCCAGAAGATTGACCTTGGTTTCGAAAGGCGTGGTGGCGAGCGGGTTCAGATCGCCGTAGAGGTTGCGGTTGGTGCCCGCCGCGGCGGCGGCGGCGGTTCCCGAATGACCGCGGGTGACGGCCTTTACCGTCTCGCCGGCCCGGCGGATCGCGTCTTCGCTGAGCTCGGAAGCGTGGGCATAGCCGGTGGCCTCGCCAGCGATGGCCCGGAGCCCGAAACCCTGGGACGTATCGAAGCTGGCTGATTTCAGCCGACCGTCATCGTAGGAGAGGCTTTCGGACTGCCTGAACTCCAGGAACAGCTCCCCGTCGTCGGCATCCTGGAGGGAGCCGGCGACCAGCTTTTCCACGCCGTTCCGGTCCATGCCCGTGCGCGTGTAGAACAGATCGTCGGTGGTCGCCAGATCGGTCATGAGGGGCTCCTTGTCCTGACCCCAAAATGAGGGTCTTGTCGACTCCCGTCTAAGAAGGCGTGCCTGGCGGCGGAATTCAAGCCTTCCGTTTGCCCTTGACCACGGGAACGCAGCGGGGTAATCGTCCCGTTACGTGGTGATTTGTGCCCGACCGGCTTGCGACCACGGAAAACAACTTGCTAAAAGGTCGGCTCTGGATACCCCCCGAGCCACATGGCCGGGGGATTTTTCTTGAGCCGGTCCCCAGACCGGAGATCGACACCATGCCCGACAGCGCCCACCCCGACGACCCGGCCGCCGCCTGGCGGCTGGCCACCCGCGCGGTTCGCGGCGGCACCCGCCGCTCCGCCTTCGACGAGACCTCCGAGGCCCTGTTCATGACCTCGGGCTACGTCTACGACACGGCCGAGGCCGCGGAGCGCGCCTTCAAGGGGGAAGAGAAGCGCTACATCTACTCCCGCTACGCCAACCCCACGGTCGCCATGTTCGAACAGCGGGCCGCCCTGCTGGAAGGCGCCACCCTGTGCCAGGGGATGGCCAGCGGCATGGCCGCCGTCTATGCGTCGCTGGCCAGCCAGCTCAGCGCCGGCGACCGCCTGGTCGCCTCCCGGGCGCTGTTCGGCTCGTGCCACTACATCTGCAGCGAACTGCTGCCCCGCTTCGGCATCGACAGCGTGCTGGTGGACGGCACCGACCTGGACCAGTGGAAAGAGGCGCTGTCGGTGCCCACCGCCTGCGTGTTCCTGGAAACCCCATCCAACCCGACCACGGAGATCATCGACCTCAAGGCCGTGGTGGCGCTGGCCAATGGGGCCGGTGCCAAGGTTGTGGTGGACAACGTCTTCGCCACGCCGCTGCTGCAACGACCCCTGGAGATGGGCGCCCACACGGTCGTCTACTCGACCACCAAGCATATGGACGGCCAGGGGCGCAGCCTGGGCGGCGCCGTGCTCACCAACGACGAAACCTTCTTCGCCGACGCCTTGACACCCTTCATCCGCCATACCGGGCCGGCCATGAGCCCGTTCAACGCCTGGCTGGTGCTGAAGGGGCTGGAGACCCTGGACCTGCGGCTGCGGCGCCACTGCGCGAGCACCCACGAGATGGCCCGGTTCCTGGAAGGCCACGACCGCATCGGGAAGGTGCTGTACCCGGGCCTGGTCAGCCACCCGCAGCACGACCTGGCCAAGGCCCAGATGGACGACTTCGGCTCGGTGCTCGCCTTCGAGGTCCCCGGCGGCCGGGACGCCGCCTTCCGCTTCCTCAACAGCCTCGAACTGGTGGACATCTCCAATAACCTGGGCGACGCCAAGAGCCTGGTCACCCACCCGGCCACCACCACCCATCAGCGGCTTCCACAGGAGGAACGGGACCGGCTGGGCATCACCGATTCCCTGGTCCGCCTGTCGGTCGGCCTGGAGGACGTGGAGGACATCAAGGAGGATCTCGACCGGGCCGCCCGCGCCGCCACCGCCTGACCCCGGTCAAGGACGGTCGCTGCCGGCGGCCTCCGCCGGTCTCAGCCCTGACGCCAGGGCAGGCCGTCGGCCTTCCAGCCGGCCAAGGTGCCCCGGTAGCCGGCGCCGTCGGGCGGCCCCTCGAAGCCGTCGCTGACGTTGTAGCAGCGGCCGAACCCCATGGCGGTCATGGCGATGGCGGCGGAGCGGGACCGGGCGCCCGATCGGCAGAGGAACAATATCGGCGCGTCGTGGCCGGCGGCCTGTTCCGACACCTGATCCTCGAACCCCGGGTTCACCTGCATCGTCGGGGCCGTTTGCCACTGAACCAGCAGCGGGCGTTTGCCCAACCCGCTCAGGTCCGGCACCCCGATGTTGTTCCATTCCGCATCGGTCCGCACATCCACCAGTGTGGCGCGGGGATCCTCGGACAGAAGCTCGAACGCCTGCTTGGGCGTGATGTCGCCGGCGTAGTCGCCTTCGCTCATATCGCCTCCCTCCCTTTCGACGTGGCAACGCCGGTCAGCGCGAGACCACATTGTCATAAGTGATGGTGCCGTCGCCCTCCAGATCGCGGATTCGATCCGACAGATTCTGGATCGCCGTTTTGAGTCTCCCCGCCGGCAGGCCGTCGCGAAACGTGAAGGCCAGATCCTCGGCGAGGATCTTGCGCGAACGCTCGCTCATGTTGCCGTAGACCTTGCGGCGCAGGGCCTTGTCTTCGTTCGCCGCCGTCAACAGCACCAGGATGTCTTCCTGATCGACCGACATCAGCAGCTTCTGGACGCCCACGCTGTTGGCGTTCTTCAGCCGCCGCGCCAAGTCGCGCACGCGCTCCTCCTCGGTGGTCGCCAGGTCGGTGCCCGGGGCCAGAATACGCGTGACCTCCAACAGCAGGGACTTGAGCCCGGCGCTGTCCAGCGCCACCTCCACGTCGTCGAAGGTCAGGGCGAACACATCGGGTGCTGCTTTCTTAACCGCGATCTTCATGGAATCAAGGCTCTCACAGGGGGGCGGCGATGACAAGCGACAGGGTCGACGGATCGTGTCTCAGCTTGAATTTGACCTGCTGAACGCACCAAGCGCAACCGTGTGTCGGACTGTCATCCCGGAAACATGCACTTGGCAGCAGCTGGTACGAAATTTTCTTGCCGCATGGATAGAAGAGGGTAAAGTACTCATCGATCCATCTGGCATTCATATTTCGCTATATTACTGACCTGAGCCACCAGAGGTATTGGAGAATCGAACAAGTGACGCGAAGTATGAATAAAAAATTTTTACATATGGGAATGCCCCGCTGCGCCTCCACGTCGATCCAGGATTGGCTGAGCGAGAATGTGCCCGATAGCTACCTGGGAAAGCAGGGGACGGCGTTCAAGAGCGAAGCTTTCGTCAAGCTGGTCAGGAAATATCTGTTGTTCCAGAACGACGAGGATTTCTACCGGGCGTACAAGCGGAACTGGTTCCACGCGACGCTGGGATCGGGACCGACGGGGAGGCCCTGGGTGCTGTCCGATGAACTTCTGAGCACCACGGGTTTTGCCTCGATCGGGCGATTCGCGGTGCGACGGAGCACTGTTATCGAGCGGCTGCGATACCTATCGGATGGGGATCTCCATTTGCTTTTGGTCTTGCGCAGGCATGAGGATTTTCTCCTTTCCATGCATGCCAGATTGGTCGAACTGGGCTTGCCGTTCGATTTCGAGACGTTCGTGACCACCCTTCGCACGACCCGGACTCAATTTCAGGAAGGCCTCGATTTTGCCTCCCTTCCGAAGCTGATGGAGAACGCGCGGGTAACGGGCTCGGTATGGAAACTGGACCATTTCCTGACACACGGCGCGGCATGGTTGGGTGATAAATTGGGCCTGGATGGTGATCGAACGCCAAGTCTTCCCCGTGCCAATGCATCTCCCGATCGGGACTCTCTTGCCGAGCGACTGACCGCCAACCGGCTCAAGGGAAGCGTCCCCAAGCTGGCTTCGGCCCTTCCATGGCCTGGCAACGTGACGCCGGAAATTCGATGGACGTTGTCCGAGAAGAATTCCGCGTGGCTCAAGAGGTATCACCGGTTCCATTGGGACGACTTGCCACCGTTTCAGGAGATTGGGAGGGGGCCGGCCCCATCCGCCTAGCCTTCCATATAAAGGGACACAATATTTATTTAGCGTCACTGTTCCCCGTGATATGCTACGCGCCGGCCGGCGACTGGGCGCCGACGCGTTCGCCGAGAACATCGAACACCTCAACCGCCGCCGCTTGACCAAACGCAAGCCGGAGCACGGACCCAGGCCGGGAGGAGCGGAAGTTCGTCGGCGACGTTCTTGATAAAAGTAGTGTGTCCCCATAAATTCCGCGTATTGTCTCGACGGCATATCGAACTGAGAAACGAACCGTCGCGGCTGCGCGACCTTTACCACCGGACCGCCCCCCTGTATAATGGGAGGCATCATGACCTGCGAAACACCGAAGCGGCGACTTGGCCTACGGCGAATTAAGCGCCCGGTCCTCCTTTGAGGGCCGGGACCGAGCGTCGCCTGCCTTTTCATCGTTTTTCGGAGTTTCTTCGTCATGAATGCCTTTCCTTCCCGCAAGCCGCCCGTTCGCGCTTCCTTGGGCGCCCGAACCATGCCCGTGGCCTGCTTCTGGGTGCAGGCGGACGCCGATCCCCAGACCCTGCCGCGGGTCCTTCAGGTCTTCGCCAAGCGCGGCCTGGTGCCCAGCCGTTGGCACAGCACGGTCGGCGGCGACCGGAGGACGGAGCTGCACATCGACATCCAGGTCACGGACCTGGATTCCCGAGTCAGCGAATTGCTGGCCCAGTCCCTTCGCCAGATGTTCTGCGTCCAGTCGGTGTTGACGGCTGCGAAGGAAATGGCCGCGGCCGGCTGAACGGGACCGCCCCCGGGTGAGCTATCTCGACCGGGTTCGGGCCTGCAACGCGGGCGACCTGGGTCGATATTTGCCCTTTCGCGTGGCCGGGCGGCGTGTCGGATGGGTCCTGCCCCAATTCGCCGCCAGGCTGGCCAATTTCGGCGACGTTTTTCACCGCGACGACGAAGGCGTGGCCGTCGCACCGGACTTGCCCACGCCCGAGGCACGCACCGCGGCCGTGGAGCCCGCGCTTCGCGCCCTTTCGGCCGAGGGATGTTTCGCCACCGGCTGGCGGGACGAGCCCTATGCGGTGAATGTCGCCTTCGCCGAACCGCCCTTGATGACCATGGACCGATCGGCGGTGCCCCGGTTCGGAGTCCGGGCCTACGGCATCCATGTGAACGGCCTTGTGCACCGCGATGGCGACATCCTGATGTGGGTGGCGCGGCGCAGCCGGGACCGGGCCATGTCCCCCGGCAAGCTGGACCAGATCGTGGCCGGCGGCCAGCCGGCCGGGCTGTCCCTCGAAGACAACCTGGTCAAGGAAAGTGCCGAGGAGGCCGGCATCCCAGCCGCCCTTGCCCGGCGCGCGGTGCCCGTGGGCGCCATAACCTATATCGGCGAACGGCTCGAGGGCCTGCGCAACGACGTGCTGTTCAACTACGACCTGGAACTCCCCCGGGACTTCGTCCCCGTCAACACCGACGGCGAGGCGGAATCGTTCCGCCTCATGCCCATCGACGAGGTCGCGGCATTGGTCGGCGACACGGAAGAGTTCAAGTTCAACTGCGCTGTCGTCGCGATCGACTTCCTGATCCGCCACGGCCGCATCCGTCCCGATCACCCGGACTACGTGGAACTGCTGCGGAGCATGCACCGCTGAACGGCGCCCGCACTTAACAGGCGTCGAGGTCCGGCGAGGCGGCTTCGATCATCGCCCGAAGCTCTTGCGGCGTGCGTCCCGCCTCGCGCATCTGGCGCAGGGTCAGGGGGTTGTCGCGCTTGGCCACCCGCTGGCCGGCGGCGTCCATGATCAGACCATGGTGGTGATAGTCCGGCACATCCAGGTCCAGCAGGGCTTGGAGCAGGCGGTGGACATGGGTGGACGAAAACAGATCGGTGCCCCGGGTGACAATGGTGACCCCCTGCAGGTGGTCGTCCACGGTGACCGCAAGGTGATAGCTGGTGGGGATGTCCTTGCGCGCCAGGACCGCATCGCCGAACAGATCCGGCTCGGCGGTCATGGTGCCGGCGGCCCGGTCGTGCCAGGTCAGGGGGCCGGCGACCTCGATGGCGGCCACGGTATCGAGGCGCAGGGCATAGGGCCGGCCTTGGGCCTTGCGCGCCGCCCGCTGGGCCGTGGTAAGGCGGCGGCAGGTGCCCGGATAGCGCGGACCTTCGGGGGTGTGGGGCGCCTGGCCGGCGCGGGCCACCTCGTCGCGAATCTCGCGGCGGGTGCAGAAGCAGGGATACAGCAAGCCGGCCCCGTCCAGCCGGCTAAGCGCCGCCGCGTAGTCGGCCTGTTGGTCCGACTGGCGGCGCACCGGTTCCTCCCACGCCAGGCCCAGCCAGTCCAGGTCCTCGAATATCGCCGCCTCGTACTCGGGCCGGCAACGTCCCAGGTCGATATCCTCGATACGCAGCAGGAACCGCCCCGCCGCCTCGCGGGCGATGCGCTCGGCGAACAGGGCGGCGAACCCGTGGCCCAGGTGAAGATGGCCCGTCGGGCTGGGGGCGAAGCGGGTGATCACGGCGACGTGCGGCATGGGTTCCGAGACATCCATCCTGGGGCTTGGACGGGGGCGGCGCTTTCCGGTAGGACTGGGCCAATATGGCGTCAAGCCGAAGGATAGACCATGGCCGACATTCCCACCCTTGAAGGCCCGACCCTTCCGCCCCGCAGTGGCGGCGCGCCACGGCAATTGGTGATTCTGCTGCACGGCGTGGGCGCCGACGGCAACGACCTGATCGGGCTGGCGCCCTACTTCCAGCAGATCCTGCCCGAGGCCCTGTTCCTGTCGCCCCACGCGCCCCAGCGCTATGACATGGCGCCCATGGGCTACCAGTGGTTCAGCCTGCAAGAATTGTCCCCCGCCACCCGGCTGGCGGGGGTGCGTGGCGCCGCCCCCATTCTCGAGGGTTTCATCGACGACCAGCTTGCCGCCTGTGGCCTCGAGGACAAGGATTTGGCGCTGATCGGTTTTTCCCAAGGCACCATGATGGCCCTGCACGTGGGCCTGCGCCGGGCGGTGGCACCGGCCGGCATCGTTGGCTATTCGGGCATGCTGGCGGGACCGGAAGTGCTGGGGCGGGAGATCCGCTGCCGGCCGCCGGTGCTGCTGACTCACGGCGATGCGGACCCCGTTCTTCCCCACCAAGCGTTGCCCGCCGCCGAGAGCGCCTTGAAGGCGGCGGACGTGGCGGTCGAGTCCCATTTGCGACCGGGGTTGGCCCACGGCATCGACGAAGACTGTATCCGCCTGGGCATGGCGTTCCTTAATCGGGTCTTGGGCGGCGACCCAACCGATTGAATCGGCAGTGAAATTTCGGTCGCGGCGCGACGGGTCACCGAATGAACCGGTCACCGGTGGCCGGTCAATTGGCACGCCGTACAACATATTGTATGATCCGGCCCGACCTCGGGGAGGAGATCGGCAATCGTGGCCGTCGCACTCGAACAGTTACCGGCCCTGGCCTTGAACGCGGACTTTCGTCCGTTGAGCTACTTCCCCCTGTCCCTGTGGTCGTGGCAGGAAACGGTGAAGGCCGTATTCCTGGATCGGGTCAACGTGATCTCCGAATACGACCGAACGATCCGCTCGCCGAGCTGGGCCATGCGCCTGCCCAGCGTGATCTCCCTCAAGCAGTACGTGCCGATGAGCCGCACCCCGGCCTTTACCCGGTTCAACGTCTTCTTGCGGGACCGGTTTTCCTGCCAGTATTGCGATGTCTCCCTGCCGACGGAGCGCCTGACCTTCGACCACGTGGTACCCCGTTCCCGCGGTGGCCGCACAACCTGGGAAAACGTGATCACGGCCTGCGAATGCTGCAACCTGCGCAAGGGCAACCGCCTGCCGCGAGAGGCCAGCGTCTTTCCGCGCCGACCGCCCCACCGGCCGTCCAATCACCAGCTTCAGGCCAACGGCCGGGCTTTCCCGCCCAACTACCTGCACGAAAGCTGGCGGGATTTTCTCTATTGGGACGCGGAACTGGATCCGAACTGAGCCGCCTGATTTTCCGCCCCGTGGCGATTACCATGTTCCCATGCTGACCCTCACCGACCAGGAACGGGCCATGGCCGCCGGTTCCGAAGGCGCGGCCAAGGCCATGGCCATGCGCATCGTCGCCGAGACCGGGCGCCTCTTAGGCGCCGAGGTGCTGATTGCCGTCGCTTCGGCCCATGCCGACGGTTGCGTCTACCACGGCGACGGGGGGGTCCTGTTCGTCGAAAAGCTGGCCGACGAGGGCGGGTTCGTGTCCGTACCCACCACCCTGAACGTGGGCGCGCTGGACCTGCTCCATCCGGAGCGGGTTCACGCCGCGCCCCATGCCACAGCCATGGCCAAACGGATGATGGAATCTTACGTCCGCCTCGGCTGCCGTCCGAGCTGGACCTGCGCCCCCTACCAGGCGGGGCATCGGCCCCGGGCGGGCGAGGACGTGGCCTGGGGCGAAAGCAACGCGGTGGCGTTCTGCAACTCGGTCCTCGGCGCCCGCACCAACCGCTACGGGGACTTCCTCGATATATCCGCCGCGCTGGTCGGCCGGGTGCCCCGCTGCGGCCTGCACGTGCCGGAGAATCGCCGGGCGACGCTGGTGGTCCGTACGGGCGGCCTCAATCCGGTTCTGAAGGGGCTCGATGCCTTCTATCCCGTCCTCGGCGCTTGGTTGGGGGCGGAGGCGGGCGAAGCCGTGGCCGCCATCGACGGCCTGCCCGGCCCCATAGACGAGGACCGGCTGAAGGCCCTGGGCGCGGGGGCGGCCTCCACCGGCGCCGTCGGCTTGTTTCACATCGTTGGCGTTACCCCCGAGGCGCCGACCCTGGAGGCGGCCCTCCAGGGCCACCCGCCGGAGCGGGTGATCGATCTCACGCCCGAGGCCTTGCGCGACGCCCGCGACCGCCTGTCGAGCGTTGCCGACGGGCCCCTGGACGCCGCCGCCATCGGCAGCCCCCACCTGTCGCGGGACGAGTTCGACGAAGTGTTGCGCCTGCTGGCGGGCCGGCGCTGCCGGGTTCCCCTTTATGCCTGCACCGGGCGCCATACCCTGCAAAGCCTGGAAGACGACGATAAGGTGGCGGCCCTGACCGACACGGGGGTGGCGATCGTCACCGACACCTGCATCGTGGTCACGCCGATCCTGCCCGCGGGGTCGGGCACCCTGATCACCAATTCGGCGAAGTTCGCCCACTACACGCCCGCCAACACGGGCTGGCAGGCGGTTTTCGGCAGCCTGCCGGACGTGGTCGAGTCGGCGGTGGCGGGGCGGGTGGTCCGGGACGAGGCGGCGTGGTCGTGACCGCGGACCCGGCGCCCCTGGCGCGGGGCCGGGTTCTGATCCCCGGCAGCGGCGCCGGTCCGGTGCTGCGCCTGGACCGCCCGATCAGCTTCTGGGGCGGGGTGGACCCGGCGACGGGCCGGCTGAGCGATCCGTCGGAGCCCCATGCGGGCGAATCCATCGCGGGAACCATTCTGGTCCTGCGAGCCACCCGAGGTTCCAGCACCGCCAGCACCATCCTGCTCGAGCTTCTGTACGCCGGCCAGGCGCCAGCGGCCCTGATCATCGGCCATGTGGACGCGATCCTTACGGTGGGCGCGCTGGTTGCTCGCGAGATGGCCTGGCCGACCATTCCGATCCTGGAGCTCCCCCCCTCCCAGCAGGCGCCCCTGAAGACGGGCATGAATGTGCGGGTGACGGAGGACGGGGAGGTGCTGGCCGCTGCGGACACCGTTTGACAAGAAATCGAGGCGCCCTATACTCCGCGCCTTCTTCCCGGAAACGTGGGGCTGGACTCCTTGGAGTGTCTCCCCCGCCGGCGTCCTCGCGAGGCCGGCCTACCGGGACAAAAACACCCCGTAAAGGCGAGGAAAGTAAGGAATAGCCATGACCAAGCGCATTCAAGCGAAGTACAAGATCAACCGTCGTCTGGGCGTCAACCTTTGGGGGCGTCCTAAAAGCCCCACCAACGTCCGCGATTACCGGCCCGGCATCCACGGCCAACGGCGCCGCAAGCCGTCGGATTTTGGCCTTCAGCTGAACGCCAAGCAGAAGCTGAAAGGCTATTACGGCAACATCAGCGAGAAGCAGTTCCGCCGCTACTACGAGGCCGCGGCCCGCCGGCGCGGCGATACCTCGGAGACCCTGATCGGCATCCTCGAACGCCGCCTGGACGCCGTCGTCTATCGGATGAAGTTCGTGCCGACGGTCTTTGCGTCGCGACAGTTCATCAACCACGGCCACATCAGGGTCAACGGTCGGCGGGTGAACATTCCCTCGTATCTGGTCCGCGAAGACGACGTGATCGAGGTCAAGGAAAAGTCGCGCAACATGGCGCTGGTTCTGGAGGCCGTCGAATCGCCGGAACGGGACGTTCCCGACTTTATGGAGGTCGATCACAACAAGATGCGGGGCACCTTCCTGCGGGTCCCGAAGTTGGAGGACGTGCCCTATCCGGTGCAGATGGAACCCAACATGGTGATCGAGTACTACTCCCGCTAACCCTCGGTTTCCGAAATCCGGTGCATGCAATGCGCCGAATCGCGATCTGAATCAGGCCACGAGGCCGACCGGGGAGGTCGCCTTGGAACAGCGCCTCGTCAGGGCGTCTCGGTGTCGGTATCGGTGCCGGGAGGACCGTCGGCCTCGACCCCGTCTCCCGCCGCTTCTTCAGGGCTCTTCAAGTCTTTTCGGTCTTTTTTCGCCTGCAGACGCGCCTCCTTCTTGGCCGACTTGGCGCGCTCGCGCTCTATACGTTCAAACCGGTAATTAGGTCTTCGGGCCATGGGTTTCCTTTCGATCCGGAATTCTGTTCCTCGTGCCGGGCGCGAGGCGCACGTCGCAAAGCGACGACTCCGTTCGCGGCAGTCGAATATTCCCGCCGACGCGACCGTTGCGGGGCTTAGGTTGCGGCACTATGCGCCGCGCGCGGTCTATTCGTGCCGCACACGCCCTCCACGGGAGTCGCGGCGCGCGAACAGGAACGTCGGAGGACCAGTTCAGTCAACGATGACGAGATTTTCCGCCGCCGATTTTCCGTTGCGGCCGGGCACGAGGTCATAGTCCACTTTTTGGCCTTCCTGCAGGGTCTTCAGTCCGGCCCGTTCAACGGCGGAAATATGGATAAACACATCTCTGGAGCCGTCGTCGGGACTCACGAACCCGTACCCTTTGACGGGATTGAACCATTTCACCGTTCCGGAAGCCATGGCCTTCTCCTCTCTTTACCACGTCATGCGAACCCGCAAGCTACTCCGGTTCCACATTGCAAGAGGGTAACTCGGCCGGGCCTTCGGTCGACGACACGGATACGCCAACTACCATGTGCAACCATTCGCCAACGGACAATGGAGCCATCAGCAAGGGAGTTCAAGCGAAATCACGGATTTCCGCGGCGCGCAAGGGGCGCTTCGGGGAGCCGGCCCGCACTCTTTGAATCACCCGTCCGGCAGCCTGCGAGGGGCGGTGAACTGGACTTCTTCAGGGCGCCGCGCACGGTGGACAGGATCTTCGAGACGTCAATGGGTTTCGACAGGTAGGCATCGAACCCCGCCTCGAGTCCCCGCGCGATGTCCGCGCGCATGGCGTGGGCGGTCAAGGCGATTACGGGAATACCTCCTGTCGACGGATCGTCGCGGAGATGGTGAAGCGCTTCGACGCCGTTCATGCCGGGTAGGTTCATATCCATGAGGATCAAGTCCGGATGCTGCGTACGCGCCAACTGCAAGCCCAACTCGGCCGTGTGGGCGGAAATCATGCGGAGGTTTCCCGCCATACCGATGACTTCCTCCATCAGGGCGAGGTTGGTAGGGTTATCTTCGACATAAAGTACGGTCTTCCCCTCATCGCCGCCATCAACATCCTTTGAGGCGGCAGGGGACAAGGGCCGAGCGCCGCTGCCGACTTCGACCACCTTGAATTCGGAAATCGGGAGATCGATCCAGAACGTGCTGCCTTCTCCTTCCACGCTTCGGAAACCGAGGCCGCCATTCATCATGCCGATCAGTCGTTTGCTGATGGTGAGGCCGACCCCCGTGCCTTCGACCGCGTTGCCGGTCGATGTCAATCGGTGAAACGGTTCGAAAATCTGTTCCCGCGCCGATTCTGGGATGCCCGGCCCCGAATCCTGAACGATGAGGCGCAGATTTGCGCCGTCGGTCTTTTCCGTGCCAATGACGACGAACCCATCGTCGCAATTGTATTTGATGGCATTCGACAGAAGGTTGAGAAGCACCTGGCGGAACCGCTGGCCGTCAGCGAGGATGGGCGGCATTCTTTCTTCCGCGGTCTTGTCGATGACGCGGATGGATCGTTCCTCGGCCAATACGCAGGTGAGTTCGACGCACTCCCCGATGATCGAACCGGGAGCCACGGTTTCGATATTCACCTGCAGACTGCCTGCCTCGATACGCGCGAGGTCCAGCACCTCGTCGATCAGCGACAACAGATGGCGACTGGCGGTCAGGATCTGGGACACAAAGCGCCGTTGCCTATCGTCCAACGATCTCGCGCCGCCGCTTTCCAGCAATTGGGCAAAGCCCAGAATGGCGTTCATGGGCGTGCGCAGTTCGTGGCTCATGGAAGACAGAAATTCTGATTTGGCGCGGCTCGCGTTTTCCACCGCGGCCATGGCGGTCCGCAGATCCTCCTCGGCGCGCTTGTTGGCGGTGACGTCCAAGACAAAGCATTGGATGGCCTGCTGCCCATGCCAGTTCACGGTTCGGACCGTCATGTCGAGGGTGATGCGGGAACCGTCCTTGCAAAGTCCGGTGAACTCGTAGCGGCTCGGGGCGGGCTCGCCCTTCTGGCGCCGCTCTCTGTAACCCTCCATGCGTGGGAGATATTCGGGATCGATGAGGCAGGAAATATCCCCAATTTCCATCAACTCCTCGGCCGAGCCGTAGCCGAATATTTCCGCCAGCGCCCGATTGACGAACAGCAGCCGCGAGTTCTCATGGACGTAGGATCCTTGCAGCGACCCTTCGATGATGTCCCGGAACGCCTCCTCGCTTTCCTGAAGTGCCCTCTCGGCCCGTACCCGTTCGGTTACGTCGAGCAGGGCCACCTGGACCGTGCGCCGTCCTTGCCAGTTCACCACCCGTGCCGTGGCACTAACGTGGACCGGTTCGCCGTCCCGGCGAATGCCTTCGAACTCGTATCGGCTGGGCGCGTCACGACCGAGGATGCGTTCGGCGCGGTAGCCCTGAAGGCGTTCCCGATCATGGGGCGCGACGAGAATATCCAGATCCTCGACCTGATCCGATGAGTCGTATCCGAACATGTCGGCGAGGGCACGATTGACGAATAGCGGTCGATTGCCGTCGTGGATGACAATTCCCTGCAACGACCCTTCGATCAGATTGCGGAAGTTCAGTTCGCTTTCCCGCAGCGCCTCCTCGACCCGCTTGCGTTCCGTGATATTCACGTGCTGGCCGATGGTGTAGATATCCTGCCCCGATGCGTCACGCACTTGCGTAACTTTCAGATCCACCCAGATCCACTGCTCGTCCTTGCGCAGGTAGCGTTTCTCCATCTCGAACGTGTGTTTGCTGTCCCGGCCAAGGTTCTGCCGGAGAACCAGGTTCCGTTCCCGGTCCTCGGGATGGGTGAAATTCAGAAATGGCTGACCGACGAGTTCGGATTCCTGGTAGCCGAGAAGCTCGCAGAACGCCCGATTGACCCGGATATACTTTCCGTCCGGCGTTGCCAACGCGGCGGCAATAGGCGACTCCTCGAACACGCTGCGAAAGCGCGCTTCGCTCTCATGCAGCGCCGCCTCGGCTTGGTTTCGCTCATGCAGGCGTACCTCATTTATTCGCACTTGGCGGATCATTATCCACGCGACGGCGAGGCCGAGGGCGAAGATCCCCGCGAAGGTAAGCTCGACAAACAGGAACGTGGAACCAGCGCGCTCAACGGCGGCCGCCCGATTCTGGCCGTCGGATTCAATGACCGCCTGGGACAGTCGCCTCAATGGCAGGACGAACGGCGCCAGGCGATTTTCGACGGCCAGGGTGTCCCCCGGCTCAAATCTTGCCAGGATGTCGTCCGCTTGCGCTAGAGCGGTCTTCAGGTCGAATAGCAGGGCTTCGTGGTGGGGATACGCAGCGACGTGTTGGACGGTCCAGCCTTCCTCCAGGAGCGCCACGCGACTCCAGAAAACGTCGAGCCGCAATGCGATTTCCGCCGCTGCCTCTTCCGAGACGTCATCGCGGCGGTGGCTCAACGCCAAAAGGAGTCGGAGCAACTCCTCCTCCGCTTGGGCGACGACAAACAATCCAGCGGCCGTTCGCCCGGCGACGATCGATTGCTTGAGCTCCTCGACCCCGTCGGTGGTGAACCGCAGACCGAGCCCGAAAGCGACGATCACCAAACCGATTAACGCGTATATACGAGCGCCGCGCAAAGGCTTACTCGACAACCAGTTCGTTCATCTGCCAGACGGAACGGTTGCTCCATATGGACCGGAACTTGGGTGGATGATCGTCCATGGGATAGACGATCCACAGGGGCCCTTTGTCGCGCCGTGTCAAGATCTTGCCATTGACCTTAAAGGCAAGGAGCACCGCGTAGTCCGTGAAGTCGGACAGGGGAATCCGCGACTGGTAGTCGTTGATGGCATTGGCGACGACGGTAGTACCCGAGGCGCCCACCGCCTCCAGGACTGCTTTCGCCGGCACGCCTTCGAACTCCGTCACGCCGTCGGTCCAGGGTGTCGTGGACCGGATCGTGGCGACCCCGAGGCGCTCCAGCATGGGCTGGTCGAAACGGGCGCCGTCGGGACTATTTTTCACCGTGATGGCACCGGACACGGTGAGGATGACGGTTTCCCGCGGCGGCGGCAATTCAGCCGTCCAGGCAGGCGTTGACGCGGCCACGACATTCAGGGCAACGAACGCTAATAGCGCGTTGATGCGCAATGTTTTTCTCCCGATGGCAAGAATTCTATGGAATTGATAATCCCCCACCTTCCGAGCATATCCGAAATGGCGAGTTGCCGGCATTATCCACAGGTATACTTGCCCATTGCTTGTCGCGCCGATCTCGCGGCACCAACGGCAACCCGCGCCACAATTTCCAGCCAAAGGAAGCGCCATGCCCGATTCCGTCCACCTCCTGTCACCGTTTCCCCATCTGACCCCGCCACTGGCGCCCGTGTTCCTGATCGATCCCCTGGGCTTCGCCGCCGAGGAGGGGCTTAGCGTGACCATCGAGGATTGCGGAATTCCCAGCGCCGCCTATGAAGGGGTGGAGTCGGGTCGGGGGGACCTGTGCTTCGTCAACACGGTGTTCGCCTTTCTCGAGACGGACAAGGGCAATGACTTGATTCCCTTCTCGGCTTACGTACGTCACCAGAATCGCGCCTTCGTGGTGCCGGAAGGGAGCCCGGCGCGCACCCTCGACGACCTCAAGGGCACCACCGTTGGCCTGTTCGCCCTCGACCACAAACCGTTCGCCCGGGCGACCCTAATGTCGGAGGGGATCGAGGCGGACCAGGAGGTGTCCTTCAAGGTCTATCGGCACAAGGGTTCCTATGAGGCCGACGAAATGGTGGAAGCCCTGCGGGACGGCACCCTGTCGTCCATCTGGCTCCTCGACGTGCTGGTCGGCCATTTCGAGGCCACGGGCATTCCCCTGCGACGCCTGCCGGCAACGACCGTGGACGCGCTAACGCCGTCCGCCTGCCTGTTTTCCACCCGCAAGCGGCTGCAAGAGCGGGGCGGCGTGCTGGCGCGCCTGGCGCGGGCGGTGGCCAAGGGGTGCGTTTTTTGCGCCGCCAATCCGGAAGTGGCCTTGAAGCTCGCCTGGCGCAACGTGCCCACCTCCGCGCCGAAGGCCGGCGAGGAGGACTACGCCTGCCGCCGAGACATCGCGGCGCTGCGCACCCGCCTCGAGAACCAGCGGGTGGACGACACGTCCGACGGCCGCTGGGGCTACATCCCCGAGGACGGCATGGCCAACTGGCAGGAGTTCATGCTGAATACCGGGGCCATCGGCACCCGCCGCCCGGCCACCGCCTATTTCACCAACGACTACGCGGACGCCATCAATGACTTCGACGCCGGGGCCGTGGTCCGCATGGCGAAAGAGCATGCAATCGATTGACGCAGTGGACTTAAACCGGCCGGTCGCCCTTGATGGTGGTGCGGAACATGGTGCGCCGGTGCAACGCATCCACCTGGGGCGGTAGGTGCATGGAGCAGCGGTTGTCCCACATCAGGGCGTCGCCCACGTGCCAGCGGTGCTGGTAGACGAAGCGGTCCTGGGTGGCGAAATCGCGCATCTCGCGGATCAGCGCCTGTCCCTCGTCCTGGTCCATGCCTTCGATGTTCCAGGCTGAATTGCCGCCCACGTAGAGGCACTTGCGGCCGGTATCCGGATGGGTGCGCACCAGGGGGTGGGACACGTCCGGCATGGTTGCCTTCTCCGCCTCGGTCAGCGGTGGCCAATTGGGGAAGGTGATGTCGAATGTCTTCACCCGGCTGTGGATGACCCGCCGGCCCGCGATCCGGCGCTTCCGGGGTTCGGGCAGGGCCTCGTAGGCGGCGTACATGTTGGCGAAGCGCGTGTCGCCCTCGCCGTCGGGTACTTCGTGGGCATGGAGCAGCGAGCCGAACGTGGGCCGCTCCAAATACTGGCCGTCGCCGTGCCAGGCCGGGTTGACCCGGGCGCCGATGTATTCCCCGTCTCGTTTGACGTTGGAGACCAGGAATATCTCCGGGTATTCGGGATGGGTGTAGGTGGAGAGGCTGTCCACGTCCAGGTCCCCGAAGCGGCGGCTGAAGGCGATCTGCTGAGGTACCGTCATCGCATGCTGATCGGGGAACGCCAGGATCACGTTCTCGGCCAGGGCGCGCCGCAGGGTAGCGATACCGCCATCGTCCAGCGGCTGGCCGAGGTCGATGCCCCGGACTTCCAGGCCAAGGACATCGGACAAGGGGTGGAAGGATACGGCCAAAGCTCTTTTCCCGCCCCGACTATTCCGCCTCGAGGGGCGCGCAGTGCCGCGTCCCGGGGCAGACGATGCCGCCGCGCACGGCGCCCACGTCCAGGGGGCCGTAGCGGGCGGCGAAATGGCCGGGCAGTTCCCGCCCCCGGGGCGATGACAGCCACAGCCGCAGCATGTGGCGCCGGCGTTCCGGCTCGGGCCAGTCCTCGTAGGCCGTGCGGCCGTGGTAGATGGCGTGATTGTGGAGGAACTGCATGTCGCCGAGCTCGATTTCCATCTTCAAGCTCAGTTCCTCGCAGACATCGTCAAGCAGGGCCAGGGCCGCGAGTTGCAGGTCAGACAGCGGCGGCACGCCCGGCAGCTTGTGGCCCATGCGCATGTCGCGGCGCGGATACATGCTGGTGATGTGACCGGCGTGGTCATTGAACACCGGCATGGGGAACCAGGGCCTCTGGCCCTTGGGCACTTCGTTGATGCGCGAGATGTAAAAGGACTGGTACAGCGCTTCCAGCAGATCCGGACGGCGACGCAGGATCTCGTTGTGGACGGCGGCGGAACTGACGATGCTGCTCAATCCACCCGCCTTGGATTTTGCCAGGCACATGAGCCCGACGATGTCGCAACTGTCGGTGTGGTAGCTCAGGGACTCGCTGGTCTGATACCCCCGGAAGTTGGGATCGCCGCGAGCGTAACCCAGATCCTTCACATGGCCAAGCAAATGACCCTTGCCGTTCTGGGAGACGGGATCGCCAAGGTGAAGCCCCACGCCCCAGAAGGCAAGGGCCGCCCCCAGGCGGTCGTAGCGGGTGACGGGAACCCCCTCGATCAGGACGAAGCCGCGGCCGTCGACGATCTCGCGGCTCAGTTCCGCCAACACCGGTCCCAGGGTCGGCAGGGGAAAATCGGTCCGCGACACATCGAGAACCTCCAGGCCTCTCTCGCGGACACGATGCACCGCGCCTTCAAGTTCGGCGACATGGCCGTCGGTCAGGCGATAGATCCAGTCGTCGCCGGCCGCCATCCGGTTGCCGGTCCACACGCTGGGCCCGGCGGCGGGGCGCCGCGGGCCGGGCGGAATGGCGATGTTTTCGGCCGGGGAGGCGGTCAATTCTTGAATTGCGACCATCTTGGTACTCGTTGGCTCAGGGGAGGGGGCGATCTTCGCATCGCCCTCGATGCCGGTCAAATCGCGGCCGATGGCCTTGCCCCCGCCGCCGTGGTAGGTACGCCGCCAGTTCGGACCGGGCAAGGAGGACAGGATGACGGGTTCGCTCGACGGCAAGGCCGCAGTGGTGACCGGAGGCGGCACGGGCATAGGCGCGGCCATCGCCCGCTCCCTGGCCTGGGAAGGCTGCCGTGTCGTGGTCGCCGGACGGCGCAAGGAGCCGCTGGAAGCGGTGGCCAAGGAAGTGGGCGGCGTGGCGGTGGTCACGGACGTGGCCCGGGAAGACGACGTAATCGCCCTGATGAAGGCCTGCGAGGACGCCCATGGGCGGCTCGACGTGCTGGTCAATAACGCCGGCACGGGCGGCGGGCGAAAGTCCTTGGAGGATATGGACCTGAGGGTCTGGGACGAGACAATCGCCATCAATCTGCGCGGGCTGGTGGCCTGCATCAAATACGCCATCCCCCTTCTCAAGCGCCAGGGTGGCGCCATCGTCAACATCTCGTCCCGCGACGCCCTGCACGGCGCGCGCCCGACCCGCACCGACTACGTGGCCAGCAAGTTCGCCATCACCGGCCTGACCGAGGCTCTGGCCCAGGAACTGGGACCGCTGGGCATTCGGATCAACGATGTCTGCCCCGGCGCCGTGGCGACGGATCTGATGAACAACAGCGTGGAATTGCAGGCCCAACGGCTCGGCAAGCCGGCGGAAGAGGTGTGGCAAACCCACTACCGGGATCAGGCGGCCCTGCGGCGGACGGTCGATCCCGACGAGGTCGCCTCCATGGTCACGTTCCTGGCCAGCGACGCCGCGCGCGCGGTGACGGCCGTGCACATCAAGGTCGATTGCGGCAGGCTGTAATGCCAAGGAGCCGGCCCGGGGCCGGCCCTTCGACGCGTCAGGATTCTGACCGTCAGTGCAGGAAGCGGGTGAGGAACGACTTGGTCCGCGGGTTCTCCGGGTTGACCAGAACCTGCCCCGGCGGTCCGTCCTCGACGAACTTGCCTTCGTCCATGAAGACCACACGATGGGCCACGTCCTGGGCGAAGCCCATTTCGTGGGTGACGACGATCATGGTCGTGCCTTCCTCGGCCAGCTTCTTCATCACCATCAGCACTTCGCCGACGAGTTCCGGATCCAGGGCCGAGGTTACCTCGTCGAACAGGGTGACCCGCGGTTCCATGGCCAGGGCCCGGGCGATGGCGACCCGCTGCTGCTGACCGCCTGACAGGTTGCGCGGGTAGATCCCTTCCTTGTCGCTAAGGCCCACCTTGGCCAGAAGTTCGCTCGCACTGGCATGAACGTCGTCATAGGGCTGGCCCTTCACCACCAGGGGTCCCTCCATGACGTTCTCGATGGCCGTCCGGTGGGGAAAGAGATCGAACTGCTGAAACACCATGCCGATGTGGGAGCGAAAATTGGCCAATGCCTGGTTCGGCGGCATTCTGGTCCGCTTCTCTTTGGTGCCGAAGTCCATATGGTCCTCGCCGACGCGAATGGTGCCAGCGGTGGGATGCTCCAGCAGGTTGATACAGCGGAGGAACGTGGACTTGCCGCAACCGCTGGGCCCAATGATTACCACCACCTCGCCACGGGTCACTTCCAGCGTGACACCACGCACGGCCTCCAGATCCCCGTAGTGCTTATGGAGATCCTTGATCTCGATCATGAATTTTTCGGAACTCGGCTCAGACATCGGCGCGGGCCTCCAACTTCGATGCGAACTGAACCAGGGGATACAGCAGGATGAAGTACATGATCGCCACGCTGGTGTAGCCCTCCAGCGGTCGGAACGTCTCCGACACGATGATCTGGCTCGTGTACATCAGGTCGGGAACCGCCACCACGTATAGCAGGGATGTGTTTTTCAGCTGCAGAACCGACTGATTGACGAAGGGCGGCACCATTCGGGTCCCCGCTTGGGGCAGGATGATGCGGCGCATGAGCTGCAGATAGTTCATGCCCAACGCCCGGCCCGCCTGCCACTGGCCCTTGTCGATGGACATCACGCCGCCGCGAAAGATCTCGGTGCTGAAGGCGCCCATATAAAGGGTCAGGCCGATGCCGCCGGCCAGCCACGCCGGCATGGTCACATCGATGACGATCGGCAAGGCATAGAAGAACCAGACGATCTGCACCAGCAGTGGGGTGCAGCGGAACATCTGCACGTAGATATACGGAATCACCTTGAAAATGGGATTTTTCATCAGGAGGATGGATCCGCAAAGCACGCCCAAGACCAAACCGCCGACGATCGTCGCCGCCGCGTAGATCAGCGTGATCATGGCGCCGTCCAGCCAGAAGTTCGTGTAGGAAAGGACTACGTCGAATTCCCACTGGTATAGCATTCGATAGGCTCCTTAAATTATCTGCTGAAACGACCGCGGCCCCGCATCGCAACCAGGGTTCGCCATCCCGCATTTGGCTGGATCGCGCGCCGCCGCGTTGGTGGGGATAACCCTAATGACCCTTAGGTTACTCGGTCTGCGCCGTCCTTGTCATCCCTGAGATGTGGGGCACTGACGGGGTACCCACCTTCCACCTATTCCAACCGCCTCAGGTCAATGCGCAGTGGACTCACGCCTCGAGCCCGGCCGGGGTCCTATAGCGCCATTTCCACCTGTTGTCCCGGGATAAATTGCCCGACCAGAGGCAGCCAGCCCGGGCACCGACTCCAAGACCCTGCCGGTCGCGGGCGCGTGCTACTGTTCGGCCCGGTTGCGTCCTCCCCTCCATCCCCTTTCCGACAGGTGCCCCATGCCCTTTTACGACCCCAAACCCCTGGGCGAATCGACCCGCGAGATCCTCTCCCGTGTGGCCACGGCCACGTTGACCAGCCAGCTGTTCAAGCTTGGGCTGCGCACCACCTACATGCAGCATGTGCGGCCGATAAATCCCGCGGCCGCCCGCTTCGTCGGCCCCGCCTACACCATGCGCATGGTCCCGGCCCGCGAAGACATCGCGCCGGCCGGCCTGTCGGAAGACCCCGAACACCCGCACCGCAAGTGCATCGAGGGCACGCCGCCGGGTCATGTGCTGGTAGTGGATGCCCATGGCGACACCCGGGGAGGTGTCGTTGGCGACATCCTGGTGGAACGGCTGAAGGTGCGTGGGGTGGCCGGTTATTGCAGCGATGGTGGCGTCCGCGACACGGTCGCCATGCTCAAGCAGGGCTTCCCGGTCTTCTGCCAGAAGAGCACGGCGCCGGCGGCCATGCCGTTCCACCATGCCATGGACCTCCAACTCCCCATTGGTTGCGGCGGGGTAACGGTGCTGCCGGGCGACATCATGGTGGGCGATCCGGAAGGGGTCGTCGTCATTCCGTCCAATGTCGCCGATCAGGTGGCCGAGGGCGCGGCGGAGCAGGAGCTGATGGAGGAGTTCGTCTTCGAGCGGGTCCATGGGGGTGCCCACACCATCGGCATCTATCCACCCGATGAGAAACGCATGGCCGAATATGCCGCGTGGAAGAAAGCCCGCGATTGATCGCCGGAAACGTCGGCACGTGAAGGCCGACCCGATGGCGGAGGGCCCGGCGGACACATTGAGCCCCCGCCACGGCATCCTGTGGATGTTGCTAGCCGCCCTGATGAGCGCCCTGGTCGAGGCCGGCGGCAAGTACCTGGTGGCCGACTACTCCGTCGCCCAGGTCGTGTGGGCACGTTACGCCTTTCACGCCGTGCTGCTGGCACTCTATCTGGGACCGCGCCTGCCCCGTGTGGCGGCGACCCGCCAACCGCTACTGCAAATTTCGCGGTCGGTCCTCATCCTGTCGTCGACGGCATTTTACATAGCGGGAGTCCGCTTCATGCCGCTCGCCGACGCCTCGGCCCTGGTCATCTGCGCGCCGGTCCTGTTCACGGCCCTGTCGGTGCCGCTACTCAAGGAGCGGGTCGGTTTGCGCCGCTGGATGGGCGTCGCGGCGGGTTTCGTCGGCGCGCTCATCATCATCCGCCCGGGTTTCGGCATGGCGCACCCGGCCGCCGTCCTGCCGTTCGCCGCCGCCATAACCTTGGCTCTCTATCAGATCGCCACCCGCAAGGCGGGCCGCACCGATTCGACCATGACGTCGCTGTTTCACACCGCCGCCACGGGGGCGATCCTGATCTCGCTGGTGGTGCCGTTCCACTGGAAGACGCCGGACCTTGAGGGTTGGCTGTTGATGGCCCTGCTGGGCGTGCTTGGCGGGGCCGCCCATTTCGCGCTCATCAAGGCCTTGGAAGTGGCTTCCGCCGGTACCGTCTCGCCCTTCCGCTACACCAGCCTGATCTGGGCCGGCGTGCTGGGCTTCGTGATCTTCGGCGATCTGCCGGATTCATGGACGCTCACCGGGGCCGCGGTGATTACCGTCAGCGGCCTTTACATCTTCCACCGCGAGCAACGGTCCCGGTCCACGGCCGGACCCAACGCGCCGCCCACTACTTGATCGCCAGCTCATGGCTGTAGGGGGTCAGGACCTCGCAGCCGGTGTCTGTCACCGTCAGGGTCTCGCTGAAGAAGACGGCGCCTTCGCCGGTGATGCGGATGCCGGGGATCAGGTGAAACACCATGCCCGTTTCGAGGACCATGTCGTCGCCCCGGTTGATGGACTGGGTGCGCCCTTCGCCCCAATCGGGCGGGAAGCCGATGCCGATGCCGTAGCCGACCCGTTTTTCGAACGGGAAGCCCTGGGCGACAATGTGATCCCGGCAGGGTTTGTCCACCTCGTGGGAGGTGACCCCCGCCTTGACCGTATCGCGGGCGCGGAGATAGCCCTCGCGGCAGGCGTCGAACATGCGCCGCCATTTGTCGCCGGGATTGCCCACCAGCACGCTGCGCGACAGGCCGACGTTGTAGCGCTCGTAGGTGCCGCCGCATTCGAGGAACACGACATCGTCCTCGCCGATGGGGCGCCGGTGCCAAGTATCCATCCCCCAACCCCCGCCCGGCCCGGCACAGACCAGGGGCGCATGGCCCAGGTATTCGCTGCCGGCGGCGATCAGCGCCTGGTGAAGCGCGGCGGCCACGTCGTTTTCGGTCGCGCCGGCGCGGCAGGCATCGATGGCGGCGTCCAGGGAGGCGGCGCAGCAGCGGCCCGCCTCGCGCATGTAGGCGAGTTCCGCCGGCGACTTGACCCAACGGACTCTCTCGATGATGCCGGACCCGTCGAGGGGATCGCGGCCGAGGGCGGCGACCAACCTCTTGTACTGACTGACCGAGAAGAAGAAGGCGTCGTTCTGGTTGCCGATGCGCTTTTTCGCCAAGCCGTGGGATTCGAGGACCCGGACCAGGGCATCGTTGGGGCTGTCCGTGTCACCGTAGGATTCAACGTCGCTCAGCCAGGACTGATGGCGCGCCATCTCGGCGTTGATACCGCGGGCCAGCATGATGGGATTCCGGTCAAGACACAGGATCAGCATCTGGAAGGAGAAATAACCGACCGTATGATAGCCGGTCAGGTAGTAGATATTCTCCGGCGCCGTGACCAGGAGCACCTCGACTCCAGCCGCCTCCATGCCCTTTTGGACCTTGTCCAGGCGCTGGCGGAATTCCTCGACCGTGAACGGCAATATGGCTTCTGCCATGGCTCATCTCCTCTGGTTGGGCCTGATAACCCTTCTGGATGGGCTGGGCTGACCGTGGGGTCGGGGCGGTAAGCCGCCTAACGTTCCCGCCAGGGACGCGGCGCCGACCCGGGGTGACCGAAGTCGCGGGGCGCCAATCCGGCGTGGAACCAGTTGACGAAGGTAACAACGTCGTAGACGGGCAGGCCCACCAGGTCCGACAGGGCCCGCGCGTAGGGCGGCATGTTGGTGCATTCCAGCACGATCGCCCCAACATCCGGATTGCGCTCGACCAGGGCGTGTCCGATTTCGAGAATTTCCTCTTCGCAAAGGGCGATGTCCGCATAAGGATCGGCGCGGCGGTGCATGGGCAGGAACTCGGGACCGTCCTCGCAACCGATGACCGGCGTATCGGTCGGCGCGCCGGCGGCTTCCAGGTGGCGGGCGGTCAGCAGTTTGCTTGAAATGGTCAGCACGCCGCAGCGCTTGCCCGGCGGCAGCAAGGCGTTGATCAGCGGGATCTGCATCAGGGCCGAGGTGGCCACGGGCACGCCCAGTTCCCCGGCCAGCCGTTTCTGGTGCAGGGACATCAGGCCACAGCAGACGGCAACGGCGTCGGCGCCGTCGAGCACCGCCTCCTTGGCCGGTTCCAGAAACGCCTTGAACACCAGGTCATCGCCGCTGGCGTGCACCCACTCGGGCGTCGAGCCGCGCACCACCTTGAACAGGACCGGAAAATCGAAAGTTTCCCCGTTGCCCATGTCGCCGGGGATACGGGGGAACAAGGTATCCATCACGATGATGCCGATCCGGGCGCCATAATTGGTCTTGCCGCCATAGGCCATGCGGGAGGCCGCGGCCTCGCCGGTGGACGAGTCGTCGGGCACAGATGGCGGAACGCGCCTGGGCGGAAGCACGGTTTCGTTCATGGACTGCCCCTCCAAGACAAGTTTAGCAGTTTCCGCAAGAGCTTCGCAATTTCGACCACCGATCCCGTGCCGGGTGACGGTATTGTCGGAGAGGACCTTCCCCGCAGGAGCCTCGCTTATGTCCCGACCTTCCATCCCCGACCTGATCGCCCAGAGGTTCGGCCAGTCCGCCGCGGGCGATGCCGCCGGCGACCAAGCCGCCGCCTTGGCGCCCATTCTGGCGCGGCGGTCCCATCGTCGCTTCCTTCCCGATCCGGTGGACGAGGACCTGTTGTCGGCCCTGCTGGCCTGCGCCCAGTCGGCCCCCTCCAAGTCCGACCTGCAGCAATACGCCATCATCCGGGTGGAGGACGCGGCGGTGCGCCAAGCGTTGGGCGCCCAGGGAAAGCACCTGGATTGGCCGTCCCGGGCGCCGGTGCTGCTGATCTTTTGCGGCGATGTTCGCCGGACTCGGCGCCTGGCCCGCCTTCGCGATCGGGACTATGCCAACGACAACGCCGATTGCTTCATGAACGCCGCCGTGGATACGGCGCTGGCCATGCAGACCTTCATGCTCGCCGCCGAGGCGGTGGGCCTGGGGTGCTGTCCCCTGAGCGTGGTGCGCATGTGCATCGAGGAGACTTCGGCCTGCCTCGGCCTGCCGGCGGGTGTGTTTCCCGTTGCCGGCCTCGCCGCCGGCCGGCCGTCGGGGGAATGGCGGGTGTCCATGCGCCTGCCGCCGTCGGTGGTGGTGCATCGGGACCGCTACGACGATTCAAACCTCGAAGCCGAGATCGCCGCCTACGACCAACGCCGCCATGCCCGCGAGCCCTTGGAAACCCGACTGCAGCGCCACGTGGACCGCTACGGTATCAGCGACCCCTGCCCCTGGTCGGACAGCGTGACGCGGCAGCTTTCGGTTCCGGAACGCGAAGAGTTCAGCCGCTTCCTGGCCGCCCAGGGCATCCACCTGAAGTGAGCGTCGGGGGCGACGAACCCCTCATGCGGACTTGGCGAGGGGCGCATCGGCGATGGATCGCTCGAAGGCGAGCAGCGCTTGGGCCGCGTCACGCACCTTGGCCCGATGGGGCTCGGCGACGTTGGCGACCAGGGGGGTGAGCGGTCCCATGTCGGCGATGCCGGAAAAACTCACCGCGTCGTGCAGGACCGAGATGGGCCCGATGGCATCGCGAATGTCTTCCAGCGGAATGATCCGGTCGCGCAGGGTCGAGGCGGTGTCGTAGTCGTCGGCCTGTATGGCCTCGTAGATGCGCCGCGCCGTGGTTGGCGCGATGGTGCCGGAGCCCGACATCATGGCCCCCAGCTTGTAGCCCCGATGCTGGCCCAGCACGTGGCGCTCGCCGACGATGATCAGGCGCGCACGGTCGACCATGGTCACCAGTTGGTCCAGGTAGGGGTCCTTGGAGGCATCGGGGCGGTTGATGCCGTACTTGACGGCACAAGCCACATTTTCATCGACCAGCCGCGCCGTATGGGCCGGGGTCAGGTAGTTCTCGGTCTTCAGGTAGACCATCACCGGCCGGCCGACCGTCTGCACGAACTCCCGAATCCCCCGGTCCACCCCGTCGGGGGTGGTGCCGAAGGCCTGGGGCAAGTTGATGAAGGTGGGGAAGCGGCTGTGCTTGGCCACTCCGGCCTGGTCCATCAGCTTGCCATAATCCGGCCCCACGGAGGGGATGATCCAGCTTTCTTCCCCGGCCACATGGGCCAGCATCTCCAGCGTCTCCTCGAACATGCGCTGGGAGACGGCATAGAAATTGGCGTTGCCCCCGTAAAGGTGGGAGGTGACCCCGGCCGCCTCGATATGGCGGAGCAGCTTGCGGTTCTCCTCCAGGTTCAGGCTGAGATCGCCATTGCGCGCCAGCGGCGGCACCGACATCAAGGAGCCGGTGATGTCGGCGATGGTGACGGGGCTGGTTTTCATTGGGGGGACTCCGGGCAGGGGAACCGTTGTGGGGGATCGTGTTTCCCCAGGTTGGGGAAGTCAAGAATCGCTGCTGGCCGTCGGCGAGAGCCCCGGGACGAACCCGTCACGTCACCGGCGTCACCAGCGGTTTGCCGTCGAAATGGGCCCTGACGTTGGCCAGGGTCAGGTCGGCCATGATCTGCTTGGCCTCGAAGCTGTAGGCGCTGTGGTGGGCCCCCAGGACCACGTTGTCCATGCCCAGCAGTTCCTCGGGCACGTGGGGCTCGTTCTCGTACACATCCAGGCCGGCGCCGGCGATGGTGCCGTCCTTGAGGGCTTGGATAAGCGCCGCCTCGTCCACCACGTCGCCGCGGGCGGCGTTGATCAGAAAGCCGTCCGGCCCCAGGGCGCGCAGCACCTCGGCGTCGATCAGGTGGCGGGTGGCGGGACCCGACTTGCAGTGGAGGGTCAAAAAATCCACGTCCGCCGCCAGCCGGGTCACGTCCTCGTAGTGGGGATAGGATACATCCTCCTTGGGATTCGGCCCGTAATAGGCGATGTCCATTTCCAGGCCCTCGGCCCGGCGGGCGACGATGCGGCCGATGCCGCCCAGGCCGACGATGCCCAGCTTGCGGCCGTAGACCCGGCGACCGAGGGGCATGTCGCCCCGCAGCCAGTGGCCCGTGCGGACGAAACGGTCGCCCTCGCATAGCCGCCGCGCCACCGCCAGCATCAGGGCGATGGACATGTCGGCCACGTCCGGCGCCGAGACCCCGGGAGCATTGGTGATGTGGATGCCCCGGGCCCACGCCGCATCCCGGTCGATGTGGTCCACGTGACCGCCGGTGCACACGATCAGTTCCAGGTTGGGCAGGGCGTCGATCAGGCGCTTGTCGGCGCCGACCAGAGTCGCCGTCACCAGGGCGCGCACGTCCTCGGCGAACGCGGTCACTTCCCGCGACATGTCCTCGACGACGGGAAGCTGGTGGACGCGAAAGTGTTCTTCCAGCATCGGACCCAGTTGCGGGGGATTGGCCCCGGCGAGGACGAAGGCGATCGCCGGTTTTGGCCGGTCGGACGGGCGGTCCGTTGCCGCTGTGGTCATGGTCGGCGTTTTCTGATTTGATTCGACGAGACAAAACCCTACCAGCAAACCCCACGGATCGCCAAGCGAAGCCCGGCGATGGAGTGCCCATGAACGAGATTGCAACCGGCTCCGCGCCACGGGCCTCGGCCCCATCGGACACCCCTGTCCGCATGGCCACCGGGCGCAAAGCTTATGGCGGCAAGACCATCTACGGGGCGCGGGTGGGCATGCTGTTCCTGGACACCGTGTTTCCGCGCGTGCCGGGCGACTTCGGGAATTTGCTCACCTGGCCGTTCCCGGTCCTGCTCAAGGTAGTGCGGGGCGCCACGCCGGCCAAGATCCTGGGTCCCGACGCCATCGCCATGGCCGAACCGTTCCTGGAGGCGGCGAAGGACCTGGTGGCCGCCGGCGCCGACGGCATTACCACCAGCTGCGGATTTTTGTCCCTGGTCCAGGATCACCTGGCGGCCAATCTGGACGTGCCGGTCGCCGCCTCGCCCCTGATGCAGGTGCCCTTCGTCCAGCCCCTGCTGCCGCCGGGGAAGCGGGTCGGGGTGATCACCGTGTCGACCCGGTTTCTGGGTCCGCGGCACCTGGCGGCGGCGGGCGCGCCCCCCGATACGCCCCTTGTCGGCTGCGAGGACGACTGCGCGTTCGTGCGCGCCTTTGCCGGCAACACGGACCTGGCGGACATGGCGGCGGCGGAGGCCGATGTGCTGGCCGCCGGTCGCAAGCTGATGACTCGGTTTCCCGTAATCGGCGGTGTGGTACTGGAGTGCACCAACATGGTGCCCTTCAGCCGTGCCTTGAGCGAACACATCGGTGTGCCGGTGTGGGACGCCTACAGTTTCGTCTGCTGGTTCCAGGCCGGGCTGGCTCCGCGCGATTTCGGCCATCCCGGCAGCGCCACCCGCCCCTGGCGGGAACGGTAATTCCGACGTCCAAGGAGAAGTTCCAAATGCGACGCGACTCCCCCCTCGAAGGCCGTGGCGGCGACCCCAAGGCCGCAATCCCCGCGGACGGTCATCCCCGCATGGCTTATGGCGGCAAGACCGTCTACGGCGCGCGCATTGGCGTCCTTATGCTGGAAACGGCCTTTCCCCGCATCCCCGGCGACCTGGGCAACGCGGATACCTGGCCGTTTCCCCTGCTGTTCAAGGTGGTGCGCGGCGCCACCCCCTATCGGGTCAATACGGAACGGGCGCCGGAGGTCCTGGAGTCCTTCATCGAGGCGGGCAAGGAACTGGTTGCCGACGGGGCCGACGGCCTGACCACCAGTTGCGGCTTCCTGACCCTCTATCAGGACGAACTGGCGAAAGCCTGCGGGGTGCCGGTGGCCGCTTCGTCCCTGATGCAGGTGCCGATGGTCGACCGCCTGCTGCCGCCGGGCAAGCGCGCCGGCATCCTGACCATCAGTTCCAAGATCATGACGCCCGCGCACCTGGCCGCCGCCGGCATTCCCGAGGACGTGCCGCTGATGGGCTGCGAGGCGGGGGAGGAATTCGTCATCCTCGCCCGCCGGCCGGAACCGATCCTGGACTGCGCCACGGCGGAGACCGAGATCCTGGCCGCCGGCGCCGAACTGGTGCGCCGCCATCCGGAGGTCGGCGCCGTGGTCATGGAATGCACCAACATGCCGCCCTACGCCGCCGCCCTGCGTCAGCACATCGGGCTGCCGGTCTACACCATCTACAGCTTCCTCACTTGGTTCCACGCCGGCCTGGCACCCCGCGACTTCGGCCACCCCGGCAGCGCCCCCCGCCCGTGGCGGGAGCGCCCCGTCCGCATATCGTAGGGGCCGGTCTGAGACCGGCCCGCCTCCCGGCCCGGGCACCGCCAAGCGGGCGGGTTTGAAACCCGCCCCTACGCCGATGCGGGCGGGGTGTCCTCGCGCCCGAACACCTTCAGAGTGAAGGCGTAGGCGCGGGCGACTTCTTCCAGCTTGTCGAAGCGGCCGGCGGCCCCGGCGTGGCCGGCCTCCATGTTGATCTTGAGCAGGATCAGGCTGTCCGACGTGTTGAGCGTGCGCAGCCTGGCCACCCACTTGGCCGGCTCCCAATAGGTGACCCGGGGATCGGTCAGACCGCCGGTGGCGAGGATGTTGGGGTAGGCCTGGGGCGCCACGTTGTCGTAGGGGGAATAGGACAGGATACGGCGATAGGCCTCCGCGTCCTCGATGGGATTGCCCCACTCGGGCCATTCGGGGGGCGTCAGGGGCAGGTTGGCGTCGCACATGGTGTTGAGCACATCGACGAAGGGCACCTCGGCGACAATGGCCTTGAACAGGTCGGGGCGCATGTTGGTCACCGCGCCCATCAGCATGCCGCCGGCGCTGCCGCCGTGGGCGGCGATCTCGCCGGCGCGGCCGTAGCCTTCGCCGACCAAGAATTCGGCGCAGGCAATGAAGTCGCCGAAGGTGTTGGTCTTCTTTTCCCGCTTGCCGTCCCGGTACCAGTTAAACCCGCCTTCCATGCCGCCGCGGATGTGAGCGACGGCATGGATGAAGCCCCGGTCGACCAGGCTCAGGCGTTCGGTGCGGAACGAGGCCGGCATGCTGATGCCGTAGGCGCCGTAGCCGTAGAGGAACAGGGGCGCCGAGCCGTCCATGGGGGTCTCGGCGCGGTGCAGCACGGTGATCGGGACTCGGGCGCCGTCGGGCGCGGCGACGAACAGGCGGCGGGTCACGTAGCGGGACGGGTCGTGACCGGAGGGCACTTCCTGTTCCTTGCGCAGGGTCCGCTGGCGGGCCTCCATGTCGTAGTCGTAGGTCCGCCGCGGCGTTGTCGGCGAGCTGTAGACGAAGCGCAGCACGGTGGTATCGAACTCGAGCCCGGGCTGCAGGCCCAGGTCGTAGGCCTCCTCGTCGAAATCGACCACGTGTTCGGCCCCGTCGGCGAGGCGGCGGATGACGATCCGCGGCAGGGCGGCCACCGTCTCCAGGCGCGCCAGGTGGTCCCGGAAGACCAGGATGCGCCGGATCAGGCGGCCGGGCTCGTGGGGCACCAGGTCCCGCCAACGGGACCGCCCCGGGTCGGCCAGCGGCGCCTCCACAACCTTGAAGTCCTCCGCCCCGTCCGCATTGGTGAGGATGATCAGGCGGTCCCCATGGTGGCTGACCGTGTACTTCACCCCCGGATCCCGCGGCGCCACCAGGCGCAAGGGGGCGGCGGGATCGTCGGCGTCGGCCACATGAACCTCGTCGGTTTCGTGGTCATGGGCGCCGATGGTGATCAGGCGCTGGCTCTCCGTCCGCCCGATGCCCAGGTAGAAACCATGATCCGATTCCTCGTAGACCAGGGTGTCCGCCTCCGGCGCTTCGCCCACCCGGTGGCGGCGGACCCAGCGGGGACGGTGGTTGTCGTCGAACACGGTGTAGTAGACGGTGGCGCCATCGTTGGCCCATTCCAGGTCACCCTGGGTCTGCTCCATGCGATCGGGCAGGTCGCGGCCGGTCTTGAGGTCGCGCAAGCGCACGGTGTGGTATTCGGAACCGTTGAGGTCCACCGCGTAGGCCAGCAGGCGGTGGTCCGGGCTGTGTTCGCAGCCGGCGACGCGAAAGAAGCTCTGGCCTTCCGCCTCCCGGTCGCCGTCCAGCAGCACGGTCTCCTCGCCGCCGTCCCGGGCGCCGCGGCAGAACATCGGGTGTTGGCCGCCCGCCGCATAGCGGACGTAGTAGGCGAAGGGCCCATCGGGGGCGGGGACGGATGAATCGTCTTCCTTGATGCGCCCGCGCATCTCCGCGATCAGGCGCCGCTGCAAGGTCTCCGTCGATGCCAGGGCAGCCTGGGTAAAGGCGTTTTCCGCCTCCAGATAGGCGCGGATCTCGCCGTCCAGGACCTCCGGCGTCTTTATAACCTGCTGCCAGTCGGTATCCTTCAGCCACCCGTAGGGGTCCTCCCGGGTGTGGCCGTGACGGGTTTCCACGGCCGGCTTGACGACCGCGACGGGGGGCGCGGGAAGGGTCATCGGGGCTCCTCGGGAAGGGGGTGACGCGACAAGGGCAAGACTATCACGAAGGACGGCGCGCGGCCGACACCTTGACCGGGCTGCCGGGCTCGCGGCCTATGGACGATGCCGCATCGACAGGGTCCATCACCCCATGAGCGAAACCGCGTCCGACGATCCTGGCCACCTCCCCTTCACCATCGCCGAGTACCAATCCCGCCTCGCCGGATGTCGGCGGCGGATGGCGGAAGCGAATATTGACGTTCTTGTGGTCACCACGCCGGAGAATATCAACTACCTCTCCGGCTACTACAACGTGGGCAACCAAGCCTACCAGTCGCTCCTGGTGCCGGCCAGCGGCGAGCCCCACTTCGTGCTCCGCAAGCTGTTCTTCGAGGGCATCGAGGGGGTGTCGTGGCTCACCCGGGGCACGGCGGTGGCCGACACCGCCGACATGGTGGAGGCCACCATCGCGGCTCTGCGCGGCCTGGGCGCCGAACGGGGGCGCATCGGCTACGACCACCGGGGACTTTATCTGCCGCCCTTCGTCCTCGACGGTCTGCGCGAAGGCCTGTCGGAAGCGGCCTTCGTGCCCACCTCCGGCCTTGTCGAGACGGGCCGCATGATCAAGTCAGCCCGGGAACTGGACTACATCCTTCATGCCTGCCGCGTTTCGGTGGCCGCCATGGAGGCCGGCATCGCCGCCATCCGACCCGGCGTTACGGAAAACGACGTGGCCGCGCCGATCTATGCCGAGCAGATTCGCCTGGGCAGCACGTTTCTCAGCAATCAGCCCTACGTCTACGCGGGCGATCGCGCGCCGGCCCGGCGCGCCAGCTTCGAGCGAACGGTGATCAAGGCCGGCGATACGATCTGGTTCGAGGGCTCGGCCAGCATCCACCGCTACGGCGGGCCGATCATGCGCACCTTCGCGGTCGGCCCGCCGTCGCCCGAGGTGCGCCGCGTGATGGCTGTGATGATCGACGCCTTGAACGCCCTGCTGGAAACGGCGCGCCCCGGGGTGGCGGCGGGCAAGGTGGACCGTGCCGCCCGGTCGCGGGTCGAGGCGGCTGGCCTGGGGGACCGCTGGCTGCACCGGACCGGCTATTCCGTCGGCATCAGCTTTCCGCCCAACTGGGGCGAGGGCTACATCATCGACCTCAAACCCGGGGACCCGAGACCCCTGGCGGCGGGGATGGTGTTCCATAGGGTGCCCTGGGTGCTGATCCCCGAGATCGGCGCCATCGGCCTCAGCGAGACCTGGGCCGTGACCGAAGACGGGGTCGAGGTACTGACCCAAACGCCGCGTGAGTTGCGAGTCGTTCTTTGATGGGCCGAAATCAAGGGGTCATCAAATCCGCGTGAGGCCTTCTCTTGGCCACGTCTAGTGTTGCGATTCTAACATTTGGTTCCTGAGCCCGGGGGTGAAGGTCGCAGTTTGCGTAGCGTCCCTATCCGGTTAAAGCAGGTAGCGCACCCTGCGGTTGAAGACTGTCGACCAGCTCCTTGTAGGTGATGGTGGGTTGGTCCATGGCGCGGCGGAGGACGAAGTCGGCCAGATCGGTGATGCGTGTGCGGCGGTTGAAGCGGTAGCTCCATTCCCGGGCATAGCGCGGCAGGTGCTTGGCGCCGACACCGTGATAGGTGCCGTTGAGCCAGGTCTTCACGTTGGAAAACAGGACATGGACGACCGGCATCAAGCGCTCGGCATTCTTGCCTTCGCCTTGCACGACGGGGTGGTGGCGATAGGTGTCGCGGAGTCCGGCGTACCCCTTGAAGGCGTCGCTGGCGAGGCGGCTTCCGGGCCTGACCGAGGCGCGCACGAAGCCGCCCAGCTCGCGGGCGGTGGCCGCCGGGAGGATGGCGAGCCGCGCCCGGCCGGCGACGAAGCCGCTCCCCTTGATGCCCTTGCCCGGCCCGACCGGCCGCTTCTCGACGGCCATCACCAACAGGCTCTTGTTCGGGTTGGAAAGGCCCCGGCCCCGGCTCTCCGGCTTGCCGCGCCCGCCATAATAACTCTCGTCGACCTCGACCAAGCCCTCGAGCGGAAATTCCGAGCGCTCCGTCAGGGCATGACGCAGCTTATGAGCCATCAGCCACGCTGTCTCGTAGCGCAGATCCAACTCGCGGGACAGCAAAAGGGCCGAGACCCCACGCTTGTCGCGCGCCATCCACCACGCCGCCAGGAACCATTTGCGGAGCGGCGTGCGGGTGCGGTGGAAGATCGTCCCCGCCGTCACCGATTCCTGATGACCGCAACGGGCGCATTCGAAGATCCTGGGCCGCGCCGTCATTCGGTAGCTCCGCCGTTCGCCGCAGCGGGCACAGACATAGCCCTGCGGCCAGCGCAGCCGGGCCAGCGCCTCGATGCAGGCCGCTTCCGATCCGTGCCGTTCTTGAAACGCCAACATCCTGCCCATCGCACCGCCCTCCAAAAGCCCGAGACAATGCGATCAGCCTACATCCTCTACGTGAACATAACAAGAACATTTAGGCCGATCCTGTTTTAACCGGATAGGGACGTTGCGTAGATTTAATGGGAACGAAATGTCTCGATCGGAACACTAGTATCCCGATGGTTATAATCGGTGTCCCTTCTGAAGGCTGGAAGTCGAAGGGTTATGCACATTTAGGGACAGCGGCGCGATAGACTCGATTTGCCTGACTGGGACTGGGAAGTGTCGACATGCGTTACAGGATTGTAATGTAAAAAGACCGTATTTCAATGACTTAGAAGTTTTGCCCAATATCTAGGCAAACCCCAGAAAGTCCCGTGGTTCTTCCCCTCGGACACCGGCCACGGCAGTTGCCAACAGGGTTTTCCACAGCAATGGTGGAGAACGGATCGCGCCGGGCCGCGGGCTGGTGATCCGGGTCACTGTGTTCTGGTGGTGAATGGGGCAGACTATGACGTCGCGGGATAGCCCCCGATGGAATGGGGGCTTGAGGAACGCCGCCATTTGCTATGATATGTGCCATGGAGGCTCGGTAGGACCGATGAACGAGATGACCTGGATGAGCCGAATTCGCGAAGCCCTTTCGCCCATGGGACGGGTCGCCCTTCTGTTGGCGGCGGTCGCCATGATCAGCGCCATCCTGCCGCCGATGGCCGAGGCGGCGCGCAAGGCGAAGCCCAGCTTCTTCAAAAGCGTCGAGACCCAATCCAAGAACCTTCGTCCGTTCAAGAAATGGAACGGCGCCATGAAGCGCTATTCCAAGCAAAAGGCCAAGGAGGAGAAGCGCACGGACTGCAAAGCAAAGCGCTTCAACACCTACCACTACCAGGTCTGGCTCAAATTCGTCGACAGCATCCGCGACAAACCCCGGTCCTTTCAGATCAACAAGGTGAATCACTGGGCCAACCAGCGCCGCTATGTCACCGACCCTCGCAACTGGGGCCAGAAGGACTACTGGGCCACGCCGGGAGAGTTCATTGCCCGCTTCGGCGATTGCGAGGACTATTCGATCATCAAGTACCTCAGCCTGCGGGCCCTGGGCTTCACCGACAAGGAAATGCGCCTGGTCGCCGTAAAGGATATGAATCTGAAGGTCGGCCACGCGGTGCTGGTGGTCTTCGACGGGGGCAAGACCCTGCTCCTCGACAATCAGGTCAAGAAGGTGGTGGAGACCAAGAAGGTCCGCCACTACGTGCCGGTGTTTTCCATCAACAAATCCTATTGGTGGCGCCACCGCCCCGGCTGATCGGCTGGCCGCGGGGAACAACCCGCCAAGACTTCGGCGTGCTTTTCGTATCGGGCCGCCATGAAACGCCTCGTCGCCGCCTTGCCTTCGCTCCTCTGTGCCGGCTGGCTGGCAGCCTGCACGGAGTCTCTCCCGCTGCCCGCGGCCGACGACGGACCGCGCGTCCATACGGTCCTTGTCCTCAGCAACGGCTGGCACACGGCGATCGTGATGCCGCGCCCGGGGCTGGTGGCCACGGGGCTGCTGGCGGAGGCGGACGATTTTCCCACCGCGGCGTTCCTCCAGTTCGGCTGGGGCGACCGGGTCTATTACCCGGCCAAGAATCCGACCGTCGCCATGGCGCTCGACGCCGCCCTGACCGCGACCCCGTCGGTGATCCACATGGCCGGCCTTGCCCGGGCGCCGGAACCTGGGGAAAACGAAGTGGTGCCGGTGGTTCTGACGGAGGCCGAACTCCAGAACCTGATCCGCGCCATCGCCGGCACCTTCAAGCGCCCCCAGGGGAGCCGCGCCAGGCCCCTATCCCGGGGCCTCTACCCGAACAGCAACTTCTACGACGCTGGTGGCACCTTCCACCTGTTCAACACCTGCAACACCTGGACCGCGCGCATGATGCGCGCCGGCGGCGTCGATGTGTCCGCCTCCGGTGTCGTCACCGCCGATGACCTGATGGCGCGACTGCGCCGGGCGGTCGGGAAGCGTTCGGCGGTTGGACCGACGGGCTCGGCGGGGTCGATCATGCAGTCCTCTTGGTGGCGAACGTCCCGCTTGAGAGGACCTGGTCGAGCGGATCACCCTCATCGGGCGGGAATTTGAGATGTCCCTGGAGCACCGTTTGGAAGTAAAAGCCCACATCTCCCCCACCCAACCCCCGATTGCGAGGGCCCATGATCCAGCTCGATACCGACAAGATGACGGCCGAGGTCGAGGGGCCCATCGGCTGGATGACCTTCAACAACCCGGCCCGGCGCAACGCCACCTCGCTGGAGATGTGGCAGGCGGTGGGGACCATCGTCGAGGCCTTCGCCGCCGATCCGGCGGTCCGCGCGGTGGTCATGCGGGGCGCCGGCGACAAGGCCTTCGTGTCGGGCGCCGACATCTCCCAGTTCGAGGTGGTGCGGGCCGACGCGGCGGCGGCGGCCCACTATTCGAGCGCCATCGAGGGCGCCTATGGCAGCCTGGAGGCCCTGGAGAAACCGCTGATCGCCATGGTCCGGGGCTATTGCCTGGGCGGCGGCGTGGCCCTGGCGATGACCGCCGACATGCGCATCGCCGCCGAGGACGCCCAGTTCGGCATCCCGGCGGCGCGCCTCAGCATCCCCTACGGGTTCGGCAACCTCAGCGCCCTGGTCGACCTGGTGGGGCCGGCCCACGCCAAGGAGATGCTGATCACCGCCCGCCGCCTCGACGCCGCCGAGGCCCTGGCCATCGGCCTGGTCAACCGGGTGGTGCCGGTGGCCGACCTGGAAGCGACGGTCCGCGAGCTTTGCGCCACCATCGCCGACAACGCGCCCCTATCCATCGTCGCCAACAAAGCGATCATCAACGAGGTGGTGAAGGATAAGGCGGACCGGGACATGGCCCGGGTCGAGGCCTTGACCCGTCAATGCTTCGACAGCGAGGACTACGCGGAGGGCCGGGGCGCCTTCATGGAAAAGCGCCGGCCCGTGTGGAAGGGGCGGTAGCCGTCGGCCAGGAGGCGCTGTTCAGCCGTGCGCGGACGATTCTCAATCCAGCGAGCAATTGATACCAAGGGTCACTGATAATGACCCATGGAGACGGCTTCCCAGGGTTTTCGGCGAGGAGCGTTCGGCGTGGCGATGCGGGGCATCGCAAGGCGGACGCGACGACGTCCGAAAGCCCTGGGAAGCCGCCGTTCCGGTCGTCACTGCGACCCGTCGGAGGGCGTCGACAAGCCTCGACGATGCACCGCATCGCCAGCGGCCCGTCTCCTACCCGACGGGACGCAGTGACGATCTCCATGGGTCATTATCAGTGACCCTTGGTATGAGATGGGATCCGCCATTTAGAGTATTCATTTCCAATACTATTGAGTGATGAATTTCGCGATCCGGTCCACGGCTCCGCTCTCGATCCCATAGAACCCGTGTTCCGAGAGCGATTCGCAGGGATCGGATTTCGGGGAATGACCACCCGCGAGCATCGCGATTTCAACACGCGGGGACTGGGAAAGCGTTGCCTTAAGCTTCGATGCATTGGCCGGCGGCGTCACGCTACACCCGTCGCCCTTGTGGGCAAGGATCAGAACGGGCTTCTTGAAACCACGCAGCTTCAAACTCAAGACGCCCTCCGGCAATTTCTTCGGACTATCCCGCGTAACCGTCGATGCCAGGACGAGACCCGAGAGCCGTTTTCGAATCTTGATCGCGACGCCCGCCGCCGAGTAGGTCCCCCTCGAATGTCCGACCAGCCACACCGGTACGTCTGCCTTATTGTTCATGTACTTGACGATCGCGATCATGTCGCCGGCATGTTGCTTGCTTAGCCGAAACTTCGGCGACATCGTTTCCGTTCGGGATGGCACATCGACGAGCGCCACCATGAGCCCCTTGTTGACGAAATCGCCGAAGCTCCTGATCAGGAAATTTTGGCCATAGTTTGTGACATGACCGGAACCCGTGATGCGGAGCGCGCCATTTCCCCCAACGAACAAAATGACCGCCGCCTTCGGCCTATCCGGGGCGGCGAAAAGAAATGGTTGAGAGACACCCCGTGGCGTTTTGACCGTGACCAACGTCGCGTCGGCGGCGTTCGCCTCGACGGGCGCCGATAGAACACAAGACGCCGTTAACATCATTGCCATGTATTTCACGGGTCGCCTCCCAAAACATTCGTCTTCAAATACCCAAACACACGACATCGAGGCGTCCAAGCCGAATTTCCTCAGATGACTCCTATCGTCCGCCGAACACGGTAGCGTATTCAAGGATTGTTCAAGCAGGTGCCCCTTCGCCCCGATATGGCGCCTTGGGGTGGCACGCGGTGTGTCCGAGCGCCGGCCCCTCGTGGAAGGGGCGGTAGAGCTCGTCTGCGGATAGGGATCAATCGCTGCCGCCTGCCACGGTTTCGATCGCTGGCAGGTGGATGGTGGCGCAAAGGCCCGTGGGCCGGCGGTTTTCGAGGGTGAGTTCGCCGCCGTGGGCATGGACGACGCCGCGGGCGATGGAAAGGCCGAGGCCGACGCCGCCGGTCTCGGCGCTGCGGGATTCCTCCAGGCGGACGAAAGGCTCGAACACCGCCTCCAAGCGGTCCTCCGGGATTCCCGGCCCGTCGTCCTCGATGGCGATCAGAGGTCCCCGGGCCGTCTTCTCGACCGTCACGCGGGCCCGCAAGCCGTAACGCACGGCGTTCTCGATCAGGTTGCGGACGGCGCGTTTCAGGGCCAGGGGACGGCAGCGGTAGACCAGGCGGTCCGGGGCCGCGACGGCAATGTCGTGACCCATGTCGCCGATGTCGTCGGCGACGCTGTACACCAGGGCCGCCAGGTCGGTGGCCCGGCTTTCCTCCTCGTCCACGGCGTCGCCAGCGAAGGCCAGCGCCGCTTCGGTCATGCGCTGCATTTCTTCGAGGATGGCGATCATGCGGCTCCGCGTCTCCTCGTCGTCGACCATCTCGGCCCGCAGGCGCAGCGCCGTCAGCGGCGTGCGCAGGTCATGGCTGATGGCCGCCAGCATGCGGGTGCGGTCGGCGACGAAGCGGGTCAGCCGTTCGCGCATGGCATTGAAGGCCGCGGTGGTGCGGCGCACCTCGTCAGGGCCGGTCTCCTTCAGGGGCGCCACGGGCTCACCACGCCCCAGACGTTCGGCGCCATCGGCCAGGGCGCCCAGGGGCCGGGTGATGCGGCGCGCGCTGACCGCCACGACGAGCAGGATGGCCAGCACCGACAGGCCCAGGGACACGGCCGACGGCCAGGTCCAGGTCGGCGGCGGGGCGCGCAGCCCGGTCTCCACATTCATCCACCCGCCGCCGGCCAGTGGTACCGACAGGGCCAAGTCGAACAGGCGGGGGCGGCGCAGGGGTGGCGGCCCGTGGCGGTCGTCATCGTCATCGTCATCATGCCGAGGGCGCCAGTGTCGTCGTGGCGGTGGACGATCGGACTCGCTCATGCGCGCCCGGGCCCCCAGGGCGGAGACGCCGGCCAGGTTCGCCAAAGCGGCGGCGATGGCTTCCTCGCGCGCCGACATGACATGGCCAACCAGGCTGCTTTGCGCCGCCACTTCGAACCGCAGGAGGGGGGACGTGAGGGCCGCGGCGACGTCCGCCCAGCGGTCGGTGGGCATCCCGCTCAGCAGCCGATGGGCGACGATGGCGCGGGTCAGGATCTGCTCCCGCTGTACCAGGCGGACGGCCCGGTCACGCTCGCCCAGGAAGAAGACGGCACCGATGGCGTGGGAAGCCAGCAGCGCGGCCAGCAGCAGGACCGTGAGCTGGCCGCCCAGGCTGTGGGGCAGGAACCGCCTCACGGCGCCGGCGTCACGGCAACGGCCAGCTTGTAGCCGCCGCCCCACACGGTTTGGATGATGACCGGCGCCTTGGGATCGGCCTCGATCTTCTTGCGCAGGCGGCTGACCATGTTGTCGATGGAGCGGTCGAACACACCGGCGGCGCGTCCCTGGGTCAGATCGAGAAGCTGGTCGCGGGACAGCACCATGCCCGGGCGCCGCAACAGCGCGTGAAGCAGGCGGAACTCGGCGCTGCTGAGGGGCGCGGCGACGCCATCATTACCGACGATCTCCCGCCGGCCCACGTCGAGGATCCAGCGGTCGAACTTGAGGCGCCGATCCAACGCCGGCTCGCGGGCCGCCATGCCCCCTTGCGCGCGCCGCAGCACGGCCCTGATGCGGGCCAGCAGCTCGCGCGGGTTGAACGGCTTGGTCAGGTAATCGTCGGCGCCGATCTCCAGGCCGACGATGCGGTCGGTCTCATCGGCCAGCGCGGTCAGCAGAATGACCGGGATCGACGTGGTCTCCCGCAGGTGGCGGCACAGGGACAGACCATCCTCGCCCGGCATCATCACGTCGAGAACCACCAGGTCGATGGCGGCGGCCTTGAGGACTCGGCGCGTGGCGGCGCCGTCCTCCGCCGCGCTGACCCGAAAGCCGTTCTTCCGGAGGTACTTGGCGAGCGGGTCGCGGATGTCTCGATGGTCGTCGACGACCAGGATGTGGGGCATGGCGTCCGGCACGGCGGTCCTCGCGGCAACGGCGGGGATCGCACTATGGCGTCCCCGCCAACCGGGGGGCGAGAAAAATTGTAACCAATTGTGTCCACGGGGCCAGCCGACACACGCGTCGACAAACGGGCGGGGTGGCGGGGACACATCTGCGACAACGGCGGCCCATGTTGACCGCATCGGAGGATGGCGGCAGGGGCCGTCATCCCGCCCCCACCACAAGGAAAGGAGTCCTGATCATGAAAGCGCCCAATCGGATCATCCTCTCGGCCCTGGTTGCCGTCGGCGTTGGCGCGGCGTCGGTCATCGGCGCCGCCTACGCCCACGATGGCGGCGACCGCCAGCAGTACCGCCAGTTCAAGAGTGGCGCCAAGGGACCGATCGGACACGGAGGCCCGTCGTTCGGCCCGGGCGGCCCCATGCACGGTATGTTGGAGGCGTACGACTCCAACGGCGACGGCAAACTTACCCAGCAGGAGATCGATGCCGCCCGCGCCGACCAACTGCGCAAGTTCGACGCCGACGGCGACGGCGGCCTGAACCTGGATGAATACCGGGCTCTGTGGCTCGACGCCATGCGGGAGCGCATGGTCGACCGCTTCCAGGCCCACGACGACGACGGCGACGGCAAGGTGACCGCCGAGGAGTTCGGCGAGCGTTTCTCGCGCATGGTACGGCACATGGACCGCAACGGCGACGGCACCCTGGACGACGGCGACCGGGGACCGCGGCACGGCGAGCGTCGCCACCACCGGCACCACGACGACGACTGAACCGGTTATTGCCCTCGGGGGTTGGGTCGCGGGACCCGACCCCCCGCTGACGTTCGCCCACCAAGGTTCGGGAAGAGGGTTTTGGCTTCGTCCGGCCCAGATCACGCGCGGCAAACAATTTCGTGAGCAGGTTCGTCCCCCTTGGACGAGCTTCAATCATAAGTCAGCTTCTTGAATCATCATAAGAATTGTTCAGAAAACACCTGTATTCGATCCAAAAAATACCCGCCCCGAATCGTCGTCTACCCATTCTGCTGTGATGCTCGTCACAGCTATTCCACCCAGTGAGCCCAAAATCTGCTATCGTATTGGCAGTACTTGTGGTGGCGGATGGCCGACCGGACCGTTCCGGCTGCGCTTGGCCCGGGGGGCATTACGAAGTGGCAATTCTTGACTCTCTAAAGGCGGAAACGCTCCCGGGTGGGGGGTCGCAATCGGACGCGCCCGCCGTCGTTTCGGCCGAGGGCGCGGCGGTCACCCTTCCGGCGGATTTCGACGCGACGGGAGCGGATTACGCCCGCAGCGGGCAGGATTTGGTCCTGACCGAGACCGATGGCGATCAGGTGGTCATCCGCGACTTCTTCGCCGGCGATAGTCGGCCCGACCTGATGTATGGCGATGGCGCCCGCATCGACGGCGATCTGGCGGCACGCCTCGCCGGGCCCGCGGCCCCCGGCCAGTACGCCCAGGCCTCGGGCTCCTCGCTGGGCGAGCCCATCGGCCAGGTGGAGACCCTCAACGGATCCGTGGCCGCCGTACGCACCGACGGCACCCGGGTGACCCTGCAGGCGGGCGATTCCGTCTATCAGGGCGACTTGCTCGAATCGGGACCCGATAGCGGCATCGGCATCGTCCTCGCCGACGAAACCACCTTCGCCATGGCCGAAAACGGCCGCATGGTCCTTGATGAGATGGTCTACGACCCGTCGGCCGCCAGCGGCAGCGTGGGCGTCTCTATCCTCCAGGGCGTCTTTACCTTCGTCAGCGGCCAGGTGGCGAAGACCTCCGTCGGCGCCATGACCATCGAGACGCCGGTCGCCACCATCTGCATCCGCGGCACCCAGGGGGGAATCGAATACGACGGCGTCCTGCGCGCGGTCTTGATGCAGGAAAGCGAAGACGCCGGCGGGTTCGTCGGCGAGATGATTCTGTCGAACAATGCGGGTATCAGCGTTCTCAACATCCTGCACCAGGGAGTCGAAGTCGCCGGGATCAATTTGCCGCACTCGCCGCAGTTCCAGATGGCGGTGCAGCAGATCCTGTCCACCTTCGGCGACGCCTTTCGCGTGCTGCCCGTTAGTTCGGATGAAGCCAACGCTTACGGTGTGGAGCAGATAGGCTTCGATCCGGCCGCCGGCCTCGAAGAGTTCGACACCGCCGCCGGTGGCCCCGTCGTCGGCGTACCGGACACCGGTGTCATCGAGGTGGTGGACGACGTCATTATCGAGCCGGACGATTTGCTGGTCGCTACCGTGGATATGACCACCCCCACCACCGCCCCCGCCCCCGCCCCCGTCCCCGTCCCCGTAGAGGACGAGATCGTGCCGGTCGTTGCGCCGCCCGAGCCGACCACTGGCAACGAAGGAGACGACGTTATCTTCGGCACCCCCGGTGACGATGTTCTCGACGGCGGCGCCGGCAACGACACGCTGATCGGCGGCGCCGGCGATGACCAGGTCTTCGGCGGCCCCGGCAACGACACCCTGGTGGCCGGCGAAGGCGAGGGCGACGACACCTACGACGGCGGGGCCGATTCCGACACCATAACCTTCACCAGCCAGACAGACGGGGTTGATGTCGACCTGGAAGACGGAACCGCCTCCGGTGGCGACATCGACGACGACACCATCGTTGGCGTGGAGAACGTGATCGGCGGCGACGGCGGCGACGAGATCATCGGCAACGACGCCGACAACCTGCTCGACGGCGGCGACGGCAACGACGAACTGCTGGGCGGCGGCGGCGACGATGAGCTTCTCGGCGGTGACGGCGACGATGTGTTGATTGGCGACCCGGAGGACGATGGCGGTGGGTTGCTGATCCTCAACGAGAATGAAGATCCGTCTCAGGTCCTGCGAATTGACGCGACGGGAAACGCCTCCGTCCGCATCAGCGCCGACGACATCCGCGCCGCGACCGGCGAAGGGGAAACGGATCTCGAAGGCAGGGGCATCGTTGTCGACGACAACGGCGATATCTATTTCTCCGAAAACGTCTCGGGAAGCGTGCTTAAGAAATCCGCCCTCGGCGGGCCCCTCGAAGTGGTGGCGACAAACGCCGCGATCGCCACGATCACCGGCGGGGCCGAACCGGAACCCCGGCACCTCGCGTTCGGCAGCGACGGCAAGCTCTACATCACCGACGAAGAGACAAACGCCATCATCAGTCTCGATCCGGCGGCGGGCAACGGGTTGTCGGTTCTGGTTACCGAAGCGGACTTCGCGGCGCTACCGGACGTCGCGCCGGGTCGGGAGATCAGCCTCATCGGCGGCCTGGTCGGCAACGGCGACGGCCGGTTGTTCGTTGCCTCGGACGCGGGTGGTTCCGGCGACCTGTTCGCCGTCGATATCGCGACCGGAACCCCGAGCCTGCTCGCCAGCGACCCGGCCTGGACGGACCTGAAATCCTTTATCACCTTGGCGCCGAACGGCGACGTGATCGTCGCCGACGAAGGGGGCGGGTCCGTCGACGATGCGATCTACCGGGTCGGTCCGGTGACCGGCGACGTCGAGATTTTTCTTTCCAATGCCGACCTCGAGGCCGCCAATGGCGAGGAGAGCGTCGACCTCGAGGGCGGCATCGGCTTCGACGCCAATGGCGATTTCTACGTGGCCGAGGAGGCCGATGACAACGTCCTCCGATTCACCGGCTACGATGCCGACACGGGCACCATCGATGCCGCCTCGGGCTATATCGCCGTCACCCGGGACGAAATCAGCGCCGACACCGGGGGCCTCAACATCGACCTTGAAGGCGGAATCGCCTTCGTGTCGCCCCGCGTTCCCGGCAACGACACCCTCAGGGGCGGTGCCGGCGACGACACCCTGTTCGGCGGCGTCGGCGACGACCTGCTGGAAGGCGGCGACGACGAGGATGACCTCTTCGGCGGCGACGGCGACGATACGCTCGACGGTGGCGAGGACGCCGATGAACTGACCGGCGGGGCCGGAAGCGACACGCTGTTCGGTGGCACCGGCAACGATATTCTGATCGGCGACGGCGGCGAGGCACCGGGCCTTTTCGCCGTCAGCAACGAACCTCTCGAACAAAGCATTCTTCAGATCGGCCTGGATGGATCGGCGTCCCTCGCGGTCTCGCAAGCCGAGATCGCCGGCGCCATCGGCGGCGTTTCCTACAGCAACGATTTCTCCGTCGGTCTGGCCGGCGGCACGCTGATCAACGCCAACACCAGTCAAGTCGGTGTCATCGGCGGCGAGCTGATCCTCTCCGCCGAGGGTTTCGGTGGCGTGAACAACTGGCTGAAGGTCGGCGGCGGCGGATTTTCCGGTGACTTCGAAGCCTCGTTCGACCTCCTGATCGACGACCTCGGCTCTAATGGAAGGGCTGACGGCTTCAGCTTCCAGGTCGGCAGTGACGTCGACACTGGCGGGCAGGCGGAGGAGCCGCAAACCTCCGGCCTGGCGCTCACCTTCGACACCTTCTTCAACGGCGGCAGCGACGTCATCAACGAGATCGGGCTGTGGTTCGACGGCGTGAAGTTCGACTCCAGCGTCGGTGTCCTGCACACCGACGACTTCGTGCCCGTCGAAGTCGAAATGCAGGGCACGTCGGTAACGGTAAAATATGACGGCGGCGTGCTGTTCGATGCAGTCGATGTCGGCGGCACCGTGTCCGACAATTCCGACTTCTTTTTCGGGGCGCGCACGGGCGGCTTCTCGGACAAGCACGCGATCGACAACGTGTCCATCAGCGCCGGTGGCAACGTCGATCTGAACGAGAGCGGCATCGCGGTCGATGCCGCCGGCAACCTGTTCTTCACCACCGACGCGACCGACGATTCGCCCAACGAGGGTGTTCTGGTCAAGCGCGCCGATACCGGTCAGGTCGAGGCCGTGGCGCTTGCCAATGCCGGCCTGCCGGATGGGGCCGACCCGGAGGATCTGGTGATCGGGCCGGAGGGTACGCTCTACGTTCTCGACGACGAATGCAACTGCATCTTTTCGATCGAGAACCCGCTGGGAACCCCGGTGGTGACCGAGCTTGTGGCCGCAGCGGACTTCGAGGCACTGGCCGGGATTTCGACCGTCTTTTTCGACAAGTCCCTGGCCATCAGCCCGGACGGCGGCACGCTCTTCGTATCCTCGAACGACACCCCGAGCGCGTTGTTCGCGGTCGATACCGCGACCGGGACACCCAGCGTTCTTTCCGTCGACGGCGGCTTCGTGGACCTCGATGGCTTCATCACCATCGCGCCGAACGGCGACGTCATCGTTGTCGACGACGAGAGCGATACCGGCGGCACCATCTATCGCATCGATCCGACCGACGGGACCACCACCGTCTTCCTCTCCGAGGCGGAGGTCGAGGCCGCCGCCGGCACGGACGTCGATCTCGAGGGCGGCGTCGATTTCGATGTCGACGGCAACTTCTACGTCGCCGAGACGAACACGGACAGCGTCTACAAGTGGGACGTTCTCGACCGGTCCGCGGGCACCATCGATTCAAGCTCGGGCGCGCTGTTTGCCTCGGCCGCGGGTATCGCGACGGCCATCGGTCTCGGCGGCGTCGATCTTACCGGCGACCTCACGTTTTCCGCGCCCGGCCAAGCCGACATCCTCGTCGGCGGCGACGGCGCCGACACCCTGACCGGCGGTGGCGGCGGCGACACCTTCGTCTTCGAGGACACGCTGGACTTCGGCGACACCATCACCGATTTCACCATCGTCGAGGACGTCCTTTCCTTCGATACGTCGGCCACCGTTCCCTTGACCCACGGCGCCGCCGACACGTTCCAACAGCTCAGTGCCGGATTTAGCCTGAGCGCCGATACGGCCTTCGTGGCCTTCGACACCACCGGCGCGCCCCCGGACTTGGACGACACCGCGGCTCTCGCCGACGATATCAACTTGCTGAACGGCCTGAACGCCGGCGATCAAGTGGTATTTGCCTTCGCCGACGGCGCGGACGCGCGGCTGATTTACTGGGACGACACGGCGCTGTCGGCCGACGGCCTCGCCGAGGCAGGCGAGCTGAGCACCATCGCCGACCTGACCGGCATTGGTACGGTTGTTGGCTTCACCGCCGCCAACTTCGCCACCTCCGCGGGGCCGGTAGAGCAAGGCCCATCGCTGGATGGGCTGGTCTTCACCGACGCTGTCGACACGTTCGATGGTCCACCCCAAATCACCAACGGCGATGATGTTCTTGTTGCCGTCGGCAACGCGGAAGGGGGCGACAGCGTCGACGGCCTCGACGGCGACGACACCCTCACGCTCGCCAGCGGCGGCGACAATACCCTTAGCGTCGCCAACGTCGAACAGATTGTCGGCGGCGGAAGCGAAGACGACATCACCTTCACCACGGCGACCGGCGGAACGGCCAGCGTCGACGGCGGTGGCGGAAGCGACAGCGTTAGGCTGGCCGACACGGCCAACACGATTGCGCTCAGTTCGGTCGAAGGCCTGGACCTGTTCGAGAACGACCTGCTTCAGGACATCACCCTGGACGGCGCCAATGATATCACCATCGGCAGCGCCGGCGGCGGAGGATCGATCAACCTGAACGTGACGGGTGATGCCGAGTTTCAGGCGGTCCGCTTCGGCTTGAATATCGCCAGTAACACCGTGGTGCGCGACGTCAACGAGATCACCTTTGAGGACGGCGCCGACCACACCCTTACCGTCGAGGACGTGGACACCATATCCGGCGGCGACGGAGAGCAGTTGGTGATCGTCGGCGCGGGCGACAGCGGCCTGGGCACCAGTTTCTTCGGTGGCGACGGCAACGACACATTCAACGGCGGTACCGGCGACGATACCATCGACGGCGGTGACGGTCAGGACTTCCTGACCGGTGGCGCCGGGGCCGATGACATCGACGGTGGCAGCGGGGCCGCCGACGCGGCGGTCTACACGGATTCCGCGGCCGGGGTGACGATCGATCTTTCCGCCTCCGTCGTCATCGGCGAGGGTGGCGATGCGGAAGGCGACATCCTCACCGGCATCGAGAGGCTATTCGGCTCCCAGCAGAACGATATTCTGACCGCCGACGACAGCGGCAACTTTCTGTTCGGCCAGGGCGGTGGCGACACTCTGACCGGCGGTAATGGCATCGACGCCATTTTCGGCGATGCCGGGGTCGACATCCTGGACGGCGGCGCCGGCAACGACGATCTGGAGGGCGGCGACGGTGCCGACGACCTCACCGGCGGTCTGGGTTCGGACACCGCCAACTACAACTCGCTCACCGCGGTTACCGGCGTGACGGTGGACCTTTCTCTCGGAATTGGGTTGGGCGGCGAGGCGGACGGCGACACCCTGGCCGAGATCGAAAACGTCCGTGGCTCCATTCACGACGATACGCTGATCGGCGACGACTTCGCCAACACCCTGATCGGCCTGCAAGGTGTCGATATCATCAAGGGCGGCGGCGGCAACGATTTCCCAGTCCCACAGCATCAGATAGTCGCTCGTCCTTGGGCAGGGCGCGCCACTCGGCGGCGATCAAAGGGGCGATCCCCGTCGGTCAAGCCGATCCGTCAGGGCGAATCGTTCTCTTCTTTCCGGACAGACACTTACGCCTCGCCGTCCGATTTCGGCACCAGCGGCGATACCATCTTCGACTTCGATGCGGCCGAGGACAGCTTCCTCTTCGACACCACCGGCACGGTGCCCCTCAACCGTGGCGAGTTTTCCGACACATTCCAGACGGCAGTGAGCGGCATCCAGCTTGATGACGATACTGTCTTCGTCGCGTTCAATGAAGGGGTGACCCTGTCGACCGCCGGGTTCACTACCGCGATCAACAGCCTGATCAACATCGGTGCTGGCAGTCAGGCAATATTCGCCTTCTCCGACGGCGTCGACGGCTCGCTGCAGTACTGGGACGACCTGGGCGGCAACATCGACGGCATCGCCGATGCGGGCGAGCTGTCCACCATCGCCAGCATTAACGACCTTGTCGACGCCGACCTGCTCACCGCCGCCAATTTCGCCACCTCCGCCGGGCAGGCGGTCCAGGGTCCCGAGATTGTCACCCTGACCTTCACACCCGGGGTGGACACGTTTGGTAGCGACGACGGCATCACCACCGGCGACGACGTTCTGATCGCCGTCGGCGCCGGGTCGGGAAACGACAGCGTCGACGGCCTCGGCGGCAATGACAGCCTGTTCCTGGACAACGCGGTTAACGCGTTGGCGCTGACCGGCGTCGAAACCGTGACCGGCACGATCGGCAACGACACGCTGACGCTCACCCAGGGCGTCGGCGATGGGACGCTGTTCGACCTGGGAGATGGCGGCAGCGACGACATCATCCTCTTGGGCACGGTCAACAACCTTGGTGTCGCCAACGTGGAGGGGATCACCGGCACGGACGGCAACGACGCGCTGACCATCACCGAGACTGACGCCGGCGCGGCGAGCATAGACCTCAAGGCTGGTGTCGATGACCTGGTGCTGCTTTCCGCCGTCAACACCTTCAAAGCGCTGACCGGCGTCGAGACGGTGACAGGCACGGCGGGAAATGACGATCTGACCTTCCTCGGCAGCGTTACCGGCGGGGCGTTCGACCTGAGCGACGGCGACGACGACGTGACCGCCCTTGGCAGCGTTACCGGCGGGGTGTTCGACCTTGGCGGCGGAACGGATTCCGTGACCCTGGGCAACCCGGTAAATACGTTTGGCGTTACCGACGTCGAAGCCGTGACCGGCACGTCCGGCAACGACACGCTGACGCTCAGCCAGAGCGTCGGCGACGGGGCACTGTTCGACCTGGGAGATGGCGGCGGCGACAACATCATCCTCCTGAGCACGGTCAACATCCTTGGTGTCGCCAACGTGGAGGGGATCACCGGCACGGCCGGCAACGACGCGCTAACCATCACCGAGACCGGCGCCGGCGCGGCGAGCATAGACCTCGGCGTTGGCAACGATGGCCTGGTGCTGCTTTCCGCCGTCAACACCTTCAACGGGCTGACCGGCGCCGAGACGGTGACGGGCACGGCCGGAAACGACGATCTGACCTTCCTCGGCAGCGTTACCGGCGGGGCGTTCGACCTGAGCGACGGCGACGACGACGTGACCGCCCTTGGCAGCGTTACCGGCGGGGTGTTCGACCTTGGCGGCGGAACGGACTCCGTGACCCTGGGCGCGGCGTCAAATTCGATTGGCGTTGCCGGCGTCGAAACCGTGACCGGCACGACCGGCAACGACGCGCTGACGCTCACCCAAGGCGTCCCCGATGGGACGCTGTTCGACCTCGGAGATGGCGGCGGCGACAACATCTTCCTCTTGGGCACGGTCAACAGCCTTGGTGTCGCCAACGTGGAGGGTATCACCGGCACGGCCGGCAACGACGCGCTGACCATCACCGAGACCGGCGCCGGCGCGGCGAGCATAGACCTCGGCGTTGGCAACGATGGCCTGGTGCTGCTTTCCGCCGTCAACACCTTCAACGGGCTGACCGGCGTCGAGACGGTGACGGGCACGGCCGGCAATGACGACCTGACCGTGACCGGTGCCATTTCCGCCGGCTCCTTATTCGACCTGGGCGACGGCACGGACATCTTGAATCTGGGGCTGGCCGCCAACACGATCGCCGTCGCCAATTTAGAGACGGTGCAGGGCACCACCGGCAACGACACCTTGACGCTCAGCCAAGGCGTCGGCGACGGGACTCTGTTCGACCTGGGAGGAGGCATCAGCGACGACATCATCCTCGTGAGCACGGTCAACAGCCTTGGTGTCGCCAACGTGGAGGGTATCACCGGCACGGCCGGCAACGACGCGCTGACCATCACCGAGACCGGCGCCGGCGCGGCGAGCATAGACCTCAGCGTTGGCAACGATGGCCTGGTGCTGCTTTCCGCCGTCAACACCTTCAACGGGCTGACCGGCGTCGAGACGGTGACGGGCACGGCCGGAAATGACGATCTGACCGTGACCGGCGCCATTTCCGTCGGCTCCTTGTTCGACCTGGGCGACGGCACGGACATCTTGAATCTGGGACTGGCCGCCAACACCATCGCCGTCGTCAACGTGGAGACGGTGCAGGGCACTACTGGCAACGACACATTGACATTTACCACCGCCGTGACGGGCGGAACCACTGTCGACCTGCTGGCCGGCACGGATACGCTCAACCTCGCCAACGGCGATAACGTCCTCAGCGTCTCCGGTGTGGAGACCGTGAACGGCAACGCCGGCGACGACACCATCACCGTCACCGACGACACCGGCACGAATATTGACGGCGGCGATGGCTTCAACCGTCTGACCGGCGGCGGCGGCGACGATACCCTGACCGGCGGCGACGACAGGGACTTCCTGACCGGCGGCGCCGGGGCCGATGATCTGGACGGCGGCGCCGGGACCATCGACACGGCGTTCTACTCCGGCTCCTCGGTCGGGGTGACGATCGATCTCTCCACCCCCACCGGCACCGGCGTGGGCGGCGATGCCGAGGGCGACACCCTGACGGGAATCGAATTTATCGTTGGCTCCTCGCAAGGCGACACCATGATCGGCGGCGGCGGCAACGATATTTTCGTCAGCGAGGGCGGAGACGACATCCTGTCGGGCGGCGGCGGTGATGACTTCTTTCGCGGCGGCGCCGGCGCCGACGACCTCACCGGCGGTCTGGGAACGGACCAGGCCGAATACCTCTCGTCCGGGGTCGGTGTGACGGTCGATCTATCCCTCGGCACCGGCTTGGGCGGCGAGGCCGAGGGCGACACGCTCAGCGAGATCGAAAACCTCACCGGCTCCTCTTTTAACGATACGCTGATCGGCGAGGTCGGCGCCAACACCTTGAATGGCTCCGGCGGCGACGATGTCATCAGGGGCGGCGGCGGCAACGACTTGCTGTCCGGTTTCACCGGGGCCGATACGTTCGCCTACGCCTCGCCGACCGATTTCGGGACCAGCGGCGATACCATCTCCGACTTCGATGCCACCGAGGACGGCTTCCTCTTCGACACAACCGGCACCGTGCCCCTGAACCGTGGCAACGCCGACACGTTCCAACTGGCGTTTGGCGGCGTGCCGCTCGACGACGACACGGTGTTCGTCGCTTTCGACGAGACGGTGACCCTGTCGACCGCCGGGTTTACCGCCGCGATCAACAGCCTGATCGACGTCGGCGCCGGCAGTCAGGCGATCTTCGCTTTCTCCGATGGCGCCAACGGCTCACTGCAATACTGGGACGACCTGAACGGCGACAACGACGGCATCGCCGATGCGGGCGAGCTGTCCACCATCGCCAGCCTCACCGGCTTTACCGACGCCGGCCTGCTCAGCGCCGCCAACTTCGCCACCTCCGCCGGGCAGGCGGTCCAGGGTCCTGAATTGATCTCCCTCAACTTCACCTCCGGCGTCGACACGTTCGGCGCCGCCGACGGCATCACGACCGGCGACGACGTTCTCATCGCCGTCGGCGCCGCGTCGGGAAGCGACAGTGTCGACGGCCTCGGCGGCAATGACACGCTGGTGCTCGGCGATCTCGGCAATACCCTGGCGGTGGCCAACATCGAGAACCTCATCGGCGGCGCCGGCGCCGATGACATCACGGTCACCGGTGCGGTGGTGGATTTCGACGCCCTGACCGCGAACCTGGATTTCGCCGATACGGTGTTTACCGGGCAAGACTTCACGCTCAGTGGCGACACCATCAATTCGGGTCTCAGCACCTCGGGCACCGTGACCCTGAAGGGCGCCAACACCTTCAACGGCGTGGTGACCAATGAATTGGGCGCCGACATGGTGTTGCAGCGGCAGTTCTCCGATCCGCTGAACGTCGACGCCGCCTTCGAGGCGGGCCTCGCCAATGCCGGCACCATCCAGTTCAACACCCAAAGCGATCCGTCAAACAAGACCACCACGCTGACGATCGGCGCCGGCGAGTCCCTGACCAACAGCGGCACCGTCGAAACGATCTCCAACACCTCCGGCACCGACAGCATCGTCGGCGACGTCATCAACTCGGGCACCCTGTCGGCCAACGGCGACGACCTGTTCATCACCGGCGACGTGACCAACAGCGGTGTCCTCAATGCCGGCGCAAGCCGGACTTTGCGCGTCGACACCGGCACCCTCACGGCCAATGCCGACACCAGCGTCACCGGCACCGGCACCCTCGCCCTCGCCAACGGCGCCGACCTGATCGTGAACCTGGATCTGGCGACGGCGGTGGGCATTACCATGGGCAGCGGCAGCGTCGTTTCCAGTGGCGGCGGCAACTCGCTCACCACATCGGGCGCTTCGTCGCTTTCCAGCGGCAACATGAACGTCGCGTTTGTCGCCGCCGGCGCGGTGACGGCGACCGGCATGGCGTTCGCGGACACCGTGAACAATCAAAGCACCATGACCCTGAAGGGCACCAACACCTTCGACGGTCTGGTGACCAATGAAGGCGGTGCGACGATGGTGTTGCAGCGGCAGTTCTCCGATCCGCTGAACGTCGACGCCACCTTCGAGGCGGGCCTCGCCAATGCCGGCACCATCCAGTTCAACACACAAAGCGATCCGTCAAACAAGACCGCCACCCTGACCATGGGCGCCGGCGAGACCCTGGACAACAGCGGCACCATCGAAACGATCTCCAGCACGTCGGGCACCGACAGCATCGTCGGCGACGTCCTCAACTCGGGAACCCTGTCGGCAAACGGCGACGATCTGATCGTCACCGGCGATGCGACCAACACCGGCACGCTCGACATGGCGGCCAGCCAAAGCCTGACCATGGACGGCGGCACCCTCACCGCCAATGGCGGCACGATCATTTCCGGCAGCGGCACGCTGAGCCTGACCAATGGCGCCGATCTGACCATGAACCTGGACCTGGACTTGACCTTGCCGGGACTTTCCATGGGCAGCGGCAGCGTGATCTCGAGTGTCGGCGGCAATGACTTGACCACTACCGGAACGTCGTCCCTGTCGAGCGCCGACATCAACGTGGGCTACACCACCAGCGGCACGGCGAACGTGGCCGGCATGACGTTCGCGGACACCGTGAACAATCAAGGCACCATGACCCTGAAAGGCACCAACACCTTCGACGGCCTGGTGACCAATGAAGGCGCTGCGACGATGGTGTTGCAGCGGACCTTCTCCGATCCGCTGAACGTCGACGCCACTTTCGATGGCGGTCTTACCAACGTCGGCACCATCCAGTTCAACACCCAGAGCGATCCGCAAGGAAAGACCGCCACGCTGACCATGGGCGCCGGCGAGACCCTGGACAACAGCGGCACCATCGAAACGATCTCCAACACATCGGGCACCGACGGCATCGTCGGCGACGTCCTCACTCGGGTACCCTGTCGGCCAACGGCGACGATCTGTTCATCACCGGCGACGTGACCAACAGCGGCATCCTCAATGCCGAAGCAAGCCGGACTCTGAGCATCTCCGGCGGCGCGGTCGAATTCGGCACCGGCACGTCCTTGACCGGCGGCGCCACCCTGTCGGTCACCAGTGATATTGCCCTGCTCGCCGCGACGCCGACGTTCGTTTATTCAGGGACGACGACTCTCGCCGACGGCGGCATCAGCGCCGATTTCTCCGGCCTGGCCATCGCCACCGGCCTCGATATCGTCGGTGGCACCGGGGCCGATACCATCACCGGCACGGCCAGTGGCGATACCATTAGGGGCGGCAATGGCAATGACGTCCTCGCCGGCGGCGCCGGGGCCGACGCGTTCTCCTACGCCTCGCCAACCGATTTCGGCACCAGCGGCGATACCATTGCCGACTTCGATGCCGCCGAGGACAGCTTCCTCTTCGACACCACCGGCACGGTACCCTTGAACCGTGGCAACGCCGACACGTTCCAACTGGCGGAGAGCGGCATTACGCTCGATGACGACGCCGTATTCGTCGCTTTCAATGAAGGGGTGGTACTGTCTTCCTTCGGGTTCACCACCGCGATCAACAGCCTGATCGACGTCGGCGCCGGAAGTCAGGCGGTTTTCGCCTTCTCCGACGGCGTCGACGGCTCGCTGCAGTACTGGGACGACCTGGGCGGCAACAACGACGGCGTCGCCGATGGGGGCGAGCTGTCCACCATCGCCAGCATCACCGGCCTTGTCGATGTCGGCCTGCTCAGCGCCGCCAACTTCGCCACCTCCGCCGGTCAGGCGATCGACGGGCCGGGCCTGATCTCGGTGACCTTCGACGGCAGCGAGAACGATTTCGTCGGCACCGCGGGCGACGACATCTTTCTCGCCAGCGGCAATGCCTCGGCCACCGACGGCTTCGACGGCGACAGCGTCTCGGGCGGCGCCGGCCCGACCGAGGAAAATACCCTGATCCTCGCCGACGGCGGCAACGGGCTGACCACCAGCAATATCCACCTGCTTTTCGGCGGCAGCGGCGATGACGCCATCACCGTTACCGACGCCGACGGGATCGAGGCTTTCCTCGGCGCCGGCAGCGACAGCTTGACCATGACGGGCGTGGGGTCGATGAACACCGTCGTCCGGGATGTCGAGGTCTTCACCGGCTCGACCGGCGACAACACCGTGTTCGCCGAGACCACGCTGACCACGGGCATGGTCTACGACGGCGGCACGGGTACCGATACGCTCAACCTCGCCGGTGCTCTCAACGTCGTTTCGGCCATTGGCTTCGAGCAGATCAACCTCGCCGTCGCCGCCGATACCCTCACTCTCGAAACGACGGTCAGCGGCACCGCGATCGAAGGGGGCGGATTTGGCGAACTGGTGCTGCTGGGAGCCGGCAACTCGGTAACCGTCAGCGGCACGGTGACGGTTACGGGGGCCGCCGGCGACGACGCCATCACCGTCACCGACGCCACCGGCACGAATATTGACGGCGGCGATGGCTTCAACCGTCTGACCGGCGGCGGCGGCGACGATACCCTGACCGGCGGCGACGACAGGGACTTCCTGACCGGCGGCGCCGGGGCCGATGATCTGGACGGCGGCGCCGGGACCATCGACACGGCGTTCTACTCCGGCTCCTCGGTCGGGGTGACGATCGATCTCTCCACCCCCACCGGCACCGGCGTGGGCGGCGATGCCGAGGGCGACACCCTGACGGGAATCGAATTTATCGTTGGCTCCTCGCAAGGCGACACCATGATCGGCGGCGGCGGCAACGATATTTTCCTCGGCGCGGACGGAGCCGACATCCTGTCGGGCGGCGGCGGCGATGACTTCTTTCGCGGTGGCGCTGGCGCCGACGACCTCACCGGCGGTCTGGGAACGGACGAAGCCGAATACCTCTCGTCCGGGGTCGGTGTGACGGTCGATCTATCCCTCGGCACCGGCTTGGGCGGCGATGCCGAGGGCGACACCCTCAGCGAGATCGAAAACCTCACCGGCTCCAATCAAAACGATACGCTGATCGGCGAGGTCGGCGCCAACACCTTGAGTGGCTTTGGCGGCGACGATGTGATCAAGGGCCTCGACGGCAACGACATCCTGATCGGCGGCACCGGCAACGATGAGTTCTTCTTCGCCGAAGACGGCGACACCGACACCATATTCGGCCTGGAAGTCGCGGAACGCATAGTGTTCGAGGACCTGTTGGCCGCGAGCATCACGATCAACGACTCCGGTGCGGGGGACGACTCGATCGTCGCGGCCTATGGTGGCGGCGACGTGACCGTCAACCTCAATTCCCTGTCGGGGTCCAGTTACACGGTCACCCAAGAGAGCAGCGACGTTGTCGTAACCCTCGACCCCTGAACCGCGGCGTACCCAGCCTTACTTTGGGTCCTCGGTAAAGGCGTGGGCGATGTGGCAGCCCTGGAGGGAGGCCATCACCAGATAGCGGGCTTCGCCCAGATAGAAGACCTGCACCGTATCCGCCTTCTCGACCGCCGCTTCACCAAAGCGGCTTCGTACCAGGTCGGCGACCCGAGCCTTGTCAGTATAGGTGGCGTAGAGCCGCGAGCTTGCCCCCGCGTAGAGGGACTCGGCCAGTATATCGGCGGCCGTACGACAATCCACCTCCGTCTGCGCGGCCGCGGGACCTTGCGCCAGCATCCCAAGGATGAACAGGACGGGGACGATCGTTCGAACCATGACCACGGCTCCTATGGCGAAGGGGCGGCCGATAGCGCGGCGACGCCGGGAAGCTCCCGCCCCTCGAGCCATTCGAGGAAAGCGCCGCCCGCCGTCGAGACGTAGGTAAAGGCCGCCAACACACCGGCCCGTGACAGGGCCGCCACCGTGTCGCCGCCGCCGGCGACGCTGGTCAGGGCGCCGTCGCCGGTCAAGCGGGCGGCGGTGCGGGCCACCGCATTGGTGGCAGCATCGAACGGCGGCACCTCGAAAGCGCCCAGGGGCCCGTTCCATAGAAGGGTGCGGCAGTCGCCGAGGCGCCGTTGCAGGTCGGCGATCGATTCCGGGCCCACGTCGAGGGCCATGGTGTCACCGGGCACGGCGTCGGCGGCGACGATCTGGGTCGGCACACCCGCTTCCAAAGCGGTCGCCACCACCAGGTCCGTGGGCAACACGATCTCGCAGCCGGCGGACCCGGCGTCTTCCATGATGCGCCGGGCATCGCCGGCCATGTCCTTTTCCACCAGGGATTTTCCCATGTCCTTGCCCTGGGCGAGGAGGAAGGTATTGGCCATGGCGCCGCCGACGATCAATCGATCGACCTTGGCCGACAGGTGACCCAGGACGGTGAGCTTGGTGGAGATCTTGGCCCCGCCCACCAGGGCCGCCACGGGTTTTCTCGGAGATTCCAGGGCGGCGGCCAGGGCCTCCAGTTCCGCCTGCATCAGCCGCCCGGCGGCGGCGGGGCGCAAGCGGGCGATGGCTTCGGTGGAGGCATGGGCCCGGTGGGCGGCGGAAAAGGCATCGTTCACGTAGACATCGGCGATGGCGGCCAGTCGCTTGGCGAAGGCGGCGTCGTTCTTTTCCTCCTCGGGATGGAAGCGAAGGTTCTCCAGCACCGCCACCTGTCCGTCCTTCAGGCCGCCGACCAGCCCCTCGGCGGCGGGGCCGACGCAGTCCTCGGCAAAGGCGACCGGAGCGCCCATGGCCTGGCCCAGGGCCTCGGCCACCGGCCGCAGGCTCATCTCCGCCACCGGCTTGCCCTTGGGGCGGCCCAGGTGGGAGCAGACGATGACCCGGGCGCCGTGGCCGGCCAGTTCCTTGAGCGTCGGCACGGTGCGGGTAATGCGGGTGTCGTCGGTCACCCGGCCGTCCTTCATGGGAACGTTGAGGTCGGCCCGCACCAGCACCCGCCGGCCATCCACGGCGATGTCGTCGAGGGTCTTGTAGGCGCTCATGGCACCGGGTTCCTTTCTGTCTCTAAAAGGCCCTCCTAGGGGCGGGAGGGTGCCGTCCCGCGCCGCTTCAAGGCCTCGGCCTTCGCCCGCGCCTCCTTGGCCTTGTCCGGTTCGCCCAGCACCTCGTAGGACCGGGCCAGCATGAGCCAGCCTTCCAGGTCGTTGGGGTTGTCCTTCAGCCGGGCCGCCAAGCCCTCGACCATGCCCCGGATCATCGACGCCTGGTCGCCGGTCGACATGTCGCGGGCCGCCTCCACGTCTTCGCGCGTGGGGCCACGGGCTTGTGCCGGGGGCGCCGCCGGGGCGGGCTTGGCGGCACTGCTCAAGGCCTGGATGCGACGCCGCGCCTCGTCGGCTTTCTCCGTCTCCCCCAGCACCCGGTAGGATCGCTCCAGGCGTATCCAGCCTTCCAGGTCGTCGGGGTTCTCCTCCAGTCGCGCCGCCAGGCCCTCGATCATGCCGCGGATCATCGCCTGGCGATCCTGGGGCGACATGCGCTCCGCTTGCTTCATGTTTTCGCGGGTCGGACCTCGCGGGGACTCCCTTTGGATGGCGGCGGCGATGGCCTGGGCGCGGTCCGACGGCGTCAAGGATTCCGCATCCAGGCCGGCGTCACCGGCGGCCTCGCGGATGCGGTTGCGGATGTCGTCGAGCCATGGGGCGTCGGCGGGCGAAAGGGCGACAAGGTCCGTCCATGCCTGGGCGGCGGCGCCGGGGTCGTTGCGCTGGGCGCGGGCGAGGCCGGTGTAGAACCAGTCCCGGGGGTCTGTCGGCATCCGTTCCAGGATCTCGTCGAGGATCCCGACCACCTCGTCGCTGACCGCCCCCTTTCCCACCATGACCCGGGCCTCGGCATAAGCCGACAGGATGTCGGGCCGGCGATCGCTGTATTCCACCGCCGGGGCCAAGGCGCTGGCCGCCTCCTCGTAGCGGTTGAGGGTCATGTAGGAGCGCGCCAGCAAAATCCAGCCGTCGATGTCGAGGGGGAACTGGCGCATGCGCTCGGCGAGGCGCTTCACCATCGCTTCCGTGTCCCCGGCATGCTCGGCGGTCTGGGTGGGGGCGGCGGGAGCGGGCCGCTGGGCGAAGGGCCGGTCGGGCTCGCCGGGGGAGCCCAGGTACAGATAGAGCCCGACCGCGGCGATGGGCACGGCCGCCGCCAGTCCCCAGTTGGTGGCCCGGGCCGCCGTCGTGGCGGCGCCCGTGGCCGCGCCCTCGGTCCCGGCGCGGGACAGGATCCGCCGCTCGATCTCCAGGCGCGCGGAATCCGCCTCGACCTCGGTCAGCAGGCCCCGGTCCCGGTCCCGGGTCACCTCCGCCAACTGGTCGCGGTAGATCTGCACCTCATGGTCCAGCCGCGACGCCACGGGCTCCCGGGATCGCAGCGGCCACAGCAGCAGCCCGGCCACCAGCGCCGCCAGCAGGGCGACGGCGATCCACAGGCCGATCATCGGTCCTCGTCCCCCAGCAGGGCGTCGAGGCGCCGCCGTTCCGCGTCGCTGAGGGGCGGTGCGGCGGCGGCTTCCGGCGCGGTCCGCCGCCGCCGATAGAAGACCAATACGGCGATCAGGCCGAGGAGGGCGATGATCGCCGGACCGAACCACAGGACGTAGGTGGTGCCCTTGAAGGGCGGCTTGAGGAGGACGAAGTCGCCATAGCGGTTGACCACGTAGGTCACCACCTCGCTGTCGCTGTCGCCGGCGGTCAGGCGCTCGCGCACCAGAATTCGCAGGTCGCGGGCCAGGTCGGCGTTGGAATCGTCGATCGACTGGTTCTGGCACACCAGGCAGCGCAGGTTCTGGCTGATGTCCCGGGCCCGGGTCTCCAGCACCGGGTCGCCCAATATTTCGTCGGGCAGCACCGCGCCGGCGGGCGCGGCAAGGATAAGAAGCAGGGACAACAGAGCCTGTAACGCCCGTCTCACGGCGTCAGCTCCCGGATCACCGGCAGCACGTCCCGTTCCAGGGCCTGGAACGTCAGCGGTCCCACGTGCTTGAAGCGTATCTTGCCGGCGGGATCGATGACGAAGGTCTCCGGCACCCCGTAGACGCCCCAGTCGATACCCACCCGGCCGCCGACGTCGGCGCCGATGGCGGCGTAGGGGTCGCCCAGTTGCTCGAGCCAAGCGATGGCCTGGGCGGAATCGTTCTTGTAGTTGAGGCCGTAAACGGCGGCGACACCCATTTCGGCCAGCCGGGTGACCACCTCATGCTCCGCCCGGCAGGGGATGCACCAGGAGGCGAAGACATTGACCACCGAGACCTTGCCCTCGAAGTCGCCGCTGGATAGCCCCGGTTTGATGTAGCCCGCGATGGGCGGCAGGTCGAAATCCGGCACCGGCTTGTCGATCAATGCCGAAGGCAACTCGCTGATAACCTTCTCGCCGCTGCGGATCATCTGCAGGTAGCCGAAGAAGACGCCGGCCAACAGCAGGAACCCGGTCAGAGGCAGGATGGAGGCGAGCCGGCCCACGGTCCGGACCTCAGGCCGCCGCCGAGGCGACCGCCGCGGCGGCCTGGCGGGCACGCACCGGCGCCCCCACCCGGTGGCGTCGATCGGTCAGGCTGACCGCGGCGGCGCCGACCATGATCAGGATCCCGGCCCAGATCCAGGGGACCAGGGGATTGAAGTAGAGCCGGGTGACGAAGCGGCCCTCCCCTTCCCCATTGCCGATCACCGCGTAGATATCGCCCAGGAAGGTGGACTCGATGGCCGCCTCGGTGGTGGTCTGGCCCTCCACGGGATAGGTGCGGTTTTCCGGCCGCAGCACGGTCACTACGGCGCCGTCGCGACGGACGGTGAAGGTGCCGCGAACGGCCCGGTAGTTGGGGCCCTGAACGCCGCGCGCGCCGTCGAAGGTGAATTCGTAGCCGGCGATGGTCACCGACTCGCCGGCCCGCATGGACCGTATGTCTTCGATTTTCCAGGCCGAGGAAGCGGTGATTCCGGCGACCACGATTCCCAGACCCATGTGGGCCAGCGTCATGCCCCAGGCGGAACGGGGCATGCGGCCCAGGCGGCGCAGGCTTTCGCCGAGGTCGGCGCGGAACAGGCGCACCCGGCTGGTCAGTTCGACCATGGTGCCGACCACCAGCCAGGTGGCGAAGCCCATGCCGAGGGCGGCCAGCACGGAGTGGGGTTCGACCATGAACCACACGGCCGCGATGGCCACGAAGGCGACCCCCAGGGCCACCCGCAGGCGGGCCAGCGCACCCGATAGATCGGCCCGCTTCCAGGCCAGCAAGGGTCCGACCGCGACGGCGGCGATCAGGGGCACCATGAGGGGCACGAAAACGGCGTTGAAGAAGGGCGCCCCCACCGACACCTTGCCGCCGCCCACCGCGTCCAGCAACAGCGGATAGAGCGTGCCCAGCAGCACCGCGGCGGCGGCCACGGTCAGCAGCAGGTTGTTGAGCAGCAGGCCGCCTTCCCGGGAAATGGGCCGGAACATTCCGCCCGACTTGAGGGCCGGCGCCCGGAAAGCAAACAAGGTGAAGGCGCCGCCGACGATCAGCGCCATCAGGGCGAGAATGAAGACGCCCCGGGCCGGGTCGCTGGCGAAGGTGTGAACCGATGTCAGGATGCCGGAGCGCACCAGGAACGTGCCCAGCAGGCTAAGGCCGAAAGTGACGATGGCGAGGAAGATGGTCCAGCCCTTCAGGGTGTTCCGCTTTTCCACCACGATAGCCGAATGAAGAAGCGCGGTGCCCGCCAGCCACGGCATGAACGAGGCGTTCTCCACCGGGTCCCAATACCACCAGCCGCCCCAGCCCAGCTCGTAGTAGGCCCACCACGAGCCGAGCCCGATTCCCAAGGTGAGGAACGCCCAGGCGGCCAGGGTCCAGGGGCGCACCCAGCGGGCCCAGGCGGGGTCCACCCGACCCTCGATCAGGGCGGCCATGGCGAAGGAGAAGGCCATGGAGAAGCCCACGTAGCCCAGGTAGAGGAACGGCGGATGGAAGGCGAGCCCAGGGTCCTGCAGCAGCGGGTTGAGGCCGCGGCCGTCCAGGGGCGGCGGTACCAGCCGCTCGAAGGGGTTGGAGGTTGCCAGGATGAACAGCAGGAACCCGAAGGCGATCAGGGCCTGCACGGCCAGGGCCCGGGCCCTGAGCGATGGCGGCAGGTTGCGGCCGAAGGCCGCCACCGCCGCGCCGAAGGTGGCGAGGATCAGAACCCACAACAGCATCGACCCCTCGTGGTTCCCCCACACGCCCGAGACCTTGTAGAGCATGGGCTTTGCCGAGTGGGAGTTGGCCGCCACGTTGAGGACCGAGAAATCGGACGTCACGAAGGCGTGGGTGAGGCAGCCGAAGGACACCGCGATGAGCAGGAACTGGGCCAGCGCCGTGCCGCGGGCGAGCCCCATCCACGGGGCAATACCGCGGGCGGCGCCGACCAGGGGCACCGTCCCCTGCACCAGGGCCACCACCAGCGCCAGCACGAGGGCGAAATGGCCGATCTCGACGATCATTTCCTAGGGCTCCCATTGATCTGTCCCGACGATTCCATGGCGTCCTTCATATGTTGCCACTTGCCGGATTTCTTGAGGGCGTCCGCCACCTCGGGCGGCATGTAGTTCTCGTCGTGCTTGGCCAGCACCTCGCTGGCGACAAAACGCCCGTCCCGCCAGCTCCCTTCGGCCACCACCCCTTGGCCTTCGCGGAACAGGTCGGGCAGCAAGCCCCGGTAGGTCACGGGAACCACGTTCTGAAGGTCGGTCACCAGGAAGGAGGTGATCGCGCCGCCGTCGGTACGCTCGACGCTGCCCTCCTCGACCAGGCCGCCGATGCGCAGGCGCCGGTCGGGGCCCAGTTCGGCCTCTTTGCTCAGCAGGTCCGTGGGACTGTAGAAAAAGACCACGCTGTCCTCCAGCGCAGTCAGGATCAGGGCCGCCGCCGTCGCCAACAGCAGCAGCCCCAGGCCGACGAAGGTCAGACGTTTGTGCTTACGCTTCACGGGCGGTCCTCCGTTGGCGGCGTTCCGCGCCTACCGGGTCGGCGCCGGCCAGGCGGGCCAGGTCGGCCTGTCGATGGCGGAGGATGCGCCGGCTCGCCCAGGCCATCCCCACCAGCACCGCCATCGCCAGGCCATAGGCTGGCCACACGAAGGCTCCGTAACCGCCCATGCTGAGGAACTCGGCGAGCTGATCCATCGTCACTCCTCACCCTTCCGCCTGGCGAAGGCGCAGCGCCCGGATGCGCTGGGTCAACAGTTCGGCCCGCACCCGGACCAGCAGCACCCAGACGAAATAGGCGGTAAACGCGATCGCCATCAGCAGCAGCGGCGCCAGCATGCTGGGATGGATCGCCGGTCCGTCCAGGCGGACCACGCTCGCCGGCTGGTGCAGGGTATTCCACCAGTCGACGGAAAACTTGATGATCGGCACGTTGACGAAGCCCACCAGGGCCAGGATCGCCGCCGCCCGCGACCCCCGGGCCGGGTCGTCGAAGGCATCGTGCAGCGCCATGTAGCCCAAATAGAGAAAGAACAGGATCAGCACCGAGGTCAGTCGGGCATCCCACACCCACCAGGTTCCCCACATGGGCTTGCCCCACAGGGAACCGGTGGCCAGGGCCAGGAAGGTGAAGCAGGCGCCGATGGGGGCGGTGCTCTTGGCGATCACGTCGGCCAGGGGATGACGCCAGATCAGGGCCATGGCGCTGGCGATGGCCAGGGAGGAGTAGCAGAACAGCGCCATCCAGGCAGATGGCACATGCACGTACATGATGCGCACGGTCTCGCTCTGCTGGTAGTCGCGGGGCGAAGCGAACAGCGCCAGGTAGAGGCCCGCCGCCAGGCTGACCAGGGTCACCCCCAGAGCCCACGGCTCGACGACGGCGCCCAGCCTGAGGAAGCGGGCCGGGTTGGCAAATTGGTGAAGGCTGCGTCGGGTGGCCATGATGGTCCCTTATCTAACCCCAATTATTCATGACGGCCATCGGATTTCAGCGGGACGAGCGGTAGCGACCGGGTTGACGGCGATTTTTGAGACGGATTGTCGGAGAGGTTGGAGGTTGTTGTTCGGGGCTCGTCCGGCGGCACCTGCCGCTTGGTTCAGGGCCCTTGGGCGGTGATGCGCCCGGCGATGGCGATCATGGCCGGCTGATAGGGATAGGCCGAAGGCAGGGCGATCCTGAGGCGCGACTTGAGCTCCTCGACGCGGACGGCGATTTTGAGAAACGCCCGGCGCAGGGTTTCGAAGGTGGCCGTTCGCCACAGCGATTTCCGAGGCGCCGCTTGGCGAAGCTGATGCAGCAGCCAGTAGGCGCCGGTATGCAGGAAGAGGCGGAACTGGTTGGCCTCCCAACGGTGGCACGACGTGCGGTCGGACTTGGTGTAGAGCTTGTGGTCCTTGATCATGTTTTCCATCCGCCCGCGGGCGCAGTAGACCTTCTCGTAGAGCGCCTTGGCGCGGCCGCTCAGGTTGGTGACGACGAAGCGGACGTCACAGCCCTTGGCGGTAGCTTCCACGCGGGCGATGACCGAGCGTTGCCGTGACCAGCTTTTGGCCTGGTAGCCGGTGTGGAAGAAGCGGCGCACCTTATCCTTTCCCTGCCCCGCCCGGCGCACGGCGGCGTCCTCGCACCACGGCTGGCCGATCCTGTTCAGCCGGGCGTTGCCGGAAAGCCCGAAGATGTAGCCGCAGCCCTGACGTTCGAGGAATTCCATGGCCTCCGGCGTGGCGTAGTGGCCATCGCCCCGCACGGTGATCTCGACCCGTGGCCAGTTGCGGCGGATGCGGCCGATGACGTGTCTCAGGATCCGCGCCGCCTCGTCGCCGGAGGGCCGCTTGCCGGGACGCAGCAGTGACATCACCGGCTTGCCGGTGGCCGCCTCGAAGATATGGATGGGTTGGAAGCAATAGTCGTCGTAATGGGCGTTGAACAGCGCCAGCTGCTGGCCGCCGTGAACGGCATCGTCGGTGTCGTCGATATCGAGAACGATGCGCGCCGGAACGCGCTTGAAGCTGGCGCAAAACAGATCGATCATCGACAGCCCCATGCGCCCGAGCGCGCGCCATGACGGCGCGTTCTCGAGGCGCGACAGGGTCGGTTGGCTCATCAGGTCGTCGCCGCTCTCGGACAAACGGCCACAGGCCAGCTTGAACGCCGGATCGAAACGCAGAACGTCGAGGTCGTCGCAATCCTCATACCCGCAGGCAATAGCGAACAGGCGCGCCCGGATCATGTCTACGTAAGCGTGGGTCGTGCTCGCCGGGTCGCGCACGTCGGTGACGCAGGAAGCGAGCACGTCGGCGATGCCGAGCCGCCTGTCGATCTCGCCCAACAACAACACCCCGCCGTCCGACGACAGCCGTCCGCCGTCGAAGCGGGCGCAAAGCGGCTTGCCTCCAACGGGTGACAAACCAGGGAGATAGGGGGTAATCTCGTTCATGGTGAGCCGTGGGTTGTTCTGTTGCCATGTGATCTTGTCTTGACACCAAAATCATACGGCATTTCAACAGGTTAATCTACGCTCACCAGCATTTTCAATCAGCGCCGTGAATAATTCGGGCTAGGGAGGCCGATATCTAGTGTTGCGATTCTAACATTTGGTTCCTGAGCCCGGGGGTGAAGGTCGCAGTTTGCGTAGATTTAATGGGAACGAAATGTCTCGATCGGAACACTAGGGAGGAAATTGGATGCCGTCGCCGGAACTGGAATGGGCCAAGCAGCAGATCGCCAGCAATCGCGAAAAAGCCGGCGTATCCACGGAATTCTTCGACCTTCGGGCAGCGCGCGCGTCCATGCCGCCGACCCAACTGGCGATGCCCGAAGGCACCCGCGTCGAATACTGTCTCGCCGGTGAAGCCACATGCTTTTGGGTCTGCGTGCCCGGGTCATCCCCGGATCGGCGCATCGTATACTTCCACGGCGGCGGCTTCATGAATTGCGGCATGCACTCGCACCGCAACCTGGTCGGATGGCTGTCGCACCTCACGCAATGCGCGGTGCTGTTCGTCGAGTACCGGCTGGCGCCCGAGTTCCGCTTTCCCATCGGGGTGGAGGACTGTTACCGGGGATACCTTCATGCACTCGAGCAGGGACCGTCCGGCGCGCCCTCGGTGCCAAGCAGTATCTTCGTTGCCGGTGACTCGTCGGGCGGCGCGCTGGCTGCCGCGACCGTACTGAACGCCCAACAGGAGCAAAAGAGAATTCCCGATGGATGCATCATTATCTGCGGCATGCTCGACCTCGACGAAAAGACCTCGAAGTTCCTGCAGCTGACCCAATGGACCCGCGACGACGTGCGGTTCTACGTGCGCTATCTCGAGGACTTGAAGAACCCGCTCGCGTCGCCGATGCTGGCAGATCTCACGGGGTTTCCACCGCTGCTCATACAGACGGGAACCGAGGATTACTGTGCCGACGACAACATTCGGTTCGCCGACAAGGCCAGGGCCGCCGGGGTTGGGACGACGTTCGAGAACTGGCCCGAGATGATCCATGTCTGGCAGCGCTTCGCGCCAAAACTTCCCGAAGCGATACAGTCGCTGGAGCGCATTGCCGAATGGATCAAGTCAACAGAAGCGGGCTCGACGGCCAAGCTCGCCGAGCAAGGATAGACCGTGCCCATCCGGTTAATGCAGACACCCACTACATATAGGGTTGCCGCACACATCCTTCTTACGGCAGCAACTAGCCAACAGCGGTCATACGGCCCCTCTCGTTATTGCACCTAGCCCCAATTATTCATGACGGCCATCGGATTTCAGCGGGACGAGCGGTAGCGACCGGGTTGACGGCGATTTTTGAGACGGATTGTCGGAGAGGTTGGAGGTTGTTGTTCGGGGCTCGTCCGGCGGCACCTGCCGCTTGGTTCAGGGCCCTTGGGCGGTGATGCGCCCGGCGATGGCGATCATGGCCGGCTGATAGGGATAGGCCGAAGGCAGGGCGATCCTGAGGCGCGACTTGAGCTCCTCGACGCGGACGGCGATTTTGAGAAACGCCCGGCGCAGGGTTTCGAAGGTGGCCGTTCGCCACAGCGATTTCCGAGGCGCCGCTTGGCGAAGCTGATGCAGCAGCCAGTAGGCGCCGGTATGCAGGAAGAGGCGGAACTGGTTGGCCTCCCAACGGTGGCACGACGTGCGGTCGGACTTGGTGTAGAGCTTGTGGTCCTTGATCATGTTTTTCATCCGCCCGCGGGCGCAGTAGACCTTCTCGTAGAGCGCCTTGGCGCGGCCGCTCAGGTTGGTGACGACGAAGCGGACGTCACAGCCCTTGGCGGTAGCTTCCACGCGGGCGATGACCGAGCGTTGCCGTGACCAGCTTTTGGCCTGGTAGCCGGTGTGGAAGAAGCGGCGCACCTTATCCTTTCCCTGCCCCGCCCGGCGCACGGCGGCGTCCTCGCACCACGGCTGGCCGATCCTGTTCAGCCGGGCGTTGCCGGAAAGCCCGAAGATGTAGCCGCAGCCCTGACGTTCGAGGAATTCCATGGCCTCCGGCGTGGCGTAGTGGCCATCGCCCCGCACGGTGATCTCGACCCGTGGCCAGTTGCGGCGGATGCGGCCGATGACGTGTCTCAGGATCCGCGCCGCCTCGTCGCCGGAGGGCCGCTTGCCGGGACGCAGCAGTGACATCACCGGCTTGCCGGTGGCCGCCTCGAAGATATGGATGGGTTGGAAGCAATAGTCGTCGTAATGGGCGTTGAACAGCGCCAGCTGCTGGCCGCCGTGAACGGCATCGTCGGTGTCGTCGATATCGAGAACGATGCGCGCCGGAACGCGCTTGAAGCTGGCGCAAAACAGATCGATCATCGACAGCCCCATGCGCCCGAGCGCGCGCCATGACGGCGCGTTCTCGAGGCGCGACAGGGTCGGTTGGCTCATCAGGTCGTCGCCGCTCTCGGACAAACGGCCACAGGCCAGCTTGAACGCCGGATCGAAACGCAGAACGTCGAGGTCGTCGCAATCCTCATACCCGCAGGCAATAGCGAACAGGCGCGCCCGGATCATGTCTACGTAAGCGTGGGTCGTGCTCGCCGGGTCGCGCACGTCGGTGACGCAGGAAGCGAGCACGTCGGCGATGCCGAGCCGCCTGTCGATCTCGCCCAACAACACCCCGCCGTCCGACGACAGCCGTCCGCCGTCGAAGCGGGCGCAAAGCGGCCTGCCTCCAACGGGTGACAAACCAGGGAGATAGGGGGTAATCTCGTTCATGGTGAGCCGTGGGTTGTTCTGTTGCCATGTGATCTTGTCTTGACACCAAAATCATACGGCATTTCAACAGGTTAATCTACGCTCACCAGCATTTTCAATCAGCGCCGTGAATAATTCGGGCTAGGAGGCTACGTAAAGAACGCGATCAACAACGTTCTGAGCCCCTTGTACCTCTATGAGGTTCTCTTCCTAGCCCCAATTATTCATGACGGCCATCGGATTTCAGCGGGACGAGCGGTAGCGACCGGGTTGACGGCGATTTTTGAGACGGATTGTCGGAGAGGTTGGAGGTTGTTGTTCGGGGCTCGTCCGGCGGCACCTGCCGCTTGGTTCAGGGCCCTTGGGCGGTGATGCGCCCGGCGATGGCGATCATGGCCGGCTGATAGGGATAGGCCGAAGGCAGGGCGATCCTGAGGCGCGACTTGAGCTCCTCGACGCGGACGGCGATTTTGAGAAACGCCCGGCGCAGGGTTTCGAAGGTGGCCGTTCGCCACAGCGATTTCCGAGGCGCCGCTTGGCGAAGCTGATGCAGCAGCCAGTAGGCGCCGGTATGCAGGAAGAGGCGGAACTGGTTGGCCTCCCAACGGTGGCACGACGTGCGGTCGGACTTGGTGTAGAGCTTGTGGTCCTTGATCATGTTTTCCATCCGCCCGCGGGCGCAGTAGACCTTCTCGTAGAGCGCCTTGGCGCGGCCGCTCAGGTTGGTGACGACGAAGCGGACGTCACAGCCCTTGGCGGTAGCTTCCACGCGGGCGATGACCGAGCGTTGCCGTGACCAGCTTTTGGCCTGGTAGCCGGTGTGGAAGAAGCGGCGCACCTTATCCTTTCCCTGCCCCGCCCGGCGCACGGCGGCGTCCTCGCACCACGGCTGGCCGATCCTGTTCAGCCGGGCGTTGCCGGAAAGCCCGAAGATGTAGCCGCAGCCCTGACGTTCGAGGAATTCCATGGCCTCCGGCGTGGCGTAGTGGCCATCGCCCCGCACGGTGATCTCGACCCGTGGCCAGTTGCGGCGGATGCGGCCGATGACGTGTCTCAGGATCCGCGCCGCCTCGTCGCCGGAGGGCCGCTTGCCGGGACGCAGCAGTGACATCACCGGCTTGCCGGTGGCCGCCTCGAAGATATGGATGGGTTGGAAGCAATAGTCGTCGTAATGGGCGTTGAACAGCGCCAGCTGCTGGCCGCCGTGAACGGCATCGTCGGTGTCGTCGATATCGAGAACGATGCGCGCCGGAACGCGCTTGAAGCTGGCGCAAAACAGATCGATCATCGACAGCCCCATGCGCCCGAGCGCGCGCCATGACGGCGCGTTCTCGAGGCGCGACAGGGTCGGTTGGCTCATCAGGTCGTCGCCGCTCTCGGACAAACGGCCACAGGCCAGCTTGAACGCCGGATCGAAACGCAGAACGTCGAGGTCGTCGCAATCCTCATACCCGCAGGCAATAGCGAACAGGCGCGCCCGGATCATGTCTACGTAAGCGTGGGTCGTGCTCGCCGGGTCGCGCACGTCGGTGACGCAGGAAGCGAGCACGTCGGCGATGCCGAGCCGCCTGTCGATCTCGCCCAACAACAACACCCCGCCGTCCGACGACAGCCGTCCGCCGTCGAAGCGGGCGCAAAGCGGCTTGCCTCCAACGGGTGACAAACCAGGGAGATAGGGGGTAATCTCGTTCATGGTGAGCCGTGGGTTGTTCTGTTGCCATGTGATCTTGTCTTGACACCAAAATCATACGGCATTTCAACAGGTTAATCTACGCTCACCAGCATTTTCAATCAGCGCCGTGAATAATTCGGGCTAGTATCATTCTACGCTCGGTACGCTGCATATCACGACACCAATCTACGAAGAAACGCAACCGATCAGATCCCGGATGAACACATTCGCTTGCTTGCCTCATCCCTGACGGCATGGGAGCGTCCCAATGAACGAGTAAGGTTGTCGTTAATGCCGAAGTCGAATGGTGATTTTCGGCCGGTGTTTAGCTTCGGTCTCCAAAATCGTGCGCTGTTTCTGCTCATCATCCGCGCGATGGCACCCTTTGTTGAGCTCCACGACGATCAATTCTCTCCCGCAGGACGAGGCGGAACTCGCGCAGCCCGTGACAATTTGGCAACTGCCCTAACAGACGAAGGAGGTGCGTACAGATGGGGTCTTAAACTCGATTTCAAATCAGCATGTAGCGCACCCGGTTCCTTGGACACAAGTTTGTCTCACGCGGCGGGCCTGATTGAGATCGCGGCGTGCCACGCCTGACGAGCTTGAGCGGGGCTCAGGTAGCCGTTCTTTTCGACGATCCACTGGGCATTGTAGAGTTCGACGAAGTCGCGGACGGCGTCCCGCAGCTCCGCGATGTTGCGGTAGATGCGACCATGGATGATCTGTTCCTTCAGCGTGCGATTGAACCGCTCGGCGACGCCGTTGGTCTGGGGCTCGGCGACGAAGGCGTAGGACGGCTGGATGCCCCAGAACTTGATCTGGTTGGTGAAGTGGTCCGACAGATACTGGGAGCCGTGATCCATCCGCAAGGCCAGCCCCCGAGCCGCGCCGGCCGCGGTCGAGCCATACAGCCCGGCAAGCCCCATGGAGATCGGCTGCAGGGCGGCGAAGCGGTCGCCGCGCTTGCAGACATGCCAGCCGACACACTCGGCGTTCCAATGCTCGACGGCGGTGAAGATCCAGCCCCAGCCGTCGTCCACCGTGAACACCCGAACGCCATCGGTGCCCCACATGAGGTTCGGGGCATGAGTGATGATCTCACCGTCATGGGGATTGCCGCCACGGCGGCGGCAGCGATGGGGCGAGAGCAGATTGTTCTCGCGCATCAGGCGGAGCACCCGCTTGCGGGCAACCCGGATGTCGCGACAGACCCGAAGCCGAGCCCAGACCTTGCGGTAGCCCTCGCCCTCCCAGGGCGATGCCTCCAGGTCGGCTTCGATCGCCACCAGCAGCGCCTGGTCCGAGATCGCGGGCTTCGGTCCCCGACGCTTTGCCGGCGGCTGCTCGGCGTGCTGGCCGGAGGTCACGGCGTAGAACGAGGAGCGGGCCATGCCCCAGGCGGCGCAGACCCGCCGCAGGCCGTAGGCCAGACCCGTGCCGGGCGAGGTGGCGGCACTCATCGCCGCGACCTCCGCCGCCCCAAAGGGCCGAAGGTCTCCGTCTTGGCCTCCAGCAGTTCCACCTGCATGGTCAACTCTCCGATCCGCTTCATGGCGCTATCCAGTTCCGCCTGCACCGGATCGCCCTTGCGTTGCTTGAGCGAGGCGTCGATCCCGCCGATCGCTTTCTCACGCCACTGCTCGAGCCGGAAGATCTCTACGCCCAACTGGCGCGACAGAAGTTGCACCGGCTCGTCACGCAAAAGCCGCAGAACGACCTCACGCTTGCGCGCCACCGTCCATCGCTGGCCAAGTCCCAGCGGGCCTGCCGGCAAAGCCTGTCCTGGGGAAAACGTGGACGAGCCAAGCTCGCCCGCATTTACCACAGGCCCATCAACAGCAACTTTCTTCTCAAAATTATCGGTCATGTTCCGGTCCTCCTTGGACACTTCGATTAAGCCAATTCTGTGTCCAAGGAAATCGGGTCCGACTCATCCGGTAAGTCCGGTTAGGCCTGAGAAATCCCCACGGCGCGCGGCCACCTCTGGGTGCACATGGACGAGTTTAAGTCATTCAATATGTCGATTGTCCCAAGTGAGCTACTCCCTATAGCCAGCTCCAGTGCGTCGAAGAGTCGATTTCCACGGCCAACCGAACGCTCGCGGAGCCTGTTTCCCCCACGTGCAAACATCTGGCCCTTGTCACCATCCCCCGGCACCCCATCATGGAGGACGCCACGATGAACGAAGACCCGCCCCGTACCATGCGTTGCATCGTCGCCACCGAACCGGGTGGCGCGGAAATGCTGCGGGTGATGGAGCGTCCCGTCCCCGAGCCGGCCGAGGGCGAGGTCCTGGTCCGGGTCGCCGCCGCGGGAGTCAATCGGGTCGACATCACCCAGCGTTTGGGCAGCTATGCCATTCCACCGGGCTTCACCGACCTCATGGGATTGGAGGTCGCCGGCACGGTCGCGGCGATCGGCGATGGAGTCACCGCCTGGTCCCTGGGCGACAGGGTCTGCGCCCTGACGCCGGGCGGCGGCTACGCCGAATACTGCCCCGTCGACGCCCGCCATTGCCTGCCCATTCCCCAGGGGCTGGGCGAGGTGGAGGCGGCGTCCCTGCCCGAGACCTACTTCACCGTGTGGACCAACGTATTCGACCGCTGCGCGCTCCAGCCCGGAGAGACCTTCCTGGTCCACGGCGGCACCAGCGGCATCGGGGTCGCGGCGATCCAGATGGCCCACCACCTGGGCTCCCGGGTCTTGGCCACCGCCGGATCGGCGGAGAAATGCCGGGCATGCCGGGAACTGGGCGCCGACCGGGCCATCGACTACCGGAGCGAGGACTTCGTCGCCGCGGTCAAGGAATTCACCGGCGGCACGGGCGTCGATGTGATCCTGGACATGGTGGCCGGCGACTACACCGCCCGCAACATCGAGGCCCTGGCCCTCGACGGGCGCCTGGTCCACATCGCCTTCATGGCCGGTAGCGAGGTCACCATCAACCTGCGCCCCCTCATGGCCAAGCGCCTCATTGTCACCGGTTCCGCCCTCAGGCCCATGACCGGCGACCAAAAAGCGGCCATCGCCGAGACCCTGAAGGCCCGCGTCTGGCCCCTTATCGAGGGAGGCGCCATCCGCCCCGTCATCCACGCCGTCTTCCCCTTCGACCAGGCGGCCGAGGCGCACCGGCTGATGGAATCCAGCGCTCACATCGGTAAGATCATGCTGACGCCCTGACGGTGTCGGCACGGGCCGAGAAGCGCTCGACGGAGAAGGACGCGATGTCGAAGGACGGGTCGCGGCCCGCAATTGGCAGCACTTCGGCTGGATGTCGGCTGTGGGGGGCAATCCGGCCGTGGTGTGGGGGCGACCCAAACCTGCGCGAATAGCCACAAACGGACGCGGCTATCCGTGCCGGGCTGCGAGATGGGCACGACCAGTCGAACAGCAGGTTGAAGTTGTTGGTCGTCTTGATAGAGACATTAGCTATCTCGAACGGGCCGGCAGCCTGAAACCGCAGTAGATGGTGAGTGATGGCGCCGTCGAGACCGATGTCGAACATGACGTCAAGCGCATTGGGCTCGGGCATCCCGTACTACTATTCGATGCATTCTCGGTGGACGGGCGTTGCGGCAGATCCCGCCACCTTCGCCGGTTTCATTTTTGAAGGCGCGGATTCAGCACATCGCGCACTCGATCGCCGACCATATTGATGCTGACGATCATGATCAGCAGCGCGATGCCCGGATAGAGGCTGATCCAGTAGCTGCCGCTGAGGATGTACTTGAAGCCGTTGGCAATCAGAAGCCCGAGAGACGGTTCGGTGGGCGGCAGGCCGATGCCGAGGAACGACAGCGTCGCCTCGATGGCGATGGCATGGGCCACCTGCACGGTGCCCACCACGATCATGGGCGGTAGGCAGTTGGGCAGGATGTGGCGAAAGATGATCCGCCCGGTGCCCAGCGCCAGGCTGCGCGCCGACTCCACGTATTCCCGCTGCAGCTCGGCCAGGGCCGTGCCCCGCATGATCCGTGTATAGGCGGCCCATTGGGCGACGATCAGGGCGATGATCAGCTTCTCCACGCCCGGCCCCAAGATCGCCAGCAGGATCAGCGCGATCAGGATCGACGGGAACCCCAGCTTGATGTCCACCAAGCGCATGACCACCGTGTCCACCCGGCCGCCTAAGTAGGCCGCCAGCAGGCCGAGGGAGACACCGAGGCACTGGGCGACGAAGGCGCTGGAGGCGGCGACGAAGATGCTCAGGCGAAGGCCGTAGAAGATGGCGCTCAGCATGTCTCGGCCCATGCCGTCGGTGCCGAGGAGGAACGTCACCCCGCCCCGCAGGCTGGAGCTGCCGGGGGGCTGCCGATTGTCGAGGATGCTGAGGCTCGCCAAGTCGTAGGGGTTGGTCGGCGAGATCAGGGGCGCGAAGACGGCGACGAACAGGACGGCCGAAGCGACCCCGAAGGCGACGACGGCCCAGCGGTCTTCGGCATAGTCGCGCACGAACCGCAGGAAGGGGGTCTCGACGCGGCCGCGGTCAAGGGCGGCGGGTTCGCTCACTGGTGCATGTCCTGCAGGCGGATGCGGGGATCGATCACCGAATAGAGGATGTCCACCACCAGGTTGATCACGATGAACAGCAGCACGGTCAGGGTCAGGTATGTGACCACCACCGGGCGGTCGAGGCCGTTGATGGAATCGATCAGGAGTTTGCCCAGGCCGGGCCAGGAGAACACGGTCTCGGTGACCAGGCTGTAGGCCAGCAGGCCGCCCAGCTCCAGGCCCAGCACGGTGACAATGGGTATCATGATGTTCTTAAGGATGTGCACGAAGACGACGCGGGAGCGTCGCAGGCCCTTAGCGTGGGCGAATTTGACGTAGTCCAGGTGCACGGTCTCGCGGACGCCGCTGCGGGTAAGCCGGATCACCAAGCACATCTGCACCAACGACAGATTGAACGCCGGTAGGATGATGTGGGAGAGGCCGTTCCAGGTGAACAGGCTGAAGGGCACGCCGAACACGTCCACGGTCTCGCCGCGGCCGTTGGCGGGCAGCCAGCCCAGCTCTACCCCGAACACCATGATCAGGACGATGCCGACCCAGAAGCTGGGCAGGCTGAACCCCAGCACCGAGCCGGCCATGATAGTCTTGCCGGAGACCGCCTCCGGATGGAACCCGGCCCACAGGCCCAGCGGGATGCCCAGCGCCACGGTCAGGAACACGGCACACAGCGTCAACTCCAGGGTGGCGGGGAGGCGCCCCAGGATCAGGGTGCCCACGGGGGTCCCGTAGACGAACGATTCGCCCAGATCGCCCGTCAGCAAGTTGCCGATGAAGACCACGTACTGCGCATATAGGGGGCGGTCCAGGCCCAAGCGGACGCGGGCCCGCTGTTCGCAGGCGGCGTCGCACAGCTGGGGATCGATCATGATGTCGAGGGGATCCCCGATCACCATCAGACCGAAGAACACCAGCAGTGTCGTGATCAGCATGACCACGCCGCTCTGCATGACTCGGCGAATGATGAATGCGGTCATACCTCTGGACCATCGGATTTTCGTGCAGGGCCGCGAGGGGAACCCCGCGGCGCGTCGGCGAACAATTGCCGCCGGAAGTTTACGTCTGTCAAGCGAGCGCCGTTGACTCGGGCGCGGGCAGGGAGCCTAATTCCTCTCGGTTGAGGAAACGTCAAAAACTATCAACATGCCGTTCGCGCCGGGCCCCCTGGGGCGCCCGCTGGCGACGACTCTGAGAAGGAGACAGGCCGTGGCGTCCAAGCCAACACACGATCGCCCGCAACGTCCCACCGCCACCGGGATCAACCACATGGTCGCGGCCGGCCATTCCCTGTCGGCCCAGGCCGGCTTGCAGATCCTGCAGGCGGGCGGCAACGCCGTCGATGCGGGCGTGGCCGCCGCCATCGCCACCAACGTGCTGCAGCCGGACCTTACCGGCTTCGCCGGCATCGCGCCCATGGTGATCTACGACGCCGAACGGGACGAGATCGTCACCGTCATCGGCAGCGGCTACTGGCCCCAGCTCGCTTCCTGCCAGTATTTTCGGGACAACCACGGCGGCGCCATTCCCTTGGGCAACCTCGAGTCCCACGTGCCTGGGGCGCCCGACGCCTACATGCGGGCGCTCACCCACTACGGCACTATGAGCTATGGCGACGTGGCCGCGGCGGCCATCGGCTTCGCCCGCGACGGCTTCACCATGTACCACCTGCTCGCCCAGTTGATCGGCGAGAAGCCCATGCCCTGGCCCACGACCCAGGAGGCGCTGCGCCCCGGCGGCCGGGTGCCCGTGGTGGGCGAGCTGTTCCGCCAGCCGGACATGGCGGCGACGCTCCAGTGGCTGGCCGACGAGGAGAAGGCGGCCGCCGCCAAGGGGGGGCGGGAGGCGGGACTCAAGGCGGTCCGCGACGCCTTCTACAAGGGAGACTTCGCCCGCACGGTGGACACCTACTACAAGGAGAACGACGGCCTGGTCCGCTACGAGGACATGGCCGGCTACGAGGGGGGCTTGCGGCCCTCGGTGACCACCGGCTTCACAGGCGTCGACATCCACGCCATGAGCCCCGGCAGCGTCCATTTTCTGGAAGCGCTAAATATCCTGGACGGCTTCGACCTGGCAGCCATGGGGCACAACACCCCTGCCTACATCCACACGATCACCGAAGCCTTCAAGCTCGCCTTCGCCGACCGGGAGGCGTACGTGGGCGATACGGCCTTCGTCGACGTGCCCGTGGACGTGATGATCTCGCCGGACTATGCCGACTCCCGGCGAGCACGGATCGATCCCGGGAAGGCGTACCCGGACATGCCGCCGCCGGGGGACGTGGGCCGGGGGGCGCCGGCCGGTGCCTTCGCCACGCCAGGGCCGGGGGATGCGGAGGCGCTGAAGCGCGCCGATGCGGGTACGTCCTACTGCTGCGTCGTCGACCGCCACGGCAACGGCTTTTCGTGCATGATCAGCGGCGGTAACGCCAACGCCCCCGTGGTCCCGGGTACGGGCATGGGGCTGGCCCACTTCGGCATCGCCAGCCGCACCGACCCGGAGCACCCCAACAGCGTCGAGCCGGGCAAGCGCATGCGCGCCGGCGGCCCGGCCATCGCCGTCAAGCCCGGCGAATACGTCATGCCCTTCGGCACTCCGGGCAGCGACGTCATCCCCCAGGCCATGACCCAGGTGCTGTGCAACATGGTGGTTTTCGGCATGGAGCCGCAGCTTGCCGTGGAGGCGCCCCGCTTCGCCTCCTACAGCTTCCCGGCGCTTTACCATCCCCACGAGTACACGCCGGGCGAATTGAAGGTGGAGGCGAGCTTGTGCCGGGAAGTGGGCCAGGCGTTGAGCGACCTGGGCCACGAGGTGGTCGAATGGCCGGACCGCATCTGGCGGGCCGCCTCCGTCTGCGTGACCAAGCGCGATACCGCGACGGGGCAGGTCTGGGGGGGTGCCGACAACCGCCGCGACGCATACGCCATCGGCTGGTAGCCGCGCCATGGTGTCAGGGGCGGCCGACCACCTGCGCGGAGCTTGCCGCATCGGGGTCGACGTGGGCGGCACTTTTACGGACTTCGTGCTGGCCGATTCCCGCAGCGGGCGCCTGACCCGCTACAAGGAGCCCAGCGTTTCCGAAGACCCGTCGCTTTCCGTTGCTCGGGGGTTGCCGGCGCTCCTGGAGCGGGCCGGGGTGGATCCCGACGACGTGGGCCTGATCGTTCATGGCACAACCCTGCTGGTCAACGCCATCATCCAGCGCCGCGGCGCCAAAGTCGGGCTGGTGGTGTCCGCGGGTAACCGCAGCGTCCTGGAAATCGGGCGGGCCAACCTGGCCCACACTCAGGACTACACCCTACGTAAGGAAGAGCCCCTGGTGCCCCGCGACCTGATCTTCGAGACGGGCGCGCGAGTCCTCGCGGACGGCAATGTGCTGGTCGACGCCGACGACGGCGAGCTCGCTGACATCGCTGAGTACGCCAGGGCGGCGGGGTTGGAGGCGGTGGCCGTTCAGCTCCTCAACTCCTACTTGCACCCGGCCCTGGAGCATCGGGTGGCTGACGGCCTGCGCCGGCACCTGAACGGAATCCCAGTCACCGAGTCAGCCCACATTTGGCCAGAGCTGGGCGAGTTCGAGCGCGCCCTGATCGCCATCATGAACGCCTACGTCCAGCCGATCATGGACGCCTACCTGACCTGCCTGATGGAGCGGGTGCGCGGGGCGGGGGTCGGGGGACCGGTCTACATCACCGCGTCCAACGGCGGCACGGTCAGCGTCGAGACTGCCCGAGACCGACCTATCGACACCGTGCTGTCCGGCCCCGCCTCGGGCGTGGTGGCTGCCCTGCGGGCTGCCGAGGCCGCCAGGGCCGGCAACCTGATCACCCTCGACATGGGGGGGACGAGCTGCGACGTCTCGGTGATCCAGGAAAGCGAGCCCAGCTTCACCACCGATTCCCACGTGGGCGACTATCCACTGATGGTCCCGGTGGTGGACGTCAGCGCAATCGGCGCCGGCGGCGGCTCCATCGTGTGGGTGGACCCGCAAGGGGTGCTCAAGATCGGCCCCGAGAGCGCCGGCGCCGACCCGGGCCCGGTGTGCTACGGCCGCGGCGGCACCCGTCCCACCATCACCGATTGCTACCTGCTGGTGGGCACCATCGACCCCGACCATTTCCTGGGTGGGCGCATGGCGCTGGACGCGGCCGCAGCGCGGGCGGCGCTGGATGCCGTGGGCGAACGCATCGGTCTGCCTCGCTCGCTCGAACGGCCCGTGCGCGCGGCGGCGGCGGGGTTGGAAGTAGCGACGGCGGTGATGGCTTCCGAGCTGTTGAAGGGCGTGGCCCGGCGCGGCGAGAACCCGGCCGACTTCGCCCTCATGGCCTTCGGCGGCGCCGGCCCCACCCACGCCTGCCCCGTTGCCGAGGAGGTGGACATCACCACCGTGATCATCCCGCCTGGCTCCAGCACCTTCTGCGCGCTCGGCGCCATCCTGGCCGACGTGAAACGGGACTACGTGCAATCACGCCACGTCGCCCTGAGCGAGGCCGATGCGGCCACGACACTGGCCACTGTGTTCCGGGACCTGGAGGCGGAGGCCGCCGCCTGGCTGGCCGATGAGGGGGACATCCTGGGCGAGCCCCGTTTCACCGCCACTCTCGACATGCGCTACGAGGGCCAGTCCTTCGAGCTGCAGGTGGCCCTGCCGCCCGAACTTCTGAAGGAACCGGGTGCCGCGGCCATCGTCACCCTGTTCCACGAGGCCCACGAGAAGATCTACGGCTTCCGGGACCTGGAAAGCGGCGCCGAGGTGATGACCGAGCGCCTGCGCGTCACCGGGCACATGCCGGCGGTTGCGCTGCCCGAGGTTGGAGCCCGGGAAGCGCCCCAAGCCCTCGGCACCCGGCGCGTCTACCATGGAGAGTCGATGCTGGATGTGACCGTCCAGGCCCGCAGCCGGCTGGGGGCGGGCACGGCGCTGGATGGTCCGGTCATTGTCGAGCAGGAAGACAGCACGGCCTGGATCCCCCCCGGCTGGCGGGCGGTGGTGGACGCAAAAGGCAACCTGGTCGCCCGCCGCGGCGACACGCCTGCGAGCACGCCATGAGCATGGACTCCGCGCGCCTGGAGATACTCGCCCGCAAGGTCTCGGCGGTAGCCGACGAGATGGCCCTGACGCTTAAGCGCACAGCCCGCTCCGCCTTCGTCAAGGAAGGCGGGGACTTCGGCGTGGGGGTCGCCGACCTCACGGGCAACATCTTCGCCTGGCCCAGCGATTCCACGGTTTCCGGCGTATCGTCGATCCTCTATCCCATGCGTTCGGTGATCGAGCAGTTCCCGGACCTGGAGCCCGGCGACGTGATCGGCACTAACGACGCCTACACCTCCGACGGCCTGGCCACCCACCTGCCCGACTACCACCTGGTTCGGCCCTACTTCCACGGCGATCGCATCGTCGCCTACGGCTGGTGCTTCTGCCATCTGAACGACGTCGGCGGCCGGGTGCCGGGCAGCGTCTCGCCCACCAACACGGAGATCTTCCAGGAAGGCATGCGGGTGCCACCCATGAAGCTGGTCAAGCGAGGCCGGATCGACGGCGATTGGATGACCCTTTTCATGGCCAACACCCGGTCGCCGGACCTCAACGTGGGCGACTTCAAGGCGCTGCTGGCGGCCCTGGAAGCCGGCGCCCGGCGCACGGAGCGGCTGATCGCCCGCCACGGGGTCGACACCATCGTTGATTGCCAGGCGGCGCTTCTATCCTACGCCGAGGCCAAGGCCCGGGCCGTCATCCGCAAGATCCCTGAGGGCGTCTACGAGTTCTGGGACTACGTGGACGACGACATGATCACCCGCATCCCCTTCCGCATCCGGCTGAAGGTGACGTTCAAGGACGGCGGCGTGAACATCGACCTCACCGATACCGACCCCCAGGTGCCCGGGTCGCTCAACTACCCCTCCATGGGCCAGTTGCGCAGCGGCTTCACCCGGCGTCTCGTCACCTTCATCTGCACTCATGACCAGACGATCCCCTTCAACGCCGGCATCTTTCGTCCGTTCAGCGTCACCAACCCGCCGGGTCACGTGCTGCACGCGGAATTCCCCAACGCCATCAGCTCCCGGGTCGATACCACCCGACGGCTGAACGACGTCATGAACGGCATCCTGCTCCAGGCCTCGCCGGAGACCATGGCCGCGCCGGCCGGGGGCGCCAGCGTCACCCTGGTCTACTCGGAAGCCGACCCGGGCGGGCGCAACCGGACGCTGGTCAACGTGGTCCAGTCTCTGCGCGGCGGCATGGGCGCCTTCCGCGGCAACGACGGGGTGGACGCCCGCGACGTCTCCTACGTCAACATGAAGAACCAGCGCCTGGAAACGGTGGAGGCCCAGGCGGGCATCAAGTTTCTGGAGTACGAGGTGCGACCCGACTCCGGCGGCCCCGGCCAGTGGCGGGGCGGCGTCGGCCAGTCCATCACCTTCGAGGCCCGCCACAACGGCGGCACCCTGATCATTCAGGGCATGGACCGGCTGCGCTTCCCCGGCTGGGGGGTGTTCGGCGGTAAGCCGGCGGCGCCGTTCCGCATTGTCCGCAACCAGGGCCTCGACAGCGAGACCGAGCTGTCGCGGCTTGATCGCCTCGACCTGGGCCCGGGCGAGCGGGTGACGGTGTTGATGCCGGGGGGCAGCGGCTATGGCGATCCCCTGCAAAGGGACCCGGCATCGGTACTGCGCGACCTGCGACTGGGCTTCGTCACGATCGAGGGGGCGGAGGCCGACTACGGCGTGGTGATTCGGGACGGCGCGGTGGAACGGGCGGCTACGGAGCGGATCCGCGCCGCGCGTCCGCCGGAGAACCTGCGCCGGGACTTCGACTTCGGATCGGAGCGGGAGGCCTGGGAGGCGGTGTTCGACGACGCCACGGTGCGCGTTCTCAACCGCAACCTCTACCGGCTGCCCCGTTCGGTGCGCCTGGCGCGGCGCCAGTGGATCATCGAGCAGACCGTCCCCGACCTCCCGGCCGCCGGCCAAGGCACCTTGGTTGACGCCCTCGGCGACCCGGACGCCGCCCGCGCCCGCCTGGCCAAGGCCATGGAGAGCGTGTTCGGGGCGGACTTTCGCTCGGTGGCTTAAGCGCGGCAGCCACAAAAGGAGGGCCGGTCTGAGACCGGCCCCTACGAAGCGGTCGTGCGTCGGGGCGGGTCTGAGACCCGCCCGCCACGACGTCACTCCTTTGACATGCTCTCCGCCAGGGTCCACTGGTCGGAGCGCGGGGTCACCTTGATGCCCTTGCGCGCCGCCCAGATGGTCTTGGTCCAGTACATGGTCCACACCGCCTCGTCCTCCCAGGCGATGCGCAGCGCCTTCTTGATCAAATCGATGCGCTTATTGCGGTCGGTGCTCGTGACCAGTTGCTCGGCAACGGCGTCCAGGGTGCGATTGGAGTACCGCCCCCAGTTGGCCATGCCCAAGGCCTCGGACGGATCGAATGTATGCAGGGACGTGATCAGCGACCCCGGGTCAGTGTTCACCGAGCCCAGGGACGACAGCGGCACGCCCACCGTCCCCTTGCGCCGCGCCGAGTTGTAGCTGGCATTGGGGATGACCTCTACTTGCGCTTTGATGCCCACAGCCGACCACATCTGGGCCACCGCCTCGGACACTGGTACGTCGTTGCCGTACTTGTTGGACGCCGTGTGGATCAGCACTTGGAAGCCGTCCGGGTAGCCGGCCTGGGCCAAGAGCTTCTTCGCCGCTTGGGGATCGAACTTGGGCGGGGTCAGCGACGGGTCGTGGCCCATACCTCCGGGGAACACAATCTGGCCCGCCGGGACCGCTTGGCCGTTCATGATTCGTGCAACGATGGCCTCCCGATCGATGGCCAGCGACAGCGCCCGCCGAACCCGCTGGTCCAGCAGGGGATTGGGATGCAGGATGTTGCCGGCGTTGTCCTTGACGTAAGGCGACCGAGTGCGGCTGTGGTCAGGCCAGAACATGATGGTGCGGCGCGACGGACCCGAGAACACGTTGACCCGGGTGTCCTTTGTCAGGTGCGCTACGTCGTTTGTGGGCACCTCGTTGATCACATCGACGCTGCCGCCGAGTAACGCCGCTACCCGGGTGGGATCACTACTGATGGGCCGGATGGTGACTTTGTCCCACTTGGCCTTGCCGCCCCACCAGCCGGGGTTGGCCTCGACCACGAAGCGGTCGCCCTGCTTGAACTCCACGAACTTGTAGGGACCGGTGCCGATCATGCCTTTGCCGGCGTTGTAGTCCTTGGGCTCCAGGCCCTTGCCGTGCTTGGCGGACACGATGTGGCAGAGCGACAGGTCGTCGATGAGAAGGGGATAGGGCTTCGTGGTTTTTATCTGGACCGTGTGATCGTCTATCTTCGACCACTGCTTGCCGCCCTGCAGGAAGTAGCGGTCCATGGGCACGGTGGCGCCCGGAATGCCGGCCTTCACCCGTTCGACATTGAATATGACGTCAGCGGCGGTGAAGGGAGTGCCGTCGTGGAAGGTCACACCTTTACGCAGTTTAAGGATGACGCTGTTGTCATCCGTGAACGTGGCTTCCTCCGCCAGTCCCGGCAGGAGTTCGCCCTGAGGCCCCTGGACCATCAGAGTGTCGAAAACGTGGTCGACCACCGCCAGGTTGGCCCAGTTGTTGCGGAAGTGGGGGTCGAGTGACGTCGTCTCGGTTAATACCCCGATGGTGATGTCGTCGGCCAGGGCCGCGGTCCCCACCAGCCCGGCCGCAAGCGCGGCAAGGATCGTGCGTCGATGGAATGTCATTGGATTCCTCCTGAATGGCGTCCGTTTTGGACTGATTTGTTACTCGCTGCTGTTCGCTGTTTCCGTCGCAACGATTGCACGCAATTGAAGGTCGATGTCTAGTCAGAGTCAAGCGGTCAGGTGCCGCAGGTAATTGCGGCTACGAACGAACGCTGAAAATGTGTGTCGCGCTCCAGACCACGTGCTGATCCGGGCTTGGCTTTCAATGCTCCCACAGAAGCTTCGGGTCCCCGGCCGCATCTCTGAATTCTGGACAGCCGGATGTCCAGGGCTCCCGATAGAGACCCTATCCAGGTGCTTAACCGCTTTGCCGCACTTCCGCTTCGGGTCAAATGCGACGATCGCCGGGGCCGGCCCGGACGTCCGGAGTTGTGAGTAAGGCGGACGTAAGCAGGCAAAAAGCAGACGACAAAACGTGCGTCCCGACCCAAAGCCGCCCATCATCGGCCCCAGTTTTTCCCGAAATCTTCTGGAGACTCGATCCTGCCGGGCGCACCCGACGGGGCTAGAACGCCCATGCCCGCGAGAGACCGTTGCGCCTGCTCTCGCCGTTCCCGGTGCCATTTCGTCCAGCACTCGGGATGAAGCCAGGTATGACCGTGGCTTTCAGTCCCGAACGGAACGACGGTGTGCCCCTCCCGGTCGGGCTTGGCGCATGCGGCGCAGCGCCCAGGGTCGGAGCGGCAGGGATGGCGGTTCATCCACTCGACGGCGCAGCACTCGAACGCCGTGGCTTCGGCCTGTTCGCGGGTCTGCCTGCGGTCAAACTCGGCGATGCCGGCGCGCTCGTTGAAGAACTACTGCCAAGCCTCAGCGGTCCACCCGTCGTAATCGGCGGCGAGCAGGGCGACGATTCCCTCTTTGTTGCGCCTTATGGTCTCCAGCACGGCGGGCGCGGGCTCTCGCTCCGCATCAAGGATCAGGTCGGCACCCGCGATACCGAGGCGGATTGCGCTGTCGTGCGCCATGCGTAGGGCCTTGACCGCGGTCATACCTTGATCGGTGTTGAAGATTTCCGGCGGCCCATAGCGGCCGATCGCCTCCTCAAGAGCATCGACGCAGAACTGCACGTCCATGGTGTTCGACAAACGCTACGCCAGGACCTTGCGGCTCCACCAATCCATGATCGCCACCAGATAGGGTACCGAAAACCCCTCAATATCTCTGGCTGAAAAACAGCGGATTTCCAGGGGCCAATGTGAGTGATTTTGATGGTACGATAAACACTTGATTCCCGTATCTTCCAATGCGAAATTGAATTATCGCATTTGGGGGTTCCGATTATGACAGTTCGCGCCGCTATCTACCTTCGGGTCTCAACCGACAGGCAGAGCACTGAGAACCAAGAACGACACCTTGAGGCTGTCACGGCTCAACGCGGTTGGGAGATCGTCGCCACCTATGACGATAACGGCGTATCCGGCGCGAAAGGCAGAGAGCACCGCAAACAGTTTGACGCCCTTCTAAAGGACGCCATGCGGGGGAAGTTCGATGTGGTGATGGCCTGGAGTGTTGACCGGCTCGGGCGAAGCCTGGAAGACCTCTTAGGCTTCCTGAAGGAGCTTCATGCAGCCCATGTTGACCTTTTCCTTCATCAACAGGGCTTGGACACGACCACTCCGGGTGGGCGGGCCATGTTTCAGCTGATGGGCGTTTTTGCTGAGTTCGAGCGGGCCATGATCATTGAACGGGTCAACGCGGGTCTCGAGCGGGCCAGGGCGCAAGGAAAGACCCTTGGGCGCCCAAAGATAGCTGCGGACAAGGAAGCTAAGATTGTTGAAGCCCTGAAGGCCGGGACGGGCGTCAAGAAGACTGCCCGGACATTGGGCTTTGGCGTCTCGACCGTTCAACGGATCAAGCGGGAATTGGCTGAAGCGGCATAGACGAAATGGCGAAGGAGACCGACGACGAACACTGGAGCGATTTTTTGCTGTAGCGCACCCGGTTCCTTGGACACAAGTTTGTCTCACGCGGCGGGCCTGATTGAGATCGCGGCGTGCCACGCCTGACGAGCTTGAGCGGGGCTCAGGTAGCCGTTCTTTTCGACGATCCACTGGGCATTGTAGAGTTCGACGAAGTCGCGGACGGCGTCCCGCAGCTCCGCGATGTTGCGGTAGATGCGACCATGGATGATCTGTTCCTTCAGCGTGCGATTGAACCGCTCGGCGACGCCGTTGGTCTGGGGCTCGGCGACGAAGGCGTAGGACGGCTGGATGCCCCAGAACTTGATCTGGTTGGTGAAGTGGTCCGACAGATACTGGGAGCCGTGATCCATCCGCAAGGCCAGCCCCCGAGCCGCGCCGGCCGCGGTCGAGCCATACAGCCCGGCAAGCCCCATGGAGATCGGCTGCAGGGCGGCGAAGCGGTCGCCGCGCTTGCAGACATGCCAGCCGACACACTCGGCGTTCCAATGCTCGACGGCGGTGAAGATCCAGCCCCAGCCGTCGTCCACCGTGAACACCCGAACGCCATCGGTGCCCCACATGAGGTTCGGGGCATGAGTGATGATCTCACCGTCATGGGGATTGCCGCCACGGCGGCGGCAGCGATGGGGCGAGAGCAGATTGTTCTCGCGCATCAGGCGGAGCACCCGCTTGCGGGCAACCCGGATGTCGCGACAGACCCGAAGCCGAGCCCAGACCTTGCGGTAGCCCTCGCCCTCCCAGGGCGATGCCTCCAGGTCGGCTTCGATCGCCACCAGCAGCGCCTGGTCCGAGATCGCGGGCTTCGGTCCCCGACGCTTTGCCGGCGGCTGCTCGGCGTGCTGGCCGGAGGTCACGGCGTAGAACGAGGAGCGGGCCATGCCCCAGGCGGCGCAGACCCGCCGCAGGCCGTAGGCCAGACCCGTGCCGGGCGAGGTGGCGGCACTCATCGCCGCGACCTCCGCCGCCCCAAAGGGCCGAAGGTCTCCGTCTTGGCCTCCAGCAGTTCCACCTGCATGGTCAACTCTCCGATCCGCTTCATGGCGCTATCCAGTTCCGCCTGCACCGGATCGCCCTTGCGTTGCTTGAGCGAGGCGTCGATCCCGCCGATCGCTTTCTCACGCCACTGCTCGAGCCGGAAGATCTCTACGCCCAACTGGCGCGACAGAAGTTGCACCGGCTCGTCACGCAAAAGCCGCAGAACGACCTCACGCTTGCGCGCCACCGTCCATCGCTGGCCAAGTCCCAGCGGGCCTGCCGGCAAAGCCTGTCCTGGGGAAAACGTGGACGAGCCAAGCTCGCCCGCATTTACCACAGGCCCATCAACAGCAACTTTCTTCTCAAAATTATCGGTCATGTTCCGGTCCTCCTTGGACACTTCGATTAAGCCAATTCTGTGTCCAAGGAAATCGGGTCCGACTCAGGTCGAGGTAGTCGTTGATGGCCATTTGCAATTCGACGATGGAGTGAAACACGCCGCGACGGATGCGCTTTCGGGTGATCTCGGCAAAGAAGCGTTCGACCAAGTTGAGCCACGACGCCGAGGTCGGCGTGAAATGCAGGCGGAACCGGGGATGGCGTTTCAGCCAGCGCTTGACCTCCGGCGTCTTGTGGGCGGCGTAGTTGTCGACGATCAGGTGGAGAGCCAGGTGCTTCGACGTCGCGCGGTTGATCTTGTTCAAGAAGCGGATGAACTCCTGATGGCGATGCTTCTGCATGCATTGGCCGATGACCGTGCCGTCGAGCACGTCGAGCGCCGCGAACAGGGTGGTGGTGCCGTGGCGCTTATAGTCGTGGGTCATGGTGCCGGCCCGGCCCTTCTTCATCGGCAGGCCCGGCTGGGTGCGGTCGAGTGCCTGGATCTGGGACTTCTCGTCCACCGACAGGACGATGGCGTGCTCCGGCGGGTTGACATACAGCCCGACCACGTCCTCGACGTTCTCGGCAAACCGCGGATCATTGGACAGCTTGAAAGTCGCCACCAGATGCGGTTTCAGCTCATGTGCCTTCCAGATCGCCTGAACGCTCGACGGCGCGATGCCCACCGCCTTGGCCATCGTTCGCAGGCTCCAGTGGGTCGCGTCCGGCGGCGTTTCCGTCTTGGTCTTCTCGATCACCCGCATGACCACATCCGCCGCAAGCGGTGCCTTGCCCGGCGGGCGCGTCTTATCGCGGCACAAACCGTCCACGCCGGCCTCCACATAGCGCGTCCGCCAGCGTCGGATGGTCGGTTTGCTCACGCCCAAGCGGCGCTGGATCTCATCGGTGCCAACGCCGTCGCCGGCCAGCCGTACAATCCGAGCCCGTCGGACATGCTTCTGCAGCGTGTTGCCATTGGCGATCAACGCCTCCAGCCTGTCCTGATCCCCAGGCGCCAGCTGGATCCTCACTTTCTTCCCCATGAACCCAGAATCGCATCACACCTGCCCGATGGGAATCATTTGTTTCGAGCGGAACACTAGCCTGACTCGCCTTTCTTTTCAACACCCACCCTCCAATTACAATCCAGAACCGCCCTCGTACTCGCAGTCATCCATTTCGTGCGTAGAACCAGAGTACCGTCCGGTCAACCCGCGTCGCCTTGCTCGCTACCTTCGCGGGCAAGGGCCTGGAACGCAAGACCTCTGAAACCGATATCCCCCGGCCCACCCGCCTGCGCGGGGCAGGCTTCGCCGGAACGGGCACAATGACACCCTGGCGCACACTCTCTGCGGGGAGGCGCGCGGCGAGCTGTTCGGCGGCCACGTGGCCGTGGGCTGCGAGGCACGCAACTGGGTCGAGAAGGGAGGCTGGTTCGGCAGCGACATCCGGTCCGTCCACCTGCAGCCCTGTCAGTTCAGCTGCTAGAACAGGAAGGACCCCAAGCGGCCGTTATCGAGGCGGTGTCCGTGGACGACCCCCTCTTCGGCGAATGCCTGGAGATCGCCCGCCTGATTGTCGGCGTTGAGTGCCCGGACAGTACCTTCGGCGCGCGGCACTACCACGCCGAGGCCATGGGGTTCCCCGCCGACTGGGGAACTCGCCGCCAGCCGGTGATCAATATCGGTGCGTACCATTTCCAAAACGACGTCGATTGATCATCGCCACCGAGGAGACCAACTGTGACCGAAACCGAAACCGCGCCCGACGCCTTCGCCGGTGTCGCCCGGGACATCGAGGCGGCTCTCGCCTCACGCCATCAGGTCGACGCCTCCTACGTCACGGCGCGGGAGACCTGGGCGGATAGAGGTGCGGCACACCACGATGAGGGGCACATCGGCGCCCGGGGACGTCCTCGACCGTTTGGTCGCCTTGGCGCGGGCCCACGGCTCCCACGTCGCTGCCTTGTTTGGCGGTCCAGTGGCGTGGGCGGCGGCAGCGTCGTTCCTTGCCGACGACGGCAGGTTCACCGGTATCGCCGACGTGTTCTCCAAGATCGGCAGGATGCTGTTTTGAAGGGCGCCCTGGTCTGGCGCATTGGGGGAGGCTCGCAGTGACCGACAGCATCAACCGGCACACCGCGCGCTTCGTCCTCGATCGACAAATCAACGTTGGGGGCCGCAGGTGAGCCGACGAGTTGATAATCACCGGCCCTTGAATCGGGGTATCTCCAGAGTCCAAATTTAGGCGGCAACTCCATCAAGACGAAGTGGCGCGCTACAAGTTCGGTTGCAATCCGGTTGCAAATTGGACCTCTCGGGACACTACGAAATCATAACCCTTTGAAAAAATGGCGTCCCCGGCAGGACTCGAACCTGCGACCCCCGGATTAGGAATCCGGTGCTCTATCCGACTGAGCTACGGGGACCTGCTGTCGGTCGGGGCATGATAGGGGCCCGGCCGGAAGGGGCCAAGGGGGGCGGCGGTGACGGCGCGGGGATTGTCGCTCGTATGCCTCTGTATAATTGGAGACATCGGGTCCAACGGTCACCATGGGCAGGATCGTTGCTGGCGGCGTCAAGGAACAACCGCCGGGCGATCCTCGGAAAGAGGAGCTATCCGATGGTTCGGACTCTTGTATCCCCGTTCCTGCTGGCGGGCTTGCTTGGCGCTACCGCCATGACCGACGCGGCCTCGGCCCAAACCGTTTGCGGACCCCACGACATTGTGGCCGCCACCCTCAGCCAGCGCCACGCGGAGCATCCGACGGCCATGGGCCTGAGCCATGGCGGCGCGATGGTCGAGATTTTCGCCGCTCCGCAAGGCACCTGGAGCATCGTGATGACCCAGCCCAACGGCGTCAGTTGCCTCATCGCCACCGGCCTCCACTGGAAACCGGTCGCCCCGCCGGCGGGTGGCGCCCGAAGTTGAGGGCCGGGTGACGGTTCGAACCACCATCGGGTGAGGAATTTCACCACAGAGACACAAATACACAGAGAAGTTACAGAGAAGGTGATAATGCGCGACGTGCACGCTTTTTCTCTGTGACTTTCTCTGTGACCAGGTCGGTGTTCCCGGTGTTGTCCACGGTTGCCCCTACCAAGGCGGGATACGCTCCCGGGGCGCGGTAAAGCACGAACCGCCGGGAATTTTCACCACGGAGTCTCCGTGCCTCCGTGCCTCCGTGCCTTTGTGCCTTTGTGCCTTTGCGCCTCTGTGGTTCGTTTTCGCCCTCCGGGCGTTGCCCCCCCCCGCGCCCCGGCCTTTGTCCCCCTCGCTCGCCTCGTGTAGACTTCCCCCCGCACGTTGTATTTATCGCATGAAGGGGGGAGTCATGAAGGCGTCCGACTTGTTCGTCCGCTGTCTTGAGGCCGAGAGCGTCACGCACATCTTCGGGGTGCCGGGGGAAGAGAACGCGGATCTGATGATCTCGCTCCTCGACAGTCCGATCGATTTCGTCCTTTGCCGCCACGAACAGGCCGCCGCCTTCGCCGCCGACGCCTACGGCCGCCTCACGGGCAAGGCCGGCGTGTGCCTGGGCACCCTCGGCCCCGGCGCCACAAACCTGGTGACCGGCGTGGCCGATGCCAACATGGACCGGGCGCCGATGGTGGTGATCATCGGCCAGGGCAGCACCAAGCGCCTGCACAAGGAATCCCACCAGAACATGGACGCCATCGCCATGTTCAGGCCGATCACCAAGTGGGCCCAATCCATCTGGGACGGCGACAACGTGTCGGAAGTGGTGCGCAAGGCCTTCAAGGTGGCCGAAGCCGAAAAACCCGGGGCGACGGTGATCGAATTGCCGGAGGATATCGCCAAGGAGGAAACCGACGTTCCGCCCCTGGCGGTGCGCAAGACTCGCCGCCCCGGCGCCGACCACAAGGCGATAACCGCCGCCGTCGACCTGATTGCCCAGTCCACCAGCCCGCTGATCCTGGCCGGCAACGGCGCCATCCGCAAACGCGCCGCCCAGCAGCTTCAGCGGCTGGCCCACAAGTCGGGCATCGGCGTCGTCAGCACCTTCATGGGCAAGGGCGCGGTGCCCATGTCCGATCCTCACTGCCTGTTCACCATGGGCCTGCAAAGCGGCGACTACATCAACATCGCAATGGACGGGGCCGACCTGGTGATCGCCGTCGGCTACGACCTGGTCGAGTGCGCGCCCAACGCCTGGAACCGCAAGCAGAACAAGAAGATTATCCACATGGATTTCTGGCCGGCGGAAGTCGACCACTTCTATCCCGTCGACGTGGACGTCGTCGGCGACGTGGCGGACGCCCTGTGGCAGGTCAACGAAGAACTCAACCGCCGCTTCGACGGCGACGGCAAGCTGCCGCTGTTCGACATCAACACCCGCACCAAGGTGCGCGAGGCCATGGCCGATGATCTGGCGCGGAAAGGGACGACACGTCCTTCCCCATGAAGCCGCAGAAGATTTTGTGGGACGTGCGCCAGTCCCTCGACAAGGACGGCATCCTCTTGTCCGACGTTGGGGCCCACAAGATGTGGATCGCGCGCTACTTCCAGACCGAGGTGCCCAACACCTGCCTGATCTCCAACGGCTTCTGCTCCATGGGCTTTGCGTTGCCCGGGGCGATGGGTGCCAAGATCGCCCAGCCGGACCGCAAGGTCATGGCCATCTGCGGCGATGCCGGCTTCCTGATGAACGTGCAGGATATGGAGACCCTGGCCCGCCTCAAGCTCAACGTGGTCTGCATGGTCTGGTGCGACGGCGAGTACGGCCTGATCAAGTGGAAGCAGCAGGGCCACTTCGGCGGCCGCCATTCGGAGTTGGCCTTCAACAACCCGGACTTCGAGCTTCTGGCCAAGTCCTTCGGCATGTGGGGCCGCAGCCTCACCGCGCCCGACCAGATCGCCGATGCCATGGAAGAGGCCTTCGCTCAGGAGGGCCCGGCCCTGATCACCGTGCCGGTGGACTATTCGGAGAACCTGAAGCTGTCGAAGCGCCTGGGGAATCTCCAGTTCACCATTTGATGGCCGCCGCCACCTTCCCGTCACCCCTGCGCGGGGGTGACGGAAGAGGGGTAACGGCCCTCTTTCCCCGCATATGGCCGAAGCCTGATCCATGAGGATGGGAACGGCCGTGGCGGCGTTCGCCGGCCTGTTCCTGCTCAATGCGGGCCTGACCATGCACAACCTGTGGCCCACCCTGTGGGTGGGTTGGACGGGGGAAGCGTCGGTGGAACTGGCGGTCGTGGTGGTCGTCCTCGCCGGCCTCGCATTCCGGCGGTCGGGGGTATCCCCCTGGGCGCGGCGCGGGCTGTCCGTCCTCCTCACCCTGTGGATCGTCTTCCGCTTTCTCGACATTACCGCGCCGGCCATGTTCGGCCGCCGCATCGACCTCTACTGGGACCTGCCCCACGTCCCCAACTTGATCGGCATGCTGGTACAGGTGGCACCACCGTGGCAGGTGGCGGCGATTGGGGTGGGGGTGCCGGCGGTCCTGGCGTTGTTGGCGCTGTTGGTGTCGTGGTCCGTGGGCGCCATGGCCAGGGCCTGCGAAAGGCCGCGTGTTCGCCGGGGTGCCATCGTCGGAGGCCTGATCGCCATCGGACTTTATGGCGCCGGCATGGGCAACGACCGAATCGGTGTCGAACTCCATTTCGCCATTCCCGTCGCCACCGTCGTCGCCCAGCAGGCGGCACATCTGGCGGCGGCGGCTGATCCGGATGCGACCGACGCCACCGACAGCGCGACCGTCCTGCCACCAGCGGACCTGGGGCGGCTTCGGGGCGGCGACGTTTACCTGATCTATTTGGAATCCTACGGCGCCGTCGTTTATGACCGGGGCGACGCCGACGGTCCCCTGGCGCCGCTCCTTGACGATCTGGAAGCAGCCGCCGGCGAGACCGGCCGTCACGTGGCCTCGGCCTTCATGGGCTCGCCCACCTTCGCCGGCGCCTCGTGGCTGGCCCATCTGACCGGTCTGTCGGGCGCCTGGGTGCCAGGCAACGGCGCCTACCACCGCCTGTTGAAAAGCGGCCGGCACACCCTGGTGGATCGGTTCCGCGACGGCGGCTATCGGACCGTCGCCCTGGTCCCCGGCATTCGCAAGGCATGGCCGGAAGGGGCGGCCCTGCGCTTCGATCGCATCTACGACGCCCCGTCCCTGGCCTATGGGGGGCCGCGCTACGGCTGGTGGCAGATCCCCGACCAGTATTCCCTGGAGTGGCTGGCGCGCCGCGAGATCGCGCCCCGGGATCGGGCGCCCCTGTTCCTGTTCTTTCCCACCATCACCAGCCACGCTCCCTTTACCCCGGTAGCGCCCATCGCCGAGGACTGGTCCCGCGCCGTGCCGGCGCCGGCGGGCGCCGACGTGGCGCCGGCGGAGGGCTGGGCCGCCTTGAGCCCCGTGCGGATGGCTGAATTCTACCGCCGGACCATGGCCTATGACCTGGCCCTGCTGGCCGGCTTCCTGCGCCAGCGGGCGCCGCCCGACGCCGTGGTCATCGCCTTGGGAGACCATCAGCCGCCGGCCGCCATCAGCGGTCCCGACGCCCGCCACGACGTGCCCGTGCACGTGTTTGCGCCCCGGGCCGACCTGCTGGCGCCCTTGTTCGAAGCGGGGTTCCGGCCGACCGTGCGCCCCGAGGCGGCGGTTGGCCCCATGGACCGTTTACCGTTTCTGCTGCTGGAAGCCTTTTCGGCTGCTACCCAACCCGGGACTTGAGGGACAGGATTCCGACCCAGGCGAAGCCGCTGACGTAGAGCAGCAGCAGGGGCGACATCACCCCGATGCCGCCCAGGTGTCCCCACAGGGCCCACAGGGCGGCGGCGCATTCCGGCAGGCCGGTGCGCCGGCCGGCCCGGTAGCTGCCTTGCCCGCCGCCGGTCTTCGGCGTGCGGACGAAGGGCGACGCGATGCGGAACAGGGCCTCGGCCACGCCCCGCCCGTTGGAGAGCGCCAGGCCGGTCCCCAGGGATACCAGGACCGGCAGGTCCCGGATCAGCCGGCCGGCGCGTGCGCCGCGCAGGAACCGCTGGCTGTGCACATAGACCGACAGGCTGGCCGCGAGGCCGCCGACGATGGCGGCCGCAGCCAGCAGCAGAACCGGCCACGGGCGCGCTTCGGTGAGCCACAGCACCGGCGGCGCCGCGATCAGGCTCAACAGCACCAGCAGGTTCACCCCGTAGTGGGTGAGGTGGGCGGTCGCCGCCAGCTTGTGGGTCAGCGGCCAGGCCGTCCGCCAAATGGGACCCAAGAGCTTGCGCGCCACCTGGATGGACCCCTTGGCCCAGCGGAACTGCTGGCTGCGCCAGGCGTCGATGTCCGCCGGCAGCTCCCCCGGCACCGCCAGGTCCATGCGGTAGGTGCAGCGGTAGCCGGCCAACTGGGCACGGTAGCTCAGATCGATGTCCTCGGTCAGGGTCTCGGCGCTCCAGCCGCCGGCGTCGTCGATGGCGCGGCGCCGCCACAGGCCGCAGGTGCCGTTGAAATGCATGGGCAGGCCGCTCCAGGCGCGGGCCGCCTGCTCGATGGCGAAATGGCTGTCGAGACCGATGGCCTGGGCCCGGGTGACGGCGTTTTGCCGCGCGTTCAGGTGATCCCACCGGCCCTGCACCACGGCCAGGCGCCCGTCCGCCAGCAGGGGCCGGATGGCCCGGGTGAGGAAATCGGGGCGGGGGACGAAGTCGGCGTCGAACAGGGCGACGTATTCGGCGTCGCTGGCCTCGAGCCCCGCTTGCAGGGCGCCGGCCTTGAAACCGCTGCGCAGGGTCCGGTGGCGATGCTCGATGGCGACGCCGCGGTTGGCCAAATCGGCGCACACCCGGGCCGCGATGTCGGTGGTGTCGTCGGTGCTGTCGTCCAGCACCTGGATGGTCAGCCGGTCGCCGGGCCAATTGAGGGCGGCGGCAGTGCGGATGGCCCGCTCGGCCACGTCCCGCTCGTTGTAGAGGGGCACCTGCACCAGCACCTGGGGCAGGTTGCCCCCGGCCGGCAGGGGCGCCGCCGCCTCCAGCCTTTCCGCCGCCAGGGATGCGGCCCCATGGCGGCGGAACAACAGAAGCAGGGTCAGGCTGTGCAGCGCATAGACGAGCAGCCCCGCCATGGCCAATCCCAGGGCGACGGTGGCAACGCTGGCGATGATCGCGGAAAATCCCAGGGAAGCAAATCCAGAACCAAGTCCCTGCCCATAGATCGGGCAATCCGACCCGGTTTGCAAGCGTTTCCACCGCGCCGCCGTGGTAATGTGCGCCCCATGACGACCCTGAAATCCGGCCCCTGGGGCGACCTCACCACCGACGACTTCGCCGACATGGACCCGAAGGCCACTGTTGCGGTTCTTCCCATCGGCGCGGTCGAACAGCACGGCCCCCATCTGCCTCTGTCCACCGACCTTCGCATTGCCGAGGGCGTGGTGCGGCGGACCCTGGAGAAGGCGCCGGATTCCGTCGTCGCCCTGGTCCTGCCGTCCCTGTGGATGGGCACCAGTCCCGAACACGCGGACTTCCCCGGGACCCTCAGCCTGAAGCCGGAAACCCTGCTCGCCACGGTGGGCGAGATCGGCGCCGGCGCGGCGGCGGCGGGAGTTCGCAAGCTGGTCATCGTCAACAGCCACGGGGGTCAGCCCGACGTGGTGGACCAGGCGGCCATGGGGCTCAGGGCAAGCCACCGCATGGTGGCGGTGAAGGCCAACACCTTCCGCTTCGGGGTTCCGCCGGGATTGTTCGACGAGGACGAACTGGCCCATGGGATCCACGGGGGGGCGGTGGAGACCTCCCTGATGCTCCACCTGCATCCCGATCTTGTGCGCCGCGACCGCGTGGCGAACTTCGCGCCGGCGTCCCGGGACCTGGACCGGGACTTTCCCCACATTCAGCCCCTGGGCCGCACCGGCTTCGCCTGGATGGCCCAGGACCTTCACCCGTCGGGCGCGGCGGGCGACGCCACGGTCGCCGACGCGGAAAAGGGTCGGTTGCTGCTGGAACACATGGCCGACGTGCTGGTGGCGATTGTCGAAGAGACGGCCCGACTGCCCCTGTCGGCGTTGCGGGATCGTCCGTGAACGGTGGCGCGACCCTTGACGGGGACGGGGCCTGGTCCCTCCTTCTGGCCGTCCGGCGGGCGCGGGGCGGCGAACCGCCCGCCGCGCCCGCCACCGTCGCCTGGGATGGCATGGGGCGATGGACGGCCCGGGAGACGGTGAGCGAGGCGGCCCGGGACTTCCTGGACCTTTACCTTCCGTTCGCCACCGCCGGGCCCAGCCGGCCGATGACGGTGGGCCAGTTGGGCCAGAGCCTGGACGGGCGCATCGCCACCGAGGGCGGCGAATCCCACTACATCAACGGTCCTCAGGCCATCGACCACCTGCACCGCATGCGGGCCCTTGCCGACGCCGTGGTGGTGGGCGCCGAAACCATCGCCCGGGACGATCCCCGCCTGACCGCCCGCCGGGTCGAAGGCGAGCAACCGGTGCGGGTGATCATCGATCCTCGGCGCCGCCTCGGCTCGGAACATCGGGTCTTCCGCGACTCGGCGGCGCCCACCGTCGTGGTAACGGCGCAGGGGTGCGCGCCCTCCCCGGACGGCGATGTGATCGCCCTTCAGGCCTCGGACGGCATACTGCCCGTGGCCGACATGGTGGCCCGCCTCCGTGACCGGGGCCTTAACGCGCTGTTCGTCGAAGGCGGCGGCACCACGGTGTCGCGCTTTTTGGCGGCTGGCTGCCTGGATCGGTTTCAGGTGGCGGTGGCGCCGATGATCATCGGTTCCGGCCGGCCTGGGATCGTGTTGCCGCCCATCGACCGGCTGGCGGAGGCCTTGCGCCCCGCCGTGCGCCGCTTCCCCATGGGCGCGGACATGCTCTTCGAGTGCCTGTTGAAATCCTGACATCGGCGACCGGCGGGCGGGTCTCAGACCCGCCCCTACGCGAGGGTTCTCGGTTGGACTTGTGGTGCGTAGGGGCCGGTCTCAGACCGGCCCGCCTCCCGCCGACACGGGTGGGAGGCGAGGTAAAGCCAGCAGGTCCCGGTGCCCGACGACCAGCCGGGACCGCCCCGCGGTGACGTGATGGCGCCGCCGCGTGGCCCAAGCCTTGATGGCGGTCACGTCCCCAGGCGCCATCTCTTGGGCCGACTCGGCGAAACCGGCGATCAGCGCCATCTGCAAGGCTGAATCGCCGTCGCCCAGGCGCCAGGGGCTGGGCGCCGTCCATATCCCATAGCCACGGCCTTCCAGGGCGCGGGAGAAGGACGCCGTGGCCTCGGGCCCCAGGGCGGGGCCGAAGCCCTTGTCGGTGCGTTGATGGCGCAGGAATAGGTTGCGCACCCTTTCGTCCTCCGCGTCCGCCGGCTCCCAGGCGATGGCGCCATCGACGGTGAGGGCGACCAGCACCGGTACGCCCGCCGCCCCACAGCCCGCTGCCAGGGTCTCCGCCCATGGGGCCGAGACCAGATCGAGGAGCGCCGACGCGGTGACCAGGTCGAACAAGCTAAAGTCCAGGGTCTCGAGGCCGGAAGCCAGGTTCATACCGAGGGGGGTCACTGTCAGGAGACCGGCTTCCCCGCCGCCGACAGTGGCGCTGTTCTTCTGACTCATGCGCGCGGCCAGCGCCGACAGGAGCGCTTCGTCGTCGTCCACCACCCACCAGTGCTGGTCGCCCCCCAGGTGCGGCGCCAGCCAACGGGCGTTGGCGCCCGTCCCGCTCCCCAGGTCGAGGATGCGCAGGGGCCGGCTCGGCAGGGCGGACGACAGGTGGGCGGCGAGGGCTTCGTCCCGGGCGCCGGCGTCGGCGGGCTCCCGCAGGTCCAGCCAATGGGCGGCGAAGCCGCTCACGGGCCCATGACCCGGGTCAGCTCGGCGGCGAAGGCCGCGGCCGCGTAGGGCCAGGTGGGCAGGCGGTCCCGCGCCCGACGGGCGCCCGCCGCCAGGACTTCGCGCCGCGCCGGATCGCCGATGACCGACTCCAGGGCGGCGGCCAGGGCAACCGGGTCGCCGGGCGGCGCCAGGACAGCGGCGTCCGCCGGCACCGTGAAGGGAATGGCGCCGCCGCTGGTGGCGACGATGGGCAAGCCCCGGGCCAGGGCCTCCGCCAGCACCATGCCGTAGCCTTCGTAGTGGGAGGCCAGGACGAACAGGTCGGCGGCCCCATAGAGGCGGTCCAGGTCGGGGCCATCCAGCTCCCCCAGGAGGGCCACTCGAACTCCAAGGCCCGCCGCTAAAATTCGGGCCTCGACCGCCCGCGCGGTGTCCGGCGCCAAGGCCCTGCTACCGGCGCAGCTCAGGCGCCACGGAAGGTGCTGCAGCCGGGACAGGGCGTCGATCAGCACCCCGTGGCCTTTGCGCGGGGTGAGGGCGGCGGCGCAGACCAGGTGCGGCGGCCCGTCGCCCGAGCCGGTCGCCAGGGGCGCGGAGTCGGTGCCCGGCGACACCACGCCGATGCGGTCCCCTGGCACCTGGTAAGGCCGCAGGGCTTCGATCGTGAACGGGCTGGTGACGATCACCCGGCGGACCTGGGCGAGGGCTGCCTTCTCCAGGCGGAACAACCGCTGGCGGTCGGCATCCGGCAGGCCCGTCTCCTCGGCCAGGGGATGATGAACCAGTCCGACGGTGCAAAGGCGTCCCGCCTGGGCCGCCACCTCCTCTGGCAGAACCCCCAGGCATAGCCCGTCCAGCAGGGTTAGCGCGCCATCGGGCAGGCGGGTCAGCAGGGACGCCGCCGCGTCCCGGGCCGCTGGGTCGGGGAAAGGAAACCCCGTCGGCAGCAGGTGGCGGACAACGGTCCAGCCGAGTCCTCGCAGGCCTTCGGCGATCCGCTTGTCGTAAAGGTAGCCGCCGGTTCTGGTCTCCGGATCCCCGGGCAGCAGCAGGTGCAGGGTGGCGGCCACTCAGCCGTCCGCGCCGCCCAGGGGCCCCTCGTAGGAAGCCCAGGCCACATGGGATTCGGCCAGGGTCACCTTCATGGACGCCAGGTCCCCGCCGCCCGAGCCCAAAGCGCCCTCGGCGATGTGCGTCGCCATGGCGTCGAACACCGCCCGGGCCAGGAACTCGGTGGTGGTGTTGCGGCCGGCGAAGGCCGTTTCCTCGTCCAGGTTGCGGTAATTGTATGCCGCCAGCACCGCCTTCAGGGCTTGCGATGCCAGGCCGATGTCGGCCACCAGCCCGTCCCCGTCCAGGTCCCGGCGGCGCAGTTCCACGTCGACCACGTAGGTGGCGCCGTGCAGGGCCTGGGCCGGGCCGAACACCGCGCCACGGAAGCTGTGGGCAATCATCATGTGGTCACGAACGGTCAGGGCGTACACGGCGGTTCTCCGGTATCCGGGCTCAAGGATAGACGATGCGATGGCACAGGGTATCGCCAGGCTCGGTATCTCCCCCCTCGGTATCTCCCCCCTGGGCGGCCAGGCGTGGCATCAGGGCGGGCAGATCCTCGAACCGGCTCTCGCCGCTGATCAGGTTGTCGAGGGCCGGGTCGTCGAGCAGGGACACCGCCAGGGCCAAGCGGCGGCGATGGCTCCAGCGGTGCCGGCGCCCCGGCGACAGCGGCCCCCACCTGCGACGCCCGCAAGGTCAGGCGCCGGGAATGAAAGGCGCCGCCCAGGGGCAGGGAGACCGGCTTGTCCCCGTACCAGCTCAGCTCCAGCACCTCGCCCTCGAAGGGCGCCAGGCCGAGGGGATCGTGGCCAGGCCCTCGGCGCTGCCGCTGGCATGCACCACCCGGTCGGCGTCCCGCCAGGCTTCACTTGGTGCGGCGAAAGCGAGTCCCAGGGCCTCCGCCACGGAGGACCGCACCGGATTTACGTCCACAAGCTGCACCGCGCAGCCCGGCAATCGGGCCACCAATCGGCCGACCAGACAGCCCACGGCGCCCGCCGCCCACCACCACCACCCCGGTCTCCCGGCCCGGCCCCCAGGTCCCACACCCCGTTGACCGCCGTTTCCATGTTGGCGGCGAGGACCGCCCGGGGGGCGGGGACCCTCGTCGGGCAGGGGCACGACCGCTTCCGCCGGGACCACGTATTCGCTCTGATGGGGATAGAGGCAGAACACGGTCCGGCCCCGCAGGTCGTCGGGGCCCGCCTCCACGGTGCCGACGCTGCTGTAGCCGTATTTCACCGGGCCGGGGAACGCGCCTTCCTGGAACGGCGCCCGCATGGCCTGCCACTGATCCTCCGGGACTGCGCCCGCGAAGACCAGGCTTTCTGTGCCGCGGCTGATTCCGCCGTAAAGGGCGCGGACACGGACCTCGCCATCGCCGGGGTCGGCAACATCGACGTCTCGGAATTCGCCCCGACCCGGTTTCGAGATCCAGAAGGCCCGGGCCTTGCGCGGCGCTATCGTCATCCCCATCCCTGTAATATCCGTCTCGCGGTTGTGAGCGGCACGGGCAACTCTAATCGCTACACTAGTGTTCCGATCGAGACATTTCGTTCCCATTAAATCTACGCAAACTGCGACCTTCACCCCCGGGCTCAGGAACCAAATGTTAGAATCGCAACACTAGTGTAGCGATTCCAACGCTTGTTTCCCTCGGTTGACCTTATCGATGATGGAACTGGCGGAAGCCGTCCAGGCGAAAGGCTTGGGGTCGGCGTTGTGCTGGTCGAGGTAGTCGTTGATGGCCATTTGCAATTCGACGATGGAGTGAAACACGCCGCGACGGATGCGCTTTCGGGTGATCTCGGCAAAGAAGCGTTCGACCAAGTTGAGCCACGACGCCGAGGTCGGCGTGAAATGCAGGTGGAACCGGGGATGGCGTTTCAGCCAGCGCTTGACCTCCGGCGTCTTGTGGGCGGCGTAGTTGTCGACGATCAGGTGGAGAGCCAGGTGCTTCGACGTCGCGCGGTTGATCTTGTTCAAGAAGCGGATGAACTCCTGATGGCGATGCTTCTGCATGCATTGGCCGATGACCGTGCCGTCGAGCACGTCGAGCGCCGCGAACAGGGTGGTGGTGCCGTGGCGCTTATAGTCGTGGGTCATGGTGCCGGCCCGGCCCTTCTTCATCGGCAGGCCCGGCTGGGTGCGGTCGAGTGCCTGGATCTGGGACTTCTCGTCCACCGACAGGACGATGGCGTGCTCCGGCGGGTTGACATACAGCCCGACCACGTCCTCGACGTTCTCGGCAAACCGCGGATCATTGGACAGCTTGAAAGTCGCCACCAGATGCGGTTTCAGCTCATGTGCCTTCCAGATCGCCTGAACGCTCGACGGCGCGATGCCCACCGCCTTGGCCATCGTTCGCAGGCTCCAGTGGGTCGCGTCCGGCGGCGTTTCCGTCTTGGTCTTCTCGATCACCCGCATGACCACATCCGCCGCAAGCGGTGCCTTGCCCGGCGGGCGCGTCTTATCGCGGCACAAACCGTCCACGCCGGCCTCCACATAGCGCGTCCGCCAGCGTCGGATGGTCGGTTTGCTCACGCCCAAGCGGCGCTGGATCTCATCGGTGCCAACGCCGTCGCCGGCCAGCCGTACAATCCGAGCCCGTCGGACATGCTTCTGCGGCGTGTTGCCATTGGCGATCAACGCCTCCAGCCTGTCCTGATCCCCAGGCGCCAGCTGGATCCTCACTTTCTTCCCCATGAACCCAGAATCGCATCACACCTGCCCGATGGGAATCATTTGTTTCGAGCGGAACACTAGCGCCCTGCTCGCCCGCGATCCCGGGCACTAAACCGACGAACGACGGCCATGGCAACCTGGACTCCCACGCCAGCAACTCTTGGACCCCTCGGACTCAGCGCCGCCCGCCACATCACGGCGGGGTTCGCCTTGACGGCAATGGGCATGCTGCTGGTTGCCCCCGCCTTGGCGTCGCCGGGAATGGCGGCCGCACAATCGCTGGCAGCCTATGGCGTGGTGGCCTTCGTGCTCATCGCCGGGCTTCGCGACCATGCGCCGTGGCCCGGGTTTGGCGCGGCCAATCGCCTGACCCTGGGTCGCGGGGTGCTGGCCAGCATCATCGCCGCCTTCGTCGCCCAGGGTCCCCTGTCGCCGACCCTGCTGTGGGGCGTGGTGGGAATGGCGGCCATCGCCTACCTGCTGGACGCCGTGGACGGCTGGCGGGCGCGCCGGGACGGCATGGCGACGCCCTTCGGCGCTCGCTTCGACATGGAAATGGACGCCTTGCTGATCCTCGTCCTCTCCGCCCTGGTGATGACGGAGGGGCGGGCCGGTCCCTGGGTGCTGGCGATCGGCGCCATGCGTTATGCCCTGCTGGCGGCCGCCTGGGCCGTTCCCGCCCTGGGTCGGCCCCTGCCAACCAGCAATCGCCGCCGTTTCGTCTGCGCCGCGCAGATGGCTCTGCTCATCGCCTGCCTGACGCCGCCGGTGCCGCCGCCCGCCGCCGCAATTTTCGCCGGCCTGGCCCTCACCATGTTGAGCGCGTCCTTCGCCTTGGACGTCGCCTGGCTGATCCGAAACCGCAAGAAACAGGAAGGAGCATCAACCCCATGAAACTGTCCCATTCCCCCCTCCGCGTCGCCATTGCACTGGGTCTTCTCCTCGCCGCCACGCCGGCGGTTGCCGAGTCGGCGCGCTACAAGATCGATCCCGAGCACTTCAGCGTCGGGTTCCTCGTCGATCACCTCGGGTACGGCAGCGTGCTCGGCATGTTCCGGAAGGCGGAAGGCAGCTTCGCCTACGACGAAAAGGCCCGGACCCTGTCGGACATTCGGATCGTCATCAAGACCGACAGCGTTTTTACCAACCACCGCAAGCGGGACGAGCACCTTCGCAGTCCCGATTTTCTGAACAGCAAAGAGTTCTCGGAATTGGTTTTCACCGCCGACGGCGGCGATGCCATAAGCGAACGGGTGGGCAAGGTAACGGGTCAACTGGCCTTGCTCGGCCAGACCCATCCGGTCACCATTGAGGTGACCTTGAACAAGGCGGCCGAATATCCCATCGGCAGCACCTTCGGCGGCAAGCCCCACGTGGTCGGCATCTCGGCGCGGGGCAGTTTCAAACGCAGCGCATACGGCATGATGTACGCCGTCAAGAACGGCTGGGTCGGCGACGATGTGAACTTGATTATCGAGTTCGAGGCCCGTCGCCAATAGTCCGTCGCTGAATCACGCTCGACCTCTCCCCCCGTATAGTTACGTGGCGGTAATCGCCCTCATAGGGTGCCGACCTCTCAACGATCGGTATACGGGAGCCGGACCATGACCCAGACCATGCAGACGACCCAAACCCTGTTCGATTGCATCGGCGGCGAGCCCGCCGTGGAGGCCGCCGTGGACCTGTTTTATCGCAAGGTCCTTACCGACGACCACATCAGCCATATCTTCGACGACACCGATATGGATGCCCAGCGGGCAAAGCAGAAATCCTTTCTGACCATGGTGTTCGGCGGACCCCACGGCTACACCGGCAAGGACATGCGCACCGCCCACAAGCACCTTGTCGACCGGGGGCGGAACGACAGCCACTTCGATGCCGTCGCCGGTCACCTGCAGGATACCTTGAGCGAGCTTGGGGTCGGTGGCGACCTCATCGACGAGGTCATGGCTATCGCCGGCAGCACCCGGGACGACGTCTTGAACAGATAGAGGACCCGCCAAGCGTTGCCCATCGTCCGTATCGACGGTGCCGACCATGAGATCCAGGCCGGCGAGACGGTCCTCGACGCCCTGCTGCGACAGGGCGTGGAGATCCCCTATTCGTGCCGTTCGGGAGTCTGTTTCACCTGCCTGATGCAGGCAACGGAAGGCACCGTGCCGCCGGCCGCCCAGGAGGGGCTGAAGCCGACCCAGATCGAACTCGGCTTCATGCTTCCCTGCCGCGGCCTGCCGGAGGACGACTTGACCCTCGTCCGGCCCGACGAGGCGGCCCTTTACGGGCGCGCCGAGGTGACGGCGGTGGAGTCCCTGGCGCCCACCGTCACCCGGGTTCGCCTGCGGCCGGCGACGCCGCTCTATTACCGGGCGGGCCAGTTTATCAATCTGCGCCGCAACGGCCTGGTGCGGAGCTACTCCCTGGCCAGCGTGCCGCGTCTGGACGACGAGTTGGAGATCCACGTGAAGTGCCTCGGAGGCGGCCAGATGAGTGGCTGGATCCGCGACGGGTTGAAGCCTGGCGAGGGGATCGACTTCCAGGGGCCCAACGGCACCTGCTTCTACATGCCGGGTCGGCCGGACCAGCCGCTCCTGATGATCGGCACCGGTACGGGCCTGGCGCCCCTGTTGGGGGTTCTCCGGGACGCCCTCGCCGACGGGCATCGGGGGCCCATCCATCTCTATCACGGCAGCAATACCGCCGACGGCCTCTATCTGGCGGCGATGCTGCGCGACCTGGTGGAGACCCACGAAAACGTAACCTATATCCCGTGTGTCTCCGGAGAGCCGCCGAAGGAAGGGGTTCGAGCCGGCCGCGCCGACGCGGCCGCCCTGGCCGACCACGGGGATATTTCGGGCTGGCGGGTCTTCCTCTGCGGCGCGCCGCCCATGGTCCACGGGGTGCGCAAGAAGGTCTATTTGGCCGGCGCCGCCATGGCCGACATCCTCGCCGATCCGTTCGAACTCAAGGAGCTGCGCCACACGCCCCGGCCACCGCTCGGCCCGGCTTGAACCAAAATCGGTTCATCCGGAACCCGTATCACGACCCTGTTCTGAGCCGGGCGTCGAGGACGGCGCGGGTGCGGCCCGCCGAGGGCTGGGCCAGAAAGGCGGTAATGTCGTCGGGCCGGTCCAGGTCCAAGGCGATGTTGGGGCATGGCACCAATCGGGGTTCGACGCCTTGGCGCCGAGCCTCCGTGATGTGCCGGGAAAGGCTGTCCTCGCCGAAATGGAAGCCCATCAGGTCCAGCGGCGAGCAGGCCAGGGCATTGGTCCCGCCGGCGCCGTCGGCGGCGACCATGGTCACCGACGGTGCCGGGCCGTGGGCGGCCAACACCGCCGCCACGTCCGTCGCCGTCACCAGGGGCACGTCCCCCGGCAGGGTCAGCATCCCCGGGACGCCTTCCCGGGCCAGAAGGTCGGCGGCGAAGGCCACCGCCGTCGACTGGCCGTCTGGCCGGGGTTCGGTCATGACCCGCGCCCCGTGATGACGGGCCAAGGCGGCAACGGTTGGATCGACCGTGACGATGGCGAACCCAGCCAGACCTGGCGCCCCCGTGAGAGCCGCCAACACGTCCTCCAGCATGGCCTCGGCCAAGGCGCGCCGTGCCGCTTCGTCGAGGACCGTCCGCAGGCGTGTCTTGGCGCCTTCGAAGGACTTGACCGGGACCACCGCCCACATGGCTCAGCGCAGGCTGTCGGCGAAGGCCAGGACCGCCCCGGCGAGACGGTCCTTGTCGGCGAGGTTGCCCATCACCGTTCCGGTTACCAGAACCCGAAGGCCGTCACCTTCGGCCTCCCCGGCCAGGGCCTTGTCCGCCTGGTCGAGAACGATGCCGTCGATCAGGCCGCCGTAGTGCCGCCAGATGGCGGACGCGGACACCGGCCGTCCCAATTCGGCCAGCATCTTGGCCAGCGGCCCCTTGATCGCCCGCCCGCCGACCACCGGCGAAACGGCAACCACCGGCGCTTCGGCCTCCGCCAGGGCCTGCCGCAGTCCCGGCACCGCGAGGATGGGATCGATACTGATGAAGGGGTTGGAGGGGCAAAGCACCACCGCTTTCAATGCCGGGTCGGCGAGGGCTTCCAGGATCCCCGGGCCGGGCCGGGCCTCGACGGCGCCTTCGTACCGGAAGCCCCGTACGACCGGCGCGCAGCGGTCGCGGACGAAATAGTGCTGGAAGGGCAGGGCGCCATCCGCCGTATCGACCACCGTCCGCAGGGGCTGGTCGCAGGCGGGGACAATACGCGGGCCGACGCCTAAGCGGCGGCACAGGTCGTCGGTGATGGCGCTCAAGCGATCCCCGGCGCCCAGACGCCGGGTCCGTTCCACGTGCAGGGCCAGGTCCCCGTCGCCCAACTGGAACCAGGTCTCGCCGCCCAGGGTCTCGAGCGCCGCCATGAAAGTCCAGGTCTCGTCCCGGCGGCCCCAGCCCCGCGCCGGATCGGCGAGGCCGGAAAGAGTGTAGACCAAGGTGTCCAGGTCGGGGCAGATGGTGAGCCCCAGATGCTCGAAGTCGTCCCCCGGATTGGCCACCACCAGCAAGGTTCCGGGGTCGGGCAGGACCCGCGACAGCCCGAGGACCAGCTTGGCGCCGCCGATGCCGCCGGAAAGCGCCAGCACGCGCGTGCGTGTCCGGCTCACCGAAACAGGTCCTTGTCCTCGGGGCGCATCAGGTGAGCCGCCGTCTGGGCGGGAGCATCCGGCGCCAGTCCGCGGACCAGCACAAACGGCCGCCCTTCATCCGCCGCGCCCTGAAGAAGGGATGCCGCCGCCGCAACCTCGTCGGCGAAGGCGGTTTGGGTCACCGCCAGCGGGCGGCCATATCGGTCGAGCCGGGCGCGCTGGTCGATCACCGCCGGCATGCCGGCGACGCCGATGGCGATGCCGACGATCCCTTCGCGCCAGGCCCGGCCCACGCTATCGGTGACGACAATGCCGGGGGCCACCCCCGTCGCCCGCTCCAGGGTCGTCCGCAAGCGGGCCGCCGAGGCATCCGGGTCCTCGGGCAGCAGCAACACGACCTCGGGGTCGGCGTGTACGTTGGAGCGATCGATGCCGGCGTTGGCCAGCACCATGCCGAGGCGATGCTCGACGATGACAAGCCCCGGACGATGACGCAGCACCCGGCGCGATTGCCGCAGGATCAGTTCCACCAGGCGCGCATCCTTTGCCGTGTCGCCGGCCAGGGTCCGCGCTTCCTTCGAGACTGTCACGGACCGCAGATCGACGAAGCGGTCCTCGGCCTTGGAGACCGCTTTCTGGGCGATGGCCAGGATGTCGCCGGGGCACAAGGCCATGTCCGTGGCCGCCAAGGCAGCAACAACGAGCGCCGCCAGGTCGTCGCCCGGTTCGATATCGGGCACACCGACCAGGGGCACCAGCCGAACGTCGTCGCTCATGGGGCGGGACCTGTTTCGTCCGCGAGGAGCATCGACATGGGCGGTGACTTCCCGCGGGTTCGCGGCGTCGGACTATCGCGGCTGTCGCCGCGAATTCGCCGTCGTACCGACCGTTCCGTGCGCCGCTGGCATCACCCCTACTTGAGAATGATTTCCACCCGGCGGTTCTGCGGTTCGCGCACGCCGTCCGGCGTGGGCACCAGGGGCTCGGTCTCGCCCTTCCAGGAGATGACGATGTTGCCCGCCGGAATGCCAAGGCGTACCAGCTCGCTCATCACCGACTGCGCCCGGCGCTGCGAAAGCGCTAGATTGTAGGCATTAGAACCGGAACGGTCGGCGTGGCCCGTGGCCTCGATCCGCGAGATACCGCCCTTGATGGCGTTCTCGGCGGCTTCCCGGACGATCGCCTGCGCGTCCGCCCGCAGGTCCGACCGATCCCAGTCGAAGAAGACCAGGTAGTTGCGCGGGATCTCCGCTTTCGGGGCCGGTGGCGGTGGTGGTGGCGGCGGTGGGGGTGGTGGTGGCGGCGACGCCGCCGGTTTGGACATTGGCGCTTTCTTGGGCGGGTTGATGAACCAGCGCAAGCCGATCAGGAAGCGGTGATCGCGGTATTCCGAATCCACCGACGCCCCCGCTACGGTGCTGAGGCTCGAATCCGTTGTGCCCAGGTAGCGGTATTCGGTGAACTGGTCGATGTGGTCGTTGGCCCGGTAGGCGATGCCGGCGATGGCTTGATAGGCGAAGACCGTATCGTCGTCGTCGATCTGCGAGCCGCCGATGGGCCGCACGCCGTCGAAATCGACAATGGCCGTACCGATGCCGGCGCCCAGATAGGGCGTAAATTGGCTCTCGTTGATGAAGTCGTAATAGCCGTTGAGCATGAAGCTCGTGGCGCTCGCGTCACCCTCGGGCGACGCGGCACCGTCGATCTCGCCTACGGAGGGATTGGCATATCCGAAGTCCAACTCGACCCGGACCCCATTGCCGTAGGCGTAGCCCAGTCCGACGTTGACGGCAAAGCCGGGATCGAAATCGGACGACGTCGCGATGCCGGTGCCGTCGAAGTCGGAATCGTGGGCCAGGCTGACGCCGCCGCCCAGGTTTAGATAGGCTCCTTGTCGCTGCTGCGCCTGGGCGGTCCACGGCAAGGCGCAGACGATGGCCACGGCCAATAAGCGATAGGGCGAAATCATGGTTGTGACTTCCCTTGAATTGACCCGCAGGCTGCTCATGCTCGATTCACCCCTCAGGCCGCCGCTCCCCAGGGGCGGATGGAGCGGGCGAGGGGAATCGAACCCCCACTTAAAGCTTGGGAAGCTCTCGTTCTACCATTGAACCACGCCCGCCCACATCATATCCAAAAGGGGTATAGGGCATGGGCAGAATCGGCGCAAGTGACGACGTTATCAATGGAATTCGCGGCCCTTCGGTTGTGCCGGCACGCGCAAACGTGACTTGGCCAGGCGTGTTGCCACCGCTAGACAGACTCCCCATGTGCTGAGAAGCATTTCGGAGACCGGATCGCCCATGCCCGATGGCAGTTCCAACATTCGACCCCTGGATCCGCGGAAGTTCCAGGATCCGGACCACACCGCCCGCGGCGAGGCGCGGGCCCATGTGGCCATGACGGCCCTCTCGACCGTGTGGTTCAATACCGGCACCCTGTGCAACATCACCTGCCATAACTGCTACATCGAATCCAGCCCGCGCAATGACCGGCTCGCCTACCTGACCCGCGACGAGGTGGCGACCTACCTGGACGAGATCGCCGGCGAGAAACTGCCGGTGATCGAGATCGGCTTTACGGGCGGCGAGCCGTTCATGAACCCCCACTTTCCCGCCATGCTGGGGGACACCCTGGACCGGGGCATCTCGGCCCTGGTGCTGACCAATGGGATGAAGCCCCTATGGAACAAGCGCGCGGCGCTTCTCGATATCCATCGGCGCCACGGCGATCGGCTGACACTGCGGGTGTCGGTGGACCACTACACGCTCGACCGCCACGAATCGGTACGCGGCAAGGGCACCTGGGCGCCGACGATCCAGGGCCTCCGCTGGCTGGCGGAACATGGGATTCACACCGCGGTCGCCGGGCGCACCCTGTGGGACGAGCCCGAGGACAGCCTGCGCGCCGGCTATGGCCGCCTGTTCGCCGAGATCGGCCTTCCGGTCGATGCCCGCAATCCGGCGGCCCTGGTACTGTTTCCGGAGATGGATGCGCACCGGGACGTGCCGGAGATCACCACGGCCTGCTGGGATATCCTTGACGTCTCCCCCGACAGCTTGATGTGCGCCTCGTCCCGCATGGTGATCAAGCGTAAGGGCGCCGACGGCCCGGTGGTGGCGCCCTGCACCTTGCTGCCCTACGAAACCGCCTTCGAGATGGGACCTTCCCTGGCCGGCGCGATGGGCGAGGTGAAGCTCAACCATCCCCACTGCGCTCGATTTTGCGTCCTCGGCGGGGCATCCTGCAGCCCCTCGTGAGGGGTGCCGCCGAGGCGGACAAGGAACGCCTGGCCATGGTCGACGAGCACGAAATCGTCCTTGATTCGGTCGACAAGGCGCTGCTGGTTTTCGGCGGACCCTATGGCAATCTCCAGGCCACCACGGCCCTGCGCCGTGCGGCCGCGTCCCGACGCATTCCAACCGACCGGATCCTGTGTACCGGCGACGTCATCGCCTATGGCGCCGATCCGCAAGCCACGGTGGACCTCATACGGGACTGGGGCGTCGCGGTGGTGATGGGCAATTGCGAGGAGTCCCTGGGCTTCGACGCCGAGGACTGCGGCTGCGGGTTCGCCGAAGGTACGGTCTGCGACGACCTGTCCGCCGCCTGGTTCGCTTACTGCCGACAGGCCGTCGACGGCGAGGCCAAGGCGTGGATGCGAAGCCTGCCTCGACGGGTGCGGCTGGTCCTGGGGGGCCGCGCGCTGGTTGCCATTCATGGCGGTGCGACGGACATCAGCCGATTCGTGTTTGCCTCGACGGACGACGCGGTCAAGGAGGCGGAACTGGATCGCCTGGGCGCCGACGGGGTATTGGCCGGTCACTGCGGACTGCCCTTCACCGTCACCCCAAGCGGCCGCCTGTGGCACAACGCGGGCGCCATCGGCCTGCCCGCCAACGATGGGACTCCGCGCGGCTGGTTTTCCCTGTTGACTCCGACGCCCGAAGGGGTCCTGGTCGCCAATCACCCCCTGGACTATGACCACGCGGCCGCCGCCCAATCGATGGCGCGCAGGGGGCTCCCCGAAGCCTACGCCCGTACCCTGCAAACCGGCCTGTGGCCGGCCATGGACATCCTGCCGGAGACCGAGCGGGCAAGGGTCGGCCAGCCGCTGTCGTTGGCGCCAGTGCTGTGGTCGCCAACCGCGCGACGATCGGCTGCCTGAAATGAAAAAGGGGATCGCCCGAGTATTCGCCCTGGCCGCTGTCGCCTTGTTCATTGCAGGCTGCGAGACAGCGGATTTCGACGCCGTGCGCAACCTGGCGACCGAAGGATCGGATTTTCCGGGCGCCCTGACGGCGGCCTATCGGAACCGAGCCTTGGCGCCGCGAGCGGCGGGAGCCATCACGTCCTCCAGGCCATCCGTGCGCCTGGCGCAAAAAGCCCTTCGCGCCGACGCGGGGCATGTAGACCCGCCCGAGGCGCCGGCGGAGGCATTTATCGACTGGCTGACGGTGGTGGGCAATGGTAGCGGCCTCGACTACCCCATTGGCGGGCGACCGGGGCAAGAGCGCATACCACATCCGGTCTCGGCATTTTCCCCGGGTTTCGGGTCGTCGGGAATTCAACGCCGCCTCCTCGTCGAAGCCCGGGAAGGCCTGATCGACGCCCTCGCCCGCGGCGGCCGTCATCTGGCGCCGACGGCGGCGGCCGAGGCCCAGGCGGCCTACGATTGCTGGCTCCTTGGCGACAGCCAGGCCGTCGCCTGCCGGGCGGATTTCGCGCCGCGCTCGGCCACGCTGCGGGACGCGGTGGCCGGGCGCGGCTGGTCGGTGGACGCCGCGTTGGCCGGCAAGATGCCCCTTTGCGACGGCCGCGCGGCGGACAAGCGATATATTTTGCCGTCGGTCGACACCGATAACGCCGCCGTCGCCGACGCCTGGGACCGGGCGCTGATCGAATCGGCCCGCCTGCGGGTTTGCCGCGAACCGGAACGCTCCTGAACGTTGGGTCGCGGCCACGAAATTACCCCCAATTCGCCCCACGACCGCCTTGATTTGTCCGGTTTCTCGCCATCGAACGGGGCCACGCTGCCCTCGGTTGATCCCCGGCGCGGTCCGATGTCGGACGGCGCGATGTGGACGCGAGGCCCGCGATGCGCAACGCTATCCTCGGTGGTTTTCTGGCGGTCGAGACCCTGGCGATGATGTTTCTTACTCAGGTTCCCGTGCGTCAGCCGCCGCAGCCGGCGACGGTGGCGGTCCGGCCCGCCGCGCCGGGGATCTTCCGGCAAGGTCCCGCCGCGCGCCGTCTGGACAATCCTCGGCGAGCCCCTATTTTGTTGGCGGTCGCCATTGCTGGGGGCGACGCTTCCGCCCCCGCCACAGACAGGGGTTTCTTCATGAGCAAGTCCCCCGGTATGGAACCCGGAGACTATGTCGCCGTCACCCGTAATATCCGCGTGCGCGTGCGACCGCAGTTCCTGCCGGACCACTCGGCGCCGAATAAGGGCCATTACGTGTGGGCCTATCACATCAGGATCGAGAACGAGGGAGCCGTAGCCGTGCAGTTGATGACCCGCCAATGGCGCATCACCGACGCCAACGGTCGCGCCCACGAAGTGCGTGGCGACGGCGTGGTGGGCGAACAGCCTTTGCTCGGGCCGGGCGACTCCTTCGAATACAGCAGCGGCACACCCCTGAGCACGCCGTCCGGATTCATGGCGGGCAGTTTTCAGATGGAGACGGACGCGGGAGATCGGTTCGACGCCGAGGTGCCCGCGTTTTCCCTCGACAGTCCCCACCACAGCGCGCCCATCCACTAACCACGCGCCACGGGGCTTCCCTTCATTGGGTTGACACCCAAAATCCCTACCCCACATGTTTGCGCGAGTGCCTTCAGTCGCTCAAAGGTGGGGCCGCCCTCGGCGTCCAAGGCAACCAGCGAAAGACCGACAATGGATATTGCAAGCCCGGTAAAGCCTGTCGAAACGGCGCCGTCCTCGGACCGCGAGTCGATTGATCGGCCGTCGCGCGAGGAAGCGGAGGCCGCGGTCCGGGTTCTCCTCCGCTGGACCGGCGACGACCCCGACCGGGAGGGCTTGGTGGACACCCCCAAGCGGGTGGTCCGCGCCTACGAGGAATTCTATGCCGGTTACGAAGCCGATGCGGTGGGCCTGTTGGAGCGAACCTTTACCGAAACCGACGGTTACGATGAGATGGTGGTGCTGCGGGACGTGCGGGTGGAGAGCCATTGCGAGCACCACATGGTGCCCATCATCGGTAAGGCCCATGTGGCCTACCTGCCCCGGCGCCGGGTCATCGGGATCAGCAAACTTGCCCGGCTGGTAGATATCTACGCCAAGCGGCTTCAGATCCAGGAAAAGCTCACCGCCCAGATCGCCAACACCATCAACGATGTACTGGAGCCGGAGGGCGTCGCCGTCGTCATCCAGGCGGCCCACCAGTGCATGACCACCCGCGGCATTCACAAACCGGGCGTCACCATGGTCACCAGCCGCATGCTGGGCGCTTTCCGCACCGATTCGGCCACCCGCCGGGAATTCCTGGCCATGATCGGCGGCTCGGGCAACGGGTTGGCCTAAAGCGCTCGCAGGTTTGGCGGTTCCATTCAATCGGTTGTCCACTCGGTCCTGACCGAGGAAGCTGAAGTTGCCGAGACTTTGGCGATTCCGAGGAGGACCGGATGGAAGACCGCAACAATGCCCGCCTGACGCCGCATGGTCGAGAATGGGACGGATAGATGAAGGCTATCAACGATATTCACATGCTCGAGGCGCTTTACGAGGATGCGTCGCCGGCGGCGCTAACCAAGGTCGCGCACCATATGACGCCGCTTTACAAACAATGGATTGAAGCGTCGCGCTTTCTGATCCTCTCCACGGTTGGCCCCGAGGGTACCGATGCAAGTCCGAGAGGTGATGCCGGCCCGGTCGTCCGAGTAACGGATACCAAAACACTCCTGCTACCGGATTGGCGGGGCAATAACAGGATCGATTCTTTGCGAAATATTGTGCGTGACAGTCGTGTCAGCCTCATGTTCATGGTGCCAGGGTGCAATAACGTTGTGCGCGTGAATGGGGACGCGATCCTGACCGCCGACACGTCGATCACAGCGCAGTTTGAGAAGAACGGGAAGCATCCGAAGACGGTAATCGTGACAACGATTGGCGAAATGTATTTCCAATGCGCCAAGGCATTCATGCGTTCGGCGTTGTGGAAATCCGGCGACGAGAGCGATCGCGTGCCCAAGGCCGGACAGTTCATCCGCGAGATGAAGGCCGAGTTCGACGATGAAGCATACGACACAGGTTACGCGGACTACGCAAAACACAGGATGTGGTGAACCACCTCCCGGGGCCAAGGAGCTCAGAGTAAACCCGGTAGTTCTAGCGACCCTCGAAGAGGGTTGCCGCGAAGGCGGCCACCGCGTCGAGGGCTTCGGCGCGATTCTGCTCCCAGTCCCGGCCCGAGGCGCGGCGCGGCTTGAGGTCGTGATCGCCGTCTTCCAACCACTGCACCCGAACGGCCGGCGATAGGCTGTAGGTCGATACCTCTTCGGTGTTGCCCAAGGCGTCGCGGGCGCCTTGCAGGATCAGGGTCGGGGTCTTGATGTCGGCCAGATGCTCCAGGCGGTTGGGGCCCGGCGCCCGGCCCGGGGCGTGAAACGGGTAACCCAAACAGACCACGCCATGGAGCGGTTCTCCCGCGTCCTCCCGCTCGACGGCCAGCAGGCTGGCGACCCGCCCGCCCATGGACTTGCCGCCAATGATCAGCCGATCCGTGCCCAGCGCCGCGACGACGGCGCGCCAGCAGTCCAGCAGCTTCGGCAGCCGGTCGGGGGGACGGCGCCGGCCGTCGGTCCGGCGCGATGCCATGTAGGGAAACTCGAAGCGGGCGCAGCGCAACCCGCGCGCCGCCAGGCCACGGGCCATGGCGGCCATGAAGGGGCTGTCCAGGGGCGCGCCGGCGCCGTGGGCCAGGGCAATGGTGGCCGGCGCCGAGGCCGGCCCGTCGAAGACCAGGTCCGCGGCCAATGGCGTCACGCCATGTACTGGCCGCCGTTCATGGATAAGGTGGAGCCGGTGATGTACCCGGCCTCGTCGGAGGCCAGGAACACGACCGAGCGCGCCACTTCCTCCGGCTCGCCCAGGCGTCCCACGGGGATTTGGGTGATGATCTTCGCCTTCAGCACCTCTTCGGGTACCGCCTTCACCATCTCGGTGGCGATGTAGCCGGGGGCGACGGCGTTCACCGTGATCCCCTTGGTCGCGCATTCGAGGGCCAGGGACTTGGTGAAGCCAACCATGCCGGCCTTGGCGGCGGCATAGTTGCACTGGCCGAACGCCCCCTTCTGGCCGTTGACGGAGCTGATGTTGATGATGCGCCCGAAGCCCCGGCCGCGCATGCCGTCGATCACGTTGCGGCTGGTGTTGAAGACGCTATCCAGATCGGTGCGGATCACGTCCGACCACTGTTCCGGGTTCATGCGGTGCAGGGTCGCGTCCCGGGTGATGCCAGCGTTGTTGACCAGCACGTCGATGGGACCCAGGTCGCCCTCCACCATTGCGATGGCGTCCTTGCAAGCCTGGAAGTCGCAGACGTCAAATCTGTAGACGGCGATTCCCGTCTCGTTGCCGAAGGCTTCGGCCGCCAGGTCGTTGCCGCCGTAGTTGGCGGCCACCGCATAGCCCGCGTTCCTCAGGGCGACGCTGACGGCGGCCCCGATGCCCCGGGTGCCGCCGGTAACCAGCGCTGTCCGTGCCATGATGTCCTCCCCGTGCGCCGCGCCCGCGACCTTCAGCGGGCCACGCACATGGCGATGCCCATGCCGCCGCCGATGCAGAGCGTGGCCAGGCCTTTCTTGGCGTCGCGCTTTTGCATCTCGAACAGAAGCGTCGTCAACACCCGGGCGCCCGAAGCGCCAACCGGGTGGCCGAGCGCGATGGCGCCGCCGTTGACGTTCACCTTGGCCAGATCCCACCCCATGTCCTTGTTGACGGCGCAGGCCTGGGCGGCGAAGGCTTCGTTGGCTTCCACCAGGTCCAGGTCGTCCGGGTTCCAGCCGGCTTTTTCCAGGGCGCGGCGGCTGGCCGGGATGGGACCGGTCCCCATGATCGCCGGGTCGACCCCGGCGGTGGCCCAGGAGACGATGCGCGCGACGGGCGCGATGCCGCGGCGGGAAGCTTCCTCCTCGCTCATCAGCACGATGGCGGCGGCGCCGTCATTGATGCCCGAGGCATTGCCGGCGGTCACCGTGCCGTCCTTGGCGAAGGCCGGGCGCAGCTTGGCCAGGGACTCGGCCGTCGTGCCGTGGCGCGGGTGCTCGTCCGTGTCGACCACCGTTTCGCCACGCCGAGTCTTGATGGTCACCGGGACGATTTCATCTTGGAACCGCCCGGCCTTCTGGGCCGCTTCGGCCTTCTGCTGGGAGGCGGCGGCAAAGGCGTCCTGTTCGTCGCGGGTCAGTTGCCACTTCTGGGCCACGTTCTCGGCCGTGGTGCCCATGTGGTAGTCGTTGAAGGCTTCCCACAGGCCGTCCTTGACCATGGTATCCACCATTTGGGTGTCGCCCATCTTGGTGCCGTCGCGCATGTGGATGCAGTGGGGAGCCTGGCTCATGCTCTCTTGGCCGCCGGCGACGACGATGGCGGAATCGCCCAGCCGAATGGCCTGGGAGCCCAGGGCCACGGCACGCAGCCCCGAACCGCAAAGCTGGTTGATGCCATAGGCCGTCTTCTCCACCGGGATGCCGGCGTTTACGGCCGCCTGGCGGGCTGGATTCTGACCGGCGCCGGCGGCCAGAATCTGGCCCATGATGACCTCGTCCACCTCGCCCGGTTCCACCACCGCGCGGGACAGGGCCTCGCGGATCACCACTTCACCCAGGCCGTGGGCGGGCAGGCTCGCAAGGCCGCCGTTGAAGGCGCCGATGGCGGTGCGGGCGGCACTGGCGATGACGATGTTCGACATGGGATACCTCCTGTCGCCGCGTCGCGGGGATCACGGGCGGCGGTCGTCTGAAAATCGGATGTGAAGCTCGGGTCCGTACTCTAAACGTCGCCAGGTTCCAGGCGCAAGATCATTTATGCTGCGGTGCACAAATTTAGCTCCGCCGGCGCTCAGGCCGCTTCCCGTTTCAGCCAGCGGACCAGGGGTCCATACACAAGTCTTGCGGCGCGGCTGCCCGCCACCATGCCGATATGGCCGGCGGCGACTGTGCGTACGCTCGCCCCGGGAAGCCGCGCGCCCAGGGCAAGGGCGGACTCCGGCGGCACGATATGGTCCCGCCGCGGCACCAGCACCAAGGCCGGTCCGGCGAAGTTTTCCGGGCGCACAATCTGGCCGTCCACCCGCCAGGCGCCCCGGGCGGGGGTGTTGTCGCCGTACCAGCCGCCGAGAGTTTCTTCCGCCACCGGGGCGGCCAGGGGCACGCCGTCGTTGAGCCAGTCCTCCAGGATCACGAACCGCCGCGCGGCCTCCGCCGCCGGATCCAGTCCGGCGAAGCGGCGGAACTTGCGCGTCGTCAGATACGGGTCGAGGACCGCGAAGAGCGCCTGGATGGCATCCACGGGCAGGCCGCCCAGGGCGCCGGCGACGGCCGTCAATGGCGGCGCCGCGGCGGCCAACTGGCGGGCCCGCCGGGGCGAAGGGGCGTGGAAATCCCATGGCGTCGCCAGCAACGCCAGGCCTGCCACGTCCTTGGGGCGGCGGGCGGCCAGGGCCACGGCCAGCAGGCCTCCCATGCAATAGCCGAGCACGGCGGGCGGGCGGGCGGTGGCGCGGCGGGTCGCTTCCAGTGCCCGTTCCAAGCGTCCGGCCACGTAATCGGTAAGGGAGAAGGTGCGTTCCTCGGGCCCCGGCGCGCCCCAGTCCACCAGCAGGGCGCGGATGCCGCGGGCCGCGAAGTGGCGCATCAGGCTGTGGCGCTTTTCCAGGTCCAGGATGTAGGCCCGGTTGATCAGGGACGGCACGGCCAGGACCGTCGGTGCCCGCCGATCTTCCGGGCCGAAATCCAGCAGGCGGGTCGTTCCCTCCGACCACAGGACCGGCGGGTCCTGGAGCTGCCGCCGGGCCGGATGGCGCCGGTAGGCCTCGACCCCGGCCAGGAAACGGGCCACCCGCGCCCGCGCCGCCGCGTCGACGGCCCGGGCCAGGGCGTCCGGATCAGCCTTTCGCAGGTCCCTTGCGAGGGGATCGCTTCCGTTCCCGTCCCTTGGGGTTGTCACGCTTGGAATCCACGGCGCCTCGCCGGCGTTCGAGGGCGTCCAACCGGCGTTCCAGGGCGGCAATGCGGTCCGCGAGGTCAGCCAGGTCGCGCCCAGAATCGCCAGATGCAGGGGCAGCGGCCGGGGGCCCGGGCGGGGCGCCGAAGGCGCCGGTCCAGGCATCAGCCAGCCCCGCCCAGCTCGCGGAGACGGCCCCCAGGAGCTCGGTCGAGCGCCGCATGGCCTCCTCCGGGTCCGCCTCGGCGGCCATGGCGGCCAGCCGTTCTTCCCACGAATCCAGGTAGCGTCGGGCCAGGTCTTCCAGGTCGCCAGAAGAGCCCACTGACGGGTCCGCTGTCGAATCGCCGTCTTTTGTCCGCTTGGCCATGGTCGTCAGATTCCCCGCCCACGAGATGGTGTTGATGGGGCGGGCGGCGATCCGTCGAGGAACATGTCATTGCAATGCAACATCGCGGGCTGCTACGTTCGCGCTTGCAATCAAGGCCGGAGATCGGGTCATGGCCGATGCCTCCGCGGCGTCCGCGACGCCCATCGCGATCAAGAAATACGCTAACCGCCGCCTCTACAACACGGCTTCCAGCAGTTATGTCACCCTCGACCATCTGGCGCAGATGGTCAAGGACGGCCAGGACTTCGTCGTCCGCGACGCCAAGACCGGCGAGGACATCACCCGTTCCGTCCTTACCCAGATCATCGTCGAGGAGGAGTCAAAGGGCCAGAACCTGCTGCCCATCGGCTTTTTGCGCCAGCTTATCCGGTTGTACGGTGACAGCCTGCAGGCCCTGGTGCCCGGCTACCTGGACCACAGCATGGATACCTTCACTCGCAACCAGGAGCGCATGCGCTCCTACATGGAGGAGGCCCTGGGCGGCCTGTTCCCCTTCCCCCAGATCGAGGAGATGGGCAAGCAGAACGTGGCCATGTTCGAACAGGCGATGAAGGTGTTTTCCCCCTTCCAGGATTGGCAAGATGGCGCTGGAAATGCGCCGCGGCCGTCATCCGGCACCGCCGACGCGGCGGCCGGCGCCGAAGACCGCATCGCCGACCTCCGCGCCCGCCTCGAAGCCATGCAGAAGGAACTGGACACGTTCTCCGGCGGCAAGGGGTAGGGGGCTGGATCAGGCAGTCG